>NZ_CAMUES010000001.1 GCF_947087965.1 uncultured Mobiluncus sp.
GGGGGGCGAAACCCATTTAAACACCCACCCCAACTAGAGAACCCCACCAACCCGGCTTCGGAGCGAGCTGCTCGGCGTAGGATGGAAACGTGAGCAACCTCGACAATCTTGATGAAATGACACGTCAACAGCTGGAAACTTTGGCGGGATGGATGAGAGGGAAAAAGACCGTGCTGGTCACGGGGGCGGGCATGTCCACCGACACCGGCATTCCTGATTATCGCGGTAAAGGCAACACCGAGATTCCCTCGGTGGAATACGACCAGTTTGTGAGTGACCCGGTGTGGCAGCGCTGGGTCTGGGCTCGCAACCACCAGACTTGGCAAACCATGTTGTCCCTTGACCCTGCTCCTGCACATCTAGCGCAAGCGAGACTGGAACGTGCCGGGCTGCTGACCGGCATCGCTACCCAAAACGTTGACGGCCTAGACCTGAAAGCTGGATGCCAGGAAGTCTATGAGATGCACGGTTCTTTCGTGCGCGTGGAATGCGTGGATTGTGGGGAAGTGACCGACAGGCAGGCGCTGCATGAACGACTCACCGAAGCAAACCCGGATTATCCACTTGACCTGGATCCCGCACACGTCGCTATTCTGGCGGTGGCGGACCGGAAAGCCGCTGAGGCCTGCACGTTCAAAACCGTGCCTTGTGAGCGTTGCGGCGGATTGCTGAAACCGGCTGTCGTGTTTTTTGGGCAGTTACTTCCCGCAGATGTGATGTCCCAGGCATATGCAGCTGCGGCAAAGGCAGACGTAGTGGTGGTAGTCGGTTCTTCGCTGGTAGTGGGGACGGCGACTTATGTGATGCAGGCCGGATTAGCAAAAGGAGCTCCGTTGGTCATCATCAATCGGGGGCGCACCATGTACGACCGGGCGGCGGACCTGCGTATCGAAGGCGGAGCTTCCCAATGCTTGACCGCTTTGGCGGATTTACTGGGAGCCTGACGGAAGGGTAACTCAGGGTCACTCAGTGGTCCAAAGCTGCGCGCATCTCATCAGCTATATCAGTAAAAATTCCATCGACTCCCCAACTGGCGAGTTCACGAGCGCGGGAAGGATCGTTGACGGTCCAAACGTTTATCTGTAGCCCCGCGTCCTTGAGACGCCGAGTTATTTCGGCGGTGAGTCCGCTGTCCTCGGGATGAATCGCCGTGGCGCCGACCTGTTCGCAGCGGCTAATCGCGTCATACCACAGACACTCTTTAGTAAATAAGCAGGCCAGCTGTAGATCGGGACGTTGCTGGTGAATCTGGTACAGAAATACGTGATTGAACGAGCTGATGAACAAATCTTCAGGCTGTACGTCCCGGATTTCGCGTAAAACAGTGTCAATCAACAGACGAGACATCGCACCGCCAGCCTCGTTAGATTTCACTTCCAGATTGCACTTCATATGGGTTTCTCTGAGGAACGCCAATAGGTCGGTGAGGAGGGGAATTCTTTCGTGGTGGTAACTGATGCCGTCACCGAATTTTGCTCCCGCAGAAATCTCACCGAGGTCCGAGAACTTCAGGTCATACATTGAACCGCTGTGGTCTGTGGTGCGGTCCAACGTGGAATCGTGCAGGATAACAGCGGTGCCGTCTCCCAGAATATCGACGTCAGTTTCTATCCATTCCACACCGGCTTCGTGAGCCAGTCGGAAGGCGGTCATCGTGTTTTCCGGTGCTTTCCGGTTCAGACCTCGGTGCGCAAAAATTTTCATGGTTTCAGTCTAAGGTTGATTTATGGACGATGGGTCTGAAACTACTGACACGAAAAGTCGAGACCGAGTCGCAAAGTGGTGGACTTTGCGTGAGGACGGCCGAATTCGCTGCAACTTATGCCCCCGTGCCTGTACGTTGCGCGATGGACAAAGAGGATTTTGCTATACCCGGATGGCTCAAGGTCAGAAAATGGTGTTGGATACCTACGGGCGCTGTTCCGGTTTGGGGCTCGATCCCATCGAAAAAAAGCCGCTGTACCATTTCCTGCCAGGTTCTCAAGTGCTGTCCTTCGGAACGGCAGGATGTAACCTGAACTGCCGGTTTTGCCAAAACTGGGACATCTCCAAAGCCCGGGAAAACGACCGTTTAACCACGGCTGTCAGTCCTGGGGAAATCGCGGATTTGGCGGTGCACTACGGGGCACAATCGGTCGCTTTCACCTACAACGATCCCACGATTTTTGCCGAATACGCCATAGATACCGCCAGGGCCTGCCACGTCGAGAAGCTGCGGACAGTAGCGGTGAGCGCCGGGTATATCAGTGCCGAGCCACGGCGGGAGATGTATGCGGAAATGGATGGGGCGAACCTCGATCTAAAGGGGTTTACTGAAGATTTCTATTGGCATTTGACCGGCGCTCATTTGCACGACGTGTTGGAAACTATCGCTTATGTATGCAACGAAACCGAGTGCTGGGTGGAACTGACCACGCTGTTAATCCCTGGTCACAATGATTATGACGAGGAAATTCAAAAGCTTTCGAAGTGGATAGTAGACAATGTTGGACCGGACGTTCCACTGCATTTCTCGGCTTTCCATCCCGACTGGAAGATGCGCGATGTGCCGCGAACCCCGGCAATAACACTGCAACGAGCGCGGGAAATTGCGCGAAGCGAAGGAGTCCGGTTTGTCTATATCGGCAACATACGCGACCGTGAGGGGGGAACCACGTTTTGTCCCGGGTGCGGAACTGCACTCATCGTGCGGGACTGGTTTGATGTTTGCGAAAACACGGTTGGAGAGTCGGGACAATGTCCCCGCTGCGCAGCCGTCATACCCGGAGTCTGGGCTTAGTCGCGTTTCCCCTCAAGATATGAGGAAAAAAGTTCATTAGCGGAACCCCCGAACCAGGTCGCAATGAGCTTGGCCGCCGCTTTCGCCTTCACCCCTTGGTGTACCAGCTGTTCCATTTTCTCGAGGTGCTGTGTCGGGGGTTCAGCCTGGCCCCCGGCGGGTGCCCCTTGGACGACGATAACGATTTCGCCTAAAACCTCGGGGCGTGAGCACAACTCGGAATGCACAGTTTCCAAGGTGCCCCTGATGAATTCTTCATGAGTTTTCGTCAGTTCTCGCGCTAGTGCAGCTGGCCGATTGGGGCCGAAAACCTGGACCATAGCGTCCAGCGTCTCGATGGTCCGGCGGGGCGACTCCAAGAAAATCAGGGACTCGCTGCGAGCCGCAAGAGATTGTAACGTCTGGTACAAAGCGGTGGCTTTGCGTGGTAAGAATCCCACGAAGGTGAAAGAATCCGTAGGCAAACCCGAACCCACTAAAGCTAGGAGCGGAGCGGAAGGCCCGGGGAGAACCGTAAACGGTATTCCAGCCTTTGCGGCAGCTTGGCTCAGGCGAAACCCGGGGTCTGAAATTCCCGGCATTCCCGCATCTGAAACCTGCAGAACCCGTTTACCATCGCGGGCTAGGCTCAACAATTCCGGGGTTATCGCCGCTTCATTATGCTCATGGTAAGCCAATAGGCGGGCGGATATTTCGGCTCCCAGGCGGCGAGTTAAGTCGCGGGTCCGACGGGTATCTTCACAAGCCACAATGTCAGCGGTGCGAAGCGCCTCGCGTAGACGGGGTGAGCTATCGCCGACATTTCCGATTGGAGTTCCGGCCAAAACCAGGTTTACTTCCTCAAACACCGGGGGATAATCCATGCTCACCATTCCATTCTTCCATTAAACTTGAGGGCGTGAATATCCCACCTCGACCCGCACCCACGGAGTACCGAAACGCTCCCGCATCCGGCCTGGCCCTGCTGCTGCGTCCGGGGAGGAACCGACCGGCCTTCTTGGGTCGTGCTTTCCGAGCTCGGCCCCAACGCGGGGAGCGGGAATACCTCTGGGGTTGGCTGGGACCCCTGGTGGTGGCTCTTCTGGTGTTTTTGACTCGAGTGGTACGTCTGGGCGCAATCAAAACCCTGGTTTTTGACGAAACCTATTATGTCAAAGACGCCTACGGCCTGATTAAGCGCGGCTACGAAGTGCAGTGGCCCAAAGATTACGATGCCACCTTTATCACCGGGAACTTCAAAACTCCGCTGGAAGGTTCATTCGTGGTCCATCCCACCGTGGGAAAGTGGCTGATTGGACTGGGAATTAAGCTGTTCGGCAATCAACCTTTTGGGTGGCGCATCGCGGTCTGCGTGGCGGGCGCGGTGGCGGTCTACCTGGTGGGGCGCATCGTTTGGGAGCTGTTTGGTAACGCCAAAATGGCCACTCTCGCCTCCGTTCTGATGGGTTTAGACGGAGTACAAATTGCTCTGTCCCGCACCGCTATCCTCGACATTATCCTGGAAATGTTTATCCTTCTGGGGGTGCTGTGCGTCGTTCGCGATCAACTCAGCTACCGTCCCCGACTCATTGCTGCCCTCCAAGACATCGATGCGGCCAGACACACTGAACAGTTGCGTCGACGGCCGCGGGACACTGCGGGAGCAAAAACTTCGCCCGGTAGCAAGCGCCGGACATCCAGCTCTGGAATCGCCCCGGACTTTTCTCGCTTTGCGCTGTCTTGGGGGCCGAGCTACTGGTGGCGGCCGTGGCTTTTCGTGGCGGGCATAGCCTTCGGGTTGGCCATGAGTGTGAAATGGTCGGGGCTCTATGTCGTGGCGGTCTTTGGGATTTTCGTATTTATCAGAGAGCTATCCGCCAGGTGGCGCACTGAACCGCGATGGATTGGGTCGTCTGTCCTGACCGGAGGGATTCCTGCTTTCGTGAACCTGGTGCCGATTGCCTTCCTAACCTACGTAATTTCTTGGATGGGATGGTTTACCCATTCTCAAGCGTGGGGTCACACCAATCGCGGTTTGGTAGCGGATTGGCTCGATTATCATCGCCAAATTTTCATTTTCCATACCAACCTAGACGCCACCCACCCCTACATGGCTAACCCGTGGGGCTGGCTTTTGCAGCTGCGTCCCACCTCGTTTTATTACGAAGAAGTGCCGGGAGACTGTGGATCCGGCAGATGCATTGAGGCGGTCAACTCTTTGGGTAACCCGGTGCTATGGTGGGTCGGATTTGTGGCGTTCTTCCTGATTATTGTGGCGGCTTTCGGGTTCCTCGACTGGCGTGCGGGGCTGATTTTTGCTGGTTATATGGCCACTTGGCTGCCTTGGTTGGTGTATTCAAATCGGACCATATTCACCTTTTACACGGTGGTTATCTCTCCTTTCATGATTATGGCTGTGGTGTACCTGTTGGGTTTGCTGATGGGGGCTTGGCGGATCACCAAAGACCAAAATTGGACCGGTCGATACAATCTGGTGCCAGATTCTAGTCAGGTTTCATCAGGCGAGTTCATCACTGCCCTGGTGATTGTGGTGTTTATTTCCTTGGCAGCAGTGTTCTTTTTCCCTATCTGGACTGGTATGCCTATTCCCGAAGACCACTATGGGTGGCGGATGTGGCTCAATAATCCCAACATGAAGTGGGCGTATTGGATCTGAGGAACTTACCGGCGGCGTTAGGATAGAGTCATGACTCATATACTTTCTGCCGTCGCTTGGCCCTATGCTAATGGCCCGCGTCACATTGGACACGTTGCTGGTTTCGGAATCCCCTCAGACGTTTTTTCCCGCTATATGCGGATGCGTGGTCACGATGTCCTGATGGTGTCCGGTACAGACGAACACGGCACGCCAATCTTGGTTGCAGCCGAGGCTGCCGGGCTGACCCCGCGGGAATTGGCGGACAAGAACAATCGGGCTATTGTCGAGGACTTGTGTCAGCTGGGTCTGTCTTACGATTTGTTTACTCGCACCACCACGGGCAATCACTACGAGACTGTTCGTGCCATGTTCAAAGTGGTACGAGATAACGGCTATATGAAGGTGCAGACTACCCGGGGCGCGATTTCTCCTTCCACTGGTCGAACCCTTCCCGATCGCTATATTGAGGGAACTTGCCCCATTTGCGGGGCGGAAGGAGCTCGCGGGGATCAGTGCGATGCCTGCGGCAACCAGCTCGATCCCACCGACCTGATTCGCCCGCGTTCCAAGATTAACGGCGAGACTCCGGAATTCGTTGAGACCGACCACTATTTCTTGGATTTACCGGCTCTCGCCCAAGCCTTGAACGAGTGGCTCGATGACCGGGAAAAGAATGGCAATTGGCGGCCCAACGTCATCAAGTTCTCCAAGAACTTCTTAAAAGACATTAAACCGCGAGCTATGACTCGTGACATTGACTGGGGTATCCCCATTCCCGGATGGGAGGATCAGCCTAAGCGTCTCTATGTCTGGTTTGACGCGGTAATCGGTTACCTCTCGGCTTCCATTGAGTGGGCACGTCGTTTTGGTAAGTCCCCGGAAGATTGGCGGCAGTGGTGGAATGACCCCGAGGCCCTGTCGTACTACTTTATGGGCAAGGACAATATCGTGTTTCACTCCCAGATTTGGCCCGCCGAAATGCTGGGTTACAACGGGCGCGGAGACTTGGGCGGTCAACCTGGGGACTTAGGAATTCTGAACCTGCCCACCGAGGTGGTTTCCTCAGAATTTTTGACTATGGAAGGCAAGAAGTTTGCTTCCTCGCGTGGAATTGTCATTTATGTGCGCGATATGCTGTCCCGCTACCAAGTTGATGCGTTGCGGTATTTTATTTCTGCGGCGGGACCGGAAAATCAGGATTCTGATTTTACTTGGAGCGAGTTCGTGCGGCGTACGAACTCTGAATTGGTGGCTGCTTGGGGTAACCTGGTAAACCGCACAGCGTCCATGATTTCAAAGAAATTTGGCGAGATTCCTCCGGCCGGTGATTTTACGGCTGAGGATCAGGAACTTTTAGATGCTGTCGGTGCCGGATTCGAAACGGTGGGTGGCCTCATCGAAAGCCATCACCAAAAGGCTGCTCTAGCGGAGATTATGCGTCTGGTGGGGGAGGCTAACCGTTACGTCGCCACCACTGAACCCTTCAAGCTAAAAGACGAGTCACAGCGGGAACGGCTAGGAACAATTCTGCACGTTCTAGCCCAGGTGGTGACGGATTTGAACCTGATGATGTCGCCATTCTTGCCGACTTCATCCAACGCCATCGACAAAGTCCTGGGTGGAGCCGGGAAGGTGGCGCCACTGCCGCGTATCGAGGAAGTCGTCGACTTGGATGTGAAAAACGAGGACGGGAGCGACCGCACTTACCCAATCATTACCGGAGATTATCGCCATGCACCGACGTGGGAGCGTCATCCGGTACAGGTGGGGCAAGCGGTGCCGAAACCGGCCCCGGTATTCCAGAAGCTAGACGAGTCTGTCGTTGAGGAAGAACACGAACGTTACGCGAATCTGCTGCATAAGTAATACGAAGTTGCGAGGACGCTGGTGAGTAAACGCAAGTCAAAGCCAAAGGTGTGGCCGCCCGTACCGGTGAGCGGCCAGCCTTTTGACGGCGGAGAAAGGCCGTTTGGTACTGGCAGATTGTTTGACAATCACACGCACCTACCTTTGCTGCCGGGGGACTATGTCAGCGATTCCTCTGGGGTGCGGCTCAGTGCAGAAGAACAAATGGAACGGGCGGTACAATCCGGAGTTCAACGTGTCGTCGTCTCTCTGTGCAGCCTTCCAGAAGTTCAGGTGCTGAGTGATGGCCGCGAACGCTTCTCCGGTTCCGCTTTTGAAATCGTGCGGTTTGCGGTGGCGGTTCACCCCAACGACGCCCCGCGTCACTTGGGGATTTTGGATACGGCACCGGATAACGTGGTACAAACGCGTGAACCCTGGCAGGAAACGCCCCTCGACGACGCTTTGGCGGCGGTGGAACGAGCAGCCCGTGATTTTCCCGAGGCAGTGGTAGCCATCGGAGAAACCGGCTTGGATTATTTTCGCACTGCCGAAACGGGCAAGGAAGCGCAAAAGCAAGCATTTGCAGCGCATATCGAGTTGGCGAAGGCTCTGGATCTGCCCCTGCAAATTCATGACCGTGACGCTCATCGGGATTGCGTAGCAATGCTGCTGCACTGTGGGGCGCCACGAAAAACGGTTTTTCATTGCTTTTCCGGAGACGCTGAGTTGGCCGAAACTTTGGCAGAAAATGGCTGGTATGCGTCTTTTGCGGGGAACGTTACCTACCATGCCAACCAAGGTATCCAAGCTGGAGCCCTCGCAATGCCGGCACATCTGCGCCTCATAGAAACGGATGCCCCGTATCTGACACCACAGCCCTATCGAGGCCAGCCCAACGCTTCTTATCTGATTGGACACACCGCGGACTTCTTGGCGGAACTGACTCAGGTCACGAGCGAGGAACTGCGAGAACAAACTTTTCGTAACGCCGCCGCGGTCTACGAGTTTTAGGATTTATGCAGGTCAGCTCCTTAATGTTAGAAAAGTTAAAATTGTGAAAGTAGTGGTTTTTGTCAACTAAAGGTGTACAATAGATAACGAGCTGGACAAAAATATAACGAATCGATAACATTTTTGTTGATGGAAGAGAACACTGCGATTATGAGCGTATCCCCCAAACGAGCCCCGCGTCACCTCAAAGCTAAGCCGGTTCGAGGTCCTCGAAAGTTTTTTGCACCCCTCGTTGGTGCATTGGTTGCCACGTTGGTATTGGGTACGGGCATCGGCACTGCATTTGCGATGGCGCATAAAACCGCAACCGTGGTGGCAGACGGAAAAGTCCAAGAACTCGGGGGCTGGGGGGCAACCGTATCCGATTTACTGACTGAAAACGGCGTGAATTTCAGTGCTAAAGACTCCATCATCCCCGAACCTAAAACCGCCGTCAAGAACGGGATGAAGATTACTATCGAAAGCTCTCGGGGGCTAACCGTCATCGTTAATGACGTCAGGAAAGATGTAGACACGACCGAAAAATCGGCGAGCGCGGCGATTAAGGCTCTTTGGGAGGGGCAAGCGGTGCAATTTGTGGGCACCAGCGGCAAGGATTTACAAGGTATGCCCCTGGCTCTCTTTGCTCCTGGCGAGGTCTATCAGTTGGTTCACGATGGGGCTACCTCCCAGATGAAAGCCGCGAAGTCCGACATTACCCCAGAGGACATCCTCGCTCGCAACAAAGTGGAGCTGACTGGCTTGGATGTCGTCCAAGTGCTGTTTAATCCCGGTGCGGCGCCGATTGTGCAGGTGCAGCGCATCACGGAAGAAAACGTCACGACCAGCGAACCGATTCAGTTTGAAACCGAAACCACCAATGATGATTCAAAGTTCACTGACGAGAAGGTCGTGACACAAAAAGGCGTTGCCGGGGTAAAAGAAATCACCAAGAAGGTGCGCAGTATTGACGGTGTGGTTTCCTCCGAAGAAACCTTGAGCGAAAAAATCGTGACCCAACCGGTTAACGAAAAAGTTACGGTCGGCACCAAGAAACGTCCCGCCTCTCAACCTATCGCTGCGACCGGCGACGTCTGGAGCAAACTGGCATTTTGCGAAGCTGGCGGGCGTCCCGATACGAACACGGGCAATGGTTTTTACGGAATGTACCAGTTCACGCTACCGACTTGGCGATCTGTAGGGGGTTCTGGTTTGCCGTCTGAGGCTTCGGCGGAGGAACAGACTCACCGGGCTCAGATTCTGCAAGCGCGTTCCGGTTGGGGACAGTGGCCGGCGTGCTCCAGGAAGCTCGGTCTGCGCTAAAATTTCGAGGTGCTGTTGTTAGGTGCGCGCGACATCATTGAGCTTTGTGCTGCTCTAGAGGTGTCTCCGAGCAAGAAAAAGGGTCAGAATTTCGTTACCAATCCCGGAACTGTGCGGCGTATCGCGGCAGCAGCGGGAGTTACCCCAGGCGATACTGTGGTGGAAATTGGTCCGGGATTGGGCTCTTTGACCCTGGCTTTGTTGGAACAGGATTGCAAAGTCATCGCCATTGAGATTGATCCGCGCTTGGCTGCCGCCCTACCGGTGACAATGAGACAACACGGTGCGAATAGCGCAAACTTGTGCGTCATGACGCAAGACGCTCTCGAGATTAGCGGCGTATCCGACCTGGACCTCCCCGAGGGATGGGCTGTGCCGCGCCAGTTGGTCGCGAACCTGCCCTACAATGTGGCCACCCCCCTGCTGCTGCATTTTTTGGAAGTATTGCCAGGTCTGGAAGGTGCTCTGGTCATGGTGCAAGCTGAAGTGGCTGACCGTTGGGTGGCTGGAGTCGCTGACGCAGCGTACGGGGCGCCGAGCGTAAAACTGGCTTGGTGGGGCAGTGCTAAACGTGCTTTCAAAGTAGGGCGAAATGTGTTCTATCCGGCCCCGAATGTGGATTCAGCCGTGGTGGATTTTCAGCGTTTAGAGGTTCGTCAGCGACTCAAGGAGGACCTGAAACTGAGCGCAGCAGGCTTGACGGATGAGGCAATCGAAACGTTACGGAAGGAAGTGTTCGCGGCGGTAAACGCGGCTTTTTCACAGCGACGCAAGACCTTGCGGCAGTCTTTGGCTAAATACGCCGGTTCCCCTGATGCGGCCGCGGCTTTACTCGAGGCAGCTGGCGTAACGCCCGGATTACGCGCCGAACGCCTCAGTGTCACAGATTTCACGAAAATCGCGGCTGCAAAACTTTATGGAACGAGCGATACAAAATGAGTGGAGTGAGAATCCTTGAAAATGAACCGGGGCGACGTCTCAAAGTCTTTGCTCTTGGAAAGGTCAACCTGCTGCTCCGAGTGGGGGAGCGACCCCCGAACCAGCCCCGACACGAGATATTGACGGTATTTCAGGGCCTGGATCTTGGAGAGTGCTTGACTGTGAGGTCTCGTATTTCAGGCAAAACGGATGTGGTTCAGACTGTGTTGGCGCCGGGACTGACCGGACCGAAGAACCTGGACGGGCCGCAAAATCTGGCACTCAAAGCGATTCAGGCCTTGCGTGCAAACGGTGCCGAAGTGCCCCCCACCAGCATTAAGATTGAGAAAAATATTCCGGTGGCGGGAGGTATGGCTGGAGGGTCAGCCGATGCCGCCGGCGTGCTCTACGCGGCGAACGCGCTTTACCAACTGGGATTCACCCTCGCTGAGCTGCAGTCTCTGGGGGCGAAACTAGGTGCGGACGTGCCCTTCGGGTTAACCGGTGGAAATGCCTTGGGGCTCGGCTTCGGAGATAAAATGCTGAGTTTACCGGGCGGTACAAAATGTTATTGGGTCTTGGCGGTTTTCCCCCGGGGACTGTCCACCCCCAAAGTCTTTGGGGCCTTCGACCGGTTGATTCCTGATCCGCAACCGCTGCCCGCTACGCTCTCACCAGACTTTGTGGCTGCACTGGACGGGGACGTCGCCGAGCTGGCCGGATACCTCCACAACGATTTGCAGGCCGCTGCCCTCGGCATTTTCCCTGAACTATCACAAGTTATCGCCGCGGCAGAGCAGGCCGGAGCTTTGAAAGCCATAGTTTCAGGTTCTGGTCCGACCATCGCCGCTCTGTGCCCAGACGCGCCCTCCCAAGAAAACGTAGCGGCGAGGCTTGGCGCTCACCCTTTGGTAGCGCGAGTTTTCAGTGCTACCGGGCCGGCAAGAGGGGATACCCCAGACTCTGAATCCGCGAGTTTTAACCAGTGAAAAGGTAAACTTACCTAGTTTTAACAAATTAAGCAGGTAAGTCCTAACGCGAGTTTCCTAACCTAGAGACGCTAATAAAGTTTCAGGAAAGGAAAACCCTTGAACAAGACATTTTCTCTGATGGCAGGCACTGCAATCCTGGTCAGCGCCGCGTTAGGATTGACGGCTTGCGGTAGCAGCGCGGCAAATGCGGAAAGCGCCGCAGACAAGACGAAGTACCAGGCAGCCGTTTCCATCGATGATTTTGGCGGAATGGAAGGACTGGAAAAAGCAGCGAAGGCAGAAGGTCAGTTGAACCTCATCGCGTTGCCGCACGACTGGTCAAACTGGGGGGGAGTGATTGAGGCGTTCAAAAATAAATATCCCGAAATCACCGTAAACGAACAGAGCCCCAACGCGTCTTCGAAAGAAGAAATTGATGCCATTAAGACGAACGCCGGGACGGATAAAGCTCCGGACACCGTTGACGTTGGTTTAGCCGTAGCAGTGGATTCCACCCAGTATTTCGCGGCGTATGAAACTCAAGGGGCGGCACAAATCGATCCGAAACTTAAGAATAAAGACAAGCTCTTTACCCCTGATTACACCGGTGTGATGTCTCTGGGCTGGAATAAGACCAAGTACGGTGATGTCAAGTCCATCGAGGACTTGAAAGACCCGAAGTTTGCCGGCGTCGTCTCGCTCAACGGCAAACCCGCGGAAGCCGGGGCGGCATTCAATGGCTTTATTATGGCGAATCTGGCCAATGGTGGGGATTTGCAAAACCTCCAGCCGGGTCTGGATTTCTTTAAAGAACTCAAGAGCATCGGCAACTTGAACACCATTGATGTGACCTCGGCTACCATCGATTCCGGCCAGACCGCCGCGGTGTTCGACTGGTCTTATAACCAAATTTCGACTCGTGACCGCTTAAAGGGTCAGGGAGTTGATTGGAGCGTCATCGTGTTCCCCGGCACCGAGGTCGGCAGTTACTACCAGCAGGCCATCAACAAGGAAGCTCCTCACCCGGCGGCCGCACGTTTGTGGCAGGAATTCCTTTACACTCCGGAAGCCCAGAACCTGTGGATGAAGGGTGGGGCAATGCCGGTGCTGATGGAACAGATGGAAAAGGACGGCACTATTGATGCCGAGGCTAAAGCCACCTTGATTGAAACCTCTCAACCTCCGTTGACTTACAGCCCAGATGATTCAGCTCGAATCACCAGTTGGTTGCAGCAGAACTGGGACAAGGCTATTGGCAACTAAGTCTTTTCAAGAAGATACACGGCCAGGGAGCTCGGATACCGATCCGGGCTCCCGGCTCGTGCCTACGAATCAGAAGTCAGAGGTCAACGAAGAGACTGACTGGCGCGGACAGTTACAAGCCGAGCCAAAGACCTGGTATCCCTCGTCAGCGCGGCGGCGCAAGTCCACGAACCTGGTCACAATCCCGTTTTTCCTCTATGTGGCGATATTCTTGCTCACGCCCACCGCTATCGTGATTTCGGGAGCTTTCACCAGCGCGCAAGGGGGATTCACTCTGAAAAACCTGGCTCGTTTGGGAGAACAGAACACCTTGGAATCCTTGGGTACCTCGGTTTTTGTTTCTATCGCATCGGCTCTGATTGGAGCCGTGGTAGGGGCACTGGCATGCTACGCCTTGGTGGCTCGTTCCAGCCAAACCGGTTTGCTGCGCCGCTTAATCAATGCTGTGTCTTCGGTATTGGCTCAGTTCGGCGGGGTCATGCTGGCGTTTGCCTTCATCGCTACTATCGGGATTAACGGTATCGGTACTCAGATTCTGTTTGCGACTACAGGAATTCAACTCAATCCTAACTGGTTGGCCTCTCTGCCGGGACTGGTATTGGTGTACTGCTACTTCCAGATTCCCCTGATGATTATCGTGTTTCTGCCGGCGATGGACTCGCTGCGTCCCCAGTGGAAGGAAGCAACCCTGAACTTGGGCGGCTCGACTTGGGATTATTGGTTCCGGGTGGCGGGACCGATTCTGTGGCCGCGATTCCTCGGCGCCTTTTTGCTGCTATTTTCCAACGCATTTTCCGCCTACGCGACCGCGGCAGCACTGTTTACGCAGCGCTCCATCCTGGTGCCACTGATGATTCAAAGCGCGCTGCGCAACGAGCAAGATGTCGGTCAAAACGGGTTCGCGCAGTCTCTCGCCCTGTTGATGGTAATCGTAGTGGCTGTGGTGATGACAGCTTATGCGCAACTGCAACAGAGGACGGCGAAATGGGAGTGAAACTCATGGATTCCGTAGATTCTAAGCCGGAGGATGCGTTGACTGTGCCCTCTCTCGAGGCTGCGCCTCAACGCACAAGCCGGAAGCGGCCTGCAGACGTAGGCGTAGCCATTTACCAGTGGGTCATCCTCGTCGCCGTACTGCTGTTTTTATTTATACCACTGTTAGGTATGTTAATTTTTTCGGTGCGGTTTCCGCTTACCGGGGCGTGGTCAGGCGGGGCTTGGCAGTCTATCTTTAGTTTGTCAGGAACCACCGCCTCCGGGGCGGATATGTCGATTTTGTGGAATGGCGTGCTAAATTCCTTGGGATTGAGCGTATTTACCGTGGTGCTGATGTTGGCGTTGCTGTTACCAACTATGCTGGCGCTAAAAATCCGACCTTCCAAGCTGTCTCGCATAGTGGAGTTTATCTGTCTGCTTCCCCTCGCGATTCCGGCCATTGTGCTGGTGGTGGGTTTAGGACCGATATACCGCTTTATTTCGATTAACGTGCTAAACACGGATCCAATCTGGCTGGCGTTTGCCTACACCATCTTGGCGCTGCCATTCGCGTATCGGGCGCTCGATGCCGGGTTCTCGACGATTCCGGTAAAGACTCTGGTTGAAGCCGCGCGTTCCCTAGGGGCGCCGTGGCCAACGGTCATGTTCAAAGTCATTATCCCCAACCTTCGTGGAGCCATTGGAGCCGCATCCTTCATCACGATTTCCGTGGTGCTGGGAGAGTTCACCATTGCATCGCTGTTGAACCGCAACAACCTGCAGGTCGCCATATTCCAGTTGGGGCAAGACGACTCTATGACCGCTACCGCACTGGCTCTGTTGACCATGGTGTTTGGCATCGTGGTGTTGATGATGTTGGAAATCGTGAGCTACGAATTGAAAAAGAAGAGAGAGAAAAATGCCAAATGAGGCTGTCGGTGCCGAGGTTGAACTTCGGGACCTTAACAAACAATACGGACACACCAAGGCTCTGGATCATTTCAACTGTGAATTCCACAGTGGAGAACTGGTCGTGCTGCTGGGACCCTCAGGATGCGGGAAAACGACCGCGTTGCGGGCTCTGACAGGCTTGATGCAGATTGATTCGGGCCAGATTGTGGTCAACGGGCGAGACATCACCCACACATCCGCAGCAAAGCGAAATATGGCCATGGTGTTTCAACAGTATTCCCTGTTTCCCAATATGACGGTGCGCCAGAACGTGGAGTTCGGTCTGACGGTACGCAAAGTCAACTCTAAACGTCGGGCTCGCCAGGCTATGGACGCCCTGGAGATGGTGGGTCTGGCTAACCAAGCTGATAAGTACACTCATCAAATGTCTGGAGGGCAGCAGCAGCGGGTGGCCCTGGCGCGAGCGTTGGTGTTGCGGCCCGCGGTGTTGGCTCTCGATGAGCCGCTCTCGGCTTTGGATGCCAAAGTGCGGGTGCAGTTGCGTGGAGAAATCCGCCGGCTTCAGCTGCAGTCCGGTTTGACAACTTTGTTCGTGACGCATGACCAGGAGGAGGCTTTGGCTGTGGCCGACCGGGTCGGTGTGATGAAAGACGGCAAGTTGCAACAAATCGCTGAGCCCTGGGAGCTATACAACGAACCCGCCAACGAATTTGTGGCGACTTTCATCGGTGAATCCAGCCGTATTCCCGCTGTGATACGGAATGGTTCGGCTTTCGTAGGAGACCAAGAAATTCCGATTCTGAAAGCCTCAACGAAACGCACCAACGGGGAGGCCACGATTTTGGTGCGTCCCGAATCTGTACAGCTGGAGATGGTGCAGCCACACGCCCCCCGATTAGCCAATCAAGGAGTGGTGAAAAACCTGACTTTCCTGGGATCGACCGCGAAAGTTGAGGTAGAGATGCCATCGGGAATCACGTTGACGGCTCAGATTACCCCTTCGGAATCCATGATGGTCACGAAGGGACAACGCGTGGCGCTGCGAATCGAGCCGAAATCTGTACTGGCTGTAGCTCCTGACGATGTTCCCCAGGCTGACCCTATCAAAGTGGTGACGCGGGTCGAGGAGAAACAACCCTCGCAGGTCTCCTAGCGTGACTGGGCGTCGAAAGGGAGGAGTACGGCTCGCAACAGGCGCGCCAATTCATTCACATCCGCTTCGGAAAGGTCGCCCAGCCAATCCCGTTCCGTAGCCATCAGCTTGGTTATCGCGGCATCGGCGTGCCTTTTTCCGTCCTCGGTGAGTTCCACCAGGATGGCACGGCGGTCCTCCGGGTGAGCGCAGCGGCGTACCAGTCCGCGTTCTTCCAGTCGATCGATGCGGTTCGTCATGGTTCCGGAGGACACCAGCGATTGCTGCATGAGTACGCCGGGCGTCAGGGAGAATGGTTCTCCTGCCCGGCGTAGGGCAGAAAGCACATCGAAAGCCCAGGGCTCCAAATCTACTGAGGAGAACGCCTCACGACGTGCCTGGTCAAGGTGGCGAGCCAGCCGAGAAACTCGGGAGAACACTGAAAGTGGAGTTAAATCGGCGCGGGGAAGCAGGGAACGCCAAGCCTTGAGAATGCCGTCGACTTCGTCGCCTTCAGGTAAAGCGGAGGGGAGAACCATAGCACCGTCCTATTAGGGAAAATTTTTTTAATAATACTCGAGGTCGAGATTCTTTGTCGCGGAGAAAAGCGCTGTGACTTAGTGAAATTTTCCGTGACGGTTACCGGCGGTCTGTTGCGGGGAGTGGCCGTAAAACTTCAAGGGAATCGCGGAACTGTGTCACGCTTGCAGATTATGGCCACACTAAGCCCCGGTTTCAACTTTCTAAAAAAGTTGAAAAATGGCAAAATGAACGGGCGCTGTTTTCGACTCCAGTCAGCGGCGCATTCCGCCCTGGTGTAATGGCAGCACAGAGGTTTTTGGTACCTTTAGTCTGGGTTCGAATCCTGGGGGCGGAACGTTTTGCTTTTTAGGGGCGGGCAAGGCGTTAGGATAGGAACATGACCAACGTCAGCACCATCGTAATCTTGGCGGCAGGCCAAGGCACCCGTATGAAGTCTAAGAAGGCCAAGGTCTTGCACTCTTTCGCAGGGCGCACCCTACTTTCTCACGCTATCCACACCGCTATGGAAATCGAACCGGAACGTATCGTGGTAGTGGTCCGTCACCAGGCTGATGCCGTAGCCGCCGAAGCTCTAGCAGTCAATCCCGACATTGCAATCGCTCACCAGGACGATGTGCCCGGTACCGGCCGGGCGGTGTGGTGTGCTTTACAAAAGCTCGAGGAACTGGGGGCTGCGACGGGAACCTTGGTGGTGACCTCCGCTGATGTGCCCCTGCTCGATTCCTCCACGATTCTGTCCCTGGCGGAAACTCGCGAGGACGAAGGGGCGGCCTTGTGCTTGCTGACTACCGAGATTTCCAATCCTTTCGGCTACGGGCGAATTCAGCGGGTGGCCGGACATGTCGCCGGCATCGTCGAGGAACGTGATGCAACCTATGCTCAAAAGCAAATCAAAGAAGTTAACGCGGGGATTTATGCTTTCGACGCCGAATTCTTAAATCGCTGCTTACCGACCCTGTCGACAAATAACGACCAAGGGGAGATTTATCTAACCGACACCATTAAGGCTGCCCGTCGGGAAGGATTAAAAGTTTCTTCGGTGTTGCTGGCTGACACGGCGCAAGCAGAAGGCTGCAACGACCGGGCTCAGTTGGCCGAGCTGCGAGCCGAATACAATCGCCGCCGCACTCGGTACTGGATGCTGCAGGGCGTCACCATTATCGATCCGACGACGACATGGATTGATGCCGATGTGACCATTGGTCAGGACACCACGATTTACCCCAATACGCAGCTGCGCCGCCACACCAGCATTGGCGAGGACTGCCGTATCGGACCGGACTCGACGCTTATCGATATGAAAGTCGGAGACGACGCGGAAGTCTTTCGGGTTCATGGCCTATCGTCCGAAATTGGCGCCCATTCCTATATCGGGCCTTTCACCTACCTACGTCCGGGAACCATCCTGTCGGAAAGTACGAAAGTCGGAGGCTTTTGCGAAACGAAAAACATTCAAGTCGGGCGAGGCACCAAGATTCCTCATCTGTCTTATGTGGGGGACGCCACTATCGGGGAAGGCACCAACATCGGCGCCGCCACCATCTTTGCAAACTACGATGGAGTACATAAGCACCACTCCAACGTTGGGTCGCACTGCCGAACGGGCGCGAATAACGTGTTCATTGCCCCGGTCAATATCGGAGACGGCGTTTATACCGGTGGAGGAACCATCGTGCGCCAAGATATCCCGGAGGGGAACTTGGCGGTCAACGACTTCCAGATGCGCCAAATTCCCGGCTGGGTCGCCCAGAATCGTCCCGAAACTATCGCCGCCATCGAGGCGATGCGGGCTAAACAAGCCGAAGGGAACTCCCCAGACAAACCAGACGGTACGAAATAGTCCCGGTGAATGAAAGGGAGGGCAACCACCCTTATGAAAACCTTTGCAACAACAGAAAAACTCCGATAAAAGAAGGAAAACAAATGGCAGAGTTGTTTGATACCCCGCGCAAGCGCCTGGTGATTGTGTCGGGTCGATCGCACCCCGAACTGGCTGAACAAGTCGCCAAAGAACTTGACGTGGAGGTGCTGCCGACGACGATTTACGACTTTGCCTCTGGCGAAATCTATGTGCGTTACAACGAGTCGGTCCGCGGCTGCGATGTGTTCTGTATCCAGTCCATTTCTGGCAATGTCTCTAAGTGGTTGATGGAGCACTTCATCATGATTGATGCCCTGAAGCGAGCCAGCTCCAAGCGCATCACCGTGGTCGCCCCGCTGTATCCCTATGCCCGTCAAGATAAGAAACACCAGGGGCGCGAACCGATTTCAGCGCGTTTGATTTCGGATTTGTACAAGACCGCCGGGGCGTCTCGTTTGATGAGCATCGATATGCACGCCTCGCAGGAACAGGGCTTCTTTACCGGCCCGGTGGATCACCTCCAGGCGATGCCAGTGCTGATTGACTATGTCCGCACCCGCGTGGATTTGAACAATGTAACCGTGGTGTCCCCGGATGCGGGCCGGATTCGCGTGGCTGAAAAGTGGGCGAACCGCCTGGGCGGATACCCTCTGGCTTTCGTGCACAAGACTCGCGATACCTCCCGTCCCAATGTGGCTGTCGCCAACCGCGTGGTGGGCGATGTTGAAGGACGCACCTGTGTGCTGGTTGATGACTTGATTGATACCGGCGGCACCATTGCGGAAGCCGTGGGGGTCTTGAAACACGCCGGGGCAAAGGATGTGCTGGTAGCGGCTACACACGCGGTGTTTTCTGATCCCGCGGCAAAGCGGCTGAGCGAATGCGGAGCTCGCGAGGTCATCGTTACGGATACGGTGCCGATTCCTCCGGATAAATGTTTCCCGCAACTGAAGGTTCTGCCGATTGCGCCGTTGCTGGCCCGGGCAATTCGCCAGGTCTTTGAGGAAGGCTCCGTGACCGCCCTGTTCGAATAAAACGGGCGTGAGTTCCCTGGAACCTAGGGGTGCATGAGGAATCCCTGAGACTCGATATCATCCAGGAGGGACGCGCGGCGGTTGCGTACCTTGCCGAGCTTCTGAAAGATTTGATTCGTAAACTTGTCCTCACGCCTGCCCTTATTGCGCAGGTCATAGTATTCGCGCATCTGCGCGTCGTAATCCTTGAGGGCTTCCAGGTAGGAATCCGGACGCACATATGTATCGGTCATGACCCGGAATTCTTTGGGCATCCGCGGTTTGAGCTGCGGTTCTTCGTTGGGATATCCCAAGGTGAGGCCCAGTACCGGGAAGGTGTAAGGAGGCAGCCCGATAGCCGTGACCACCGCCTTGGGGTCATTCAAAATATTGCCTAAAATATTGGCCCCCAACCCCAGCGACTCGGCTGCGACCACCACGTTTTGAACCATGAGAACCGCATCGGTAAAGGCTTCCTGGAATGTATCTATCGTGGCAGCCGATTGAGGAAACAAGCCCATTTCCTCCAGAATGGCTGCGCCCCGAGCTAAATCTGCAATAAACAGTAGATACTCCGGGGCGCGGGCAACATATGCTTGACCACCAATTTCAGCCATTTTTTCGCGTTTTACTTGATCCTTAATTCGAATAATTGAGGCATTTTGAATCCCGCGGGACGAAGGAGTGCGCATGGCTACGTCTATCAGAGTTTGGAAAGTGTCCTCGGGAATAGGATCCGATTTAAACTCACGAATAGTACGATGCTTGAGCTGGACATCGATGGTTTCATTCATAAATCTATTGTTTCACATTTAACCTTTAGGTATACCCAAATATAGAATCTGGCCAGATTACTATTTGACCGGCGAGAAACAGAGAAGGTGAGTGTTTTCACAAATTAGCATAATTGCGGTGTTTTCGTTATTATTGTCGGGTTGCCTCGGCGAGGGGGAACGTGGCGGTCATTCCGCGGCGTGAACCGTTATCGACGCGGCCCGGTAACTTTGCTGGATGCCCTTCGCCCGCTTTTGCTTTTTGAGCATGGCGGGTTTTTCTGTCTCCTGGCAGGAAACGGAGTCGTCTGCCCACCCGTGAGGGGAGCAACGATACTTCGGAAAGGCAGTCCTGCAACAGAATTCCGCGGTCCTCCCGGGAAAACACCAACTGATTATATATTTTGGAGGATACAAAACATGGCTGATAACCCCACTTTGCAAGTCGAACAGCGCACGGATTTCGGCAAGGGCTTTGCTCGCCGCGCTCGGGTCGCTGACAAGATTCCGGCAGTTCTCTACGGTCACGGCACCGATCCGGTGCACCTGCTGCTGCCCTACCACGACACTTTCCTGCTGGTGAAGGACAACGCGAACGCCGTTATTTCCCTGAAGGGACTGAAAGACCCGGTGATGGTCCTGGTCAAGGACATTCAGCGCCACCCGGTAAAGCGCCAGATTATGCACATGGACCTGCTGCTGGTGAAGGCCGATGAAAAGGTGGACGTGGAAGTGCCTATCGAAATCATCGGCGAGCCTAAGGCTGGTTTGGTTGCCAACCAAGACCTGCTGAACATGGAAATTTTCGCTCCGGTTATTGCTATTCCGGAAAAGATCGAGGTCAACGTGGACGGTTTGGAAGACGGCGTAGTGTTGAGCGTGGCCGACATCAAGCTGCCTGAGGGCGTGGAAGCCAAGACCGATCCGGAAGCGATTGTCTTGAGTGTTGCCGCTCCGCAGGAAGTTGAAATTCCCGAGGCGCCGGCGGCCGAAGAAGAATCTGCCGAGGCTGAAGCTGCAGAAGAAACCGAAGAATCCGCTGAGTAGTAGCGGTTTTGTGATACTTGCTTGGATTGCTGATGAGCCCCACTCACGAACCACGTTTGGATCCCTCTCGTCTGGTAGACAAGGAGGGAACCTGGCTCGTGGTGGGGCTCGGCAATCCCGGTGAAAAATATGCCGGAACCCGGCACAACTGCGGATATATGGTGACTGATTGCTTCGTAAAACAATCTGGCCAAACGTATCGGAATCAGTCTCTGACGCGCGCGGGAGTGGTGGCGCGCGTGGCGACAGTGAGCTTGGGCTACGGGGTCGATGCCCCCAAGATTATCGTGGCTCACACCGGCTCGTTCATGAACGAATCTGGTCCGGGGGTGAAAGAATTACTGGATTACTATCGGCTTGGCTCCGAGCGCCTGCTGGTGATTCATGATGAATTAGACCTTGAAATGGGTTACGCCAAGCTGAAAGTTGGCGGCAGCGATGGCGGGCACAACGGGTTGAAATCCATCCAAAAGTCTTTGGGTACAAAAGATTTTGCGCGTTTACGGATCGGTATCGGGCGTCCGGTCAAAATGCCCGGCGGGGGTTCTGAGGTCATCAACTGGGTATTAGGACGTATTCCGAAGTCACAGCAAAGTATCCTCGATGAGGTTTTGGACCGAGCGGTACAATGTGTGACGGATATTGCGGAAAACGGACTGGCGAAAGCTCAAGCCAGGTTACATTTGGGCAACCCCAAGTAAGGGTCGGCGCGTTCCCAAGTCTGGTCTGAGCTGAGAGAGTCAGGTTCATTCATGAGTTTGCACGGTTTACTGGAGGCGACCGGGGCTGCTTTGGCAGGGCTGGAGCCTGACGAGGCGGGTTCGGCGTGCGAATACGTGGCACCACCCGGATTTTATGCCCCACTCATTGCGGGTTTACCCGGTGGTGGCGAAGGTCTAACCGTGGTCCTAGCGCCGAGTACTCGTGCCGCTACCCAATTGGCGCGTGAGCTGGGAGCCTACACTACGGGAGTGGAGCTGTTTCCTGACTGGGAAACCTTGCCGCACGAGAGGCTTTCCCCTCGGGTAGACACGATGGCGCGCCGAATTTGGGCTTTGCATCGGGTGACGCATCCCCATCCGTCAGATGTGGTGCATTTCCTGGTCATGCCCATGCGAGCCGCTCTAGCCCCGGTGAACGCGCATATCGCTGACTATCCCCTGTTTACGGTACGGGTGGGAGACACTTATGAACGTGACACCATGGCTGCAGACCTGTTGCGTTTGGGTTACGAACGGGTTGATATGGTCGGGGCGCGCGGTCAGTTTGCAGTACGTGGGGGCCTGATTGACGTATTTTCACCCACGTCCGCCCATCCCGTGCGTATCGAACTGTTTGGCGACGAGGTAGACACCATCCGGGCGTTTACGGCAACGGATCAGCGGACATTCGGTGGCGACATCCGGGAACTGGTCGCCCCGGCCTGCCGCGAATTACTCCTTGACGACGCGGCGCGAGAGCGAGCCGCCAGCCTGGCCGACCAAATGCCCCAAGCTGTCGAAATACTGAATCTCGCAGCCGATGGTAAGTACGGCGAAGGCTTGGAATCCTTGAGTCCGCTGCTGGGCGCGGAAATGGTGCCCCTGTTTTCCCTGCTACCGCCCGGAGCTCGTCTGGTGGCAACCGATCGTCCACGTTTGGAAGCACGCGCGAAAGAACTGGTGGAAACGACCCAAGAATTCCTGGCGGCTTCCTGGTCAGCGGCTGCAGGCGGCGGGGAAGTGCCCCTGGAGATTGAACAAGCTTCGTTCCTGACCTTGGAACAGCTCCATGCCGCTGCCCAAGAGGCGCGCATGGAAACCGTGTTCGTCTCTCCTTTTGCGGTAGGTGAAAACGCCCAGAACGTGGGGGCGCAAATCGTGATGGAGCCTCCCGCCGGAGAAACTGGACTGATTGGTACAATCAGCGATTTAGTGTCACAAAATTGGAATGTCGTGATTACTACGACCGGTAGGGGGATGGCAAACCGTCTGCGGGATGTCCTCAGCGAGGTGGATGTCCCAGCGAAGGTGGTTGCGGATGCTACCGTGCCGAGCAGCGGCGCGGTACAGATTACGGTGGCATCCCTGGACGAGGGGTACCAGGTCCCCGCAGCGCAACTTTTGGTGGTGGGCGAGGCACAGGTCTTGGGCAAAAAGAAGTCCCGCCACTCCTCGGATAAGGCCAACCTCCCCGCCAGACGACGCAAAGCTATTGACCCACTCACGCTGAACCAGGGAGACTACGTGGTTCACCTGCACCACGGCATCGGACGCTTTGTAAAACTGGCGAAGCGCACCATGGGACGAGGTCGAGAAACCACCTCGAAAGAGTACGTGGTTTTGGAATACGCCCCCAGCAAACGCAACGGGCCCGCTGATCAGCTCTGGGTGCCTACTGATTCCCTGGACTTGCTCTCGAAGTATGTGGGCGGAGAATCCCCCGCGCTGTCAAAGATGGGCGGGGCAGATTGGGCAAAAACCAAGTCCAGAGCCCGGAAAGCGGTGAAAGAAATCGCTCGCGAACTGGTGCGTCTCTACGCTATTCGCCAAGCCACCACCGGGTATGCCTTCAGCCCGGATACCCCCTGGCAACGCGAGCTGGAAGATAGTTTCGAGTTCGTGGAAACTCCCGACCAGCTCACGGTCATTGATGAAGTCAAACACGACATGGAACAAACCGTTCCGATGGACAGGCTGGTCTGCGGCGACGTGGGTTACGGAAAAACCGAGATTGCAGTCCGCGCGGCCTTTAAAGCTGTCCAGGACGGCAAGCAGGTGGCAATTCTCGCGCCGACGACCCTGCTGGTCAGCCAGCATGCGGAAACGTTTACGAACCGTTTTGCGGGATTCCCGGTGACGGTAGCGGCGTTGTCGCGCTTTACTACTGCCAAAGAGGCCACTCGGATTAAAGCCGGGTTAAGAGACGGTTCCATCGAAGTCGTAATCGGAACCCACGCCCTGCTGTCGGGCAATGTTCGGTTTAAAGACCTGGGTTTGGTGGTGATTGACGAAGAACAACGTTTCGGGGTGGAGCACAAGGAAGCCCTCAAGGCTTTGCGTGCTAACGTTGACGTTTTGACCATGAGCGCCACCCCGATTCCGCGCACCCTGGAAATGGCAATCACCGGCATTCGTGGTATGAGCACCCTCACCACCCCGCCGGAGGACCGCCACCCGGTCTTGACCTACGTGGGAGCCTACTCGGATAAGCAGGTTGCGGCCGCTATCCGGCGCGAGCTTTTGCGTGACGGTCAAGTATTTTTCGTACATAACCGGGTGCAATCCATCAACAGGATTGCCGCTCACCTAGCCGAGCTGGTGCCCGAAGCGCGGATTCGGGTGGGCCACGGGCAAATGTCGGAAAAACAGCTGGAATCTGTCATGGTGGATTTCTGGAACCAAGAATTCGATGTGCTGGTGTCCACGACGATTGTCGAAAACGGGTTGGATGTAACCAGCGCCAACACAATCATCGTGGACCACGCGGATCGCTTTGGTCTGTCCCAGCTGCATCAGCTTCGCGGACGAGTCGGCCGCGGGCGGGAACGCGGCTATGCTTACTTCCTCTATCCGCCTGGTACCACTATGAACGAAACGGCTTTTGAGAGACTGAAAACGATTGGAACCAACACCGGGCTGGGATCCGGGATGGCTATCGCTACGAAAGACCTGGAAATTCGTGGTGCCGGTAACCTATTGGGCGGCGAACAGTCCGGACACATCGCTGGAGTAGGTTTTGACCTGTATGTGCGCATGGTGGGCGAGGCGGTGGCAGCCTATAAGGGTCAGGAAGCCCCCGAAGATACCAGTGTGTCGATTGAGCTGCCCATAGATGCCTACATTCCCGAGGACTATCTGGATGTGCAGTCGCTGCGTCTCGATGCCTATACGCGTCTGTCCTCGGCAACCACTGACGCGGAGATTGACCAGTTACTGGAGGAAATGACCGACCGCTACGGACGACCTCCGCAACCGTTGGAACGCTTGGGGGCAGTCGCGAAACTGCGTAACCTGGCGCGGACTCAAAAGGTGCAGGAAATCAAGGTCTTGGGCAAATTCATTCGCTTTGCTCCCGTTGAATTGGCAGATTCGCAGATGGCACGTCTGCAGCGCCTGTATCCGGGGGCGCGGCTGAAACTGACTACGCGCGAATTGTTCATACCCGCCCCAACCAGGAAAAATGGGTTGAGCGAAACTCCGATTGTAGACCTAGAGCTCATGGAATGGGTACAGAAAGTCGTTCGCGGCATCATCAAACCCCTGGTTTAAAATTCCCTCCCCGGTCAAAGAAAAGCTAAGATGGGAACGTTGGGCCGGACTATTGAAGGGAAAAACGATGGCGGAACAGTCCCTCGTGACCAAAACCACAAAAACCGCAACAAAGCTGATGACGGGCGTTGCCGCGCTGGCGCTCGCGGGGGGACTGCTGAGCGGATGCGAAGCAAAACCAGGAGTAGCCGCCTATGGTGATGGATGGGTTGTCACCGAAGCGCAAATCGGAACGGTCACCAAAGAACTGACCGAAGCGGGAATTAACCTCAACGACACGCCGGATATGCAGACCGCACGCATCTATGCCCTACGTTATCTACGGACTCTCAACGAAGGTGGCAAGGATTTGCTCTCGCAGTGCCCGCAGCTTGATGAGATTAAAACCGACTTGTTCAAGGTGAACCCCGCACAGATGTCCCCCGAAACTCGCGATGTCATGCAACTGCTGCTGTGCGCCACTGCCACAGATCAGGGGGTTGCCCACGAGCTGGGCGTGTCACCGGTCAATTCGCAGTTGGCGGCCCAGATTGAACAGGCTTACCAGGCCGGTTTCGACCTAGAGAATGCGAAGCTGTCGAATCGGATGAATCAAACTATTCAGCTGATTCAGCAACGTGCCGCGCAAATGCAGATGATGGGTCAGGCCCAGCAGTAAGCAAAAACTGCGGCGAGAACTGGAAAGTTAAATCGAGAAAAATTTGTTTGTCCGGGGAGAAATCCCCGGACAAATGCGCATTTTTACGAAAGAATAGTAGTGGCTGCCTGTGCCCTCTTTCGGGCGGAGCGGCGGAAAAATAACAACCTGTCACATAAGGAGACTCAGTTGGCAATCATCGAAAGTATTTACGGTCGCGAAATTCTCGATTCCCGCGGTAACCCCACGGTCGAAGTCGAGCTTGAGTACGAAGGGGGTATGGTTCGCGCTGCGGTTCCTTCTGGTGCATCGACCGGCCAGTTCGAAGCGGTGGAACTCCGCGATGGTGATAAGGGACGTTACCAGGGTAAGGGCGTGCTAAAGGCGGTCAAGGCGGTAAATGACATTATTGCTCCCGAGCTGGTAGGGTTTGACACCGTCGAACAGCGCAGTATTGACGCGGCGATGATGGACCTGGACGGCACTCCCAATAAGGGCAAGCTAGGGGCGAATGCGATTCTGGGCGTGTCCCTGGCGGTGGCGAAGGCCTCGGCCGAGGACGCCGGTCTGGAACTGTTCGAGTATCTCGGCGGTCCTAATGCTCACGTCTTGCCGGTGCCGATGATGAATATCTTGAATGGTGGATCCCACGCGGATTCCAACGTGGACATTCAAGAGTTCATGATTGCCCCGATTGGTGCCGAGACGTTCGCCGAAGCGTTGCGGATGGGCGCTGAGGTGTACCACTGCCTGAAGTCCGTTTTGAAGGACAAGGGTCTGGCCACCGGTTTGGGCGATGAAGGCGGGTTTGCGCCGAACCTGGAGTCTAACGCGGAAGCTCTGGATTTGATTCTGGTTGCTATCGAAAAGGCCGGTTACAAGCCCGGCAAGGACGTGGCGCTGGCTTTGGACGTGGCTTCTTCTGAGTTCTACGAGAACGGCAAGTACAACTTCGAGGGCGAAGCCCGCGACGCGGCTTACATGGAGAAATACTACGAGGAACTGATCGAAAAGTATCCGATTGTTTCCATTGAAGATCCGCTGAATGAGGAAGCCTGGGAGGACTGGCAGAAACTCACCGCCGCCATTGGCGACAAGGTGCAGCTGGTGGGTGACGACCTGTTCGTCACGAACCCCGAACGCCTAGAGCGCGGCATCAAGGAAGGCGTGGCAAACGCTCTGCTGGTAAAGGTAAACCAGATTGGTTCGCTGACCGAAACGCTCGAAGCTATCGAGATGGCTCACCGGGCGGGATTCCACACCATGACTTCGCACCGTTCGGGTGAAACCGAGGACACGACGATTGCACATCTGGCGGTAGCGTCCAATGCCGGCCAGATTAAGACTGGCGCCCCGGCTCGTACCGAACGCGTCGCCAAGTACAACGAGCTGCTGCGTATCGAGGATATGCTCGGCGATGCCGCCGTTTACGCCGGTAAGTCCGCATTCCCGCGCTTCCGCGGCTAAGTTCATTTCGTTTCCATAAGTTCCCAGGCTGGTGTCATCATCAGCCTGGGAAACTTTTTACACGCTAGGGCCCGCGAGCTTCCTCCCGGATGGCTCTACTGTGATGCCAAAAGGTTATTGAGCGGCCTTTACGGGGCGCAAATCGTAGATGACCGCCCGGTGATCCGAGATGGGCAGACGCAAAGCTCGCGGTTCGCCCACCAACTCCCAACCGTTGCCCAGCAACTGATCCAGGGCAATCCACGGCTTATCCGCCGGATACGACGGAATCGCCGCATGCAGTTCGGGGTGCTGCTCCGCGGGCAAAGGCTGCAGCACTTTGTCGATTTGGTAATCGCGCAGGTTGAAATCCCCCACCAGCAGGCATGATTCAGAACGCAGGTGGTAGAGAGAACGCCAAGCACGCCGCAGCTGAGAAGCGGCCGTGGGGCGGTGAATTTCGAGGTGAGTTGTGCCTAGCGCAACGGTCCCCAGCGGAGTAGCCAGCCGGGCCGCCAACAGCACCCGCATCTGACCAAACCGAATCCCGGTCCCTTTTGCAGCAACGGGAAGGTCGCGTAATCCCTCGAGAAAGCCGTGAGAAAATCCTTTCCAGGGGTCGCTGCCCCACACGATGCGGGCCCGGACTCTGCCAAGCCGTTTAAAATGCCAAGATTTCACCGGCCAGCGGGAGAGCAGGGCGATACCGTACCCGCTTTCCGCCTTTAACTCGCTGTCCAAAGGACGGCGGTGCAGGACTTGGGACTGGCCCGCGTAAGACGCTCCGATACGCCAGTAGGGCAGGTGTAAAGATTGCGCGAGCACGCTCGCCTGGCGGACGTAACCAGAACGTCGTTGTCCTTTGTCGACTTCCTGCAACGCCAAAACATCCGGTTTCAACCGCTTGAGTACCAGGGCAGTCTGTCGCAGATTTTCCTCAGTCAGCTGGGTGCGAGTATTGACCGAACCCGTTTTGAACAGACTGCGGCAGCGTTCCCCCAAGCCCCGGATAAACGCCTCCACCCGCGAATTCGCCTGTTGAATATCAGGCCAGCCCTCCGCCGGGGTACCCCACTGCAAATTACAGGTAATAATCCGCAGATAACCCGGATTTGGCATAGTTTGAGTGATAGAGCGGGTTCGAGCGGGAGTGGCTTTTCGAGAGTGTTTACTCCGGCTCATTTCTGTGTCTCCTCAGAAGGCGGGATGGTGTCTTTAGTTGTGTTGTCACTGTCAGCAGTTGGCTTGTGGTCAGTTTGTTTGGGACCTGTGACAAGTTTGCGGCGTTCCTCTGCATCGGGAGTCCCGGAATAGAGCCGGTCACAAGTCATGGTGGCGGTGGTACTCATCAACTTGGTATCTTGCAGGGCATCTTGGGAGGGAAGAAGTTGTCCGGGAGCTTCGCTCTGGGTTTCATCCAGACGTCGTGCCTTAAAGCGCCAAGAGCGGCGTTTTTCCTGAATTTTGCGGGCATACTGATCCAAAAGCGGCTCTCCGTAAGGGTTAGTGGGGACAGCTTCGTGCTCTTGTTTCGCGGCGGCCGCGGTGTGGCGATTGCTGTTTGATTCCCGGATTGCGGCGATAGCCAGCTCGCGAGCCTGTTTCTCAATCTCGATTTCGTCTACGGGGAGATGCACTTCCGTCACTTTGTCGGTTTCAATGCGGCGGCGCGGCAGGGCGTAGGAGGCTTCGCCTTGAATCCACTCAATCAGGCGCTCTCGCAGGAAGCACTTGAGATCCCACAAATCCCCGGAGTTTGCGGCGCTCGCCACCAAACGCACCAGCATGGTTTCTTCGGAACTATCTGTGACCTGCACACTGGCGGTGCGACCATCCCACAAATCCGTTTCTGAGAGCAATCGGTCCACTTCGTTACGGAATGCCGCCAACGGCATACGCCAATCCACACGCAGTTCCACTATCCCCAACAAATTGGTGTCCCGTTTGGTCCAGTTTTCGAAGGGCTCCTCGGTAAATTTCTTGGACGGCAGGATGAGGCGGCGTTCATCCCACAAATGAATGACAATATACGTCAGCGTGATTTCTTCAATCGTGCCTTGCTGGCCTTGTACAACGACTACATCACCCACCCGAATCGGGTCGGAGAAAGCAATCTGGAGCCCAGCGAACATGTTGGCCAACACCCCTTGCGCCGCGATACCAGCAATCAGGGAGATAATGCCGGCAGAAGCCAGCACCGAACCCATAGCGGCACGCGCTTCTGGAAACGTCAACGCAATCGCGATAGCCCCGAAAACGCCGAAGAAAACTTGTGAAACCCGGTGCATGACCTGGGCCTGCGTCACCAGGCGATTTGGTTTCGTCCCGCCCTCGAGCTGCGTCCGGGTCATGTCCTCCAGGACAGCGCACAGTTTAATCATCCACACCGTCACGGCAATGATCATGAAAATCAGCAAGCTGTGCGAAATAACGTCGTAACCAGGAACGTTGGGGTTGCGGACTGTCCAATGCCATCCGATAGTCGCCCCCAAGGCAACACAGGTCAGAAATCCGCCCACCCGGGAACGACGCTCCAGATATTTAATCAGGCGGTGTTTGCGTCCCCAGCGACGTAACAAAAATCCGACTACCTGGGAAGCCACCAGTAAAGCTAGGATGCAGACCAAACTGGCAGCCAGAACTGCCATGATGTCCAGGGAAGTTTCCAGGACTTCCTTAACAGCGGTATCCGGAGTTGGATTCGGTTCCGGGGTCTGGCTGAACACAAAACTCATGTCTCTAGCATAGGTTATCGCGCTCGGGATGGCCGGGGGGACGGGAAGTTTTGCACTCTCGGCTTTTTTCACCTAAACTATTTCAAGTCCTTAGCCCCCTGGGCTTAGGCGACGCTCCTATCGTCTAGCGGCCTAGGACTCCGCCCTTTCACGGCGGCAACACGGGTTCAAATCCCGTTGGGAGTACATGTAAACCTTCGGGTTTGCGCTTTGAATGGCCCTGTAGCGCAGTTGGTTAGCGCGCCGCCCTGTCACGGCGGAGGTCGCGGGTTCAAGTCCCGTCAGGGTCGCAGTTCGTCGATGGCCACAAGCTAAGACGAACGTTGGCTCTGTAGCTCAGTTGGCAGAGCGAACGACTGAAAATCGTTAGGTCACCGGATCGACGCCGGTCGGAGCCACCAAATCCTCGCGTCAAGCGGGGACTTTTGGTTTTTACACTTCGATTAGATTAACGGCTGTTCCAGGTCATAATAGAGGTATCCCCAAGACAACGGAGGAACTATGGCCGAAATGAAACGCGCACTGCTGATTGTTGATGTCCAGCCGACCTTTTGCGAGGGCGGATCCTTAGGAGTGGTGGGCGGTAACGATGTTGCCGAGCGGATTGCGGACTTTGTCACTGAGCATGAGGACGAATACGAGATTATTGTCACTACTCAGGATTGGCATATTAACCCGGGAGAGCATTTCTCCGACCATCCAGACTTTATCGACACCTGGCCGCCTCACGGAATGGCGGGTACCGCAGAAGCGGAACTACACGACGCTATTGCCGCCCTCCCTTTTGATGATTCCGTTAAGAAAGGTCAGTACGCGGCGGCTTATTCAGGTTTTGAAGGGGTGAACAAGGCGGGGGATACCTTGGAAGAGATTTTGCGTCGTGCCGACATTACCGACGTGGATGTGGTCGGTATCGCGGAATCACACTGTGTGAAAGACACCGCTTTGGATTCCCTAGACTTGGGTTGGCCGACACGAGTTCTTGAGGACCTCACTGTCCCGGTTTCGGCTGAGCTCGGTCAAGCTGCGCGCATAGAAATGGCGCAGGCCGGGGTCGATGAGATTCCCAGCGCTGACGCTTTCAAAGAAGATGACTGATTCTCTGGGCTTTTTGTGCTGGAGAGCATCTCGGGGGGCAAAGTGTAACCGGTTCGAGAGCGTACCCTCGAACCGGTTACGGATAGCCTAGTTAATCCAGATACCCCAGCTCCTGGGGCGTCTTTCCTAAACGAGTTGCGATACGCTCTTTGACTTCATCAGTCGCGGTGCGGCGGATAATCTTAACGTTTTGGGGCAAATCCGCGTACAGCTCGGTCTTGAACGGATTGCGCTTTGTCTTTACAATCCTCCACACGTGGTAGATGGCCAGTCCCGCGTTGGCTGCCAACGCCAGGAAAGACAGCAGGAACAGCGCGCCGTGATTTTGACTCGCCACGTGGCTAAACATGGAGTCTTGGGTGAAGTGCGGGAATGAGAGCACGAACGCTGACCAGAAAGTCAGGGTGTAGGCGCGGTACTGAATCCAGGCGCCTCTGCCCATCACCATGAATGCCGGAATCGTACAGGACAGCAGCAACGCCACGCCGGAATACCAGGCTCGATCCGACAGGCAGTTGTAGCAATAGGCCACGTTCCACAGGTCATAGGCGATAATCCAGCCAATCGTGAGGTCAGTCCAGATGATGTGACGATTCGTTTTCGACACATAGATTCCGGTCCAGCCGGCAATCATCAGCAGGTTCAGAATCCCTGCAATCCCGTTCATGATGTTCCACGGACCGCCCCAGACCCACATGCCGTTGTTGACATTTCCGTGCAGGGAATAGCATTGGAAGTCACGTATCACGGCTTCGAGGATGTTGATTGACAGAATGATTGGGGGAATCAGCAGGTAGAAGCGGTTGCGGCGCAGCTTCGGGAAGTACTGCAAGGCGACCAAGCAAAGTGAGCCGGCGAGTGCCGAATACTGTTTGGCAATCGCGAACCAGCCCTCGCTTTGGGTACCCGGAATCGAGTGCGGCCACCAGAAAATCGTGAGTAACACCGGTATGACGATGAACAGCGCTATGGCAGCCCACTTGAAACGAATCGCGAGCCAGGCGAGGGTGGCTAACGCTGCGATGACCAGGAAAAGCATCGCGAAATCCCACCATTGCCCGACTTCAAAAAAGAACAGGTTGGGTGCCTCGAGCGGCATGGACATGATTAGTCACCCTCTTTCGACTGATGCTTGCCCCAGCCGGGCAGGTAGGTGCGTTCGCGCTTTTGGCGAATCTGTTCATCCCAGCTGAACTCCGGCTCGCTCCAGTCTACGAAATAGTCTGGGTCAACAGTATCTTCCCACGGGTTGCCCGGTTCGGTGGGCGGCCAGTTCGGGTTGTCGGTGACGGGGGGACGGATTTCGGCCACCGCCGGGCTGCGCCTCCCGTAGCGGAACCATTGCGTATAGGTGTCTTCGAACAGGGGGGTTCCGTCCCAGCGGCCGGCGGGAGTTTCGGAGCGGAAGAAGCGTCCACCCAAGGCTCCGCGCATGAATTTGCCGTGCCACTGCTGTTTCTTGCGGAACTCCGCAACGCGTTTGACGTAAATATTTTGCATGTGAGCCATCACCCCACCGACCAGTTCGATATTGAGCCAGTTGACGACACGAGTGTAGAGATTATCGGGTTCAAAACCGACTCGCCAGTGGTTGAGCAGACGGCAGCGTTCGCCCTTGAGAGGGATAACGTAGAAACACCAGGCTGAAGCGTAGTGCTTCATGAAGGGGAATCGGAAAGCGTAACTGCCGGGGGCAGCGGGTGGGTTCTTAGTATCAACCCATTGCACCAGGTATTTTCCGGGAACGACATCGGCCCATTCCATAGACATACCGTGGTAATCAAAACCAGCAATATCGCCAGGTTGAATAGCGTCCGGAGTTTGGAATTCTTCCTGGATTTCATAGTGATTATAAAATGGGAGACGTGCGAAAGTTCTTTCGAGAAACTCGCTGCTGAATGAGCCTGATTTTTGTACCCCGATTTGTTTCAGAATACGATAAACCGCATATGCGGGGGCGTCAATGTCGATAGCATAAGTAGAAGATTTACCATTCGTGTAGTTTAGGTCAATAATGTCATCGGCAGGGTAGACCCAGTCTTGTTCTGCCCGAGTTGCTTTACCACTAAGCTGCGAAAACGCGAATACTCCCCCGAATATAGGAAGGGTCGCAAGACCTGCAAGTTTCCAGAAAATGTGGCTTTTTGATGAAGTATTCATTTCAATCACCGAGTTCCTAACTCCTCGGGGCTTTTCACCGAGAGGACGAAGCTGACAGATTTTTTTAAAAGAATTCGCTCTGGGGACATACCGAGTACGAACACCTATTGAGAGGAAACTAACACACTATTGTGAAAAATGTGCCCGTTTTGGTTGAGAAATTTATAAAACCACATTTCAGGACCAACGTCCTAATAAAAACATTGAATAGTGGTTCTACACTATAAGCCAATAAACAGCTACAAAGGAGCAGTGGTGAATACCTTTCTAGGATTGTGGGAAATCGGAACTCCGCGAGTCTATTTGTTCTGGATCGTGGTTTTGCTGGCACAGATTGCGATAGCGGAGATAAACCGTCGCTGGAACTGGACGATTTTCGTCCTGTGGACTGTGGGGGGAATTGCGGTCATGCCCTATGTGATTGCCCACGGCATTCCCATGGTGGGGTGGTTCCCCTTTGGAAAATTCACCATCATGGTCTTAACCGCGACCATGACCGGATTCCTGCTGTTCTACGGGAAACGTCATCCGCTCAAGGCACACCGCTATGCTTTCTGGTTCGGGCTCGCGCTGTGGATTGGGCTGGCGGTAAACATCATGGAAGCCAATATCCGCGATGTCACCATATTCCTGCAAGCCAGCGAATACTATTCCTGTGCCGCTGATTGGCAGTGCCTGCAGGCTATCGACCAAGCGCACAGCATACCCATGATTCCGGGACTGCCCGAAACTCGCGGCGTTGCGGCGGCAGTGGGAACCGAGGCGTGGTATCAGGCGGTGGCTGCCAACTTTGCCCAAGCCCACATCGGTATCGATCCCGCAACCGGATTCCGCACCATCGGGGGGTACTGGAACTTGCTTTCGGCGCTGGCGGGCGTGCTCAACATCATCACCATCACCGGCCTCGGCAAGATTGCCATCACCTCAAATCCGAAGCAAAAGGTTAAGGGACTCATCTGGGTGGATATGGTGTGGCCCTGGATTATCGCCTACGACCTGTGGAATCACGCTTTCCTGTACAACTCGCTGGCTGATTACACCTGGTACTGTACGTTCGCCCTGTTGCTGGCCTGTACCATTCCCGCTTTCACGTGGGCAAAAGGTCAGTGGATTTGGTTTAGGTGTTTCACACTCATGTTCTGGATTGCGGCGAACAACATCCTGCCCGAATTGCTGGTGCAACCCTCCGGGATGTTCAACTACGCGACGATGAACCCGGTGGCCAACATCGTGTGTGCCTGGCTGGCGCTGATTTCCAATGTGGCTCTGTTTGGCTACTGGCTGTACAAAATCATCGGACAGAAACGCAATCCGATTACCGGAGTTCTGTTCTGTGAACTCGGGGCGTTCCGCAAGGTCATGCTGACCCACTTTGACAATAAAGACAAGTACTTCATCGTCGACCAAATCCCGCAAACCCCCATGGAGCTGGGCTTTAAGCCAGACACCTTGGTTCCCCCGGATGACGGCTGGTTGGGTATCATGCCGTGGTGGCGTCAGGACAAACGTTACTTGGGCAAGCCGCATACCCCTCTTAGTGCTGACCCGGTCGTACAAGCGCGCCTGGAAGAGAAGTCGCGCTAGGCTCTGTCTGGCCTGGTGACACCGCCGGGGGTACCGCGTCTCGGAGCTTGGTGGGGTCCTGCTCTGTTTCTCTAAGCAACGAAGTTGCTAAGAGAAACTACGAGCACCCACAGGCTCCTTCGCCGGGTGACGCGGCGGCGCGCGACACGGCACCGAGACGCACCAGGCGGGGAGGCGTGGGGGTGCGACGTGTGGTGAGTCGCTTGAACGGATACCTCGCGGATGCGCCGGATGCGTTCTTGGAGCGCCAGATGAAACCGCTGTGTGACGTGCCGGAAATGTCAAAGGGATTTCAGCCCACTGACAATGGATTTCTGCTGCTGTCACCCGAAGAACGCGCGGCACTGCTGGCGGTCGAGCCTGGCGCCGAGCGCTGGGTGCGGAAGTTTTCCATGGGAGCGGAGTTCGTCAGGGATGAGGATCGTTACTGTTTGTGGCTGGAGGGTATTACCCCTAATGAACTGGCTGCTTTACCGAAACCGCGTTTACGAGTGGAATCCTGCCGAGCTTGGCGTCTGGCGCAGGTAAAGACTGGAGACGCCTACAAACTTGCCGACCGACCGCATCTGTTGCACCCGTGCGGAAAATTCCAGGATGGCACCTATATCGGGGTGCCGAAGGTGTCCTCTGAGCGTCGTGATTATATTCCGATGGGCTTTGTCACTGACGGCATGATTCCCGGCGACAAGCTGTATTTCGTGCCGACCGACTCACTTTATATTTTCGGAGTTTTGGTTTCGCGGGCGCATAATGCCTGGATGCGCGCGGTTGCCGGTCGGCTAAAAAGCGATTACAGCTACGGCAACACGACGGTGTATAACAATCTGGTGTGGCCCGATGCTGCTCCCGCCGAGCGCGAGCGCATCGAGCAAACCGCGCAGGGGATTTTAGAGGCGCGTTCTCACTATCCGGATGCCTCCCTCGCCACACTCTATGACCCCGACTTGATGCCAGCGGAGCTGAGGGTGGCACACCGCGAAAACGACCGCGCGGTCGAGTCAGCCTACGGTCTGCCGACTGAGAGTGATGAGGCAGCCATCGTCTCGCACCTCTTTGCTCTCTATGCCGCCAAAACCCGCAGTACGCCTGGAAAGTGCGGATGACATGCCTGCTGCTTGCCCGGTGGGATGGTGATGGTGCCGGAACACAAATGAAACCAAAGTGGGTGCCGAGTAGCGAATAGTGAAAGTAGGGGAGGGGCACTAAATAGTCTGTTGCGGTATTGATAGAGTCACCTTTAAGCCGCCATGTGTGCTGGGGCTTATCGTGAGCGTTCCTTTATGGGCGTCGATAATCTGTCGCACGATGAGCAGTCCTAAGCCATGTCGCTGTTCACCGGTGCTGGTGTCACAAATCATATAATGCAGAGTATGGTTGAGCTGTTCTAATTCTGGAGCGGAAACGCCTATTCCGTCATCCTCGACGCAGATAATGCAATTATTGTGTTGCGCAGAGACGGATACGTATATCGTGCAGCCATTTTCGTTATGGGAGATGCTGTTATAGAGCAGATTTGAGAGGGCTCGTTGCAGTAAATCCTGGTCTACATTGACATTGCAAGAGGCTAGATTTTCGTCAGTGAGCCATTTTATCGAAAATCCATCTGGCAGATTCATATTTATGAAATCTACGACTGTCTGTCGAACGATGGCAACAACATTGTGCGGTTGAATCATCAGTGGTTGCATATTGTAATCGAGCTTGGATGCGAGATTGAGGTCTCGGATTAAGTTCTTCATTCGTTCACTTTGTTTGATAATCATCGTCACTTTTTTACGGTCTGGAACCGAAAGCTGGGGTGAATTTTCTAACTGACCAGCGAAGCCCATAACCATCGAGAGCGGGGTCCGGATATCGTGGGAAACCCCGGCAATCCAGTTCGCCCTAGCGGTTTCTTTCCTTCTCAACTGTTCTTTTTGCTGCTGCAATATGTCAGAAGCAGAGTTGATGTTTGCGGCTAGTTCCGAAAGGACTCCAGTCTCAGGGATAGAGACACTCTCTCCCTTGGAAAGCTGTTGTATGCCCTTGGTGATTGGGTTGACGGACTTGAGGAACTTGGTGTTAGCAGTTAGATAAATTCCGAGGATCAACAGAATGTTGATAGATAATATGCTCAGGAGGATTTGCGGAAAGTTAGAAATGAAACTGTAGTTCCAGCTCGGTTGGGAATGTTTCCAAAAACTATGATGTGGAAATCCGACTACAACCACGCCATGATTATTTCTGCCGGTGTAGGTAGGGTAGCCGTCAAGATACCCGGTGCTCAAATCAGCTATATCTGACAATGTGTAAGAATTTGGAATGGCTTGAGGAGTGTTTGGGGTTCTCCAGATGACTTTTAATGTCTCGTTATCTATTAAAAACGCCCACGCTCTCGCCTCGGTTAATTTTGTGGACATGCTATCTGATAAGGCATATTCCCCGTGAGGAGAAACCTGTAAGGCTTTTCCAGTCGCCCGGGCGATGGTGTAGGGGGAGGCATCTTCACTGGGGGCGTAGTTTGCTACGAGTACGACAAACGCAATAATGTTCAGTAAAATTATGAGTACAGAGCTGAGCAGAAAAATGCTTATGAACCGGTGTATGAGCTTCGGTACGCTTTTCATGCTACTTCTCCTCTAGAATCAACTTGTAGCCCAGTCCCCTTACCGTGACCAAGGAAACGGGCTGTGAAGGATAACGTTCTATTTTCTCCCTGATGCGCCGTATGTGCGCCATCAAGGAATTTTCGTACCCAAAGGGATTGGTACCCCAGGCGGCTTCACATAATGCTTCAATCGTTACGATACGACCGGCGTTCCGGTATAGGGCGGAGAGGATGTCATGTTCTTTAGCAGTCAGGGGGATACGTTCATTATCCTTTATTACTTCAGCCGAGGAAAAATCAATCTGACTATTTCTCAGTGTCACTATGGGATTTTCTCCGCGGTAGCTTCTCCTTAGTATAGCCATGATGCGAAACGTTAACTCTTTAGGGTGAAATGGCTTTACGATATAGTCATCTGCACCTAAACTAAACCCCTTAAACCTATCTTCATCCTCACCACATGCGGTGAGCAGCAAAATAGGGCAATCGGCACATTGCTTTAATTTGTTCATTAACCCAAAGCCGGTGCCATCGGGAAGCATCACATCGATGATTGCTAATTCGGGTGTTACCTTCTGAGCCACTTCGAGGGCTTCTTTCACGCATCTAGCCGTAGTAATTTGGCGAAAGCCGGATTCGTTGAGAATTGACAAAACCATGTCTAACAGTTCTTGCTCGTCATCAACGAGGAGTATGTGCTTGTCCTGTAAATAAACATCCTGATTCATGGTCACGCCTCCTGAGCACCTATTCTGCACGTCATCGTATCCCTGCCATTTGTGTGAGATACCGGAATCTGGTGGCATTAGCTCCAAGTAAACGATACTCGGCTGCCGAGTTCATGGTGGGGAAGCGGGGCGTCCGGATCTAAAAAGTAAGGTAAATGTAAGGTAGAGAGAATTTTGCCGTAAGGACAGGGCGCTATGGTAAAACCATGGACGAAAAAATTGCTCATGACTATATTGTTGCTACGGAACAGTTAACAAAAAAGTACAAATCATTTGTTGCTGTTGACACCGTGTCACTGCATATTCGGAAAGGAAGTATTTACGGTTTCCTGGGTCCGAATGGGGCAGGTAAATCTACTACCATGAAGATGCTTTTAGGCCTCACGTCTCCCAGCGGGGGCACCTTTACGATAGATGGAAAAATGTTTCCTGGGGACCGTATATCCATACTGAAAGAAATCGGATCATTCATTGAGTCTCCGTCTTTCTATGCAAATCTGACCGGTAAGGAGAACCTTGAAATTATTCGCCGCATTTTGGGATTACCGAAAGGTGCAGTTGATGATGCGTTAGATTTGGTCGGGCTGTCCGAGTTCGGTGACCGTTTGGCAAAAAAGTATTCCCTTGGCATGAAGCAGCGGTTAGGGCTGGCTGGAGCGTTGCTCGGCAGACCCCCGATTTTGATTTTGGATGAGCCGACAAATGGTCTAGATCCGTCGGGAATACACGAAATCCGAAATCTGATAAAGTCACTGCCAGATTTATATGATTGCACGGTCCTGATTTCATCTCATATGCTCTCTGAAATTGAGTTGATGGCGGATGACATCGGAATACTTAACCACGGTCGCATGCTGTTTGAAGGAAGTCTGGCCGAATTGCGAAAGTATGCCGTGAAATCCGGTTACGCTACAGACAATTTGGAGGAAATGTTCTTGTCCATGATTGAAACCGACAATGAGCGCCGGAAGCAGAGGGCAAAACTATGACAGCACTGGCAATTGAACTTAAGAAATGCAAAAGGACGGGTTTTCTCCCCCTGATGCTGGCAGTGGGTATTTTGGGTGCCGCCTACGCGCTTCTAAATTTCACTTTACGCAAAGAAACATTATTGAGTCTGCCCCTCGCCCCGATGGATATCCTGTTAACCCAGCTTTATGGCATGATTATGGTATTAAATATGTTCGGTCTGATTGCTGCAGCCTGCATCATATACAATGTGGAATTTAAAGGAAATGCGGTAAAGAAATTGTATATGCTTCCAGTCAGTGTCACTGCGGTATATGTGAGCAAATTTACCATTATGAGCATCCTTTTCGCGATAGCTGTTTGCCTGCAAAACTGGGCACTTGCAGCTATTGGAGCGATTGATTTGCCCACCGGTGCATTCGACCTCGGAATCCTGATTTCGTTCGCAGGCTATTCATTTCTCACCTCGTTGCCCGTTCTGTCCTTTATGCTATTTGTTTCGTCAAGAATTAAAAATGTATGGATCACTCTCGGAATTGGGGTGGTGGGATTTCTGAGTGGGATGGCTTTGGCAACTTCAGACATAGCCCTAAGCCTGGTGTCACCCTTTGTGGTCATGCTCAAACCCGCTGTCGCGATGAGCGCCCAACCGGATACAGTGGTAGTACTCGTATCCCTGATAGAAACCATTCTGTTTTTCGCAGCCGGACTCTGGTGTGTTCGTCATCTGCGTTATGAATAGGGGAAATTACAATGAATTTTTCGGAATTGCTCAAAATCGAATTTTTGAAAATAAAACGCAGCCACATTACCCTTTTGCTCTTTATAGCCCCGTTGCTCGTCGTTAGCTCCGGTGTGGCAAGCCTTCGTAGCTATTTATCGCCTGAGTATTCTAACGCTTGGGCAGCGATGTTCATCCAAAGTGCATTAATCTATTCCTATTATCTGCTCCCATTGAGTATGATTGTAGTATGTGTGATGATTGCGGGTCGCGAAACAGACCATAATGGAATACTAAAAATGTTGGCACTTCCCATTAGCCGCTATGCTCTCTCAGCTGCAAAATTTTGCGTGTTGCTCGCTTATTTGCTTCTGGAAATGGTCGTGTTCATGGCTTGTTTCGTAATCGCCGGATGGATGGCGACCTTTAGTATGGGAATTCAAGAATCGCTCCCTCTCGTGTTTCTATTAAAATGGTGCGGCGCGCTTTTCCTGACCATGATTCCCAGCTTAACGATTATGTGGGCGATTACGGTAGTGTTTGACAAGTTGTTTTTATCTATTGGTATAAATATACTTCTGGTCATACCAGGCATCCTCATAGCAAACACACCACTATGGTTGCTCTATCCCTATTGCTACAGCGGGTATCTGGTTTCACTCTCTCTCCACAGCGATACGATACTCACCATCGGTACAGGATTTACCCTCTGGCCATTTTTGCCCATTGCCGTTCTCATTACAGCGATTATGTGGTTCATTGCACTCACGCAGTTTGGGAAAAAAGAAATGCGCTGAACGACAGGTAAGGGTTACGCTCGGGATGCGAGAAATTTTCACCAATATGCGCCGGTCGCTATGTCCCCGACAGATCCATCCTCTCGACAGACCCGCCGAGCAGCACCAGAGGCTTAAAGTGCTGTATTTGCAAGCAAATGCGGAGATAGTGCCATGATAAAATGGGGTGGATCCAGGGGTGTATTGCCTGGAAGTTGATGGAGTCCCGCAGATGGCTGGAACAGAGACAATAGAAGAGGTATGAACATGAAAATTTCTGCACGTAACCAGTTCAAGGGCAAGGTAAAGAACATTGAACGCGGCGCAGTCAATTCAATCGTGGAGATTGAAGTTGCACCTGGGGTTTGCTTCGCGGCGTCCATTACCAACACTTCGGTTGATAATCTGGGACTTTCTGAAGGCTCAGATGCCTACGCCATCGTGAAAGCATCTTCTGTAATGGTGGGCGTCGACGCTTAATCTTGGTTCGAGGGTAATCGTGTAGTAAATCGGTGATTAAATCGGGGTTGCTGGTCTATATGGCCACCTACCTCCGTTTAATCACCGATTAGAAACGTTCACTGACGAGACACCGGCAAAATGAGGCACAAATGTTGCTGATTGCCTGAATTCTGGGGTGCAGGTAGGCCCAGAGTGACTTTTTCTGTTTGGTGCTTCGGCTAAAACGGCACATCGGTGCCGTTTTTTAACGCCTTCGCGCTGTAACGCGCTGGCTCACGCAGCCTGCGGCTGCTGCCAGCGCGCGACTGCGTCGAGGGTTCGAGTCCCCAGAACCGTGTTAAATGTTTGAGTGGGATGGGCAAAGCCCATCCCACTCAAACAAGTAGGCCCAGAGGGACTCGAACCCTCGACCCACGGATTAAAAGTCCGCTGCTCTACCAACTGAGCTATAGGCCCGTAGGAAAGATTATAGGTAAAAAGTCTGCGTAACGACAACTGAGCGGCTGGTTCATTCTGGAACTCAGGCCCAGCAACGGATTGTCCCGTATTCCGGCCTTAACTTGCGGCTTTGGTGCGGGCTCTGCAACTGTCAGTGGGGTTCGTCATATTATCAGCAGTTAGGTCAAGTCCGCAGGGAAGTATTACCAAGTCCACACAAAATCCCGGGTGAACGGGGATAATTAAGGTGAATCAAACAGGGAGGAACCATGGAAACCAGGAAACCGCGACGCCCGGCCATAATCGAACCAGAAACCTTGGAATACTTGGAAGGCGAGGAAGACCCGGCGCTGTCCAGCGAATCAGCTCACACCTCGGCCCGGATATTGGTGAAATCCCCCAATGGGGAGTGGTCTGATCCCGATCCAGAAACCAAGGAACGCCTGTTGAAACATATGCAGGATAACGGCGTAGACGAACTGGCTGAGCTGTGGTCGCGTTCCCCGGTCAATACTTTGCCGGGGGTTTTATGGCGGCTTTTGTTGATAGACCAATGGGTGAAACGTTACCCGGAAGGCGTGAATACCCGCTTTAAGCAGGGTTTAAATTCGCCGCGACTGTCTGATCACCTTGATATCGAAGGGGCTCATTCCTTGGATTTTCCAGTGTGGAAAAAACAGCTGGGACAAATCCTGGGAGGCAGTTTCGTCGGTAATTTCGCCGATTTCCTGGATACTTCCCAAGCTGTGCTACGGGTGCTGGCAGCCAGTGAATCGGTCTGGATGAAGGAAAATCCTCAGGACGTGCTGGCCAACGCGGTAACTCTGCGGGACAACGCTTTGTTGGCTACCGCCGATGAACTGCTAGATGCGGCGACAATGTATCGCGAAGGCCGTTTGGATTGACGACTGCGCCACTCGCCGCATCTAGCGGCGGGACAAAAACCCGTGCAACCAGGCAATACTTGAGCAAAATTAACGAAAAATTTGAGGGGACATAAGGTGTCTGAGAACCACGAAAACCAAGAAATGCAGGAAAAAAATGGGACAGGAGTTCCGACTCCTCCTTCCTGGCCCGGGGAAGTAAAGAAATCCCTTTTCGAGGGAGCTACCGCCGAGGAAATGTTCCCGAAAAAAGATCTCAACGCAGGTGGTTCCCAAGAATACGATGACGCGGACTTCACGGAACCGGACACACACCGAGAGGAACAACTGCCCGAACATCTGCCTGACCCGGTGGTGATTGCCCGTGCGGATGCCTTGGGCTCGAAGGTCAAAAAGAACAAATCGTCAAAGAAATCCGACCACAAGCCTCTGGCGCTTAAGAAAGAAGACGGACTGACCCCCGACGGGTTGCCGAAGCTACCCAAAGGACGTTTCGCCGACCGGGAACTGTCCTGGCTGGCCTTTAACCAACGCGTGTTTGAACAGGCCCAAGACCCGCGCCTGCACCTGTTGGAGCGGGCGTGGTTCTTAACTATCTATTGTTCCAACTTGGACGAGTTCTATATGGTGCGTGTCGCGGGTCTGAAGCGCCGCATCGCCGCTGGGTTCGCGACAGTGTCCGCTTCGGGGTTGACGCCGCGTCAGCTGGAGGGCGAAATCAGCCGTCGCTCTCATGAGATGACCGGTAACGTCTACCGTTATTTCCAAGACGAGATTCGCCCGGCCTTGGATAAAGCTGGTTTGGTCATCACCGACTGGGATAGCCTGAACGAAACCCATCACGAAATCCTGCACCGCTATTTCCGCAACCAGGTGTTTCCTATCCTGTCGCCGCTGGCAGTAGACCCATCGCACCCTTTCCCCTACATCACTGGACTGTCGCTGAACCTGGCGATAATTGTGCGCAACCCCAACACCGGAAAAGAACACTTTGCCCGGATTAAGGTGCCGCCCATCCTGCCTCGCTTCGTGGCAGTGACCGAAAACGGCGTCGAAAATGACCCCTCCAGCGTGATTCTGGCGGGAGAAAAGGTCCATTTCGTGCCTATCGAACAGATTATTTCTGCGCACCTGGACCATTTGTTCCCCGGTATGGAAATTAAAGAAGCCCACGAGTTCAGGGTGACTCGTAACGAAGATTTGGAAGTCGAGGAGGATGATGCGGAAAATATTTTGACCGCAATGGAATCTGAACTCGCGAAACGGCGTTTCGGGCCGGCGGTACGTCTGGAAGTGGCGGAATCCATGCCGGCGTTCCTGCTGGATTTTCTAAAAGAAAACCTCGAAATCGGGACTTCTGACGTGTTCCGGCTCCCCGCGCCGCTGGACTTACGCGGTCTCAACGACCTGCATGATCTGGATATTCCCCAACTCAAATATCCTCCCTATGTTCCCGTGACCCCGGCCGGGCTGGCCGAAAAAGAATCATCGAAAACCGCGGATATTTTCAGCTCTATTCGTAATCACGATGTGCTGATACATCTTCCGTATGATTCTTTCGCCACCTCGGTGCAGCAATTTATCGTGCAGGCGGCTCAAGATCCGAACGTTTTGGCAATCAAACAGACCTTGTACCGAACTTCGGGCGATTCCCCGATTGTTCAGGCCCTGATTGACGCGGCTCGCGCTGGTAAACAGGTCGTGGCCATCGTCGAGATTAAAGCGCGTTTCGATGAGGAAGCCAATATCGGCTGGGCTCGCAAGATGGAACGCGCTGGGGTTCACGTGGTTTATGGCCTGGTCGGGCTCAAGACGCACTGTAAGCTGTGTTTGGTGGTGCGTCAGGAACCCGATGGGCTGCATCGCTACTGCCACGTTGGCACCGGCAACTATCACCCCAAGACAGCTCGCGGGTACGAGGATTTGGGTTTGCTGACCGACGACCGCGAGGTTGCCCAGGATCTGACGCGTTTGTTCAATCAGCTCAGCGGATACGCGCCGCGTTCGTCTTTCCACCGTCTGCTGGTTGCGCCCCGCTCCATTCGTGATGGCTTGATTGAGCGAATTAACCGCGAAATTGCTAACAAGAAAGCGGGCAAGAAAGCGGGAATCCTGTTCAAAATAAACTCGATTGTCGACGAACGTATGACGGATGCGCTCTATCGGGCTTCCCAAGCGGGGGTTCCGGTGATGATTCAGGTCCGCGGAATTTGTTCCATTAAGCCAGGTATCCCCGGCCTCAGCGATAACATTCGGGTCGTTTCTATCTTGGGACGATTCCTGGAGCATTCGCGAGTCTACGCGTTTAAGAACGATGGGGATCCGGAAGTCTGGATTGGGTCTGCGGACCTGATGCACCGCAACTTGGATCGCCGCGTCGAGGCGCTGGTGAAAATTGTGGACCCGGAACAGATTCAATATTTGGTTGATTTGGTCAAACACGGCATGGCAGACACTACCGCTTCGTGGCGGTTGATGCCCGACCAGCAGTGGGTGCGGGTCAATACGAATGAGGCTGGGTTGCGTCTGGAGGACATCCAGGAAACCTTGATGAGCCGCGCCTCCTCTCGCGTAGCGGGACGTGGCGGCGTCTCCCGGCATTGAGGTCGACGTGCCGCGGTATTCGAGTTGTGAAGTAATGAGTCAGGCTAGACCGTGTCGGAGCGGTACGGAAAAGCCCGGTTGGTAGTGTTCACAGAGTTGGGTACATAGAAAAGGGAAGTGAATGAGCAAAGTTTTAGCAGCCGGCGGGGTGGTTTGGCGCGGTGGGGAAGTACGTCCTGCCTTGGAAGGGACACCCACCCAAACCCCTTATGAATTTTTAGTCGTCCACCGCCCAAAGTACGACGATTGGTCCCTGCCGAAAGGAAAACTAGAACCCGGCGAACTGCTACCTGCCTGTGCGGTACGTGAAATTGCCGAGGAGACGGGAGTGCAGGTATGCCTGGGCCCCCAGCTTGGGGTCACGACTTACCCGGTGGAGGGTGCCGAGAAACAGGTGACGTACTGGTTGGCTCAGGTGCGCCACAGCGCGGCGATACTGGCCCGCCCCTATGCGGAACCGGCCTCGCCGCACGAGATAAACGAAACCCGGTGGGTCGACCAGGCCCAGGCGCAGGAGCTTTTGACTCAAGAATACGACCGCAATCTGGTAGCCCACGCGGAGCAATGTCTGTCGCAGGGGTGGTGTGACTCGACTCCAGTTATGTTGGTTCGCCACGGAAAAGCCAAGAATCGACTGAAGTGGAAGACCGATGATTCGCTGCGTCCCTTGAAAAAACGCGGTAAGCATCAGGCCGCGGCGTTGGCCTCCACCTTGAGCGCATTCGGGATTTCTCGGCTGTTCTGTTCGCCGTGGAAACGTTGCGAGCAAACGGTACGCCCCTACTTGAAAGCCAGCGGGATTAGGTGTGAATATCCGGATGTGTTGAGCGAGGATGGCTTTGCCGCCAATCCTTATGGCGGGTTGGAACTGTTGCGTACACAGCTCAAGGCAACGCTGACGGAAGGCCCAACTGCCCTGTGCTCCCATGCCCCCGTCCTGATTCCGCTGATTCGGGCTTTGGGCAACGACTTCTTAGAAGAAACCCTGGTGCCCCTGGAAACCGGGGAATCCTTGATTGTTCACGTAATCTCAGACGCCGAGGGCAGCCCAAAGCTCATTGCCGCCGAGCGCGCGGGAGCCGAACCACCTGCCGGTTACGTGCTGGATTAATGTGATTTTTCGGTAATCACAAGTTTATTCGGCCGGTTTTTCGAGTTCTCTCGGTTGTCGGTGGGTGGCGCTGCCTAAATCCGGAACAAGAATTCCAACAGGGTGTAGACCGCGGCTGCTACCGCGGCGGCGGCGGGGAGAGTCAGAACCCAGGCCACCACAATGTTTCCGGCTGTTCCCCAGCGCACTGCGGAAAGCCTGCGGGTCGCACCCACCCCCATGATGGCGGTGGTTACGGTATGAGTGGTGGAAATCGGAGCGTGCCAAATAAACGCCGTGAAGTACAGCACTCCCGCAGCAACCGTCTCGGAGACAAAACCATTGGCCGGATCGACGTGAATCACGCGCGAACCCAAGGTTTTCATGATGCGAAACCCGCCTACGAAAGTGCCGGCCGCAATGGCCATAGCCGCCGCGAACTTGACCCACAGCGGAATGGGGTCGTCCAAGTCGACGTGACCGGAAGCTACCAGAGCAATGAAAATAACCCCCATGGTCTTTTGGGCATCCTGCAAACCGTGACCCAGGGCTAGAGCCGCGGAGGAAAACTTTTGACCAGCCCGGAATTTACGCATGGTTCGGCGGTAAGCCAGGTTCTTCATAGCCACCATGACCAGGCTCATTAGCACATACGCAAACGTGAAACCGATGAGCGGGGAAACCACCATCGGAATCAAGACGTGAGAAGTAATCGTCGCCCAGTTCACCGTGACGCCCGCAGCTAAACCTGCTCCCGCCAAGCCGCCAATCAGTGCGTGAGAGGACGAGGAAGGTAATCCGAAATACCAGGTGATAATGTTCCAACAAATGGCCCCAATCAAGCCACCAAGAATAATCAACAGGCCGTGGGCTCTTTCAGCGTGGGAAACTGCCGTAGCATATCCAGACATATCGATGATTCCAGACCCGATGGTCTTCGCCACTTCAGTTCCCAGCAGAGATCCCACCAGGTTCATAACCGCGGCCATAGCCAAGGCGGTGCGTGGTTCCCAAGCTCGTGTGGAAATTGCGGTGGCGATAGCGTTGGCAGCATCGTGAAAACCGTTGGTGAAATCGAAGGTAACTGCGATAATAACGACGCAAACAACCAGTACCAGAGAAATGTCCATCTAGGAGAACCCTCAAGATTCTTTAATCGCGATGCCTTCGACCAGAGCAGCCAGATGCTCGAACGCATCGCAGGCATCCTCCAGCCGCTCGGTGACGTCTTTTAGTTTGATGACCGCTATCGGGTCTGGATTATTATTCACAATGTCGGACAGGCAGTGCATATACACCTGGTCGGCTTGGTTCTCTAAGCGGTTGACTTCCACCCAGTATTCGCGCAGCTCGTCCAAAGTTTTCAGGCGGGGCATAGCTTGGGCTGTAACCGCGGCACACTTTTGGAGGATGGCCGCCTGCTTGTGCAGGCACTCGGGGATTTCATGCAGCTGGTAGACCACGATGAGGTTTCCAGCTTCATCAATCAAATCCATGCAATCATCGAGTCGGTAAGCCAGTTCGCTGAGGTCGTCACGATCCAGAGGGGTGACAAAAGTCTGGTTTATTTTATTCATGAACGCGTGGGTCAAATCATCGGAGGAATTCTCAACCGCGTGCAAGTCGTTGCGCTCTGCGTCGCGCTGTGCGGGGGGGAGAGCCATCAACTTTGCCAAGATGTCGGTACCTTCAATCAAGTTGCCGGCAATTTCGGTGAGCTGCTCGAAAAATCTCTCGTCTTTGGCGCGATGGAACAGACCCATTTTTCACCCTTCTTTGTGATGGATTTGGCAAATTTGGGGACTATTGAGAACCGGTTTTAACAGTTCTGGCAGAGTCCGTTTTGTCAGCCTTAATTACTTTATCCGTTCGGAGCCTTCATTGTAAAAACGGCGTAAATTATGGAGCAATGTGCGCGGCGCTGAGGGCATCGACTGGAGCTTTGTCAGGTTAAAGGGGAGTTAAAGAGAAATTTAATTTAAATCTAGAGACAAGGTTTCGCGGGTGTGGTAACTTAAATATAAGACATCGATGTCCGTAGAAGCCCCGGGCTCCATATACTGCCGCTACGAGCGGCCTTCGCGCCGACAGGCGCTTTACGGTTTCGGTGTCGTTGAAGGCTCCGCTCGTCGGAGCCTTCAAAGTTTAACCCTCTCGGAACACGTAATCCGGTCAGTTCCTGAGAGTTCCCCAACTTATGAGAGAATCGGAACATGACTTCCCAGCCCAACGCGGAGATGTCGAATCCTTCGCTGACCGATACGGTAAAAATTACGCGCCGCGTGCGGCGGGAGGAACATCAGGCAGAAAAGATTGAAAAGCTACCGAAAGTTCCTGAGTCCCTGATAGGGCGCGTTATCTGTGCCCATCCCGAGATTATTACCGCCCTGGCCGCTTTGGGAATGTCCCTGATTTTTTTGCTTCCTTCTGATTGTTTGACCGTAGCTGCGGCCATCGCAGTGGTATGTTTTGCTTACGGCTGGGCGCATTTGGCCCATCTACCCGCCCCGCGAGCCTCTTTCATTCTGCTGACCGTATTCGGGGTGTTGGCTTTGTTGTCGGGAAGAATCTTTGGAGATTTTTCGATAGTGGCAGAAGTCGTGGGATTAGGAGTCCTTGGTGCCTTCATCGCGGAAATGGTGCGTCACCCCCGGGAGGACTTGCTGAACTCAGTTGCGGGCAACGTGGCGGGAATCCTCATCGTTTCCACTGCCGGGGCTTGGGTCATGCTCGAGACAGAAACGCTGTGGTACTTCCTCTTGGTGCCCGGAGCAGTCACTCTCATCGGAGGATGCATCGGGATGGCGATGAGCGCTAACTGGCAGTTGAAATGGAGAGTTTTTACGGGAATTCTGTTCTCGGTAATTTTCGGTTTGGCAGCCGGGGCCGCCATCCTTGTGATGGAAGGAACCTCCCGGGATCAGCTGGTGCTTTTCGCTGGAGGCCACCTTCCCAGCCTGACCGTGGCCCTGGTTTCCGGCCTGCTGTTGGGAGTGGTGTTTGGAATCGCGTTCGCGTCATTGACCGCGCTTTTCAGCGGAGACTTGGCTCCGTCAACAGTTTCGGCCGCGGTGAGCCAGGCTTTCATTCCCGTTCTGGCGGCATCCGTTCCGCTATACATTCTGGCGCGGCTCTTAGTGGGGCAGGGCCCTACACTTGCTTGAGGGATTGTTTCTCACGTCAGCGTCCAAAGTGGTGAACAGGGGGTAAGAATGCAGGTCACCTATCCGAGTATCGACCGGACCTGGCCGGGAACGGCGATAGAGGCGGGCTGGAATCACGGCACAGAACTGCTCAAAGGCCGTGGCTACGCCGCTATTCCTCTGGGAGTGCTAAAAGTCTCCGGGCCGGATCGCTGGGCTTGGCTGAACTCTATCAGCACCCAGGACTTTTCTAACTGGGAACCTGCCTCGCCGCGCGAAGCCCTCATCCTCGACCCGACCGGACACGTCGAGCTGAGTTTTTTCGCAGTCGATGATGACAGCGCCGTATGGATTTTGACTGAAGAACCGGATGGTGCCGCCGAGTTTTTCCAGTCGATGCGGTTTCGTTCCCGTGTTGAAATTGTCGATGTGAGCGCAGACTTTGCCGTCTTGGGCTATCTGAACACTGGCGATGCTACCTCCCCAGCGGCCCTGTTCTGGAGCGAGCATTCCGCTGTGACCTGGACTGATCCGTGGCCAGGTCCGGTGGGAAACACAACTACTTTCACCACAGCGGGCACCAGCCATCCGGGAGACGACCCCGCAGCCCCGCACCGTAAACTGGCGGTAGTTTCGCGTCTAGACCTGCCCAAGTTCGAGGCCAAAGCGGCCGTGAGCGGTCTGGTGAAAGCGGACTTGGGTGCTTGGGAAGCCGTGAGAATTGCCCTGTGGCGCCCTCGCCTGGGCCGGGAAGGCAAACCGGGAACCCTCCCTCATGAGTTGGATTGGCTGCGTGTCGCCGTCAGTTTGCAAAAGGGTTGCTATCCCGGTCAAGAAACCGTGGCGAAACTAACCAACCGGGGACGTCCTCCGCGCCGACTCACGTTTCTGGACCTAGATGGGTCACGCGAGGAATTGCCAGCCATAGGTTCCCCTCTCACTTTGGAGTCTGACGGTTGCGAAGTTGGGGTGCTGACCTCGGTGGCGTACCACCCCACGGACGGGCAAATCGGTCTGGGTTTGGTCAAACGTCAGGTTGACCCTGCGGAAATGCTGCTGGTGGAAGGAATGCGTGCCGCCCCAAGCATCATCGTGGATCCGAGCGGGGAAAACCCGCGCCGCCTGGATGACAGCCAACTGGGCGGCTTACTGGGCTTGAAAGCGAGGAAATAAAATGTCGAATGTTTTCGCGGCCATCAACTCGGTGCAAACGTTACTGGTGCTGGGATTGGTCCTGGTTGTGGTGGGAATGAGCCTGTATGCCTTGATACACGCCCTGACTACCCCCGCCCAGGCTTTTCCAACGGAAGGTAAACGAACTCGCAACTTTTGGGCTTTACTGAACCTACTGGCGCTGGTGATTTCCTTTCTGGGGCTGACGCCTAACGGTTTCGTAGGCTTGTTCGGAGTGATGATGGCTCTGATTATTCCCGCGGTTTACCTGGCAGATGTGCGTCCCGCCGTGGCTTCGTGGCGCCGGCGGGGCAAGAACTCGCGAGGAACAGGCCAACGTCCCCCTACGCCCTGGTGAACTCGGAACAGACCGACCAAAACGGCACAGAATAGGAGAGTGAAAACTCATGCGGGCAGTGATTCAACGTGTTACAGACGCAAAATGCGCGGTTAACGGTGAGGTTACCGGCGAATTTGTCGGACCTGGACTGGTGGTGCTGCTGGGGGTCACGCATACCGACGGTACGGCACAGGTCGAAAAGATGGCGCGCAAGATTGCGAATCTGCGTATTTTTGACGCCCCGGGGGCTTACGATTCGACCGGCGGGTCTGAGAAACTGGCACAAGCGCGTGGTGCGGAAGTTTCTGCGCTTCAGCTGGGTCTGCCGGTGCTGTTGATTAGCCAATTCACGCTCTACGGAGACGCTCGCAAGGGCAATCGTCCCTCGTGGGTGGCAGCGGCACCGGGAGAGGCCGCTCAACCCCTGGTCGATGCGGTGGGGGCAGCGTTGCAGGCTCAAGGTATACGGGTAGAACGGGGAATTTTCGGGGCAGACATGAAAGTTAGTTTCACCAACGACGGGCCTTTCACGATTCTGTTGGAAGTGTGAATTAGCCGGTAGTGAACACGGTCGCGTTTTCACGACGCGGGGGCATAAATTGGTTACGAGTGTAAAAGGGAGTGCGTATGTTTGAAAGATTTACCGACCGAGCCCGCCGGGTTGTGGTGTTAGCCCAAGACGAAGCCCGCCGGCTGAACCAAAACTACATCGGCACGGAACACCTGCTACTGGGTTTGATTCACGAAGGCGACGGTATTGCGGCGCGGGCATTGGAAACGATGGGTATCTCGCTGGAGGCCGTGCGCGCTCAGGTCATTGAGATTATCGGTGAAGGTGAGCAGCCTACCACCGGCCACATTCCCTTTACGCCGCGCGCCCGCAAGGTGCTGGAATTTTCTATGCGTGAGGCCCTGCAGCTGGGACACAACTACATCGGTACCGAGCATATCCTGCTGGGGCTGTTGCGGGAAGGCGACGGGGTCGCCGCCCAAGTCCTCATTAAACTCGGCGCTGATTTGAACAATGTGCGCCAGACTGTCATTGAACTGCTGTCCGGTTACCAAGGCAGCCAGCCTCAACAGAGCGGTCGCGACACGGTGGGTGTCGGCGGCGGACGAGCGGATAACCCCAACGCGGGGGGCAACTCGGCGATTTTGGACCAGTTCGGACGCAACCTCACCCAGGCTGCGCGCGAGTCCAAACTTGACCCGGTCATCGGGCGGACCAAGGAAATGGAACGCGTCATGCAAATCCTGTCCCGGCGCACCAAGAACAATCCGGTCTTGGTGGGCGAACCCGGGGTGGGTAAAACCGCCGTGGTGGAAGGACTGGCTCAGGGTATTGTCCGCGGCGACGTCCCGGAAACCTTGAAAGATAAACAGCTTTATTCCTTGGATATGGGCTCCTTGGTGGCGGGCTCGCGCTACCGCGGCGACTTCGAAGAACGTCTCAAGAAGGTACTGAAGGAAATCCGCACCCGTGGGGACATCATCTTGTTCATCGATGAGATTCATACCCTGGTCGGTGCGGGGGCGGCAGAAGGCGCGATTGATGCTGCCTCGATTCTGAAGCCCATGCTGGCGCGTGGCGAGCTGCAGACTATCGGTGCTACCACCATTGAAGAGTACCGCAAGTACATCGAAAAGGACTCGGCTCTGGAACGACGTTTCCAGCCGGTGAAAGTCGAAGAACCCAGTGTGGAAGAAACCGTTGCCATCCTCAAGGGGTTGCGGGATCGTTACGAGTCCCACCACCGGGTCATGATTACTGATGCGGCCCTCGCTGCCGCAGCTCAGCTCGCTGACCGTTACGTTTCTGACAGGTTTTTGCCGGATAAGGCGATTGACCTGGTTGACGAAGCTGGGGCGCGCCTACGTATCAAGCGGATGACGGCACCCCCCGAACTGAAAGAAGTTGACGAGAAAATCGCCAAGGCCCGTCAAGCGAAAGAAGCCGCTATTGACGCGCAAGATTTCGAAAAGGCTGCCCAGCTGCGTGACGAAGAAAAGAATCTGACGGAAGAACGCGCGGCTAAGGAATCCCAGTGGCGCCAAGGTGAAGACACCTCCGAGTCGGTGGTTGACGAAGAACAAATCGCCGAGGTTTTGGCGATGGCCACCGGTATTCCGGTGTTCAAACTCACTCAGGCAGAATCCTCGAAACTGCTGCGGATGGAGGACGAGCTGCACAAGCGCATCATCGGTCAGGACGAAGCGGTCAAGGCTGTGTCCCAGTCCATTCGCCGCACCCGCGCTGGTCTGAAAGACCCAAAGCGTCCCGGCGGATCGTTTGTGTTCGCCGGCCCGACCGGGGTGGGCAAAACCGAGCTCGCCAAGGCACTGGCAGAATTCCTCTTTGGAGACGAGAACGCCCTGGTACAGCTGGATATGTCCGAGTTCTCGGAAAAGCATACGGCTTCCCGACTGTTCGGTTCGCCTCCGGGCTATGTCGGCTATGACGAGGGCGGTCAGCTCACCGAAAAGGTGCGCCGCAAACCCTTCAGCGTAGTGCTATTCGATGAAGTGGAGAAGGCCCACCCGGATATCTTTAACAGCTTGCTGCAGGTGTTGGAGGAGGGCCACCTCACCGATTCACAAGGTCGCCTGGTCGACTTTAAGAACACCATCATCATCATGACCACGAACCTCGGCACTCGCGAAATCAACAAGGGGGTGCTGACCGGTTTCCAGGCCAGCGGTGAACTGTCCACGGACTATCAGCGGATGAAGGGCAAGGTTCAGGAAGAACTGAAACAGCACTTCCGGCCCGAATTTCTCAACCGTGTGGATGAAATCGTGGTGTTCCCGCAACTTGAAAAGGGCGAGATTCTCCAGATTGTTGATCTAATGGTCGCCAAGCTCGACGACCGGATGTTGGATCAGGGTATGGCTTTGCAGCTGACACCCTCGGCGCGAGCTCTGTTGGCGCACAAGGGCTTTGACAAGACGTTGGGGGCGCGTCCGTTACGTCGGGCCGTGCAGCGCGAAATTGAGGATGTCCTGTCTGAAAAGATTTTGTTCTCTGAACTGCGTGAAGGCCAGACCGTCACGGTCGATGTCGAGCCTAGGTTCATCAAGCACGAATCTGCGGACAAGCTCAACGGGACGGATTGGGAGTTCACCGACGACGCCGAGTTCAAGTTTACCGGTGAGGACGGTCTGCCCGAGGGCCGGGCGCAACAGCGCCGCAAGCTCGAGGATGTGACCGCGGCGACGATTCGGGAGGCCGAACTAGCGGCTAAGGAAGCGGAAGAATCCCCGGATAGGGAACCAGCTTCGTAAACGCCTCGATACCAACACGCGGGTCCGCCCCGGCGGGCCCGCGAAGCATTTATCTCCAACGCCAGGCCAGAGTCTTTTCAGATTGAAACTTGTGATGGGTTCCTGGATGAGGGCGTTACGGGGTATATTCGTATGAGTTAACTATTTGATTGTGCAGCGTCAAGGGAGAGGCCGAACGTATGTCCACCGCTATCCACGATGAACAGTGGTTTGAGCGGGTATTTGCGGAACACAGCACGGCCATAGTTCGATTCCTCTATAGACGCGGAGCCTATAGCGATGCTGAGGACCTCGCTGCCGAAGTCTTTACCGTGATGTGGAAGAAGAAAACCGAGGTTCCCGATGGAGCCGAACTGCCCTGGCTGTACAAAACCGCCGGCTTAACCTTGGCTAACTGGTACCGCAAAAAGAAGTCCCTGCCGATGGGTGATAACCAGGAAAACTTGGATTCAACCGATTATTCCGACCCGTCTCAACTCGTCGTGGAGAATCAGGAAATGCGAGCTGCCCTGCTGAATCTCAGCGAACGCGACCGCGAGATTATCTTGGCGGTCGCGTGGGAAGGGTTGAGCGGAGTTGCCTTAGCGCAGTACCTGGGAGTGAGCCGTTCGGCCGCGGATGCAGCCTTGTCTCGGGCACGGAAACGGCTGGAGGAAGCAATTGAAAAAAATACTTCTTAAAAAAGTGTAAGAAACGCCAGGCCAGTTACATGTATATGTTGCAAGGTCGAAACTGCGCCGGGCCTGAGGACGGTTTCGACCAGCCAATCTTGAATAAATGAGAACGACAAAATACGGTAATCGCAACGATTATCGCCCAGAAGAAGGACAGGGAAGTGGACAACCACGAAAACGAGATGAGCGGGCTGGAGGCTCTGCGCTCACTCGACCCTGCCCGGAATCTGTCCGTCAATTTGGATTCTTTGCGCGCTAAGGTTGCTGCGCAAATGGAGTCCGAAGGCCTGGCCTTTGAGTCTCAGCCGCCCACGCATGTGGTTCCGGTGGAAGCGGTGGATGCCCAGGCCCCGGTGGCGGAAGTTGTTTCTTTGGCGGTACGGCGTCACACCTTGGCAGTGCGGCGCAACTGGCTGGTTGGTTTGAGCGCGGCCGCGGCTGCGACAGTGGTAGGTTTCACCGGGTGGAGCGTGCTTTCCCCTGGTGAACCGGGTGAATTGCCCAATCAAGACGACGGTGTCGTGGTTACGGATGGGCCGCTTATTATCGCCGCAGGTTCTGGGACTGTGATTCCCGGAGCCAGTCAGCGTTTGGAACACATCGGTGATGTTGAGTTCGTAGCGACGGGCAATTTTTCCACAGTTCCTACCAAAGCCCCGATTTCACGGGTCGGCAAAGGTGCCAAAGTATCCGCTGGTCAAGTCCAAAAAGTTGCAGACTCTTTGGGGATGAGAGGTTCCGTTAAAAAGAGCGGTGCCGGGTTCACGGTTACTGACACCAAAGGTGCGACCTTGACGGTCACCGTGGGCCAGCTGACCTCTTTGAGCTTTGATAATCCCTCCGCGGTGCGGATGGAATGCGTGCCGGTGAAACCTGGAGACGGCACTGTCGAGCTACCGAATCCCGACGCGACCAAGAATCCCTCGGGTAACGCAACTCCGAACCCCAATAACCCTGCTACCCCGAGTACCCCTAGTACTCCCAGTACCACCCCTTCGGAACCTAGTGACCCGATTGAGCTCACCCCGACACCGACACCGAAATGGACCCCAACTCCGACTGAAACTCCGACGGAGACGGTTCCGCCGGCCGTGCGTCCTGATGGACCGGAACCGAGCCACCCGAACACAGTGGGGGCTCCGCGTAACGTGGAAACCTCTGATACTGCCAACTTGCTGGGGACGGCTGTCGAAGTCGGGCAACTGCAGGTATTGCTGATTGTGACTGAAACTACGGATTCTTCCGGGTCTTCCCCAGTGGAGTCCGTTGAGCCCCAATCGACCCAAAATCCTTCACCCGGCCCGACACCCTGTGTCATGAAAGTGGTGGGCAACGCGCCCTCTTCTGAGACAGCCATTGCCCAAGTCGAGAAGGTGGCGGCTTCCCTAGGTGCTACCGTGATGAGCCATGCGGCAGGAACCAGCCAGAAAGATGGTCTGACCACGGTGAGCATCCCGGTTAAGATGCCCGGTCAGGCACAAGCCCAAAACTGGAAAGCCGTGGTTTCAGAAACCGGAGTGGCTTCGATTCGCGCCAATCTGGGTAAGGAAACGAAGATTGGTGAGTACAAGGTCATTTCTGAGGCTCAGGCAGTGCAGCGCCTCAACGATCCGAAGTATGGTCCTTTGGATGTACGCAACCAAAAGGGTTTGCCAGCCAAGATTGACGGCAAAATCGACTTGGTGAGTGCCCGACTGATTAGTCAGCCAGTAAAGCAAAAGGACGGTTCCATCCTGGACATGCCGGTCTATCTATTGACTGACGCTCAGGGGCGGGTCTGGACCGTCTTGGCGGTAGCGGAATAAGCCCGTTCAAAAACTTTTATATTTGTTCCTTTCAATCAAGCAGGTTCCTCGCCCGTTTTCGCGGGAGGGGAACCTGCCGTATTTTCCAGTGTTCCCGTTTTGCAGCGCGACCAAGGGGCGATTAAACCGGTCAGGAAGTTGGGCCGTACCGGGCTTGAGACGTGGCGAAACCCGTGAGGGGGCGCAAATAGGGCGGTGTGAGTGAGGAGGGAAAAATTGCTAGGATGGTTGTGGCGCGTGGTGCGCAGATAGTTCGAAAAAGTTGGAGGCTTAACACATGCCCAAATTCGTTTACCGTTTTGCAGAAGGCAATAAGGATCAGAAGGACCTGTTGGGTGGCAAAGGTGCAAACCTGGCGGAGATGAGCAACCTCGGGTTGCCGGTCCCCCCGGGATTTACGATTACTACCGATGCCTGCCGGGCTTACCTGAAGGAAGGTAAAGTTCCGGAGGAAACTACCGTGCAGGTCACCAAGGCTTTGCGTGAAGTAGAAGAAACCGTTGGCCGCGAGTTGGGTGCGGCTGATGACCCGCTGTTGGTGTCGGTGCGTTCTGGCGCAAAGTTTTCCATGCCCGGCATGATGGAAACCGTTTTGAACGTCGGTCTGAACGACAAATCCGTGGAAGGCTTGGCCAAGATTGCCGGCAGTGACCGCTTCGCTTGGGATTCGTACCGCCGCTTGATTCAAATGTTCGGCAAGACCGTGCAGGATATTGATGGCGATCTGTTCTCCGATGCGTTGGATAACATGAAAAAGAACCGCGGAGCTAAGGCAGACACCGATTTGAATGCCAGCGACCTGAAAGAACTCACCGCGCAGTTCAAAGAAATCGTTAAGGAGCAGACCGGCAAGCCGTTCCCGCAAGATCCGCGCACCCAGATGGACATGGCTATTGAAGCCGTGTTCCGTTCCTGGAACTCTGAACGCGCCCGTATCTACCGTCGCCGTGAGCGGATTCCCCACGACTTGGGCACCGCCGTAAACATTGTGACCATGGTGTTCGGCAATATGGGCGAGGACTCCGGCACCGGAGTGTGCTTCACTCGTGACCCTTCTTCGGGTCGTCCCGGGGTGTACGGTGACATCCTCATGAATGCTCAGGGCGAAGACGTGGTGGCCGGTATCCGCAACACCGAAACCCTGAAAGACCTGGAGGGACACGACAAAAAGTCCTATGACGAACTGTTGGGTATCATGCGGAAGCTCGAAACCCACTACGAGGATATGTGCGATATCGAGTTCACCATCGAACGTGGCAAGCTGTGGATGCTACAGGTGCGTGTGGGCAAACGCACCCCGGCCGCGGCTTTCCGAATCGCCACCCAGCTTGTTGATGAAGGTTTGATTACCACCGATGAAGCTCTGCTGCGAGTCACTGGCGAACAGCTGCAAAACTTGATGTTCCCGATGTTTGACATGTCCGGTAAGCCGGAGGTGTTCACCAAGGGTATGGCTGCGTCTCCCGGGGCTGCGGTGGGCAAGATTGTGTTCGATAACGACGCTGCCGAGGCTTCCGCTAACGCGGGAGTGCCGTGCATCCTGGTACGTCGCGAGACCAACCCTGACGACCTGCGAGGTATGGTTGCCGCCGCGGGCGTGTTGACCAGTCGCGGCGGCAAGACTTCCCACGCCGCGGTAGTGGCTCGTGGCATGGGCAAGACCTGTGTGGTCGGGGCGGAAACCATCGTGGTTGACCAAGCCGCTAAGACCGCCACCGTGGGAGACACCGTTCTGCACGAGGGAGAAGAGATTTCCATTGACGGCGGTACCGGCGAGGTGTTCCTCGGTGCGGTTCCGGTCCAGGATTCCCCGGTGACCACTTACCTTTCTCACGGTTTGCAGGCCGGTTTGGATGCTTCGACCACTGAAGATGAAAAAGACTTGATTAAGGCGGTCGATCGGTTGATGACCCACGCCGATGAGGTTCGTCGCCTGGTGGTGCGCACCAATGCCGACACTCCCGCTGATACGCAGCGGGCTTTGGACTTCGGTGCGGAGGGTATCGGCTTGTGCCGTACCGAGCACATGTTCCTCGGCGATCGTCGACCTCTGGTAGAGAAACTGATTCTCTCCCCAGAGGGATCCGATGAACGTCAGCATGCTCTGGATGCCTTGGAGCCGCTGCAAAAGGGCGACTTTAAGGAAATGCTTAAGATTATGGACGGCAAGCATATGACTGTTCGTCTCATTGACCCGCCGTTGCACGAGTTCCTGCCGGACTTGACTACTCTGGAAATTAAGAACGCGGTGGCAAAAGCACAGGGTGAAAAGCTCTCGGAGGAGGACCAGCACATGCTGGCTGCCGTGCGCCGGATGCATGAAGAAAACCCGATGCTGGGTCTGCGCGGTGTTCGCTTGGGTATCTACCTGCCGGGCTTGTTTAAGATGCAGATGAAGGCGCTGGTTTCAGCGGCTTGCGAATTGAAGAAAGACGGATTGGATCCACATCCTGAGATTATGGTTCCGCTAATCGGTTCCATTCGTGAGCTCCAGCTGGTGCGTGATGAAGCCGAGGAAATCATTGCTCAGGTTCAGGGTGAATACGGCGTTACCTTTGACATTCCGGTGGGCTGCATGATTGAGCTGCCGCGTGCTGCCATGACCGCTGAAACCATCGCCAAGGAAGCCGAATTCTTTAGTTTCGGCACTAACGACCTGACCCAAACTACTTGGGGATTTAGCCGTGACGATGTGGAAGGTGTGTTCTTCCCGCAGTACGTGGAAGCCGGCATCTTTGGGGTTTCTCCGTTCGAATCCATCGACACCCACGGGGTGGGCCGCGTAGTCGCCGAAGGCGTGAAGCGCGGACGGTCCACCAAACCTAATCTGCCGATGGGTATCTGTGGTGAGCACGGTGGCGATCCGATTTCGATTCACTTCTTCCACCAGGTCGGTCTGGATTACGTGTCCTGTTCGCCGTTCCGGGTGCCGGTGGCGCGTCTCGAGGCGGGTCGCGCGGCTGCGGAACATCTGAAGTGGGACGAGTCCGCCACGCAAGGTGTGGAGTAGTCCGCAGCCTCCAATTAAATAAAACGCATTTTTGGTGCCGGGTTCCGTCAAGGGCTCGGCACCAGCGGTTTTAGGGAAGACGGTTTTTAATAACGAAAGACAATTGTTGAAAAAAGATTTTAGCCAGGTTAGGCTTAATTTTGAGAAATTGTGTGAATGCCCCGTTGGAATCCCTATGATTATGGTGGATTTAGGGTGTGACAACAGAATCTGTGGGCGGATTCACGAGCTGGGTCTGCGTCCAGGCACGCGTTTCACAGTCACGCAAAAGGGTGCTTTTGGGGGTCGCGTCCTCTTCGTGCGCGGGACTCGTTTGGCGGTCGACCGCGGTTTTGCCAAGACCGCCTTGGCGCGGCCCTACATCCAGTTTGCGCAAAAGCTCGGTTTGGACCAGGAAAAGGCCGCCCTCGAGGCCGCGTTAGCTCTCCACGACCTTTCGCCGCAATTCGCGCCCCGTTTGGCGGCCTGTGGCATCGCGGCGCACCTCGAGGACTCCCCGGAAGATACCCTCGCGGCAGAAAACGGAGAGTAAACATCAGATGAGTTGCCCCAAATGCAATCCGCTACCACCCGAATCTGCCAATCTCTCAACCACGATGGCTGCCGCGCAAACACATCGCGTTTACCTGCCCAAGCGCGACACCACCAACGTGGTCTTGGTAGGAAACCCCAATGTGGGGAAATCTTCACTGTTTAACACCCTGACCGGAATGCATCAAATGGTCGTGAATGCACCCGGAACCACGGTAGAAGTCTTTACCGGTTTTAATAAGTCGCTGGGGGTGCACAGAGCGATGAGGCTATTGACGCGGATAATCTGTCCTGCCTGCCGATGAATCTGCTTACGGGGTGGCGGCTTCGGCAATAGCTCCGGTGTTTGCGCCCGCCGGTTTCGGCGACTGGCACCTCACGGGATTGCTAATAACTGGCTTTGTCGCGAAAGAAACCATGCTGGGCGCGCTGGCGGCAACCTACACCGATGCCGATATTCCCGAACAAGACGTAGCTGCTGCCCAAGACGCCGGAAGCCCCACCCCGACTATGCGCGAACTGACCAGCGAAACATTCACCGATTCCGCAGGCTCCGCAGTGGCGGCCCCCGTGGCTGCCCTAGCGTTCCTGATTTTTGTTTTGACCTACACCCCGTGTCTGGCTACCGTCGCCGAACAGTGGCGTCAGCTGGGGGCGAAGCGTGTCCTCGCGGCGGTAAGTGGACAGCTGATTATCGCCTGGCTTCTCGCGGTAGCAGTGTTCCAAGTGGGCCGCCTCTTCGTTTGAGATAACCTTATGAGCAGCGCTGATGAACCTAAATACGCAATGCAGGCCGCGGGCAAAACATTACGGAGCGCGCCTGGTGACTCTCGTGCCGCGGTCTTTATCGACTCTCTGAGCCAAGGTTCTACTTTCTTAGCGGCGGTGGGACGCAGCGGGTTGAGCGTGGAACACAGGCAGCTGCTTTTAGAGCACCTGCATCGCGCGGGAATGTTGGCGAACCGAAACAACTCCGTAAACACGTCTTGTGCTCACGGGGCTTGCGTGCCGGGAGAAGTAACCGCCATGAGTGACCAACAGCGTCTTCACTGTGTTGGCTGTCCTCTAAGTCAGCTTTAAATAAGGATATAAATCCAGGTAATAAGCGTTTGGGAACAGATTTGCTTATTTATTTAGGATGCCGGAGTGAGAAATCCAAGCCGCCACTTCCGCGAAAAACTCAGCACGTTCTAGAGGTTGAGACAGTGTTAAATCATGCAAACCGGACATCTGTTGCAGCGTTAATCCGCCGCCCACCCGACCGTAAAGGGTATTAATCCGATCTTCGATGAGATTTCCATTCAATACCGTGTCAGTATGGCGCGCCGCCTCGCTCCAGTCTACTAAGGCGGTTTTATAAGGATATTCTCGCTCAGAACTGTTGTCATGCCCAAAAATATGCCTTGACATGGTTGACAGATAAAGACGACGCTTTTCCAAGTTACGGTATAGCGACGTCTTCCCGGCAGACTTCCATTTTTTAGCCATCAGAGAGTCAATTCGGGCAATCTCGGGATGATAAAAATCATCCGGGTCATGTGCTGCGGTCAGGCAGAGGACCGGCTGGTTGGAAAAACGAGCATGATCCACCAACCATTGCTGGGTGCTGAGGATGGCTGAGAGCCATCCAAATAGAATGGGTGCTCCTTCCGTAATGCGCCATTGCGGGTTTGTGATCCAGCCGCACACGGCTGGATCATTACCAAAGGGAACCAAGCGGCGGGGCAGGGGAGAACCAATCGTGGCATATCCCGCCAAAGAATCCTGGTAAACCGTAGAACCTGGGCCAAGCATCGGTAAGTGCAGCCCCTTCAAATATTTGGAAATGATGGTTCTTACAGTATTTCCGGCGGGGATTCCGGATACGTCTTGCACCACCCAGGGAGAAATAAAGATGAGACCGTCATAGGCATCGTGGTGGCGTGACGCCCACCCGGAAACTACGGAACCACCGTTGGAATGTGCCATCACGACTACGGGCAAATCAGGGTGTTCCTGGCGAGCCGTGGCGATGGCCCAATCTAGCTCCCGGTCATAGGTTGTGTAATCGTCCTCGTAGCAGTTGAAAGGAATTAAGCCGGAGCGTCGCGGCATATTTCGACCATAACGGTGCAGGTCAATCCCGTAAAAAGCGGCGCCCAAATGGGTCATCATCCGGGCTAGATGAGCTTGATAAAAATAGTCATTCCATCCGTGGACATAGACGGCGATAAACTGCGGAGCTGAGGGTGCATCAAGCTCGTCAAGAACTTCAATTTCGCGACCCCGCAGCTCGGGAGTTAAGTAATCCTGCAGGTAATCCAGGTTTCGGACGAGTGAATCTTCCCACTGCGCTGACGCGTTAGGCTGAGAGTTGCTGCCTGCACGCTGCTGCGGGCTAGCTGAGGGCGGAAGAATCCGGAAACTGCCCTGGTTGGAGCCTCCGCCCGGTTTCACATTGACCGGGACTATGCGGTCGGGTAGCTGTGATTTTGGATCCTCGGCGGGAGTGTAGCGCACTAGGGTAGCGGAACGCGGGGAAATCTGATCAGGTTCCAACTGGAGTTTAGCGGCGCCGAATCCGGGACCCAGTACATCAGGAAGGTATCGCATGCTCGAATTCTAACGTGCCTCGTGTGCTGCGGCGGGAGAATGGCTGATTGCTCAAGGTATGCGCGGTGCAAGCGGCACAGTTGAAACGCAATCTCGCAAGGTCTCCGCTGAGACCATCAAGATTCAGTGCGCCGTACTATGTGGCGAGGAACTCACCGATGGCCTGACCGACAGGTTCATTTTCAATTAAGAAGCCATCGTGACCGGAATCGGAATGAATTATGACCGCCTCGCTGTGGCGGGTTAATCTAGCCAGCTGCTGCGTTTGAGAAGGGTAAAATAGCCGGTCAGAGTCCACTCCCAGGGCCAGGACGCGAGCCTGTACCCGAGAGAGCGCAACTTCTAATCCGCCCCGGCCTCGCCCCACGTCGTGAGTCAGCATCGAGCGAGTCAGCACCCGGTAGGACCCGGCGTCAAAGCGTTTCGCCAGCTTCACCCCGTGATAGTCCAGGTAAGACTGCACCGCTAAACGGCCTCCTGAAAGTGGATCTTCACGATAACCCGGATCGCGCCCGAACCGCTCTTGCAGTTCCTTGGGGCTGCGATAGGTAGTGTGCGCGACCTCCCGCGCCAAAGCCAACCCCCGGAACGGCCCCTGACCAGGGGGATTATCGTAGTAGTCGCCGTTGCGAAAATTCGTGTCCAGCTCCAGCACATGCATCTGTACGTGGCACCAAGCGGCCTGTTCAGCGGTGGTGGCGCAGCCGGTAGCCACCGCCACCAGCCGCTCCACCTGCTCGGGATAAGTCACCGCCCACTCCAGTGCCCGGTGTCCCCCGTGCGAGCAGCCGATGACTGCAAACCAGCGGGGAATACCGAGCTGATCCATGAGGATTTTTTCCGCCGCTACCTGATCGCGGGTCGTCAGCAGGGGAAAACGCGACCCCCAAGCGCGCCCGTTCGGAGCCAAAGTAGCGGGGCCGGTAGAACCTTGACAACCGCCTAACACGTTGGGGCAAACCACAAACCACCGATTCGTATCCACCGCGGCACAGGGCCCGACGACCTCGTTCCACCATCCTGGTGTAACGTGGCCCGGCCCGGCTTCACCGTACACATGAGAATCTCCGGTGAGGGCGTGATTTATGAGGATAGCGTTGGACTTGTCCGCATTCAAAGTGCCGAAAGTCTCAAAGGCGAGCCGGGCGCCCGGAAGGGTAGACCCGCCCTCGAGTTTCAGCATCCCCAGAGCGGCGAACTGGCGGTTTCCTTTGGGGTCTGTGGGTTTCCAAGCTCCACTGACCGGTATCAACTCACTGGTTTGCGGCATCGCTATCCTTATGATCTACGGTTTTCAGGTTTAGGCTTCGAGCTTCGCGCGCACCGCCTTCGCGGCTCCGACCAGGTTCTCCAAGGTGGCCACCGTTTCGGGATAGGCGCGGGTTTTCAACCCGCAGTCCGGGTTGACCCAAACTTGGTGGGGGTCCAAAGCGGCGACAGCCTTTTCCAGCAGCCCTACTTCCTCATCGAGTTTAGGCACTCGGGGAGAGTGAATATCCCAAATCCCCGGTCCCAGCCCGCGCTCGAAACCGTGCTCATGCACAGCCGGCAAAATATCCATCTTGGAGCGGCTAGCTTCAATCGAAGTGACGTCCGCATCCAGGTGATCAATCGCGTCCACCACCACGTTGAACTCGGAGTAGCACAGGTGAGTATGGATTTGTAGCTCTTTAGGAGCCCCGCCGGTGGCTAAACGGAAAGCTCCTACGGACCACTGCAAATATTTCTCCCGTCCCGCTGCGCGCAGCGGCAACAGTTCGCGGATTGCCGGTTCATCCACCTGCACGATCTTAATGCCAGCCGCATTGAGGTCAGCGATTTCGGCCCGCAGCGCCAATCCCAGTTGATCCGCGACCTCCGCACGAGCCTCATCATCGCGGACAAAAGACCACGCCATAATCGTGACAGGGCCCGTCAGCATCCCTTTCATCGGCTTTGTGGTGAGGGATTGGGCATAAGTCGACCACTCGACCGTTATCGGGTGGGAACGCGTGATGTCCCCCCACAAGATTGAGGGTCGAGTACAGCGCGAACCATAGGATTGCACCCAGCCGTGTTCCGTGGTAGCGAAACCTTCCAGGTTTTCGGCGAAGAACTGCACCATGTCATTGCGCTCAGCTTCCCCGTGCACCAGCACGTCCAAACCGAGATCTTCCTGCAGCTTCACCACCCGAGCAATCTCGTTGCGGATTTCCTCATCATATTGAGCTTCGTTGATTTCGTGGCGGCGGAAAGCGGCTCGCGCCTGGCGAATCTCGGTGGTTTGCGGGAAAGAACCAATCGTGGTGGTGGGCAGCAGGGGCAACCGCAAAATTTCTGCTTGTGCCGCCAAACGCTGCGGATAGGGGGCTCGAGTCCGGTCTGCAGCCGTCACGGCCGCGGTAGCCTGACGCACCTCGGCTCGTTTCACTCCCGGATGGTTGGCGCGGGAAGCCAAGATTTCGGCGTTTTCCGCCAGCTCAGTGGCGATGGAATCGGGATCCGCCAAGCCGCGCGCCAAAGTCTGTACCTCGGCAATCTTTTGGTCCGCAAAAGCCAACCAGGAACGCACCTGCGGGTCCAGGGATGTTTCTTTGGTTGCATCGTGAGGGACATGTTGTAGCGAAGTCGAGGTCGACACACTGAGGTTCGGGACGACCTGGTGAATTGCTTGCAAAGTCTCGAGGGCCTGTCGCAAGTCGGTACGCCACACGTTGCGGCCGGAAACGATGCCTGCCACCAGGGTTTTCTCCCCGAGGGCCTGTAGGTCCTCGCGGCTGGGTACCGGGCCGGCGACCAGGTCCAGGCCGATAGCTTCCACATCGGTGGCGCTCAGTACGTTTAGCCCATCGAGGCCCAAAGGTCCGTACGGGGCGTTGACAAAAATTTGGGGACGATTGGTCAATTTGCTCAGGAATTCATAGGTTTTACGAGCTGCCGCCAGCACTTCCTCGCGGGAAGTCGACCAGGTGTCACACACCAAAGCCGGCTCGTCAAACTGAACCCAAGTTACGCCTGCCGCCGCGAACTGGCTCAGGAAAACCTCGAATCCAGCCAATACCGCGTCCAGTCGTTTTAGGGGATGGAAATGAGCGGGGGCGTCCGCGCTGGCTTTCGCACCCAACAGATAGGTAACCGGACCGGTGAGGACCGGACGCACCGCGCTGCCCCCGGCCTTCACCTGTTCCAGCCACGGATTGGCTACGGCAGAAATCTGAGTGTACGGGCCGATTTCGGGGACCAGGTAGTGATAATTCGTGTCGAACCACTTGGTCATTTCCAAAGCGGGTTTATCGTCAATGCCCCGGGCCAAGGTGAACTCTCCGTCCACATCTAGGGAACCGTCGGGGCGCACCAGGTTACCAAAACGTTGGGGTACCGCACCTAGGGCGCAGGTCAGCGTCAAGACCTGGTCGTAGAGGACAAAGTCTGCAGGATTGGCTCCCAGTTTGTTCAATCCCAAGTCTTTCAGGTGGCTGATACGGGTCGCCAACTGTTGTTTTATCTGGGTGTCGAAAGTGTCGCGGTCGATTTTTTGAGCCCAGTAGTGCTCCAGGCTTCGCTTCAGTTCGCGGTTTGCGCCAATCCGGGGGTAACCGGCTACGGTCGCGGCGGGAAAAGCTTGCTTTTCAGTCATTTTCTATAATTCCCTTCAATAGGTTCGAATGTGTGTTTTTATCTGTTAAGTTCGGTTTGGTTCGGTCTGCCGAGTTTATCGAGCAACGGAACTCAGGGAGAGAGGCGGTGCATGGCGGCATTCATCAGGCCGAGCAGGTTGTGCGAATCTTCCCGGTCCACGTGGGCAAATCCGCGAGAACGCAGGTGCTCCACCAAATCCAAGACCGGCCGGGGTCGGTTGAACGTGTAAAAGTGAATACCGGGCGCGTTGGCTTCGATGAGGTCATTGACGAAATCCAGGGTGGCACCCAGGCTCTCCAAGATTCTCTCGGCGGGATCGGCGATATTGGCTAAGGTCATAATCCTTTCCGGCACCGGGACTCCGGTGAGGCCCTCGAGACGCTGGAGACGGCGCACATCTGTGAACGGAATGATTCCCGGAACAATGGGTATCGTCACACCTTGGTACGTTGCTGACTGAACCAACTCGGCATAGTCCTTGGCTTGGTAAAACACTTGAGTGATAGCAAAATTAGCGCCGGCCGCCTGCTTTTGTACCAGAGCTTGAACCGCATCCGTACGGGTCTGAATGCTACCCGCCGGATAGGCGGCCACCGCGATACTCACTGCGTGTTCGTCCCCAAGGTAATCAGCGGAAACTTCTCGAATCAGCTGCACGAGTTGGAACGCTCGGTCAAATTCACCCGACTCCGTTTCTCCTGGCGCATCCTCCGGTACCTCATCTCCGCGCAGTGCGAGGAAATCGCGCACTCCCAAGTCCATCATGTCTTGAATGATTCCCACCAGCTTGGCGCGAGTTTTCCCCACGCAGGTCAGATGAGCCAGGACAGGCCGTCCCGAACGTTTCAAAGCGTGCCAGAGAACGGATTGTGAAGCATCCGGTGTTGTACCACTCGTTCCAAAAGTTACGGAGATGTAATCGGGACGAGAATCTAAAAGCCGGTCTATGCCTGCCCAGGCCTGGGAAGTCGGGCGGGCATTGCGCGGCGGATACAGCTCGTACGATACCCGCAAGTCTCGCCCTGACCCGTCCCCGTGAGGGGCGGAGCCAGCTTCACCGGGAGGCGATAGCGCGGGGCGATGAGCCGCGTAGAGGTCTTTGATAGTCATCGTTTTTCCTAAGCGAGAGATAGTTTCATCCAGTTACGCGGCATTCGCCTGCCGCGCCGCGGCCAGACCGCGCTCAATATCAGCCAAAATATCCTTGGGATCCTCGGTGCCAATCGACAGCCTGACGGTACCGGGCGTGATGCCCTGCGCCAACAGTTCGGCTGTAGTTAGCTGAGCATGAGTGGTGGAAGCCGGGTGAATAGCCAGGGAACGCACATCTCCGATATTAGCGACATTTGCCAGTAATTCCAGGGAATTGATAAATGCTTTACCGGCCTGTAGACCTCCGGCCAAATCAAAGTTCAGCAGGGAACCGCACCCCTTCGGGGTATATTTTTGGGCCAGGGCATAGAACGGGGAGGAAGGTAGTGAGGACCACCGCACCGTCTCCACTAAGCCCGCTCCCACCTGAGACTCCAGGAATTCAGCGACCAGACGAGTGTTGGCAATGTGGCGTTCCATCCGCAGGCTCAACGTATCTACTCCCAGCCCGACTGTCCACACCGCGAAAGGTGAAGCCACGAAACCCAAGTCCCGCTGGCCTTCTACCCGCGCTTTCAAGATAAACGCCAAGTTCGCCCCCAATGCGCCCTGAACACCGAAATCGCGGGCATAGACGACCCCGTGATAGGAAGGGTCGGGAGTGTTGAAACCGGGGAAACGTGTGGCTGCTTTCGCCGCAGCGTAATCAAAACGGCCGGAATCAACCACGATACCGAGCATGGCTGACCCGTGTCCGCCCAGGTACTTGGTGGCGGAATGCACTACGATATCCGCCCCGAACTCGATGGGACGGCACAAGTAAGGGGTAGGCACCGTATTGTCGACAATGAGTGGAACCCCGGCTTGGTGTGCGGTTTGGGCTAACGGTTCGAGATCCAGTACGTCGCCTTGCGGATTGGGTACCAGCTCTCCGTAGTAAGCGGCCGTGTTCGCATCCGTGCGGTCCGCCCACTGGCTAATGTCACGAGGATTGTCAACAAAACGTACCTCGATGCCGAGGCGTTCCAAAGTATGGCCCAAGAGGTTGAAAGTGCCCCCGTAAATCGAGTTTGAGGCCACCACATTTTGACCTTTCGATGCCAAAGTCAAAATAGTTAGCGTGATGGCAGCTTGACCCGACCCGGTGGCAATCGCCCCGACCCCGCCTTCCAGCGCAGCAATCCGAGCTTCCAAAGCATCGTTGGTGGGATTACCTAAGCGGGAATAAATCGGTCCCAGCTCCTGCAGGGCAAAACGGGCAGCCGCAGATTCCACACTTGGGAAGTGAAACGCGTTCGTGGCATAGATTGGCACCGTTTGCGTGCCCGTGGTCGAATCACCGGTGTAGCCGGCATGAATTTGCAGAGTATCGAAACCCCATTCGGGGTGGTCGACCCAGTTGGGTCCAATAGTGGTTTTAGACATCGTAGTTTCCTTTGCGTGAGTTATGGCTGTACAAACTTGTCCCAAAGATTTTGACTCTGACGGGCACGCAGGAACATGAAGATACGAATGCTCAGCACCGGACGTGGTGCTGGACGTTTAGAGGCTGACGTGCACGTCAGCGAGGCATTCGTTTAGTCATGTTGCGATTGTAGCAATCTCGCAGCAAAAAAGCGAAACCGGCATTTCAGAATGCGGAATGCGGCTGTTTTTAGTCGACGGGAGCAGCCGGATTCGCCGGCGCGGGGGCATCTGTACCAGGGGCGGACGGCTGGCTCTTCGGGTCGACGTTAGAGAAAGATGTTGTCGCGCCGAGTAAACCGTTGATGAACATCTGTTTAGCTTGAATGCTGGGTCCGCCCTGAGACTCCGGGTAACCGGAGATGACCAGGGCATAGACGAACTCCTGGTTATTGCGCACGAATGTCCCTGCCAGAGAATTCGTAATCCCTAACGTGCCGGTTTTGCCGCGAACCACACCCGCGGCAAGAGTTCCCTGGTAAACGTGTTCCAGAGTACCGTCCGCCCCGGCCACCGGGACATTGGCAGTAACGGAGTGCAGTTCAGGATGGTCATTGCTCATTGATAACCGCACCGCATCCGCTAAAACTCGGGCAGGTATCCGGGTGTCATAAGCCAGCCCCGAGCAGCCTTTCAACTCAGTTTCACCCAAGTCCAAGCCCAATTCCCGCAGTGAATCCATGACCGCCGCCCCGGAGGCGGCGAAGGTCGGTTTTGCCTTACGGTGCAGCGCTACCAGCCGACCCAGACTTTCAGCCAAAGTATTATCAGAGACTTTTAACATTTGCCGTTCCACCTGAGCGAGCGGGGCCCCTTGTGCGTAGGCAATCGGGATTGGACCGTGACTGGTGGAAACCTCAGCAGAGATTTGCGGCAGCTCGGAAAGCGGATCCAGGAGTTTATTCGAGGCCAAGCCAGATTTTCCTACCTCGATTTTGGCCGGTCCCGCCCCGCCTAGCCGATTTAAAGCCTCGGCAAACGCCTGACCTACAACCAGTGCGGCATCCGGGTGATATCCATTGTCAGATTTTGGATCGATTAGACCGGTATTGATGGCCATGCCTTGAATAGGACCGACCCAGCGGTCGTCTCCCTCACGCCAAAATGGAGAGGCTTTTTCAGAGCCAAACCAGGAGGTGTCCAACACTAACGTGTAGGGCTTTCCATTCAACAGGCTGCCCGTGGGGGCATTGTTTCCCGAGGTCGGTGTGTTCGTGCCCGAGACCACCGATTTACTGGTGGGGGAGGCCTCATGATGTTCAGCTTTCCCTGGAGTTTGGGAGGAAAGTGCCACTATCGTGTCAGTCGCGAGAGTGTCTAGGCCGGCGTAGCCTTTTATGGAACGTGGTGCGTCCGCCCCCAACCCCAGCAGCGCATCGCCGCCGCCGATTAAAAACAGCTTGCGCTTATCGTTATCCCAGGCCACCACCGTGCGAGCTCGCGCCTCCGAGCCGAATTCGTGCAGCGCCGCCATCGCGGTGAGTAGTTTTGTCGTAGAAGCAGCAGTCAGTGCGCTCTGGGGCTCATGAGAGGCCAATTCCACGCCATCCCGGTCGCCTACCCAGAAGGAGAGTTTCGCGTTGGCGAGGCGGTAATCCGTGGCGAATTGGCGCACTAGGGTTTTATAAGTATTGGCATCAAAATCGGTGGATTTGGCAAAGAGAGGAATCTCGGTAGGTTCGGGATTGACTTCAGGGGAGTCAGGGAATGGAACCACTCGGGGTAGAGGTGGTTTGGAGGTCAAAAAACCCGGCACTAAATCCGCTCCGTCAGCACCGACGTAAGCACCCCCGAGAATCAGGGCGCCTGCGATTATCGTTGCGTTTAGTCGTCCTTTGGCACGCACCGACCCCCCCTGTCAAACGGTTTTTTGTTCGGAAACAACCCCATCTAGTATAGAAGATGTCGCTCTGGGGTGCGGGTGTGGCACAATGGTTTTACAGAGATGCTCGCCAAAGCAGGTGACATCGATGCAAAGCAATGCCAATCCGGAGACACCGGTGGCACAAAAGTAAGGATGCCGAAGAAAATAATGGCTGAAGATTTTTTGACGTTCAATGTGACCATTGAGATCCCAAAGGGGAATCGCAATAAGTACGAAGTCGATCACGAGACAGGTCGGATTGTTTTGGATCGAATGCTGTTCACCTCTACACGCTACCCTGATGACTACGGTTTCATTGATGACTCTTTAGGGATGGATGGAGACCCGCTCGATGCCTTGGTCCTTTTGGAAGAGCCAACATTCCCTGGCTGTGTCATCAAGTGTCGGGCATTGGGGATGTTCCGCATGACTGACGAACACGGTGGCGACGATAAAGTCCTGTGTGTTCCCGCTACCGACCAGCGCGCTGCGTGGCGCACCGAGCTCGAGGATGTTTCGGAGTTCCATCGCCTGGAAGTCCAGCACTTCTTTGAGGTTTATAAAGACCTGGAACCTGGCAAGTCGGTGGAAGGAGCCAGCTGGGTCGGCCGGGAAGAAGCGGAGAAAGAAATTCACGCCTCGTGGAAGCGTTTCCGTGACAAGGAAGGCCCGAACGCGCACACCTACATTCACTTGTGAACGAATCACATTTAGACCGGTCAACAGCTAAGTTGGCCGGTCTAATGTTTTAGCTGACTTGTTTCGGGGGCGGCACTAAAGTCAGGTGACCGTGGCGTTTCCCCGCGGTGTCGGGCGTTCCGGACGCGGTATTACCCAATCCGACTGACGGCAGGGTTTCCCGCCCCAGGGGACCACGATAGCCTTCAGGATGCACTGTTTGGCGGGGGGTGGGATTTTGTGCTGCTGCTTTCACCGCGTTGGCCAAAGCCATCAGTTCCTCATCGTTGGGCGGTGGGGGTGTAAAGGAATTCGTCAAATGGATGATTTCCCAGCCCCGTGGCGCTGTCAGTTTTTCGGCGTGTTCACGGCAAAAATCGTATGCTCCAGGATTCCGATGGGCGGAGAGTGGACCAATGATTGCGCTGCGCTCCCGATAGTCAAAAGTCATCGTCGCTACCGCCGGATTAGGGCAGCTCGGTTTGGAACAACGGCGCGTATAAGTCACCATCTCAGCATACTGCCGACCAATGTCAGATGCGGTCAGGCTCGCTTGTTAACGCCGATTCCGGGCCGGGAGAGAGTGGGGATTGAGGGCTTGACGGGTGTTCGCGGCGATTTGTACGGGACATCCTCGACCCGAGTGCCACCGCGGGATAAGCTAGGAGCAATGAGTGAAAAAACTACTGGAACCAATCGGGTTCGTGTCTTGGATTTGGGCGGCGAGATTCGCTGGGATGTCAGCAGCGGGCCGCGGCTGCGGCGTGCCTATGTCTGCCGCGATCGCCATGGCCGGGGCAATCGCGGAGTCTTGGTTCCAGCGATGCTGCCGCGTTACCGAACCCGTCGAGAAACCTTTGATGAACTGGTCATTCAGGAAGTTCGCTCCCTGGTGGCGGCTTGCCCAGAACTTGCTGCTATCCAGTACGGGGTGGAGGACGTTCCGCCTTCGGACCCGGCACCTTGGGAGAGCGAGTCAGTGGTCTTGGGCAGAGGTTTCGGCTCTGACCCAGGCAAAAGTTTGCCCGCCCAGGTAGTGGTGTATCGCCGTCCCCTGGAGCAGCGTGCTCGCTCCACGGATGATCTGCGTTCCCTCATTCACGGAGTGGTGCTGGAGGAATCTTCCCAGCTCATCGGCAAACATCCGGAAGATATCGACCCTTACTGGTAAACCGTGTCTCAAATCTGCCCGCGGCGTTTTAACGAAATGTAGGCATCTGCCAAGTTGGGAGGCAGCTTTTCAGGGGTGGCGTTCAACAAATGTCCCCCCAGCAGAGGCAACAGATTCCCCGCTTCCTCGTGTTCGTTTAACTCCGCCATCGCCGCTGCCGCCAGGAAAGCATCCGCGGGATTGAACCGACCCAGCGACTGCTTGGCATCATTGAGATTCCATTGGCCAGGCAGTTCAGCCAAACGGGTCAACTCGGGATCCAAAGAGTTCGCCACCAGCACGTGATGTCGGGAGGACAGCGCCTCTACCATCGGCATTAAGCCGGACCGTTCCGCGCTGCCTTCCAAACCTGTCAAAATCACAACCAAAGAACGTTGCCGCAATCCGGAGAGCAAAGTGTGGCTCAGCCCTGACCAGTTCGCTTCGGTGAGTGAAACCTGCAAATCAGCCAAGGCCTGCGCCATCTCGGTGATGAGTCCGACACCTCGGTCGGGTTGAATATGGAAACGAATCTGATTGTCGAACGCGATGAGGTGTACCCGATCCCCGGCACTGCCAGCCAACGCCCCGAGCAACAGGGCCGCCTCCATAGAAGCATCAAACCGGGGGTATTTATCAAGTCGCACCGCGGCGCTGCGCGAGGAATCCAAGCAAATGATAACGTTGCGGTCGCGCTCGGGGCGCCAAGTCTTTACCACCGGGGTGCGCAGGCGTGCGGAAGAGTGCCACTCGATATCGCGCACATCATCTCCGGGGACATATTCCCGCAGGGAATCGAATTCCGAGCCCTGCCCGCGTTGCATGACCAGGGAGTTGCCCTCCAAACGGCGTAATGTTTTCAGGCGTGAGGGCAGGTACTTGGCGCTACGAAACTCCGGCAGCACTTTCACTTCCTGCACGATGGGGGCGGAGAATTGGCGGGCGCCCAGTCCCAGGGGTCCATAAGAGCGTACGGTAACGGCATCGCTACGCAGAGTACCTTTGCGTTGCGGGGTAAAACTGGCCTGCAAAGTGGTCGAGCTTTGTGCGTCCAGTGTCAGACGCTGCTGGCGTGGCAGGGCTTGGAGCGAAGGCGGCCACGCATCGCGTATGTGGGCGTGGAATTTACGCTTGGTGGGATTTTTCACGCTCACGGTGTAGGGCGTTTCAGTGCGTTGACGTAGTGTGTGGGGCAGGGAACGCGTTATTGTGAGGTGGCGGGGACTGGGTGCGGCGATGACGTCAAACAGCCATACCAGCAGGCACACCAGCAGCCAGAAAAAGGCGCCGGAGTTCCAGTGAGTCAGCAGCACCAGCGGAATACCCAGCGCGATTAAGAACGCCAGGCGTTTGGAAACCGCCATTTTTCGTCTCCCCTATATAACTCTTCGACTGTGGAAACCGGGTTACGCTGCGTTTAGCGCGGCACCGGAGTGGTAGCTAGGACGCTGTCCAGGACGGTCTTGGCGTTGACGCCTTCCATTTCGGCTTCGGGACGCAGCCGGAGACGGTGGCGGAATGTGGGCAGGACCAGGGACTTGACGTCGTCTGGAGTGACGTAGTCGCGTCCAGACAGCCATGCCCAAGCCCGGGAAGTCGACAGCAGGGCCGTCGCGCCACGGGGTGACACTCCCAACTCTACCTGCGGTAACGTGCGAGTGGCTCGCACGAGGTCGACGATGTAGCCCAACACCTCACTGTTGGCTTTGACTTCCTTGACGGCCTGGCGAGCCGTTGCGATGTCTGTCGCGTTGGCAGCCACGTTCACTCCCGCGGCATCGAGGTCGTGAGTGTTGAAGCCACTCAAATGCAGCTGCAAAACCTCCAACTCCGTTTCCCGTGTTGGGAGAGGCACGTCTAGTTTCAGCAAAAACCGGTCCAGCTGAGCTTCGGGGAGGGGATAAGTTCCTTCGTATTCCACCGGGTTCTGGGTCGCGATGACCGTAAACGGTTCCGGCAAAGCGCGGCTCACCCCATCGACGGTGACTTGGTGCTCCTCCATGGCTTCCAGCAAGGCAGCTTGAGTTTTCGGAGGGGTGCGGTTAATTTCATCCGCCAGCAGCAAGTTTGTGAAAACGGGACCTTCCCGGAAAGTAAACGAAGACTCTTGAGCATTAAAAATCAGCGAACCGGTCAAGTCGCCAGGCATCAAATCCGGGGTGAACTGCACCCGCTTGTGGCTCAGGTCTAGCGACTTTGCCAAAGTCCGCACCAGCAGGGTCTTGGCGACTCCGGGGACGCCTTCCAGGAGCACGTGCCCTTCCGCCAACAACGCGATTACCAGCCCGGTTACCACCGCATCTTGGCCTTTCACCACCTTGTTGATTTCGGTACGCAACGCGATGAGCTTGCGCAAAGTCGGATCTTGCATATCCATTTAGCTTTCCTTTCGCGGATTTGTTTTGGTCAGAAGGTATAAGTCGTGCAATAGGTTTCCCAACCCGCGAGCGGTGGCGGGCACCTCACCGTAGAGGAGGTCATAGACCTGAGATTCGCCAACCCCGGTGTATCGCGACACTTCTCGCACCATGACAGTTGGGGTCGTCGGGGTCGGAATATGCAAAGCGGCACCTAAACGTCGAGCCGTGTACTCCCGAGCCTTGTGGGCGGCTACCGAGACGGCCCCGGATTTTTCGTAGAGGCGCCCGCGACCGTAAACTGCCTCGGCGCCATGCACCACGACCGGTAACTCTTCGGGAACCACACGACCCAAGCGACGCCCTTGTGCCAACGTAAACACGAAAGCTGCCACGAATAAATACACTAGGGCAATGAGGAAGAAATCGGGTAACAGAGGCTGAGCCTCACCGTTTTCGTCAAAACCCTGCTGGAATGTGGTGCCGTTGACCCAACCGACCCGAGGGCTGGAACTCAACAGATTCAACAGCAAAGCGGCATTGCCGGCCTCGGTGATAGTGTCGTTGCGCGCCAGGCTGTCCTCGGAAAGCAAGGCTAGGCGGAAGCCTTCGGGACGTTTGAACGATACGTACGCGAAAGCGTTATCCTGAATCGGAAAACACGCGGCTTCGGGCTGCCGCAAAGGGCGGAGCGAACCACGAGTAGAAGAAATTGTTCGGGCTGCTTTCGCACCAGGAAAATCGCACTGAGCGCTGATTTCCTGGGGAGAACCCGTTGGTACAGATTCCACATAGGGGTCGAAACGTTTCCCTTGTGCCAAAGTCCCTATAACCAAAAGGTTTGTGGGGGTGTGCAGGATTTCTCGCAGGGTGGCATCGTCGATTTCATTGGTATTGGTGATGACAACAGTGTCCTTGGAACTATAGGACTCCAGGTCACGTACGGAATATGCCTCACCGACCAGCACGCCCTCGTGGCGAAGCACTTCGGCCAGAGCCATCGCCCCGCTGCTTTTTGGGTTGCGGATAGAAAGACTGATTTCGTCGGTGGGAGTACGCAGCACGGCGCTGAGGAAAGAAAAAACTGCCAGCAACACCAGACCGCCGATGACCCAGCGGCCCCGAAGAATTGCTTCCGAGATGCGCGGTGTGGCTGTAGGTGGAGTCGTACTGCTCACTGGAGCGCACCTCCCGCCTGCACCAGCGCGTCCCGTGGTGAATCTGTGGGGTTAACACGGGTGCGGGAGTGCGAAACGAAAGATTCTAGGCGGGAATCCAGGGCAATCAATCTTTGCACCTGGGTGTTGTCCGACTGCCGTCGCCCATACCGCAGTGCGTTAAACACGCCGGCCGCCCAAGCTAATTCCTCTGATTCTGAAGGAATCACGCGGCTCAAGGCAGCACTGCCTTCCCCGGCGGTGAGTCCGGGGGTGATTACCAACAGTTCGTTGGCTTCACAAAGACGCAGCAGATGGCGAAATTGTTCCAAGAAAGCCGTGGAGTAGTCCCCGCGGGAGAGGGCATTTTTGGCTGCTGCCAGATATTGCACCGCGCTGCGGTTATCCTCGAAAACCGCAGCATCATCAGTGAGAGTCGGCTTGACCTGTTCCCGGAACTTCCAGTTACCCGAAAACAAAATCATGATGATGATGACCAGCATAGCTACGACTAAGGCGGCGATGAGCCACAGCCAAGAAGGCAAGACGGGATTGACGTTTGCGGACGAAAAAATCTCGGCAAACCACTCCCAAATTTTTTTCAGTAGGGAGGGTCGTTCCTGGTAAATCGGTTTGGACAGTTCCTCTTCGAGTGTGTCGCGCCCCTCCCGGTCCGACACGTCAGAGAACACTAGGCAGCACAAATCAACGTGATGGAGCCGCAAGCCCTCCAATTGCGTCGAAATGTTCAGCATACCTACCCGAGAATCCCTTCTGTGGTACCGTTCGTCAGCCCTGCTGGACCGCCTGGAGCAGACTTACCGCCAGACCTTCACGGCGCATCCGCGTATCGATATAGAGCAGACCTAAAACTGCCCCGTAGAACGGCATGGTCAGTCCGGTAATGATGGTGCCCAAAAAGGCGGAGATAGTCATTACTATCGTTACATTCTGGTTTATCAGTAGCACTGCGGAGAGAATCAAGCCAATCACTGTGTTCAATCCGTTGGCTAGGAACGAAACTATGAGGGAAGTTAGTAAGACGACGCCAAAAATCTTCCAGAAGCTGCCTTTGGTCAGCGTCCAGGAGCGTTTCAAAGCGGGGACGATGCCGATATCTTCCATGATGGCCGTGGGGATGGCAAAAACAAGTTTTACGTAGATCCAGGTGGAAAACACGGCAACGGCAATGAGGGTGAGGAAAGTAAGACCCAACAAGCCCAGAGAGGCCCCGAAATCTTTGATGTTGATCAGGAAAAGCCCGCCCAGCGGAAGCAGGCCCAGCCCTAGCAACAGGGCTGATCCCAAGATGAGCAACAAAGAATAGCCGATGATGCCCCAGAGGTGGCTTTTCAAAGTCTGCCACGCATCGGCTACCGTGGGGCGGCGTCCCAGAATCAAGGGTCCCAATCCGGCCACACAAATTGCCAAAGTCAGAAAGACGATAAATAGTTGGAGCAGACCGGTGATGACACCAATGAGTATCGTTGATTCGGTAAATTCCAGAAAACTGTCCACCGTGGCTTCCGTGCCGTCAAAATCGAAGTCGTTAGCCAGGTAGGTATTGAGGTCAGGAGCGAGGAAATAAAGCAGCACTCCCATCAACCCGCCAAGTCCTGCCCAGAGAGCCAAAACCAGACCGAACATGACAGAAGGAGCCTGGCGAATCGCGGAGAATGCTCCGTTGTAAATATCCCCAAGTTTCAGCGGACGCAGCGGAATAATTCCGGGCTGGACCTGCTGATAGTTCAAACCATAAGGGTCGAATCCGGTACTGTTTGCCGTGCGTGTGCCGTTGAAACTGTTTGTACTGCTCGTTCCAAAGTTGGGGGCGGAGGCTTGCGGGGCGGCCGCGGCGGGGTATCCGGACGGAAGAGGATTCGGGAGGGACTCCGGCTTACCGGTGCTGTCCTCCGGGGTCAGTGTCCACGAGCCCGTGTTGAAACTGCCTGGGGCGGGCGTGGGGGGAGGCGTAAATGAAGGTTCCGGCGGCACCGGGCTGCTCTGACCCGGCGTCTGGGGAACATTACCACGGCTGTTCTCCGGGGGGGTACTCTGATTGAGGTAAGAGTTGTCGCTCATAATGCCTTTCCAATAACTCGTTCACTTAATATTGCCACGACACCGCGCAGATGCGCTCGTTTAAACCGAAAAACCCTATAGCAATGCCAAGCTCCTCTGCGGGTCTTCCCGCAAATTGTGAAATCGTGACAAAATAGGAATATGAGTGCAAAAATCCTGGTAGTAGATGATGACCAAGCCCTAAGCGAGATGATTGGCATTATTTTGGAATCATCCGCCTATGAGCCAAGTTTTTGTGCCGACGGCGCAAAAGCCGTGGACAAGTTCCGGGAAGTTGAACCTGACTTGCTGCTGCTTGACCTGATGTTGCCAGGAATGGATGGTATCGAGATTTGTCGTAGAATCCGTGAATTCTCGAATGTGCCCATCATTATGTTGACCGCAAAATCCGACACCACTGATGTGGTTGCGGGGTTGGAAGCCGGTGCAGATGACTACATTCCTAAGCCTTTCAAGCCCAAAGAACTGCTGGCGCGAGTCGCCGCCCGGCTGCGCAACCTAGAAGCGGCAGAACATGACATTCTGAAAGCTGCAGGGGTGGAAATTAATCTGGCATCTCACGAGGTGAGCCGGGACGGAAAGCCTTTAAACCTTACCCCGCTAGAGTATGACCTCCTGGTTGCCCTCGCCACAAAGCCCGGGCGGGTGTTTTCCCGCGAAGAATTGCTGGAACAGGTCTGGGGGCTGCGTCACGCTTCCGATACCCGTCTGGTCAACGTGCATGTCCAGCGGTTGCGCGCCAAGGTAGAGCTTGACCCGGATAATCCTACTGTGGTTCTCACAGTCCGTGGGGTGGGCTATCGAATCGGGACTGAACCTCAGTGAGTTCCTCGCAATACACGGTGTTTCGCCGGACTCGCCGGCAGCGAAGAATCTCGCAATTCTTCGGTAGCGCCACCCGCTATTTAGTTGGAGTTACTCAAGCGACGTGGGTGCCGAAACGACTCCGGCGTTCGTTGGCTCTGCGGATGGCTAGTATCATGCTGGTCGCAACATTTGCGATTCTGTTCGCGGTAGGGATTTATGCTTCCGCATCCATCAAAAACGGCATCTTTCAAGAGCGGCTGAATCAGGTGTTGGAGGAGGCTGCCACCCAAGCGAGGACGGCGCAAAATCGTTTCGACCAGGCTCCGGCCTCGACCGTGGAACAGGTACAGTCCCTTGCTCAGGACGTAGTCACCTCAATCTCCACCCTCACTTCCGGTTCTAGTGCCCCCGCCGTGCTGATTTTGCGCAACCCCAGCGAAACCTCCTCCTTTGTCATTAACGAAATCGCTACCCAAAACATGCGGGAAGTCATTACTTCCCAACTGCGTGAGGCGGTACAGCAAAAGACCGGCCAGCATTGGCAGTCTATTGAGATTACGGACGCACAAGGCAAGCGGCATCCCGGTATTGCGGTGGGAACTGCTGTGACCCTGCCTTTAGCGGGGGCGCACGAACTTTACCTGGTGTACTCTCTGGCTGACGAACAGGCGGCAATCAACCTGGTGATGGGGGTTTTAGGTGGTGGCGGCCTCGCTGTGCTGGTGCTGGTGGCGGGCATGACCTGGGTAGTGGTCTATTCCGTGCTGGTGCCGGTGCGCCGCACGGTGCGCACGGCGGAACGCTTGGCAGCTGGGGACTTGAACGCACGTGTACTCTCACAAGGCCAGGATGAAACCGCGCAACTGGCTGATTCCTTCAATAAAATGGCGGATTCCTTGCAGTCCAAGATTGATACTCTGGGCCAGATGTCCCGGCTACAGCAGCGTTTTGTCTCCGATGTGTCCCACGAGTTGCGCACCCCGTTGACCACGATGCGGATTGCCGATGACGTCATCTATGATGCCCGCGAAGAACTTGACCCTGCCGCGCTGCGAAGCGCGGAACTGCTGCATGACCAGATTGATCGGTTCGATGCCATGCTGGCGGATTTGCTTGAAATTTCGCGTATTGACTCCGGGTCTGCCCGGCTCGATTTTGAGATGGTGAACTTGAACAAACTCGTTGAGCAAGTTGTGGAGGATAACGCTACTTTGGCTGAACAGGTGGGGTGCCGGGTCATCTTTAACCCGCCAAAGTACCCTTGCGCAGCGGAGCTTGATACCCGCCGAGTGACCCGTATCGTGCGGAATTTGCTGGTTAACGCCATTGAGCACTCCGAAGGAAATCCCGTAGTAATTACTACCGATTCCAGCGAAACTGCCGTGGCTCTGCGGGTTTCTGATCACGGGGTGGGGATGTCACCGGAAGTGACCAGCCGAGTGTTTGATCGTTTCTATCGTGCTGACCCGGCACGAGCGCGGACCACGGGCGGTACCGGGTTGGGCTTGGCCATCTCTCTAGAGGATGCTCGCCTGTCTGGGGGCACTCTGCAGGCATGGGGCAAAACCGGCTATGGTTCGTCGTTCTTGCTGACCCTGCCACGGCGTCACGATATGGAGATTGGCCCTTCGCCTCTGGATATTACTGACTATGTGGAACCTACCTTGGATAGTTACGTTCCGCCTCAACCTGTGCCGGAAAAAGCAATAACGCCTGCGAACGTGTCGGACGCTCTGGGGAAAAATGGGGAGGTGTAGCCATGTTAAACAAACATCGAACTCCGTGGTGGGGCGCTGTCCTCGGCGGCATTTCTGCCCTCAGCCTGGTCGGTTGTGCCGCGTTACCAACTGCCGGTCCTGTCAATGATTCTGAAGTACGAGTCGGCATGAATCAGCCGCTGCTAGGCTTGAGCGCCCCCGGGCCCGTCCCGAACGCAACCGTGGAACAAATTGTGACCGGTTTTATTCGTGCCTGTTCGGCGGGATATTCCGATGACTTCACCGTGGCACGTTCGTTCCTCGCTCCCAAAGCGGCGATAGACTGGCGCCCCGATGTTCAAGTCGAAATTTTCGATACGGATTCCGCGCTGGAGACTCGTCAACTGGGCGATGGCTCTGTCGAAGTGACCGCTCGCGCGCTCGGAAGCGTCGACGAGCATGGAAACTATACCGTGGCAGGTCCCTCCGAGAGGGTTCGTACTGTGTTTTCTCTGGTGAAGCCCGCCGACAATCAGTGGCGTATCGCGGCTTTGGAGGACGGAGTGATGCTTTCCCAATCGGCTTTCAGCTCGATTTACGCTTCGGCTCCCGTGTACTTCCTCACCAACGATGCGGGAGCTTTGGTCCCGGATTTGCGCTGGTATCCGCGTCGACGGCTGCCTACCTACCTGGTTAATGCGCTCTTGGCGGGGCCGCAAGCTGGCTTTAAAGGGGCGGTTCGCTCTGCTTTCCCCGCCGGTAGCACTTTGGCAGGGGGAGCGGTCGATGTTTTTGACGGGGTCGCTAACGTGTCTTTAAATGTCCCGGATGCTTTCAGCGATCCCACCACGATTAACTTGGCGTATTGGCAGATAGAGTCGACACTGCGCGATGTTTCGGGAATCTCTACCGTCAGTTTGAGTATCGGCAAAGTGCCTTTGGAGAACACGAATCCAATCACGCAAAGTACCACGCCGCAATTCCCCATTATGGTCAAAGACGGCAACGTGGTGCGTCTGAACTCCGGAGCCACCGAGGTCCTGGTGCCTGCCGGGGTGGTGGCTTCCGGCGATATCACGAACCCGGCTATTTCTACCGCTGGCAACGAAATCGTCTTTACAGATTCCAGTTATCGCCGGCTTTATATGTGGGGGCACGGTGCGGTGACGAAGTTGTATAACGGTCGAGAGCTGTTGGCTGCTTCCATCGATAGAAACGGTTGGATTTGGACTCTGGATACAGCTAATCCGCGCCAAGTTATTGCGTTGCGTCCCGATGGAACCAGGACGAATTTGGAAGTGCCGTGGGAAACCGGAGACCCGGTCCATGCCTTTACCGTTAGCCCCGACGGAACACGGGTCGCCTTCGTACGCCACGTAGCTCAGGCAGACATTGTGAGTGTCGCGGTGGTCATTCGGGACGGCTCGGGCGCTCCGAAATCGTTTTCCGCTCCGGTGACGTTGCAGGCCGGGAATGAGATTGTTCCCGCAATTGCATGGTTGCAAGGAGATTCCCTGGTGTTGCTGACTGGTTCAGGAGACAACACTACCGTTCGAATTGCTCCGCTTTTTGGACCGGTATCAACTTTGCCGGGGGTTAAGAACGCTGTAGATTTGGCCGCCGGCGAGGAAGAAAACCAGATTTATCTGATTACTATGAGTGGCGATTTATACAAGCGTTCCGGTAGGAACTGGCAGCAAGTCCTCAACGGGGTCGCCGATCCCAGCTACCCCGGATAGTCAGGGAGAGAACGCGCTATGGTGGTTTTCTCGGGTTTCTGGGACGCCGCAGGGGAACTGGGAAAGGTATTGTTGCCCACGGAATGCGTCGGCTGTGGAGCTTGGGATGAAGAAATCTGTGACACCTGTTTGGCGCAGATGCTGGGACGGCCGTTCCCGCTGCAGATAGCTGAGGACGAAGAAAATGTAACAAACGTTCCAATATTTGCCATCGCCAAATATGACGGCCCGATGCGACGCGTGGTTTTGACTGGTAAGCATGATAAACGGCGGGATTTGCGCCGGTATTTCACCGCTGCGGGTCAATCGGCAGTGCAGGGCTTGGTGTCAGAAGGCCTGCTAGCTAGGGACAAATCTGGAACGGACGGTACAATCTGGGAGGAGATGTTCGTAGTCCCAGCCCCCTCCACCCATCCTCGTGATCCTTCTGCGGTTGCCGCCTCATTCGCTCAGGGTGCGGTGCGGGGACTGGTGCGAGCGGGGCTGTGTCGCCAGGCATCGGTGCTGGAAATCCTGGAACTGCAGGCAGGCTCCACGACTCAAGCTGGTTTGGGGTGGGAATCTCGCAACTTGAATCGGCACGGCAAAATGCAGGTTCGTGGCAGTACAGCGGTGGCAAAACGCGAACTTGCCGGCAAGAGCCTGCTGATAATCGATGATGTCAGCGCCACCGGGGCGACTTTGAGAGAAATGATTCGCGTTTTGTCCGGTTTAGACGCAGCCGTCCTTGCGGGGCTGGTTTTCGCTTCATCACGGCGCGAAATGCCAGTATCATCCACGGAGAATTCCGAAAAGTAAGTGGAAGTCCTGCACGGCTTTGCGGTGTGCTCTAAAATATAAAGCACATGCAAAAATCGCAGGTGACACACCGGAGTGCACTTGCGTGAGAAAGAGGTGAGAACCGAACACTCCGTCCCAGCAAATGATAGTTGGAACCCAATTCCTAACCTAAGGAGGCCCTCATGGAAATCACCGTGAAAGCACGTAATGCTGAAATCCACCCGAATTTTCGGGAATATATCGAGGAAAAAATGGCCAAGGTGGAGCAGCTGGCTCCCCGTACGCAACGTGTCGATGTGGAACTGACGCATGAAAAGAATCCGCGACAAGCTGATACTGCGGAACGTATCGAACTGACTGTTCTCGGCAAAGGGCCGGTGGTGCGGGCGGAGGCGTCTTCGTCAGACCGCTACGCCGCTGTGGATATTGCCGCCGGAAAACTTTTTGAGCGTTTGCGTCGAGCTCGGGATCGGGCTAAGGATCACCGCAAATATGAGATTCCACCGGACGTGGAATTGGATGTGGAGATTCCGGAAACGGCTGAGGCTCCCGTCGCCAAGCCGCCGTTGAAACTGGGTGAGTCTCGCGAGGAGCAGTTGGGTGATTCTCCCGTCATTGTGCGTGAAAAGCTACACGAAAGCCGGGCCATGAGTGTTGAGGATGCCCTGGATGAGATGGAATTGGTGGGTCACCCGTTCTACCTGTTCATTGACTCCGAGACTGCGCAGCCGGCAGTGGTTTACCACCGGAAAGGCTGGACCTATGGCGTGATTCGCCTAGACGCAACCTGCAAGCTGAACGACTAAGTTTAAGGCCGGACCCTGGGACGCAGTCCCAGGGTCCCTCTTTATTTATCTTCGGTGAGCCAAAGTAACTGCTCCCCCCCCCAAAAAAACGGAGCTTCGCGCCTCGCTTTCGCGAAGCTAGGCGCTTTCAACTAAAATGGTCAAGGCTGAGTCGTCACGGTCGGGACAAACCCCTGACAATCGTCGATAAAAGGCTGTTGACCTCAATGGATAGCCCCATAAGGCCATCCCATAGACCTGAAAAGGAAGGCAAAACGTGTCCTTACTTGATAAGTTCATGCGCATCGGTGAAGGTAAAGTCCTTAAAAAGCTGGTGAAAGTAGCTGATGCGGTGGACCTGCTTGAAGACGAATACCGCGAGTTGAGCGATAGCGAACTGAAAGCGAAGACTGACGAGTTCAAGCAGCGCCTGGAAGAGGGTGAGAAACTCGACAACCTCATGATTGAGGCTTTCGCGACCGTTCGCGAAGCTTCCGATCGAGTGCTCGGGCTGCGTCACTTCCGGGAACAGATTATGGGCGGGGCGGCCCTGCACTGGGGCAACATTGCCGAAATGAAGACCGGTGAAGGCAAGACTTTGGTAGCTACGCTGCCGTGTTACCTGCGGGCGCTGAGCGGCAAAGGCGTACACGTTGTCACTGTGAACGACTACCTGGCGTCTTACCAGGGCGAATTGATGGGACGCGTATACCGTTACTTGGGTCTGAGCACCGGCATCATCATGGCTCAGATGGATCCCGAGGAACGCCGCAAACAGTACAACTGCGACATTACCTACGGCACCAACAATGAGTTCGGTTTCGATTACCTGCGCGACAATATGGCACAACGAGTCGAAGACCTAGTGCAGCGGGAACACAACTACATCATCGTCGATGAGGTGGACTCCATTCTGATTGACGAAGCCCGTACCCCCCTGATTATCTCCGGTCCCGCCCAGGGCGATGTCAACCACTGGTATACGGATTTCGCCAAGATTGTCCAGGATTTGCACCCCGGAGAAGACTACGAGGTGGACCAAAAGAAACGTACCGTGGGGGTCTTGGAACCCGGTATTGACAAAGTTGAGGACTACCTGGGTATCGACAATCTCTATGAGGTCGCCAACACGCCCCTGATTGGGTTTTTGAATAACGCCATTAAGGCTAAAGAGCTGTTTAAGCTGGATAAAGACTATATTGTCACCCCGGAAGGGGAAGTGCTGATTGTTGATGAGCACACTGGGCGTGTCCTGCCCGGAAGGCGCTACAACGAAGGGATGCACCAGGCGATTGAAGCTAAAGAAGGCGTAGAGATTAAGGCTGAAAACCAGACTTTGGCCACGATTACTCTGCAGAACTACGTGCGTCTCTATCCGAAAGGTTCGCGTGCTGGCATGACCGGTACCGCTGAGACCGAGGCCGCCGAATTTAACGATGTTTACAAGATGGGCGTGGTGCCGATTCCCACGCACAAACCCATGATTCGCGAGGACAAAGACGACGTGGTGTACAAAACCGCTGAAGCGAAATTCAACGCGGTCGTTGAGGACATCGAAGAAAACTATCACCGCGGCCAGCCTGTCCTGGTCGGCACCACCTCGGTGGAGAAATCCGAATACCTCTCGCACCTGCTGAACCAGCGGAAGATTCCCCACCAGGTGTTGAACGCGAAACAGCACGAACGTGAAGCTGCAGTTGTGGCGATGGCTGGCCGAAAGGGTCAGGTCACAGTCGCGACCAACATGGCCGGACGCGGTACCGATATTATGCTGGGCGGCAACGCCGAATTCTTGGCGGTACAGGATTTGAAAGACCGCGGGCTGGATCCGGAGGAAAACTCTGAAGAATATGAGGCTGCTTGGCCCCAAGCCTTGAAGGATGCCAAAGCCAAGGTGGCTCAGGAACACGACGAGGTTGTGGAACTTGGTGGACTCTACGTCTTGGGCACGGAACGCCACGAGTCGCGCCGTATCGACAACCAGCTGCGCGGTCGTGCGGGACGTCAAGGAGACCCCGGCCGCTCCCGCTTCTACCTGTCGATGGAAGACGAGCTGATGCGTTTTGCCAACCAAGGCTGGCTCGGCAACGTGATGCGTTCGAGTCTGCCCGAGGACATTCCCATGGAGTTTAAGATGGTTTCCGGCGCGATTCGTTCGGCGCAAACCCAGGTGGAGGGTCGTAACGCGGAAATCCGTAAAAATGTTTTGAAGTACGACGATGTGATGACTGAGCAGCGCGAAACTGTCTACGGGGAACGGGGACGAGTGCTGCGTGGGGAGGACCTCTCGGCCACGGTTGACTCCTTCATCGAGGGCACAATTGCGGATGCGGTTGCGCAGGCCACGGACCTTCCCGATACCAGCGAATGGGATCTAAAGACCTTGTGGGCGGGGCTAAAGAATCTCTACCCGGTGTCGCTTTCGGTGGAGGATTTGGAAAACGCGGTGGGCGGTAAATCGGCTTTGACCACGGATTTCATCACCGAGCAGCTGGTTGATGACGCCAAGTTGCAGTATGAGCTAGCCGGTAAGTCTTTGGCGGAAAATCCCATTGCGCAAGCCCAGCTGGGCGATGAACCGATGAAGGAGTTGGAACGGCGAGTTCTGCTTTCGGTGGTGGATCGGCTGTGGCGTGAGCATCTGTACGAGATGGATTACCTGAAGGAAGGCATCGGGCTGCGGGCGATGGGCCAGCGCAACCCCCTGGTGGAATATAAGACTGAGGGCTACCTCATGTTCAGCGCCATGATGGGACGTATTAAGGAAGAGACTGTCCAGAATGTATTTGGGTACGTCAAGGCCTTTGTCGATGCCCTGGAGCGCGCTGAAGCCGCAGCTCAGGAAGCTGGGGAGGCTGGCGAAGGCCAGGCGGAAGTAACGGAAGAGCCGACACCGGACAGCAAAGCGCCTCTCTCTAAGAGCGCGGCAAAAAAGAAAGCCCGCAACTTTAAGAAATCCGGGCGCAGAGCCGGTCTGAAATCGGTATCCGCGAATCGCACGGTTATGGGCGATACCGGACATCAGGCTATGAACTCACAAATCTCTTATTCCAGCGATGGCTCCACTGAACAAGCTCCGCAGGGCAACAGAGCGCAGCGTCGTGCGGCAAAACGGCGGGGCTGAGGGTCTCATTTTAGCCCAGGCGAATCGCGGCAATCATCCATTGATTGCCATGATTTTCTAAGGTTAGCGCGGCGGCACGAGTCCGCTGGCCATCATTGAGTACGACAACCGCTTCGTGGGTGGTCGCGGAGGTAGCCCGGCTGTGGGCACTGAGCACCCTCACTGGTGACACCCGGCGTGTCTTACCTCCGATGAGTCCCGGCTGTGGCTTTTGTTTGGAACCAATAGCGTTTCGGCGCTGTTCGAGGTAACGATAAGCCTGTGGCGAGGCCCAGCGAGTCATTTGGGACAAAGGGCGCATGCCCTCAATGATTTCTAGCCCGCACCGAGCCATCTGAGCGGCCCAAACTCGAGGGGAATGTTGGACATCCTCAATGAAAGATTTCCCTTGGGTCCTTACGGGGTCTGGGGCTGTACCGGGGTGTCCGGATTTCTCTGTTCGGTGTTGCGGATCTATCGAGTGCCATGTCTGACCCCTCTGGGCATAAGTTGCCTTGACCAAACTCCGCAAGGACGGCTTGGCTACCTGACGGCGTTTCAAGGCGGGACCGACTACTGGCTGGAGTCGCTGGTTCGTCACGAGTGCGGCGGCGTGCTTCAGATCATTTTGGCCAGACTCATGATGCTTGACCTCCTGCTGGAATCCCCGTTCGGTTTCCATCAGTAGATTTTCGGTAACTTCGGTGGCTATCGGCTGCGAGCTCACGTCAGAGGAGAGGGATATTGAGGGTACGGATGCGGGGGCGGTGCTAGGCGTAGGGCGAGTCGCCTCAGCAGAGTCATTGGTTTCGACAGTATTGGGTTCAAGAAGTGCGGTTTTCATAGTATTTCCCTTTGTTAGCGAGTTTTATTTAGTTATTACACGTTTGATAGCGTTTGATTCCTTATCCTAAGATTTTTTTTGTTTCTTTGTCAACATCCGGCTTTTTAAGGCTGTTTACAGCATTTTTGGTAGTTAGAAATATGTTTTGCTACTCTCGCTACGGTGGGTGAGTTAGACTACAGTGCGTGGAGCATGACGATTATCTTGACGATCTCTCGGCTGATTTTGCGGCGAAGCTGCGCGTACAGCGGCAAGCCGAAGCGACTGAGTTGTCAGCGGCGGATGCAGCGGAGGTGACGCTCTCTGGCCGTTTATTAGCTAGTAAGGGCACTGCGGTCGAGATTAGGCTCATCAATGGGGAATCGCTGCGTGGTGAAGTCGCTGATGCTGCAGCGAGTTGGCTGATACTGCGCTTGCTGCGTATGGATATCTTCATAAGGTACTCGGCCATCGAAGTCGTTTCCGGCCTGGGGACCGTACCGCAATGGCCCACTTTGGTTGAAGCGAGAATTCCAGGCACAGTGAAGCTGCGCGAGTTTGCCGCCACCCGCCGCGAAGTCCAATTCACCACTCACAACCAGACTTTGAAAGGCTACATTGAGAGAGTTGGTGCGGACTTTGTGGATATTGTCGATCACGGTCGCCATGAAGCCATTGCACTGTCTGGACTTCTCTATGTCTCTTGCCCGCGTTGAGGAGCACTACTGGGAATAAAAAACGTCAGCCCCCGCCAAGTGTGTAACCAGGAGCGGTTAATCAAGCGGGGGCTGCGAAAGAAAGGGCTAGTCCACCAAGGCTGCCCCGGAAGCGATTTTTTCCTCGCTTTGGGCGTATTGTCCCTTGATATATTCCTCCATTGCAGATTCCTCGATGCGCCAGAGGCCGCGCCCGCCAATCTGGATAGCTTTGAGCTCTCCGTTATTGATGAGGTTACGCACTGCGCCGTGAGAAACCTTCAGCATGTCAGCAACATCAGCAATAGTGTAAAAATTATATCCCATGAGTTTATGGTACATCAAATGACACAAAACCACAACAAAAACATTCCTATGCTTCGATAATTTAATGATATAAAGCCTATTAAGGAGAATTCAGGGAGGCCTGTATGCCCATTGGTTCGGAAATATCAAGTAAATCTCGGTACTTGAATCGGCGTACCGCACTGGGAATCGGTCTGATGGTACTGGCTGTAATCCTGGTCATAGTGACGGTGCGGCTGGCCAGCCACCTGGAAGGTTACTTGGTGGCAAAAACAACCCTCGTTGCAGGACATACCGTGCAATCCAGTGATGTTGAAGTTATTTCGGCAAACCCGGGGCGGGCAGCGGGTCTGTACCTGCGTGAAGGCGAGCTAAAGGAAGGCAGCGTGGTCGTGCAAACTATTGCCGGCGGACAGTTGCTCCCCAAAACCTCTCTGAGCCAAACCGAACCCTACAACAAACGGATTGTTCTTGAGCTAGCAGCACCCCTGCCAAGTAGTGTAAAAAAGGGAGATTACCTCGAAATATGGCAACTCCCTGACGAAAAATCCGCCAGTGTCTTTGACAAGACTCTCCCGTTGAAAAATGCTCAAAAGCTGGCAGATAAAGCCGTGTTCCTGGCGGAAAAAAGCTCGGAAACGGCGCTCGGGTCGAAAAATAAAACGAATGTAGAAATTAGCGTACCGGAAGAGGACTTGTCGCCTATCTTGGCTGCTATCGGTACAAAAACCCCGCTGATGGCGATACCGGTGGCATCATGAGTTTCATCGGGGTGGCGACTTGCCTGCATCCGGATTTGGAAGCGGACATCATCAGGACCATTGAGTCAGATTCTCTGCCCCTGCAAGTCATCCGGCGCTGCCGTGACGCCACGGAGCTATTATCGATAGCCAAGGCGCACCTGGTGCAGCTGGTAGCGGTGGATACCGAGATGCTGGAACTGGAAGGGGCCACCGTCCAGGAACTAGCCGCTGAAAATGTTGCTATCATTGCCTTCGCCCCTCTAGAGGACTTGGATCAGTTGAACAGCCACGGGGGGATTTCGGTTTTAGCCAAAGCGGATCCCCGAGTGGAAGAGCCTGAACAGAGTGAGGCAGCGCGTCTGTTGGAACAGATGATGTCCACCCTGATGCCTCCGCCGCCCCCCAATCCTCGCGAGGAATTTGGTAACGATAATGCTGAATTGGCCGGTTCAATAGGTCAGATTGTCGCTTTTTGGGGTCCGGTGGGCGCGCCGGGAAAGTCTACGCTAGCTTTGAACATCGCCTCGCGTTTACGTAACTTTGGACGGGTCCTGTTGGTCGATGCCGATACGGTCGAGTCGTCTCTGGTACAGATGCTGGGGATTGCTTTAGACACTTCCGGGGTGGTGACTGGTTGTCGTTTAGCGGAACAAGGAAAGCTAAAGCCAGAAAGTTTTCCGCAGCTGGTGACGCGGGTGGGCTTCGGAGTTGATTTGTTGACCGGACTGACCAAGGCGGAGCGGTGGCGTGAGGTCGGCCAGCACGCGTTGTCAGCTCTTTTAGAGATGGCTCGGATTAACTACCGCTGGATTCTGGTGGATTTGGCGAGTGGTGCAGACGACCAGTCGGATTTGCTGGCGGCTATGGGGCCGACTCGTTACGGGGCTGCCTTAGGAGCGTTTGACGTTGCCGACTTGGTGGTGGAAGTTGGTCTGGCTGACCCGGTGGGGATTCGCCGGCTGCTGGTCAACCATAATTGGGCTCGTGAACAGGAACTTTGGAGCTGCCCGACCTTGGCGGTAGTGAATCGCGGGAGGGCTTCCGTGGGAGGGGCGAACTGGCGCAATTCCATAGTTCGTGTGGTGTCCGCTTCGGTTTCAAACCTGCCGGTGACGGTGGTGCGAGAAGCTGGAGAAGATTTTGACCGTGCTCTGGTGGCTGCTTGTGATGTGATGACGGCGAATCCTCACGCTGCGGTTCTGGAGGACCTGGAAGGGCTGCAGAATGAAATTTTTAAACAACTCGGTTTGCTTCCTCGGCGCGGCTCGGGACGGAGCAGGATTCGGGAGAGCAAACTTTTGAAGTTCAAACGTGGCGAACAGAAGGAACCAGAAAATGAGTGAAGCCCTCCAACGGACGAAAACGATTCGTGCCTACATCGCGCTGTGTCCCCAATCCCTACAGGACAAGACCTGGGAGGGTGCGCTGGTCACGGTCGTGGACAGGGCCTGGTGCGCCGCTGCCGGTTTTCCTGCTCCCAGCGAGCTGCACGGGGAGGATCGAGAGGTGGCGGAAGACGAGGCTTTACACGCCGCCGCTTTGAAATCTTTAGACGCGCAAACCGAAAGCTCCCAGCCGCTCCGGGTGGTGGCGGTGGCGGAAGTCGCGGACACGGACCTACAACCCTGCCACCCGGAATTGGCTGGAGGATACATCCTGACCAGACCGATTCAGTATTCTGAAGTGGTTTCCTACCATGTAGACGAGCCGGCGGCTGGCGCAGAAGTGGCAAAACTGGCGCAGCTACGTGCGGGGCAGGCCGCCCGTGCGGCAGGGGCGGGGGAGTCCCCCCAGGACTTAGAGTTTCCGGAACTGTTGTGGTTCGACGGCTCCGAACTCGAGGTCCTGCGAGAATTCCTGGGCTTGAGCTAGACCGTATCCAAACCGTTGATTTGTAGGTAGGAGCCAATCTTGCGTTTCCCGCCTGGTTTCAGTTCCGTGGTGTTGCCGCTGTGGTAGTTTCGCACCTGAACCTGGAGGGGAATTTCCTCTTGCAGTTCACTGACGTGTGAGATGATTCCTACACAACGTCCTCCCTCCTTCTGCAGACTATGCAGCGTGTACATGACTGCCTCTCTGGTGTCATTGTCCAAGGTGCCGAAACCTTCATCGATGAAAATGTTTTCCAGGGTGATGCCGCCCCTTTCTCGTTGCACGACTTCGGAAAGCGCCAAGGCAATAGCGAGTGAACAGTAAAATTTTTCGCCCCCGGACAGCGACTTTGGCGGTACCACCTTGTCCTGAGCGCCGTTGTACATTTCGATGCCCAGTCCGTGATATTTCTGATTGCGGTCCGACTCATAGTTTTCGTTATGCCTGATTTCGTAGTACCCCCCGGACACATCAGAAATCAATTGGTTAGCTACAAAAGTCACCTGTCCCAGACGCTTGCTCAAGTAGTAAGCGCTCAAAGTAGTTTTCATTGTGTTCTCACCATTGAGTACTTGAGATAAGCGTTCATAGCCGGCAATCTTTGACGCTTTTGCGTCCCATTCCTGTTTGGTCTGTTCGTACCTTTCCTTGTGGGTGCACAAATTCTGATGGGAGCTGTCCAAAGACGCCGACTGTTGGGTGAGAGAGCGATACTCCTGCTTGCTGGCTTCGGTAGCTGCTCGAAGGCTCTCCAGGTCGGGAGGCTTGACTGCAGCTTTGTTTCGGTACACGTCGGTATCTAGTTTCGCGCGCAGTTCAGCTACTTCGTTACGGTGAGAAGAAACTGTATCTTGGTCAGTCTCCAGAAGCTGGCGAGGCTTGGCGTAGGTCTGGGCTTCGGCTACTGACTCGAAACCGTGGTCTGTCAATGACTTGCGCAACGTTTCATGAGCGCTAATCCACTCTTGGCGGATTGGCAGCCAGGAATCATAAAACTTGGCGAGCTGTTTGACCGCTTCCAGACTGTGCAGGTTCGTATCTAACAAGTCTTGCGGGTCGGAATCGGAATCAAAATCTGCCAACTCCGCTCGAATTTTGTCAGCAAGTGACTGAATATCCCCGTGGAGGTTTTCAACCTCCGCGCTTAATCCTGCTTCCTGTTTGATGAGTTTTTCACGCTCGGTTTGGTTTTGTTTGTCTGATTCTTCCAGTTCGGAAATTTTCTTTTCCGACTTGGGTACTTGCTTGCTAGCTGCAGCGGATTCATTGACGGCCTTCTCGGCGTCAGCGAGGGTAGCAGCCAAGGACTTTATATCCCGGCCCTGGAGCTGATCCGTAACTGTTTGCAATCTGGTGCTAATCTCAGTTTCCTTATTGTTTGCCTCAGAGAGCTTGTCGTGAGCTTTGTTGGCTTCGCTCGCAGCTGCTTCATAGTCCTGAAAGGTTGTTTTGTCAGACGTTTCGGCTGCGGGATGCGGATGATCCAGAGAACCGCAGACCGGACAGGACTCCCCGTCCTGCAACTGTGCCGCCAAGCGAGACGCCGCTGTATCAGACCATTTTCGCAAAACGGACTCGGCGTTTTCCTGTGCCCGGTCGTAGCTTTCTTGCAGACGGGCAGCGTTTTTCGTGGCAGCTTTCAAATCCTTGGCTAACTTTTCAGCCGATTTTGCCCAATCGTGGTGCTCCTGAGCATTTTTCAGCTCTGTCTGCCGGCTGGGCAACCCGTCCGCAAGCTGCTTCTGTTCTCGCAGTATCTGGCGCTGTTTGTCCAGCGCTTCTGTGGTTTTTTTAGCAGTGTCGCTGAGCTGGCTAATCTGACTGCGCAGAGACTTCAGCTGTTCTTCCTTACTGTTGGCAGCGGTAGTTTTTTGACTCTGAAGGGAGAGATTGGCTTTGATGTCCTCCAGCCTCTTTTGGTTGTCATTAATCTTTTCGCTCATCTCATCGCGCAGGTTAGACAAATTGGTGCTGGGTTCCTCCCCTTCTAACCAGGTTTGCAATTTTGTGTCCGACAGCTTGGATACTTGGTCCCTAAATTCGGCTAAATCCGTATCGTTATCGACCAGCTGAGTCAAAGTAGCAAGAATACTGGTACGCTGGTGCTCAGCTGACCGGTAAGGTTTCTGCTCTGCTTTCTCGGTGTCCAAGATGGCGTTGGCATGCGCGGCTTTCTGGTTGCGTTGGTCCAGTTGTTCAATTTCGGTTGTCTTTTCGGAAAGTTCGGCAAGTCTTTCAGTCATCCGTCGTGCCTCTGAGATGACGCTCTGCTCGGTTTCCGCTGTAGTGAGTTTTGTCTGAGCCGCTTGGTAATTTTTCTGAGCTTGCTCGGCGGCATCTGTAACCTTAGTGGCTTCTTCGCGCAAAATTTTTGCGGTGCTAGCAAAGAGAGGCTCTCCAGCTTGCTCCAAGGCGGAAATCGACTGCGCCGCCCCGCCCTTTGCCGCTGCAAATTCCTCCAATGCTTTGCTCCAAGCGGTTTCATTTTCACCAGTAATCTCAATGTTGGAAAGATCCGCATACACGGTTGTGAGAAGCTCACCTAGGCGCCTGGTGTACTCTTTGGTGGTTTCCTTGCCTTGAGAGGCGCGTTCCTTAGCGGCTTTTTCCATGGCAATAAAGCATTCCGCCCCGAAAAGATTGGATAAAACCTCATGCCGTTCGGCAGCCCCTGCGGTCAGAAACTGCTGAATCTGGCCTTGGGGAAGTATGACCGTCTGCAGAAAATGTGATTTCTCCAGGCCGAGGATTCTCACTACCTTTTTCGTTACGTCTTTACCTATCGCAATGGGTTCGGTAACGTTGTCAAAATCCGGGGTATCTGAGACCTTGAGCTGGGCTATGGATTGAGTGAAAGACTTACGCCCTGGCTTCGTAAAGGTTACCGTACGACGCAGCTCATAGAACTTGTCGTGGGCTGAGAACACCAGTACGACCTCAGGAGGGTAGTCCTTGTCCCAGTAGTAGGAGAGAATACGATCTGTTGTGGAATCTCTCTCACCGGCTACGTCTCCATACAAAGCGTAGACAATTCCGTCCAGGATAGTGGACTTTCCCGATCCGGTATTGCCCGTAATTAAGAACAGTCCCGACTCGGCCAATGCATCCAGGTCCAAGGTGGTGCGCTCGTAAAAACTCCCCACCCCTTCAAGGGTAAGTTTATGGAATTTCATTTCTCTGTCCCCCCAACGGTGTCTTCATATATTTCGGTCAGCAAAGCGAGGTCTTCCTCCGCGTCAATGCCGCAGGTACGTAAGAACTCGGTGGCAATCTCTAACTCAGAAAGCTCCCGAAACTCTGCGCCAGATTGCGGCGTCCCGTTCAGAGTGCCCTGGGAATGAGTGAGCTTCAACATTCGCGGGAAAACCGCTTTCAGTCGGTTATAAGCATTTGGCGGCAAGGTCGTTTCAGTCAGGTTGATGCTGCAAAAGGCCTGATGCCAGGACTGGTAGCGGGAGTCGTCCGGGTTCGTGAGGTCCTCGATAATGCCTTGAAGTCGTGTCACTTTATAAGGCACTATCAAGGGTAGCTTCTCGACGTCCACCTGGTGATCGGGGTGAACCTCGACCAAAAGGGTGCATTTCTCGTTGTTCTCACTAACCCGATAAGGCAGAGGAGACCCCGCGTACCAGGCCGTGACTTCAGTGCCATCTATCGGATACGCCCCGTGAATGTGTCCCAGAGCTAGATAGTCAATGCCGCGGCCCCCTTTCAGTCCACCGGCGAGCTCATCCAACAGGGAAACCGGAATCGGATAGAGATTTCCCAGCGGTTCCACTTCCTTATTCGGATCTACCTGTGTTACATAGTCATGAGCCATCGCGAGAATCGGCACGTCCGTGTTCCTCCGTTCCAAATCCCTCCCGATGCGGCGCAGTGCCGCGCCAAACAGTACTTCCGGTTTTCCCGCCAGCAACGGTTCCGGGTCGTCTTTGCTGGCGGGCTGCTTCAAAGTGTCATCAAGATGACGAACTCCGTCATAATCAACCCACGTGGATAGCTCCGCGCGATTCTGGAAGGGAGACAGGTAAGGGATGGGGTAGACCAGCGCGCCGAGTTCACCGTCGGGTCCTGGAACCTCGATAGCGGTACCAACCTGGGCAGCTTTAGTCACGATATTGACTTCCGGCAGAGTGAATCCCTTGGCAAAACCGAGCCGGGAAGCTCCATCGTGGTTACCGGCAATGAGGATGATTCGAGTCATTTGTCGTGCCTCATTCAAAAAACCGGACAGTTTGTCCAAATCCGCGTCACTCGGATTGGGCTTGTCCAATACATCGCCCGTAATCAGCAAAGCATCAGGACGGTGCGCTTCAATTTGCGTCAGGATTTGCTCCAGGAAGTAGTCCTGGTAGGGGGCTAGGTCATAGTTCATAAAGTCCCGGCCGAGATGCCAATCAGAGGTATGTAAAAACTTCATGACTCAAGCATAAGAGCAACCCCGAAGGCGAAAATTTAAGAGTTTTGCAAACCTCACAAATTAGTCTGTTTCCGAGCCGATATACTGCAAAACTTGGGAATGCAGACGGCCGTTAGTAACTACTGCTCCCGGCCCGTTCACGCCATCCTCACCGGTGAGGGACGTGAACTTACCGCCAGCTTCGGTCACGATGGGATACAGCGCCCCCATGTCCCACAGATTCAAGTCCGGTTCCGCCGCAACGTCCACCGCGCCTTCCGCCAGCAGCATATAGGACCAAAAATCGCCGTAGGCACGAGTCCTCCATACCTGCTGAGAGAGATTCATGAAGCCCCGCAAACGACGAGCCTCGGCCCATTCACCGATGAGCGCGTAGGAAAAGGAAGCCTGATTCAGGTTAGAAATACGTGAAACTTGCAGCTGACGCGCCGAGGTACGCGACCGGCCGGTCCATGCCCCGCTGCCCGCGGCGGCCCACCACCGAAACCCTAGGGCGGGCGCACTAACCACCCCCATCACCATCTTGCCATCCTCCATCAGCCCAATGAGAGTAGCCCACACCGGAACCCCGCGGAGAAAATTCGCGGTGCCGTCAATCGGGTCGATGACCCATTTCCGGGCTGCCAAACCGGTACTGCCTTCTTCCTCACCCACAATGGCATCTCGAGTGCGTGAATGTGACAGATGCCGCCGGATGAGTTTTTCAGCAGCTTTATCCGCATCGGTTACCGGCGTCAAATCCGGTTTATCGCTGACTTCCAAATCGGGAGCCAAGAAACGCTTGGTGGTCAGGGCGTCTACCTGGTCTGCCATAATCAGGGCTAACTGTAAATCTTCTTCCCAGCGACTACTCATGTTCTAAACCTATCCCTTGAAGGGCTGTAAAACGGTCAACGGCGCGATTTTTCCATTAAGCTGAACCTATGCAAGCAACAGTTTGGCAGGCTCCTCGCGCGAGAGGTCCCGTTTTTGGAGCGGTGACCCTGCCGGGGTCAAAGTCTTTGAGTGCCAGAGAATTGTTGCTCGGTGCCATCAGCGATACCGAGGCCTCTCTCACGGGAGTTCTGTATGCTCGTGATACGGAACTCATGGTGCAAGCGCTGCGCTCATTGGGGGCGGTTATCGAGCCGTGGCCCCCAGTTGTGGATCAACCGGTACAGATTACGCCTTTGCCCCACCTGTGGTCGCAGTCAACTTCCACAGTTTCTCCGGGAGGCTCTGGGGATAATGTTCCCGTTACAGTGGATTGCGGTTTGGCAGGAACCGTCATGCGTTTTATCCCCGCCGTGGCGGTGGCGCAGGGGCGCGCCGTGCGGTTGGTCGCCGATGCACAAGCAAATACGCGCCCGATGCGGCCTTTGTTGGATGCTCTGACTCAGTTCGGAGCCCATATCGAGTACGAATCCCCGGATGGGAGCGTATTTCCCTGTACTATTTATCCTCCCGTGGGGAGCCCCGCTATGGAAGTCACCATAGACGCTACGGCTTCCTCACAGTTCGTATCAGCACTGTTGCTGGCGGCTCCGCTGCTACCCGATGGTTGTACCGTTCGTTCCAAAACTGCGGCGCTGCCTTCGCTACCGCACATCGAGATGACCTTAGAGTGTTTGTCTCAACATGGAGTTACCGTTGTACCGGGACGCTCCGAGGACGGCAAGCCGTTCTGGCACGTGGCCTCAGAGCCGGTTATCGGCCAGGACGTCCGCATCGAACCGGATCTCTCGAACGCGGGACCATTCTTAGCTCTGGCAGGTATTGCCGGGGGGCGGATTTCTATCCCCACTTGGCCCGCGCACACCACGCAGGCAGGAGCGGCCTGGCTGGAGATTTTGCCAAAAATGGGACTGCATGTGGAGTGGAACTACGGGGTATTGACGGTTTCCAGTCGAGGTCCGCTGTGGCCGATAGACGCCGATTTCACCGCGGTGGGCGAGCTGGTTCCCACCGTGGCCGCTTTGGCTGCTTTCGCCCCCGGAACTTCCCGATTGCGTGGTTTGCACCACCTGCGGGGTCATGAGACGGATCGTCTCGAAGCGCTACGTGCCGAACTCAAGACCGTGGGGATTCCTTGCGAAATCACCCCGGAGGACGACCTCGTGATTACCGGTGTCAGCCCCTCCGTGCTTGTGAATAAAGACCCGGAATCTCCCGCGCTACTGCTGCATAGCTATGGGGATCATCGGCTGGCGACCTTTGCGGCGCTCCTAGGATTGTACTATCCGGTACAAATTGATGATATCGGCGCCACCTCCAAAACTCTGCCGGATTTCACAAAAATGTGGGAACGTCTGTTGGGAGCAGCCTCTTGAGTCGCCGCGACATTGGCACGGATGATCCGCGAGTACACGTGCGTCCGGGGAAAGGCAGCCGGCCCCGCACTAAGAAACGTCCTAGTTTTGCACATGCTGAGCCCGGTCTGGTCGTCGCCGTGGATCGGGGTCGATTTACGGTAGCGATTGACGAAAACCGCATAGTGCAAGCCGTTAAGGCGCGGGCATTGGGGAGAAAGGGTGTTATCGTGGGTGACCGGGTGGGGGTGGAAGGAGACACTTCCGGCACTCCCGACACTTTGGCTCGCATCGTCACCCTGGAAGATCGCCAAACCGTCCTACGCCGCAGCTTTGACGAATCCGATGCCGGAGCACGCGAAAAACTCATAGTCGCCAACGCCACCCAGATGCTAATCGTGGTCGCAGCGCGTGACCCAGAACCGAAACGCGGCATGATTGACCGGGCGATAGCGGCGGCTCTGGACGCGAAAGTCGCCCCGCTGCTGGCGGTGACGAAAACGGACTTGGATCCCGCTCAGGAACTTATCGCAGACTACAAAGCTATCGGAATAACAGTATTTTCCCTGAACAGACACCTCTACGAGCCCGCTGTTCCGGTGCTAGCGCTAACCGAGACATGCCCCCAGACCGCACCGGCCCCTGCTGTCGCCCCGGGACTGGTGGCGCTCCAGAAACAGCTGACCGGTGAAATCACGGTCCTGCTCGGCCACTCGGGAGTCGGCAAATCTACCCTGGTGAACGCGCTGGTGCCGGGTGCAAATCGGGCAACCGGGACAGTCAACGAAGTAACCGGTAAAGGCCGGCACACTTCGACCTCGGCGGTCGCCCTTCCGGTGGCTGCACAAGGGTGGCTCATCGACACTCCCGGAGTGCGCTCTTTTGGCTTGGCACATGTTGATGCGGCGGGATTACTGCGCGGATTCCCGGAACTTTACGCGATAGCCCGGGACTGTCCGCGAGGCTGCACCCACGCCGCGGACTCCCCGGATTGCCTATTGGATGAACACCCGGAACTAGCGCTGCGTTTGGCGTCCTTCCGAAGCCTCTTGACCGAGATTCCGTCAGCCTACTGAAAAGGGAAAGTCCGCAAATCCCCAAGGATAACTCGAACTATAGTAAATCTTTGTCAAGGTCTGAGAAATAAGGTGAAATTCCTAGGCTAAAAGTCCTAAATTAAGAGCACAACGGAAAAAATTTCCAATGACCTTGAAAGGGAAAATACAGTGGCCGAGACACAGTCGTCGAATAATTCAGCCTCCGAAGAAGTTATTGCACAGCTTCACGCCCAATACCTTGCGGATAAAAGTTCAGTTCCCCCCGAATGGCAGTCGTATTTCCAACAGATGGAAAGCCTGGGATTGCTGCCAGGTGCCACCGCTGGCACCGCCTCCGAGCTCACAGAAGCCGGCGAAACAGCTGAATCTGGTGAGGAATCCCGGCCTACCGGTCTTGATGCCCAACACTCTGATCGCCCGCCACTGCCGCGTTCAATCGTTCACGCGCCGACTTCGCCCTACGCCGCAATGGTGGCAAAGCAGCACTATGATGCGGCAAAGTCCACCGTCAAAGGGGAAGACCGTTCCGAACGGCTGAAGGGTATCCCCGCCGCGATTGCGAAAAATATGGATGCTTCGCTGTCAGTGCCGACCGCAACGTCTTACCGCCAGATTCCGGCAAAAGTGTTGATTGAGAATCGTACCCAGATTAATGACCACCTGAAGCGGACTCGCGGCGGCAAAGTATCCTTTACCCACTTGATCGGCTACGCCATCGTGGAAGCCTTGGTGGAAACTCCTGACGTCAACGTTCGTTACCGTCTGGAGGACGGTAAACCGTATATTGACCATTTCGCGCACGTTGGTTTTGGACTGGCGATTGACTTGCCCAAGGACGATGGTTCGCGTCTACTGGTCACGCCGGTCGTGCACAATGCCGACACCCTGTCTTTTGAAGAATTCGTCCGCGCCTACGAAGAACTCGTGAAAAAGGCTCGTGACGGCAAGCTGGGAATGGAAGACTATTCCGGCTGCACGGTGACCCTGACCAATCCGGGGACCTTGGGTACCCTTATGTCATCGCCGCGCCTGGTGCAGGGCCAGGGTTGCATCATCGGGGTCGGGGCGACGAATTACCCGGCAGAATGGGCTGGCGCCTCGGAAGAACAGCTGGCTCAGGCCGGTATCGGCAAGATTATGCACATGTCCTCGACCTATGACCATCGGGTCATTCAGGGAGCTTTGTCCGGCTCTTTCCTGGGTCTAATCGAAAAGAAACTCAAAGGCGAAGACGGATTCTATGAACGTGTTTTTGATTCCATGAAGGTTCCCTACGCACCTTTCAGCTGGGCGCGTAACAACGATTACAGCGGGCCCGGGGAGCTGTCCAAAGACGCGCGAATCACGCGGTTCATCCACGCTTACCGTTCCCGTGGGCACTTGATTGCGGATGTGGATCCCCTGGATTATCGGGTGCGTCGCCATCCAGACTTGAAACTCGGCGCCTACGGGCTTTCTATCTGGGATTTGGATCGGTATTTCCCCGTAGGAAGACTGGGTGACAAACACAACGTCAACATGAAGCTGCGCGACATCATGACCCAGATGCGCGATACCTACACCCGTACTGCGGGCATTGAATACATGCATATTCAAGACCCCGAACAGCGCACGTGGATGCAGGAGGAAATTGAGCGGCCCTACGAGCCGCCGAGCAAAGAAGTCCGTCACGCCATTATGAACCGTTTGAATGCGGCTCAGGCCTTCGAGGACTTCTTGCAGACCAAGTATGTCGGCCAAAAGCGCTTCAGCTTGGAGGGAGGCGAATCGCTAATCCCCCTGATGCTGCGGATTATGGACGATGCCGCTCACGATGGCTTGGCTGGGGTGACCATCGGGATGGCGCACCGTGGCCGGCTGAACATGCTGGTGAATGTGGCCGGCAAAACTAACAACCAGATTTTCGCCGAATTTGAAGGCAACATGAATCCTGGTTCAGTTCAGGGCTCCGGGGATGTGAAGTATCACCTAGGAACCGAGTCCATCTACGAGTCTTACGAAGGCAAAACTACCAGCGTCTATATCGCGGCCAACCCCTCCCACTTGGAAGCCGTGAACCCGGTGGTTGAAGGCATTGTCCGAGCTCAACAGGATAAAGTCGGTATCGAGGGCGACTACGGTTACCTTCCCGTGTTGATTCACGGCGACGCGGCTTTCATCGGTCAGGGCGTCGTCTATGAGACGCTGAACATGAGCCAGCTCAAGGCCTACGCCACTGGCGGGACGGTACACATCATCGTGAATAACCAGATTGGTTTCACGACTTCTCCGACCAATGCCCGCTCCACAAACTACTGCACTGACCTAGCTAAAGGTTTGCAGGTGCCGATTTTCCACGTGAATGCTGACGATCCTGAGATGGTCACGCGGGTGGCTGGTTTGGCTTACCGTTTCCAGCAAAAGTTCCATAAGGATGTCATCATTGACCTGATTTGTTACCGCCGCCGCGGACACAATGAAGGCGACGATCCGTCGATGACTCAGCCGGTGATGTATCACCTCATTGAAACCCATCCAACCACCCGTACTGTTTACATGAATAATCTCATTGGCCGTGGCGATATCTCGGATGAGGAAGCGCAAGCGGCGGTAGAGGATTACCACCAGAAACTGGAAAAGATTTTTGAGGAAACCAAGGAAAAGGGCTACACCCCGACGCGACAAGGCGAACAGGGAGGCAACGATTGGGATTGGACTCTGCCCGCCGCTCAGACCGACGAGTCCGACGATATGATTGCTTGGACCTCAGCTATTCCGCGGGATGTGGTGGAATCTATCGGTGATGCGCACGTGGATTACCCCGAAGGCTTCACCATGCACCCCAAGATTAAAAAGCTCTACGAAAAGCGTCAACAGATGTCTCGTGAAGGCAATATCGACTGGGGATTCGGCGAACTGTTGGCGTTCGGGTCAATCCTGATGGAGGGAGCTCCCATTCGGATGTCCGGTGAAGATGCTCGTCGTGCAACTTTCGTGCAGCGTCATGCGGTTGCTCACGACTTCAATACCGGTGAGGAATGGACCCCGCTGGAATTCTTAAGTGAAAAACAGGGCAAGTTCATGATTTACGACTCGTCACTGTCCGAGTACGCACCCATGGGATTCGAGTACGGCTACTCGGTGGAACGCCCGGAAGCTCTCACCATCTGGGAGGCCCAGTTCGGCGACTTCTCGTTCGGCGGCCAGACCATGATTGACGAGTTCATCTGTTCGGCTCAACAGAAGTGGCATCAGCACTCCTCTCTGGTGCTGTTGTTGCCCCACGGTTTTGAAGGCCAGGGCCCCGACCACTCCTCGGCGCGTATTGAACGTTGGTTGAGTCTGGCTGCCCAAGACAATATGTGGATTGTCCAGCCTTCCACTCCAGCTAACCACTTCCATATGTTGCGTCAGCAGGCCTATCGCCGGCCGCGGACCCCGCTGGTCGTCTTTACCCCCAAGCAGTTGCTACGTTTGAAAGCGGCGGTGTCTTCGGTCGAAGATTTCACCTCCGGTCAGTTCCAACGAGTCATTGGCGACCAGGGTAATCTGGATCCCAATGGGGTGACTCGCGTGCTAATCTGCACTGGCCGGTTGTATTACGACTTGGCGGCCGAACGCGCCAAGACAGGGGACACAACTACGGCAATCGTGCGTTTGGAACAGTACTACCCGCTACACGAGGATTTGAAGCCAATCTTGGCACAGTACCCCAACGCTGAACTGGTGTGGGCGCAGGACGAACCGGAAAATCAGGGGGTTTGGAGCTTCCTGAAGATACACCAGGATGCTTTCATCGGCGACCGTCCGATTCGCGTGGTGTCTCGCCCGGCAATGGCCGCTCCCTCTACCGGTTTGGCTTCCGTACACAAGCAGCAGGCCGCTGACCTAGTGTCGCGCGCTTTCGCCCGCTAAGAGCAGTCATAGTTTTCCCCGGAAGATGTCGTTTCTTCCGGGGAAAACTGCGTTTTGGGTCTTTCAGTCTAAAAAACACTGCGGGTGCGGGGAAGTTTTCACTATCCCGCACCCGCCGTTCAAGCTTTAAGCATTGGGGCGTTTGCCGTGATTAGCGGCACTCTTGGACCGCGCCCGACGCTTGCGACCGCGTTTCGACATAACAGCCTCCTTCTGAAGTTCGTAATCAACCTGCCTATTTTCACACATTCCCCGCCTTCCCGCAAACCCGGAGAAGTCGTGGCGCTTCGAAAAATCCGTACGGCTAACCGATTTTACGAATCTCTATCATGATGCGTTCTCGCAGCTCAACCGGGGCTTCACAGCGGCAGGATTGCCGCAGCAACGTGATGTAACGCTCCACCCGCAGGGATTCCTCGTGGCAGTCCGGACAGTGGCGCAGATGCTGGTGGAAATGTTGGGCAGTGTGCAAGTCCATTTCCCCGTTCATGATTTCACGCATATTTTGCGTCACGGTATCGCAGTTGCAGTCGAACTTAGACTCGGGGGGCATTTGTGAATCAAGGTTTTCTTCGCTCATGACACCTTCACCTCAGCTTCCAGACGTTCACTCAACATTTTCCGCAGCTTCGCCCGTCCCCGGTGCAAACGGGACATGACCGTCCCGGAGGGAATATCGAGGATTTCCGCGATTTCTTTGTAAGCTAGACCTTCCACATCGGCCAGATACACCGCTTCGCGGTATTCATCGGGTAGGGCGTCGAGGGCATCGAGGATATCTTGAGTTCCCAGACGATCCAAAGCTAGAGACTCCGCCGAACGGGCTTCTCGATTGGAATCATCTTGAGCCAGTTGATAATCCGTAATCTCATCCATAGTTTCCGTGCGCGGCCGACGCTGATTCTTGCGATAAGAATTGATGAAAGTGTTGGTCATGATGCGATAAAGCCATGCCAAGAGGTTCGTTCCCTCCTGAAAAGAATCGAAACTTCGAAAGGCTTTCAAAAAGGTTTCTTGGACCAGGTCTTCGGCGTCGTGTGGATTCCTGGTCAGACGCAGCGCGCCGGAATAGAGCTGATTCAAAAACGGCATGACTTCCGTTTCAAAACGTTGCTCAGTTTCATTCGGCATCCCAGGGGGTGCGGAGTTTACTGTTTCGCTCATCGTTGCCCAGTCTAGACCTGTGCAGGGCACGGGCGGGACAGATTGCGTCCGGTTTGTCGCGCTCCTGGCACGAGCAGGCTTTGCGAGAGTTTTTTCTAAAGTTTGTCTCACATCTGTTCTAACCATAAAGGGTGGTTTTTATTCCGTGCTACCCAAAAACGTTTTGAAAAGGTGCTAACTGGTCGAAAAATGGGGACAATAGTGTTATGAGAACTTTGCTGCGTATTATTTCACGCCCGCTGCTGGCAGCGGTTTTCATTCATGACGGTCTCGACGCTTTGCGTAACCCCGCAGACCACGTGGAACGTTTCCGCAAGATGGAGCCGACCCTGGAAAAGATTGGCCTGCCTCCCATGCTGACTTCGGACGCAAAATTGTTGTCTCGCCTGGCCGGAGCGGCTACGGCGGTGACTGCAATAGGCTTGGCTCTGGGGAAATCCCCCCGGATTTGCGCTCTCATTCTGGCGGTGGTGAATCTTCCTATCAGCGTGGTAAACAATCCGGTTTGGGCAGCTAATTCCACAGAGGAACGCAAAGAGTATACGCGCGGCTTGGTCGCGGGAGGCTCTCTAGCGGGAGGCCTAGGAATGGTTCTGGCTGATGGTAACGGCCAGCCGTCTCTGCGGATTCGCCGCGAAATCATCCGTACCGCTACAGCTGGCAAATAAGTACGGTGGTTAAACTGCAAGATACCCCGCGATTATCTTCTTGCCCTTGTCCTGGTCAAGTGCACCGTTATTGCTTCGGTTCTTTCTGCCCGGTTTTTGTTGAAGTTGCACAAGGACGGTGGGTCGGTTGAGTCCCGTCGTGGCTGACTGGCTGTTGGTGGCGGTGGGGCTGATTCTGACTTTGGTCACGGCCTTTTTTGTAGCCACTGAGTTTGCCTTCCTTGCTGTCGACCCCGCCAGAGTTGCGGGGCGCGCGGCTAACGGCGACAAGCGGGCCGCCCTCGTGAAAGACTCTATTTCTAATCTGTCTACCCAGCTGTCTGGTACCCAGGTGGGCATTACCCTGTCCACAATTATGGTGGGTTACACCACCCAAACAGCCATCGCAAACCTGGTGACACGTGGTTTGGGACACACCGGGATGGCTCTAGCCGCGGCCACGGCCCTGGGTGCGGTGGTCGCCCTGGTCATTACGAACCTGTATTCCATGGTCTTTGGCGAGCTCATTCCCAAGAACATGGCGCTGGCTGACCCCATGAAAGCGGCCGCTTTTGTGGTGCGTCCGCAGCGGGCATTCACCTTTATTTTCAAGCCTCTGATTGTGGCGCTGAAGGCTTCGGCGAACTTCGTGTTGGATCGGATGGGCGTGGAAGTTGTGGAAGAACTGTCCGGGGCTCATTCAGCTCAGGAACTCGTGGCGATGGTGCGCCAAAGCGCCGAGGAAGGGCTGCTGGATTTATCAACCGCTTCCCTGTTTACCCGTTCGGTGCATATTTCCGGCTTGGCTGCAAAAGATGTGATGACTGACCGTGGGCGGGTGCACTATCTGACCCAGAATGAAACTGCGGATGACCTCATTGCGAAAGCGCGGGAAACAGGCCATTCCCGTTTTCCGGTCATTGGACCGGACGGTTTGGACGACATCCTGGGATTCGCCAACCTCCGCCGTGCCGTATCCGTCCCTTATGAACGCCGCAGTGACGTCGTGGTCACTTCGTCCTCGCTGATGTATGAAGTACCCAGGGTTCCCGAAACGATGGGACTGGCGGATTTGATGGTGCTATTGCGCGATGCCGGCAGCCAAACGGCGGTGGTGGTCGATGAGTACGGAGGCACTTCGGGAATCGTCACTCTGGAGGACGCAGTTGAGGAAATCGTGGGCGAGGTCGCGGATGAACACGATCAACACGCTGCCGGAATTAATCATCCCGTGGAAGGCGAATGGCTGGTTCCGGGGCTAATCCGTCCCGATGAACTGTTGATTCAAACCAAAGTGGAGCTGCCTGATGAGGGCCCCTATGAAACCTTGGGGGGCTTGATTATGAACGAACTGGGCCACATTCCCTCGCAAGGTGAGACCGTCCTGGTCAACGGATACCTTTTGCGTGTCGAACAGATGGACGGTAGGCGTATCGACCGGGTTCGCATCACCCGCAACCCGAGTCCTGACGAGCCGCTGAATTCCCCGGAGGTGACGCATGAGTGATTGGGTTGCCTTAGTTTTAATGGTGGTACTCCTGGCCATCAATGCTTTCTTTGTCGGGGCAGAATTCTCGTTTACGGCTTCGCGTAAAGCCGAGATTGAACCCCTGGCGAAAGACGGGAAACGCGGAGCGGCCTCTGCGCTCATCGCGGTAGAAAATGTTTCCGAGATGCTCGCCGTTTGTCAGTTGGGAATTACTTTGGCGTCTACCGGATTGGGGGTAGTGGCGGAGCCGGCTATCGCGCACCTGCTATTACCGCTGGTGCTGCGGTTGGGTCTACCCCCAGTCAGTGCCCACTCCGTAGCCATTGTTGTCGCTTTGCTGATTGTTTTGTATCTGCATGTAGTGGTCGGCGAGATGATTCCGAAATATACCTCGGTTTCGGCTCACACCCGGCTCATTTTGATTTACTCACCCCCGATGGTGGCGATTGAAAAGTCGCTACGTCCCGTTATCAGCGCCATGAATCGCTTTGCGAACTCGGTGGTGAGGTTGTTCGGTTTGGAACCTCAACATGAAGTTGGGGTGAGTTTTACAGTCGAAGAGATGTCGTCAATCGTCGAGAAATCCCGTGAGCAAGGGGTTTTGGAGGACGACTTGGGGTTGCTCTCTGGGACATTGGAGTTTTCTGCGGAAGTTGTGTCGGGAGTGATGGTCGGTTTGGAGAACTTGGTGACTTTGCCAACCAACGTAACTCCCGTAGAAGCCGAAAAGACTGTGGCGCGCACAGGGTTCTCGCGTTTCCCGGTTGTTGATGAAACTGGGAGCATTACCGGATACCTGCACATTAAAGATGTTATTGCGGTCGAGAAAGCATCTCGTGAGAAATCGTTGGAATCCTGGCGGATTCGCTCGTTGATTACTGTGACTCCGCAAATGGAAGTGGAAGATGCCCTGCGGGTGATGCAAAAGCAAGGTACTCACCTGGCTGGGGTGGTCGATTCAGTGAGTCCTGGAGCGGTGATTGGAGTGATTTTCCTGGAGGATATCCTGGAGGAACTGGTCGGTGAGGTTCGGGATTTGCTCTGAACAGGTGCAACCATGCGCGGCACCATTTGACACTAAACCCCCACGTTTCTTTCAGGAAATTGTCGGGGAAGGGTATTTGGTGTTAACAAATGTTACTGAAGTGAAAATTGATACACGCATTTAATTGTAAATCGTTATCTACTTGTTATAAACTTGAGTTCGAGTTGTTATCCAAAGTCGGAAGGTAATCCGTGGTAAGCGAAAGGCCTCGCACTCGTCGGGAAGCACGCGAATTGCGCAATAGAGCCCAGTCCGCGCGTATCCGTAAAGAAGCACAAGTTTTCAATGCTCCGCGTCTGGTGTTGCTGGGTGTGGTTTCAGCTATCACCGTGGTCGCTCCTCTATCCGGGATAGTTTCACCCAACTTATCTATTGCCTCTCCGAATTTTGAATTCAGTACCAATCAAACTTTGCTCTCCGTTGTGGCTAAGGCCAGCGACGCTACCGATTATGACTCCGACTTAAACGCGGTTCCCGCTAGTTCGCGTTCCCGGGTGGTGGAAGCCACCGCATTGGGCCAGTGTGCCGCGCAGGGCTCCGCTAACGGTGATGCTTCTGCCGCTCCGGAAAAAAATCTCTTGCTGTGGCCGCTATCATCGGGAAGTTACACGTTTACATCCCCGTGGGGGATGCGAGTCAATCCGGTGACAGGAACTCGATTGTTGCACGAGGGCGTTGATTTGTCGGCCCCTACTGGTACGAATATCTACGCAGTAGCGGACGGGATTGTCACCGAATCAGGAATGCAGGGATCCACCGGCATGATTACTATCAAGCATGTTCAGGACGGTGAAGTCTTTTACTCTCGCTACCTGCACATGTACGGTAACGGGATTTACGTGCATGAAGGCGATGAGGTGAAAGCCGGAGATGTTATTGCCGGGGTGGGCTCGACCGGTCGCTCTACCGGGCCGCACTTGCACTTTGAGATTCGCAATTCAGACAAGGAATCTGTAGATCCGATGGGCTGGATGAAGCGTCATGGTGCCCGGTTCGTCAATCAGATTTGCTCCTAGACTCACGCCCAATTTTGCGACCCGCTCCTGTTTTTCCTGTTTCGCGTCATCGGCCGGTGCTGTTGGCTCATCGTGGGTCAGCAGTGTCCGCCAGCGCGGCTGTGGGGTGTTCGGTTCCGGAAAATTCACGAGCTGCCTTTGACTGGGCTGTTTCTTGCAGGTCGGTAGCTGGGCTGGAAACTGATATTCATGCCACCACCGACGGGGTTCCTGTCATCAGCCATGACCCGATGTGGCACGCGGTCGATGGGGAAGTGGCAATTACCGAAGTCACGTGGGCGCAACTGTGTCGCCATCAACTGCCTAACGGCGAACGGCCCTTGAATCTGGAAGAATTTTTGGACCGATACCCTGACATTTACTTGAATATAGACGCCAAAACCGATGCGGTTGTCCCCGGTGCGCTACGCGTCTTACAGGGGCGTCGTGACTTGGGGCGTCTCGCCCTAGCGTCCTTTTCGGCCCGTCGAGTCTGGCGAATGGCCCGACACCTGGGACCGGTGTGTGGATATTTACCGGGAGCGCGGGACGTTGCGCGAATCTGGGGGGGATCCTCCTCCGGTTTGGTGAGGCGAATCCGCCCGGAAATTCGCAGCGTAGGAATTCCCCCGGAAACTTTCTTGACCTGGGAACAGGGAACCGCGGCAATGGCTCAAATCGAAGTCAACGCTCACCGGGTGATGTCGGGGTTAGCGGAAAAGCGCCGTTTGGAACGGCTTTACCGCTTCGGTATCGTGCCGCGTCTATTCAGGGATTTTCACTGTGCGCTGGCGGTACCGGAAAGCATCCGGGGGGTGAAAATCGTGACCCCACGGTTTGTGGCGGCCGCGCACACCCTAGGCTGTCCGGTTTATGTGTGGACGGTGAATGACACCTCCTCATATCAACGTCTAGTTTCCCTCGGCGTTGATGGGATTTATACCGATATTGTCAGTACATTAGCCCAAACCGGCATTGAGGAATCTTCCAGCTAATCGGCGAAAACTGTTGAAATATCAAGGAACACTTAACGTAATCTGAATGAAATATCAGAGAAATCTAAGAATAGCCTTGGAACTGACGAAGGTAACTGATAGATTACTGACATCGACATACTTTCAATGAAAGGTTAGGCAATGGAACAGCAGCGCTCGGCAGTTCGTTTGGCAGCCGTAGTAGCTAAGCAGCGCCAAAGCAGCGATGCGTTGCGCGGGGCGCAGACCGTTGTCGATGAACACACCCAGTGGGTACTGTCACATCTTTCTCGAAGCGATCGTGACCTGATTGAATCCGTCACCGGTGAGGTTATTGAACCGGGTGCTGATTCTGCCTCTCTGTTTGCTTTGACTTTGGCTGAATCGCGGATAAACCAGGCTTCTGTTTCCTCCGCGCGTACCCAAAACCATCAGTTGCTGATGCGTCGTCCGCAACCTCTGAGCCAACATGATCGCTTGGCCACTTTCACTTCTATGCGCGCCATGCTGGGCAACGGCTCGGTGGGGCGAGCCTTGGACACTGAAGCCTAAGTTTCCCACCTCTACCTACGCGTTTCCCATCGGGATTTCACTGCCTAGCAGTTTCGCGTATGATGTTAGGTATGCCTTACCTTACTGACGAGCAGAAAACCCCTAAAAAGTCTCTGGTTGCCCTGATGGGGCCCGCTTTCGTGGCCGCTGTTGCCTACGTGGATCCGGGTAACGTCGCTGCTAATATCACTGCCGGAGCTCGCTACGGTTACGCGTTGGTGTGGGTGTTGGTGCTGGCTAACTTGATGGCCATGCTGGTGCAATACGAAAGCGCGAAACTTGGAATAGTAACCGGCCGGTCCCTGCCGCAGGTCTTAGGCGATCGTTTACGCCGACCGAGTCGACTCGCCTTTTGGATTCAAGCCGAAATCGTGGCGGGTGCCACCGACCTGGCCGAAGTCATCGGCGGAGCCATCGCCCTCAACCTTTTATTTGGAACTCCGCTGCTGGTCGGCGGCTTGATAATCGGTGTGGTGTCTCTAGGGCTGCTGTTTTTACAAAATACTTCCGGTCAGATTGTGTTTGAACGGGTCATCATCGCTCTGCTCCTGGTCATCACCCTGGGTTTCGTGGGGGGACTGGTGGTCGCGCCGCCCTCCTGGCAAGCTGCCGTGGCGGGACTGCGGCCTACATTCCCTAATGCTGACTCAGTTTTAGTGGCTGCTTCCATGCTCGGCGCCACCGTGATGCCACACGCGATTTACCTGCATTCTTCCCTGACGAAAGACCGTCACGGCTCAGAGCACACGGACGACCACAAGCGCAGACTCCTCCGGGCGACGAAACTGGATGTATTCTGGGCGTTGCTGGTGGCCGGTTCGGTTAACATTGCCCTGGTACTGCTGGCTGCCGCCTCGTTGCACGGCTCCGGAACTGGACAGGAGGACACGGACACTATTGAGGGCGCTTACCACGTCATAGCCGGCGCTCTCGGTGGTGGGGTAGCTACGGTGTTCGCAGTCGGGCTGCTGGCTTCGGGGCTAGCTTCCACTTCGGTGGGAGCTTATGCGGGGTCAGAGATTATGGCCGGTTTGCTGCATATTCGCGTTCCGCTGCTAGCGCGGCGCGTGGTGACCTTGATACCGGGATTGGCCATCTTGGCGCTCGGCTTCGACCCCACCTGGGCACTGGTACTCAGCCAAGCCCTGCTGTCCTTAGGAATTCCTTTTGCGTTGCTGCCCCTGGTTATCTATACGTCAAAAAAGGATATTATGGGACCTTTTGCTGACCCCAAATGGTTGCTGGCCATTAACATCTTGGTAGCTGCTCTGATTATTGCCCTAAATCTGGGACTTTTAGCGCTGTTGGCATTGGGGATAGGTGGCTAAAATTTACCTTCTGGAAGCAAAGCGGTAAACTGTTGGAGCTGGTTGTAGCAAGCCCCGGTAGCTCAGTGGATAGAGTGTTTGCCTCCGGAGCAAAAGGTCATGGGTTCGAATCCCATCCGGGGCGCTGAATCAGGTGCGATACGCGCACTTAATGGACACGGCATTGTTTTCCGAATTTCCCGCCCCTCTACACGGGCTAATTTTGATGTACTCCAGGCAAAACGTTAGGCTTATGGGGTGACTCCTGAAGAATTAACTCAGCGCATGATTGCGCAGCTTGGCACCGCAGCAGCGGAAAACAATATCGATATAGCAGACGGCGTCTTGGCCGAAAAAATGCGCGTGGAGCGTCCCAAGAATCGCGACCACGGAGATTGGGCGACGAATATCGCCTTGCAGTTAGGCAAGTCTGTGGGCCGCAACCCTCGAGAACTGGCGGGAATCTTTGCTTCTGCCATCGCCCAAATTGACGGTGTGTCTTCTGCGGAAGTCGCCGGTCCGGGGTTCATCAACATCCGTCTTGAGGCCGGAGCCGCCGGTGCTTTGGTGGCTGAGATTCTGACCTCCGGCAACGACTATGGTCATGGTGAAAACCTCAAAGGAATCCATATCAACCTGGAGTATGTTTCCGCTAACCCGACCGGGCCGCTGCACATTGGCGGTGCGCGCTGGGCAGCAGTGGGGGATTCCTTGGCACGTCTGTACAAGTTCAGCGGTGCGAAAGTCACACGCGAGTACTACTTTAACGATCACGGTTCCCAAATCGACCGCTTCGCGGTTTCTTTGCTGGCAGCGGCTCGCGGCCAGGAAACCCCCGAAGACGGTTACGGCGGGCAATATATTGCTGACATTGCGGCCAAGGTTCAAGCCGAAGCGAAAGCCGCGGGCGACCCCGACCCGGTAACTCTGGACGATGCAGCCGCCCAAGAATACTTCCGTTCTCACGGCGTCGAGATGATGTTCGATGAGATTAAAGAATCACTGCGCGGTTTCCGTACCGAATTTGATGTGTTCTTCCACGAAAATTCCCTCTATGAAACCGGGGCAGTCACCAAGGCACTCGATTACTTGCGGGAACGTGGCGAAGTGGTCGAGAAGGACGGTGCGACCTGGCTGCTGACAACCAAGCATGGAGACGACAAGGATCGTGTGGTCATTAAGTCTGACGGTAACGCCTCCTACTTCGCTTCTGACGTGGCCTACTATCAGGACAAGCGCCGGCGCGGGGCAGATCGTACCGTGTTCCTGTTCGGTGCTGACCACCACGGTTACGTTGGACGCATGATGGCAATGTGCGCCGCTTATGGCGACAAGCCCGGCGAGAATATGCAGATTATCATCGGGCAGCTGGTGAACTTGTTTAAGAACGGTGAACCGGTAAGGATGAGCAAGCGCGCCGGAGACATTGTTACGCTGGAGGACTTCGTCGAAGCTGTAGGTGTCGATGCGGCCCGTTACGCCCTGGTGCGTTCCTCGATGGATACCCAGCTGGCAATCGACCTGGATGTGCTGGCTTCGCATACCAACGAAAATCCTGTTTACTATGTCCAATATGCGCACGCCCGCACTGCTAACGTGGCCAAGAACGCTGCTGAACACGGGGTTTCTTGTGCGGATGGTTTTGACCCGAAAGAACTCAGCGATCCGGCAGATGCGGCCCTAATCGGTGTTCTGGCGCAGTTCCCGTCCGTAGTGGCGACAGGCGCGGCTGAAAACGCCACGCACCTGGTGCCTCGTTACTTGGAGAACTTGGCGGGGGCTTACCACACCTGGTATGGCAAACGCCGGGTCACCCCCGCTGGTGATGAACCGGTGACGGCCGAGCACGCGGCGCTGCTGGCGCTGAACAACGCTGTTGGTCAGGTCCTGCGCAACGGCTTGAATCTGTTGGGCGTGACCGCACCCGAGCGGATGTGAGCGGCGCCGTTTTTCGAGGAAGCCGCGCCACGTAAGGAAGGAACGGGCGGTGGATTTGGCGGCTGATGACCCAGCACGTTTACACCCGGGGGATTCTGGCTTAAGAACTTGGGTTGCCCCGGACCCGCAGGTGCGCGCGGACTTGTGGCCCAGTGGGCTTCAGCGCGATTCACGGGGAGAACTGACTCTGCACGGACAAAGCCTGAGCGAGCTTTTGAGCCAGGCTCCGCAGGTGGACGGTCGGGGCGGGCAAACCCCGATTTTTGTGCTGGACTTGGCGGATTTTCGAGACCGTCTCAAGGTATTTCGCGAAGCTTTTGCCGCCGCGTTTGGCGAGCATGAGGTGCAGGTACACTATGCCGGAAAAGCTTTCCTATGCGTGGAAATAGCCCGGCTGGCGGCGGAGGCAGGACTCGGCTTGGATACGGCTTCTGCTGGGGAGATGGCTTTGGCGCTAGCTTCGGGCTGTCAACCGAGTTTGATTGGTTTGCACGGGAACGGGAAATCCCCTGAACTGCTGCGCCAAGCAATCGAGGCGCATCTGGGGAGGATTATCGTTGATTCCCCCGCGGAAGTCCGGCGTATTCAACGCATCCTGGACGATTTGAAGCCACAAAGCCGGGTGCCGCTGATGGTGCGTATCACCACAGGAGTTCACGCCGGCGGTCACGAATTTATTGCTACCGCCCACGAAGACCAAAAGTTCGGGTTGTCCCTCACTCCTGGGGCCCACGGTTTGGAACCTATCGATGGCTCCGATTCTCCCTGTGGTGCGACCTCGGCTTTCGATTCCCCTGCCTGGCGCGTAGTGCACTCCATTTTGGCTGATGAACGCTTGGAGCTGAGCGGTCTGCATTCTCACATTGGCTCCCAGATAGTGAATCTTGACGGTTTTTGCGCCGCGGCTCGGAAAATTCTGGAGTTTCGGGGTCTGGTCAAACAAACGACCGGTTATCTCATTCCAGAAATCGACTTGGGTGGCGGTTACGGCATAGCCTATACTTCCGCCGATGCCCCCGCTCCTAGTGCCGCCGACTTCGCCGCTGGACTGTACCAAGTGATACAAAATACCTGCTATGAGTTAGAACAATCCTTCCCGCGGGTTTCCGTAGAACCGGGACGGGCTATTGCTGGTCCCAGCACCATTACTTTGTACCGAGTGGTCAATATCAAGGATCAGCCGGTGGGTCAGCATGGAGACGGCAGTCTCAGCTATCGTCGCTATGTGTCGATAGACGGTGGAATGAGCGACAACATTCGTCCCGCGCTGTACGGTGCCAACTATACGATTGCTTTGGCCAACCGCCGTTCAACGGCCCCGCTGACGGCCTGCCGAGTGGTGGGTTCTCATTGTGAATCAGGTGACATCGTGGTTAAAGACGTGGCCCTGCCTACAGACTTGATTGAGGGCGACCTGCTGGCGGTACCCGCCGCAGGAGCCTATGGGTGGGCCATGAGTTCGAACTATAACTGGTTTACGCGCCCGGGAGTGCTGGGAGTAGATCAAGACAACAGTGGAACGGTCATTACAAAGTGGCTTTTGGAACCGGAAGCTGTTGATACGATGCTGGCTCATTTTGACCCGCAGTACCGCAAATTTTTAGACACCCACCCTGCTGGTACAGTGAACGTATAGAGGGACACCGAAAGGGAAACAAAGATGGCGCAAAAGCAAGACGTAAAAATTGGACTGCTGGGTGCTGGCACGGTGGGACTGCAAGTTGCGCGCATTTTGCACGACCAACAGCAGGAACTCGCGGCACGGGCGGGAGCAAACCTGGTGCTCAGCGGAGTTGCGGTCCGCGACACCAGCAAGGTTCGGGAGGGCCTGGACCGAAATCTGTTGACCACCGATATTGATGCGGTGATTGACTCCGCCGACCTGGTCATCGAGCTGATGGGAGGCCTAGAGCCGGCTCGCAGTGCCATGTTGAAAGCCTTGGAGGCGGGCAAAACGGTGGTGACCGGCAACAAAGCGGTTCTCGCGCAATACGGCCCGGAGCTCTATGAGGCCGCCGCCCGCACAGATGCGAATTTGTATTTTGAAGCCGCGGTGGCCGGGGCGGTTCCCGTGGTTTATGGACTGCGGGAATCCTTGACTGGAGACCGAATCAACAAAGTTCTGGGTATCGTCAACGGCACCACCAACTACATTCTCGATCAGATGACCACCCAGGGCTGGTCTTATGAACAGGCCCTGCACCAGGCCCAAGAGCTTGGCTTTGCCGAGGCAGATCCCAGCGCGGACGTAGGCGGTCACGATGCGGCAGCCAAGTGCGCCATCCTGGCCTCCCTGGCTTTCCATACCCGGGTGAACCTGGAGGATGTCCCCGTGAAGGGTATTACCGAGGTTAGCGCTCAGGATATTCAACAAGCTACAGAGTCCGGGTACGCGGTGAAACTGTTAGCTCGCGCCCAAAGGGTCACCGTTGACGGGCAGGAACAGATTGCCCTCGGTGTGGAACCGACCCTGGTGCCAAAGAGCCACCCGTTGGCGGGCATCACCGGACCTTACAACGCCATAGTTTTGGAAACTGAGTTTGCTGGTCGGCTCATGTTTTATGGCGCAGGCGCGGGCGGGGCTCCCACCGCCTCCGCAGTACTTTCCGATGTCGTGGCGGGTGCCAACCACCTGGTCTCCGGGGGGCACGCCCCTCGCGAAAGCGTGTATGCAGACCTGCCGATTTGCGAGCCGGGACGAGTGGAAACCTGCCGTCAGGTACGTTTGCAGGTTGCTGACCGAATCGGGATGCTGGCAGAAATCGCCAAAATCTATGCCGCCGGGGAAGTCTCTATCGCGTCTTTGACTCAACCGCCGACCGAGACCGCACCAGACGAAGCGACGTTGGTCATTTCGACCCATCTGGCACAGAATTCCAAGCATGAGGGAATTACTGCCGCTTTGGCGAAATCACCATTAGTGCATAAAATCGCCTCAGAGATGTCCATTGAGGAAGACCAATGAGAGCCTCAGTTTTTTCGTGACTGGGCATGGCCGAGAGCGAAAACTGTTGAGGTTATCGAAACCGCGAATAAGGAGCAACCAAAGCATGACACAGATGTGGAGCGGTCTGCTGGAAGAATACCGGAATCGACTTCCCCTGGAACCAGGCGACCCCGTTGTGACCCTGTTTGAGGGCAATACCCCCTTGATTCGGGCGCGCCGCGTGGAACAGCGTATCGGTGCCTTGAGTGAAAAAGCTGGCGTAGACACCACCGGTACAGAGGTCTATGTGAAGTTTGAGGGTGCTAACCCCACCGGTTCATTCAAAGACCGGGGCATGACTATGGCCATGACGAAAGTGAAGGCGGCGGGCACTCAGATGGTGGCCTGCGCTTCCACCGGCAACACCTCCGCTTCCGCGGCGGCTTATTCGGTCGCGGCAGGGGTGGGATGCGCGGTCATTTTACCCGCCGGAAAGATTGCTCTGGGCAAGCTGGCTCAGGCCGTGATGCACGGGGCCAAGCTCATCGCCGTGGACGGAAACTTTGATGACTGCTTGCGAATCACCCGAGAACTGACCGAAAAGTACCCGGTGGGTTTAGTCAACTCGATTAACCCCTACCGCCTGCAGGGACAAAAGACCGCCGCTTTTGAAATTTGTGACGCCCTGGGTGATGCACCCGATATTCACTGCCTGCCGGTGGGCAACGCCGGAAACATCAGCGCCTATTGGATGGGATATAACGAGTACTTCGGTCGGGAAGTCGCCTCCTCAATCGAGGATTCGGCCCTGAAACTGAAGCCGCAAACCACCAAGTTGCCTCGAATGTGGGGGATTCAAGCCACCGGAGCCGCACCCTTCGTGGCGGGACACCCTATCGAGAACCCGGAAACCATCGCCACCGCAATCCGGATTGGCAACCCCGCGTCTTGGGACTACGCCACCGCGGCCCGCGACGACTCCGGCGGGTTGATTACCGCGGTCAGCGATGCAGCCATTATGCAGGCTCAGTCCATTATTGCCGCGGAAGTCGGAGTGTTTTGCGAGCCGGCCAGCGCGGCCCCGATAGCGGGTCTGTTGGCGTTGGCTGAGCAGGGCAAAGTACCCGGAGGAGTGCGAATTGCCTGCACCTTGACCGGCAACGGCCTGAAAGATACCGCCACCGCAATGGAAGCGAAAGGCAACGTGACCCCACCTGTAATCGAACCCAGCCTGCAGGCGGCGGTACGGGAACTCGGCCTGTAACAACAGCGTCTCCACCGGGCCGATGCTGTGCCCAAACCAAGCGCAAAACCACCGAACCTAAGGAATTGCCATGAATTTTGTGCGTGACGAAGTAACGGTCAGCGTTCCAGCCTCTTCGGCTAACCTGGGGCCGGGGTTTGACGCTTTGGGTCTAGCCTTGGAACTGCGTGATGAAGTCAGTGTGCGGGCCACCACCGGAGCAACCCACGTCACGGTGGAAGGCGAAGGCGCCGGCAAAGTTCCTGAGGATGAAACCAACATGGTGGTGCAGGCTTTGCGAGCCGGGCTGGAATCTGTAGGAGCTTCCCAGATTGGGATTGAAATGCATTGCGTGAACCGGGTTCCACACGGCCGCGGTCTGGGTTCGTCTTCCGCGGCCCTAGTTTCCGGGTTGGCCGCTGCTGGGGCTTTGCTGGAGCCGGGAGTCTTGGACACGGAGGCGATTTTTCAGCTCGCGGTCCAGATGGAAGGCCACCCCGACAATGCCGCCCCTGCCGTGTACGGGGGTGCCGTAGTGGGCTGGATGGAACCGAGTGCGAATGGGGGTACGCCGCGAGCCTATGCGCAACATTTTGAGGTTTCCCCGCAAGTACGGCTGACCGTGCTGATTCCGGAATTTGAACTCGCCACCTCCAAGGCACGCGGGTTGCTGCCCGAGTCAGTTCCGCATCGGGACGCGGCCTTTAATGCCGGACGCGCCGCGCTGCTACCTCTGGCCTTGGCGAAATACCCCGAACTGCTGTATTTCGCTACTGAGGATCGGCTGCATCAGGAGTATCGCCGTGAGGGCATGCCCCAGTCCCTAGAATTAGTAGATCGGCTGCGAGCCGCTGGCGCTCCCGCCGCCATCAGTGGCGCCGGGCCTACCGTGATAGTTTTTGACCATCTGGACCCCGCCACACGCCAAGATCTCGAACATCTGGGCTGGAAGCCGCGAGAATTGCAGGTGGCGCCACAGGGAATCATTGTCAGGTAACCACAGGGAACCACCACATCGTCAATCCAGTCTCGGATACAGGCACCCCCGAAACTCGTGAATAAGACCCTACCCCGCCAAGAAAGGCAATGACGGGGTAGGGAGATTTTTTGGAGATGAACGACGCTTTAGCGTCTGAGGACGTAACGGACCTGGAATCCGGCTTTAGTGAACGCCTCCTCCAGGTCGGTGGTATTCACGGTGTTCACGCCCAGAAGCACGAAAGAACTCTCCATACCGGTGCGGTACACCGCAATATGGGTGATGTTGGTCTCCAGCTCCCCGGTGACCCTCGCCAGGCGGCTCATCACTCCGGGCTGGTCGTCAGCCTCAATAACCAGGCGGGTTCCGGGCTCGCGAGCCCCGTTAATGTCGATAAACGCATCGAGGACATCAGATTCGGTAATGACCCCGATAACCTTGCCCTCATCCATGACTGGCAGAATTTCGACTTTCGAGTCACGCATGACGATGGCGGCTTCCTCCAGCATGGCATCGGCCGAGATGGTGGGGGGATTCTTTTTCATAATTTTATAAATCTTCAGTTTGGACAACAGGTAGGCCACTTCGCCAAAAGACAGGGAAGTTGCGTCAGAGGGCAGAGCCCGGTTGATGTCCGACTGAGAAACTACACCGCACAGTTTGCCGTCACGCAAGACTGGCAGCTTCGTGATGCCGTGAGTCTGCATCATTTCGATAGCGTCGGGTACGGTGGCACCCGAATCGATAGTAAAAGGGTTGGCTGTCATTCTCCATTTTACAAACATGGTTATCCTCCCAGGTAGGCATGCTTAACTTCGTCGCTAGTCAGCAACTCTGCGGCATCGCCTTGCAACACAATCTTGCCGGTTTCCATCACGTAGGCGCGTGAGGCAATCTGCAAAGCCATGTTGGCGTTTTGCTCTACCAATAAAATCGTAGTTCCCATTTCTTGAATTTTGACGATGATGTCAAAGATTTCTTGGACGAACAGCGGTGCCAAGCCCATCGAAGGTTCGTCCAACAGCAGGACGCGCGGTTTGGCCATCAGCCCGCGGCCCATAGCCAACATCTGCTGTTCGCCGCCGCTCAAGGTCCCCGCCAGCTGATTTTTCCGGTCAGCCAAGACCGGGAACCTTTCAAACACCATTTTCAGGTCCGCGGCACAACCGCTGCGGTCTTTGCGCATGTAGGCACCCAAATCGAGGTTTTCCATCACGGTCATTCCGGGGAACACCCGACGCCCCTCCGGGACGTGAACCAAACCGTGGCGTACCCGCGAACGTGGTGAGGATTTGGTAATTTCCTTGCCGTCAAGCCAAATCGAGCCTTCCAAAGGGCGTTCCAGGCCGGAGGCGGTGCGCAACGTCGTGGTTTTGCCTGCTCCGTTGGCGCCAATCAGGGTCACGATTTCACCTTCTTCCACGCGCAGGGAAATGCCCTTGAGAGCCTGGATGCCGCCGAATGAAACCTTGAGGTCTTTAATCTCAAACATTTTCCACCTTCTGACCCAGATAGGCTTCGATAACTTTCGGATTGTTACGAACTTCCTGAGGCGTACCGGAAGCGATAACCACGCCGTGGTCGAGCACGTAGAGGCGCTCGCAGATGGTCATCACCAGCGACATGTCGTGCTCAATGAGCAGGATAGTGAGGTGATAACGCTGACGCAGCATCGCAATCAACTCTGTGAGCTGGGCAGTCTCGGCTGGGTTCATTCCTGCCGCCGGCTCGTCCAGCAGCAGGAGCTGCGGGTTAGTCGCCAGGGCACGAGCAATTTCCAGGTGACGCTGTTCACCGTAGGACAGATTCCGAGCGGATTCACCGGCTTTTTCAGCGAGGTTCATCATCTGCAGTAACTGCATAGATTCTTCGTGGACGCGTTGACGCGACTGGGACCAGGACGGCAGATGGAAAAAGGACGCCAGGAGGGAATACTTTTCGCGCTGTTCCATGGCAAAAACCACGTTGTCCAACACCGTGAGGTCCTTGAATAAACGGATGTTTTGGAAGGTGCGGGCGATGCCGCAGCGAGAAATCACAAAGGGTTTCTTGCCGGCAATGGAGACGTCCCCGCCCTGCGGATCAGGGCGGAAAGCGATGGTTCCCGATGAGGGGGGATAAACCCCGGTCAGCAGGTTGAAAACGGTGGTTTTCCCCGCTCCGTTAGGTCCAATCAGACCGATGAGCTCACCGGGTTGCAGATACATATCCACGTCCGTGAGGGCGGCAAGCCCGCCGAAGTGCCGTGTCAGGCGGCGCACATCCAAGATGGCGTGAGCGCGCTGCTCCTCTGTCGGGGGCTCGGTGGCTGCGGATTCTTTCCCGGTTTCGGGACTAGCCTCGGCGCGGAGTGCCTCCGGGGGTGTCTCCGCGGTTGGGGGAGTTGGCAACGCACTGCTACTTTCCGATTTGTCCTCCCCAATCGGCTTGCGCAACAACCGACCAAAGACCTTAAAGGTCAGCTCCTTGGTACCCAACAGACTCTGGGGACGGAACACCATGAGGATAACCAAAACCAAGGCGTAGAGAATCATTCGAATTTCGGGGAAGGGCTGGAGCAGGGTCGAAACTACCGCCAGCAAGATGGCGGCGATAATCGAGCCGGTCAGTGAACCCAAACCGCCCAAAACCACAATCACCAGGATGTTGATGGACATCATGAAGTTGAACAGGTCCGGTTTCACAAAGAAGAAGTTGCCGATGTACAGGCCGCCCCCGATGGCTCCAAAGAAAGAACCGACCACGAAAGCCAGGGTCTTAATTCGGGTGGAGTAAACTCCAATGGATTCAGCGGCGATTTCGTCCTCGCGGACCGCGATGCAGGCGTGCCCGTGACGGGAGTTCAGGAAGTTACGAATCAGCAGGATGGTGCCCGCCGTGAGGATGAACAGGATGTTCCAGTCCGTGAACTGCAGCTGGATGAACAGCCCGGCAGCCCCTCCGGAAAACTCCAGATTCAATAGCAGCACGCGGATAATCTCGGCCAGTCCCAGGGTGGCGATAGCCAGGTAGTCTCCTTTCAGACGCAGGGTCGGCAAACCGATGAGGAAACCGATACCGGCGGCGAAAAGTCCGCCTATGCCCAGTCCCAGGAAGAAACCACCGTAGGTAGGAATCGCGGTAACGATGAGGCCGGTGGAGTAGGCTCCGACCGCCATGAATCCCGCGTGGCCCAGAGAGAATTGCCCGGTAAAGCCGGTAACCAGATTCAACGACACCGCCAGGATAATGTTCACGCAGATGGTGACCATGGTGTTAAAGATGTAAGAGTCGATGACCCCCACCGTGATGAGGGCGTACCCCAGCCCCCAAAGAACCGCGAGAATGACGGCTTGTGCAATGATACTTTTTATTCCAGATTTCATGGCTCAGACCTTCTCCTGTACGTTCTTGCCGAGGATGCCGGCAGGCTTAAAGATGAGCACGATAATCAGCACCATGAACACGGCCGCGTCACGGAATGTGGACAGGCCCAGGGAGTTCACGATGGTCTCTAAAAAGCCGACCAGATAGCCGCCCACCAACGCTCCTGGAATCAAACCGATACCGCCCAAAACAGCGGCCACAAAGGCTTTCAAGCCCGGCATAATGCCCATGAGTGGGGTAATCGAAGTGTAATACAGCCCCCACAGCACCCCGGCGGCGCCAGCCAAAGCGGAGCCGAGCGCAAAAGTGAAGGAAATCGTGTTATCAACGCTGATTCCCATGAGCTTGGCGGCGTCTTGATCCTGGCTGACCGCGCGCATGGCTTTACCAATGCGGGTTTTCTTAATGATGAACTGTAGGACAATCATCAGGACCACGGAAACCACCACGATGATGATTTGAATCATGGACAGGCTCACCCCGCCGAAGCGGTAAGTTGCTCCCAGCCAGCCAGTTTGGGCGGGATAGGCGCGGGCTTCAGCCCCGACAAAGTACATCATCACGTACTCAATCAGCAGGGACATACCAATAGCGGTAATCAGTACGGCGATTCGGGTCGAGTGGCGCAGCGGCTTATAAGCCAAACGCTCAATCAGCATCCCCAAAATCGCGCAGATAATCATTGCTGCCAGCAAAGATGTGAACGGGTCGAGGTGCAGCAGGACCATTCCTGCGAAACCAACGTAAGCCCCGACCATCAGGACGTCGCCGTGGGCGAAATTGATGAGCTGAATGATGCCATAGACCATGGTGTATCCCAGCGCGATTAGCGCATAGATACTACCCAGCGACAGGCCGTTAATCAGCTGTTGCAGTATCAAATCCATGAGGAACGTTCTTTCTCGAGGTCCCGAGGACGGGGAGCCCGAACCTGGTGAAGACTCGGGTCAACGGGCCGCCCCGCCCTTGGGAAACACTCGATTACTTCAGGGCGTAGGCCTCAGCGGAGTCCTGGACACCGTCCTTCAGGGAAACCACGACCGCCGTCTTAATCGGGTCATGAGTCTTGGGATCCATATCGAAAGAACCGGTCACGCCCTCGAAGCCCTTAGCGTTAGCCATCGCTTCGGCAATAGCCGGACCGTTCAACTCTTTCGCTTCACCAATCGCCTTGGCCACGAAGTAAGCCGTGTCGTAGCCCAAGGCATTGAACGAGGACGGATCCTCGCCGAACTTATCCTTGTAGGTCTTGATGAAGTCTTGCAGTTTCGTATTAGAAGTGTCCAAAGCCGAGTAATGCGACGTGAAGTACACGTTGTTCAACGCCGAGGCACCGGCCAGCTCCAGCAGGGTGGGGGAGTCAAAGCCGTCACCTCCCAGAATCTTGGCGTCAATGCCCAGCTCGCGGGCTTGCTTGATGATGAGGCCGACTTCCTGGTAGTAGCCGGGGATATAGAGCACATCGAAATCCTTGCCCTTGATGTTGGTCAAGGTCGCCTTGAAATCGGTGTCACCAGCCACGTAGCCTTCTTCCGCCACGACCGAACCGCCGGATTTGGTGAAGTTTTCCTTAAAGTTCTTGGCCAGGCCTTTCGCATAGTCAGAGGAGGTGTCTCCCATGATGACCGCGGTCTTGGCACCCAATTTTTCAGCGGCGTATTGGGCCATCACGCCACCCTGGTAGGAATCAGAGAAGCAGGTGCGGAAAGCAAATTCTTGGAGCTTGCCGCCGGTGACGGTCACGTCATCCGCAGTGGCTGATCCGGAGATGACCGGAACTTTATTCTGGTTGCCGGCGGGGATGACTGCTTTGAAGGAACCGGAGGTCGCCGGACCAATCATGGTGAGGACCTTGTCCTGGCTCATCAACTTGGTGGCCAGAGTAGTGGCTTCGGCCGGCTCTGACTTGGAATCGTATTTCACAATTTCAATCTTTTTACCGTTGACACCGCCCTGGGCGTTGATTTCATCAACCGCCAGTTCGATGCCGTCAACATTTTGTTTACCGTAGGTGGCTACCGCACCGGAAAGCTCGTAGTTCACGCCGATTTTGATTGTGTCTCCGGTGGCAGTGTTACCGCCGCCGGCGGGTCCTGAGCTGGGCTGAGTGCAGGCCGACATACCGACCAAGGTTAATGCTGAAATTGCAGCAGCTGCAATTATGTGTTTCATTAGAGTGCCTTTCTTTGAATAATGAAATTTTTCGGATGGGGAGATAAAAAATCCAGTTCCGCAAAAGCATTGAATGTGAAGATAACGCATGAAGCGGCGGAAACCACTCCCTAGTGCCCCGAAGTTGCGTTGCTGCTGTAGCTTCCGTTCCTGATAGACCATTGTGTGGTCCGGGTCATGACGGGGTCACGCTCACGAAGTTGATACTCGTTTTGTTGAAACCTTAGCGCGGAGGTATGATTTTATCAACACGGCTCAGCCGCGGGTCCGTAGATATCTTCCGGGCCAAACCCGATTCGTAATCTTGAGTCGGTCTGCTTGCGAACCTTCGTATTTGGGAACGTTGCGCAAGTTTTTACCCATTAACCTTTGAGATAAGGACACTTGTGAACGACAATCAACTGGCTGCTATGAAGCTTTCGGAACTGCGCGAACTGGCAAAGTCGCTGGGCATTAAAGGCATTTCTCAGGCTCGAAAACCGCAACTTATTGAAGCGATTATTGAAAAACAGAAGTCTGGAGGCGCAGCTGCTGACTCCGCACCCCACAAAACTGCGACTCCGGAACGGTCTCAGGCCTCTGAACATGATGGTGAGAAAGACTCTGCATCTTCCGCAAGCCAGGAGCGTGCGGCGCGTCGTCACCGTCGCGCTTCCGCTCCGGCGGGCGAACCTGCCGGGGAAGATAACTCCGAAAACGCGGCGGCCCCCCTTGACGTTAAGGCAGCGTTGGAGCATGACCTGGGGGCTAAGCCCTCGCGTCGTCAACGCAACCATGATGACGCCGAGTCTGCCACAGAAAACAATCCTCAGCTGGAGGCGGTGGCTCAGGGAGCCAGCGTGCGGCGCGAACAGACTCAAGAAGAGCGGGGCGAACGCTATGACCGTCGTAATCGCAATGATCGCCGCGGGCGTAACCGTAACCGTAATCGTGGACGCGATCGGGATGACAGCGACAACACCGGTAGCGAAGAAATCAGCCCTGAAGAATTGCTGCCCATTGCAGGCATCTTGGAGGTGAAAGAGAACCACGCTTTTGTCCGAACCTCCGGTTACCTTCCCGGACCCAACGATGTCTACGTGACTTTGGGGCAAGTGCGCCGGTGGGGACTGCGTTCCGGCGATGCGATTGTGGGGGCCGTGCGCAAGCCTCGTGAAGGTGAAGAACGCCGCGTCAAGCACAATGCTCTGGTGCATCTGGAGTCCATCAACGGTCAGAGCATTGAGGAGGCCTCGCAACGAATCGAGTTTTCCAAGCTGACCCCGCTGTATCCCGATGAACAGCTACGCTTGGAAACATCTTCGAAGGTATTAGCTCCGCGGATTATTGACCTGATGGCTCCTATCGGCAAAGGCCAGCGCGGCCTGATTGTGTCTCCGCCGAAAGCCGGCAAGACTATCATCTTGCAGCAAATTGCCAACGCGATTTCTATAAACAACCCCGAAGTACACATCATGGTGGTTCTGGTGGATGAACGTCCGGAGGAAGTCACCGATATGCAGCGCACGGTCAAGGGGGAGGTTATTGCCTCGACTTTCGACCGCCCTGCCTCGGAGCACACCACGGTGGCAGAACTCGCCATTGAGCGGGCCAAGCGCCTGGTGGAACTGGGCGGCGATGTCGTGGTGCTGCTGGATTCCATCACCCGGTTGGGGCGTGCTTACAACCTAGCTGCCCCGGCTTCGGGTCGGATTCTCTCCGGCGGTGTGGATGCCTCCGCGCTGTACCCGCCCAAGCGATTCTTTGGTGCCGCCCGCAACGTTGAAAATGGCGGCTCCTTGACCATTATTGCTACGGCCTTGGTTGAAACCGGCTCCAAGATGGACGAGGTTATCTTTGAGGAATTCAAAGGCACCGGCAACATGGAGTTGCGACTGTCCCGCGAACTGGCTGAAAAGCGTTTGTACCCGGCGGTGGACGTCAATGCTTCGGGTACTCGCCATGAAGAGGTGCTGTTCACGAAGGAAGAGCTGAGCGTACTGTGGCGGCTGCGCCGAGTGCTGGCGTCTCTGGAACTGGAACAGGCCGCGGGTGTGGTACTTCAGAAGCTGAAAGATACCCAGAACAATGCCGAGTTCCTGATGGCTGTCGCCAAGACGACTCCCGCGGAATAGGTTTTTTACTGTTCAAAAGGTTCCCCTCTCGCGTTTGTGCGGGAGGGGAACCTTTTTTCGTAGTGGAGTGCGGCAAAAAATCTGGCAATTGTCAGGACAAATGTTACCAGTGTTACGGTTGCGAAAGATGAGGTCCATTGTGAAAACAGTGGTTTTTGTTTAGAATCGTTAAATCTGTTGTAAACTGCCAATGGATGTGGTTAGAGTTATAGAAGCTGTTAAGGGAGGCAGGCTTTGCGTAACACAGACCAGTTTGGACGATGGAAACGTCGCTTGGCGGCGATGAGTGTGGCTGCTGCAATGACGCTGGGGATGGGAACAATTCCCCTGGCCGTGGGCGCCCCGAGCGCCAAACCGGATCGCATTGCCCAACTGGAAAGTGCCATTGCCCGCAATCGGGTGAAAGTTGATGAAGCCCAGTTGCACTATGCCCAAACGGCTGAGGATTTTGCCGAGGCTACCGACGCTCTCAATGCGGCCACCGCCGAAGCCAGTGACAGCGCGAAGAAAGCCCAAGCAGCGAAGCGAGAAGCCGATGCAGCCAAAGCCAAATTGGGTCGACTAGCTGTCGCGATGTATCGCCAAAACAGCAGCGGGTTATCTGATTTGGCGGCTATCACCGAATCCGACGCCTTCCGCGACGCCGCTTTGAAAGAAGCCGCCACCGATGCTTTGGGTAATCAGGCAGACAGCCAAACTCAGGGATTGATGGCGTTGCAAAATGTCGCCGAAGTTTTGAGCGACAAAGCCAATCGCGCTGCCAAAGCTAAGAAAGATGCCGCAGCCAGCCTGGCTACTACGGAAAAAACCGCTCGTGCTCAGGCGCAAGAAGCCTTGGACGAGCTAAACAAACTCGAATCCCAGCGGGAAAAAATTATCGTTGAGTTGGCGCGGGAACGCGAAGTGACGATTGCGGAAGAAAAAGCCCGTCAGGAAAAAGTCGAACAGGAACGTCAAGCAGCGCTAGCGGCCGCGGCACAGCGCCAACGTGAAGAACAAGAAGCTCTGGCCGCCCAGCAGGCCGCAGCCCGGGCAGCCCAGCAGGCCGCGGAGCAAAAAGCCCGTGAGCAGGCCGCCAGAGAACAGGCAGAGCGTCAGGCTCGCCAGCGCGCAGCTTCGGGGCAATCGCCGCAAGCGACCTCGCAGCCGAGCGTTGTACCCTCCCAGCCGACAACGGCACCAGCACCGACTTCTCAGCCCGCTTTGCCTCCCAGTAACGCCGCGAGCGGAGGATTTGGGCCGAGCTTACTGGAGTGGGCCAAAACGAAAACGGGACTTCCTTACATCTGGGGAGGAACCGGGCCGGATGGCTACGACTGCTCCGGACTGGTTTATGCGGGGATGAAAGAACTCGGTAAAGGGATGCAGCGGTCCGCGGCCGCCCAATACAACTCCTACGCCAATGTACCCTTCAGCGAAAAACAGCCGGGAGATTTGGTGTTTTGGTCGAATAACGGGACTGGTAACGGGGTCTACCACGTGGCCATTTACTCCGGTGGCGACACCATCCTGATGGCGCCTAAGCCCGGTGGTACGGTGGGTACTTTCAACTTCTATAACCAGAATAGGATTATGCCTTTCGTGGCGCGCCTCTAATAGAATGCGTCCATGAGTTCTCTGCCCCCTTTCGTTAGCCCTGAGGGTGCCGAAACGCGCCTTTGGGAGCGCGATGCCGGGGGGGATTTGGGGGAAATTCAGCTCGCGGTGCGCCGGGTGCTGCAATCACTAGGTTCCCCCGACAGTACTCTGTTGTGTCTGGCGCTATCGGGGGGCCCAGATTCGTTGAGTTTAGCGGCGGCGCTGATTCGTGTCGCCCTGCGTCACCCGCGCCCGTGGGCTATCAGTTGCCTTACGGTAGATCACGGCTGGCGGCCTGAATCCGCCTCAGAATCCCAAGCCGCCGTCCAATGCGCCCACGAGCTGGGGTTTACTGCGGCGACAGTGTTGCGGGGCGAAAGCGGCGGGGGCACAAATGGGCCAGAGGGTGAGGCGCGTCTGTTGCGCTGGGGGTTGTTGGCACGCGCCGCCGTCGCCGAGGCCAAAGCCCAGGGAAAGGACCACGCGGTTATCCTCACCGGGCATACGCTTGATGACCAGGCCGAAACCGTCTTGTTACGTTTGGCGCGTGGCTCCTCACTACGTTCGATTTCGGCTATGAGAGAGTTTGAGTCCCTGGATTGCCAAACCGGTCTACCCTTACGTTTTGCCTGGAGAGAGGAAGAGTCCGGTGTTGATGCCGCGGTGGATTTGCGCCTAGCGCGTCCGTTGCTGGGAATTCGGCGGTCCTGCACCCAAGCCGCTTGCAAGCAGGCTGGGCTCGTAGCCGTCAACGATCCGAGTAACCGAATGGAAGGCCCCGTGAAAACTGCCGCTGGCCAGCCGTTACCTCGTGCTGCCATCCGGGAACGGGTTATGCCCGCGCTCGCGGCCGCGCTCGGCCAAGACCCCGCTCCCGCACTGGCACGTCTGGCCGGTCAGGCCGCCGCGGACGACACCATACTGGAGGCGCTCGCGGCAGAAGTCTTTTGGGAAGTGCTCAGCGATGAGCCCGGCGAGGGGGAACCGGGGGACAGTGTGAAACTTGACCTCACAGTCATTGAGGGGTACAAATACCGCGACCTAATCCGCTATTCTGCCCCGGTCCTGCGCCGGGTGGTACGCCGAGCGAGCCTGTTAGCAGGGGCGAGGGTGGATTCCCTGACTGCAGCCCACCTGCGTGGCGTAGTGGACCTGATTCATGATTGGCATGGCCAAGGCCCGCTGGCTCTGCCCGGGATTACCGTGACCCGCCGGGATGGCTTCTTGGAATTTGCCCGCCACCGCGATGTTTCCGAACGCGAAAATCTTTCGGATTGAGCCAAATTCTGACGCATTTAGGCAATGCGGAGGGAAAGTCTAAAATGGACACGGACCAGCAGGAAAACTTTTAGAATGTACCTGCAACTTGAGGGAGGCATGTGATGGACGCTGCAGACATGGGCGCAGACATGGAACGGGTCTTATTGACCGAGGAACAGATTCAATCAAGGCTCGCCCAGATGGCGGCCGTCATTGACAAAGACTACGCGGGCCACGAAATCCTGCTGGTGGGGGTGCTGCGCGGGGCGGTCATGGTGATGGCTGACTTGGCTCGGAAACTGCACTCGCCCATTCAGATGGATTGGATGGCGGTGTCCTCTTACGGTTCAGGGACAAAATCTTCCGGGGTGGTGCGGATCTTGAAGGATTTGGACACCGACATCAAAGACCGTCACGTCTTAATCGTGGAGGACATTATCGATTCCGGTTTGACCCTGTCTTGGCTGGAGGCAAACCTGCGTACCAGGGGGTGTGCCTCCCTGAACATTGCGACTCTGCTACGCAAACCGGATGCCGCCAAAGCGGTGGTGAATCCGCGCTACGTCGGCTTCGATATTCCCAACGAATTCGTGGTTGGATACGGCTTGGACTACGCCGAACATTACCGCAACCTGCCGTTTATCGGGCTCTTAGCGCCCCACGTTTACGAAAAGTAGTTGCGCGGCTAATCCTGGGGGAACACGTAGTCGGGATCGATGGCGTCCAGATGCTGGCGTGCTGTCGCGTTTTCTTCCTGAGCGGAGCGGTACAGGACTTCGTAGCTGTCCAGAGTATTTTCAAAGTCATGGGATTGGGCTATCTCTAAGCTCATCTTGCCCATAAACCTGCGTTTTTGCTCGTTTATAGCCAGGTCCTCCAGGTAATCAGAAAGGGCCTCAACGTCTCCGGGCTGGAACAGGTAGCCATTGACTCCGGGACGCACCAAGTGCGGCAGACCGACCGCATTCGCCAGGACTACCGGAATGCCCGAACTCATCGCCTCCAAAGTCGCCAAGGACTGCAACTCTCCGGTGGAGGCATTGACAAAAATATCGCTGCGCGCATACATCTCAATGAGGGCCTCGTCGTCCTGGTAATCATGGAAAGTAACCCGGTCTATGACCCGAAGTTCCGCGGCTTTCCGGCGCAAGTCCTCTTTCTTAGTGCCGGTTCCCACAATGTCAAAGTGCAGTTTGGTAGAGGGCTGCAACAGAGCCAGGGCGGCGATGATATCTTCTACGTGTTTCTGTTTTTCCAGACGGCCCACGTACAAAAGGTGGGGAATTGGGTTTTTTTCAGCATTTTGAGCGGCAGCTTGGTAAATCGGCAAATTCACCCCGTTGCTGATGGAGACGCCACCGCCGAGATGCGCGTGTTCTTTCATGACTGCGATAGCGGTAGGGCTGGGGGCGACCAGGCGATCGGCTCGTTGAAACACGTTTCCCAGGTCTCTCCAGGCCATGTCCGCCAGTAGCTTGCTGATGAACTTTGGGACGCCACAAGAGAGGCGGTCAAGGAGGTTTTCCGGAGTGAAGTGGTTCGTGACAATTAACGGCAGCCCCAATTCGTTGGCGTATTTGCACACGACCCGACCCACGCTGAGGTGAGATTGCACATGTACCACATCGGGGTTCAAGCCCTGCAGAATTCGGCGCACGGTACGACTAATTTCCCAAGGCATGCTCAGAGAGAAACCACGGAGATATGCGAACTCGTGGGAACGCATCCGGTGTTCGGTAATACCCGCCACGTTGGCGATGTACGGCCGGGAAACCGGGGAAGGAGCGATGACATGAACTCTGTGGCCTCGAGCGTGCAGTCCGCGAGCCAGGTTCTGGGAAAAAATCGCATTCCCACTCACATCTGGGGGATATGAATCAGCCGCGATAACAATTTTCATGGTGCTCTCTTTGCGGTTAGCGTAAAACTGCGGGAATGCACCCATTTTATAGCTGTTTGGTAGGCTTAAGGTGTTGTACCGGATAACGGAAAAGTGAACATGGACAAGACGAATAAAACTCAAAAGAAAAAACAAATCTCTGGCGGCATTGCGGCTTTTGTAGTCATCGCTATCATTGTGGCTTTCATGGTTTTTTCTGCCCAAGGCGGTCCCACTCGCATTACTACTGACGAAGGCTTGACGCTGCTGCGGGGCAATACCGTTGAAAAAGTCGTTATCAACGATGGCACCCAGACCGTCAGTATGGAGTTGACCAAGTCCTACCAACGTCCGCGGGCGTACCTGCCAAAAGACGGTCCTTTCGGGATGAAGCCGAATGCTGACGCGGGTAAAAAAGTCTCTTTTTCTTATGTTCGTCCCCAAGCGGAAACCGTTGCGAATGCGGTAGCCGACGCGAAACCAAAGAAGGGTTTTGATTCTATCTATCCGGTGTCCTCCTGGTGGGAGTCCATGCTCACTTTGATGGTGCCGATGATTATCCTCTTTGTGGTGTTTTTCTGGTTTGTTTCGCGCATGAGCGGGGGAATGGGTCCTCTCGGGATGGGGCGAGCCAAGCCACGGATGTTCAACAAAGAGGACGAAACGAAAGTGACTTTCGCTGACGTTGCGGGAGTCAATGAAGCTGTGGAGGAATTGGAGGAAATCAAAGAGTTCCTTGCGGAACCCGAAAAGTTCCGCAAGCTCGGGGCGAAAATTCCCAAGGGGGTGCTGCTCTACGGTCCTCCCGGCACGGGTAAGACCCTGTTGGCTCGCGCTGTCGCCGGAGAAGCCGGGGTACCGTTCTTTTCTATGAGCGGTTCCGAGTTCGTCGAGATGTTTGTGGGTATGGGTGCTTCCCGGGTGCGGGATTTGTTTGAGCAGGCGCGGGCGGCGGCTCCGGCCATCATTTTTGTTGACGAGATTGACGCGGTAGGCCGCCACCGCGGCACCGGCCTGGGCGGGGGGCACGATGAACGTGAACAGACCTTGAACCAGCTGCTGGTAGAGATGGACGGATTCGACGAACGCACCAACGTCATCATGATTGCCGCCACAAACCGTGCCGACGTACTCGATCCAGCTTTGCTGCGCCCCGGTCGTTTTGACCGTCAAGTAGCAGTTGAAGCGCCGGATCTCAAGGGACGCGAAGCGATTCTGGCGGTTCACTCGAAGAACAAGCCCCTGGCTCCCGAGGCGGATATGAAATCACTGGCCAAACGCTCCCCGGGATTCACCGGCGCGGACTTGGCTAACGTTTTGAACGAAGCGGCCTTGCTGGCGGCACGACACAGCCGGGAAATCATCACCGCTCAGGATCTCGATGAAGCGGTAGACCGGGTTATTGCCGGACCCCAAAAGCATTCCCGGATTATGAACGACCATGACAAACTGGTCACCGCCTATCACGAGGGCGGCCACGCCTTGTGCGCCGCAGCATCCAACTATTCCGACCCCGTGACGAAAGTGACGATTCTGCCCCGCGGACACGCCTTGGGCTACACCATGGTCATGCCCACCGAGGATCGCTACTCCGAAACCCGTAATCAGTTGTTGGACCAGCTAGTTTACGCCATGGGAGGTCGAGTCGTAGAGGAAATCGTGTTCCAGGACCCCTCTACCGGGGCGTCTAACGACATTGAAAATGCCACCGCTATCGCCCGTAAGATGGTGACCCGCTGGGGCTTGTCGGCCGGGTTGGGGGCGGTTCGTTACGGCAGCTCCCACGATGAACCTTTCGTGGGTATGGATTATGGCAAAGCGCAGGAGTATTCCGATTCCACTGCCCATGCTATCGACGCGGAAGTACAAGCTTTAATGGAAGCCGCCACGCGAGAAGCCTGGTCCATCATTACTGAGAACCGTGACATTTTGGACACGCTGGCACGCCGCTTGCTGGAGGAAGAAACTCTGGACGAGAAAGCCTTGGATGTCATCTTTAAGGATGTTAAGAAAGCACCGCGCCGTGCCGTCTGGCAGTCGTACGAGGGCTTGATCTCTGACGGCCGCGGACCCATCGAGATTCCTGAAGCCGTGAGGATTCGTAACGCCAAAGCTAGCGCGAAACCGGGAGAAAGTTTTGCTCTGGACGGTGCCGACCGCCCGTTGGCGGATTCCGGGATCGGGGGGACCGTGCCGTTTGGGCAGGGGGAAGTGAAAACTGAGGAAAGCCCGGCAACTTCGCAACCGGACGCCGCAGCTCCGGCTGATTTGAGTCTGCCGATTCCTCCGACCAGGAAAGAACACGAGGTGCGCATTCTCGACGACACGGACCCGTTGCCTCCAAGTGAAAACCCGACCGCGGAACCTTTACCGCCAGCGCCTAGTGAGAAAGAAAACGAATGAACGCGACCTATGACCCTGAAGGGGTGACCCGGGCAATCCGGGATCTGTTGGTGGCCGTAGGGGAGGACCCCAACCGTGAGGGCTTGCGCGAAACTCCGGACCGCATGGCTCGCTCTTTTGCGGAGCTGCTGCAAGGCTACCAGGAGGATCCGCGAAAGCATCTGGGGCGAATGTTCCCGGTGGAACACAACGATCTTGTTTTGGTCAAAGACATTCCGTTCAACTCCATGTGCGAACACCACCTGCTTCCGTTCGTGGGCCGGGCGCACGTGGGCTATATTCCGCAGGGGAAACGGGTTACGGGACTGTCCAAGTTGGCACGGCTGGTAGACGGTTACGCCCACCGTTTGCAGGTGCAAGAACGCTTGACCCAGCAAATCGCCGATGCGATGTGGGGTGTGCTCCAACCGCAAGGGGTCATCGTGGTGCTGCAGGCTGAGCATATGTGTATGACAGTGCGCGGGGTAAAGAAGCCGGGGGCGCGGACCACGACTTCTGCAGTGCGCGGGGTGATGGAACAATCCAGCACGACGCGTTCTGAGGCCATGAGTCTCATTTTGTCCGCAGATTAGGACGCTGCCAATAATCGGTTCGGATTCTGCCTGAGCCGGTTCAGAAACGAAACAGGAAAGAGGAATCGGGGATGACTATTGAAGCCCAGACACAGTCTGAGCCGTCGATGTCAGCGCTGCCGGACTATCTGCAACCGGAGCGCACCCTGGTGATGGGGATTTTGAACGTGACCCCGAATTCCTTTTCAGACGGAGGACAATGGCTTGATTCGAGTCAGGCGGTGGCTCACGGTTTGGAAATGGTGGCACAGGGGGCTGACCTCATTGACGTGGGGGGTGAATCGACCGCGCCGGGTCGCAAGCCCGTAGCAGTCGAGGAAGAAATTGCCCGTATCCTACCGGTCATTGAGCGGTTGGTCGCGGCCGGGGTGACTGTCTCGGTGGATACCCTGCACGCAAAAACTGCTCAGGCGGCCGCGGCGGCAGGAGCCAGCATCATCAACGATGTTTCAGGTGGTATCGTTGACGAATCGATGTTTGCCGTTATCGCTGGGCTACAGCTTCGCTACCCACAGCTGAGCTATATTTGCCAGCATTGGCGGGGTAGCCCGGAGGTAGCCAACCAGTTGGCGGTTTATGACAATGTTGCGGTGGAAACCTGGAATGAGGTAGAGCGTCGACTGGAGCTGATGCGCCATAGCGGCATTGATATGCGTCGGGTCATTATCGATCCTGGCCTGGGGTTTTCCAAGGTAGGCGAGCAGGATTGGGACGTGTTGGCTAACCTTGACGTGTTTTTACACCGCGGCTACCCGGTGCTTCTCGGCCCGTCAAGAAAGCGATATTTAGCGGATTTGGAAACGACGGCGAGTGACCGCCATCCTCGCGACGATGCCACCGCGGCAGTTTCCATGTTTTGCGCGCTTCACAAGGTTTGGGCGGTGCGCGTACACAACGTAGCCCCGGTAGCGGTGGCTGTCCGGGCCGTGGCTCTCCTCGATGCCCACCATCATCCCTGTTGAGAGGCGGTTTTAAAGATGACTTTACATGATGCATCCATGTCGAATTCTCTAGGGGGAATCTCCGGGCGCTCTGTTGACGTGGTTGACCGTTTGGACGGGCTGGATTCCATCACGCTGCGCGGGATTTTCGCGCGGGGCATTCACGGAGTTTTGGAATCTGAGCATCATGCCCCCCAGGATTTCTCGGTCGACCTCACCCTGTGGTTCGATTCGCGGCGGGCTGCCAGCTCGGACGATGTGGCCCACACCGTGGATTACTCGGTCGTGGCTGAAAAAATTGTCGCGGTCATTGAAGGGAAAAGCGCCTCCCTGATTGAACGTCTGGCTACTCACATTGCCATGTCTGTATTGGAGGACTCGCTCATTGCGGCGGTCCAGGTCACCTTACATAAGCCTCATGCCTGCATGGACGTGCAATTCGAAGATGTGGCGATAAGCATTTTGCGCACGCGGGAGGATTTTGCAGCCCACCTAGCTGATTTTCCAGCCAATCTGACCTTGCGTCCCGAACAAGCTCGCCCCGCAGTTTTGGCTTTGGGGGCAAATCTGGGCAATCCGCTGGGAACCTTGCGAGAGGTAGTGGCCGCCCTGCAGTCAGCCCCGGAGTTTGAACGGGTGGAAGTCTCGCCCTTGGCTCGGACCCGTCCGGTGCTGCAGCCCGGCGCCGCCCCGCAACCTGATTATTACAACGCGGTCGTGCGAGTGTGGTCGCGTCTGTCCGCGGCCGAGTTGTTGGATTTGGCGCATCATCTGGAGGATACTCACGGGCGGGAACGTCCCTATCATTGGGCAGCGCGTACTTTAGACGTTGACGTGATTGACGTTGAAGGGGTAACTTCAGAGGACTCACGCCTGGTCTTGCCTCACCCGCGAGCTGCTACTCGAGCGTTTGTCCTGGTGCCCTGGTCCCGGCTCGACCCGCACGCGACGCTGGAGGGTCGCTCCGTCTCCAAGCTCGCGGCTTGGGCACAAGACGCTAACGGAATCGTTAATCTGTGGACGGACTGGCTGGCGACCGACCCGGAACCGGAACAGACCGCACCGAACCTCCCTTCTGTACCCGTTTCCCCGGCCGCCCCCGACGATTCCCCGCTGGCTGAGACACAGGTCGGGGACTACGATGCTTTCGGTCTGCCGTCTTGGCAAGCTGCCCTGCCCCAAGCGGAGGCGCGGCCGCGCGTGGTCGACAACGACACCGAAATCGACATTATCCGTCAAGATTACAGCCCATCCGCCGGGGATTCTCCCTCCTCCTCCTCTCAGTCCGAGCTGCCGGCTCCACAGTGGCAGCGTGTCAGGACGCGGCGGCACTGATGAGCCACACGAAACCCATCGTTCTGGTGCTCTTGACCTTGGTGGTGGGAGCCCTCAGCGCCTCGTTGCTGAACTTCATGTACAACCAAGGCGCCTCGTTGCCGCGTGACGGTGTGGAGTTTGGCTTGGTCGCCCTGATTGTTTCCCTCTTGAGTGCCTGGTTGGCGGCGCACGTGCAGAGACTTAAGAAGCGTCAGGCGACCTGGATGAGCGCGGTGGGGGCCGCTCGGGTGGCGGCGCTGTCTCTCGCTCTGTCGCACACCGGTGCTATTTTCTTGGGCTATTTTGGGGCACAGACCATCTTTATCCTGGTAAACCTGGGAAACGATGCTCTGGCAGAGACATTATGGAAAAAGATTGTGGCGGTTATCGGCGCGGTATTGATGGTGGTAACCGGGCTGGTCATCGAAAAAGTCTGCACCATTGACCCGGAGGACCCGAATTCTCAATCCTCGTCCGGAGCCACCCCGGAAGCAGCTTAGATAGGTGGGGCAAAGGCCTCTCAAACCGGCGCTGGCATCAGTTTGTTTGCGCGTCGTCAACCAAGTAGCCCGCAGCGAACAGCAGGGAAATCGGGATAGCTTGACGGGTATGAGCCAGTTTCACCCCGGACTTACGGCGACGCTCGCCACGGCGGAACAACCAGAACTCAAGCCAAATACTGCAACCCAGTAATACCGTTCCGAAAGCTCCCAGAAGTATCAGCACGCGCCAATCCAGGTTTTTCGGATCAAACTTCACGTTGTCGCTGGTCATTTCCCACGCCTCTTGATCGGGACTTTCCGAGGCGATGTCATCGCGTACCGCGGTGACAGTATCTCGTGCCACCAAAGCGGTCAAAGCCGTCAAAGCGGGGATAATACCCAGGCGCACCAAGGCTCTCGGTTTCTTTTTCGTGAATAAATCCGGGGAGGCGTACCAGGCAAAGGTCAGCAGGGAACCGATGCCGGTGATAACGAGTTGGCGGGGGGTAACGATCTGACCATGTGAACCCCCGCCGGAGGACTCGTGCCTTGTGGACGCGCTCATGAAAACTCCTTCGTTTTGACAAAATTCTAACAACTAACGGCGTGGACTTTCGGGTTTTGCGTTTCTAAGCCGTAACTTAGGAGCATGGTGGACACTGGCACAGATAAACAACGCGCGGCGAAACAGTCGCGCTCTCCAGTGTCCCCAAACGGTAGGAAATCCGGAACCACCACAACGCGTAAATCACCGTCCAGGACCACCGGAAAAACGCCCAAAAACCAGGGAAAGCCGCGTCCGCCAAAGTACACTGAGGCCCAAATTCGGCGCAACCGCCTGATTGCCCTGGCGATTGTAATTCTGGCAATCGTGGGAATGGTGTTAGCGATTCGTGAGGTCGCGGCCGCATTTACCCGTTGGCAAACCGCCCAAGCGGCCGAGGCTAAGGCTTATCAGCTGCGGATGGAAGAACGCACTTTTCCCCCGCCGAAGCCCTGCCCGGACAACTCCCTGGAGATTGCACTAACTCATCCCAGCGCCGTGATTAATGTCGGGGCTGGGGACCAAGCTGAAATGACTGTGCACAACACCGGTAAAACCGCCTGCACCGTGATGATTGACCCCGCGAAGGTAGGGATGCAAATCATTTCGGGCAACCAAATCATTTTCAACTCGACTAGCTGCCAACCCACGGATGCCCCGACCCAGCAACTGTTGCTGGACCGCGGCATGACTTGGAAACAAACTCTGAACTGGGACGGTCTGGTGCATAACGCGGATTGTTCGCCAGCCAGTAACGTCGCAACTGCCGGTACCTATCGCCTCAACGCGGTGTGGAATGGAGCCGTTACTGGACCAGAAACCGTCTTTGCTCTGCAGAATCCGCCTCCCGATCCAACCCCCGCGCCGGAAAATCAGCCGGAAACCAGTAACGAAAACCCCGCGAAAACAGTAGGATAAAACCATGAACGACGCGCAGAGATTCCGGGAAGTGATTACCATGTTGGCTCCGGGCACCGAGCTGCGCGACGGACTCGATCGGGTCATCCGGGCTCATGCCGGCGCCCTGGTGGTTTTGGGCTACGAGGACCACATCAGAAGGATTTGTTCGGACGGCTTTGAGTTCGATATTGATTTTTCGGCTACGCGGCTGCGGGAACTGTGCAAAATGGATGGTGCAGTCATTATCGACCCAAATAAATGGCGGATTCGCCGCGCAAACGTCCAGCTGCTTCCAGACCCTTCCATACCCACGACTGAATCCGGGATGCGCCATCGTACGGCGCACCGTGTCGCGGTGCAAAGCGGCAACCCGGTCATTGCTGTATCGCATTCCCTCCGGGCCATTTCGCTGTATCTGGGCAATAAACGCTACGTCTTGGAAGACCCGGAAACCCTGCTGACTCGTGCGTCTTTGGCGATTGATACCTTGGAAAAATATCGGATTCGTTTGAATGAAGTCTCTGACTTGTTGACCGCCATGGAAATCGATGACATGGTTACTGCTCGTGACGTGGCGCTGGTGGTGCAACGTCAAGAAATGGTGCGCCGGGTCGGACATGAAGTTTCCGATATGCTCATTCAGCTGGGTGAACACGGGCGTTTGCTGAAAATGCAGCAATCCGAGCTGATGCGCGGCTTCGCGGTGAACCGTTCCCTGTTGATTCGTGACTACATCCCCGATGAATATTCAGAGGAAAAAATCGTGAATCGACTGGGTGAACTGGACGATGCGGAACTGTTGGATTTGAGCCTGGTGGCCCGCATTATCGGGGTGAACGGGATGGGTTCGGAAATCCTCGAGATTCCTTTGAGCGCCCGCGGTTTGCGGATGCTGGCGCGGATTCCGCGTCTTCCCGCCCATATCGTCGAGGCGATTACGCGCCGGTGGGGGACCTTGTCCGAGCTACTGGAGGTCTCCACCGAAGAACTGATGGAAATCGATGGAGTAGGACCGGGGCGCGCCCAAATTATTCACGACAGTCTGGAACAAGTCGTGGAAAACTCGGCTTTGGAACGAATCACCTCGCACTCCTAAACCCGCCTCGGCGACGGAATGTCGCTAGAGTTCTTCCGGACGATTTTTCCGACGAATTCGCTTCACGAGGGCGCGAACCCCCCAAACCGTTACGGTCACCAGGGCGCCGAGGCCCAAGCCCAGCAACATAGCTAAGAGGGTTTCCGTAAGCCAAGCACCTGCCGTGCTCGCCACCGGCAAAGAACTCGCTACCGCCTGACCACAAGCCTGCATGAATCCAAATATGAGAGGCAACCCCACTTCAGCTAGTCCGCTAAAGAACAGATGTCCTCCCACCCACAACATCGCCGCGACCCCGACTGTGGACAGAACCTTGAGGACAGCGGGCATCAGGCGAATCAGCATCAGTCCGATGACCTGGGAGACTTTGTGATGAGTGCGGCTTAATACCAAGCCCACGTCATCCATCTTTACCAGTAGCGCAACCACTCCATAGACCAGCGCTGTAATCAGGATAGCCACCACAATCAGGGCCCCGATTTGCGTTGCCAGGCTCTGTGTGCGGACCTCATTTAGGGCCACCACCATAATCTCGGTGGACAAGATGAGGTCCGTGCGGGTGGCGCCCCGGACGATGCGTTTTTCTTCCTCCGCGGCGTTAGTTGAGGTTGGGGTGTTGTCGACAACACCAGTCTGGTGGTGGAAAATCTGGCCCAAAATTTTTTCGGCGCCTTCAAAACATAAATATGTCCCTCCTACCATCAAGATGGGGGTGAGGGCAGCGGGCAGCAAATAATTCAACAGCAGCGCAACCACCAGGATTCCGGCTTTATTAATAATCGAGCCGCGGGCAATCTTGGCGATGACCGGAAGTTCTCGTTTCGGGGCTATCCTCGCTACATACTGCGGGGTGACGGCAGTATCGTCAATCACGACCCCAACGGCCTTGCCGCTGGCCCGGGCCGCTACCCCCGTCACGTCGTCAAGTGAAGTGGCTGCGGCTTTCGCCAGAGCCGCCACGTCATCCAGTAGCGTCAACAACCCAGCTGACAATATTTACCTCCCCAAATCGGTTTTCAGTCTAAACGTCTTCCCGCCAGACTCGCGACCGGTGCAATCATTACCTGCCGAGTTACTCCGGTTCACCAGCTCATTTCTGGGGCAAATCCGGGCTTTCAGGGTGGCGGCGCATTTGTAGCACGATTAGTGTCGTGGCGACCAAGCAAACGATGGCGGTCAGGAAAGAACCTTCCACCCCGACGCTGCCGCCGGTAATCCACTCGGGGCCTACGAAAGTCCCTTGTAAGAGCCCGCGTTGTTCCCCGGTACCGGACACGATTGACCCCCAAAAAGAGCCCTGCATCGCGTTCCATCCAAAGTGCAGCCCGATAGGAAACCACAGCCGGTGTTTCCACAGGTAGGCCGCTCCCAGCAACGGTCCACCGCTGAGGGCCAGGGCGACGACACCCATTCCCGTCATGCCGGGATTCATCAGGTGTAGCCCTCCGAACACTACGGTGGACATGGTGATGGCCCACACCGGCCCCCAGGCTCGGTCAAAGAGCCGCACCATTACCCCGCGGAACAGCAGTTCTTCCCACACGCAAGACATGAGACCCATAGCTAGGCCCAGACCCACGCCGGGCTCGATACTGACCCGGGCCAGTTGCCAGTGCCCGCTGGCCCACAAGATCAGCATCGGCAGGCTCACCAGCCCCGCCCCCACAGCGATTCCCGCCAGGGTTTCGGGCAATGCTGGTTTGACCGCGAGCTCCGACACTCGACGTTTCGCAAACAATCTCACCAGGAAGCGGTACACGGCAATCTCTGCGATGCACAGAATCAGACCGCAAAACCCTAGAGCTAGAGGCGCGTCAAAAATTCCCTGGGGAGAGTTGCCGGTGCCCGCCACGGCATCGTAGATATTCAATGCTAAGCCGGTAACCACCAGGTAGACCCCAATCAGCGCCAGGGGCAGCAAAGTCACTTGCATCCACACGCCCTTTTCCCCGGCCAAGCGTGCTTTGGCGGTACTTGCGGCTACCAGGGGATTGTCCGCGGCGTGTTCATTAGGCTCGGTCGGTTGAGGTTCTGGGAGCATCTGGTTCATATTTTCATTTTACTGCAGCCAGATTTGGTCCGCCTCACGACCGGTTTTGTCGCGGCTGCGCTGTTTTGGTATGATTGCTCTTTGGTGTCTGTTTTTAGTCACCCAGAGTCGCGCGAAGAAACTCGCGCGAACAGCGGGCTCGCTCCGTTCGAGCTCCGGACGCAACCTAAAATGCCGTTCTTGAACCAAGGACCCAAAGGAAGGCGGACCGGCCCCCGGACGGTACAGCTATGTCCGCGGGGCGGCTACAAAGCCTTAGATTCCAGACAAATTCAAGAAACGGAGTTACTGTGCCTACCATTGAACAACTCGTCCACCAAGGACGTACCAGCAAGCGCACGAAGTCCAAGACCCCGGCCTTGGCAGGCTCTCCGCAGCGTCGTGGCGTGTGCACTCGTGTGTACACCACCACCCCGAAGAAGCCGAACTCGGCTCTGCGTAAAGTCGCTCGTGTGCGTCTTTCTTCCGGCATCGAAGTCAGCGCCTACATTCCCGGCGTTGGCCACAACCTTCAAGAACACTCCATCGTGCTGGTGCGCGGTGGCCGTGTGAAGGACCTTCCGGGTGTGCGCTACCACATCGTGCGCGGCGCTCTTGACACCCAAGGTGTGCGCGACCGTAAACAGGGTCGTTCCAAGTACGGTGCGAAGAAGGAGAAGAAGTAAGAATGCCTCGTAAAGGACCGGCGCCTAAGCGCCCACTCATTGCAGACCCGGTGTACAACTCTCCGCTGGTCACCCAGCTCGTTAATCGCGTCCTGTTGGACGGTAAAAAGTCCGTGGCTCAGAGCATCGTCTATGGTGCGCTGGAAGGCGTAGCTCACAAGACCGAGCAGGACCCCATCGTGGTACTCAAGCGCGCCATGGAAAACATTCGCCCGCATCTGGAGGTTCGTTCCCGTCGTGTCGGTGGGGCAACTTACCAGGTTCCGGTGGAAGTCAAAGCCTCTCGCGCGACCACTCTGGCGTTGCGTTGGCTGGTGGATTTCTCCCGTCAGCGTCGGGAAAAGACCATGACCGAACGACTCATGAACGAAATCTTGGATGCTTCCAACGGCTTGGGTGCCGCGGTGAAGCGCCGTGAGGACGTTCACAAGATGGCTGAAGCTAACCGCGCCTTTGCCCACTACCGCTGGTAGTCGCCGGGCAGTCGCTCCTGTAAGCTCCGGATGTAAACCCGCACCGAGTGACTTACTAGAATTATTAAGAAATAACAAACACTAACGAAGGGACACGCCCGTGGCACTTGACGTGCTAACTGACCTTAAAAAGGTCCGCAACATTGGCATCATGGCACACATCGATGCTGGTAAGACGACCACGACGGAACGCATCCTGTTCTACACCGGTATCAACTACAAAATCGGTGAAACGCACGATGGCGCTTCGACTATGGACTGGATGGAACAGGAACAAGAACGCGGTATCACCATTACCTCCGCGGCTACGACCTGTTTTTGGAACAACAATCAGATCAATATCATCGACACTCCCGGACACGTGGACTTCACCGTTGAGGTGGAACGTTCCCTGCGCGTCCTTGACGGAGCGGTAGCGGTGTTTGACGGTAAGGAAGGCGTGGAACCGCAGTCCGAAACCGTGTGGCGCCAGGCTGACAAGTACAACGTGCCGCGTATCTGCTTCATCAACAAGATGGACAAGCTGGGCGCGGACTTCGACTTTTCGGTCCAGACCATCATTGACCGCTTGGGGGCTCGTCCGGTAGTGATGACTTTCCCGATGGGTGCGGAATCCGACTTTGTCGGCGTCGTTGACGTTTTGCGTCAGCAAGCCGTGTACTTCCCTGAGAAAGACGCCGACGGTAACGAAACCAAGGGCGCCGTTGTCGAGTACAAAGACATTCCCGCGGAATACCAGGACAAGGCCGCCAAGTATCTGGAGACCGCTACCGAAGAGGCTGCCGAGGCCAGCGATGAGCTGATGGAAGCCTACCTTGAGAACGGTGAACTGAGCGTTGACCAGATTAAGCAAGGAATCCGGGCGCGTACCGTCCGCTCCGAGATTTACCCGGTCTATGGCGGCTCCGCCTTTAAGAACAAGGGCGTGCAGCCCTGCTTGGATGGGGTTATCGACTACCTGCCCTGCCCGTTGGACGTGGAGGAGGTTCGCGGTTTCCGTCCCGGTCACGAGGATGAAGGCGAAACCGAATCCCGCAAGCCTGACGAGAACGAGCCGTTCGCCGCTTTGGCTTTCAAGGTGGCCGTGCACCCGTTCTATGGCAAGCTGACCTACGTGCGCGTGTACTCCGGGAAGGCCGAACAAGGCACCCAGATTTACAACTCCACTAAGGGAAAGAAAGAGCGCGTGGGCAAGCTGTTCCAGATGCACTCCAACCACGAAAACCCGGTGGAAGTTGCGCACGCTGGCCACATCTACGCCTTCATCGGCTTGAAGGAAACCACTACCGGCGACACGTTGTGCGCCATTGACAAGCCGATTGTGCTGGAATCCATGACCTTCCCCGAACCCGTGATTCACGTGGCGGTGGAACCGAAGTCAAAGGCCGACCAGGAAAAGATGGGTATCGCCATCCAGAAGCTGGCCGAAGAAGACCCGACCTTTACCGTGCGTTTGGACGAGGAAACCGGCCAGACCGTTATCGGCGGTATGGGCGAGTTGCACTTGGACATCATCGTGGACCGGATGAAGCGCGAGTTCAAGGTGGAAGCTAACGTCGGCAAGCCCATGGTGGCTTACCGCGAGACCATCAAGAAGAAGGTCGAGAAGGTCGAATACACCCACAAGAAGCAGACCGGTGGTTCCGGCCAGTTCGCGAAGGTGTTGGTCACGTTCGAACCGTTGAGCGAGGAAGAACGGGGCGAAGGCAAGACCTACGCTTTCGAAGACAAGGTCACCGGGGGACGCGTCCCGCGCGAATACATTCCTTCCGTTGACGCGGGCATCCAGGAAGCTATGGAATCCGGCGTTTTGGCCGGCTACCCGATGGTGGACGTGAAGGCGACGTTGGAGGACGGCGCTTATCACGAAGTCGACTCATCGGAAATGGCTTTCAAGATTGCCGGCAATATGGTGTTCAAGGAAGGCGCCAAGAAGGCGAACCCCGTCATCTTGGAACCCATCATGGATGTGGAAGTCCGCACCCCCGAGGAATACATGGGCGACGTCATCGGCGACCTGAATTCCCGCCGCGGCAACATTGCCTCCATGAACGACGGCCAGGGCGTGAAGGTTATTCGCGCCAAGGTGCCGTTGTCAGAAATGTTTGGCTACATCGGCGACCTGCGTTCCAAGACCCAGGGCCGCGCGGTGTTCACCATGCAGTTCGATTCCTACGCCGAGGTTCCGCGTTCGATTTCCGAAGAAATCATCGCCAACAACCGCGGTGCATAAGGGTTCTTTTCCTTTTTGGCAGTGTCCCCGGCGCGTAGCCGGGTGCGTCTCGAAAGCCGCTGGGGACACTCCAGGAAAAACCCGCAAAAATCCGCAAGAAGAAAAATCAAGAAAAACCCAGGTAGGAAAATCCGTAAGATAGTGGTAATCTGACATCTGCTTATTTATTACGGAGCAAAACTACCTAAAGTCCAGGAGGAAAGAAAGAAGTGGCACAAGGCACTTATACTCATGACAAGCCGCACGTTAACGTCGGCACCATTGGTCACGTTGACCACGGCAAGACTACTTTGACTGCAGCTATCACCAAGGTGTTGGCTGACAAGTATCCGGATTTGCCCGCAAACAAGTTCACCCCCTTCGATCAGGTGGATAACGCTCCGGAGGAACGTCAGCGCGGCATCACCATCAACGTTTCTCACGTTGAATACGAAACCCCCAACCGTCACTACGCTCACGTGGACGCCCCTGGCCACGCCGACTACATCAAGAACATGATTACCGGCGCTGCGCAAATGGACGGCGCTATCCTCGTGGTGGCTGCCACTGACGGCCCGATGGCTCAGACCAAGGAGCACATCCTGTTGGCCAAGCAGGTCGGCGTGCCTTCCATCCTGGTCGCTCTGAACAAGTGCGATTCCCCGGATGTGGACGAAGACATGCTGGAAATCGTGGAGGACGAAATCCGCGAAGACCTGGAGAAGCAGGGCTTCGACCGCGACTGCCCGATCATCCACCTTTCCGCTCTGAAGGCTCTGGAAGGCGACGCCGAGTGGACCAAGAAGGTTGAAGAGCTCGTGGAAGCGGTTGACACCTACATTCCTGAGCCTGTTCGTGACCTCGACAAGCCGTTCTTGATGCCTATCGAAGACGTCTTCACCATTACCGGCCGCGGCACCGTGGTGACCGGTCGTGTGGAGCGCGGCAAGCTGCCGTTGAACGCCGAAGTCGAAATCGTGGGCATCCGTCCGACGCAAAAGACCACCGTTACCGGTATCGAAATGTTCCACAAGTCCATGGACGAGGCCTACGCCGGCGAGAACTGTGGTCTGTTGCTGCGCGGCACCAAGCGTGAAGATGTGGAGCGCGGCCAGGTTATCTGCATTCCTGGTTCCGTGACCCCGCACACCAAGTTCGAGGGCAAGGTCTACATCTTGAAGAAGGATGAAGGCGGACGTCACAAGTCCTTCTACGATGGCTACCGCCCGCAGTTCTTCTTCCGCACCACCGACGTAACCGGTGTTATCCACCTGCCCGAAGGCACCGAAATGGTTATGCCTGGCGATACCACTGAAATCAGCGTGGAGCTGATTCAGCCCATCGCTATGGAAGAAGGCCTCGGCTTCGCTATCCGCGAAGGCGGCCGTACCGTTGGTTCCGGCAAGGTGACCAAGATTATCGCGTAATTACCTACGGTCAATTACACAGCGGTGGGCAGGAAACATCGGTTTCCTGCCCACCTTGCTATAAAGCGAGAGAACCCGGCAAAGGTCCTCATCGCTTCCCGGCTTGGCTATAATTCAAAAAGCTGTTCGTAACTTACGATTGTCGTACAGGGAGGGGTTGCAGTGCATTCCGATGTCTTGGATGACAGATTTTTTGCCACCCTGGCAGAATTTTTGTCCTGGATGCACGGTCCTCGCAAAGACGTGGTCGATGTGGAATCCGGACGGTTACTGACCCGGGTTGCTACGGCTTCCCCCGAAGATGCCCAGGAATCTTTGATGACGGTGCAGGCTGCACAGGTAGTCTGGACCGAGATGGGGCCCTATGGGCGCGCCAAAGTTTTAGCCCGATTTTCCCAGTTAGTGTGGAAGTACCAAAACGAGATGGTTGCCCTGTCGCAAATGCTCAGCGGCAAATCAATAATTGATGCCCACGAAGAGTTCCTCGATGTTTTATCCACCGCGCGAAACATCAAATTTTGTAGCCGTAGGCTGGGTAAACACCGAGCTGGGAGGGGAGTGCTACCCGGTTCGCGATGGCGTGTTTACCAGCGGCCCTTGGGTATAGTAGGAATTTTCACGTCACCTGACTGGCCGCTTTCTTCAATCAACGATGTCCTGCAGGCGATTGCGGCGGGCAATGCGGTCGTCAACTTTGTGACCCCCCAGGCGGCCTTGGGTGCCGTACTGATGCACGCTATGTTGGTTGATGCCGGAATGCCTTATGGTTTGTGGAAGATTATTCCTGACACAACTTCAAAAGCGGGGCGTGCCGTCATTCCCGGTCTGGATATGGTTACGGTTTTAGGCTCGGAAAAGCTGGGACGCAGGATTTCGAGAGTTTGCCAGGAATACCGGGTTCCTTTCAAGGGTTTCCTGCAAGTGCTAAACGTTGGTGTGATTTGTGAAGATTGCCGTTTTGATCATGCGGTTCGGGCGATGGCCCGCGCTGGTTTACAAAACGCGGGACAAACCGTAAACAGTGCCGAAGTCATCTGGGTGCAGGAATCAATTTTTGATTACTTTAAACTTGCTTTGAAAGATTTTGTGTCAGACCAGGTCACCATTGGTTCTCTGGATTCTGCTGACACGACCTTGGGTGCTATGTTGACACCGCAGCGGGCGCAAACCATCCAGGAGCTGGTGGACGACGCGGTCCAACGAGGAGCTGAGCTAGTCTTAGGCGGCAGCACCGCCCCGGACTTGGGGCCGTCCTTCTTTGAACCTACCATCCTCGCCAGAGTGCCGCAGGATGCCGCAATTTGTGCAAGTGAGCTTCACGGTCCCCTCATCTATCTGCAACCTTTCCAGGACCTCACGGAAGTATCACGCTTCTTGGGCACGTCACGGCACAGTTACTGTATCTATCTGTTCACTGAATCCGAGTTCATGATGCGCGATTTCATCCAAGCGGCAGACGGCGCAGCGGTAATCATCAACGACTCCTACATGAGTTTGTACTCGACGTGGCAAGCTCCGATTCAGGGCATCAGGAGTACCGGCTCCGGCATCCGTCACGGGGTGGAGTCGATTTTGCAGTATTCCCGCGTTCAATCCGTGGCGAGGCAGGAAGGCCATCCCTGGATTTCAAACGACCTCCAGCCGGGAAACCGGATGGAACGGTGGAGCTTTTTCTCTAGCCGCGCCGCAGTGATTGCCTCGATTCTGTTCACGGATACCGTGATTGCTTATGCGTGGCGCAACCTGCGGCACCACATTAAGAATCGGATTCACGGCCCGGTATAGAACCGCTTTCGTTTTCGCTGCGCCCGAGTGGCAACGGATTCGGACAAACTGGAGAAAACTAACCATTAGATTACGATTAGGAAGGAGGAGACATGGAATACCCCAAGGGTATCGACGACAAGTTCATGACAGCCCTGCTCATTGCCGGTCGTGGCGAGAGCGGTGATGATGTCCCGGTTTACAACGTCCAGACTTGGGAACCCTTCGGAACCCTGCATCGCTCCACCTTCTCTGATGGAGAACTATCCGTGCTTCGGGCTCATGCCGTGAGCGAACAGTGGTCACAAGAGAGCTTTTACACGCGTTCCCGGATTCTGTACCGATTCTTGCGTCAAGTTGTGCGCTATTACGAGCCGATTATCGGGCTCAACCAGCTGTTGAGCGGGAAATCCTGGTTGGACGCTTCCTCAGAGTATTTTTATATGATTACCCAGGTACGGGGCATTAAGCGAAATTTGAGGTATCTGTGGAAACCCCGCCGGGGTGGAGGTGCGGTACCGAGGTCCACCTATCGGGTCTGGTATCGTCCCATGGGGGTAGTGGGGATGTTCACTTCCGCAGACAATCCAATTTCGATGGTCTGCGATATTTTGAACCCTATTATGGCCGGTAACGCGGTGGTCAATTTTGTGACTCCTCAGGCGACTCTGGGAGCCTTGTTGATGAAAGCGGTGCTGGTGGACGCCGGGATGCCCGCAGACGTGTGGCGCATCGTGGTTTCGGAATCTTCACAGTTCGGGATGCAGTTCATTCCGGCCCTCGACTATGTTTCGGCCATCGGACCGAACCGGATGTGTCAAAAAATCTCGATGGAGTGTGCGCGTCACTCGGTGCCTATATCTTGCTTTGGAGGGGTTAAAAACATCGCTTTGGTGATGGATGACGCGAAACTGTGGGATGCGGCGAAAGCCTGCGCCCGTTCGGCTTTTCTGAACGCCGGCCAATCTACAAACTCTGTCGAGATTATTTTTGTGCATGAATCAGTGCGAGAACCGTTTGAACAGATGATGCTCCAATATACCCATGAGCAGATTCGGGTCGGGCGATTCGTGGATCGACACGCCACTATGGGCTCCATGCTGTACCCGGGCCGAGTCAAGAATTGTGAAAAAGTAGTGAAACTGGCTCGTGAGAACGGCGCCCGGGTACTGACGGGTTCGCATCCGCGTCCCGAGATTAGCCCAACTTTCTTTGAACCGACCATCGTGGCGGATCTGCCTCCTGATTTGGAACTTCTGGAAACGGAAGTGTATGGACCGGTAGTGGCGTTGCTAACCTTCAAAGACATTGCGAACGTGGTGCGCCTGGTAACGGGGTCACGAGTGATTGACTCCGCCGCTGTCTTTACTCGCGACATCGATTTCGTGCGGAACCTGATTAACAATGCAGAGTTTGCCACAGTTAGCGTCAACGACGCGTACTTCTCAATGGATATGTCGTGGAAGGCGCCGATTCAGGGCAAAGGTGAGAGCGGCCAGGGGATTCGTCATGGTCTGGAAGCAATTTTGCAATACACCCAGGTATTTTCGGCCGCGCGTTTGAAGTCCATTTCCTGGGTGCCGAAAGACTGGCGTACCGGAAACTGGACGGAACGCCTGACTTTCTGGTTTATGGGGTTATATTCCTGGCTGTCGCGTAACGTTACCGATACCGTGGTCGCGGATGGAATCAGGAGTTTCTTCCGGTGGATACGAGACCGATTCGTCGGCCCAGTGTAACCTTTCGCTTTCTAGCTAGGTTTCCTTCACCTCCTTCAGTTCGATATGCGAGACGAGTTTTTTTCAAAACGTGAATAGCGCTATGGTGAGTTTCATTATTGGCCAAAACGAAGGATTTTCCGGATGCGTAGAATAATTGCTTCAATAGTTGTCGGTATGGCCGCTTTGGCGCTGGCGGGTTGTTCCTCTACAGGAGCCACCCAGGGAGGTGCTACCGACGGCGAGGGCAAATACAGAGTCGCTATTGCTCAGTACGCCAGTTTCCCACCCTTGGACGAGGCAGTAGCCGGGTTTAAATCCGCTTTAAGCGAAGCTGGGCTGGATGTCACCTATGACGTTTCCAATGCCCAAGGTGACCAGACTAACGTGAACTCCATCGCCTCCAAGTATGCTGCGGGCGATTACGATTTGGTGTTTGCTATCGCCACCCCCATGGCTCAGTCCATCGCCCAAAACGTGGTAGATACCCCGGTACTGTTTACCGCGGTGACAGACCCGGTGGGCGCGGAACTGGTGAAGACTAACGAAGCGCCGGGTTACAACGTGACCGGCACTACGGATATGAATCCGGTAGCGAAACAGATTGACCTGGTCAAACAAGTGATTCCTGGTGCTCACAAGGTTGGCGTTATCTATTCTTCTGGGGAAGTAAACTCGCAGGTACAAGTCAAATTGGCGAAAGCTGAAGCTAAGAAGCAAGGTCTGGAGGTTGTGGAAAAAACCATCACCAATACCGCCGAAGTTCAGCAGGCCGCCCAGACCTTGACCGGAGTCGATGCCATTTTCGTTCCTACCGATAACACCGTGGTAGCCGCGTTGGATTCCGTGCTGCAGGTGGCAGAGGAAAAGGGCATCCTCACGGTGGCTGGTGAGTCCAGTTCGGTCAATAACGGTGCGGCTTTGACGCTAGGTCTGGATTACACAACCTTGGGCCATCAGACCGGAGAAATGGCGGTGAAGATCTTAAAGGGCGAGGCTAAACCTGAAACTATGCCGGTAGAAGCCCAAAAGACACCGTTACTGGTGATAAACCCGGAGGCCGCCAAGAAGCAGGGACACCCGATTCCCGCTGAGCTTTTGGATAAAGCCGACAAGGTGGTCTACCAGTAACCGAAGTGCTTAGACAACAGCCCATCCTGACGGAAGCGGGGTGGGCTGTTGCGATGTTGGAAACGCGCAGGTTTCCGTGGTTCTATTTTGGTGGGGATATCAGGCTAGTGTTTTAATAGGTGGGTGAGCCACCCCGAAAACGTAACCGGGGAACCTTGTGAATACACGTAAGGATTTGAAAGAACATGATTGGTGCGGTGGAACTGGGTCTCATCTATGGATTGATGGCCTTGGGGGTGTACCTCACATTCAGAATCCTCGATTTCGCCGATTTGACGATTGATTCGAGTTTTACCACTGGAGCGGCAGCTTGCGCGGTAGTTATCCTCGGCGGAGGCAGCCCGTGGCTGGGAACCTTGGCAGGATTCGCGGTGGGATTGATTGCCGGGCTGATTACCGGCTTACTGAATACGGCGGGGAAAATTCACCCACTGCTGGCGGGGATATTGACCCAGATTGGTTTGTATTCGGTGAACTTGCGTATCATGGGCAAATCCAACCTGCCGTTTCGGCGTGAAGAATCGCTGTTTACGCCGCTGCGGGAGGCAAATCTGGTGGGGACGTGGGTCAGCGTAGCGATTCTGCTGGTGGTCCTGATGGTAGCCTGCGGGATAGTCGTGTGGTTCCTGTCCACCAATCTGGGGTTGGCTTTGCGCGCCACTGGGGATAACGAAGAAATGGCGCGCGCCCAAGGGGTGAACACCGACTTGGCCAAACTGGTCGGCCTGGCGCTGTCCAACGGCTTGGTGGCGCTGTCCGGTGCTCTCATCGCCCAATATCAAGGCTTCGCGGATATTTCTATGGGCATCGGGTTGATTATTGCCGGTTTAGCCTCGGTTATCATCGGCACCGCGCTCATTCCCACCGGACGCATCTGGATGGCCGTGTTGGCAGTAGTGGGCGGCTCTGTCGTGTATCGCGTCATTATTCAAGCCGCCTTGATGATTCCGGGATTCAACCCCAACGACATGAAACTGTTGAGCGCCATCATCGTGGTAGTGTTCCTCATTGCCCCGCGGTGGAGAGGTTTTCTTTCGTGGCAAAAGAACCATCCCATTGCGGAGTTCTCCGGGGTGCAGCCCTGGGACACCGCTGACGCTGAGGAACTCGACTCCGGTGATACCCGCCCGGCGGATAAACATATCACCAAACGGACCCGACGGAAGGGGCTGTGAACCATGCTAGAACTTTCGCATATTTCCAAGGCGTTTTTCCGTCACACCGTTAACGAAAAAATTGCTCTGCGTGACATCTCCCTGCAGTTGGACGAGGGCGACTTTGTGACCGTCATCGGTTCCAACGGAGCGGGTAAATCGACCTTGCTGAACATTGTCTCGGGACGTTACCGCCCCGACTTGGGACAGATACATATTGACGGCCACGATGTGACGCGCAAACCTGACTACAAAGTGGCACGTTACGTGGGACGCGTGTTCCAAGACCCGATGGCGGGAACCTGCCCGCACCTGACTATTGAAGAGAACTTGGCGATTGCCTGGGCACGCACGCATGGCCACGGACTCGGACTCGGGGTGACCCGAGCCCGCAAGGCGCAGTTCCGTGAAGAGCTCAAGGTTTTGGAGCAAGGTTTGGAAAATCGCCTGACGGCCCGCGTGGGTTTGCTCTCCGGCGGGCAACGTCAGGCGCTGTCCCTGGTGATGGCGGTATTCACTCAGCCGAAGATTTTGCTGTTGGATGAACACACGGCGGCTTTGGATCCGGCGCGAGCCGAGCTAATCACCCGGTTGACCCAGGAGCTAGTGGCGCGCCACGGACTGACCACTCTGATGGTGACCCACAATATGGAACAGGCTCTGCACCTGGGCAACCGCCTCATCATGATGCATGAGGGCGAGGTCATTATGGAACTGAGCGGGAAAGATAAGGAAAACGCGACTGTGGACGACCTGCTGGCCCAGTTCGCCAAGTTCAAAGGCGCGGCGCTATCTGACCGGACCATGCTGTCCTAATTTTTGCCCCGAATCTGACGCTAAGTGCAGCTGTTATGGGTATTTCCCGGCGTAGTGGCGTCCCGGCTCAGGTTTGTAACAGCGTTTAAAGTTAGAAACAGCCGAAAGCATGCAAAATTGTTCGTGAACAGTTTTTTGCCGTGGGCTTGAACCAACAGCAGAATTTGCCACGGGAGAGCCAATAAGTGTAAGCTAGTTCCTCGGCGCATCTTGAGGCGGGTTCACGCCTCCCAGTGCGCACTTGCCTGGCAAAAGTCAGGTGGAATGGAAATCCAACGGTGCGAGATTTCGCTCGTGTTGCGTTCATAAATGCGACACACCCGAAAGCGTGTACCGGTGAAGAACCAGTTAGAGAGAGGTTAGCCCATGGCGGGACAAAAAATCCGCATTCGGCTGAAGTCTTATGACCATGAGGTCATTGACTCCTCGGCAAAGAAAATTGTCGAGACGGTAACCAGTGCTGGCGCTACCGTAGTCGGACCTGTGCCCCTGCCGACCGAAAAGAACGTTTACGTCGTGATTCGGTCGCCGCATAAATATAAGGACAGCCGGGAGCAATTTGAAGTTCGCACCCACAAGCGTCTGATTGACATTATTGACCCCACGCCTTCCGCAGTTGATTCGCTGATGCGTCTAGAACTGCCGGCAGACGTGAATATTGAGATTAAGCTGTAAGGAGGACCACGATGACTAACGACACCATGGCCTCTGTAAAGGCATTACTGGGGCGCAAGCTCGGCATGACCCAGGTCTGGGATGAAGACGGTAAGTTGATTCCCGTGACGGTGGTCCAGGTCGAAAAGAACGTTGTCACCCAGATTCGTACCAATGAAACCGACGGCTACGACGCTGTCCAGCTGGGCTTCGGCAAGATGGACGAGCGCAAGGTCACCAAGCCGATGGCGGGTCACTTCGCCAAGGCCGGGGTTGAGCCGCGCCGTCACCTCGCGGAAATTCGCACCAATGACGCCAGCTCCTACGAGCTCGGCCAGGAACTGGGCGCGGATGTTTTTGACGCGGGAGTCCTGGTGGACGTTTCCGGAAACACCAAGGGCAAAGGCTTTGCCGGGGTGATGAAGCGTCACGGTTTCCAGGGCGTGTCCTCTTCTCACGGTGCACACCGCAACCACCGCAAGCCCGGCTCTATCGGCGCTTGCGCTACCCCGGGCCGCGTGTTCAAAGGCTTGAACATGGCCGGCCGCATGGGCGGTAACCGTCGCACCATCATGAACTTGAAGGTTCAGGCTGTGGACGCGGAAAAGGGTCTGGTCGTTTTGACCGGCGCGATTCCCGGCCCCAAAGGCGGCATCGTCATGATCCGCTCTGCAGTGAAGGGAGCCTAACAATGACTGAAAACCGCAGCGTAGACATTTTTGATGGCGTCGGCAAGAAAACCGGCACCGTAGAGCTGCCCGGAGAGGTTTTCGACCTCGACTTTAACAACCCCTTGGTACACCAGGTCGTAAACGCCCAGTTGGCGGCCGCTCGTCAGGGGACCCACGCCACCAAGACTCGTGGTGACGTCGCCGGCGGCGGCAAGAAGCCGTGGCGTCAAAAGGGTACCGGCCGGGCTCGTCAGGGTTCGATTCGCGCCCCGCAGTTTGCTGGCGGCGGCACCGTGCACGGTCCGCAGCCTCGTGACTACTCTCAGAACACCCCGAAAAAGATGAAAGCTGCCGCTTTGCGCCAGGCTTTGTCTGATCGGGCGCGCGCTGGGCGTATCCACGTGTTGAGTGACTTCGGTGTCAAGGAAGCCCCGTCCACCAAGGCAGCGAAAGCAGCTTTGCAGGGTGTTGTCGACGATCGTCGCGCCCTGATTGTGTTGACCCCGGAAGTTGATGACGTCGTGGCGTTGAGCGTGAATAACCTCAGCGAGCACCACGCTCTGTTCGTCGGCGAGCTGAACACCTACGATGTGTTGGCTAACGACGATGTGGTGTTCTCGGCAACGGCGTTGGACTCCTTCCTTGGGAAAGGAGAAGACAAGTGAGCCTGGAAAAGACTAAGAACCCGCACGACGTGATTATTAAGCCCGTCGTCAGCGAAAAAGCCTACAACTTGATTGACCACGGCCAGTACACCTTCGTGGTGGCTCCCGACGCAAACAAGGTCGAAATCAAGCTGGCTATCGAAGAAATCTTTAAGGTAAAGGTTGCTTCCGTCAATACCCAGAACCGTGAGGGCAAGCGCGTGCGCACCCGTACTGGCTGGGGCAAGCGTAACGACACCAAGCGCGCCATCGTTACCCTCAAAGAGGGCTCGATTGACGTCTTTGGGATGCAGGCCTAAGGGGGATAACTCATGGGAATTCGTAAGTACAAGCCAACAACTCCGGGCCGTCGTGGTTCTTCCGTGTCTGATTTCGCGGAAATCACGCGTGATCACCCGGAGAAGTCCCTGGTTCGTCCGCTGCACAAGACCGGTGGGCGCAACAACAAAGGTCGGATTACCTCTCGTCGTCGCGGTGGTGGCCACAAGCGTCAGTACCGCCTGATTGACTTCCGTCGTCACGACAAGGATGGTATCCCCGCCAAGGTAGCCCATATTGAATACGATCCGAACCGTTCGGCGCGCATTGCTTTGCTGCACTACGCCGATGGCGAAAAGCGCTACATCTTGGCTCCGTCCAAGTTGAAGCAGGGCGATTCCATCGAACAGGGTCCCACTGCGGATATCAAGCCCGGCAACAACTTGCCGCTGAAGAACATTCCGCTAGGTACCACGATTCACGCGGTAGAGATGCGTCCGGGCGGCGGCGCCAAGATTGCCCGCTCCGCGGGGGTTTCTGTCCAGCTGGTTGCCAAAGAGGGTCGTTTTGCCCAGCTACGGATGCCGTCTGGCGAAATCCGTAACGTGGATGTTCGTTGCCGCGCCACCATTGGTGAGGTCGGCAACTCCGATCATTCCAACATCGACTTGGGCAAGGCCGGTCGCTCCCGTTGGTTGGGACGCCGTCCGAAGGTCCGCGGTGTGGTTATGAACCCGGTTGACCACCCGCACGGTGGTGGCGAAGGCCGTACTTCCGGTGGCCGTCACCCGGTGAGCCCCTGGGGCAAGCCCGAGGGTCGTACTCGTAGCAAGAAGAAGGCGTCGAATCAGTACATTGTCCGTCGCCGTAAGACTGGCAAGAATCGCTGATAGGGGAGTTTGTTTATGCCACGCAGTTTGAAGAAAGGCCCCTTTGTTGATGCTCACCTGCAAAAGAAGGTGGACGCACAAAACGAGGCCAACACAAAGAACGTCATTAAGACCTGGTCGCGTCGTTCGATGATTACCCCGGATTTTCTGGGTCACACCATCGCGGTGCACGACGGTCGCAAGCACGTGCCGGTGTTTATCACCGAATCCATGGTAGGTCACAAGTTGGGTGAATTTGCTCCGACTCGTACTTTCCGTGGTCACGACAAGGAAGACAAGAAAGGTCGCCGCTAAAGCGGGGGAGGGATAGAACATGAAAGCTACTGCTCATACCCGCTATGTGCGCGTGACTCCGCAAAAGGCTCGCCGCATCATGAATGAGGTGCGCGGATTGGAAGCGAACAAGGCGCTTGACGTGTTGAAGTTTGCTCCGCAAAAGCCGGCCTTGCCGATTCGCAAGACTTTGGTTTCTGCCTTGGCTAACGCCGAACAGGCGGCTCGCAACGCCGGTACGTCTTTTGATTCCGATGAGATGTACGTCATCGAGGCCTACGTCAATGACGGACCCACGATGAAGCGTTTCCGGGCTCGGGCACAAGGGCGTGGGGCGCGTATCTTGAAGCGTACTTCTCACCTGACAATTGTGGTGGGAGACGCGGAAGACAAGAAGGAACTTGCCGCTCCGTACCTGCCGTCCCAGCGCCGTCCGGAAGCTGATCGGATTTCGGCTTCCGCCGCAAAGAAGGCTGCTGCGGCCGCTGTCACAAAAAAGGCAGCTAAGCCGGTAGAGGCTCAGGAAGAATCGGCTGCGAAGTCCACGACCGCGGCCAAGAAGGCTCCTGCCAAGAAGCCTGCCGCGACTAAGTCCACGACGACCAAGGCTGCGGCCTCCAAGTCGGCAACGACGAAGTCCACGGCTGCGAAGTCCAAGACCACCAAGTCGACCACGACGAAGTCCACTGCGACCAAGACAACGGCCGCAAAGTCTACGACCTCGAAGTCGTCCACGACCAAGTCCACGGCTACGAAGAGCACGGCGGCAAAAAAGCCCGCCGCGAAAAGCACTGAGAAGGGAGCGGAGTAAATAATGGGTCAGAAAGTACATCCCACTGGTTTCCGTCTGGGCGTAACCGCGGAACACCGTTCCCGCTGGTTTGCTGACTCTACGAAGTCCGGTCAGCGTTACCGCGACTTCGTGAAGGAAGACGTCGAGATTCGTCGTCTCATGCAGGACAAGTTGGAACGCGCCGGTATTTCTAAGGTCGAAATCGAACGGACCCGCGATCGTGTGTCTGTGGACCTGTACACGGCTCGTCCCGGTATCGTCATCGGACGCCGCGGCGCGGAAGCGGATCGCTTGCGTGCCCAGCTGGAAAAGCTGACGGGCAAACAGGTGCAGTTGAACATTCGCGAGGTTAAGAACCCCGATTTGGATGCGCAGCTGGTCGCTCAGTCCATTGCTGAACAGCTCAGCGCCCGTGTGTCTTTCCGCCGCGCGATGCGTAAGGGAATGCAGTCTGCGCAGCGTGCGGGTGCCAAAGGTATCCGCGTGCAGTGCTCCGGTCGTTTGGGCGGTGCGGAAATGTCCCGCTCCGAGTTCTACCGGGAAGGCCGCGTGCCGCTGCACACCCTGCGTGCCAACATCGATTACGGCTTTTACGAAGCGCGGACCACTTTTGGGCGCATCGGTGTGAAGGTCTGGATTTACAAGGGTGACATGACCGAACGGGATTGGAACCGGATGCAGGCTGAACAGGCCGGCCGCACGGGTCGCCGCAACGACCGTCACGCGGGGACCCGCCGTCCTCGTGCCGACCGTCCTGCTGACAACGCGGCCAACGAAAACGTAAACGAAACCCCCGAAGCCGCGACTGTCGCCGCCGGGGCAACCACAGAAACGGAGGCATAAGCAATGCTGATTCCTCGTCGTACTAAGTGGCGTCGCCAGCACCGTCCGGGCCGGCGTGGCTACGCTAAGGGCGGCACCGAAATCGCTTTCGGCGATTACGGTATCCAAGCCCTGGAGGGCGCTTACCTGACTAACCGTCAGATTGAAGCGGCTCGTATTGCCGTGACTCGTCACGTCAAGCGTGGTGGCAAGATCTGGATTAACATCTTCCCGGATCGTCCGCTGACCAAGAAGCCCGCGGAAACTCGTATGGGTTCTGGTAAGGGTTCCCCCGAATGGTGGGTGGCTCCGGTCAAGCCCGGCCGTGTGCTGTTCGAAATCGCCGGTGTTAGTGAAGAACTGGCTCGCGAAGCTCTGTCTCGCGCTCAGCACAAACTGCCCATCAAGACCCGTTTTATTTCCCGAGAGGGTGGTGAATGAACATGATAGGTTCCAAAGGACTGGCTCCTAACGATTTGGACGCCATGGATAACGAGCAGCTCGCGATGAAGCTGAAGGATGCGAAGCAGGAGCTTTTCAACCTGCGTTTTGCCCAAGCTACCGGTCAGCTCGAAGACCACGGCCGCATCAAGGCGGTTCGCCGCGATGTCGCTCGTATCTACACCATTTACCGTGAGCGGGAACTCGGCATTCGTACCGAGCCCAGCGTTAAGGAGTAATCAATGGCAGACGAAACTATGACCACCGAAACGACCGAACGCAATCACCGTAAGGTGCGCCGCGGCTACGTGGTGTCCGATCGCATGGAAAAAACCATCGTGGTTCAGCTCGAAGACCGCGTGAAGCACCCGCTTTACGGCAAGGTCATGCGCAAGACCAAGAAGGTTACGGTTCATGATGAGCAAAACCTCGCCGGTATTGGCGACTTGGTCGTCATCATGGAAACGCGCCCGTTGTCCAAGACGAAGCACTGGCGCCTGGTGGAGATTGCCGAAAAGGCCAAGTAATTCTCCACAACTAAAACTCTGTTGAGGTCTTTAAGACCTTTCAATCTGGATAAAGGACGCGGCTCGGATACATCATGTGTCCGAGCCCGTTCTTATTTCCCAGTCGTGGCGCATCCCGACGGTGGAAAAGTGCGGCGCTTGACCGCATTTTGGCGCGCATCTCCCTCTAGAATATAGGGGTGATTGCGTTACCGTTTCTGTCTGACTTGAAAAAATCTCGTTCCTTGAAGTGGAGTATCCACCCCGGATCCCTGGGTATGTGGGTCGCGGAAATGGACTTTGGGATTGCTCCAGCCGTGAGGGATACCCTGCAGTCCGCCCTCGACGATACCATCACCGGTTACCCTCCCGTAGGGCTGTCTCAGCAGGCGTGTCAGGCGATGCGCGAGTTCTATGCGGATGAATTTAGCTGGCAAATTGAGCCTGATGCGGTTGGCCTGGCCTCCGATGTACTGTCGGTGCTGCAGGCTGTGATAAGTATTCTTCCCCCGCAGGCTCCGGTGGTGGTGCCGACCCCGGCCTATATGCCTTTCTTGACGATGCCGCAGGATCAGGGCCACGAAGTCGTCCAGGTAGTGTCCAACTATGAGGTGCAAACTGGCCAATATCAGCTGAACCTGGAGGGAATCTCGCAGGTTTTCCGCTCGGCGCCGGCCGGGGGATTGCTGGTGTTGTGCAACCCCTGGAACCCTGTAGGCAAGTGTGTGAGTCCCGCCGAAATGTCTGGATTGTGCGCTATTTTGGAACAACATCCGAACGTTTTAGTGTTCTCAGATGAGATTCATTCCTCGCTGGTCTTGGACGGGAAGCTCCACCCCTTCGCTCAATTTTCGGCGCTGGCAGCCTCCCGGACCGTGACTGCTGCAGCTGCCTCAAAAGGCTGGAACATCCCCGGTCTGCACTGTGCGCAATGGATCATTCCTGATGAATCGCTGCGGCAACGTTTATGCACCCCGCTGCAAGTTTTTGCCTCCGGCGCGACCCCGTGGGGAATGCTGGCTACGATTAGCGCTTTTCGTGACAGTCGCGATTGGTTGGGGGAAGTCAAGGCGCAGATTGTCGAAAATCGAGAAACCGTCCGCCATTGGCTGACCAATCACGGTGAGCACTTCCGGGTGTTCCTCCCTGAGGCGACCTATTTGTCATGGTGGGAAACCGATGGAATCCTCGGAGATTGTCCCGCCCAGACCCTCCAGGAGCGCGGTCTAATTGTCAACGATGGTGCGGACTTGGGTAAGGGCTTTGAAAAATCTTTCCGTTTGAACCTGGCGACCACCCCCGAAGTGCTGCACGCGGCTTTGGAGGTTATAGAAGCGGGGATATAAGTTTTCCAAAACATCGCTGTCACCTCTTCGTGGTAGGAGGTTTAGAGGAGTATTCGGATACAGACCTCACGTTCCAGCGCGAGTAATTTCCCTGTTAAAAGTAGTTGAATAGGGGTTCTGGCCGGGAGGAAATTTTCTTTTCTGTTTTGCTTGACAGGGCACTCTTTTGTATGGCAGGATTTGTGTAAACGTTTACATGTAATCGTTTACACAATGGAGTGGAGAGTCAATGCGTGCTAACGTGACTATCAAAGATGTAGCCGAGGAATCTGGAGTTTCGGTGGCTACCGTGTCGCGCGTTCTCTCGGGAAAATCGGCTTCTGAAAAGGCAAAACTGCAGGTGTATACGGCGATTAAAAAGCTGCACTACACCCCTAATGGCCTAGCCCGTTCTTTGCGTTCAAAACAGAATCGGGTTGTGGCAGTACTTGTTTCAGACGTGCGCAACCCCTATTTCGGTCTCCTTGCCCACGGACTGCAAACTAGCCTGGCAGAATCCGGGTATGCCATGATTATCGGCAACGCCTCAGAGAACTTTGAGCAACAGGAGCAATTTCTTCATCAAGCTTTGGAACATCGAGTGGATGGGATGATTCTGGTTATTCAGAGCCGACATTCCTCAGCTCTGAAACAGGTGGAACGAGCGGGAGTTCCTGTTGTGTTTGTTGACCGCACGATGGATGGTTACGAGGTACCTACAGTAGATTCAGATGCCTACCCGGGAATTCGGGAGGCGCTGATTCACCTGCAGGGGCTGGGACACAAACGCATTGGGATGGTGTTGGGTCCAGAACATACTTCAACTACTCAACAGCGTCTTCAAGCCTTTCAAGAGGTTGGTGCTGAACTAGGGCTGGAAACCGTGGTTGATCCGAAGCCAACAGGTGAAGAACACTCAGTTGCGTTGATGCAAAAGCTGCTGGAGGCCAATGTCAGCGCAGCTATCATTGCCTACACTCCGCGCCTGTGGCCGATACTCAGTTACCTCGGGAAACAGGGAATCCATGTACCACAGGATTTATCAATTATCGGTTATGACGACCTGCCAATCATGGAGCATCTCAATCCGCCGTTGACCACGATTAATCAGGACATTGAGCAAATGAGTTCTCTGGCCGTTGAGGAGTTGCAAAAACTAATTTCGGGGGAAGAAGCGCAAAGCCTTCACTTGCCAACCTCTCTCATACTTCGCAAATCCACGGCGCGGGCAAAGTAAGGAGCAGCGCAGATGACAACGTTGGAGCTAAAGCATATTTACAAGTCTTTTGGGCCGGTAGAGGTGTTAAAAGACATTTCTCTGCGTGTAGAACCAGGGAAAGTACATGTGTTGTTGGGCGAGAACGGCGCCGGGAAATCCACCCTCATAAAAATCATTGCCGGAATATATGGTGCAGACAAGGGCGAGCTGTCCCTGGATGGCAAACCTGTGACAATAGCGAATGTTAAGGATGCGGAGGCACACGGAATCTCGGTAATTCACCAGGAACTCAATCTCGTCCCCAAGATGAGCGTGGCAGAGAACCTTCTGCTGGGCAGACTCCCAACTAAGGCCGGAGTGCTAGATAAACGAGAACTTTATCGCCAAGCGCAAGAAGCTTTGGATTTGGTAGGCATGAAGCTCAACCTCAAACAGCCCGTGGGTGAATTGGGAATAGCAGGTCAGCAGCTGGTGGAAATCGCCAAGGCTCTCTCAGTGAAGTCCAAAATACTGATTCTTGATGAGCCTACAGCTGCCTTGACGACAAAAGAGATAAAGGTCTTGTTCGAACTGATGCGCTCGCTTAAGTCACAAGGTGTGGGGATGATTTTTATCTCTCATCACCTTAACGAACTGGCTGAAATCGGAGACACGGTATCGGTGCTGCGGGATGGAACCCTAGTGGCGCAAGTGGATGCGCAAACTCCAGAGCCCGAGCTAGTGCGTCTCATGGTGGGACGTTCTATAGACGAGCAGTTTCCCGCCCGCAAGGTTAAAACCGGAGAGATAATGCTAGAGGTTAAAAATCTCAGTTCAGCAGGGAAATTCTCCGATGTCAGTTTCAATGTTCGCGCTGGGGAGGTGCTGGGCATCGCCGGACTGGTTGGTGCAGGAAGAACCGAGGTCTTGAGAGCCATCGCGGGAGCCGACACATTTGACTCAGGACTAATCCGAATTCAGGGAAAAGAAGTGCCGAATTCCCAGATTGCAAAGAAGATTTCTCTAGGTCTGGGCATGGTTCCGGAGGACCGAAAGGCTCAGGGCCTAGTTTTGGGTGCTACGGCTTGCGAAAACCTCGGCTTTGCAAAACTCATGCCCAGCGCTCGTTTAGGGATAGCGCAACGAGGAATGTTGCGTAAACAAGCTGAGGGAGTGTCCCAGCGGATGCGAGTTCGTATGGAGAACATTGATCAGAAAGTCAAAGAGCTTTCGGGCGGAAACCAACAAAAATTAGTCTTTGGACGGTGGGTGTTGGCCGAATCGAAGGTGCTACTACTCGACGAGCCGACTCGTGGGGTCGATGTGGGCGCAAAAGTCGAGATTTATGAACTTATTAATCAAATCGTGTCCGATGGCGGCGCGGTGGTGATGGTTTCAAGCGAATTGCCTGAGGTGCTCGGTATGTCGGATCGGATTCTGGTGATGTCGGAAGGCCGAGTTGCCGGGGAGCTCCCAGGTAAAGGAACCACTCAAGACGAAATCATGACACTGGCGGTTTCCAATGTCGCAGAGTTGTCACAGATCTAGAAAAGAAGGTCAATATGCAAACAGTAACGAAACCAAGTACTAAACGTGAAGTGAAACCGTCTAACGGACTGGTTAAGGTCAAAACCTTCCTCGCCAACAATGGAGCCCTAGTCGGTTTGGTAATCCTGGCCATCGTTTTGAGTCTGGCGTCACCGGTGTTCCTCTCGGTCAATAACATTACCCAAATCGGTGTGCAGACAGCGGTCACTGCCATTCTTGCGTTCGGAATGACTTTCGTAATCGTGGCAGCTGGTATCGACTTGTCGGTTGGTTCCATGTTGGCCCTGTCTGCCATGGTGGGTGCTTACGCTTTCACTGTTATGGGTGTCCCCAGCTGGCTGGCTTTGTTAGTCGGATTGTTAGCTGGAATCATGTGCGGGGCAGTAAACGGGATTAGCAATGCATATTTTCGTTTGCCGTCTTTCATTGCTACTCTAGCGATGCTGTCCATAGCGCGTGGACTCACCCTGGTTATTTCCCAAGGTAAACCGATTCCTACCCCACCCGCAGTGAATTTGCTAGGTGGGAGTCTAGGCCCGATTCCCGTCCCGATTATTGTGTTTGCTCTCTCGGGAATCGTGGCAGCATTAATCCTCAACCGTACCGCTATGGGACGTGCGATGTATGCCGTCGGCGGCAATATCGAGGCCGCTCGGCTTTCGGGCATTCCCGTGAAAAAAGTGCAAGTGACCGTGTTTGCGTTGTGCGGACTCTATGCAGGTGTAGCAGGAATGGTTATGGCTGGTCGGCTTAATTCCGCTGGAGCTCAAGCCGGTGTGGGATACGAGCTCGACGCGATTGCCGCGGTTGTGATTGGAGGCGCATCCCTGGCCGGCGGTTCAGGTAAGGTTTCCGGAACTCTGGTCGGGGCTCTCTTACTGGCGGTAATTCGCAACGGGCTCAACATTATGAATGTTCCTTCCTTCTGGCAACAGGTGGTTATAGGACTGGTCATCGCCATAGCAGTGGGGATTGATGCCTTGAAGAACAAAGAATCTGCACACTAAACCACAAGAGTAGGGCTTGCCCTGGTAAGAGGGAGCCTCCCTTGCGCATTCGGATATTGCAATAAATAAACAACATGTTTCGAGGAAAACCCCGGAACAAGACAACCAGAAAGGTAAACATATTATGAAAAAATTTCACAAGTTATTTGCATCCGGAGCCGTCCTGGCTCTAGGAATCTTAGGCTTGAGTGCTTGCGGTGGCACCGATTCTGCCAATAACGGAGCCTCCTCAGGGGAGAACGGCAGTACCTCAGGTGGGAAAAACCTGGTATTGCTAGTTTCTACTCTGAGCAACCCCTTCTTTGTCGACCTGAGCGATGGTGCCAAGGCCGAAGCGGAAGCTAAGGGCTACACGTTGGAGATTTCTGATGCTCAGGATGACTCGGCCACCCAGGCTAACCAGGCTCAAAACGCCATCAGCAAGGGTGTGAGTGCGGTAATTATTAACCCTGTGGATTCCGATGCGGCGGGACCCTCTGTTGAAGCGTTGAATGGCGCGAAAATTCCTGTTATTGCAGTTGATCGCGGTGTCACTACCGGCAAACTGGATTCTTTTGTGTCTTCGGATAACGTACTCGGCGGCAAACTTGCTGCGGAGCAGATTGCCAAGGCCATTGGCGAGAAAGGAGACGTCATTGTGCTTCAGGGGGTGTCGGGTGCCTCCGCGACTCGTGACCGTGGTCAGGGCTTCGAGGAAGGCATCAAAGCCTTCCCGAATATCAAGGTAGTTGCTTCCCAGACCGCTAACTTTGACCGCGCCGAGGGATTGGACGTGGCATCAAACCTGCTGCAGGCTAATCCAAATGTGAAGGCTATCTTTGCACACAACGATGAGATGGCATTGGGAGCTTTGAAAGCCTTAGCGGAAAAGGCTGGTAAAGATGTATTCGTCTTTGGCTTTGATGGTACGAATGATGGCTTGCAGGCTGTGCAGGATGGAACCATGCTAGGAACGATTGCTCAGCAACCTAAAGAACTGGGTAAAATCGCCGTGGATCAAGCCATTAAGTTCTTGGAAAGCGGGAAGGCCGATGCCAACGTTCCGGTGGAGGTAAAGACTGTCACCAAAGAAAATGTTGCGGAGTACACCAAGTGACAATAGCTGTTTTCGGGTCTCTGAACGCTGACCTGAATCTGACAGTGGCTCGCCACCCCCAGCCGGGAGAGACCCTTTTGGGTGGGGGTGGCAGAGTCAGTGCCGGAGGTAAGGGAGCGAACCAAGCTCTTGCTGCCGCTCTGACTGGGCACCACGTGATGATGATTGGACAGGTTGGAAAGGATGCCAATGCGCAGGTGGTGGTGGAGTTTCTGCAAAAAGCTGGTGTGGACTTGAGCTTTGTGCGTCAAGTAGACACTCCCACCGGTCTGGCGGTTGTAACCGTTGAACAGGAAGGCGAAAACTTCATTATCGTAGTCCCCGGGGCAAACGGAACTATGAATAGTGGTGAAATCGAGTGGATTAACCCGGCATTGCACCAGGCTGACGTTCTGGTGATGCAGGCAGAAATACCGCAAGACTGCATTCTGGAGGCCGCAAAACGATTTGTGGAATCCGGAAAGCGGGTGGTTTTGAATCTTGCCCCGGCAATAGCTGTGAATCCATGGCTACTTTTACATAGTAATCCGTTGGTAGTAAATGAGTCCGAGTCACGTCTAGCGGCAAGCTGCTTAGGATTGAATCTCAACAATGCTGAGGACATTGATGTCGCGAAAGCATTGCTGGAAGCAGGAGTGCCCTCGGTGGTTCTGACTCTCGGTTCGCAAGGATCACTGTTGGGGGAACATACTTCGGAAGGTAATATTAGCGTTTCTCATCTAGATGCCATCCCTGTTAAAGCTGTGGACACTGTAGGGGCGGGTGACGCGTTCACCGGAGTGCTAGCGGCAAAATTAGCTGAGGGCCAATCCCTCCAAGACAGCGCATTGGCTGCGACGCGATTTGCTTCCGAAACAGTGAAATACCCTGGCGCGCAATCCTCTTATTGGCAGACAGCCAAAACCTTGAAAGGAATCTGATGAAGAAACAAGGCATTTTGAATCGCGCTCTTCTCACTCAAATCGCATGTTTGGGACACACAGACACCCTCGTGTTGGCGGACTGTGGTCTACCGGTTCCTCGGCATATTCCTGTGGTGGATTTGAGCGTGGTGTTCGGCTTACCTCGGTTTCAACCGGTACTCCAGGCTCTGTTGTCAGAGCTTGAAATAGAGGCTTGCTGTTACGCTTCTGAGGCTATAGGCACCGAGGTGGAATCTTGGTTTGCCGAGATTCCAGGGTCTCATGACACGATTCCACACGAAGATCTCAAACGACGGGTAGCGCAGGCAGCTTTTGTAGTCAGAACCGGGGAAGATACTCCGTGGGCGAATGTGATTTTGCGATGCGGTGTGCCTTTCGGAAAATGAGCACTAAATAGATGTTTGCCCGGGCTTACGGCCTGGGTAAACGTTTATTTTACGGTTCGTCTCTCTCCCCCCCCCCGTGAAAAAATCAATGTCTGATTAACACAGATGAGACTTCGCAGGAGAGCCAGAAAGAAAATGACTTTGGGCGCTATATAAAAACCATGATGGGCCTCACCCGCAGGTAAGGCCCATCAAGAGACTTGTGATGGAATCGAGACCGGTTTAGATAGCACTCAGAACGGGCAAAAGTCCCGCGCTCGTATCGCTAGCCATTCCCAGAATCGCCAGTCCTCCCACAACCGTCATGATGATACTGATACCGATAACAACTAGATAAATAATCGTAAATACCATAGCGACTGTGGTCCAAGTCTTTAGTTTAGATGTGGGTTCCATGTTCTGAGCTACCATCTCATTTTTCGCCTTGCTACCCATATACCAGGCGATTGGTGAGCAAATCGAAAAGAATATGCCGACAATAGCCAGTACCATTACGGTCTGTTCCTGGGGATGCTCATATGGGCGGGCGAACTGTCCGGGCATGGGTTGTCCCATCGGTTGCCCGGGCATGGGCTGGCCAGGCATGGGCTGGCCGGGCATGGGCTGGCCGGGTTGCGAACCGGGGACTTGACCGGGATTGTTTTGCGGGGGTTGATAAGGGTTGGACATAATTCCTCCTAAAGAATAAACAGCAACACCTGGGTCAAATTTATCAGGAATGCTCCGCAGGGCGCTACTGTTTAGGGGATGGCTTTTTAAGCTTTTGGGTCTGGCTGCAGTGGGGATACTGAACGGGAGAATTTATTCTGTTAGCGTCTTCGTATGAACCAGCTGCAGAAAGCAAATGGGGGAGTTCAATTTGATAGTGTGGTGTTGTTTTGTGAATTATCGCGTAGTACCCCCACTCGCGCCAGATTAGAGTGAGCTGTACATGGGATTTCTATGGTACATATTCCATTCGGAGGAAACAGATGGATACCGACTCTGAAAAAGTAGAAATAGATATAACCGATGGAGGAGTAGTTGCGACTTTTGGCGACAAAACTGTATTTTTGTTACCCCCGACAGATACTGCTGTTGTTCGTAATATTCAGCATGTAAAAGACTATTTAGTTGTGGTTCGTTGGGAGAGACTTGCAACCGTTTTGTACACCTTCTCTACGGCAGATTGGTCTAGGGCTCCAAGTATCACTCGCTTCATGCCGGCTCGTCCACTGGTAGTGGTGATAGCTACCGACGGATGCAGCATGACTATTGAAGATCCCGTAACAGAACCTGAAAACTTTGATATCGACTTTGAGCATATGCCCGATGAGATAACCATACCCAGCCCTTTGCGTATTGTCGAAATCCCCACGCCATCCGGCGGACTATATATTCAGATTGCCACTCCGAGGGATTTGAACCCCAGCAGTACTGAACGATTTGGACAAATACTCGTGACGGCGTATGCGGGATTTGGAATTTGTTTACCGATGGGTTTCAACCAGCATGTGCGTTCGTGGCTGGATGCATCCGGTTCATGGGTTCAAGTATTTGCCCGCGGGGGTGGAGAACTCGGGCGCAAGTGGCATCTTTCAGGAACTGGACCAGGTTCGCTGGTAGGTGCAGAAGATATCCTCTCCGCAGTCGAATTTTTGCGGTCAAAAGATATTGGGCACAAGGTGCTATGCTACGGCTTTTCACATGGGGGAACTCAGCTTTTGCGTGCTTTCTTACTCCGTCCTGAGTATTTCACTCGTCTTGTCTTTTGGTCTCCTGTCGTTGAGACGTGCGAGCCTCACAATCCATGGCCGGAACCTTGGTATCTGGAGTATGGCAATCCAAAGGACCCTGCGCAAAGAGCAGCCATGAAATCAGCATGTCCAACACATATGCTTCGCCATATGCTTGACGAAACGTTGCACTCGCTAGATAAACGTAGTGTTTTGTTTCTCTCGAGCGCTGATGATGACCGGGTATCCCCAAATCAAATTGCTAAGTTCAGTTCAGAGCTTTCACGTGTTGCCGATGTTAAATTTCAGCAGGCTAAATTCGCCGGTCATGCTGGGCTAAATGGCAATGAAGAAGCTGCCGCTCAGCAGTGCCTGCTCTGGAAGTTCCTGTGTGGTTGACTTATAGCCATAACTATATTTTCTGGAAGATATGAATGCACATAGGACTGTCTTCTTTAGCTGGAGTCGCATCCCAGTCTTGCCATATCTCTACTAGTTGCAGACCGGAATTTTGCCCGAACTGAATCAGTTGCGAGCGTTCATTCCAGCGCAAGGCTGCAGTGTAAACGTCTGGCGCCTGTTGATCCTTCAGAAAAACGAAGGCTTGGGTGAATATCTTTTTATCAGGATAATAAACCTCGCACGACAACGTAACTTCTCCCGGAATTATTCGCATAATGTGTACGCGTTGACCGGATAGGGTGTAGCCTGCTGGATTCATGCATTCTATGACCAAGAAACCTCCGGGCTTCAAATGCTCTGACGCCCTGTAAAAGAATTCCTGCTGCTTCTCGACTGAGAGCATGGTTTGAATCTCTAAAGCAAGGTTAAAAACCAAATCGAAAGTTTTTCCTAGCCTAACTTCAGCAGGGTCACCCAGATGCGTGACAACGTCACTGCCAGTGGCTTGTTCCTCAAGTTTGGTGAGCATTGCTTCGTGTCGCTCTATGACCTCCACGCTCGAACATTTTCCTACTAGTGGCAAGACGTGGCGTCCGGTGCCGACTGCTGTTCCTAGAATGTCTCCTCCGCCGGACAACCTCAACAGTTGCGCGATCGCAGAATTTGTTTCAGGTCGATACCCAAACTTTTCATGCCATCTATCAGCCCAATGCTGACTGTTGGCGTATTCATTCAGCTCATTGAAATCGACTCGGTAATCTAGCATTTTCATCTCTCCCAAGATTCGTCCCCGAACACTTTCTAGTTATGTTAGGCTAACCTAAGTAATGTCGTTAAGCCAAGTGCTTGCGACAACAGAGATGAGGGAGATGTATGCCTAACTGTGAGATTCTCAAATTGGGACGTGCGGGATGGATTCCTATGTGCGCCACGTCTCTCTTCGGGTTACTTCACTCAGCAGTAACTCTCTGCCTTGCCTGGATTATGTCAAGAATTTTTGCGACCCTTTATTCTGGCAACTATTCGCATCTGTTCGCGTTGCTGGAAATTCTTGCAGTGCTGTTACTGGTGCGCCCTGTGATTGCGCTCGGTAAGGAACTTCTCGTCAGCTTGATTGGCATGACTGTCAAAATCGATGTCAGGCTCAAGCTGCTCCAGCACCTTAATGGCATTGGACCTTTTGGCTTATCATCCAAACGCACTGGGGAAGCTGAAGCATTGGTCACGGACGGTGTTGAACTTCTAGAAGATTACTATGGTAGGTATGTTCCCCAAATCGTTGTCACTGTAGTAACAGCAATTACAGTGCTAATTCTGCTCTTTCAGCTAGATTCACTTGTGGCACTCATTGGTGTAATTGTGGTAGTCCTGACGCCGACGCTTCCAAAGGCATGGAACAAGGTGCTTACCCGCCGGGGATACCGACATTGGGAACAATATTCCCAGATGAATGCCGAAGTAGTTGATGCCATGCAGGGCATGACGACGCTGCAACTTTTTAACGGGGTCGAAGAACGGCGTAAAAAAATCGTTTCTACCAGTCAGCAGCTTCTGTCCGCAACCCTTTCGCAGATGCGTATCTCGCTACTTGAGTCAGCTATTTCATCTTGGGTGGTATATGGAGGTCCGGTGATGGTTCTCACACTCGGTGTCCGTCAAGCATCACAAGGAAACGTAGCTGTAGCCTCTCTGTTCTGGTGCATGTTCTTAGGCGTAGAACTGTTTCGTCCATTCCAAGATCTCAGCGTCAACTGGCATGCCGGCTACCATGGCTATTCGACGGCTCAGAAAGCGCTTAAATTACTAAAGACTCCGACTCCTGATGACTCTAATCTGCCCCAAGAGCACCGACCACGCACTACAGAAATTCAATTTAATGAGGTTTCCTATCGGTACTCTTCAGCGCAACGAGACGCAGTCAGCGACATTAGTTTGGAAATACCGGAAGGGGAAGCCCTTGGACTGGTAGGGCAATCTGGCTGTGGAAAATCCACGATGCTTGGTCTGTTGCTGCGGTTTGGTAATCCCAGCAGTGGGAACATTCAGATAGGAGGAGTCGATTTACGTGCGCTATCACGTGACGATAGGTGCTCTTTGATTACACTCGTGCCACAAGAGCCGGTAATTTTTGATGGCACCATCGCAGACAATTTACGTGCCTGCGCCCCGAAGGCCTCGGATGAGCGTCTTCATTCCTTGTGTCTGTCGTTGGGTTTGGAAGATATTGCCCCAATAGACAATTTGCTGGACTTCAGGGTGGACGAGCGAGGTAGTGGTGTTTCAGGTGGTCAGCGCCAAAGGCTGGCAATTGCTCGTGCGTTGCTTAGAGAAACGCCTATTTTGTTGCTGGACGAAGCAACCTCAGCTCTCGATGCTGAGACAGAACGATTGACTTGGCGAGCTATTGATAATCATCGCAAGATATTAGCCTCTAAAGGGCGCTCATTGACAGTCATCTCATCTGCTCATCGTCTGGAATCAGTCCGCGCTGCAGACAGAATCGTAGTTCTCTCCGCGGGCAAAATTGTGGAAATTGGTAATCATGACAGTCTCATGCAGCAAGGAGGCACCTACGCAATGCTGGTTGCTACGTCCGAAGAGTTGGTGCAATCTTGAAACAAATCTTGTATAGAGACGCATTCAGGCCAATTCTTCGACTGCTGCCAGGGCTATCGCGTTACAAAAAACATGAAGCGCTTATTTTTGTTATGTTATTGATTCATCGCATTTGCGTTACGGCGATCAACGTGATGAGTGCTGCATTAGTGTCGCGTATTTTAATAATTGGAGAAGTCGATCAGCTAGCTTGGTGGATGGTGGCTTCATTGGGTTTGCTGGTTCTCTCCGTGGGACTGAGTTGGTGGCTCGATATGTGGTTTGCTCATGTCTATAGCTACAAGATCATCGCAGATCTTCGTGTTGATTTGTTTGATGCAATCAACCGTATCAGTCCCGCAGGGTTACGTCACAGAAAAACGGGCGATGTCGCGGCCGCGGCTATGTCAGATGTAGAAATTACCGAGTGGTTTTATGCCCACACTGTGATTGATTTTCTGGCTACACTTGTGGCGAATTTAATCTTTACCAGTGTAATGATTATTCTCGTGGGACCGTCAGGTCTTATCTTGCTGGTTGTTACCTCTTTGATTTTGCTAGTACCGATTCTCACTTTAACATTGCAGACCAAGCAAGGAGAAAGCATTCGGCGTAGTCTTGCAAATCAAAAAGGGCGCTGCCTGGAGATGATTCAAGGTTCGCGTGAAATCATGAGTCTTGGTCTGGCCAATCTCCAGTTAGATGCTATTCGTGACTCTACCTTGGAAGTTCAACGTCATAAGCGCAGTTACCTGATTCGGTCTGGTATAGAAATTGCGGTATCTCAGTTGATGATCTCTGCTGCCACTATAGGTACCTTGGCTTGGCTGCTGGGACTGAGAAAAGTTGGGAGGGTTGACCTTGCCGCTATCCCCCCAGCCATGATGTTGCTGAGTGCGTCCTGTATTGCAGCTCTCAGCATTTCCTCGATGCTCCGCAAACTTGGCGAAGTTTCTGGGGCAACCTGCAGGTATTTTGAGCTCCTTGATAAACCCAGACAGGTGCTTGATGATGGAAAGACGGCAGAATTTAGTGACGGCTTGCTGAGCTTGGAATTTAGAGATGTATGCTTTCAGTACGATGAAGCTAGGGTATTAAATGATTTCAGCTTGCTCATTCCCGCAGGCTCGTCAGTGGCGCTGGTAGGGCGCACAGGTGCCGGAAAATCTACATTAGCAGCGTTGGCTGTTCGGCTATATGAACCACAATCTGGAGAAATTCGTATTGACGGCAAGAGAATAGATTCAATTCCTTTAAAACAGCTGAGACAGTTAGTGACGCTTGTCCCGCAGCATCCTTACATTTTCAGAGGTACTATTCGTGACAATTTGCTCATGGCTAAACCCAGCGCTTCTGAGGATGAACTATGGCAATCGCTTAAAATTGCCCAGATTATTAACACAATACGGGAGCTGCCCAAACAATTAGACACAGTAATTGGAGAACGAGGTGCAACGCTTTCGGGGGGGCAGCGTCAGCGACTCAGCCTAGCTCAAGCGTTTCTGCGTAACTCATCTATTGTGATTTTCGATGAATCGGTATCTAATCTCGATCCTAAACTCGAGCAAGAACTAATTGCAGCTAGCAGGTTTATCTATGACGGTCGTACCACGATAACCATCGCGCATCGTCTTTCTACGATTAAATCGGCCGACTATGTGGCTTTTCTCCATGAAGGCAAACTAGCTGCTTTTGGTCCCCACAGTGAATTAGTTCAGCATTGTGAACCATACCGAGAGTTTGTAGCGCCTGCGTCTGCGCTAACTGATTACTTGGCTTCTAGCCGAGACTCCAACAGGTATAAACGTGAGGAGGTGAAAAATGACGGATGTAGTAATCAAGAAGGTTGAAGAAGATGCATCACAGCGTCTAGTTGCGCCGTGCTGCCACTCTACTTCAACGAATCAGGTTAAGTAATCTGCAAAAGTGATTAAGCGGAAGGGCGGGAGAGCTTCTACATACGTGCGTTTTACGTGAAGCTCTCCCGACCTTTCCTTTCAACTAGAACATACGTCGAGGTGCAACTAATGGTACTAAACCTGTTAAACGATTTGGGTCTTTCCAAGGAGACCGCTTTTGAGTTGCGTGAGTTACCGCATAACAATACGTTACTTACTGATGCGGTTTCTGATAACTATGTAATCGAATTGCCGATACTGCAAGTGCTTTCTTTTTACCACAATTGGTCGAATAATGACGGGATTGTTCCACCAGCATTATTGGAGCTCTTTGATACTTCCCAACGCCTTTACCAATCCTTGCGTAGCAGGTATGGAGTACTCAACTTGGCTAGCCTAGGGGGTAGTGATGGTGGAGTGCCTGACGAATCAAAGTATCTGTTGGCTGGCAATTCGTCACTCGTAAAGATTCTGTTAAACAGCATAGATACATCCGATGTTGCAGCATATGTTGGATCTGATGAACAGGTAATTAATGCTGCTTTCCACTTTGATGCAGTGCCAATTAGATTTGAGCCCCAGATGGAAAATCTATCTTTCGGACATTTTGAGCAAATTGCTCGCAATTACCGAATTCAATGGTGTCCCATGTTTCTCCGCCAGAATACGCTATGGATTGGACCCGTTTTATCGTCTTCTGTAGGACCTTCGTGGGATGATTTAGTGCGTCGCCGAGTTGCCGCCCATCTTAGCGAACCAATCGCCCGCGCACTAGGGCAACCCTCGCTGAATGGGCCGATTATACTGTTGAGTCCCAATGCTATTACCCGGGCTTTTAATCTTTTGCCACAGTTAACACCGGGTGACATGCTGGAAATCGGTTTGGACGCTTCTGTTAAGGAGCACACAGTATTAGCTTGGTCAGCAAAATTAGACCCTAAACGCTCCTGCATTACTCCCAGGCAGCTCATCTCAAAGGAATGTGGTGTAATTCGCAGAATTCGTAAAATCTCTCATCGTCCGGATTTGCCATCTAAAATGATCACTTACCAAGCCGATATGTCATTTACACAACGGGTTACCGGCTGGAATTGTGCTTATACTTGCGAAGGTTCATCATTTGGAGATGAGAACCAAGCTTACTATGCTGCTATAGGTGAAGCTTGCGAACGATATGCTGGAAATACTTTAGATACTTTGCCCGTAAAACATGGTTCCTACAATGAATTATGCAAGCAGGGATTTAAAGTGCTCGAACCAAATTCTATCGTGCTATTTAGCGAGGAACAATACAGTAGAAGTGATTTTCCCTTTGTTCCCTTTACAGAGGATTTGCGTCTAGGCTGGGTACCAGGAAATTACTTAGACACCAAGGATGAGGTGATGATTCCCGCAGCCCTCACTTACTCAAATTGGTATTCGTATCCCAACGGTGGAGAGGCCCCGTTACTAAAATGTCCGTTTGCGGGCATTGCGGCAGGTGAATGCTATGAGAGCGCGATTCTCAGTGCTATAGAAGAGGTGATAGAACGGCATGCAACTATGACCTGGTGGCTTACAGGCGTAACCCTGCCACTTCTAGAGATAACACCACAACTGCTTGAACAGATTGGTGAAATTCCAGATTACCAAGAACTGTTCCTCACCCGTCTACAAAATATATTCGATTTTCCAGTTGTATGCGCGACTGTGGTCAATCATAAACAACAAACGATAAATATGGGCTTTGCTGCACGTGTCAACGAGACAGATGCTGCGCTAAAAGCGTTGCTAGAAGCTTTTAGTCTCCAAGAGGGGAGTATAGACTTGCTCAATCCCGAAGGCTCGCATTGGAAAGCCATTAACGAAGGTCTTTTACCAAGAAGCGGACTGAGACACTACCGCCATGATCGGAAGTATTCGACAGAGTATAAAACAGATTTTTCTGACTGCACAGACCTTATGGCGCAGCAACAGTACTATTTAGATCCCAGCGTCCATGATAGTATTTTGCATCTTATTAAATCCCGTGACTCTGTACGGCTTGATACAGTTCCTCGCCGTACTCGTAGCATTGGAAGTTACATAGAGCTCCTCGCTGAACGAGGTTTTCGTCCGATTGTTGCGGATCTTACCCCGCCCGATATAGCCCAAACCGGAATAAAAGTTGTGCGGGTAATTGTTCCCGGGACAGTGATGAATTCTCCGGCAGCATTTCCACACTTCGGCAACGATGTCGTGCAGCGTAATGCTGTTCAGCTACGATGGCTGGTCGCCGGGGAGACAAAGGTTCATTGGAATTTACGTCCACTACCTCATGCCTAATTTTCTCGATTATCCCGCTAAGTGTAATTTTCGCGCGGCGAAACGCTCTTGGTGGCAAGCGAAGCCCCGACTCATGCGACCCTTCGTCGCACTAACTATTTACAGCAGAAACCGCCGCAGGTGCAAAGATTTCGTGGAGCTGCGGATAGTCAGTGGGTACGGGCAATTTTTCAAATCGATTTTGACATGGTAGTCTTCCCACTAAGGGAAGGCTAACCTAACAGAAAGTTAAGTGATTGAATAGACGTGCGAGAATTTGGACTGCGACTCTGGGGGCTCTGACTATCGTTTCTGCTCTTCTTGCCATAGGGGTAGGCCCGGCTTCTGTTAGCCCCGCAGCTACTATCGACGTTCTATTGTGTAAGCTGTCTGGAAACTGTGCGGGCGTTCCTCAACGTGACATGGTTATCGTCTGGGATATACGAGCACCACGGGTAGTTCTGGCCGGCTTGGTGGGGATTGGGCTCTCGATTTCTGGAACGGTCATCCAATCTGTAGTGAGAAATATTCTGGCCGATCCTTACTTGCTTGGAATTGCCTCTGGGGCATCCACCGGGGCTGCAACGGTAATGGTGTTTGGGGCAGTTGGGATATTCGGGTTAACTCTAGGAGCCTTTGCAGGCGCGCTCATTTCGATTTGTGCAGTATTTCTGTTAACTACTGTAGGTGGCGTTCTAACCGCAGAGAGAGTTGTGTTCGCGGGTATAGCCGTAGGTCTATTCATGAGTGCGCTAACAAATTTAGTGGTATTTTTCTATGGCTCTCAGGCTTCAGCTCACGCTGTAATGTTCTGGATGTTAGGTTCATTGGCCTTAGCAAGCTGGAATCAGCTACCTATACCTGCTGTCATCACATTATTTACCATTGCTATGTGCGTTTCACAAGGTCCACGTCTCGATGCAATTTCGCTAAGCGATGACACAGCCAGGGCATTAGGATTCAATCCACAAACCTTGCGATATGTAACCATAACGGTGATAGCGGGATGCGTTGCTTCTTTGGTAGCTATCTCCGGCGCTATTGGATTCGTAGGTTTGGTCGTTCCGCATATTGCGCGACATCTTGTCGGAGCTACCAGTCGCAGTGTCGTTCCCACTGCGGGAACGTTGGGGGCGCTTCTTCTCATATGGGCCGACGCCGTAGGACGCGTTGTATTTGCCCCTCGTGAATTACCAATAGGTGTAATTACAGCATTGGCAGGTACTCCGTTACTCATGCTTTTAATCAGGAAACAGTACAAATTCTCATAGATATACAGAAAGGAAAACCATGAGATATAACAAACTAGGAGCACTGGTTGGTGCTATTGCGCTGCTCGCTTCGCTTAGTGCCTGTGGAGACGGAAGCAAACCTGAATCTTCAGCGGCGGGAGAAAATAATCAGAGTGCCAATTCTGTTACTTACCCCTTAGAGGTTGAGTCATGCGGTAGGAAGGTAACAATCGAAAAAGAGCCTACGAAAGTAATGTCCATCGGGGTAGCTTCTGGAATCTTTGCAGCGAAGGTTGCTAAGAATGGGCAATTCGTCTTGCGCTCGGGAGAGATGGGCGAAAAAAATCCGTTAGCGGACGAGTATGGTGCAGAACTGTGGGATGAAGCAAGTCCTTCAACAGAGAGTATTATCGAAAAAGGTGTTGATTTAGTTATCGGTGACTTATACGGCAAAGCTGACCCAGATAAGCTCGCAGCGGCGGGAATTCAAATGTATATACCAAGCGTGTTATGCCAGCACGCCAAAGAAGAAAATCCAGATTTGGTTAAAGGTGATGTTCCACCAGTAAAGCTAATAGATGTAGAGAATGACATTCAGGAACTTGGTAAAATATTCAATAACCCTGACGGGTCAGAAAAGGCAGTTCAGGAATTTGACAGCAAGTATAAGGAAGCTAAGAATATCATCAAGGATGATGCTAAATCAGCTGCATTTCTATTCTATTTTTCCGAGCAGTACCCGGTTATGTCTGTAGGTGAAGGTGGTATTGAAGGTGCGATTATGAGAGAACTAGGTTTAAAGAACATCTTCTCTGACCATAAAGAGGCCTACCTGGAAGAAGTTAGTTGGGAGGCTGTGCTGCAGGCTAATCCAGATGTCATCATTATAAAATACGGCAGGACTGGCTCAACCTTTGAAGCGGACAAAGCGAGACTTCTCAAAGAGCCGGGAGCTGATACCCTAACTGCAGTAAAGAATGACAATATTATTGGCATTGCGAATCGCGAAACCTGGCCCTCGCCCGAAATCGCCACCGGAATTCTTAAACTAGCCGAGAGTCTCAACAAGATCAAGTGAACATCTACGATTGCAGTAATGTAACGTTCTCGTACCCAGGGGCCGTTAGTGGCAGACCGCTGCTTGATGATTTGTCACTAACGGTCCCTGCGGGGATTACGCTTGGAATTATCGGTCCAAACGGTTCGGGTAAATCGACTCTCATAAAATGCCTGTACAAGTCGCTTATCCCACAGAAAGGTACTATAAATTTTAATGGTACTGATTTAAATCAAATCGGTACCAGACAACTATCGAAGCTTCTTTCAGTGGTGGTACAGTCAGAGTCCGCATCTCTTCCTCTAACCGTTAGAGAATACGTTGAGCTGGGAAGAGCCACGTACCACAATGCGTTTGAAGGGTACTCATCTCAAGATGCTGAAATCGCAGATTCTAGCATCGAAATGCTCGGTCTTCGCGAATTGGCAGACATTCCAATAACTCGTGTTTCTGGAGGAGAACACCAAAGAGCCAAGTTAGCGAGAGCTCTATGCCAATCTACCTCAACTATGCTGCTTGACGAGCCGACCAACCATCTGGATATTTTCTTTCAGCATCAAATTTTAAAAATCGTCAAGAAACGTAATCTTTCAGCAATAGTAGTTCTACACGATTTAAATCTAGCCGCGATTTATTGCGAGTTAATTGCTGTATTGGATAAAGGTAAAATAGTCGCCCTGGGTAAGCCGGAGGATGTACTCATCCCTGAAGTCCTTGAAGATGTGTACCGTGTAACGGTGCAGCGTATAGACACCAAACACGGGGTACAGCTTCTGTTATTACCAAAAGACTAATTCGCGGTTGGAATGCTCGAACCTTTGGCGCTGAACCAAAAATCGGTTAAATTCAGCTTGGTGAGTAAAAATGGGTGCAGATTGGATGTTGCACGCGTGGTCTGCTGAATGTGTGTATTGCCTTAAGCGATATCTGCTAAACCATCATGTATTCAACACACCTGGGTGACTTGTCCGGTCTCTACGTCATACATAAACCCGCCCACTTCGGCAAACCCTTTAATCAGGGCGTGGTTTCGCAGAGTCTCCACGTCATCACGCAAATGTTGGTCCTGGTTCGGGTCTGCGCCAAAAACCAAATCTCCAACGGGTTGTCCAGCTTGTTTGGCAATAATGGCCCGTAATCCCGCTTCGTCAGTGGAAGCCATGGTGCAATTGGTGTGTTCCAGCACCATAATTCGGTCCACATTGAGTTTATGAACCGCCGCGATGGCACCAGCCAACGTGCTGGGCTTCAAGAATCCACCGGGAGTGCGCAGAACCTTGGCTTGTCCAACATTTAGCCCAAATATTTCGAGAGGATCGAGACGGGAATCCATACAAGTCACAATCAGCAACCCATGCGCGGGAGCACCGGGCAGCCCACGGTAGGGAAATTTTTTGACGTATTGAGCATTACCTTGTAATAAATCATCAAACACATTCTCAGCTTAGCGGTTTTCGCAACGGGATGAATGGCGGTTTGGCTGCGGTTTGCCACCCCCGCCAATAAATACTAGACTTGGAGGGTTGCTTTTGGCTGAGACCTCTCACAAATGTGTCTGTGTCAGCCAGGGGTTTCAATTCCGCCCGTTTGAGGTGGGATTTGTGCGCCCTTGCAACGCAAGATAGGTTCGGCAAGGCTCTATTGAGAACCGGCCAGACGAAGGAGAAAAGATGATTCAGCAGGAGTCGCGACTGAAGGTCGCCGACAACACGGGGGCTAAGGAAATCCTTTGCATCCGTGTGATGGGCGGCTCGAAGCGACGCTACGCCGGCATCGGCGACACCATTGTCGCGACCGTCAAGGATGCTATCCCTGGCGGCAACGTGAAAAAGGGTGAAGTCGTTAAGGCTGTCGTAGTCCGCACTAAAAAGGAGACCCGCCGCAAGGACGGTTCCTACATTCGTTTCGACGAGAACGCCGCTGTCATCCTCAAGAACGATGAGGAGCCGCGCGGCACCCGTATTTTCGGGCCCGTCGGGCGTGAACTTCGCGAAAAGAAGTTCATGCGCATTATTTCACTCGCCCCGGAGGTGATCTGATGGCAGCAAAGTTGAAGGTTGGCGACGAAGTCGTGGTCATAACTGGCCGCGACAAAGGCAAGCATGGCCGGATTCTGCAAATCGACCGGAAGCGTGAACGCGTGGTGGTCGAGGGCGTCATGATGATGAAGCACCACAACAAGGCGGGGCGGACCCATCAGGGGCCGACTGGCGGCATCGAAACGAAAGAGGCCTCCATTCATATTTCCAACGTGATGTACTACGAGCCTGCGGCGGCCAAGGCCAAACTGGGCAACACGACCAAAAAGATTGCGGGTACCCGGGTGGGGATGCGCGAAGAGGTCGTGGATCGCGATGGTAAAGAAAAGACCGTTCGGATTCGCGTGTCCAAAGCTACCGGGAAGGATCTGTAATGGCAGAGGAAACATACACCCCGCGGCTTAAGACCAAGTACCGCGAAGAAATCAAGGGTCAGCTGCTCAAGGAATTCAAGCACCAGAACGTTAACCAGGTTGGCGGTTTGGAAAAGATTGTCGTGAACATGGGTGTGGGTGCCGCCGCGCACGACCACAAGCTCATGGAAGGCGCTATCTCTGACCTGTCCACCATCACCGGCCAGAAGCCCGTGGTTGACAAGGCTCGCAAGTCCATCGCTCAGTTCAAGTTGCGTGAAGGTTCCCCGATTGGGGCTCACGTCACCCTGCGCGGTGACCGCATGTGGGAGTTCCTCGATCGTTTGCTTTCCACGGCTTTGCCGCGTATCCGCGACTTCCGTGGTTTGAGCTCCAAGCAGTTCGACGGTCATGGAAATTACACTTTCGGCTTGACCGAGCAATCCGTGTTCCATGAGATTGACCAGGACTCCATCGACCATGTTCGGGGGATGGACATCACGGTCGTAACCACCGCTGCTACTGATGACGAAGGCCGGGCACTGCTGAAGTACCTCGGTTTCCCGTTCAAGGAGGATTAAGAATGGCTAAAACCGCTTTGAAGAACAAGGCTGCGCGCAAACCCAAATTTGCGGTGCGTGCCTACACTCGGTGCCAGCGCTGTGGTCGCCCTCATTCGGTGTATCGCAAGTTTGGCTTGTGCCGTATCTGCCTGCGTGAGATGGCCCATAATGGCGAGCTCCCCGGCGTTAAGAAGTCTTCCTGGTAAACACATTAGGGGGCAGGTCGATTACGAAACCGCCTCAGAAAGGGCCCAAGCCCAATGACAATGACTGATCCCATAGCAGACATGCTGACACGTCTGCGCAACGCCAGCTCGGCGTACCACGAGTCGGTATCTATGCCGTACTCGAAAATGAAGGCCGCAATCGCGAACATTCTTCAGACTGAGGGTTACATCAAAGACTACGAAGTCGAGGAAGCGCGAGTCGGCAAAACTTTGACGCTTAACCTAAAGTACGGCGCCAAACGTGAACGCGCGATTTCCGGTGTGAAACGCGTCTCCAAGCCCGGTTTGCGGGTGTATGCAAAGTCCACCAAACTGCCGAAGGTCCTGGGCGGCCTGGGCGTGGCGATTATCTCGTCCTCGTCCGGTATGCTCACTGACCGCGAGGCAGCCGACAAGGGTGTAGGCGGAGAAGTCATCGCCTACATCTGGTAAAGGAGGCTGACATGTCGCGTATCGGTAAGATTCCGGTGGAAATTCCCGCCGGTGTGGAAGTAAATATCAATGGACAAGACGTTTCCGTCAAGGGTCCCAAGGGTACCTTGACCATGTCCGTGGCCAGCCCGATTACCGCAAAGGTTGATGGGTCGACCGTGGTCGTGAGCCGTCCTGATGATGAACGCGAATCCCGTTCTCTGCACGGTTTGACTCGTACCCTCATCGCCAACATGGTTGAGGGTGTCACCAACGGATATTCCAAGGTCCTGGAGATTCAGGGCACTGGTTACCGTGTCAACCAAAAAGGCGCTGGCCTGGAGTTCCAACTCGGTTTTTCGCACCCCGTCAACGTGGAGCCTCCCGAGGGCATCACGTTCAAGGTGGAAGGCAACCGGGTCACCGTCGAGGGTATCTCGAAGGAACTGGTCGGCGAGGTCGCCTCGAATCTGCGCAAGATTCGTCCGCCGGAGCCTTACAAGGGTAAAGGTGTGCGTTATCTGGGTGAAAATGTTCGCCGCAAGGTTGGAAAGGCAGGTAAGTAATCATGGCTTATTCTGTAAAGGGTAAAGGCAAGCGGCTGTCGCGTCTGCGTCGCCACCAGCGGGTCCGCAAGAACATGTTTGGATCTGCGGAAAAGCCGCGTTTGGTCGTGACCCGTTCTAACCGGCACATGATCGCCCAGCTTGTCAACGACTACGAGCACAAGACTATTGTGAGCGCTTCCACCATGGAGGACGCTTTGCGTGGTGCTAAGGACAACAAGGTGGCCAAGGCTACCGAAGTTGGCAAGTTGATTGCACAGCGTGCCAAAGCCGCTGGGATTACCCAGTGTGTGTTTGATCGCGGTGGAAATATGTATCACGGTCGCGTTGCGGCCGTGGCTGAAGGTGCCCGCGAGGGCGGACTGAGTCTGTAAGGAAAGTTGAGAAAATGGCTGAACAAGAACAGCAGATTACAGGCGAGACCGCAGACTCTGTGGACCAGACCACGGACCTTGGTGCTAATGACGCCCAGGATCGTGGCGGTCGCCGGGAGCGCCGCGGAAATCGCCGTGAACGCGATGACCGCCGTGACAATCGTCGTGGTGGCAGCGCTGATGACAAATACATTGAACGCGTGGTGACCATCAACCGTGTGTCCAAGGTGGTGAAGGGCGGCCGTAACATGTCCTTCTGCGCTCTGGTCGTGGTTGGCGACGGGGAAGGTACCGTCGGTGTTGGTTACGGCAAAGCTAAGGAAGTTCCGGCAGCGATTGCTAAGGGCGTGGAAGAGGCTAAGAAGTCCATGTTCCATGTTCCGATGATTCGCCACACTATCGTCCACGAGGTTCTCGGTGAGGATGCTGCGGGCGTAGTGCTGCTCAAGCCCGCTTCCCCCGGTACCGGTGTAATCGCCGGTGGCCCGGTGCGTGCGGTTATGGAATGCGCCGGAATCCGCGACGTTTTGTCCAAGTCTTTGGGCTCTGACAACGCGCTGAATATCGTGCGTGGTGCTGTGGCTGCTCTGAAGCAGCTGGAGCAGCCGGAGGCCGTAGCGGCTCGCCGCGGTTTGCCGCTGGAACGAGTGGCTCCTGCCGGTATGTTGCGGGCTCGCGCCGAAGGCGAAGCTCAGGTGCGCGCCGAAGCGGTTAAAGCCGAGGCTGAATTGGCTGCCGAAGGAGTGAGTGCGTAATGGCTAAGAACCTGAAAATCACTCAGGTGAAGTCCACGATTGGTTCCTCGCGAGATCAGCGGGCGACTGTGGCTTCCCTGGGACTAAAGAAAATTCGTCAGTCTGTGGTTCGCCCTGATAATCCGGCCGTGCGCGGCCAGGTGCAGAAGGTGCGTCACCTAGTAAGCGTGGAGGAGGTCGACTGATGAGCGAGAGCGAAGAGGAAAAGACCGCTGCGGAAAAACCCGCGGCAAAGAAAGTTCCGGCCGCTGCCAAGAAGCCGGCAGCCACCGCTAAAAAGGCAGCTGCCAGCGATGACGTTAAGGTGACTTACCTGCACGATTTGCGTCCGGCTCCGGGCTCTAACAAGGCCAAGACTCGTGTTGGCCGCGGTGAAGGTTCGAAGGGTAAGACTTCGGGTCGCGGCACCAAGGGTACCAAGGCACGTTACCAAGTGCCTCTGGGCTTCGAGGGTGGCCAGATGCCGATGCATATGCGTCTGCCTAAGTTGCGCGGCTTTAAGAACCCCTTCCATGTCGAGTACCAGGTAGTGAACCTGGATCGCCTCTCCGAAGTGTTCCCCAAGGGCGGCACTTTGACGGTTGACGACTTGGTTGACAAGGGTCTGGTTCGTAAGAATTCCCTGGTCAAGGTGCTGGGAACCGGTGAAGCGACAGCTAAGTTTGACTTGACTGTAGATGCTTGGTCCAGCTCCGCTAAGACTAAGGTCGAGGCTCAAGGCGGGTCTTTGACCGCACGTGTTCGCTGAGGATTACGGCGGGGTACGGAAACGGTACCCCGCCGTTTCCACCAATCTCTGTCGAACCGGTATCATGTTTAGCTAGGAAGTGAGCTGTGCTCACTGACGTGCCGAAAAACTTTGGAGGACACTTGTTTACCGCTTTTATTCAGGCTTTCAAAACGCCTGATCTCCGTAAGAAGCTGTTGTTCACCTTCTTTATCATGGCTCTGTTCCGCTGGGGTTCGTTTATCCCCCTGCCGGGTGTTGACTATGCCGCGTTAAAGGCGGTCATCTCTGATGTTCAGAACAACGGGTCGCTACTCGACCTGGTGAACATGTTCTCCGGTGGCGCTTTGCTGCAGCTCTCTGTTTTTGCTTTGGGCATCATGCCTTACATTACGGCTTCGATTATTATCCAGTTGCTGCGCGTAGTCATTCCTCGTTTTGAGGACCTGCACAAGGAAGGTCAGACCGGACAAGCGAAGTTGACCCAGTACACGCGTTACCTGACTATTGCCCTGGGCGTGTTGCAATCAACTTCCATCATCACCGCGGCGCGTACCGGCACGCTGTTCGGTCGGGCCTCGAATCAAAAGATTATTCCCTCGGATTCCGCCTGGATTTTCGTTCTCCAGATTCTGGTGATGACGGCTGCTACCGGCTTGATTATGTGGATGGGTGAGCTGATTACCGAAAAAGGTGTCGGCAACGGTATGTCCATCCTGATTTTCACCTCTATCATCGCCAACTTGCCGCGGAAGCTGTTCGCTATTGCTGGCGGTAACGGTGGTATCCAAAAGTTCTTGGCGATTATTGCCCTGATTCTGTTGGTGACCCTGGCTGTGGTCTATGTGGAACAGTCCATGCGTCGCATCCCCGTGCAGTACGCCAAGCGCATGGTGGGACGTCGGATGTACGGCGGCACCACCACATACATTCCGCTAAAAATCAACATGTCCGGCGTTATCCCGGTCATCTTTGCTTCCTCGATTCTGTCCCTGCCGATGATGCTGGCTCAGTTCGGTGACCAAAATGCCAAGTGGATTCAATGGATTAGCATGAACTTCCGTTCTAGCTCCTGGTTCTACCTGGTCGTTTACGGCTTGCTGACCTTTGCGTTCGCGTTCTTTTATACCTCGATTACTTTCAATCCCGAGGAAGTCGCGGACAACATGAAGAAGTACGGAGGCTTCGTCCCTGGTCTGCGCGCGGGGCGTCCCACGGCTGACTACCTGCACTACGTGATGACCCGAATCACTACGGCCGGTGCGGTTTATTTGACTATCGTGGCTCTGATTCCCCAGATTGCGATGGTCGCGATGAACGTGCCCCAATTGCCCTTCGGTGGTACTACAATTCTGATTATCGTTGGCGTTGGCCTGCAAACGGTGAAGGACATCAACGCTCAACTACATCAGCACCACTACGAAGGATTTATGGCATGACAACAAATTTGGTGATTATGGGCCCTCCCGGCGCGGGTAAAGGGACCCACGCCAAAGAGATTGCAGCACATTTTCACATCCCTTGGATTTCTACCGGGGATATTTTCCGTAAGCATAAGGCGGAAAAGACTGAACTGGGCAAGCTCATTGAGTCCTATATCGACAAAGGTGAGTTCGTTCCCGATTCGGTTACTGACCGGATTGTCTGTGAGCGTATCAGCCAGACTGATGCCACCGCCGGCTTTCTGCTGGACGGCTATCCCCGATCGATTCCCCAGGCTAAGGTTCTCAAAGCCGTCTTGGCTGAGACCAACGAACGGGTGGATGCGGCGATTTACCTGGATGTCAGTGCTGCCGAGGTAAAACGGCGGCTGTTGAAGCGTGCCGAAATTGAAGGCCGTACCGACGACACCCCCGAAGTCATCGACCACCGTCTAGAGGTATTCTTTGAAGCTACGCAGCCCCTGCTGGACTTTTATGAGCAGGAAGGCGTGTTGCGCAAGGTTGATGGGGAGGGCACCATTTCTGAAATTGCCCAGCGTTTGCTTGCGGTGATGGAAGAAATCGAAGGGAATTAGCTCGGTGTCAGTCCAAGACCGGCGCATTGAGATTAAATCCACCAATCAAATTTTGAAAATGCGCCGCGCCGGAATGGTGGTAGTTGCGATTCACCAGGCTCTTCGTGAGGCTTGTGAACCGGGCATCACTACCGGGGAACTGGATCAGATTAGCGCCGCTGTCATCAAACGTATGGGTGCGAAATCCAACTTCTTGGGTTATGACGGTTTTCCCGCCACCGTTTGCGTCTCGATTAACGAGGAAGTTGTCCACGGGATTCCGGGCAATCGGGTATTGCAGTTTGGCGACTTAGTGAGCTTTGACTGTGGTGCCTATATTGTGGACAACGCCTCTCGCCAGTGGCACGGTGATGCCGCATTTTCGATGATTTGCGGTGGTGAATCACATGCTCGTCCTGACGATTTGCAGCTGCTCTCCACAACCGAACGATCCCTGTGGTCAGCGATAGCCGCCCTGGCTAACGCCAAGTATCTGGGTGAAATCGGCGATGCTGTTGAGAAAGTTGTAGCGGAGGATACGCTCCGTTACGGCTGGGAGGCCGGCATCGTGGAGGAGTACGTGGGTCACGGTATCGGCACCGCCATGCATCAGGCTCCGGATGTGTTGAACTATTCCACCCGTTCTCGCGGTCCAAAGATAAAACCAGGGATGGTGTTGGCCATAGAGCCCATGTTGACCCGTGGCGGCTCCGTAACCAAGGAGCTATCCGATGGTTGGACCGCAGTTACCGTGGACGGGTCCAGGGCGGCTCACTTTGAGCACACCGTTGCGGTTCTGCCCGGAGGAGTGTGGGTTTTGACAGCTCCAGATGGAGGAAGAGCCGGGTTGGCTCCCTTCGGGCTTTCACCGCGGGCCATCGCGCCCCGCGGTTGAGGTTTTCCCAGGTTTACTTTTCGTCAGTGTTGAATTACGGTCATCTTGGGCAAAATACCTCTTTAATTGGCAAGTATTGCGGTTAGATTTAGGTTTCACTAGGGGTGCCTAATATAGAATAATTAGAGCTGTGCCGTCCGGCACTGTGAATGGCAAGGAGAATACAACGTGGCTGAAAGCAGCAACCCCGCAACCCCCTCTCGTTTCAACATGGGAGCCCAAAGGTTTTCCTCGTTTATGCCCGAAGATGATGGGTACCGTCCCCCTACGTTGACGGCTCAAGGTCGTGAGGACGTGGAACGCTTGCGGGCCAAGGTACGCAAACACAACCCTGGTTACATCTACACGAACGGGGTTTCCTTGCCGTCCCAGCTGCCCAGTGTGCCGGAACTGTTGGATGAACTAGCCAGCCATGTGCGTTCCGCCCGCAGTGACCATAGCATTCCTAACACGCCCTTGCCCGAGGTCGAAACCTCCGAGCTCGCCAAGGCCGGTTTTGACTGGAAAGCCATTGCGGATTGTGCCATCGAAGCTCTCGAAACGGGATCTCGGCGGCCACTACCGCTGGCTAATGATCCGGCTGCAGCAGAGATTCCCGGTCTGAGTATCATTGCAGCCGCACGGGCGTCTTCTGTCACGGCTCCAACTCCTGAGATGCCAGCCGAACCCGAACCTGAAACCTTGCCGGTAGAAACTTCTGACCGTGGAGTCGACTGGCACTCCAGTGAAACGGCCTGTTCAGAAACAGCTGCAACCCCGGCAGACACGGCAGAACCTTTAGCTCCAGAGGTCGGAGTACCTCTGGCTCACGCACCTGAGAATGCAGTTGCTGAAACTGAGGTACCGGAAGAAACCTTATCGCCGTCCGGAGAGCCGATGGCGGCAGGCGAATCTACCTCGGAAAAGGTTGCACCCACTCTTGACCAAGAACTGCCTGATAGTGAGGCGCCGGAAGGCGCACCGGACCAAGCCGAGTCTTGGTCTGAGCCCGAAGAACACGCGGCCACTGATGCTGAAGAAATTGAGCTTTCTGAGGAATTGCCTGAACAGCTACCTGAGGAATTACCTGCAGAATTATCTGAACATCAGCCTGAGGACCTGCTGGAACAATTGCCCGACGATCTTTCCGAGGAATTGCCCGAGGCACTGCCTGAAGAGCTTCCCGTTCAGCCAGAGGACGATGAATTGTCCGAACAGACTCTCGCGGAGGAAATCTCCGCTGCAGAGGATTTGGTGGGGCAGCGGGTCTACGACGATGACGTGTTGGAATCCGAGGGCAACGATGACGAACTTTACGTAGGTGACGTGGAAGGCGAGATGGCGCATTGGGCTGTCAACCCCGAGGAATCTGAGGAAGTCCTCCCGTTAGAGCCCGACCAGCCCGCGGTCACGCCAGATGAAGTACCGGCTGAGGTGGCTTCTGAAATTGAACCTGAGGCCATTCCTGAACAAACCGCTCTGCCCGAGGACGCGAAAGTCGCCGAGGAACTGCCGGCTGCCGTACTGCTGGAGGAAACGGAAATCAATGAGCCCCAAATCGAGACGGAACTGACCCTGCAAGATTCCGCTTCCGAGGAACCGGTTGATGCGGTCAGCTCTGAACTTACGGAGGAAACCCCGGTTGAGGAAACGGAACCGGCTGAGATTCCTGAGACAGAGATTCCCGAGGAACTCCCGGAGATGCTGAATCCGGCAGCAGAGACGGAAGAAACCTTCGCCGAAACAGATGTTGACTTGGTGGATTTGGATTTGGGCGAGTTGGACGATTTGGAACTCAATCTCGAGTCGGCTGAGATTGAGATGCCGGAAGAATCTGGTCTTGATGAGCAGGTGGAAGAATCCGCTGATGCCGGGCTGGCAGAGACAGCTGAACTCGCGGACGAAATTCCCGCCGAACTGTCCGGGGACGCCCAAGCTTCGCAGGAAACGGCTTTGCCCGGCAGCGAGGCCATTGGGATGGAGGAGCCGGACGCTTCCCCAGATTCAGATTGGGCTAATCAGGAAGAGATCGACCTGGGAGATTTTGCCGATTCAGAGTCCGAAGTTCCGGCCGAACTGTCAGTCTCCATGTCAGACGAGATGCCCGAGGGGGACACCGCTGAGGAAAACGAAGGGACCGAGCCGGCCGCTGCTGACCTGCCTTACCTGGGTGAAAACGCCGAGGAAATGCTGGCCCAAGCCAATCAGGCGGAAGCGGAAGGCGATGAAGAAGAACTGTCCTTCGAGATTCCCCAGGTGCAAGGCGACATTCCAGAAGCTATGCAGGAGGGATACTCCGAATGGGATCCGACCGAAAGCGCAGAGGGCGTGCCAGGCGCTGACGAAGAGCTGTTCGCCGCTGGTTACGAAGATGCCGAAGCCGAGGTCGAGCCAGTCAAACAGGGATTCTTTTCCCGACTTTTCTCCAAGATGTCAAAGAAGTAACGTCGAAGAACCGCAAGCAGTAGCCAATAACGGGTAAAATAGCACTAAGCTCAGGGAGGTGGAGCCCAGACATGACCACGCAGGCCAACCGCATTGTTTCGTTGCTGAACAAACAGTCTCAGCACCCTTTGCGTAATGCAATCTTTTTCATGATTGGCTGGGTCATCCTCATCCTGGTGGGCGTGGCTTTCATCATGACCACCGTGATTCCTCGCACTCAAGGCTACGTCGCCACGACCATACCTGACGATTCTATGAATCCGACTTTCTCCCAATCGGATTTGTTGCTGTTCCAAAAGCTGCGCCAGCAGGGAGCCCAACAGCTCAATCCGGGTGACATTATTGCTTATCAGCCGACCGAAGCGGTGAAATACGAGATTGCGCGAGTCAGCGAAGTCATGGGTTCCGGCGACGAGATGCAGTTCGGCGTCAAGTCTGACAATCCCCAGGCGGAGGCCAGTGACGAAACAGTCACTCTGGATATGGTTCGCGGTGAATTTCGTTACAAGGTTCCTTTCTTCGGGCTCCTGTTCCCGTTGCTTCCGCCTCCGGCAGTCTCATTCGTGCTGATTTTTGTGGCCCAGCTGCTGCTGATTTATGCCGGCTGGCAAATTGGTACCTCCATGATTAATGCTCGTGACCCGCAGCGTCAGGCGCGGGCGGCACGGTTGCGAACCGCAGCTTTGGCAGGTAACTTGGAAACTACTCGGCAGCGGTTGCGCCGTCAAGGGCTCAAGTAGTCCACCGGGACAATTCTCAAGTTTTCGCTCGTCTGGGCTCAGTTTCGGCCATCTCGGCGGGGAGTTTCTGATTTGGTGTTTTGCGGATAAAAGGTTTAGAATCGACTTTTGGACTGTCTAATGGTGGGGGTTCCTGCCTGAGGACGGATTCTAAAGATCCAAAAGACATTTTGCGGAGGATTGGTTAGCCCTATGGGGAAAAAAGACGGAGTCATCGAAGTCGAAGGTACGGTAGTTGAGGCCTTGCCTAATGCGATGTTCCGGGTGCAACTGGCCAATGAGCATGTAGTTTTGGCGCATATCTCAGGAAAGATGCGCCAGCATTACATCCGTATCCTGCCTGAGGATCGCGTGGTAGTCGAGTTGAGTCCTTACGACCTCACTCGAGGCCGTATAGTGTATCGCTACAAGTAAAATGGCCTAACTCGGAGGAAATGATGAAGGTTAACCCCAGCGTTAAACCCATCTGTGACAAGTGCAAGGTGATTCGCCGGCACGGTCGCGTGATGGTGATTTGCGAAAACCCGCGTCACAAGCAGCGTCAGGGCTAAGTCCCGGCGCGTCGCTCTCGACGCATGACCCGATTTGGGTCAAGCACCCGCCAGCGGTCTATCGTTCCACCTGAAGTTTCAGGTGTTGCGTGAGCCGTAACCCTCGGTATCAGGGGCCGAGGCCGCACTATTGACAGTGTGGGAGGCAGGGTGACGGCCTCTGAATAAGAAAACAGGAGAAATACATGGCACGCCTGGTAGGTGTGGATTTGCCGCGCGAAAAGCGCATGGAAATCGCTTTAACATATATTTACGGGATTGGACGTACCCGCGCGAAGGAAACCTTGGAAGCGACCGGTGTGAGTCCGGACACGCGCGTCAAGGACCTTACTGAAGACGAATTGATTGCATTGCGTGATTTCATTCAGGCCAACTACAAGGTCGAGGGTGATTTACGCCGTGAAGTTGCCGCGGATATTCGCCGCAAGATTGAAATCAACTGTTATCAAGGGCGTCGTCACCGCGCAGGCTTGCCGGTTCATGGCCAGCGCACCAAGACTAATGCGCGTTCCCGCAAGGGACCCAAGCGCACCGTTGCCGGTAAGAAGAAAGCGAAGTAAGGGGGATAAATCATGGCAGGTAAGCCTCAAGCCACTAAATCGCGCCGCAAGGAACGTAAGAACGTTACCGAAGGCAATGCTTATATCAAATCCACTTTCAACAACACCATCGTGTCCATCACGGATCCGTCCGGTGCTGTTATTGCTTGGTCGTCCTCCGGTCAGGTCGGTTTCAAGGGCTCGCGTAAGTCGACGCCGTTCGCAGCGCAGTTGGCTGCCGAAGCCGCGGCTCGTCGCGCGCAGGAATTTGGTCTGAAAAAGGTTGACGTTTTCGTCAAGGGTCCGGGTTCTGGTCGTGAAACCGCGATTCGTACTCTGACTGCTACCGGTCTGGAAGTTGGTTCCATCCAGGATGTGACTCCGCAGGCTCACAACGGCTGCCGCCCTCCGAAGCGTCGCCGCGTCTGATTGCGCTTGTCCGGGCCGGTTAGCCGCTGGTGGACCTCACCAGGGACAAACGGCAGCTCAAGCGGTTCTGGAAAATTACTTACAACCTAAAATTACTCAAATCCCTTCGCCAAGGATTTGGAGCCTGAACCGGTGTGGTGGCGGATGCCGGAAAGGAAATCAACAGTGCTTATTCAAGCGCAACCGAAGCTGACTGAAGAAGTTATCAATGACCAGCGCTCTCGTTTTACGATAGAGCCTTTGGAACCGGGTTTCGGGTACACTCTGGGAAATTCCCTGCGTCGCACCCTGCTGTCCTCGATTCCGGGTTCGGCAGTGACCTCCATCAAGATTGAGGGGGCTTTGCACGAATTCACGACCCTGCCGGGTGTGAAAGAGGACGTGACTCAGATTGTTTTGAACATCAAAGAAATCGTCTTGTCCTCGGACAATGATGAGCCCGTGGTCATGTATCTGCGCAAGACCGGGGAGGGCGAGGTCACCGTGGGTGACATTATGCCTCCGGCTGGCGTGGTGATTCACAACCCGGAACAGCACATTGCCACGTTGAACAAAGATGGCAAGCTGGAAATCGAACTGACTGTGGAACGCGGCCGCGGCTACGTTTCCGCGTCTCAGAACAAGGACCCGGAAGCCGAGATTTCTCGCATTCCCGTGGATTCCATCTATTCTCCAGTTCTTAAGGTGTCCTACCGTGTGGAGGCCACTCGTGTGGAACAGCGCACTGACTTCGATCGTTTGGTCGTCGATGTGGAAACCAAGAAAGCCATTCTTCCGCGTGACGCGATGGCTTCTGCGGGCAAGACCCTGGTGGAGCTGTTCGGGCTGGCTCGCGACTTGAACCACGATGCCGAAGGTATCGAATTGGGGCCGTCCGGTAACGATGCAGCTCTGGCTGAAGATTTGGCTATGTCTGTTGAGGACTTGGACCTAACCTCCCGGGCGTTGAACTGCCTGACTCGTGAAGGCATTAACACGGTAGGCGACCTGGTAGCTCGGTCCCAGGCAGATTTGCTGGATATCCGCAACTTTGGTCAGAAATCCATTGATGAAATCAAGGAGAAACTGGCTGGGATGGGGATGTCTTTGAAAGACACCCCGATGCCTGCTGTCGAAAGCGCGGACATGCCCCAGTTCAGTGATGAAAACTAACTTTTGAGACAAGATTTAAGGAGAATCAAGAATTATGCCTAAGCCCACGAAAGGCCCCCGTTTGGGTGGTAGCCCGTCTCATGAGCGGATTATGCTCGCGAATCTGGCTTGCGCCCTGTTTGAAAATGAAGCTGTAACGACCACTGAAGCTCGTGCCAAGCGTGTTCAGCCGCTGGCTGAGAAGCTCATTACCAAGGCTCGCCGCGGTGATTTGCACGCTCGCCGTCAGGTGCTGTCGAAGCTGCGCAACAAGGCCGTGGTTGCCAAGTTGTTCGAGGAAATCGCTCCGGCCATTGATAAAGACCGTGAGGGCGGCTGCACCCGCATCGTAAAGATGGGATACCGCAAGGGCGACAATGCTCCTCTGGCGGAAATCTCTTTGGTGCTTGAAGGCGTCGAAAAGAAGAAGAAGGCCAAGCCGGCCACACCGAAGAAGGCTGCTGCTAAGCCGGAAGAAACCAAGGCAGAATCTGAAGCGAAAGATGCTGCTGAGGAAAAGCCCGAAACTCCTGTAGAGGAAAAGGCTGAAGCTAAGGCGGAGGAAACTCCCGAAGAAAAGGCCGAATAAGCCGACTCATTTTTCCGCAGGGCTGGGTTCACAGGACCCAGCCCTCCGGTTTTTTATCAGATGCTCCACAAATTCGCCACGAAACAGGGATGATGGATAGTATGTCCAGCAACCCTAGAGTGAAAGCAGATTTAGCCCGCATGACACCGCCACCGGGCTGCGTCGCGGGGTTCAGGGGGAAGTAATGCGCACACGCCTGGATATTCGCTATGATGGGACGCCGTTCCACGGTTGGGCCGTCCAGCCCGGACTGCCTACGGTGCAGGGCGCCCTCCAATCCGCTCTGGCGGTGATCTTTCGACAACCTGTGGAGCTTACGGTGGCGGGACGCACCGATGCCGGGGTTCATGCCACCGGGCAAGTGGCCCATTTCACCGTGCCGGATTCGGCAAACCGCACAGTTTCCCCCGAAACGTTAGTGTTGCGGCTGGGGGCGGTACTGCGAGCGGTGTTGAGCGGAAATCTGGCCAGCCCGGTGGAGGATGCACCATCTGCGTATCCCCAGGGTGCCGTGGATGCGTTGGTGGTGACCGCGGCGAGAGTGGTGCCGGAAAGCTTCGATGCGAGGTTTTCGGCTCTGGCACGCCATTACGTGTACCGCATTGTTGATGACGTGTCAGCGCGCAACCCGTTAACCCGCAACTGCTGTTGGTGGTATCCAACCTCGCTGGATCCGGCTGCTATGAATGCGAGCGCCAAAGTACTGTTGGGGGAACACGACTTCGCGGCTTTCTGCAAACCGCGCGAGGGCGCCACCACAATCCGAAACTTGCAACAGTTAGAGACACTACGAATCGAACCGGGAATCATAGAAATCCGGGTGTGCGCTGATGCCTTTTGTCACTCTATGGTGCGCTCCCTGGTGGGCGCGTTGACTGAAGTAGGACGTGCTAAACGGGACACAGCCTGGCTAGCAGGAGCGTTGGCCGCCAAAGCGCGTATCCCAGAAATTCCGGTCGCTCCCGCCCTGGGATTGACTCTCACCGGGGTTGATTACCCGAGGAGCGCGGCGGAACTGCTCGCTCGACAACAAACCACGCGGGCGCGGCGAGACTGCGATTGTCAGCCAGAACAAGACTGAGCAAATTCCTAAACCAGCCGTGAGACATCGTTCACTGGCGGCTTATTCCGCGGCAGATACGCTGTTTTGTCGGCTCTTTTCGGCCTGCTTTACCGCCAGAGAGTTCGTGTTTTCCGAACCGCGGAACACCACGAACTTCCACCACAAGAACTCGCCGACAAAGTTCAGCAACAAACTGATGCCTTTCAGCAACCAGTCAGCCCATCCCATATTGGACAGAATTTGTCCGCCCCAGGACGTCAGAGGGATAAAGAACACATAGAACAAGGCGACCTTCAGCATCGCGATGGGAACGTTATTCGCTGACTTGAAAGTGAAATGGCGGTTTACCGTAAAGTTATAGACAACCGACAGGGCGATGGAAACCGATTGCGACACCCAGAACGGGAACCACCCCGTCAGGGAGTTTATCCATACCATCAGGGCGAAGCTGGCGACCTCGACCCCGGCGGCAGTGATGGACAGCAGAGTGAACTTGATGGCTTGAATGAGGGCGGCTTTGCCTTTGGAAGCCTGGCCGACCACAATCGCATCAGGGTTGCTCGGGGCAGGGGCTGTCTGTGCAGCGCCAGAGGGCGTTGCCACCGAGGGGACATCGGGGGAATTATCTGGTTGCTCCGGTGGGGTTGGAGAATCCGTCTGTGTCATAGTGGTAATCCTTTGTTATTTCGGTTGGTTGTTACTGTTGAGCAGATTGAAGGCTTTGCGGTTGGCGCGATATAGGCCTTTGAACACTTTGTATTGGCGGTCGTAGACAGCGCGATGTTCCGGGTTAGGCAGGTAACGTTCCGAGACTTTCACGAGTTTCTGGGCGGCCTGAATCAGGTTGTCGACTTCTTGTGCCCCTACCAGGGCTACTAGGGCAGCACCGACCGACCCCACGTTTTGCGGATCCCTTACCGTCTCTACGGTTCGACCCAGTACGTCAGCCAGAATCTGGGAAGTGACTGGCGAGAGGGCGCCGCCACCGACGAAACGTACCGCTTCGGAAGTTTGGATTTTCTTACCTTCTGTTTCCAAGAACCAGCGCAGATGGAAACATACGCCTTCGATGACGGAGCGTAGCATCTCAGTTTTGCCGGTTTCCAGGGAGATGTTGAAAAACATGGCCCTGGCATTGGCGTCCTCGAACGGGCAACGGTTTCCGTGCAGCCAAGGGGCGAAAATCACACCGCCACTACCAGCGGGAGCTTTCGCAATAACCTCGGACAGGTACTCGTAGAGCGAGGTGTATTTCGTTTCTACGTCCCCGGCTTGGTCCTTATGAGATAGGTAGACATCAATCTCGTCCTCGGCCAAATGTTTGCGAACCCATTCGAAACATTTACCGGCCGTTTCCAGCTCGGCGAAGTAGTTGTATTTGCCCGGATCGGCACCGTCAACGGTAGCAATCATGGAATTGACATCCACCACGCGCTTATCGGTGACGGTAGAAACCCATCCTGAAGTTCCCCAGTAGATGTGGGTGTCGCTGACCCCGCAGGCCCCAGCCCCGACTCCGATGAGTGACGCGTCCCCACCACCAGCATAAACGGTGGCGGTTTGCGGTAGGCCAAGCTCTTGAGCAACTTTTGGAAGCAACGTCCCGACTGCGGTCGCCGACGTGACGATGGGCGCGAGATGATTCGGATGGACCCCGAAAGAGCGAGCTAAACGCGATGCCCACGCGGGACGACTGCTGCGCACGTCCAGGAGCAAAGTGGCGAACGCCGAATCTACTGACATGACGAAATTCCCGGTCAAGCGGGCAATGAGGTATTCCTTGACGTCGAGCCACTTGTGGACCTTGGCATAGACTTCGGGCTCGTTGTCACGCACCCAGAGGTATTTCCACATGGGGTCCTTGACGGAAGCGGAAACTGCGGAGGTCCGATAGAGGCTGGACAACAACTTCTTGGCATTCATCCCCGAAATTTTCATGCCGGTTTCAAGCCCGCGCTGTTTTTGCTCCGCGGCGCGCTGATCCATATAGCTCATGGCGGGACGCAGGTGATGTCCCGACTCATCTACCAGCACCAGAGCTTGCATCTGGGAACAAAAACTGATGGCTTGGACCTCCGCCATTTCTTGCGGGTTTTCGCGTGCAAGTTCACGAGTGGTTTTGACGATGGCGTCCCACCACTGGTTCGGGTCTTGTTCTGCGCCCCCATTGGGCAGGATTGTCAGGTCGTAGGTCCCCAATCGAGAGTTCACCAGGGTTAGCTCCGACCCCGCCTGGTACAGACAAGTTTTCACTCCTGACGTTCCGACGTCGTAAGCAAGTATCAACATACTGTTTTCTTTCGTTCAAGAGTTATACAATTGGGGCAATGATTTCAGCTCAGTGAGGAGAGAATCAAATGCGAATTAATCAACCCAGCACTCGCGCCATCAACAAGCAACTGGATGACCTTATCAAGAAACCAATTTACTCCATTAGTGCCGGAGCCTTGCGTAATTACGAACAAGATTACTTCGAAGCGAAGTGTTCAGGTTCGAAATCTATGATTGAAACGGCGATGAATCGCATTCCCGGCGGAGTTCAGCACAATCTCGCGTTCAACCATCCTTTCCCCCTGGTTATCACCAAAGCCAGCGGACATGAACTGACTGACATTGACGGCAACGTGTACTTTGATTTCTTGCAGGCTGGCGGTCCGACCGTGCTGGGTTCCAACCCGCCGGAAGTTCGCGAAGAAGTCATCAAGCTGCTGAAAGATGGGGGGCCGTCTACCGGGCTGTTCCACGAGTACGAATACAAACTGGCGGACCTCATCGCCTCACGTGTGCCGACTGTGGATATGTTCCGAATGCTGGGTTCGGGCACAGAGGCGTGTATGGCGGCAATCCGGGTCGCCCGCCTGGCCACCAAAAAGAAGCACGTCCTTAAAATGGGCGGGGCCTATCACGGCTGGTCTGATCAGCTCGGTTACGGTATCCGTATTCCGGGTTCTAAGTTCACCCAAGCCCACGGGGTGCCTTGGACCATGTTCCGTTACGTAGACGAATTTATGCCCGGAGATCTGGGTGACCTGGAGCGCAAACTGCGCATGAAGAAGCTCCACGGCGGTACTGCCGCGGTCATGATTGAACCCATCGGGCCGGAATCCGGGACGTGGCCCATCGACCAGGCTTTCCTCAAGGGGGTGGAACGGCTGTGCCGCCGCTACGGGGCGTTGTTGATTTTTGACGAGGTCGTTACCGCGTTCCGGATTTCTGACCGGGGTGCTTCGGGGCTGTTCGGGATTGACACGGATTTGACGGTGTTTGGCAAGGTCATCGCCGGAGGGTATCCCGGTGCGGGCGGCCTGGGTGGCAAACGCGAATATATGAAGTACCTCGCGGCGGGGATTCAGACGGGAGACAAGGTTCACAAGGCGTTGATTGGCGGCACAATGGCGGCCACCCCGATTAGCTGTGTGGCGGGCTACCACACGATACAGCGCATCATTGAGACGAATGCTTGTGAATATGCCGGAGAAATGGGTAACCGCCTGACCGATGGGCTGCGAAGCCTGATTAAGCAATACGACCTGCCTTTCGTGGCTTGGAACGAAGGATCCGTGTGTCACCTCGAGACGGTTGGAACCATGCACTTCTCCATAGATTGGAGTAAACCGTGGACTATCCCGCACGTCTTGAACGAAACGTCGAAACGCAAGAAAGAGATGGAATACATGGGGGCGGCCTACACCGCCGAAGGGCTGATTACCCTGGCTGGCTCGCGTCTGTACACTTCTGCGGCATATACCCCGGAACTGATTGACGAGGCGCTGAACCGTTTTGAGCGGGTGTTCCAAAAGGTTGAGATGAAGCCGGCAACCAAGAAATAAACAGGCGCGGGCAGCCGCAGTAGCGAAGAAAGGACAAAAAATGACCGGGAATACTGGGCAAGACGATAAAACTGAAAATGTGATTATCGATACCGCACGCCTCCTGCTGAGAGAAGGCTTAGTGGCTCGTACCTGGGGCAACTTGTCTCAACGCAGCGGTGATGACCGTTATCTCATTACGCCTTCAGGGCGAGGCTACGAGACGATGACCCCAGAAGAATTGGTAGAGGTCGATTTCGAGGGCAAGTGGTCCGGGGATTTGAAGCCGAGTGGGGAGCGCGGGCTGCACACGGAAATCTATCGGGAACTGCCTCAGGTCCAGTTTATTATTCACACCCACCAGCCCTATGCCTCGGCTCTCAGCGTGAGCGGCGCTACGGTAGAAATTCCACCTGAGCTAGCAGAACGTCTCGGGTCGACGACCCTGCCGACGGCAGCTTACGGGTTGCCTTCCACCGGGAAACTGCATAAGGCCGTGTTGGCTACGTTGCGTGAGACCGGGTCCAGGGCGATTTTGATGCAAGGTCACGGGGCAGTACTGTTCGGTCAGGATGCGAACGAACTGGTGGATTTGGCAAAAGCGGTGGAAGCTGCCTGTCGTACTCAGTTTGAACTGATGACCGGCTGGAAGGAAAGGGACGGTGCGGCGCAGGTGCGGTGCTTTGAGCGCGATGGCTTTGGGTTGCCGCCTCAGATTGTCCACATTTTCATGCGTCGAGACGATGCCGGGGCGGTGGTCGCGACGGATGATCCGCTGTTCTTGCAGTTCAGTCAGACGGGTTTGCGCGCCTACCTGGACGACTTCAGCCAGCTGGTGGGATTGAAAGTCGGTCAAACGTTTGGCACGACGATGATTTACGGGCGCAAAGCGACCTATTTCCTGGGGGCTGATCTGGATGAAGCCCAGGCGGTGGCCACAGTAGCGCGTAAGAACGCCTTGGCGGCTCTGGCGGCAAAAGTTACCTCAGCTAAGCCAATTGGCTGGCTGGATGGAACCATCATGCACGGGGTCTACAAGTTTAAATACTCTAAACTAAAAGACTGATTTTTCCAGTTTGGTTTTGGCGTGTGCTGCTGCGAATCGAGAGCGGGCGTCGGGGACGTTTTCCCGGAGATGAAGCAGAAGCTGCAGAAGCGGCGGTGAGACACTCGCCTCGCTCTGCCCGACATCCGGAGGGGAGGCCAGAACCAAGCCTGCTTGCGTACCGTAGCCGTTTGTTTTGAAAACACAGACTGTCCCTGTAACACCTTGTAGAATGGGCTTAGGAGGCGTAATGGTCAAAGTGGGATTATCTATTTCAAAGAAGTTGCTGTCAATCGGTGGAATCTGTTTTCTGGTCACTCTTGCCGTAGTGGCTATTACGTGGGGTTCAGCTGTAGCGACCCAGAGGAGAGTCTCTACCTACGCCCAGACTGCCGCGGTTTCTCGCGAGTTTTCTGCTATGTCTCAACAGTTCCAGGAGGTCAGGCAGTCTGGCTTCAGCGCTGCCCTCGGTGTTGCGAATGATGACAAGTACCACCAGGCCATCCAAGATTTCACCACTCAGCTCACGAAATTGCAGGAGGTCCCGCTGAATTCTCAGCAGCGGGAAATCGTTTCTCGCATCCAGGATTTGGCCGCCCAGATTCCCGTTAACGCGGATGGTGCTACTCTGACCAGCCTCAGCGCAGAGATGGAAAGCCAGTTGGAATCGCTGAGAAATTACTTGACTGACAAACATGAGACTGACGTTGCCGAGCTGAACACCATCACTTCCATAAACTCCAATATCGGTTTAGCGGTGAGCTTGGTTGGTTTGGTGGTGGTATTGCTGGTTTCTGTGCTGGTGTCCCTGTCAATTTCTCGCTCCGCCAAGGAAATTAGCAAGGGTCTGAACCGCCTGTCCGCGAAAGACTTTACTTACCAGGTACGCCAGGTTTCCCGTGACGAGATTGGCGAAATGTCTGTGCTGTTGAATGACTCGGTAAAGAACCTGGGCACTTTGTTGAGTGGAATATCTAGCACTGCCACGGAAACGACGGTAGGCGCCGAAGGACTGCGAGAAAAGAGCCAAGACGTCGCCGCGAAAGCGAGTGCCGCTAAAGACACAGTAGCTTCGGTCGCTGGTAACGCCAGGGAAGTCAGCACCCAGATCGGAGATGTGGCCACTTCCACCGAACAGATGCGCAGTGCCGTCACCGAGATTTCAACTAACGCCGCAACAGCCGCGAAATCAGCCGCGCAGGCTACCACTTTGACCGCGCAGGCTAATGACGTCATGGGTGAACTGGATAAGGCTTCCGATGCAATCAGTTCGGTCATTGAAACTATCAAAATGGTGGCGGAGCAAACTAACCTATTGGCGTTAAACGCTACCATCGAGGCTTCTCGTGCCGGAGAAGCCGGGAGAGGCTTCGCGGTGGTGGCCTCCGAGGTGAAAGATTTGGCTTTGGGTACCAAGTCTGCCGCGGTTGAAGTGTCTGAAAGCATCATCAAGATTCAGTCTGATACTCAAGCGGCGATGGAGGCCATTACCGAGATAACTGGCATTATCTCCAACATTAATGACTATCAATCCACCGTGGCGGCAGCTATTGAGGAACAAACCGCAACCATTTCCTCTATGGCGCAAACCGTGACAGAAGTGTCAGACGATTCCGCACAAGTTACAGACAACTTGTACCGCATTGAAGCCAAGACGGAAGCGACGGTTGAGGAGTTGCAGGAAGCTAGCCAAGACATGGTGCTCAGCGCCCAGGAATTCGAAGCGCTCCAAGAGACATTGTCCCAGTTCAAGTGGGTGAATGAAGCATGACGAAATCACAAAGCCGCCAAGGCAAGAACATGAAATCTCAGCTGCGCCTGAATGTACTGACAAAAGTATTACTGATGGGGATTGTGGGAATCCTGGGCATCGCCTCGTTCGTGATTTGTTCCGCTATAACTGACGATATTTATTATGGGAAGGTACGCGGCTACCAGGATTTAATCCTGATTTCAGACCAGGTCAGTACCGTTTCCGAACTGGTCAGGCAGAGCCAAGCCGATTACCTCCAAAACGAATTTGCCAGCCATAATCTCACCCAAAATCTGGAACCCCAGCCGATTGCAGAGACCATCAAGCAGGCTATATCCGACTTGAACACCGCTCAAGACATTTTCGCTCAGTCCGGTTTGCGTGATGAGCAGTTGCAGAAACAATTTGCACAGGCAGTGTCCAGCCTGGAGTCCTACCGGCAAACAGTTGAGGAAACCAGCAACAGCGGCAGGGTTCCAGACGAATCAATTATCTCTGCGACCCTGTCCGAATTAGATGCCCTGCAGAACTCGGTGTCTTCCTTCAGTGACACGGTTTTGCAGCAAACTAAAGGTTTAGTTGGAAAAAACGTTGTTATTCACGCCGTCGACATTGTTGTAGCCATCCTGGTGGTGGCCTTCATTTTGCACCGGGTGCGCCGGGGCATTGTCGATTCTGTCAATAAACTACAATCTTCGCTTCTGGCACTACGAAATGGTGATTTGACCCCGCGACTGACCACGAATTCAAACGATGAAGTCGCGGACATGCTCCGAGCCTTGGCTTACTCGCAAGATGAGCTAACCGATGTGTTAAGCGAAGGGCAAACTTTGGCAGCTAAGACTGCCGCGCAAACCAATCGGGTGGTTCAAGCCGCTTCTACGGCTGCCTCAAACGCCGCGGAAACGGTGGAATTAGCGAAATCGACGGCTGAGTCTCTCAACGGTATCGCCGCACACCTGCAAACTGTAGCCAGCGGATCTGAGGAAATGAACGCCGCCATCGCGGAGATTTCAGCCAGCTCCGCGGAGGCTTCCCGCACTGCCAACGAGGCCACCGAGGTCTCCCGCAATACCCAGGAAACGATATTGCGACTGCAGGACTCCACCCAGAAGGTTGAGACCGTTATCGGTACGGTGACCAGCATTGCTTCTCAAACGAACCTGCTGGCCCTGAACGCCACTATTGAAGCCGCTCGAGCTGGCGAATCAGGAAAGGACTTTGCGGTGGTCGCCAGTGAGGTCAAGGATTTAGCTGCGGAAACTGCCAAGGCAACGAACCAGATTGTGGCGATGATTGATGACGTCCAGGAAAAAACTCAGCAAGCGGTCGCTGCAATCGAGGAAATTGCTGGAGTGATTTTGCAAGTCAATGACTTCCAGACCACCATTTCGGCCGCAGTTGAGGAACAGAATGCCGTCACACAAAATATTGCGCAGGCAATCTCCAGCGCGGCGAACGACTCGGGTGTCGTCCTGGAGAACTTGGAGAATTATTGCGTGAATGTCACCAAGGCTCAGTCTGATGTTAATGAACTTTCCGAAGATGCGGATTCCCTCTCCAAGCAGGTGACTATGCTCACCGGGGAGTTGTCCAAACTGAAGACCCGCCCTGCTGGGGACGCGGCGCCTGAACACAACTAGTGCGGCTCGGTCCTGAGCGCCGCCAGATACGTGTAAGTGAGGCGTGGCTGCTCAAGCCATCGCCGTGCAGGAGTCCTATTTTTGACCTTCGCGGGCGGAATCGCTAAGATTAAACGGTTGTATGCCCTCGAGTTGGTGACCATTCCCACTCATACCGCTGTCATCCCGGGGCACACGCAAACTTTCATCATCACAAAAGTGATGAGACCGACGATTAAGAATTGAAGGCTAGAGAAGTGCGTACTTATTCACCCAAGGCTGGTGACGTTGACGCGAAGTGGCACGTAGTTGATGCCGATGGCATCGTGCTGGGACGTTTGGCTTCCCAGGTAGCTACCTTGCTGCGCGGCAAGCACAAGCCGACCTTCGCTCCCAACTTTGATAACGGAGACTACGTCATCGTTATCAATGCGGAAAAGGTCGTGTTGACCGGCAACAAATGGACTGAAAAGACTGCCTACCACCACTCGGGTTTCCCCGGTGGTTTGAAGGCAACCTCTTACCAGGAACTGCGGGACAAGCAACCCGAGAAAATCATCGAGAAGGCAGTTAGGGGAATGATGCCTCATAACCGCCTCTCTAAACAGCAAATGACGAAGCTGAAGGTTTACGCCGGACCGGAGCATCCGCACGCCGGCCAGAACCCGGAAGTTTTTGAACTCACGCAAATCGCGCAATAAACGCGGTTTGCAAAACCTCAAGGAGTATCGTGGCGAAGACCACTACAGAAATCGAAGAGCTGGAGGATGTCCCCAGCGAATACACCACCGAGACTCCGGCGGCTCAGGATGAACCGGGTCGTGGGAATTCTCGTATTGACAAAGGCATGGGGCTGGGGCGCCGTAAAGAAGCCGTAGCCCGCGTGCGTTTGGTTCCGGGTAACGGCAATTGGACTATCAACGGTCGTACCTTGGAAGATTACTTCCCGAACAAGTTGCACCAGCAATTGGTGATGGCACCTTTCGTGCTGTTGGACTTACAGGGTCGTTTCGACGTCAAGGCTCGCATTGATGGCGGCGGTATTTCCGGCCAGGCCGGTGCGCTGCGCTTGGGCGTGTCCCGCGCGCTGAACGAAATCGATCGTGACGCTAACCGTCCCGCGCTTAAGAAAGCCGGCTTCCTGACCCGCGACGCTCGCGCCGTGGAGCGTAAGAAGGCTGGTCTTAAGAAGGCTCGCAAGGCGCCTCAGTACTCGAAGCGCTAATCGCTGCCTGCGACAAAGTTTAGTGGAACCCGGGATTACCCGGGTTCCACTAAATTCGGATTCATTTAGGTGACCAAAGTGTCGGGTGCGATTTGGTCGTGAGCGATTTTGGTCGTGTGCGATTTTGGTGGAACTCCAACAATCCCGATTATCGCTAGTCACACAAATGGGTTGGGAATACTATTCGCAAAATGCAGCCAGGGCCACACCAATACGGTGACCCCGGCTGCATTTATTTGTTTATTCGGAAAACTGAGCGACATTACCTCAGTGGTGAAAACGCCCTGATAATCCGTGCTCTAGTTCAAAATCCCCTGCATCTGTGCGCGAAGGGACTGACTGAGGGGAGCGGGACCACCGACAAAAATCGCCTGTTTGATGGACTTCGTCGCCTGGATATACTTGACCACGGATGGGTCAAGTTTATCCGGACTTGAAAGTACCAACGGCAAATTGAGACTCTGGGCGAGCGGTGCAGCAACCAAAGCATCGGCCGGATCTACGCCGCTAGCCACAATGGCTTGCCGTGGCTCAGAGATATTCCCCGCCAGCGTGGCGCTGACCTGGAATTGATTCTGAGAGGTCAGCCGAGAGGACTTCACTCCTGTCAATTCATCCAGTTTCGATTGCACCGCAGTGGACACCTCGGTCTCGTTTCCTACGATGACAACTTGCTCCACTTTATTCAGGCGTTTGATTTGCTCAGATATTTCTCGCGGAACTTCTTGGCTGGAAACCAGGAATACGGGAGCGTTGAGATTCTTAGCGAAGGACACTGCGTTTACTGCGGTAAGACTGTTTTGTCCCGGTGCAATCACGATAGCGTTTGTATCCGGAGAAAACTCATTTGCGGATTGCGCGTTCACTGCATAACGACTCGATCCTTCAATCCGCGTCACCCGTGCCGAAGGTAGCAGCGTGCGCACAGTCTGTTGCACAGCATTGCTGACCGCTCCGGTTCCGCCGACCAGGACAACTTTCTGCGGGTGCAATCGAGCGAGTTCGGTTTGAGTCACTTCGTCGAGACCAATCCCGTGGGTGTAGAGAATTGGGGCTTGCCCCTGTGAGAGATTCGCTGCACTGATGGCATCGCTGGGAGATTGGGAATTCACAATGAAGGCTGTCTTAGCATTCGTAAAGAACGACTTGGACAGATTGGCTGCCACGGCTTGGCGATTTTTACCGCTGTAGCGGCCTACGGTGGTGGAGTATTTCCAAACATATGCGTCACCTTGTAAAGTCGCCTGTACAGGTTGACCGTCCAGAGTAAGACCAGGATTCTTTTCGTAAGTGGCTTTCCTGATGGTGACGTCAAAAGGTACGCCGGCCGGTACTCCCACAGGCTCCCCATAGGCGTCAACTATGGTAAGGGCTTTCGATTTGGAATCAAAACTTAGTTTCCAGACGGTATCCGTGACTCCAGCCGGAACTGTGAGACGGAATTCCCCTCCTGATAAACCTGCTTTACGCACCCGCTCCGATGAGGAGGTATAACCGTCTTGGAACAGCTTAGTCCGCAATTCAGTTTGTGCCGATTGCATAGCCGCAAAGGCCTTGGAAGCAGCTTTGGTGTTCCACGCGGTGCGCGCTGACGCTCCCTTGTCGCTCAATTCCGTTGCAGTCAGAATCTCTTTTTGAACTGGCGAGAGTTTGGCATTGACTATGGGTTGATACTTAGAGCGATTCGTCTCGACCATGTGCAAAATATCCATCGCGGTCCAATAAACCGAGTTAGAAGTGTACTCATTCGACGTATTCATTGCCGGGGAAAAACCGGTTGTCTGATCCAAATAGTACGGCACGTACGGAGAGGTGAGCGTGGATCCCAGAGCTAAATATTCTACGCCAGGGAAACTATCCGTAGCAGTAGTCGGAATTTGGAAAACATGAGCCTCCATCACATTACGGTTACCGATAGGATAGTAACCCTTCTCACCGGTGTCATTCCCAGGAAGATTTCCGAGATTGCCAAAACGGTTGCGCGTAGCGTCCATAACCATTTCTAGTGAGATGCTCTTTTTTTCGGCGCTTTGCAAGAAGGGGAAGGCGGTTCCATTTGGGTCAACCTGAGCACTGGGGTTCAGAGTCTTGATTCCTGAGGCAGAACGAGAGGCGTTACGCGAACCTACCTCTGGATCGGCGTAAGATTCCCGCGCCTCAATATAATTCCGAGCTGCGTCCCCCTTGAAAGTTCCGGCCGCCTGAGCGGTGCTGAAGAGACCTTTTGAAAAGATGTAATTGCCATCTTGGGAGACAACATAGTTATTGGTAGTTTTTCCTGGCGTCAAAGTGACACCATTAATCCAGAAAGTATTGGGGAAAACGGAGAACTTGTCTTTCGGGTAGCGCATGGCGAGGAATTGGTGTCCGGTGTAAATCTCCATGTACCACAGGTCGCTCTTGCTGGCTACTACCAGGGAATTACCTTCCGCTGCCCCTTTCGTTGCCAGTTCGTCAGCAATAAATCTCACCGCGTTTTCCGGGGTGTCGCAAGTGGCCAAAACAACCGTGGGGAGGATAGCCTCTGTCAGGCCAACACGGCTACCATCCTCCCCGTCCAAAAGTGGATCTTGAGCCAAAACAGCTTCGTTGGCGGTTGCAGAAACGGTCATATCGACCATTAGTCCTTTTTCGTTAAAACCAGCTTCATCGAAAATTCCGTATTCGGGAGTGGTGTCGTTAACTCCGTTATACCTATATGAAGGATTTGCAAATGTAAATTGATAGCCAGCATCAGTTCCGTAGGAAACGTCCTCTATAGTTTGTCCTGGCTGAAAATATCCGGCCTCGTGAATAACATATGCCTTATTATGGTTAATCTCCAGATCCTCTGTACGACCAAAGTAGAAACTTCCATCAGTGGTCAGTTCGGGTCCGACAATAATCCCGGTACAAGCAAATGCGGCCGTGGGAGTTCCGATTCCCAGCGCAAGAGCAAGTAGAGAGCTTATGGCTATGCGCTTTTTATGCATATTTATTCTCCTTTGAATAAGTGAATGCGAGTTCATACATATTAGCGTGTAATTGCAATTTATGATTGCATTCGCTATTGTACCTGGGGTTGCGCAGTTTTTTCGGGTTTCCACACTTTCAGTGAACCAATCATCTCGAGTCGGAGTCCCACCGCGGGTCGGGGGTGTGGTGGTTGCGCGCGGGCGTGGAATAATGGGAGAGGTTTTTATGGTTCAACAGGAGGCAGTAGATGACCCAACGTTTATTCGGTACTGACGGAGTTCGCGGACTTGCCAACGAAGACATCACCGCGGAACTGGCTTTGAACTTGGGAGTGGCTGCGGCTCGCCTGGTGGTAGAAGAAAAAATCATGGCCACCGGCCAGATGCCCATCGTGAAAGACCTGCTGAAGGAACAACGCGAGTCGGCGATGACGGAATCACGCACCGGGATTAAACGTCCCCGCCTGATTCCAGAGGAACCCGCCAAGCCGCGAGCCATCATCGGTCGTGACACACGTGTTTCGGGACAATTCCTGGATCACGCCCTAGCAGCGGGACTGTCCAGCGCCGGCATGGACGTGACCAGGGTCGGGGTCATTCCCACTCCCGGGGTAGCGTATCTAACAGAATCCCAAGACATCGAGTTGGGCGTGGTCATCAGTGCGTCACACAACCCGATGCAAGATAACGGCATCAAATTTTTTGCCCGCGGCGGTTACAAACTCCCCGATGAGATGGAAGACCGGGTCCAAGCCATGCTGGGCCAGGACTGGGAACGGCCGCTCGGTTCCGGGGTTGGCGACGTGGTGGCCAACGGTAAAGCCGCCGACGATGCCTATGTCAATCACCTGGTAGACACGGTTCCCGTGTCTCTGCACGGGCTGAAAATCGTAGTGGACTGCGCCAACGGGGCGGCTTCAGAAATCGGTCCGCGGGCGCTGCGGGAAGCTGGCGCGGACGTCGTGGTGATTAACGCCTCTCCCGATGGGCGCAACATCAACCTGAACTGTGGTTCGACCCACCCCAAGCAGCTGAAATCCATGGTGGTAGCCGCCGGGGCAGACTTCGGGGTGGCGTTTGACGGTGACGCGGACCGCTGCCTGGCAGTGGACGGCGCCGGCGACCTGGTTGATGGCGACCAAATCATGGGGATGCTGGCCTTGGATATGCACCGGGCAGGAATATTGACTGAGGACACCCTGGTGCTGACGGTGATGAGTAATCTCGGGTTGCGTTTAGCGATGCAGCAGGCGGGCATCAAGACCCCCACCACCGCGGTAGGAGATCGCTACGTGTTGGAGGAAATGCGCGCTCACGGCTACATTTTGGGCGGGGAACAGTCCGGACACGTTATCAATGCCCGCTACGCCACCACCGGCGACGGTATCCTCACCGCTCTGCAAGTGGCGGCGACTGTGGCCTCCCACCAAGCCCCTCTGAGTGAACTTGTGTCGCCTATCCAAAAGCTGCCCCAAACCCTGATTAATGTGCCCGGAGTGGACAAGACCCGCGTGGACGACCCGCGCTTGGCCCAGGATGTCGCGCAGGCGGAAGCGCGCCTGGGGGAGACGGGCCGGGTTCTGTTGCGTTCTTCCGGTACGGAACCCTTGGTGCGGGTTATGGTAGAAGCCGCAACTCAGGAACAGGCAGATGCGGAGGCACAAACCCTCGCCAATCGGGTACAGGAACTATTAGCGCTGTAAAACCGCGCCGCGAAAGCGAGGAAATGTGTGTGGAATTGTCGGTGCCGTCGGGTCCCAGAGCGCCAAGGTAGCTGAGGAAACTGTCCTGGAGGGGCTGTCCCGCCTGGAATACCGCGGCTATGATTCAGCCGGAATCGCGGTGGTCGACGCGACCAGCGTGAGCCCCGAAATTAAGGTTGAAAAGGAAGTCGGGAAACTATCCGAACTGCGCAAAACCTTAGAAAAGTGCCCTTTGCCCAACGCCACCACCGCGATTGGACACACCCGTTGGGCCACCCACGGGGGCGTCACTCGTGACAACGCCCACCCCCACCTGTCTTATGACGGCAGACTGGCGCTGATACACAACGGCATCATCGAGAACGCGGAACCTTACCGCGCCCACCTGGAAACCCTGGGCATCAAATGCGTCAGCGAAACTGACACCGAGGTGGTCGCTCACCTGCTGGAGCGCGCCTACTTGGCCGAACCGGGCGGAAACTCCGCCGAAAGCGCTGGTGAACAGCCGATTACCCCCGGTACTACTCCCTTGCACAGCCTGGATCCGAACCTGAGCTGCGCGGCGGGAGCGACCCGATTGGCGCGGGCGATGCTAAAGGTCACCAGAGATTTGGAAGGCTCGTTCACCCTGTTGGTGGAGCACGCGGACGCTCCAGGCGTGATTGTGGCGGCGCGGCGGTCGTCTCCGCTGGTACTGGGGTTGTCACAAGGGATGAATTTCCTCGGTTCTGACGTGTTGGCTTTCGCGGCGCGCACGAAGCAGGCGCTGGAAGTCGGTCAGGATGAAGTCGTGGTCGTGACCCCGGCCGGAGTGCTGGTCATGGACCAGCAGGGCAACGAAATCCTGCACACGCAAGGTCTGGAGGTCATCGCCCAGGATCCCGCTCAGCGCAAACGGGCTTTTGAAGTCGATTTCGCGACCGACCGCGTCACCAAAGAAGGCTTCGACACCTTTATGGAAAAGGAAATCCGGGAACAGCCCCGGGCGGTGGGGGACACCATTGCGGGACGGCTGGACGCCGCCGAGGCGCTGACCTTGGACGAACTGCGGATTGAAGCCGAAGTGTTTCGTTCCATCACCTCGGTAATCATTGTGGCCTGCGGTACGGCCTCCTATGCCGGGCAGGTGGCCCGCTACGCTATCGAACACTGGTGCCGAATTCCGTGTGAGGTCGAACTGGCGCACGAGTTTCGTTACCGGGACCCGGTGGTGAGCCGGCGCACCCTGGTGGTGGCGATATCGCAGTCCGGGGAAACCATGGACACGATTATGGCCATCCGTCACGCCCGCGAACAAGGGGCGCGGGTTCTGGCCATCGTGAACACGCCCGGTTCCACAATTTCTCGCGAGGCCGACGCGGTACTGTTGACCCACGCCGGACCGGAAATCGCGGTGGCCTCCACCAAGGCGTTCACGGCCCAGATTTCGGCGTGCTACCTGTTAGGTTTGTACCTGGCTCAGGTCCGCGGCAACAAATATGCCGACGAAATCGAGGATTACCTGGAAAAACTTGGTCAGATGCCAGCGCGGATGCAAACTGTCTTGGACCGTTACGCTGGCTCGGCTGACTTAGGCGCTAATCTTGACGACATCAATTCGGTCATCTTCCTGGGGCGTCATGTTGGATTCCCGGTGGCGCTGGAAGGGGCGCTGAAACTGAAGGAAATCGCCTATCTGCATGCCGAAGGCTTCGCGGCCGGAGAACTGAAGCACGGGCCCATTGCCCTGGTGGAGTCCGGGCAGCCGGTTGTCATTATTGTCCCCACTCCGCGTCGACCCGAGTTGCATCGCAAAGTCGTGTCCAATATCGAAGAAGTCCGGGCGCGTGGGGCTGTGACTCTGGTGGTGGCCGAAGATGGGGACGATTCCGTAAACGAGTTTGCGGATGTGGTGTGGCGGGTGCCTCCCACGCCCACCTTGATGCGTCCTCTGGTGGACGTGATTCCGTTGCAGCTGTTGGCTTTGCGGATGGCGGGACACCTGGGATACGACGTGGATCAGCCGCGTAACCTGGCCAAGTCGGTCACGGTGGAATAGAGCTTTGCGGGCAATATGCTGACCCCGACGCTTCCTGACGCGGTTTCCGCCCTGGCCCTGCTGCTCACAGCGGGCGGGGATGGCGGTTGGGTGCCGATTTCGCAAACCATCACGGAATGGATTCACAGCTTTGCCGGTTCCCCTCTGGCTTTGCTGGTTTTAGCGGGTCTGTGCTTCACGGATGCTTTTTTCCCGCCGGTGCCCGCCGAGTCAATCGTCATCGGCTTAACTTCGTGGTATTTCGCCGCGCCCGGGCACGTTGTGGCGCTCCCGGGAATTTTTCTGTGTGCCGTCATCGGAGCGACCCTCGGTGATTCTTTCGCCTTCTTCCTGGGGACACGTATTCACGTGCAGCGCATCAAATCGTGGCGGGGCGGAAAGGGCGAACAAGCCTTCGAACGAACCGCGAAACTTTTACACAAACGTGGCACGTCATTCATCTTTGCGGCGCGTTTTGTGCCAGGCGGGCGAGTGGCGGTCAATATGTGCGCCGGAGCAACCGGTTTTCCTTACAGTCGCTTTATTCGCACCGACCTGGCTGCCGTAATCTGTTGGGTGTCCTACGGAATGTCTATCGGTTTTGCTTCCGGGAGTATCCTGGGGCCAATTCATCCGCTCTTAGCGACCCTGGTAGGGATGGTCGGGGGAGTAATCCTCAGCCTTTTGCTGGACCGTTTGGTCACCCGGTTGCAGCGGCGGTTTCAGTCGGGTCGCCCCGATTCGTCAGAAGAATCTACCGGTAGCGAACCGGAGGAGTGAACGGAACGTCCTGGTGAGGCCGCTGAAGTGGGACGGAGCCTAAATCTTTCGCAGGTGCAGGCGGTGCACGCGGTGGTCAGGGTTTTTCTCGAGGATAAGGGTGGCACGAGAACGGGTCGGAGCCACGTTTTCTTGGAGGTTCTTAAGGTTGACTTCACGCCAAATTTGGCGGGCATGAGATTCTGCCTGTTCATCGGTCCAAGCGGCAATCTCACGGAAGAAAGAGTCAGGTTGTTTGAAAGCGGTCTTGCGCAACTGTCGGAAACGTGACAGATACCACTGCTCGATGTCCGCGGGGCGAGCGTGCAAATAGATGGAGAAATCAAAGAAATCCGACACTGTCAAGGAATTTTTGCTCCCGCTGGCAATCAACGGTGGAGCTAACACGTTCAGCCCCTCCAAGATGAGGACGTCCGGGGCGCAAACCATCTGGGACTTACCGGGCACAATATCGTAGGTAACGTGCGAATATACCGGGGCGGCTACCTCGGGGGCTCCAGATTTTACCGCTGCCAGAAAACGTAACAGTCCCCGACGGTCATACGACTCAGGAAAACCCTTGCGGTTCATGATCCCGCGCGCCACCAGCTCAGCATTGGGGTGCAGAAAACCGTCCGTAGTGACCAAATCAACCCGCGGAGTGCCCGGCCAGCGGCTCATCAACTCGCGCAACAGCCGCGCCAGAGAGGACTTTCCCACCGCTACCGAACCGGCCACCCCAATCACGAAGGGAGTGTGTTGAACCGTGGACTCACCTAAGAAATCAGCGCGTCGGGAGCGAATCTTGGTCGTTCCGGCGGCGTAAATCTGAAGCAAGGCGGTCAAGGGACGATAGATTGCATCTACCTCAGCCAAATCGATAGGGTCGCCCAAAGCGCGCAAACGCTCCACGTCAGCCTGGGTCAGCGGCAGAGGAGTCTGATCCGACAGAGCTGACCACTGTTCCCTGGTGAACATGACAAAAGGCGAGGCGGTCTCCTCGAGACCTGGGGAAACCTGATGCGGACGGGCGGCCATTATCTCTCGCATCGCCGAACCGTACTGATTATCACGTAACTTCACTTGCGTGCCGTGAGGATCAGTCAGGAAATCCTCTATCAACTCGGTGGTGGGAGCGCCGAAATTGTCCCTCATGACTTATTGACCACCGACCCGAGGCACAGACTGCCATCCTTGTCGCGGAAGAAGTATGCGGAAGGTTCTTCTAACTGTGAGTGTGCCGCTCGGATATACATGGGGTAGGTGTTTTTTACCGCGTAGAGGTGAATGGACTCGGAACGTAAATCCTGCAAAGCCTTGAAAGTGTCTTCGTCCAGGTGTCCCTCCTCGTTATAGCGCAGTTTCCGGGCTGCTTCCGGTGTGTACTTGGTGATGCCTGGCGGAGGACTCCATTTTTCACATAGGGTCGGGTAGTTTTCTTCCGAGTCGGCACCATTGAATGGATAGCTGGAACGAGCCATAATGCGTGCCAGCAGGTAAGACACGTCCTCCGGGGTAACCGAATCCATTTTGCCGCCATAAATTGCCGTTGGGCAGGAATACCGGGCACCTAACTGGCTCCAGCTGGCTCGCACTTCCACGTCGGAGTCCTTCCAAGACACGCCCTCATCGGTAGCTTTCGGGATTTGCGACAAGGCGTGCAACAGAGCCTTTTGGGCGGGCGGGGTCGTGTAACGGTCGGTAAACACTTCCGGGGTAATCAGCCAGCAACTGCGCTGCATAGCGCCGAAATTTCCGGTTTGTAAATCCTTAAAGAACGCCTGCATTCCCTCGAAGTGGACCGGGTCGCCAGACTCGATGGTTTCTTTCTTAAGGTTCGCCGCAGCAGAACGGTTGGGCGTTGGGGTCTGTTTCAAGCTGCGGCTCGGGGTGGGCCGGGCAGTCATCTCGGAAACATTGCTGAAAGATCTGGGATATTTGAGGTCTTTAATTCCCTCGAGATTGAGCGCTGTCGAGTGAAAATTGGGAGTTTCTGAATTCTGCGCGGTGGTGTCGTCCGTCTGCGCGGGTGAATCGGGGTTTTCTGTGGGTTCTGACTCCGCCTGACCCATTCTCAAAGTGGAGTTGGTACGGAAATCAGGGCCTGTGACTTCCACGAGAAGTGTGGATGAAAACTTGTCAACAGATTGAGGGCGATTCATCTCAGAGGGATCCTGATTAGGCATAGCGGCAATTTGTGGCGCGACTATAAATAGCGTCACCAGCACCAGGGCAATTCCCGCGCCAGCGAGCAGGAACAGCCCCGCGACGAGGCGTTTTGGGGTGGAAAGAAGCCATAGCTGGAGACTGTCCTTTTTTGACATGGCTACCTTTCGTGAACATAGTGACCCCGCTTTAGAGGTATCGGGATTTCCTGGCTTTAAGATTACCTAGTTTTCCTGCCGGTTGAAAACCGCAAGCGCAATCTAAGTCTCTGACTCTGTGCCGATTTTCGTCTAGGCTGAAATCGTGATTTGGGGATATGCGCCGGATTTGATTGCACAAACGGAAAAACCTCTGGTCGCGCAGGCTGACCGAGAGCAAGGCGCGGACGCGCTGATGCGACGAGCCGCCTATGCGCTGGCTCATCACACGCACCGAGCCTTGTCCGGAGCTGAGGCAGACATTACCGTGTCATCGGTTCCCCGGGGACGCCGGCGTATTTTGGTTTTGGTCGGAGCGGGCAACAACGGTGGCGATGGCCTGTACGGGGCGGCGTATCTGCGGCGGCGCGGCTATCCGGTCGCGGTCCTGCCGACCTCGGAGCATATCCACGAGCGCGGTGCGGCTGCGGCGCGGCAAGCCGGGGTGGAGTTTTGGCCCAGTGTGCTACCCGAGACAGTGGGGGAGGCTCTGCACGCGCTAAAGGCGTGGAAACCGGTTGCCGTTATTGACGCGATTATCGGGATTGGAGCCCGTCCCCCCTTGCGAGAACCCGCGTTATCTCTGGTCCGGGGCATCAGTGAGTTGTTCAGCCAGTGGCCGGAGGGGTCAGTGCCCCTGGTGGTGGCTTGCGATCATCCTTCGGGCCTGGATTTGTACCGCGGCGCTGATTTGGGTCCGAATCAGGAACTGTTGCCAGCTGACCTGACCGTGACGATGGGGGCGGCGAAAACCGGAATGTTGGTCGGTCCTGGTGCGCTCACGATAGGCCGCCTGCATGTTCAGGACATCGGACTGCCCCAGCAGACAATGCAGCCCGGTGTCGGCCTGATTGAACGCGCTGACGTGCGCGAACTGTGGCCCTGGCCGCACTTTGCGGATCACAAATATTCACGCGGAGTGTTGGGCGTAATGGCGGGGTCCGCGCGCTATCCCGGAGCGGGAGTCTTGGTTACTGCTGCCGCCTTGAATGCGGGGGAGTCTTTCCTGCGCTACCTCGGTGAGCCCGCGGTGCGGTCGGTAGTGATACGGGCTTGCCCGGAAGTCGTATTGGGAGAAGGTCGTTGCCAAGCCCGCATTATCGGTCCCGGCCTTGCGGCGGGTTCGCCGCAGCATCGCGAACAAATGTTGAACGCTTGGCGCGGCCGTGGCGCTCGCGAGTTGGTGATTCTCGATGCGGGCGCATTGGGACTCATCGGAACAGACATACAGTCCGATGCGAATTGCCTACTCACTCCCCACGCCGGGGAAGCAGCCGCCCTAGCCGCGCAACTCGGTCGGGAAACCACCCGAGAGGCTATCGAGGCCAATCCTTATGACTGGGCCCTACAGCTTGCCGCAGAAACGCACGCCACCGTCCTTTTGAAGGGACCTACCACCACTATTGCCAATCCGGAAGGTCAGGTTTATTCCCTGACTCACGGCACCCGAGACTTGGCTACTGCGGGTTCCGGGGACGTGCTGGCGGGAATTTTGGGATATGTTTTCGCCGCGGCGAATGCCCGTACCGAAACTACTGGAGAAACTTTGGATTTGGGAAAACTGGCAGCTGCCGCGGCTTGGCTGCACGCCGAAGCGGGTCGTTTGGTCGCGCCCACCCCTCGTGCCACCGCCATTATCCAGGCGATTCCCCGGGCTTTGGCGGGGCTATAAACTATCCCGGTCCCACTAAACGTGACAAACTAGGAAGTGCGAAAACTATTTTGTAAAGGAAGATTATGACCAACGTGGATGTTCCCCAATGGCCGGTACGTGCTGTGGTGAATCTCAGTGCGTATCAGGAAAATCTCGCCCAGATGCGTCGTTTTGCCCCGAACTGTCAACAAATGGCAATCGTGAAAGCTAATGCTTACGGACACGGTATCGAGCGCATGGCGCTGGCAGCACTCGGTGCCGGTGCGGAATGGTTGGGTGTCGCCAAAGCCAGCGAGGCTTTCCAGCTACGCAAATACCTAGATAAGCAAGGCGTGGCGCGTGACCATCTGGTAGACACGCCCACTTCGGCCATGATGCGTTCGCGTCTGTATCAGACTGCCGCGATGGGACTACCCACCGCCTCGCGCCCCCGCATCCTGACTTGGCTCTACCCCCCGCAAACAGATTTGCAACAGGTCGTGAAAGCGGAAATCGACATTTCTGTCTCTACTTTGGACCAGCTGGATCAGGTTTCGCGTGCCTGCGATGCAGCCGGACTGCGTTGCCGGGTACATCTGAAAGTCGATACCGGACTGTGCCGAGCCGGTGCCACGGATCAAGATTTTCCGGTGCTGTGCAAGCTGGCTCGAGCGCGGGAACGTGCCGGGCTCATTGAAGTCAGTGCCGTCTGGTCACATTTGGCGCGCGCGGATGAAGACACGGCCGCTGCGGAGACCTTCACCAAGTCGCAGCTGAGGACCTTTGACTGGGCTTGGGAGGTCGCTCAAGAGGCGGGTTTGCGCCCGAGATTGCGTCACATCGCCGCCACCGCAGGAATTATTTGGTATCCCGAGAGCCACTATGACCTGGTCAGGGTAGGAATTTCGGGATACGGGTTGAGTCCTAATCCCGAAATTGCGTCGTCGTGGCAGCTAGGGGTACGTCCGGTGATGCGACTGGAAACGAACGTGGTTCAGGTTAAAAAAGTTGAGAAAGGCGCTGCGGTTTCCTACGGCGGTGAATGGGTCGCACCGGGACCGCGCTGGTTGGCTCTGCTACCTATTGGATACGCCGACGGCTTACATCGCCTGGCAAAGAATCGCGGTGAAACCTGGATTAAAGGCCGGCGCGCCCCGATTGTTGGGCGGATTCCGATGGATCAAATTGTGGTTGATTTGGGTCCGGCGGTGGACGATTCCGGAGTCCCTGCTCCTTGTCCGGTCGAGCCGGGCGAGCTGGCGATTATTTTTGGCGATGCTAAGGACCGTTTGTTCGGGGGGATTCCAGGAGTTCCTTCGCTTCCGACCGCCGACGACTGGGCGGAGTGGACCGATACCATCAATTATGAAGTCATTACCGGTATTTCCCCCAACGTGCCGCGGGTTTATGTTGAGGATCAGCCAGAACGCTGAGCTTCGAGAGCTAACGTAAGGGCTGTTGAATAACTGAGGAGGAACGATGAGCCGCGAGGGGAACCTTTTGCTGGAAGTCGAAACGAGGTCCGCTGACGATACCCGTCTGTTGGGCCAAGCCCTGGTCCCATTTCTGCAAGCCGGCGATTTGGTGATTCTGGAAGGTGAGCTGGGCGCTGGAAAAACCACTCTGACCCAAGGTATCGGTGCCGGTTTGCACGTCAACCAGCGGGTTACCTCTCCAACCTTCATCATCGCCCGCAATCACACGAAATCCCCCGACGCGCCGGGGCCGAACTTGGTTCACGTCGATGCCTATCGTCTGACGGGCGGAGACGATGTGGAAACTCTGGATTTGGAATCGGCGTTAGAAACCGCGGTGGTGGTGGTCGAATGGGGTACTGACAAGGTGGAGGGGCTCAGTTCCCACTGCCTGAAGCTGTCCCTGTGCCGACCTGAGAGCGCTGCTGCTCCCGTTACGGGAACTATCGTGGACCTGCCCGAAGAGACAACCTGCCGAGTTGTCTTTCGCGGTCTGGAGGGTACTTGGAATCTGTCAGGTTTGGTGCAGCAGTGGGAGGCTTTGCGTGCGCAGGCAGATGCGAGTGCGGAATCCGGTGTTGCCCCAGAAACTTGCCAGCCCGGGGCGGATTTGTAAATAGGCTGATAGGAAAGCCGATGCCGAAAGTTTTTCAGGTGCGCCGCGGGTGCAAGGCCTATCTGGGCTGTGTCCTCGTTCTGCTGTGCGCGGTGGTGATGAGTTTCGCTTCGCCAAGTGTCGGGCAAGCCGCCCCTGGGCTCACTCACCCGACTGATACCACGGACGAGGTTGTTTCCGGGGGTTTTCCAGGTGTGGCGGGACAGCTGCCGCGAAGCGCCAAGAGCGACCTCCCTGACGATGTCCGCGTTTGGTTTAACACCAAGGCTGATGCTTTCGGACAATCATTGCGTGAATACCTCCTAGATAGTGTAAAGATTCCCCCGGAAGCCCCGATTGAGGTGGGAACCCCGACCCAGGTAGTGACTTGGTCTGCTCGGATGCTACGCGGCACCTACAATCCAGACAGTGCGGTAACACCGATTGACATGTGGGTCGCCCCGGTGAGCATTGATGATCGAGAACTTGGGGTAGTGGTCTATGTCTCGGACGAAAAAGACCTTTATCCCCTTTCTCCGCCAGCGCACGTAGAGACTTTGGCTCCGAAAGCCACCGCGGGGGTACCTGAACCCACTTCGAACTCGCGCGAAAATAACTCGCAGTCTGCAAGCGGGTATGTTCCGGAACCAAAAAATTCTCACCTGCCCGTCCGGTCGGAGCCTCCCGGCGCCAGCTATGTGTTGCCTGATTTAGCTCATGCTTTGCTGGCAACGTCGCCGGATTCTGTCCGTTCTAGCCGTCCCGTTTATGACCCAATCGTTCACGGCTGGTTTATGTTGAACGAGGAACGATTGCTGCCGGTATCTAACGCAGCGCGTGCCCGCGTTGTCGGAGAGGTGACGTTGGCGCAGGTGCAAGAAGCGGTGCAGTCTTGGTGGGGAACTGTCAGTCCCACCCCCACGCCGACCTCGGAAGCGTTGCCAACCAACAATAACACCTTGGTGTGGGTGGTCATCCTCGCTGTCGCCATTGTCGGTGTCGCACTGTTGGTGGTGTGGCTGACTTTCCGTTGGCAATCCCGCACGGAAGATGCCGCCGAAGTGCTCTCCCTGCCTGACCCGGAACTCATTATGGTGCCTACATCTGCGCCGACTTCCGCGATTCCGACTTTAGCGGTGAATGGTTCTGAGGGCGAAGCGCATTAGGATTGTCCCTGTGAGTTACCTGTTTATCGATACCTGTGCCGGGGCGGGGGTTGCCCTGGTGAATTCCGAGAACCCCGGCGATGTGCTGGTGAAGGTGAATCCTGACGGAAAAGCCCAAGTGGAAGCCCTTTCGTCCCTGGTTACTGACGTGGTTCAAGAAGGCGGCAGACCGCAAAAAATTGTGGTTTCGCGAGGACCCGCCCCGTTTACCGGGCTGCGGGTTGGCTTGGTCACGGCTCGGACCTTAGGGCTTGCCTGGGATATCCCGGTTGTCGGGGTGGATGAGCTGTTCCTCCAGGCGCAGGCTGCCGCTCAGGTGCTTTCTGGCGCTGACTATCTAGCTCAGACTCAGGGGCAGACGCTGCGTTGGATAGTGTCCCTGATGGATGCCCGCCGCCACGAAGTCTATGCCGGGCTGTTCAAATTTGACCCGACGGGCGGGCGCTTGACGCAATGCGGGACCGATTGGGTTGGTCCTGCCTCCCTTTTGGAGGGTGTCGCCCAAGGGTGGGACCACGATTTTGCGGGGTTTGCCGGGGCAGGAGTTTTCCTAGTCGGCAACGCTACTACCCAGGTCACGGGTCAGACCGTGGAGGTACGCTTTGCCGACCTGGCGAGGGCGGCGAACTCCCTTGTGAACGGGGTGGACGGAGACTCGGAGGGGCAACGGGAATTGGCTTCACTGAGCACCGAGCCGCAGTATCTGCGCCGACCGGATATCCAACAAAAGCCATAGCTAGCGTTGAATTCACCGGTAAACCATGATTCGCGACGGTTCGAGTGAGGATACGGCAGACCTGGAACGCGCCGAACAGGAGTGCTTCGCGTCTGACGCGTGGGACCGGGAATCCTTGGCGTCCCTGCTGGCGCATCCAGATATCAGCTTTCGGTTGAGTATCAGTGAAACTGATGAATTCGTGGCGTGGGCCGTATGGGGTTTTGGGGAAATGAGCATTCCTGTCGGCGACCTGCCTCCTACTGAGCGTAACCAAGCGGTTACTTCCATGGCTCGGGGGGACAGGCTGATACGGGTTCTCTCACTGGCGACTCGACCGGCGTGGCGGGGAAAAGGCTACGCCAGGCAGCTGCTGGCAGACGGCCTGTGCCGTGGGCGCGCCCGGGGCTATGCGGGGGCAGCGTTGGAGGTTCGGTCCAGTAACACGACAGCCCAAGGTCTCTATGAGAGTCAAGGTTTCCAGATGTGGGCACGGTTGCCGTTCTGGTTTCGAGAACCGACAGAGAACGGCCTAATCATGGTGAAAATGTTTTTCTAACTCCAATGTTTCGTAAAAATTATGACCCCGCTGGACACGCGCGAACCCACACCTCGGGATAAATAGGGACTTTTGGCCTGAGCAACCAGGTAAATGCGCAGTTCGAGCCCCTATCCGGGAAAGCGAAATGAAACCCCTAATCCAATTCAGCCAAGTCGCGCTCAGAAAATCTTATAGGCTCGACTTCGTGGCCAATACAACACTTACTACAGATAACAAAGCAATCAAGACCACCGTTATCATCAAACAAGCCATGGCAATCACTGGCGTGTTTTTTGTGGGGTTCGTGATTTTGCATGCCTACGGGAACCTAAAGGTGTTCTTCGGGGCAACCGTTTACAACGATTATGCGCTGCATTTGCGCACATTCCTCATGCCCATACTGCCCTATGAAGGGCTGTTGTGGATTCTCAGGGTTTTGCTGATTGTTTGCGCCCTGGTGCACATTATTTCCGCTCTGGCCCTGTGGCATCGAGCCAGCTTAGCGCGCGGTTCTCGCTACATGGTTAAGAAGTCGTTAGCGACGGCTTACGCGGGACGCACCGTCAGGTGGGGTGGCATCATCCTGTTGCTGTTCCTGATTTTTCACATCTCCCACTTCACCATGAAGTTTGCCAAGGTCGGCGATGCGGCTGCCTATGCTTCCCACCAGGTCTTTCTGGATCCGGCGGGCAATGTCGTTGACGCTGCCGGGCCGGGGATTATCTCCGTGATGGAGGGCAATCCCTACGCCATGATGTTTACGACGTTCTCGAATTGGTGGATGGTGCTGGTTTACGCCATCGCGGTGGGGGCGCTGTGCCTGCACATCGCTCACGGCGTGTGGTCTGCATTGCAAACCATTGGCTGGTTGCGTCGCAACACCCAGTATGCAGTTCAGATTATTTCGGGCCTGGTTGGCCTGCTGGTGTTCGCAATGTTCCTGGCTCCGCCGGTGGCTATTCTCGCCGGAATGCCGATGCTGGCGTAGGGAAGGTAAGGAAAGATAATGACTGAACTGATTGACGGTTACTACACCGAAGGCGAAAAAATCGCCGATACTAGGGCGCCGATGGATGTTCCTATCGCCGAGCGCTGGTCTACCCGCAAGTTCCGCGGCGGTCTGGTGAACCCCACTAACCGACGCAAGTTGCACATCATTGTTGTCGGCACCGGTCTGGCCGGGGGCGCTGCGGCTGCCTCCTTAGGCGAGCTTGGCTACCACGTGGACGCGTTCTTCTATCAAGACACGGCACGCCGAGCCCACTCGATTGCCGCCCAAGGCGGTATCAACGCCGCGAAGGGCTACCGCAACGACAATGACTCCGTATTTCGCTTGTTCTACGACACGGTCAAGGGCGGCGACTACCGTAGCCGGGAAAATAACGTCTACCGTCTGGCGGAAGTCTCTGCCGACATCATTGACCAATGCGTCGCCCAAGGTGTACCTTTCGCCCGCGAATACGGCGGTTTATTGGACAATCGTTCCTTTGGCGGCGTGCAAGTGGCGCGAACCTTCTATGCGCGTGGCCAGACAGGTCAGCAGCTGCTGATTGGCGCCTACCAGGCTCTGAGCCGTCAGGTTAAAGCTGGCACGGTCATATCGCACGAGCGCCACGAAATGATGGATCTCATCATCAAGGACGGTAAGGCGCGTGGTATCGTGACCCGTGACCTCACTACCGGCAAGGTTGAAACCTGGATTGCGGACGCGGTGGTCTTGGCCAGCGGTGGCTACGGTAATGTGTTCTTCCTGTCCACCAACGCGATGGGTTGCAACGTTTCTGCGGCGTGGAAGGCTTTCAAGCATGGCGCTTACATGGCTAACCCCTGCTACACCCAAATCCACCCGACCTGCATTCCGCAGCACGGCAACTTCCAGTCCAAGCTGACACTCATGAGTGAGTCGCTGCGTAATGACGGCCGCATTTGGGTACCGAAGAAAGCGGAGGACTGCACCAAGGATCCTCGTGAAATCCCCGAGGAAGATCGCGACTACTACCTGGAGCGTATCTACCCCTCCTTCGGTAACCTGGTGCCCCGTGATATCGCATCCCGCCAGGCCAAGAACATGTGTGACGAAGGCCGTGGCGTCGGACCGAAGATTAACGGGGTGGCTCGCGGTGTCTATCTGGACTTCAGCGAGGCTATCGAGCGTATGGGTCGGGATAAGGTTTCGGAAAAGTACGGCAACCTTTTCGATATGTATCAGCGCATTACCGGAGACAATCCCTACGAAGTGCCGATGCGTATCTACCCCGCCGTGCACTACACGATGGGCGGCTTGTGGGTCGATTACGACCTGATGAGCAACATCAAAGGCCTGTACGTGGCTGGGGAAGCGAACTTCTCGGACCACGGCGCGAACCGCTTGGGCGCCTCCGCTTTGATGCAAGGTTTGTCTGACGGCTACTTCGTGTTGCCGGCCACGATTTCGGACTATCTGTCCCACGGTGCTATGCCGAAGTTGAGTCAGGATGACCCGGCTGTTCAGGAAGCTCTGGAGCGTGTCAACAGCAAGGTGGACCGCTTGATGGCCATTCAAGGCACTCAGTCGGTCGATTCTTTCCACAAGCGCCTGGGTCACATTATGTGGGAAAAGTGCGGGATGGAACGTACCGATGCGGGCTTGCGCGAAGCTATCACAGAGATTCGTGAACTGCGCGAGGAGTTCTGGAAGGACTTGCGCATTCCCGGACGTGCCGATGAACTGAACCAGTCTCTGGAAAAGGCCTGCCGCGTGGCGGACTTCTTGGAACTCGGTGAGCTCATGTGTATTGATGCCCTGCACCGCAAGGAATCCTGTGGTGGTCACTTCCGTGCTGAATCCCAAACGGAGGAAGGCGAAGCGCTGCGTCACGATGACGAGTTCCTTTATGTGGCGGCTTGGGAATATGGCGGGTCTGATGGGGCTGCGCCAATCCTGCACAAAGAGGACCTCATTTACAAAGATATCCAGCTGAAGCAACGGAGTTACAAGTGAACATTACATTACGAGTTTGGCGTCAAAAGGGCCCGTCCGACAAGGGCGCGCTCCATGAATATCATCTCACGGACATTTCCCCGGATGCTTCCTTCTTGGAAATGCTGGATATTCTCAACGAGCAGCTATTCGCTCAAGGTGAGGAACCAGTTGCCTTTGATTCGGACTGTCGTGAGGGTATCTGCGGAATGTGCGGTATCGTCATCAACGGCGTGCCCCACGGCCCGCACAAGAACCGCACCACCACCTGCCAGTTGCACATGCGCACCTTCAAGGATGGCGACACGATTACGGTAGAGCCGTACCGTTCGCGGGCTTTCCCGATTCTGCGCGACTTGGTGGTAAGCCGTGAGGCTCTGGATCACATTATCCAAGCTGGTGGCTATGTTTCGGTCAATACGGGTTCCGCCCCCGAGGCGCACTCGGTACCGGTTCCCAAGCCCAATGCGGATCGTGCCTTCGAGGCCGCTGTCTGCATCGGCTGCGGCGCTTGTGTGGCGGCCTGCCCGAATGGTTCGGCGATGCTGTTCACCTCGGCAAAGGTCACTCACCTAGGCTTGCTGCCGCAGGGCAAGGTCGAGAACTACGAGCGCGTGGTGGCGATGCTGAACCAGCATGACGCGGAAGGCTTCGGCGCTTGCCAGAATATCGGCGAGTGCGCGGCTGCGTGCCCGAAGCAAATCCCGCTGGACTGCATCAGCTTCTTGAACCGTCAGCTGGGCAAGGCCTTCTTGAAGGGTCGGTAAAACCAGCGCGGTAAACATAACCAGAAAAAGTGGTGCCTCGGGATCCGGGGCGCCACTTTTTTCTCCAAAAAATGCCTTTTATCAGGCATTTTAGGAAATTAAAAGTTTTTTTCTAAAAAACCTGTACATTCGTACCAAATACCTGTACACTTGTACCAAGTGGTGATGGAGAGATGCTTCGGCAGCCCTGCAGACCCTCCCTATTGAAGCTCAGTGGGGAAACAAAGTTGGCTACCCGGCTTTGCGTTCCGTGATATGGAGCACGGGACGTACACAGAGAACTGACCAAAGATGGTTGCTTCTCTGAATAACACGAAAACAACAAACAAGCAGATGTGCGAAGTAGCGCATCAGACCATAAGGAGACAGATATGGCAAAAATTGTCAGTTCTTGGAACGACTTTGATCCGTTGAAGCGAGTTATTGTCGGACGTGCCGACAACTCTATGATTCCCCCGGAGGAACCGGCGACCTCCGAGAAGGTTCCTGTCGATTCCGAGATGCGCGGTATGTGGGGTATGCGCCCGCTGGAAACCGTTGAGAAGGCCAATGCCCAGCTTGATAACTTGGCGAAGATTCTGGAAGATCACGGTGTTATCGTCGACCGTCCTACGCCGCTGCAGTGGAACCAGGCCATTGGTACTCCGGATTTCCGCAACGATTCCATGATGACCTGTATGCCGCCTCGCGACATCTTGTTGACCATCGGTAACGAAATCATGTCGGCCGCGAACTCTTTCCGCTGCCGCTACTTCGAGTACCTGGCTTACTGGCCGTTGATGAACCAGTACTTCGAGGAAGATCCCGAGTTCAAGTGGACCCAGGCTCCGCGTCCGCGTTTGACCGATAAGTCCTACAAGCACAACTACTACGATGAGAGGATTTCTCTGGAGGAGCGCTTGGAGCGTACCGCCGCGAAAGACTTCGTCACCACTGAAGTTGAGCCTCTGTGGGACGCCGCTGACGTGATGCGTCTGGGCAAGGACCTTTTCATTCAGCATGGTCTGACCACCAACCGCAAGGCTATGGAATGGTTCAAGCGCTACTACCCCGAATTCCGGGTGCACGCCGTGAACTTCCCTGGCGATCCCTACCCGATTCACATCGACGCGACCTTCGTGCCGCTGCGTCCGGGCCTCATCATCAACAACCCGCACCGCCGCCTGCCCGAAGAACAGCGCAAGATCTTCGAAGCGAACGATTGGCAGATTGTCGATGCGGCGCAGCCGGCTCACACCACTCCGCCGCCTCTGTGCTACTCCTCCGTGTGGTTGTCCATGAACTGCTTGGTTCTGGATCACAAGACGGTTATCGTCGAGGCTTCCGAGACCAACCAGCTCGAACAGATGGACAAGCTGGGCATGAACGTGATTCCGGTTCCGTTCCGCGATGCCTACCCGTTCGGCGGCGGCCTGCACTGCTCGACCGCAGACGTCTACCGCGAAGGCACCTGCGAGGATTACTTCCCGAATCAGGTTGCTGATCCGACTCTCGTCTAACTCGAGTTAGTTTTCAATCCTGAATTAACACGATGACAGTTCATGCTGGGGCTGCGGAAAGTTCTTTCGCAGCCCCAGCGGGACTATAAGCGCTATTTAGCGTATCTCAATCTTTTTCTACAACAAGACATTTATTTGCGCCCCTCAAAGGAGAGGGGCTACGGGTCAAAAATCGCAAAGGTCGTGAGGACAATGAGCACTGGAAATCATTATGTAATGAACACCAAATGGGGCGCCATCGCCATGTTTATTTCTGCCACAGGCATGGGCCTGGTCCCGCTGTTCAGCCGGTGGGCTACGCGCACAGATATGTTCGATGGCACTAAAGGCCTTAACGCTGGCAATAGCGTCGGTGCTCTCATGGCAACCGGACGTATGGCTATGGGAGTCATCTTTTTCGTTTGCTTGGTTTTGATGACGAAAAAGGTGAAGGTTTGGAAAGAACTGAAAGTCAGCCCCGCCATCATCATGGGTGGGGTCATGATTGGGCTTTCCCTGGGATGCTACGTGACCTCGACTTTGCTGACCACTGTCGCCAACGCGGTGCTGCTCATCTACATCGGCCCGGTCGTCTGCATTGTGCTGGCACGGATTTTCCGTAAAGAACCGATGACTATCGTCCACTACATATGTCTGGTGGCGGTGTTTACGGGGATGTTGTTCGGTAACCAGCTCATTGGTTTTGGCGACAGCGGATTCTTCGTCGATTTTAACTTGTCGGCTTCAACCCCCGAATTCCCGCTTGCCGGAGTGGGCAACCTATTTGGGTTCCTTTCCGGTATCTTCTATGGCTCATCTATGTTCTTTAACGGCTACCGCAAAGACGCGGACACGGCTGCCCGTGGTGTGTGGAACTTTATTGCCGCTACGGTTGCTGCCGGCAGCTTGGCGCTGATGTTGCACCTCATCGGCACGCTTGGCCACGTCCCCGGCTGGGCTTTGGATTTGCAGCTGACCCCCTTTAACTGGGTAGGTGCGGTGCTGCTGTGGATTATCTGCGGACCTATCGCCTTGGGCTTCCTGTTGGTGGCAGGACGAAATCTCCCGGCTGCGGATTACGGCATCATTGCCTACTGGGAGGTTCCCGTAGCTCTGTTCACCGGTTTGCTGGTATTTGGGGAAGCTCTGACCATTAACACGATTCTAGGCTTTGTCCTGGTAGTAGGAGGAGGGATGTACCCGAGCATCAACATGCTGCGCGAGAGCCGGAAGAACCGGAAACAGAGTCGTTTAGATAGCGCGGAGCAACCAGAAGAAATCCTGGAAACAACCGCATCTTAGTTGTTGAGTAATCTTAAATATACCTACGGATTCGTATTTCGTTCAGGAATCAGTTAGGGATAGATATGACAGACATCAACCAACCTGAAAAAATGGAAACTGACGATGTCGTAGTACGTCGTGTGCTATCGTCATCTTTCTTGGGGAACTTTGCGGAATGGATGGACTACGGTTCCTATTCATATCTCGCCACGGTAATCGCGGTAGTATTCTTCCCGGAAGGAGATCCCAGCGTCAAGCTCCTCGCGACCTACGCCGTTTTTGCACTCTCCTTCCTGGCGCGGCCCATAGGGGCGTTCTTCTGGGGGTACATGGGTGACAAGAAGGGACGGAAGTGGTCCCTGACGGCTTCAATCTTGGTGATGACTGGTTCTACCAGTCTCATTGGCTTGATTCCCAGTTACGCCACCATTGGTATAGCCGCACCGTTGTTGCTGTTGCTCTTGCGGCTTACCCAAGGGTTCTCCGCGTCTGGTGAATACGCCGGAGCGGCCATCTTTATCGCTGAATATGCCCCAAAGAATCGTCGAGGTTTCTATTGCTCTATGGTTCCGGCGTCAACTGCTGTTGGACTCATGTGCGGTTCTTTCCTGGCAACGATTCTGACTCTGACCATGTCGGAGCAGATGATGCAGTCTATAGGGTGGCGGATTCCGTTCCTGCTGGCTTTCCCGCTTGGGGTAGTGGTGCTGGCTCTGCGGCTGCGACTGGAGGACTCCGATGTGTATATGCGGATGCTAGAGAATCTCAAGGAATCCGGCAAACAGATGTATTCTCCGCTGCGTCTGCTGTTCACCAAGCACCTCAAAGAGACGCTGATTTGTTTCGGGGTATCCTCGCTCAATGCCATCGGGTTCTACATGGTGTTCACGTATCTGCCCGTTTACATTGAAACCGAAGTGAAGCTCGGCCCGGTCGAGAGCAACGTCATCACCAATATCACGTTGATTGCCTACGTGCTGATGATATTCTCATCAGGGAAGCTATCGGACAGCTTTGGGCGAAAGAAACTGATGATTGCGGCCTCGGTGTCCTTCATAATGCTGACCGTGCCGGCTTTCCATATTCTCAATACCGGTAAATTTGCTGTTATTCTGATTATTGAGTTAATTCTGGCTTATTGCCTCACGCTTAATGACGGGACTCTCTCATCCTTCCTCTCTGAGACTCTCTCTACGGAAGTGAGATACAGTGGTTTTGCCATTTCTTTCAATCTGGCCAATACGATTTTTGGCGGCACGGTTGGTTTCATCTCCACCCTGCTGATAAAAACGACCGGAAATTCCATCGCGCCAGCTTACTATATGTGTGTTGTAGCGGCCTTTGCCCTCATCTGTATGGTCTTCGCGAAGGAATATAAGGATAAAGAGCTGAAGTGATGGATAGGCTCTGTTCCGTTTCGCCTCATTGGTATTGTGATGCAGCGAGCCGCGAAAGCAACCCGTGGCAAAACAGTTACGGATGAACACGGAATAATCCCCTATAACTTGACAGGGACCAGGAGGCATCTCCGTCCGCTTTCACGTGGCGGAGGTGTTTCCTTGCCGGGAGACCTCATCTCCCGAGTTTGAGGAGGGACGCTGATGTCTCGTCATTATGCACTGGTTCAGCAAGGAGGTGACCATGTCGGATAGCCATGTTTCGAGTAATCCGAGCGGGCAGACCAGCGAGCCGCAGCGCTTGGAAAACCAGAACACGTTGCTGGCCTCCGCTTTGGCACAGGCTCAAAGTGAGTTGAAGAATCTGCGCAAAGAGATTCAGCGGTTACAGGAGCCGCCCCTTACTCACGGGACTGTCGTGAAACTTGTCGATTCGGTGCAACGTCTCGTGGATGTTTCCGTCATGGGACGCCGCTTTCGTGTCACCATCGGCGACACGATTTCGTGGGGAAGGCTCCAGCTCGGCGACACCATTTTGCTAAACGACAAAATGGTTGGCATCGGGAGAGAAACCGCCGCCGATACCGGCGTGAGCGCGGTCGTATTGGAACACGTGGATACAGACCGCATCCTCGTCACGGTGAACAACGATAGCGTTCGTTTGCTGCGGCTGAGCGACCGGCTTCACGGCACTCGGATTTGCCCCGGCGACACGCTACTGGTGGATCTGCAATCGGGGTTTGCCCAGGAATATCTGGCGCGACCTGAGATTGAGGGCCTGGAACTTGACGACAATCCGGGCGTGAACTGGGATCAGATTGGCGGACTCGAATCCGTCTTGACGCTGATTCGGGAAACCATCGAACTGCCAATGACCCACCCCGAACTCTATGAAAGCTATCAGCTGCGACCCCCCAAGGGCATTTTGCTCTACGGCCCGCCGGGCGTCGGTAAGACCATGATTGCCAAGGCAATCGCCACCTCGCTGAGCGAGATGCTCGGCAAGAAGGCCCACTTCCTCAATATTAAAGGCCCCGAACTGCTCGACAAATACGTGGGGGAAACCGAGCGGCGTGTGCGTGCCGTGTTTTCCCGCGCCCGCGAAAAATCCGCGAACGGGGTTCCGGTCATCGTCTTTTTCGATGAGATGGAGGCCCTGTTTCGAACCCGCGGCACGGGCGTCTCGAGCGACGTTGAGACGACTGTCGTCCCGCAACTTCTGGCGGAGATTGATGGGGTCGAAGAGCTGCGTAACGTGGTCATAGTCGGCGCTTCCAACCGCGAGGACCTCATAGATCCGGCGATTGTCCGGCCCGGGCGCCTCGACATGCATATTCGCATCCCGCGGCCCAATAAAGCGGCTTGCACCGAGATTCTCGGAAAATATCTGCGCGAGGACCTGCCCTATGCGCCGGGAGCAAAGCCCGCTGCCCTACGCGATGAAGTCATCGAAAAAGTCTTTACCCGCGACGCGGCCACGGCCATCCTGCGGGTGACGCGTAAATCCGGCAAGGAAGAGACCTGGTATCTCTCTGACCTGGTCTCGGGGGCGATGTTGGCTTCGATTGTCGAAAAAGCTAAGGCACGGGCGGTCCAGCAAGCGCTTCGCGGCGAGCCGGGGATTCGTCTCGAACACCTGCTGGCCGCAATCCGGGATGAAACTGCGGCTCACCAAGACCTGCCGGGAGTTTCAGACCCCGAAGAATGGGCCCGGATAGTGGGGCGTTCCAAACGGTTAGACCCCATTTTGGACATTACCCCGATGCAAGAGGATTGAGAGCGCGGCGGGGGACCGCGCGAAGGAGGAAACATATGCTGAGCGTGAAACGTATCATGTCAATAGAAACTGAATATGCCTTGAGCGATTTCCCCGCCGGCCCCTCTCGGGAGGCGGGCGCGGCCGATTCCGAAATCCAGGCCGCGCAACAGGCGGAAGTCCTAGTCCAGCGCTTGTGGCGCACTTGGGCTCTGGAGGAAGCGAAAACACCGGGGGTGCCGGTGACGAACCACGTTCCCGATCCGGCAGGTGCTGCCGTCTCTTGGCGAATGCTCCCCGGAGCCGGCACTCGTTTCGACTATTCCGGAGAACATCCGGAACTCGACGCCGAGGGCAAAGAACACCACGACTTGCCCCCCGAGGCACGGACGAACGAGGAACTCGGCGCCGTCCTAACCGGCGTGAAAACTCGCTGGGTGACGAAAGTCGATGCGTTCGGCCAGCACCACTACCGCGGCAACTCCACCATTGCCCCCAACGGGGCGAGGCTCTATGTAGACCACGGTCACCCCGAATATTCCGCACCGGAATGTCTCGGTCCTGTACAAACTGCGCTCTACGACCGTGCTGGGGATGAAATCTTGACTCGTGCGGCCCAGGCTCTGCGTGACCATACGTCCCCGGATGAGGCCGGCGCGAAGGCTCTAATCCTAAAAAACAACACCGATGCACACGGTTCGGCTTGGGGCGCGCACGAAAACTACCTCGTGGAACGCAGCGTGGAGTGGCAGCTCTTGGTGGACCTCTTTATGCCGTACCTGGTGTCTCGTCCGATTTTTTGCGGCACGGGACGTCGCGGGTTGGGGCAAAACAGCGAAACCGCGGGATTCCAGATTTTCCAACGTGCGGATTTTATTGAAACCGAAGTTTCCCTCATGACGACGCGGGAACGTCCCATCGTCAACACCCGCGACGAGCCCCACGCGAGCCGCCGCTATCGCCGGTTCCACGTCATCACCGCGGATTCCTCGATGTTCCCCTATTCCACCGCGTTACGCACCGGGACGGCCGCGCTGCTGCTGAGCCTGGCCGAGAACCTCCCCGAACGGGCTCGTGAACTCGCCGACAGGTGGGCGCTAGCGGATCCGGTAACGGCAATCAAAGCCTTTTCCCGCGACGTCACGTTGCAACAGGCCTGTCCTTTGCAGGCTGGGGGAGCAGCTACCGCGCTCGAGATTCAGCAGGGGTATCTGGAGTTTATGCGTGACGTTGGCTTTGAGGCTGGCTCGGGGGGATATCAGCAGGCGGACAGTGAGACCAAGTGGGTTATCGAGAACTGGGAACGGGTCTTGAACTCCCTCGAGGCAGGCTGGCGTGAAGCCACTGCCCTCGTGGAGTGGTGTGCGAAACTCGCGCTCTTGGACCGCAAGCGGGACCAACTGGGTTGCGGCTGGGACGACCCCAGATTGGCCTTGTTGGATCTGAGATTTTCCATGATTGACGAGGGCTTGTCTCTGGCCCGTGCGCTGGAAAAGGGCGGATTCGAACCAATGTTTGCCTTGGAGGAAATTCAACAGGCCTCCCGGGAAGCGCCGCCGGAAACCCGTGCTGGCGGACGTGCCGAGCTGCTGCGGCGTTTCCCCGACCAGCTCTGGGCGGCTTCTTGGATGGCGATTTTGGTTGACATCGGCAAGCCGCAGTTGGTGCGGGTCCAGTTCCCCGACCCACACCATCCCACCCGCCAGGAAGTCCAGAAAGCCGTGGAGATCTGTGCGGCCAAGCTCGGTTCTGAAAGCGATGACCAGGGGAAACTCGTCGCGGAGGTCCTGCAAGCCCTGGGGGTAGAATTGCCCGCGGATTTGAAATATTACTCCTGGGACGAGGGCTACTACGCCAGTGAAAGTTTCAAAGAGCAATTTGAGAAAGGGAAATGATGGCGAAACAGATTCAAGAAAGCCACTCCACCAGCGAGAACGAATCGGTCGAAGAAGTCGAACTCGCTCCGCAGAATAAAATCTCCGAAGACAAACTCGATGCGTTAATCGAAGATATCGAGGACGTCTTAAACGTAAACGCCTTGAGTTTTGTCCAGAACTTCAAACAGCAGGGCGGACAATGACACGTCTCGGAAGGGTATGTGGCCTCGAAACCGAATATGGCGTGACCAGTGTCTATGTTTCTGAGGATTCGGGTTCAGAAGAGTCGCCGCTGGACGTAGAGGAGGCGGTGAGAGAGATTTTTGCCAGTACGGAGCGAGCCGTGCGGGTTCCTCACGGGTTCCTGTCCAACGGGGCCAGGCTCTATATCGATATTGGAGAGCACCCCGAATATGCCGGTCCCGAGTGCCTTGACCTCGCAGACGTCGTGGCCCAAGACCTGGCGGGGGATGCGATCCTTCAAGATTTAGTCGATATCGCCAATAATAATTTGGTGAACCGCGGCATCCGGATACACGTCTTAAAAACGAATGCTGATTCTTGGGGAAACAGTTTTGGCTGCCACGAAAACTATCAATACGGGGCGAACACCCCGATTTCGCTGCCCGCTTTCGTGTCGTTCTTGGCGGCTCGCCAAATCCTGTGCGGAAGTGGCTGTATTGACGAGGAAGGGAAATATTGCTTTAGTGCGCGGGCTCGCTATATTACCGAGGCGGCCTCTGCTGATCCCACGCACCACAAGGCTTTTATCAACACGAAAGAGGAACCTCACGCGGATGCCTCCCGCTGGCGTCGCTTGCATGTGACGTGTGCGGATTCGGCCATGCTACCGGTGACAGTCGCTTTGCGAACGTTTCTGGCCGATCGTTTTTTGAGTCTCTTAGAGCGCATAAGGGGGGAGGATTGTTTCGTCCTCGACGACCCGGTTGCGGCTGTGAAAACCTGGAATTATGACCCGAATGTGCGGATGTCGGCGCGCCGCGGGGGCAGCGCGGTTGAGGTGAGTTGTCCGGAACTATTGCGAGAAAGCGTGAATCTGTTTCCTGCGGGTGACGACGATTTCGGATTTCGTGGCGTGGTCGCTCGCGGCCTGACAGCCCTGATCGAAGGGGATCTCACGGCCTTGAGCGGCGAACTCGACTGGTCGTTGAAATATCAGCTGCTTTCCCATCTCACCGCTGGTGAGAAGGATTTCGGTGGGGCCAGAGCCCGGCGAGCGGACTTAGCATTCCACGATTTATCGAGGCAATACGGGCTGCGGGAGAGGCTTTTGAAATCGGGAAGTGTGAAGCCGCTGGTCGATGAGAGTGGCGTTTCCCGCGCTAAGGTGGTTCCTCCCGCCAATACCAGAGCGCTATTGCGTGGAAAAGTGGTGGAAGCGTGTGATTTGGCTGGCAGGAGTGCCTCAATCGGATGGTCCTACGTGCGGTTAGACGACCCGCCGAGCCCGCAGATTGACCTGCTGAATCCTCTGGAGAATGAATCGGCAGAGATTTCGCAACTACTTGCAAAAATTGAAAATTTGAAACGGGGATAGACTGGGTTGGTCGCAACTACCGGAGATTCTGTTCGCTAGCTCACTAAAGAAAAGGGTTGAGTAATTTTGAGTAATGCCAGTGATTCTCAACAATTAGATACCAGGACCAGGATATTGAACGCAGCTGCTGAGATGCTGCGCCAGTCCTCTCCTAGCGCACTGACTTATCGCGCACTCGGGAAAAAAGCCGTCCTGCCCCATTCCACGATTGAGTATCATTTCCCCACTCGTGACGACTTGCTGATGGAAGCGGCAAGCCTGAGCGTGGAGGTTTGGGTGGACCGAGCGCGTAAAATCCGCGACAACGCGCTACGGCTTTCTCCCCAAGAACTGCGCGACCAGCTGCCGGAGGTTTTGGTCGCCGCGGTGCTTCCGCAAACCACGGACATTCAGTACATTCGTACCTACCTGTTGCACGGGCTGGTTTTGGCTGAAAACCAGGTGATTGTGGAAAAGAGTCGCGAGGGGCGCGCGCGCTTTGACGAATATGTTGCGGATATTCTGCAGGCTGCCGAATGTTCGTGTTTGCCCGACGTCATAATTTCCGTCATTGACGGTTTGGCTTATGAAGCAGTTTCAGAGGGCGGAGAATTTCCCCAAGATGTCGTAGAAAAGCTCCGTTGTTTCCTGCTTTCCTGTCCGACTATGGCCGCATCCGCTCAGGCTTCGGCTTCGTCCCAGGCTTGAACTTGATACGTTTCGAGCTTGATTTTCGGTCCGAATTCCTCTGTGCCCAGCCCGGCTTTATACATTAGTTGCGAGATAAAGTCGTGTACATCGGGTAGCTCACTCCAGACCTGGGGCAGGAAAGTCGCCCGGTGGAAACCGCGGCGCAAAATGACCCCGTCTATACCGGGGCGCAACCGGGACAGATAGCAGTCATTGCTTTCTCCCTCGAAACGCTCAAAAGCCTGAGGTTCAGTGAGGACTGAAACCTCAATCTTGATTTGATCGAGTTCCGAAGCTTGCACAGGCGGGAACCGCGGGTCTTCAAAAGCGGCGGCCAAAGTGTTCGCGGCGATGTCCTCACTGAGCATTCGATGCGGGGCGAGCGAACCAATGCATCCGCGCAGCTGCCCGTGTTTTGTCAAAGTCACGAAAGAAGCCCCGATTGAACGTAGCAGCAACTGCAAAGCGCGGTCCGATTCGCTGAACTTGCTGATGGTATTCATAGAGCCGATACGATTGCCATCCTGGAACGCATCAATCAAAATTTCGCGTGCTATCTGGGGCAGCAGCGAGCCGTAACGATCCGGGATGCCGAATTCATCCTCCGGCGGATTGTATTTCCAGAAAGCTACGGAGGAATAACCAACAACCCGCGATTTGCCTCCGGCGGTGTCCCCGGAGCTGGCGTTCATCAGCAGCTGCGGATGCCACTGTAGCCGGCGAGCCAAACGAATCAGGCCGGACCAAGCGTAAGCGCCGCAGGCTTGGCGCGAATCGAGGGGGTACTCTAACGACATGACTTGAGACAAGGTCGTGGTGTCAAGTTTGCGCGCCTCGTCGTAGCTCAGGTAGTGGGACAGATCCGAGGACACGATAATCAAGGTATCGTCAGGATTTTCTCCCGGAATTGAAACCAGAGTTTGCAGGTTCTCGCAAACTTCCTCCGGGGTACAATCCCCAACCGCCAGGGGCACGATAGAGAAGTCTAGGTCTCGGAAAACGGTTTGCAGGAAGGGTAGCTGGACTTCCAGGGCATGTTCCTCCACGTGGGAGGGCTCGAAAAACTCCGCGGCGGAACTATGCTCCACCAGGTATCGCTGGGCATCCTGGTCTACCGGAATTTCCCCCAAGGGAGTGGCGAAAGCGGCAGCTTCGCTCAGTGCGATACCGCGAAATCCGACACGGTGCGTGGGGCCGGCAATGACGACACGTCGGGGACGCAAGGTCCTGACGAGCTGGTAGCCGACCGCGGCGATGAGACCGGAATAGATGTATCCGGCGTGGGGAACCTGCACAGCCATCAGTTGCCGCAGAGGTCTGCCTTGTGAGCCTTGCGAAACATCGTCAGTGATGAGGGAGGCGGCCTTTTTCAGCAGGTCGTCAACCGTTTGTTGCAGCTCACCTGGATCCTGGGGGTAAAAAGATCCTGCAACTGCTGGTTCACGCACGAAACTCATGATTCCATTATTCCCAAAAAATAGCAGTTTAGGGCCAATTCGGCCTTTTTGTTGGTAAGGCAAAAAAGTGGGGGCTCCGAGTAGGTAATCGGGGCCCCCGGAAAGCAGCCGCAAGCGGTCACACGGAAGGAAGAATGCTAGCTTGAACTGCTCTGCCGATAGCCAGGGCGATACCTGGCAAAACGATAACCACCAGGAAAATAATCAGGGGCATGGTCTTGGGGTGGGATTTAATGAGGGCGACCAAACTCAGGATGAAAGCAACCAGGTTCAGTACTCCCGCAATCCCTACGAACACCAGGAGCTGATTCCCGGCCTTGTCAGCTGCGTCCATAGCGCTGGACAACTCGTCCAGACCCATTTGGCTAATGTCCCCACCAGTCGCGGCAGCGACCTGTTGACCCGTGATGATGTGACCGGCAAGCATGAGGATGGAAGCCACAATGCACAGTGCCAACGCCACAAACGCCAGCGTTTTTTTCACTTCGGGCTGAGGCGCGCCAGGCGCAGCGGGCGTGAAGTTTTCAGTAGACATGGATTACTCCTTTGCTCGTTTGTTTCGTCAATTCTTTGACAGGTTACGTTCAGCTTAGGGACGCGAAAGTTCACGTTTAACACCCAAAAGGGTGAAAAATTCGAGAGAATAAAACCGGGCCGGACGACCGGCACAGAATCGAGGGGAGAGATACCGATGGGTGAATCTGCTAAGCCGGCAAAGAATGGGAAATCTAACACGAAATCGAAGGCGACACGGCCGGAACAGGACATTCGCATTGGCATTCTCACCTCGGGCGGGGATGCCCAGGGCATGAACGCGGCGGTGCGTTCCGCAGTGCGGTCTGCCATAGTTTTAGGAGCCAAGCCGTTCGCGATACGTGAAGGCTGGTTGGGTGCGGTTCAAGGCGGGTCCTGTATTCACGAACTGACCTGGGGCGACGTGTCCAATACGATTTCCAAGGGCGGTACCATCATCGGCACCGCTCGCTGCCCGGAGTTTCGGGATTGGGAAGGACGTCTGAAAGCCTGTGAGAACCTGGTTAAAAACGGCATTGACCGGCTCATTTCCATCGGCGGCGACGGGTCGCTACGAGGAACTGAAGAACTGCGCCAGGACTGGCCGAAGCTATTGGAGCAGTTGGTGAAGGAAAAGCGCCTCAGCGCCGCCGCAGCCAAAGCCCACCCGTCCTTGTGCATTGTCGGCATCGTCGGTTCTATTGACAACGACATGGCGGGCACAGACATGACGATTGGCACCGATTCGGCCTTGAATCGCATCTTGGCGGCTCTGGATCAACTTTCGTCCACCGCCGCCTCCCACCAGCGCACCTTCGTGGTGGAAGTCATGGGACGAAACTGCGGCTATTTAGCTTTGATGAGCGCCGTGGCGGGCGGTTCCGATTATGTACTGATTCCCGAAAATCCCCCCGCACCCGGCTGGGAAGACGATATGTGTACGAAGCTCAGCGAAGGGCGCAAGCACGGGCGGCGCGATTCCATTGTGGTGGTGGCGGAAGGGGCAAAGGACCAGGACGGTCAGGCCATTACCGCCAACTATGTCGCCGAGGCTATTGAACAGCGCACGGGAGAGTCCGCTCGAGTCACCATCTTGGGACACATTCAACGCGGGGGAACGCCCTCGGTATATGACCGGTGGATGCCCACCCTGCTGGGGTATGCCGCGGTACAGGACGTGATTAGGGCAAAGCCGGGGGATTCGGCCAAAGTGATGGGGGTGCGCTACAACCGGATTGCCCGGCTGGACCTGACCCAGACCGTGGCGTCGACCTCGAATGTGCACGAGCTCATTAAGGCTGGAAAATATGACCAGGCTATCGCCTCGCGGGGGACTTCCTTCACCGATATGGTAGAGATTTTCCGGGTTTTGTCCACCCCGCCCTCGCTGCTGAAACCTTTGCCTCGCAAAGCGAAAAAAGTTGCCGTGATGCACGTGGGAGGTCTGGCTCCGGGGATGAACGTGGCGGCTCGGGCTGCGGTTCGTTTCGGACTGCAGCGTGGCCTGGAAGTCCTGGGTATCGAGGGGTCTTGGCAGGGGCTCATTGACGGCAAGGTTCGCAAACTGCTGTGGAAAGACGTGGAAGGCTGGGACTTCCGGGGTGGTGCGGAACTAGGAACCAAACGAGAGGTACCCACGATAGAACAGTTCTATGCCATCGGCCGCTCGATTGAAAACCACCATATCGATGCGCTGGTGCTGATTGGGGGCTACAACGCGTATCTGTCCGCCCAAGCTATCAGCGGGGAGCTGAAGCATTATCCGGCCCTGCAGATACCGATGGTCATTGTCCCGGCGTCTATCGACAACAACCTTCCGGGAGCCGAAATCTCAATCGGGGCTGACACCGCGCTGAATAACGCGGTGTGGTCTATGGACTTGATGAAAGAATCGGCTGCCGCCTCAAAACGTTGCTTCATCACCGAAACTATGGGGCGCCACTGCGGCTACCTGGCGCTGATGAGCGGAATCGCCGCCGGGGCAGAGCGAGTTTACCTTGAGGAAGAAACGATTAGCTTGGAGACGCTGGGCAAACATGCCACCGAAATGCGCGAGGCTTTCGCAAAAGGCCGTCGCCTCGCCCTGGTGGTTCGCAACGAACTGGCTGGGGGACACTATGACATGCGGTTCATGGCCAAAGTGTTCAAGCAGGAGTCTCAGGGATGCTTTGACGTTCGTACTGACGCGGTGGGGTATTTGCAGCAGGGTGGGGCTCCCTCCCCCTTCGACCGGCTTCTCGCGGTGCGGCTGATGTGGGAAACGATGTGCCACCTCGATGCCGCCCTGGATTCCGGGCAGTGCGCCATTGAATATATCGGTGAGGAAAACGGTCAGATGGCGTACCACGACATTTCTCAGATGGAGAAACAAGTTGATTCAGAAAAGCGCCGTCCCATCAACCAATGGTGGATGGGCTTGCGGCCTCTGATTGAAGTGATGGCCAGCTCAAATCCGCCGGTCAAGGACTTCCCCCTGCCGGTCATTGACATGAGCGGTCCGAAGTCCTAACTTACAGCTCTTGGTTTGGATGACCCACCACAAACCGTGAGAATAGCAACGTAATGAGCCGCGGGAACGATCCCGGGCAGACTATTGAACAGAAGGGATAACTCAATGGAAACGAAAGACCCGACAACCCTGGCAGCGTGGAAAGACCTCAATGCAATGGCCGCAGGCTTCCACCTGGATTTGCGCAAAGCCTTTGCGGCCGACCACGCCAGGGCAGAAAACCTCTCATTCTCGGCCGCGGATTTGCACGTGGATTTGTCAAAGAACCTGATTACCGGAGCCGTTTTTGAAAAACTATTGGAACTTTCCGCCCAAGCCGGGGTGCGCGACTTGAGCGAGGCCATGTTCAACGGCGAACACATCAACAACACGGAAAACCGGGCCGTGTTGCACACCGCGCTACGGGCTCCCGCTGGGACCCAGCTGGTGGTAGACGGCAAGGATGTTATCGCTCAGGTACACGAGGTCTTGGGGCGAATTTACGACTTCGCCGACTCGGTGCGTGACGGGTCTTGGGTTGGAGTCAGTTCCAAACGTATCCAGACCGTGGTTAATATCGGTATCGGCGGCTCTGACCTGGGTCCCTACATGGCATACGAGGCGTTGCGGCCTTTCGTAAAGCCCGGCCTGGAATGCCGTTTTGTGTCCAACATTGACCCCACTGACATTGCGGAAAAAACCCGCGACCTGGACCCGGAAACGACCCTGTTCATCATCGCTTCCAAGACTTTCACCACCCTGGAAACCATCACCAACGCGAAAGCCGCCCGCACCTGGCTGCTGCGCGGCCTGCAAGAACGCGGCGTCATCGACGACACCGAGGCGGCCGCGAAAGACGCTATCTCCAAGCACTTCGTGGCGGTGTCCACCGCCTTGGACAAGGTCGCGGACTTCGGCATCGACCCCCGCAACGCCTTCGGTTTTTGGAACTGGGTGGGCGGACGCTATTCCGTGGATTCCGCGGTGGGAACGTCTCTCGCGGTGGCCATCGGTCGGGAAGGCTTCGAAGAATTTTTGGCTGGTTTCCGCGCCATCGACGAGCATTTCCGCTCTACCCCGCCGGCGTCGAACGTGCCGTTACTGATGGGCTTACTGAACGTGTGGTACTCCAACTTCCTGCACGCCCAGACCCACGCGGTGTTGCCCTATTCCCAGTATCTGCATCGTTTCCCCGCCTATCTGCAGCAGCTCACGATGGAATCCAACGGGAAACGGGTGCGTCGAGACGGCACCCTGGTCAGCTACGACACCGGCGAAGTGTTCTGGGGAGAGCCCGGCACGAACGGCCAGCATGCCTTTTACCAGCTGATTCACCAGGGAACTCGGCTGATTCCGGTGGACTTTATCGCCTTTGCCCGTCCGACCTGGGACCTCACTGACAGCGAAACCGGGAAACGTCAGCACGAACTGTTCCTGGGTAACTTCTTTGCCCAGAGCGCGGCGCTGGCTTTTGGGAAAACTCCCGATGAGGTGCGGGCGGAAGGCACGAAGGAAGAACTGGTGGCACACCGGACTTTCCCCGGCGACCGACCCTCTACTTCCATCATGGCTCCGGCTCTCACCCCGAAAGTGCTGGGGGAGCTCATCGCCCTGTACGAGATGATTACGCTGGTAGAAGGCACAATCTGGGGTATTGATTCCTTCGACCAGTGGGGTGTGGAGTTGGGCAAGGCAATGGCCATTGATTTGGGTCCGGCCATCAGCGGAGACGCCGAGGCTTTGGCACAGACAGACGCTTCGACTCGGGGACTGCTGGAATATTATTTCGCTCACAAGTAAGCAGGTGAAATTCCGCGTTTTTTCAAGGCGTTCGGTTTACCCTCAGCGTGGCTTTTTGCGCTAAAGTAATGAATGCTGACGCTCAGAGTGGAAGCGTTTAACACGATACAAAGGAGTTAAATCAATGGCTAAAAGTCCTGTAAATGTTACCGTCACCGGTGCTGCTGGCAATATCGGATACTCGCTGGTATTCCGCATCGCCTCCGGCGAAATGCTCGGCCCGGATCAGCCGGTTCGTATCAAAATGTTGGAAATCACCCCGGCTCTGAAGGCTGCCGAGGGCACTGCCATGGAACTGAATGACTGCGCTTTCCCTCTGTTGGATGGTATCGACATTACCGACGACCCCAACGTGGCGTTCTCGGGCTGTAACTTTGGCCTGTTGGTCGGTTCGATGCCGCGTAAGCAGGGCATGGAACGTGCGGATTTGATTAGCGCCAACGGCGGTATTTTCGGTCCGCAAGGCAAGGCCATCAACGATAACGCCGCTGATGACGTGCGTATTTTGGTGGTGGGTAACCCGGCGAACACCAACGCGGTTATTGCCGCGGCCTCCGCCCCGGATGTTCCCGCCTCGCGTTTCAACGCCATGATGCGCCTGGATCACAACCGAGCCATGAGCCAGCTGGCTGAAAAGCTCAGCGTGCCGGTGTCCACCATCAAAAAGATGATTGTGTGGGGCAACCACTCTGCTGACCAGTACCCGGACATCTCTTTCTGTGAGGTGGACGGCAAGCCGGCGTGCGGCCTGGTCGATGAGGCTTGGTTGGACGATTACTTCGTTCCGACTGTGGCCAAGCGCGGTGCGGCCATCATTGAGGCTCGCGGCAAGTCCTCCGCTGCCTCAGCGGCTGCCGCGGCTATCGATCATATGCATTCCTGGGCTTGCGGCACTCCCGCGGGCGACTGGGTCACCGCCGCTATCCCCTCAACCGGCCAGTACGGTGTTCCCGAGGGTCTTTCCTACGGCTTCCCCGTGACCTCCGACGGTAAGGAATGGACCGTTGTGGAAGGCCTCGAACTCTCGGATAAGACCAAGGCAAAGATTAAGTTCAATGCCGACAAGGCAACCGAGGAAATTGACACCGTGAAGTCTCTGGGCATTATGTAAATCGTCGCCAAGATTTCTCAGTTTGGGAGCCAGATTCTGGCTCCCAAACTGGTTTAACCACAACTCAGAATACGGTGCCCCAGAAAGCCGGGGGACAAGGGGCGCGTTACAGAATCGCGAAACTTTGGGGTCCCAGCTGCAGCGTGGTTCCCGCCAATCGAGCCGAACCGATACTAAAACGCACCGGGCGCGCTTGTGCCAAATCATATTCGGCGTTAGCGTGCGCCGGATTGACCGCCACAATCAGGTCTTGCGCGGCATTTTCCCTCTTGAAAACAAATAAACGCTGGTTCGGCTCGGCGCTGAGGACCGTGAAAGCGCTGTCAGCTGCCAAAGCCGGGAGTTCCCGCTTGCATTCCAGCACGCGTGCCACCGTGTGCCACAAAGAATCTGGTTGGGCCTGTTGCGCCGCCACAGTGGGGGCGTCCGCGCTGGTATCGACCGGCAGATAGAGGTCCGCGGGGGCAGCCGTGGAAAATCCCAGGTTGTCGCCGCTATCCCACTGCATTGGGGTGCGGGCGCCGGTACGCACGTAACCGCCCTCTTTGGTGGGCAGCAACTGGTGGCGCAGGCCAATCTCATCTCCGTAATAGATAAACGGAACTCCGGGCAGGGTCAGTATCGTCGCCCACGCCAAGCCGAGTTCGCGTTCGGTCAGTCGGGGCGCTACCCGCCAAGTATCGTGATTACAGGTGATGAGGCTGAAAAAGGCTCCGGCTTTCTCGGCGGCGCGCAGCTGCGGGTCGTATTGCTCCAGGAATCCACAGATGTCGGTGGGGGCGTCCGCGTTGAAGTAGCTCAGGTCGTTTTCCCGCACATACGGGGTGTTCGTGTTGCGTAGCAGGATGTTGTAGCCGTTCGGGTGATTGTCCCATCGCCAATCCAGGTAAAAGTCCATGTCAAACCCGGCCTGGACCGCTTCGTTGGGCACCCCCCATTCGGCGACAAACGCGGCTTCAGGGAACTCGGGGCGAATCTGGTCAAACATATAGTGCCAGGTCTTGATGGTGTACGGTTTGCCCTCGTCATCGTGTTTCACCAGGGAGTTTGCCATGTCTACCCGGAATCCATCGGCGCCGGCAGAGAGCCAGAAACGCATGACGTCCACCATTGCGTCACAGGTCTTCCGGGCCGAGGGACCTAAAGCCGGGTCTTGCCAGGGATATTTTGGGTGAGCCCAACCGTAGTTCAACGCCGGTTGGCATTTGAAAAAGTTGAGGATATAGGTTCCATCGCGTTCCGTTTCCCCGCCAATAAAGGGATAGCCGTCGCCCCCGGCAATCCAGGAGTCGGTCCACACGTAGCGGTCCGAAAACTCGTTGGGTTCGGGGCGGGCGCCGGATTTGAACCAGGCGTGTTCTTCAGAAGTGTGGCCGGGTACCAGATCCAACAGCACGCGAATCCCGCGGGCATGTGCCTGGTCGAAAAGCCTCACCAGGTCCTCGTTGGTGCCGTAGCGGGGAGCAACCAGCTTGTAGTCGCGCACATCGTATCCGGCGTCCTTGAAAGGCGAATCAAACAGGGGATTGAGCCACAGCGCGTCGACCCCCAACTCTTTGAGATAGTCCAGCCGGGAAATAATGCCCGGAATATCCCCGATGCCGTCCCCATTGGAATCCTGAAAACTCTGGGGATAAATTTCATAGAAAACCGCGTTATCCAGCCACTTTGGACGGGGGTATGGGGTGTTCACAGGGATCCTTTCCGGGCTTCACTATCGAGAGGTCGCAAGGACCTCAAAATATATTACAGAAGGCTCACGGCATTGTGTGCGTTTCCATATGTCAAAGCGGTGGGTGGCGCACCCTGTTGCTTTAGGACGGTGCGGACTGCTGACGCGACACAGCCTGCGGGAAACCATAGGATTGACAAAATATTTACAAAATACCCTAGTCGTGTTGGGTCCTGAAGGTGAAAACGTAATGTTGCGGCCATTTTCCATCGAGACCTGACGGAATATATGAGAGAATGTTACTTGTCCCTGACGGGTGAAGATGCCCTCTGGGGATAACGACAATGAAGTTAACTGATTGGAGTTTCAATGCGAAAGCTCATTGCGGCTGCGGGCGCTCTGGCCCTCGGTCTAACTATGACAGCCTGCTCTTCGGCTTCTGACGCTGGTAAAGACGGTGGCGACGCCGCTGGCAGTGCCTCTCAAGTGGGTGTCGTGACCTGGTGGGAGCAAGGCTCAGAGAAACAAGGTTTCGATGCCTTAAAGGAAGTCTTTGCGGAACAGCACCCGGATGTGGAACTGATTAAGCAGTCCGAATCCGGTGGTGGCGGCACCAACGCAAAGCAGAAGCTGGCTGCTGACCTGGCGGCAAAGAACCCGCCAGACACCTATCAGGCTCACGCTGGCGCCGAGCTTTCCTCGGATATTGCCGCGGGATACCTGGAGGACGTTTCTGGCTTGTACGACGAGTTCAAGCTACGTGACGCCTTCCCAGCTGACCTGGTAGACCTCCTGACTGTGGATGGCAAGATCTACTCCGTCCCCTCTAACATTCACCGCGCAAACGTAGTGTGGGCCAATGTTGAGGTCATGCAAAAGGCCGGCTTGGATCCCAAGGCTCCGCCGACAGATATCAAGGGCTGGATTGCTGATATGGAGAAGCTCAAGGCTGCCGGTGTGCAGTACCCGATTACGGTCGGCGCCACTTGGACTCAGCTGCAATTGCTGGAAACCGTCCTGATTTCGGACTTGGGTACCGATGCTTACAACGGCTTGATGAATGGCAAGACTGATTGGAGTGGCCCGGAAGTCAAGGCTGCTTTGGATGATTACGCCAAGATTCTGACCTACGCCGATCCGTCCCTGCTCTCAGAGGACTGGGAACCTGCCATGAAACCGGTCATCGAAGGCAAGTCTGCCTACAACGTGATGGGCGACTGGGCTCCTCCGGCTTGGGAGAACGCCAAGATGGCATGGGATAAGGACTACGTGACCTTCCCGGTTCCGGGCAGCAACGGCGTGTTCGACTTCCTGGCTGACTCCTTCACCCTGCCGGTGGGCGCGAAGCACCCCGATGGCACGAAGGCTTGGTTGAATACCATTTCCTCCAAGGAAGGCCAGATTGCTTTCAACTCGGTCAAGGGCTCTATCCCGGCTCGTTCCGACCTGACCGCCGATGAACTGTCTAAGTTCTCGGATTACCAGCGTTCCGCAATGGAATCCTTCGGCAAGGACACCATCGTTTCTTCTATCGCTCACGGTGCGGCTCTGCCCCTGGCGGCCACCGAAAAGATGAAGAGCGCTCTGGGCAAGTTCAACTCCAGCAAGGACGTTGCCGCTCTCCAAAGTGAGCTGGCTGCAGCAGCTGCTATGAAGTAGCCCTCAAACAGGCAAGTCTTTACGCCGGCGGGTTTTTCAAAATCGTAAAAACCCGCCGGCGTAAGGCTGAACTGGGGCGCATCAACCGACCTTGTGCAGTCGGCAGAGGTGAGCGGAGAACCTGGTGCACACCGATGCGAACCCCAAAATCTCAACCACATCGACCATAATTTAGGGGACAAAAATGTCAGGCAACGCCGCCGTCAAGGCACCTGAAAAGGCTAGGGCACCGATGAAGCGCAAACGAGCACGCAGTTCAAACGGCATTAAGCAGTGGGGACCCGGGCTGTTACTGGTGTCGCCATCTATCATCCTCGTGGCTGTTTTTGTTTACGGCTTGTTGGGGTCTAACTTGGTAACGTCCCTGCAGGACAACCACTCCGCGCCGCAAGTTTCGGGGGTGCAACCGGTTAACTTTGTGGGGTTTGCAAACTTCGCGGCGTTATTTGCGGACAAGGATTTCCAGCATTCCTTAATTAACCTGCTGATGTTCACGGTAATGTTCCTGGTGGGTACGCTGTTCTTTGGGTTCGTCTGGGCGTGGCTGTTGGATAAACCCATTAAAGGCGAAGGGATCTTCCGTTCCGTTTTCCTGTTCCCGATGGCGGTATCGTTCATCGCCTCCGGCGTGGTGTGGCGCTGGATGCTGAACTCCGCTCAAGATGAGAACGCCTCCGGTTTGAACCGTTTACTCCAGATGGTCGGCCTGGGCGGGCTGCAAAACGACTGGATTGCCAACCCCACCTTCGGGGTGCTGGCGGTGGGGATTCCCGCCGTGTGGCAGCTCTCGGGCTACGTGATGGCCCTGTTCCTGGCAGGATTCCGCGGGGTGCCTGACGACTTGCGGGAAGCCGGACGCGTGGACGGCGCGAACGAATGGCAGCTGTACCGCTACATCATCTTTCCGCAGCTCGCGCCCGTAGCGCTCAGCGCGGTCATCATCATCGGGCATATGTCGCTGAAGTCTTTCGACTTGATTATGGCTGTGGCGGACCAGACGTTCTACCAGACCAAGGTTCCGGCCATCGATATGTATAACTTCATGACGGTTTCGGATTACTCGAACGCGGCCGCGGTTGGCACGGTTCTGTTGGTGATTGTGGCGCTGCTGGTGGTGCCCTACTTGATTCACGATGCGAAGGAGGCCAACCGATGAGTTCCGCCGCTACAATCGACGCGGGTGCTGCCGCGATTACGACAAAAAAGGTCAACTCCAATGGTTCGGTAGGGAAGAAGCGTGGCGGGGTCAGCGTCGGCAAGATTATTCGCTACGTGCTCCTGATTTTCTTCCTCGCTATGGTCCTCATGCCGGTTTACGTGCTGTTGATTACGTCTTTCAAAGGGGCGGGGGAGGCCGACCCGTCCCGGACTTGGTATCTGCCTGCTGAATGGAACACCGACAACTGGGCTCGGGCCTGGGAACAGCTGCAGGGTGGGCTGCTGCGCTCGCTGATGTTGGTCATTCCGTCCTCGATTATCTCGGCTATGCTCGGTTCCGCTAACGGTTTCGTCCTGTCCCGCTGGCGGTTCCCCGGAGCGAACGTGGTGTTCACCCTGATTTTGTTTGGCATGTTCATTCCTTACCAGGCTGTCATGATTCCTATGATGCGCATGGTGGTGGCGTCCCAGATTGGTTTCGGGATTCACACCCTGATTTTGATGCACATCATCTATGGCATCCCGATTACGACCCTGATTTTCCGTAACTATTACGAGAGCGTGCCGCGAGATCTCATCGAGGCTGCGCGTATCGATGGGGCGGGAATGTTGCGCACGTACTTTAATGTGGTGTTGCCGATTTCCATTCCGTCTTTCGTGGTGGTGCTGATTTGGCAGTTTACTTCCGCGTGGAACGACTTCCTGTTTGCCCTGTTCTTTGGCGGCGGTTCCCAGCGCGGTCCGGTGACCCTGTCCCTGAACGAACTGGCACACGGCTCAATCATGGCTGACTACGGCGGTTCCATGGCGGGCGCCTTGATTGCCTCCGTCCCGACGCTCCTGGTCTACATCGCGTTGGGCAAGTACTTCGTCGGCGGCATGATGGCCGGCTCCGTGAAGGGGTAATCCAGGCCGTTTGCAGTGGTCGCGGCGCTAAGTCGGAGGAGCGAAATTTTCGTGTGACGAGCCTAGATTTGCTTCAAAAGCGCATCATTAGGCTGCGGTTGTTAGGTAGATTTGGGTATCCTCAAATAAACAGGAGGAATTTGTGTCACCAACAGACGAGCGCGCCAATTTACACCGTACAATTTGGCGGGTCGCCAACGACCTGCGCGGCAGCGTGGACGGATGGGATTTCAAAGCCTACGTGCTGGGAATGCTGTTCTATCGTTTCATTTCCGAGCACATCGTTGCTTTTGTGAAGCAAGTTCAAGCTGAGGCTGGCAGCCCGGACTTTGACTACTCCCTGCTGCCAGACGACGAGGCTGAGGTTCAGAGCAAATACCTGGTAAACACCCTCGGGTTCTTTATCCGCCCCTCAGATTTGTTTTCTAACGTGCGCGAACACGCCCCGCACGACCAGAATCTCAATGAAACGCTGGCGCGGGTGTTTCAAAACATCGAAGCTTCGGCGGTGGGCACCAGCTCCGAGGACGACATGAAGGGTCTGTTTGCTGATATCGACACGAACAGCGCCAAGCTCGGCAACACGATTGCCCAGCGTAACGAGAAACTCACGAAGCTGCTCGACGCCATCGGCGACTTGGAACTGGGCGGCTATCGGGACACGAACATCGACACCTTCGGCGATGCCTACGAGTATCTGATGACCATGTATGCCTCTTCGGCGGGAAAATCCGGCGGTGAGTTCTTTACCCCCCAGTGTGTCGCCGAGCTGATCGCCCGCATCACGGTGTTGGGCAAGAATCGCGTAAACCGGGTTTACGAAACTTCCCGAGCGGAATGGATACAAATTGGCACAACCTACGCGCTCGCAGCGTAGGGGGTAGTTTTCGGGTTACGGGGGATCCGAGAATTCTATTGGACGTCGAAAGTCTCTTCTTTCTGTTCGCCATCCTCATCCCACGAAACGACCAGGCGGGGCTGGTTCATGCCCAACGTATAAATAACGTTGATTTTCCACGTTGTGCCTGGTTGGAGAGTAATTGGATTCTCAGGCGCAATCAGGACAACGCCTTGAGTGTCTTCGGACATCGAGAATTTCATATTGGTTGCCTTAACATCACCGACATTTGTAACTTCGTACCAATGTTTGGTGCTGTATTGCATTTTTCCCTTATTATCGAGTCCCTTTGCTTCGCGTTCTTCACGAGACTGCACTTTGAGAACCACGCCCAAATCTTGGGCCGACTCTTTCACGGGTTCGGCTTCGAGAGAATCTACGTCATACCCAACTGCTTTCCATATTTCATGGCCGAGCTGTTCGGGCGTCGCAAATTCCCCGTAGAGGCCACGCTGTTGAATTTCACTCCTAAACTCGCGCAGTCCATCAATTTGGCGGGTATCAACGTCATTCGGCAATGGAGCCGTTGAGAAGTAAAGATGAACTGGTTTCTCGCTTGATGCTGCACGTTCAATTTCTTCAACGGTACCGGAAACGGCATCTGGAGTTGGCGCGCCCAGCCTGCTACCGAAGATCCCGATGAGAATATCGGCTGAATCTATACCTTGCTTGTTGATGAGTTCTTGCGGATGGCCGCCGAGCATCGGAACGGATGAAGTCTCCCAACGCCACGGAAGTAGGACGACCCTCTTGGTAGCGGAATTCGCGGCATTCCAATCATGCAGCGCTTTCTCAACGGCATTGCGGGCATCTTGAACATCAGAGGGTGAAGCAATAGCAACTCTCAAGACAGTAGCTGTGAAACTCATACTTCTAGGATACGAAACTGCTCCGACATTTTTCAGCGCGTGTTTTGGTGTCGCTAGATCTGCACAGTTTTGCGAGTGCCGTCTCTGAACACATAGGTGATTGTGTCGTCAGTCTCTACTTCAGCGTGGTCTAGGAGCGTGTGCCAGCGAAATGGGCTGTATTCGATTTCGGTTTCTTTCCCTAGCTGGGTTAGTTGTTTCTTGTAGTGTTCGTAGGCGCGGCGGCGGGTTTGCCGGTCGTTGATTTGGTCAGCGATTTCTTTATGCTCGGCAAGTAGCCGTGTGTGCTGCTCAGCTATGGCATTGAACCGAGTTTGGTATTCATCTTGGTCGAGTGGTTGGCGTGAGTTGAGGGCGATGAGGTCGTCAATCGCTGTCGCTGCGGCATCGACTCCGGCTGAGGAAGTTAACTTAGTCTAGGGGTTAACATCCAATCCGGCACGTTTCGGAAATATGCCTTGCTCGTGGCGGTAAAATTACTGGTATCTGTGACGTGACTCCAGCATCGCCGAAAGGAGAGGTCAACTAGATGTCGCAACAACGCCTGCAACTGACTTGGTACAACAAGGACAAGGCTCTGATTCCTACCGAAACCGGCAAATATGGTTATACCTGGGTTGATCCCGCTGATCCGCGTTACTGCGAAACCCACACCCTGATTTACGACGAATATGTTCAGGGTAAGCAAACTCCCAAGAGTGAGGACTTTGAGTATTCTGAGCGTGCCGACCTGGAACCACAAGACGATAACCTGCTGATTTTGGGGGAGAGCGGGGACGTTTTGGAGGCGCTTACCCGGGTGCCAGAGCTGGCTGAAAAATATGTGGGCAAAGTGAAGCTAATCTATATTGATCCGCCATTTAACACCGCGCAGACTTTCGCTAATTACGAGGACAACCTGGAACACTCCGTGTGGCTGACTATGATGCGCGACCGCTTGCTGCACATGAAGAAACTGCTATCCGACGATGGCTCGATCTGGGTGCATCTTGACTACGCCGAGAACCACCGCATGCGGCTTCTGCTGGATGAGGTTTTCGGTGGGACTAATTTCATTGCCGAGTTCGTGTGGCAGAAAGCGGACTCGCCACGCGGTGACGCTCAACGTGTTTCGGTGGATCAAGATGTGATTCTTTGCTACGCATCCAGCGACGCGACTCAATTCCACAGGATGCCGAGGACAGCAGCTGACAATGCCCGCTTCAGTAATCCTGACGGCGATTCTCGGGGAATTTGGTGGTCGGCTGACCTTACGGCACCCGGAAACCTGAGTGGCAAGAAACAGCATCCAAGTGTATTTGGCATTCAGCATCCAATTTCTGGCGAAATTCACTTTCCTGCCATTGGCCGGCACTGGACTTTCGAAGCTTCACGAATTATTCGTTCGCTTTCAGAATTCGGTTACTATATCTTCGCTGATCCAGACCTAGAGAATCGGCTTGAGCGCAGCAATCTCACGAAAAGCCAGCTCCGGCAGAATGTCCCAGACATGCTCATCGACCCGAAACGCCTAGAAGAGTCACGAAACACGGCAGAGAAGCGCATCCAGGAGGGTGCATGGCCGGAGTTTTTCGTAAAGGAGCGAGGTTTCGGGCGAAAGGCATACCCACCGCCCTCTGGCCAGCCTGCCCGGTCTTGGTGGCCTAATGACCAAGTCGGTCACAATCGTGAAGCGAAATCTGAGATGAAAGCCCTTTTTCCGGGGCAGGCAGCGTTCTCGACCCCTAAACCAGAAAGGCTTATTGAGCGCATTATTCATATTGCTTCGAATCCTGGTGACATTGTTCTTGATGTGTTTGCGGGTTCTGGGACGACTGCTGCGGTGGCGCAGAAGATGGGGCGGCGTTGGGTGACGTGTGAGCTGGTAGAGGATACTTTTAAGCAGTTTACTCGTCCGCGTTTAGAGAAAGTCGTCAACGATACTGATCCTGGTGGTGTTACCAGAACTAAGGGTAATCGGGTGCCTGCTGATGGGGTGGAACTACCGGAGGGGGTGAGTCCCGATGATGCCGCGAAGTTTACGAGTGTCCTCAACAAACTGATAGCCGATGATCCAGCGGCAAAAACGGACCCCCGCATAAAAGCGTTGAAGGAGGCAGCAAAAACCCAGCGCACCAAGGAGGTCATAAATTGGCGCGGCGGGGGAGGTTTTCAGGTGGCGCATTTGTCGCCGGCTTGTTTTGACTATGACCCGCAGTTAGGGCGAGTGATATTGACCCCGGCGGCAACCGGGCAAGTACTTATCGAATCGGTGGCTGCCAATCTGGGATTCACCCTTTTGCATCCAGATGATGACTATATTTTTGATGCCCAACGTGGAAATGCCCTGTTGCGGGTGGTTGAGGGCGTGGCCACGGTTGAGGTTGTTGATTGGCTCGTCTCCCAGCTACAGCCGGGTGAAACGATTGTGCTGGCTGCAACCAGCGTGATGGATGGGGTGCGTCAGCATCTACGGAAAGCGGTGAAGGGTTCGCGGGTGGTTGCGTTGCCTGATGATGTTTTTCCTTATAGTGAAGGTGGTGAGCGTTAATGGCTAACCGGCTTAATCTCAGTTTTGATTCAGACATGCTGGAGGCGATTAGCTCCGAGTTTGATTTGCGGACTCCTAATAAGGAGGCGCTGCGCAAGTTGGTTTTTACCCTCGATGGGGATTATGACCCGGCAGTGATGCAGGTGATGAATCTGGCGACCGGGGTCGGAAAAACCTATCTGATGGCGGCATTCGTTGAGTATTTGCGCCGCCAGGGTGTCGGCAATGTCATGATTGTTACCCCTGGAAAAACAGTTCAAGCTAAGACCGTGCAAAACTTTACAAACGGGTCACCGCGTTATATCGCCGGTTCTGCTGTACCACCGCAGGTGGTTACGCCTCAGGATTATTCGGCGTGGGTGGCGCGCCAGAATGGTCCGGCGCAACTAGCGTATGGTAGCGAGGTGTCTTTGCTGGCGTTCATTTTCAATATTCAGCAGTTGATTGCTCCTAAATCTGAGGACGGAGATACTCGCGATGGCACCCAGGATGCGATGCGTCGTAAGCCGCGGCGTTTTGACGAGAATGCAGGGGTACTGTTCGATTACCTCAAGAACCTTGAGGACCTGGTGGTGATTGCTGATGAGTCGCATCTATATGGTGCGAGCGCGGTGGCGTTTAACGCAGCACTTAAAGAGCTGGATCCGGCGGCGGCTATTGGTTTGACTGCCTCGGTGGATAAGAAAACAGATCACGTTATTTTCGAGTATCCGTTGTACCGCGCAATCCAGGATAAGTATGTGAAGGCTCCGGTGTTGGCATTCCGTAAGAATGGCTACGGTGAGGATGAAGCATCAGAGGAGCAGCAGCTGAGGGATGCTTTACAGCTTCGCGATATTAAGCAGGCCTACTACGACACGTATGCGAGCAGTCAAAATCGTCAGCGTGTAAATGCCGTGGCGTTCGTGGTGTGTGCTGACGTGGAACATGCTACCCAGGTTGCTAATCTACTGCGTACCCCGGAATACTTGGGCAAAGCCGAAGCGGTGTTACAGGTGGATTCTAAGCATGAGGACGAAGCAACTCAGCGCCTGCTCGATGAGTTGGATCGTCCTTATTCACCGGTGTTAGCGGTGGTTAGTGTCAATAAGCTTAAAGAGGGTTGGGATGTTAAGAATATTGCCGTGGTGGTAACGCTGCGGGCGATGGCTTCGGAGGTTTTAACCCAGCAGACTATGGGGCGCGGGCTGCGTTTGCCGTTCGGGAAGTATACGGGGGTGGGGCAGATTGACCAGTTGGATATTATCGCCCACCAGTCTTTTAGCGAGTTGCTGGCTGCCGAGAATGTGTTGCAGCAGTTTGGTTTGGAAGAAGCGGTAGCCAGCCAAGATAACACTAAAGTGCGCGAGGCTATCGAAACAGCCGGTAGCGAAATCTCTGCTAATCCTGCCGACGCTAGTGCTGATAGCTCTAACCAGTCTGCTGGAGGAGTGGAAACTGGTGCTAGGCAATTCCACTTTGGGGATGCTACAGGTGTATTTCCCGGTGAAATGGGTACTGTGTCGGTGAGTGAACCGGGGAATCTGGGGCAGGGACTTCCAGGGCTGGGAGTTCGTACTATTGGTGAATCTGGGGTAGATGCCGCCCCGGAGTGGGAGCCAGTTGCGATTGAGCGTAACCCTGAGTTTACTGAGGTTAGTTACCAGTTCCCGGTGACAACGATTGACGTTCACCAGCCACCTATCGAGCTATCAGAGATTAGTGATACCGATGTTGAGCAGGCGGCTCGCCGCGTCACCTCTACCGGCGAAGTATTGCTGCGTAAAGAAATCATTGCTGCGTTAGGAAAGAAACTGCGTGCAGAGGATCGTGAAAGTGCCGAGGTTGACTCGATTCGCATCGATGATGAAGACGCGCGAGATGCCCTTACCAAACTCGTGATGAATATGCCGCTTGTTCCCAAGACCAAGCAGAGCGTTCGTTACGTATATAAGTTGCTGGTTCCAACGTTTATGAAAAGCGTGACTTTCAGGGGCTGGACGGTGAAATCGCTTGCCTCTGCACGCGATGAGTTATCCAAGCTGGTGCAAAAATATATAACGGAAACACTGCGCGCCACCCGCGAAGTTTCCACTGTTCACCCTAAAACCCTGCCCGGCTCGGGATATACGTTGCCGCTGGGAGAAAAAGTTCATGACCAAATTGACAGCCGTGAGCAGTTCGTGCGGGGACGGGTTTATGGGGGCTGGTTCAAGTCTCTTTTCGCTGAGGAGTCCTTCGACTCCTACACTGGCGAATACGTACTAGCCAGACTGCTTAATATTTCGTCAGGGATCAAGTGGTGGCATCGTTTACACCCGCAAGATGGGGCTTTTGTGTACTACAACTCTAAAGATCGTTATTTCCCAGACTTTGTTGCGCGCGACAGTGATGGCGTCTACTGGATTATCGAAGGAAAATCAGAGCGTGGCCGCGATGATGAGCAGGTGCAAGCCAAACGTAAAGCCGCAGAATCATTAGTGCGGCGTTTGATTGCCGAGGACGCCTACGCGGATCAAAAGTGGGGATACTTAATCGCCTACGAAAATGACACTGCCCGCGCAGATTCCTGGGAAGACCTCAAGGCTTTCAGTCAGCCGGTCAGTAACGCTTTGTAGCTGCATAATAATCTGCATATAGCCCGGAGTCCGCCGCAGAGGGAGGTCGGGTGGGCAACGCTGAACTGGGAGTACGGGTAAAACAACCACCGCCTACACCAATGTCTGAGCTACGCAACACCAGACGAAACCATTACCCAAGAAATCAACACCTAGTCTGCTTGCCGACAGCCGTAAAAGAAGCAGAAGAAAACCTGGACCACCTCAGTTGCCCTGATTCGTGTGGGAAGGTAAACGCATCCCGCTGCCTGGTTCGCTCTAGGCTCCGAGGTTGCCGCACGCAACGACGTGCACCCCGTCGTCGCGCGTGTAGCTAAGTTTCCCCGCGGTGACGACAAGCAATACCGGCGGGTTATCTGCGCCGGGGACGTACCGTTCGTTGAATTTCTTTAAATGGGTGGGGGTACTTTTCTGTCACGTTTTTCCTGGTCATGAGCGCGAGTCGTCAATTTATCGTAGTTTCAGTCGTCAATTTATTTGATTTCTAGTCGTCAATTTAGTGAGTTTCGATTATTACACTGTCTTCGTACCCGTTTCACCAGGCCTTTCTGTCAAAACGCAGTGCTAAAACTAGCGAAACGCAGGAAAGGCTTTCTGGCATCGTAGCGGAAATTAGGTGGGCAAAGAGTCCTATGTCCCGGTGCGGCTTGCCCTCGCTGTTGCGAATTCATTTGCCGGGTTGAGGTATGCAAAAATGTATTTGTGAGCAAGACATCCCCTTCCCATTTGCCCGTGCTTGGGGTAGGGCCTTTTTACGTTTCTGGAATTTTCGCCGTCACGATTTTCGCAACCATTTTCAAATATTTAGGATGGCTGAGAATCGGAATTATCGATAACTTATGGATCCGAAAACTTTTGATTCTGATTGGTATTGTTTTGATGGTGGAGGCTATAACGGTGTGGTGCTTAGCCGTGTTTGGCTCGCACATGGTAGAAAGCGTCAAAACCGGTCAATTGATGACCACTGGAATCTACGCTTGGGTGCGTCATCCTGTCTACACAGCTTTCTTCCTGCTCAACACCGGTTTTCTGATTTTGCAAGCAAACTGGTGGTTGATGGTCCTACCGTTTGGTTATTGGCTGGCGTTAAGTATTTTGCTGGAATACACCGAAGAACGCTGGTTGCAGGAGAAGTTCGGTGCTCAGTACGCCAGATACGCAGCTCGCGTAAATCGTGTATTCCCCTGGCCGCCGCGCGGCTCCAAAGGCTTGCGGCTGTCATAAAGCGAACTGCCCTTTGTGAATGCCATCTCCAAGCGCCCGCAGACTAGACGCAATTAGTTGCTTGCCAATTTGGCAACCAACCTGCTATAGTTGCCATATCGGCAACTAACTTTGTGACGGGTGTAGTTCCGGCTCGAATTAGGCGCCTGGCACAACCTGAGACACCTAGCGAGACGGGAAAAGCAATGGAATCAGATAATCCCAAGGAAACCGCGAGCTCTCTAAGCGCGGAGGAAGCTCAGCGGATGCTGGCTGAAGTTGATGCAGTCATGGATCGGGTCATCAGCGTAGAACGGTTTCCGAAGTGGTGGCTGGCGGTTTATGCGGTGTTGCCCGCGCTGGCAATCTCGCTACCCCTTTTAGTGCCCGGCAAATGGTCGAGCCTACTGGTGACCGTGGCAGGTCTCGCAGTAGCGTGGATGGTAGTCTTTTGGCTGGCGTGGCCCAGGTTGACGCGAACCGGACTGGGGCAAGATGAGCGTCTGTTGATGAAGGGAACACTCACCTTTCCGTGGATCTTCTTTCCTCAGTTTCACCAGGTTTTCTCTCACGAGTTGCAGGGTCACGAGTTGCTGGTTATGGCGTTGGCATTGGTGCTAACGGCGTTGTTTCACCTGGTATGCGGGATAGCAATCCTGCGCTGGTATCGTCGCAGAATTCGGGCGCGAGCCTTTGATTTCACCGAGTCCGAGGCAATCTGGGACTCAGCTCAGCGAGAGATTGACCGCAGACTTCGTGAAATTGACGCTCGCGACCGAGCGCAGCGTGCCGCGCGGCGCAACCTTGTGAACCCGTCAACCCCAGAAGTCCCCGAAAGCTGACGCGGGAGACTTGTGAATGAAAAAAACCGTGAAAAACCGTGAAAAACCACACACCGAGCGCGAGTCCGAAAACGTGGCGGCGGCTTTCGACGAGCTGATTCACTCTCCGAATCGCCTCAGAATCTGCGCAGCCCTGGCGGCGGTAGCTGAAATCGAGTTCGCGGAACTGGAACACAGTGTCGGAATCACAACCCAACTGATGAGCAAGCAGCTCAAGCTGTTGGCTGATGCGGGGTACATCCACATGGAAAAACGCCCCGAAACCATCGGGCGACCGCGCACCTGGGTATCTTTCACCCCAGCGGGCAGGCGCGCTTATTTCGGTCACATCAACGCTTTACGCTCCATCACAGGCGAAATGTGACTATTTAAGGTGAGCCTGCACCCACTCCAGCAGGGTGGGGTAGTCGGCGCTACCCGCCGCTATGTCGAGGATGATAGCAATCAAGTCATCATCGTTGTATTTCAGCTCAATTCCGTTTAGAGCAAGGAAAACTAGCATTGCGTGGGTGCCGATGCGTTTGTTGCTGTCTTGGAAAGCGTGGTTTGCAATCAGTCCGTAGCCCAGGCGAGCCGCTTTCTCGACAACAGATGGATAGAGTTCCGCCCCTTCAAATGTTTGAAAAGGAGCAGTCAAAGCAGAATCCAAAAGCCCTTCGTCCCGTAGGCCCGGCGTCCCGCCGCTCTCTGAAACAAGGTGCTCATGCAGGGCCAGGAATTGAGCTTTTGAAAGGATTTTCATTTGGCTAGCTCTTCGTACACGTGGCGATTGCGCTCCATGATTTGCTTCGAAGCTGCCAAGACCTCGGAGTCGGCAGCTTCTTGAGGCGTGTCCAGCCGGTTGAACTCAATGATGACGTAACGCGGCTCGTTATTCTTCATAATGACAGCGCTCCCGTGTTGGTCAACCAGTCTGGCGACCTTGGAAAAGTTTTGGTTCGCTTCTGAAATCGGCACCAAAGTGGCGGTATCAATGTTCATTTTCTCTCCCTCAACACCTCAATTATGCAATTAATTCTAGGATTAATAAATGAGACAGAGCTGAAATGAGACAAAAATTTCGGGGCAGAGCGCCGGCTCTGCCCCGAAATAATTTTGCTTTCAAAACTGGGCTAAATCAGACCGAAATCGTCTTCGCTCAGTTTGCTTTCAAATGGCGTTCAAACCTTGCGGTAGAACCCTTTCATCATGGTGTACTTCATCACGGTACCGATGAGCGCGCCTAGGCGGCCCAAACCGAGACGAGCCGCGTGGAGGTCGATGAGCTCGACGAGGTTCCCGTCCGGGTCGCGGAAGAAAGCCCAGTCGGCGCCTCCCGCAGAAATCGGCTCATTCATGAACTCCACGCCTTCGCGGCGCAGGCGGTTCACCCAGCCAGGCACGTTCGACACGTGGAAAGCGATGTGGGAGTATCCGGGACGGTTCCAAGTTTCGCGTTCCTCCGTCACTATGGGCGGATCGAACTCGAACACTTCCAGGATGTTACCGGAACGGGAACACATGAATCCCAGACGGACTCGCTTGATGCCCTCCACGTGGTACAACCGCTCGACAGGCTTCAAATCATCGCCGGTGATTTCCAGGTAGTTCATCAGCTTCAGACCGAACACCCGGTCATACCATTGGACGGCACGCTCGAAGTTCGCCACAGTCACGCCCACATGGCCCAGACCCCAGTTGATACCGGCGCTAGACATCTTGTTGCGGCATTCCCGCTGCTTGCGTTCCAGGAACTCTTCCTTGCCCAGTTTTTTCAGCTCCAGCGCGTTGTCGACAGCCAACTTGGCGCCGTAGCCCAGAGCCACCAGCACGCCGAGCTTGGTTGCTTTCCGGCAGGTTGCCTTCATGAAACGCCGCTTGCAACTGACTGTTTTGGCTGCTTTACTTCGCATAGTCACCCACCGCCATCATCAGAGCACCGAGTTCGGCACCGTATTCGGGAGAACCCTCCATTGACATACGTCCCGATGCCTGCGCGTCCAGAAGGTCATCTGTCTGCAGCAAGGTTCCCAAAGCGGAGGTCACCGAGTCGAAACGCATCGTAAAGAACGCGGCGCTGCGCGTGTATTCTCCACGAAATGCCTTTGACTTCCCGGCTTTGACGCGAATATACGCACCGAGTTCGGGATGCCCGTCCACAGCGTACGCATAGACGCGGTCTGGCGAAGGATCCGTCCACGCGTGCACACCGGGATGCCCCGCCTTATTCAGCTGGCTCATTCCGGTGGTGAGCAGGTAGAACATACACTTCGTCAGCAGTTTCCGGTCGCCCTCGGTCTTGGGCGCTTCCGTCGCTCCCAGCAAGCTGGACATGGCCAGCAGGGACTTCACGGTTGCAACCAAGAGCCCGGGATTGCCCAGCCCTCCGCGAATCTTGGGCAGGTTCACCTTGCCTTTAAAGAAGTCGTTGAACTTCTCGGGGGAGGGGAACTCGATTTCCACATTCGGCAGCGGGTGAGCGCCCAGCTTCGGCGTGACGTTCGCACCGTGAATGATCAGGTGCGTAGCGTAACGCTCCGGGCGTCCGTCTATCGACGTGCCCGCCGGGGTCAGACAAGAAATCTGAACCACGCCATCCTTGCCCTTGAAAGCGGCCGCCAACTCCGGCTTTTCGGCGATAATCGGCTTCAACAGCGGAATGACCGCGTTGAGGAACACCACGTTGGCGTACCGAACTTCGTCGTCAATGCTGGGATTGGGGCCCATCGGGAACGGCTTGGCTTTCGTTTTCTTTTCACAAGATTCCCCGCACGCCTTATCGGGCTGAGTTGCCTGAGGCGGGGCGGAGCTTTGTTTCGTTTCTTTAGTCATTGCGCGCTACCTTAGAACTCGTCTTCCCAGTCGTCGTCCTCCTCGAAGTCCATGTGCATGACTTCACGAGCGGCGGCCACACAGCCGTTTTCGTCCCAGCCATAGTGGGAGTACAGGTCCTCAGGCTGGCCGATAACCGAGAATTCGTCGGGGATACCGAGCTTCTTCAATACGAAGCCCTTGCGGGTAGTGGCGCCGACATCGGCCACTGCGGTCCCCAGGCCGTTGATGATGTTGTGGTCCTCAACGGTGATGATACGCCGAGTTTCGGTAATCGCCTTGGCGATGGCCTCCTCATCAATCGGCTTCAAGGTGTGGATGTCCAGCACGCGCACGCTCAGACCGTCCTCTTTGGCGAGGATATCGGCAGCCTGCAAGGCACGCCACACGCCGGAGCCGGTCGCGATGAACGTGAGGTCCGTACCTTCGCGCAGGGTGTTGGCCTTGCCGAACTCGAAAGTGGGAATCTCGTCACGGTAGACAATCTGGTCAAAGCCGCGGTTCAGACGCAGATATACCGGTCCAACATGGTCGTAGGCAGCCTGTACGCAGTAGGCGGCCTCCAGACCGTCAGCCGGACACATGACCACCAGGTTTGCGAAACTACGCAGAATCGCGATGTCCTCGGTGACGTGGTGGGTCGTGCCGGCCGCACCGAAGGACAACCCTGAGTGGGTACCGATAATCTTCACATTGAGATTTTGGTAGCAGATATCGGTGCGGATTTGTTCGCAAGCACGCAGAGCCGCGAACGCCCCGAACGTGGAGACGAACGGCATCAGCCCCGCTTTTGCCAGACCGGCAGAGATACCGAACATATTCTGTTCCGCTATGCCCACGTTATAGAACCGCTCGGGGAACTCTTTGGCAAACACGGAAATCTTGGTGGATTTCGCCAAGTCAGCCGAAAGCCCCACGATAGTGGGATCCTGCTGGCCCAGTTGCACCAGGGTCTGACCGTATACTTCCGCGGTGGTCAGATTAACCGCGTCAATCGAAGTGTAAGTTAATCCTCCAGCCATGTTTAGGCTCCCTTCACTAGCTCGAGTCGTTTCTGCAGGTGTCGCTTGAGAGATTCGACCGCCTTGGCATGCTTTTCGTCATCAACAGCGCCGTAGTGCCAGGTGTAGTCGCCTTCCATGAAGTCGATACCTTCGCCCTTCACCGTGTCCATCAGTAGCATGGTGGGCTTACCCTTGATGGTGCGTGCCCGATCAAAGGCGTCTACCAAATCGGGAATCGAGTTACCTTTGACCTCAATGACTTCCCAGTTGAAAGCACGCCACTTGTCCGCGAAAGGCTCCAGACCCATGACATCGGCGGTCATGCCGTCAATCATGGCGTGGTTGACATCCACGATGCCTACCAGGTTGTCGACCTTGAACTGGCCGGCACTCATAGCGGCTTCCCAGATGGAGCCCTCGTTGCATTCACCGTCACCCATGAGGCAGTAGGTGCGCCATTCCTTACCGAGCTGACGTGCTCCGAGTGCCATCCCCACTGCCAGAGACAACCCGTGTCCCAGCGAACCCGTGGAAACTTCCAGACCGGGTACCTTGCCTGCGTCCAGGTGAATACCTAGGTGCGAGAGGATATGCGAATAGGTCGGCAACCAGTCCTTGGGGAAGCACCCCAAGTCTGCGAGGACCGGCCCCATACCCACGCCGATGTGACCCTTGGACAGTACGAAACGGTCGCGATCCGGGTCGTCCATCTTGTCTGCGCTGAAGTTCATCTCGTGATGATACAGAACGGTGAGTACGTCCATGGAGCTCATAGCGCCACCGATGTGACCGCCACCTGCCCAAACCACCGTGTCGAGAGTGAGCAGACGCAACCGATTGGCGATTTCTTCGAGTTCCTTGTGTTCTTTAGCTGATAAAGCCATCTTTCCTCCTTTTCTTAGGCTTGAGCCAGAATCTCACGAGACTTGTTCTTAACGACGCCCATCGCTTCGTCCGCTACGTCAGCGATGAAGTCGATGTCCTTGTCGGTCAAGGCCGTGTTCATGAAGTGGTTGTGGTGGTTCGTCATGAACACGCCACGCTTCACACATTCACCCACGTAAGCCTGATGCAGCAACAGGTTCGGGTCCTCTTTGCCGTCAAGACCTCTGATTTGGTGGAACAGCAGAGCCGGCTCGCCGCTGAAGTGGTAGTCGAAGCCGTGATGTTTTGCCACTTCGGTCAGGCGCTCGATGACTTTCACGCCGTTGTCGTGGCAGATCTTGGCTGCGTCGATTTCACGCATCTTGGTGATGCAAGCAATCGCGGCCGCCATCGGCGGAGCGCTCATCCAGTACGAACCGGTGCACATCACGGAGGCGGCGGCGTCCTTGAGTGACTCGATGCCGGTCACAGCCGAGATGTTGTGTCCGTTGGCGATAGCCTTGCAGAAGCACTCCAAATCGGCCTTGAAGCCGTAGTGGTAATCGGAACCCTTGATATCCAAACGCCAGCCACAGCGCACATCGTCAACGATGAGGACGATGCCTTCGCGGTCGCAGATGGAACGAATCTTGTTCCAGTAGCCAGCCGGCGGCAAGACGTTGTCCTCAAAGACCGGGTGGTGGTACGGGGTGGCGATAAAGGCGGCAATCTCGCCCTTATATTCAGCCGCGAGACGTTCCACCGCGGCGGTGTCGCCCCAATCCACCAGCAGTTTGTCCTCGACTTCTTTCTTGCCCACGCCGGGGGCGCCCCAACCTTGGGTCCACCCAATCACGCCGTGATAGCCGCCGTTGATAGCGATGAACTTGTCCCGTCCGGTAGCGGCGCGCGCCACCATCAAGGCGTAGTTCGTAGCGTCCCCGCCGTTCTTGGCAAAGAACGCCCAGTCGGCCATTTCGACCGTATCCACCATCAACTCTGCCAAATCGACCATGATAGTGCCGGGCTGAACCGCGCAGTTCAGGATTTTGGCCTGCTCAGCTACGGCTTTGTCCACATCGGGATCGTTGTATCCCAGAATCATCGGACCGTAGGCGCACATCATATCAACGTACTTGTTGCCGTCCACGTCCCAGAAGTAGGCGCCCTGTGCTTTCGAGGCAAACAGGGGGTAGGCGCTGATAGGCATGAAACAGCCTTCCGCCGGCCCCAAGTGCCCATAGACGCCGCCGGGGATAACCTCAACCGCGCGCTCGTACCATTCGTGGCTCTTGGTGTGTTCGTAAGTTTTCATCATTTTGTTTTGTCCTTCCTCACGCGCGTTTTCTAGCTCAAGTAGAACGGCACCATGCCGAGGATCTTGTTCATGTTGTCCAACAGGGGAACGTATCCGCCCAGCTTAATCAGCTCTCGACCGATAGCGGGATAGGATGCGAGCTCGCCGCGCAGGACCTGACCGGTCGTATCCAAATCGGAAAAGACCATAAAGGCATGACGTCCGTGAGGACCCGCGGCCTTGGACTCATCGCCGTCGACGATGCGCGCGTGATGGTCATTGATGACCATGGTCAAAGCCGGACCGTTTTCAATCTTCAATCCGATAGTGCCGTCGCACATTCCCTTGGCGACCTGGACGCCCTTGGGGTCCTCGTTGGCAATCTCAGCCATCGCATAGACCGCCACGTGCAGAGTCAGCAGGGAGTTAATCCTCGCGAACTCGGGGTCCTGTAGCAGCTGCGGGGTCGGCCGCAAGTAGTAGGACAACCGGTCGGTAATCTCGGTGAACGTACCTGTCAAGTACTTCAGTTTCGTGAAGCCCTTGAGCGGTACGGGAATCCCTTTGCCTTCGAACATCTTGTTGACCATGTTCGGCATGGGGAAGCCTAGGCTCATATCAGCCGGACCTCCACCGGGGAAGAACTCAATTTTGCCGTTGCCCAGCTTAAGCCGGACAGAACCGACGTTCGCTGCCTTGAATTGCAAGGTCAGCGGGACATGTTCCAAGAGCTGTTTCGACTTGGGGTCGAGCTCCGGGAGCTTCTCGAGTGTACGCAAAACTGCCTTAAGATTGACGGCAGCCATAGCAGTTTGATTCATAAACCCACCTCATCGTGTGTTTTGTGTTTACCTGGCAAATGCAATTATAGTGTGGATTCCAATTTTTGTGCAGCGATTTCCGGGAGTGTTTTTTGGGATTTAAACCGAAATGCTCTCATATTCTCGGATTCACAAGTGCGGTTCGGGCCGGGAGCCGGCACCGAATTCCTCCCCGGAGGTTTGCCAGCTAAACTAGGGCTGGTACCTTCCCGCTGAAAACTCGGAAAAAGCGCGGGACGGCAGAAAAGCAACACCAATAAGGAGCACAAGTGGCATCAACGATGGATTCAGTAATTTCTTTGGCGAAACGCCGCGGTTTTGTTTACCCATGTGGTGACATCTATGGCGGGACGCGCGCGGCGTGGGACTACGGCCCCTTGGGCGTAGAACTGAAGGAAAACATCAAAAAGGCCTGGTGGAACTATATGGTACGTTCCCGTGAGGACGTGGTGGGCCTAGACTCCTCGGTGATTTTGCCGCCGAAGGTGTGGGACGCTTCGGGCCATCTCAAGGCTTTCACCGACCCGCTCATCGAATGTCTCAGCTGCCACAAGCGCTTGCGCGAGGACGACTTGCAGGAACAGTACGCTGAGAAACACGGTATTGCGAAACCTGACGACGTCAACATGGATGATGTTCCCTGCCCGAACTGCGGTGTCAAAGGGAAGTGGACGGAACCTAGGGCCTTCTCGGGACTGCTTAAGACCTACCTGGGGCCGGTGGACGACGAATCCGGCCTGCACTTCCTGCGCCCGGAAACTGCCCAAGGCATCTTTATCAACTTTGCCAACGTGATGACGACTGCCCGGAAGCGCCCACCCTTCGGCATCGGCCAGATTGGCAAGTCTTTCCGCAACGAAATCACTCCGGGCAACTTCATCTTCCGTACCCGCGAGTTTGAACAGATGGAGCTGGAGTTCTTTGTGGAACCCGGCACCGATGAAGAATGGCATCAGTACTGGATTGACCACCGTTTTGAGTGGTACACCGACCTGGGGATTAAGGCCGAAAACCTGCGGTTGTACGAACACCCGAAGGAAAAGCTCTCGCACTATTCCAAGCGCACGGTGGACATCGAGTACGCCTTCGGTTTTGAAAACTCCAAGTGGGGCGAGCTGGAGGGTATCGCCAGTCGTACTGACTATGACCTGGGCGTACATATGGACGCCAGCGGTCAGAAACTCGATTACTACGATCAGGCTAACGACAAGCGCTGGATTCCCTACGTTATCGAGCCCTCTGCCGGTTTGACCCGCTCCCTGATGGCTTTCTTGATTGAGGCCTACACCGAGGACGAAGCCCCGAACACCAAGGGTGGGGTGGACAAGCGGACCGTGTTGCGCCTCGACCCGCGCCTCAGCCCGGTTAAGGTGGCGGTTCTGCCGCTGTCCCGCAAGGACGAACTCCCGGAAATTGCCCAAAATATCGCCGCTGAACTGCGCAAATACTGGAACGTGGAATATGACGATGCCGGGGCTGTGGGGCGCCGCTACCGCCGTCAAGACGAAATCGGCACGCCCTACTGCGTGACCGTGGACTTTGATTCCCTGGAAGACCAAGCCGTGACGGTTCGCGAACGCGACACCATGACCCAGGAACGCATCAGTCGTGATAACCTGGTCGCCTACCTGCGCGATCACTTGCCGATTTGCTAGCAGTGCGGCGATTTTTCGCGGCTGAAATACCGGGCGGAGGCATTTTTGGCTCCACAGAGTCCACAGTGTAAATACCCGCCTCTGCGCATTGGCGGGGTAGAGTTTACGACCCCCATTGCCCTAGCGCCGATGGCGGGGGTGACGAATGCTCCGTTTCGCGATTTGTGCGCAGAGTTTTCCCGTCAAGGTTTGCCGCCGGACTTGGATTCCGTGTCCCGCCCGGACGTCGCCTCCGGGACGCTTCGCGGCGTTGAGGGAATGTTTGTCAACGAAATGATTACCGCGAAAGCGCTGTTGATGGACTCGGCGCGTTCGTGGGTCATGGCGCAATCCGGGCCGGGGCAAACCGTTCGAGTGCTGCAGCTTTACGGGGTGGTGGGGGCTGACTTGGCCCGGGCGGCTCGTGAACTCATCGTTCGGGACCTAGTTGATGTTATTGATTTGAATTTCGGTTGCCCGGTTCCGAAGGTCACCCGCAAAGGTGGGGGAGCGGCTCTGCCGTGGAAAACCGCGTATTTTGGTGACCTTATCGGGCAGGTAGTGAGAGCGGCACAAGAGGCATCGGGAGAGGCTGGTCGTAGCGTGGACGTGCCGGTAACCGTAAAGATCCGGGTCGGGATTGACGAAACTCACGAAACGTTGCTGGACGCGGGACGGGCGGCGCAGGACGCAGGGGCAGCTGCGCTCACGCTGCACGCCCGCACCACGAACCAGTATTATTCCGGGCACTCCGATTGGTCGCGGATTGCCGAACTGGTAGAGGTGCTGGATATTCCTGTGTTGGGCAACGGCGATGTGTTTTCCGCCCAGGACGCGCTGGAAATGTTTGCGCAAACCGGATGTGCGGGCATCGAAATTGGCCGGGCTGTACAAGGCCGGCCCTGGATTTTTCGTGAAATCACGGCAGCTCTGTGGGGCCGGCCGATTCCTGCGGGACCGACCTTGGGTGAAATCGTTGGGATTATCCTGGCTCATGCCCGCGGCCTGGTGGAACATTTCGGTAATGAGCAGGCGGCCTTGCGGGATATGCGCAAACACGTGGGGTGGTACTTGCGAGGTTTTAACCTGGGCGGAGCTACCCGTGCGGAGCTGACCCGCATTGAAACATTAGACGACCTGGAAAGTCGCCTGCACGACCTTGTGCAGTTGCTGGACCCGAACACCCCCTATCCCGAAGCGGCAGGTGGCAAACATGGGCGTTCCCGTGCCCAGCGCCACGTCAAACTGCCCGAAGGCTGGCTCGACACCCGCGAAATCGACGCGGCCGCGGCCCGTGCCCTGCACCTAGCCGGTGAGGATGTCACTGACCCCTACGCCAAATCAGGAGCGGATGAACTTTCAACCGATAGGCTTGATTCGTGAGTGAAATTGGAACCTATCCCCGTGACGTGCATGAACGTTTCGTGACCGAGACGCATAAACGCGGGCAACGCAGTGATTTTGAACGCGACCGGGCGCGGATACTCCATTCCTCCGCGCTACGCCGGCTCGGTGAAAAAACTCAGGTATTGGGGCCGATTGCCAATGATTTTTCGCGCACGCGCCTGACCCATTCCCTGGAAGTCGCCCAGGTAGGGCGCGAACTTGGCAAGGGCCTGGGGTGCGACCCGGACGTGGTCGATGCGGCTTGCCTGGCTCACGACTTAGGGCATCCCCCCTTCGGGCATTCCGGGGAGCGAGTGCTCAATGATTTAGCCAAGGATATTGGTGGGTTTGAGGGTAACGCCCAGACGCTGCGGCTGGTGACCCGCCTGGAGCCGAAGGTTGTTAGTCCCCAAGGTCAGTGGGTGGGGTTGAACCTAACCCGCGCCACTCTAGATGCCATCGCGAAATACCCTTGGCTACGCGGTGAGGGGCCTCATGGCGCGGATTCTCCCAAATTTGGGGTTTACGCCGAAGATCGGGACGTTTTCCAGTGGCTGCGCGCCGGCGCCCCCGAGAATCACCGCTGCATCGAGGCTCAAGTTATGGACCTCGCCGATGATATTGGCTACTCAGTCCACGATGTCGAGGACGCGGTAGCCCTCGGGTCAGCCAGCTTGGGAGACCTGGAAAACGAAAGAACTTTTGTTGACGTGGTTGACATTACAAGGCGTTGGTACGCGAGTTCTTTCGGTCCGGGCAAGTTCAGTGCGGACGATTTGGTGGCCGCCCACGAAAGGTTGCGGAAAATGCCTTTCTGGCTGATCGAACCGGTGGCGGATTACCGTTCCCAAGCCGCTTTGAAAGACCTGACGTCCCAGCTCATCGGGCGCTTCGCGTTAGCCTGTCACGATGCTACCTGCCAACGATACGGAGAACGCCCTCTGGCTCGCTATGACGCAGATGTAATCGTCCCCCTCGAAACCCAAGCGGAAATCCTGTTACTCAAAGGCATCGCCGTGTATTACGTCATGGCGCCGCGCGAAACCACTCATGACCACTTGACGCAACAACAAATGCTCTCTGACCTGGTGTGGGCACTACTGGAGCAGGAAGCCACCGGGCAGCGGGTCTTGCAGGAGCCTTACCGAGCTGAGTGGCTGCGCGCGGAAGAGCATCATCTGGGTCGGGACGCTGGCCGCCTCCGGGCAGTAATAGACCAGGTAGCGAGCTTGACAGACCTGTCGGCAGCCGCCTGGCATGCCCGTTTAGTGGGAATGATTACCCAACCCGTCTGACCCAAAACTTAGGCTAGTATGATTGCATGGCTTCCAAGTTCGACCCTGATGACCTGCAAAAGGTACGCGAAGCTATCCCCATTGAGTCGGTGGTCAGCGACTATGTGAGCCTGCAGCGCAAAGGCAGCTCACTGATGGGCTTGTGCCCGTTCCATGACGAAAAAACGGCGTCTTTTAGCGTGACACCGGTGCGCAATATGTGGCACTGCTTCGGTTGCGGCGAGGGTGGGGACACTATTGACTTTGTGCAGCGCATCGAAGGGCTGACTTTCCCCGAAGCTGTCGAATTTTTAGCCGCGAAAGCCGGAATCACAATGCATTACGTAGAGGGCGCGGCCATCACGAAAGAGCACGTGGAGCCGGGGACACGGCAACGTTTGCTGGAATGCAACCGGGTCGCACAGGATTATTTCGTATCCCAACTAGTGTCGCCGGGGGCAGGGACGGCACGAAATTTCATTGAAGGACGAGCTTTCACTTCCCAAGACGCCGCCCGTTTTGGCATGGGCTACGCCCCACCCGGCTGGAATAACCTCACCGATTACCTCCGTTCGAAAGGCTTCACCGACCAGGAAATCGTGACGGTCGGTCTGGGCAAACGGGGGCAACGCGGCATCTATGACGTGTTTCGGGACCGAGTTATGTGGCCTATCAAAGATGCGACCGGAACCATACTGGGTTTCGGCGGACGGCGTTTAGACGATTCAGATCCGCAAGTCCCGAAATACATCAACACCCCAGAATCTCCGATTTATCACAAGTCCTCGGTGCTCTACGGTCTGGATTTGGCTCGGCCGAACATCGGTAAAGAGCGGCGCTGCGTCATCGTGGAGGGCTACACCGACGTGATGGCGGCGCATTTGTCCGGCATCACCACTGCGGTCGCGACCTGCGGTACCGCTTTTACAGACGAACACGCGAAACAGATTCGCCGGTTCATCGGGACTTCCGCGGACAGCGCCTCCTCGCTGAAGCTACCTGGCGGCCTGCCTCCGCGTGGCGGAGAAGTCATCTTCACTTTTGACGGTGACGCCGCCGGGCAAGCCGCAGCTCTCAAGGCTTTCCGCACCGATCAGGACTTTGCCTCTCAGGCTTTTGTGGCAGTTGCTGACGATGGTTTGGATCCCTGTGACTTGCGGATGCAGCGCGGTCCCGGAGCGGTTCGCGACCTGATTGAGAGTCGCCGACCCCTATTTGATTTCGTGTTGAAAACCATCATCTCTAAATATGACTTGGAAAGCCCCGCAGCCCGCATCGACGCTATGCGCGCGGCTGCCCCGGTGGTGGCGGAAATTCGCGACAAGGCATTGCGAACCGAATACGTCAAGCAACTGAGCGGCTGGTTGGGAGCTAATGTTAGGGACACCTGGTACGCGGTCAATGAGGCTTGGAAACAGATTCGTGCCCAACAGCGCGCTGGTGCCAGCTCCAATCAGTCGTCACATCCGGGACCGGGGGGACCCGGCAATGCTTCACACGGTAGTGGAAACGGCGTCAATCCCGCAAACTTGGCCGGTGGTCCCGCGGCGGGCTCGACCCAGATTTTTCCGCAAACTCGGCTGGACCCGGCAGTGGACACCGATCCGATTTGGCGGGTGGAACGTGATGTGCTGATAGCAGCTTTGCAGTTTCCCGGCTTAGCTGCCCAAACTGCTTTTGACGCGTTGGATCCGCAGAGTTTCACCCAACCCACTTTGCGCGCCATCTTTGAAGTCATCGCCGCGATTGGAGGTACCGAGGAATATCAGCGCCTGGCTGAGGCCGCCCAAGCAGCGGGTGAACCAAATCCGGGAAACCTGGCCCTGAACCGGTGGGCTGCGGCGGTGAAAGCCCAGGCTGGTCCCGTCTTGGTGGGGGCGTTGACGAACTTGGCGACCCGTCCGGCGCCTCTCTATGAAACGAATCAGTCAACCCAGGAAACCCAGTCCGCGGCAGAGTCTTGGGTGCAAAACGCGGTGGAATCCATGGAGCGCAAGGGATTGAACGCCAAAATCGCCAGCCTGAAAGCCCAGTTGCGCCGTCTCGACTCCGGCTCACCGGAAAAGCCAGAAGTGTTTGCAAAACTCATCAATCTGGAAAACCGAATGCGTGAACTAAACCCCGAATTCTGACCTGTTTTATGTACCCGTGCGGGTAAATCCGCACAATTTGCGACCTTACGCCATATTTTGCTGAAGCCTCGGTTCGCTGTTCAGGAAAAGTACCCGGGAGTGCGACCTAGAAACCGGATGCGGGATAGCGAAGTTCCAACTGTGCCAACGGCAGCTGTCCCGGCGCGGACTGGGGACCACCCACTGTGACGAAAGTACCCCAGTTGCCCATCTGCGGACCTGCCAAACGGGTGGGCTGGCCCAGTTCGCCCATCCCAATCAAAATCGTGGGTCTGTGGGTCAGCAGGAAAGTGGTCTTTCCGCCCTGTTGGAGATTTGCCAGTTGTTGGGGGTTTTGTGGTGAAAAAGCCGCCTTAGACACGTCCGCTCCCAAATTGAGCTGATAAATGAGCAGGTCGCTGACTTCCCTCTCGCTGTTAGGGGAAGGCTCCCAACAGTGACGGGACAGGATGACGCCCGTACCGTTGGCGTGAATGTTGCGCAACAGGCCTACCACGCGTTTCTCATTGTCCTCTTGCGTGTGGGGATCCTCGGCCGCGGCGGCGGCTTGTTCCGCGGTCATGCCAATGAAAGGATAATTCGACTCTACATCCACCCAGTCGGCGCACTTCGCGGCCTGCGCCACGAGGCGTTCATAAACTTCCGCGGTAATCGAGACGGGTCCTCCCTCAGTTCGGAAAGTCGCCAAGATGGGCCGTTTGACCTGTTCACGAGCCTGCCGGAGGAGGTTTGCGACTTCGGCAAAGTCATGTTTCGTGCCTTGGAAAGATCCGCGGGACAGCCACGCCCCATCCAAACGAATCTCGACCAGTTCGACTCGCGGATGCATATCGCGGATGAGCCGTTCATAGCCCAGCATCCCCGGATTCACCGAGGTGATAAAAGTGGGCCGGCGCCAATCCGCAAATAAATCAGACATATTCATACTTTAGCCCCCCGAGGCAGCAGCCGAGGGGCGGGAACGTTTTTTCTTTAGTCAGGCTTGCGAAAATCAAAACATAGCTCTGAGGCCTGATGAGCTGGAATCCTCCGGTTTAAAGCCTTACGGGGAGGGTGATGGAGCCGGGGCGTTAGAATCAAACCGCACAAAAACACCAGAGCAAAGGGGCAACAGTGGCCGATTTTTTCTATGCTGATATCCTGCCGCACGGCGAGGACACTTATACATACCGCAAACTGACCAGCGAGGGCGTTAGCGAAATCGAGGGGCCGGACGGGACGAAATTCCTGAAGGTCGAACCGGAAGCACTGACCCTGCTGGCAGAAACGGCTTTCCACGACATTTCCCACTACCTGCGCACCGCTCACCTGCAGCAGCTACGCAAGATTCTCGACGACCCCGAGGCATCGGGCAACGACAAGTTCGTGGCGATGGACCTGTTGCGTAACGCAAACATCGCGGCAGCGGGAGTCCTGCCCATGTGCCAGGACACGGGCACCGCCATTATCAAGGGTGAGCGCGGTCAGCACGTGTTGACCCCCGGCCCGGATGAGGAAGCGCTGTCCCGTGGGGTTTACAACGCCTACACGAAACTGAATCTGCGGTATTCCCAAAACAGCCCCCTGTCCATGTACGAGGAAAAGAACACCGGGTGCAACCTTCCGGCGCAGGTGGAGCTGTATGCCGAGACTGCCCCGGGGCACGAAGCGGAGTACCGTTTCTTGTTTATGGCCAAGGGCGGCGGCTCGGCCAATAAGTCCTACCTCTACCAGATGACCAAGGCGATTCTTGACCCTGAACACATGATGCAGTTCCTGGAGGAAAAGATTCGCTCGCTGGGCACGGCTGCCTGTCCGCCCTATCACTTGGCAATCGTCATCGGCGGCACTTCCGCGGAATACACACTCAAGACCGCGAAGTACGCTTCGGCTCACTACCTGGACGGCTTGCCCACCCACGGCGGCGAACAGGCGCAAGGGTTCCGCGACCTGAAGATGGAAGAGGAAGTCCTTGACCTGACCCGCCACATGGGCATTGGTGCCCAGTTTGGCGGCAAGTATTTCTGCCATGACGTGCGGGTCGTGCGCCTGCCGCGCCACGGTGCCTCCCTGCCGGTAGCCATCGCAGTCTCTTGCTCGGCCGACCGGCAATGTGTGGCAAAGATCAACAAGGACGGGGTGTTCATCGAAGCCTTGGACACTGATCCGGGACGTTTCATGCCCGACCCCACTACTGCGGAACTGGGCGGAGACGAAGCGGTAAAGATTGACTTGAACCGCCCGATGAAGGACGTCCTTGCTGAACTCACCAAGTACCCCATCAAGACCCGACTTTCCCTGACTGGAACCCTCATCGTGGCTCGTGACATCGCCCACGCCAAACTCCGTGACCGTCTGGAGCAGGAAGGCGACCTGCCCCAATACTTCAAAGACCACCCGGTGTACTACGCGGGTCCGGCGAAAACCCCCGAGGGCATGCCCTCCGGGTCATTCGGGCCGACCACGGCTTCGCGTATGGACCCCTATGTGGACCTGTTCCAAGCCCACGGCGGCTCGATGATTATGCTGGCCAAGGGCAATCGTGGCCAGGTCGTCACTGATGCCTGCCGCAAACACGGTGGTTTTTACCTTGGTTCTATCGGCGGTCCCGCCGCGGAGCTGGCCGCCCATTCCATTAAGAAAGTCGAGGTGCTGGAATACCCTGAGCTTGGCATGGAAGCCGTGTGGAAGATTGAAGTCGAGGACTTCCCGGCTTTCATCGTGGTGGACGACAAAGGCAACAATTTCTTTGAGGGATTGGACAAAGTGGTACTCACCCTCAAAGTACCACCGAAGAAGTAGTTATTAGCGATTTATTATTGGGCGGGCGCCTCGGGGAGTAATCTTCGGGGCGCCCGTTCTATATGGGCAGACGAAAGCTGCTTTGTAGGGGAATTTTACGGGAAAATGCACCCAGAACGTGAATGCACTCCTGTATTAAATCTGTGGCTAAATACACGGATAAAAACAACTTCCATGCGATACACTTTTTATCGTCCAACTCATGAACCTATGAGCTGTGCGTACAACGAAGTATTCGCGGAGGGTTTTTACGATGATTATTGGTGTACCCAAGGAAATTATGAGCGGTGAAGACCGCGTGGCTGCTACCCCGGAAACGGTGGCAGATATGGTCGGGAAGGGCTTAACCGTCCTGGTCGAAACCGGCGCCGGAGAAGGTTCCTTCTTCCATGACCCGGAGTATGTCTCGGCTGGAGCTGAGATGGTTAGCGATCCGGAAGAAATCTACCAGCGGGCGGACCTGATTTTGAAAGTCAAGGAACCGCTGTTCAACGAGGCCAAGGGTCGCTCCGAAGTTTCGATGATGCATAAAGGCCAATACTTAATTACGTTTATTCACCCGGCTGCTCCGCCCAACCACGAGATGGTCAAGGAGATGGCGGCGCAGGGCGTTATTTCGCTGTCTTTGGACGGTGTGCCGCGTATTTCTCGGGCACAAAACTTGGACGCCCTGACTTCTATGAGTACGTGTGCCGGGTATAAAGGCATCCTGTTGGCGGCGAACTACCAGCCGTCCTTTATGCCGTTGATTCACAGCGCTATCGGACGTATTGACCCGCTGAAGGTGCTGGTCGTCGGGGTAGGCGTGGGTGGTTTGCAAGCCCTGGCTACCGCGAAGCGTCTGGGCGCCGTGGTGCACGCTGCCGACATTCGCCCGATGGCATCCGAACAGGCCACTTCCCTGGGCGCCAAGCCGGTTGAACTCGGGGTGGATCCTGAGAAGGCCATTGGTGAAGGCGGCTATGCCCAGGCTCTGCCCGAAGAAGAGCTGGTCAAAGAGCGTGCTGCTCTGGCTAAGGTCATTCCTGATATGGACATTATCTTTGCTTCGGCTCTGGTGCCGGGCCATTTGGCTCCACGACTCATTACCGAAGACATGGTGAAATCCATGAAGCCCGGTTCGGTCATCGTGGATATTTCCATTGACCAAGGCGGCAACTGCGAAATCACTCCCCCGGGCAAGGTGGAAGTCAAGCACCACGTCACCCTGGTGGGGATTAAGAACATCCCCGGTATGCTGCCGAAGAGCTCGACCTTCATGTTCGCCAAGAACATTGCCAACTTCGTGGACTTCCTGGTCAAGGACGGCCAAATCGTCCTAGATCGCAGTGACGAAATCATCGCCAAGACCCTCACGACTATCGACGGCGAAATCGTTCACGTTGGTGCGCGCGAGGCAATGGGCCTGGCCTAAACTGACCCTAGAACGCGACGATTAGGGCGGCCGGCCGGTCAACGGTGAGGTCGCCCTAATCGATGCCTCGGGGTGGTGGCGAATACATTCACCACCCTCGCTTGGCTATATTTTCATGAAATTCCTAAGAAAACCGTAACCCAAGGAGAAAATCGATGACTCCATTCCAAGGCGTGTTATTGGTCGTGCTGGTGGTGTTTACCCTGGTCGGCTACAAAATAATCAGCCAAGTTCCCAGTCTTTTACACACCCCGTTGATGAGCGGGATGAACGCCTTTTCCGGCGTGACCGTGCTGGGCTGTCTGAGTGCGGCCGCGTTAGCGGTGAGCCTGGGATCAAAAGCGCTGGGCTTGCTGGCGGTCGCGCTGGCGATGGTGAATATTGTCGGCGGGTTTGGGGTCACTGACCGGATGCTGCGGATGTTCGATAAGAAACACAAGCCCGTCGCCGGTGGGGGCACTCAGGCCGGAGAGGGGGAGTAGTCATGGGTAACAACTTGAATTTGATGGGGGCACAAGGCCCGAATAGTCTCCTCTACTATGCCGTCTCGGTAGTGCTGGTGATACTGGTGCTGGTGGGATTAAATATGCTCTCTAGGGTACAGACAGCGGTGCGTGGCAACCTTCTGGGCGCCTTGGCGATGGCTTTGGCTATCGTGGCTACACTGTGGAACTTCGGAATCCTCAGCGCTGTCGAACTCTATGCCGCAATGCTGGTCGGGGCGTTATTCGGGGTCATCATCTGGCGTAAGACCAAGATGATTCGGATGCCACAAACCGTGGCTCTGCTCAACGGATTGGGCGGCATGGCCTCGATGCTCGCCGGAGCCCTAGCCTTGACCGGACATGCTGATAACAATGCTTTTGCCCAGTTCACTGCCGGTTTAGCGGTCGCTGTCGGTGGTGCTACCTTCTTTGGCTCCCTGATTGCGGCAGGCAAACTGCATCAAATCCTGGATCAGCACCCGAAGGTGCTTCCCGCGCACTCCGTGTGGGTGGGTCTGAGCTTGGTCGTCAGCCTGGGTGCCGCTCTGGCTTACGTTTTTCCGCCGTTCAGCAGTCCGGGTGTGGCGCAAACGGTGTTGCTTATCCTCCAGATTGTGGCCGCCAACCTGTTTGGTTACCTGCTGGCGGTGCGGGTGGGCGGAGCCGATATGCCCATCACGATTTCCCTGCTGAACTCCCTGTCCGGGGTGGCGGGAGCTATCGCCGGCCTGGCCATCTCTGATCTGCTGTTGGTGGCTATCGGAGCCATTGTGGGGGCTTCCGGTCTGCTGTTGACCCAGATCATGTGCCGGGCGATGAACCGCCACCTCATGGATATTTTGCTGGGCAAGACTTCCGTCAGCACCGCTGCTGCTGCTGCCACTCCCGCAACGTCAACTGAAGATGAATCGGAAAAACCGGACGAATCGGTTGGTGAGAGCAAGCCTGAAACTAGCGACACTGCTTCTGCCAGCGCACCTGCACCCGCAGCACCTGCCGTGGACCCGGAAACCACTTTCGCCGACTGGGTAGAAAATGCCCAGCGCGTCATCCTGGTGCCTGGCTACGGCATGGCTCTGTCTCAAGCCCAAGCCCAGGTCAAACGCCTGTTGGACTACCTAGAAAAGGCCGGAAAGAACGTGGACTTCGCAATTCACCCGGTGGCGGGCCGGATGCCCGGACACATGAACGTATTGTTGGCCGAAGTTGACGTGGACTATGAAAAACTGCGGGAAATGAAGGACATCAACGATGACTTCGCGACCGCGGATTTGACCGTAGTCGTTGGGGCTAACGACGTGATGAACCCGGCGGCCAATACCGCTGAAGGAACCCCAATCTATGGGATGCCCGTGCTGAACGTGGGGGACTGCGCCCACGTGGCCATCTTTAACTTCGATCTGAAACCGGGCTATGCCGGGGTGGAAAACCCGCTGTATGCCCGGGCTGAGACCGAACCAGACCGGGTGCTGATTTTCCAAGGCGACGCTAAGGAAACCTTGGCGGCACGGCTGGATGCAATCGGGGCGCCGCCTGCGCTTGAGTTGTATTAGTTCCTGAATTTGAGCCGGATTCCGCGAGGGTGACGAGCCAAAAACCGGGCGCTCCGAGGATTCTCGGGGCGCCCGGCTGGTTTTCAGTCCTAGATTGAGTTTTCCGCCGCGGACTGCGCGGTCTTCACAATGTGGGCGTCGAGAGTCTTTTTGGAGGGAACCCCAAACAGCAACAGCACGCCGAACAGCGACACCATGGTATAGAACCAGAACAAGCGGATAAATCCCTTATTGAGCTCCAGCTGGAACGTCGATTCGATAGTGTCCGCGTGAGCATCGATGTCCTGAAGGTAATCCTGGCGAGCTTGCTCCAGGGCTGGCGGCACGAAGCCCATCTGTTCCCTCATGGTGTTGCCTTGCTCATCGAACGTGTAGTTTGCCAGTTCTTTGGACCGCTCCACGATGTTGGTGACGTCCGCGCTCTTGAGGCGATTCATCAACTCGTCAGGTACATTGGTCATGGAAAATCCGGGTTCAATTGTGTCCTGGGGCGGGGCAGAGAGCTGTGAACCATTGCCGGTGTTTACGGGCGGCATTTGGCCCATGCCAGAGTCTTGATTCCCGGTAGTCGGCATTCCGCCGGGGGTTGCGGGCATCGCGGCGGACATGGCAGACATATCAGGTTTTGGCATGACTTCCATGACCTTCCCGGACAGGCCGCCCATAGCGGTGGCGAGCAGTCCGACCATGATTGCCGGAGCTAGGGTGGTAGCCAGAGACCGGGTCAAAGACAGAGTTGCCTGACCTGTGTTCGCGTCACGGCTGGGCACCAAGTGCAAAATCAGGTAGGTCAGGGGTGCGCCCATCAGGAACCCCAGCCCGAAGCCCATAACAAAGATGGATACGGAAGTGGAGATGATTCCAGGATACGGAGAGGCCCAAAAAATCAGCAATAGACCGGACGAAGCACAAATAGTGACACCCAGACCAAGTACCGCTCGCGGACCACGCTTGTCCGTCAGTCGTCCAGATATTGGTGCTCCAAGTCCAGAAGCCAGACCGATGATGATTGTGGGATACCCCCCATCGCCGGTAGCCAGGCGCATAGAGTTTTCCGCAAACTGGGGAATGAACATGACGGTCATCATCAAGGTGCCAGCCACCATGCCGAGGAGCAAAGTGACCCCGACCGGGATATTCGCGAAATAATCAAAGTTGATTAAGGGGTCGTGGACGCGATGCTCGGTAACCCAGAACACTACGCCTGAAATCGCAAAGATTAGCAGGGAGACACGGACGTTGGCATCTTGGAAGGAATTGCTGATATCCGTGAAATCCAAGTGTTGGAACATCCACAAGAGGGCAGTGATGGTGACCACGATTAAGACAGTGCCGGGTATGTCTAAGCGACGGCCCTCTTCGGTGCGTTCGCGATCTAAGAACAGTGCTCCCAAAACTACCACAGCCAGGGCGATTGGCACGTTGATGTAAAAAATCCATTGCCAGTTGTCGGTACCAGCTATATCCATAATCAGTGAGCCGGCTGAACCCCCGATAACTGAGGCCACGCCGTAGACCATGCCTACCATGCCCAGAGCCATCCCTCGCTTTGCCGGAGGAGCGATGGTACCGGCAGCGGCGGTGGCGACCGGCATCATACCGCCGCCGCCCACGGCTTGTACCACGCGGGAGGCCAGCAGCAAGCCGAACGATTGAAAGTCTTGGGCGAGCCCACATCCTAGTGAACCAATCCCAAATAGGGCGATAGCCAGCACATATACCGGCTTGCGCCCCAACACGTCGGCCAGTTTACCGATAACGGGGATAGCGATGGCGTAGGCCAGAGTATAAATCGTAAAGACCCAGACACCAGCCTGGTCGTCGACCCCCAAGCTGTTTTGAATGACGGTACGTGCCGGATTCACGATGCCCATGTCCAGAGCGCCCATGAAAATTCCTGCCAGGTACAGCGCCAGAATTAATCCCCAGTGTTCTGGCACGGTGTGTTCAAGCGAAGCCAAATCGTGGGGATTTTCGTTGCCATTTTGCGATTTTGCCTCACTGTGTGGTGTGGCAGTATCGGATTCATCAATGGTATTAGTCATTGTCATGAAGTTAATTATATTGATAGTTAAGAAATTTAATCAAATTTTAAGCTCGTTTCAATAGGTACGGTGACAAAGGTCGATTTCACTGGGGGTCTGGAGACTCTGAGGTACCCGATTGTGAGGTTTTTGTGTGGTGGGAATCGTCAATCTGGTCGATGAATTCCGCCAGCATTTCCGAGAACTGCCTGATTTCCTCGTTAGAACGGTTGGCAAAAACGCCACTGAGATCCTCGTTCACGGAACCGACAAAATTGTGCCCCAGCATGTCTCCAGATTCCGCGATGCGCAGCACGGCCCGGCGGCGATCTTCCAGGTCTGTCTGCCTGCTGATGTATCCCAGGTTGACCAAGCGGTCCACTAGATAGCTAGCGGCAGCGCGAGTAATGTGCAAACCATCGGCGAGTTCCGAGGGGGACAGGGGCTTTCCGGCTATCTCGGAACGCCAAATCAGCAACAGACCATCGCCGTCCTTGCCGTGCATTCCCAAGTCGGCTGAGATATTGGCAATCAAATTGTTGGCGGAAAACACTAGGCGGTGGAACTCGTAAACCAGCTGTTCACTCAGAGCTGCGCGTTCCTTATCGACCCTATCAACCTCACTCATGCTATTCAGTATATTGACAGTTAAGCGATTTTAACTAAAGAAGCTAAATCAGACGTACGACTTGGCGGGCAATCGCCAACTCCTCGTTGGTGGGTACGACCAGCACTAGCACTTTTGAATCATCGCTAGAGATACGCCAGATAGCTTTGGAACGGTCACGATTTTCATTCCGTTCGCGGTCAATCTTTACCCCGATGAACTCGAGTTTTTCGCACAAGCGCCGCCGGATGCGGTCATCGTTTTCGCCAATGCCGGCGGTGAAAGTCAGCACGTCCAAGCCGCCCAGCTCAAAAGTGTAGGCGCCGATGTACTTCAGCAAGCGCTGCTGATAAGTCTGGAGGGCCAGCAGAGCGTCGGAATCGCCCTCGTCACGGCGTTTCCAGACATCACGCATATCGTTGTCGCCGCACATGCCTTTCATGCCGGATTCCTTGTTGAACAGGGTGTCAATGTCATCTACGCTCATTCCTTTGCGTAGCAGGTGGAACACCACAGCCGGGTCGATGTCGCCGGTACGAGTGCCCATGACCAAGCCTTCCAGGGGCGTCAACCCCATCGAGGTGTCCATCGGTAGCCGGCCAAGTTCCGCGCAGGCGGACGCGCCATTTCCCAGATGTAGGGTAATTTGTTTCACGGTGTCATCGCCCAGGTAGTCGCAGACCTTGTTGGCTACGAATTCGTGAGAAGTCCCGTGGGCACCGTAGCGGCGGATGTGGTAGTCATGCGCTACCTGCTTATTGAGGGCGTAGCTACGGGCTTTCTCGGGCAGGCCGGCAAAGTAGGCGGTATCAAAAACGGCCACGTGTGGCAGGTCAGGCCACAGCTCCATGGCGGTGTTGATGCCAATGAGGTGCGCTGGGTTGTGCAGCGGCGCCAAGTCACACAGTTCCTCAATCTTGGCTCGCACCTCATCGTTCACGATGGCCGGTCCCTTGAAATGCCAGCCACCCTGGACGATACGGTGACCAAAACCGGACAAATCCACGTGCTGCAAGTCAGGTCCGTGGGTCGCGAACATCTCGATAATCCTGGTCAGGGCTTCCTTATGGGTCGGAAGAGGGAGAGCCTCGCTGAACTTGTCCGCGTGGACTTCGTGAGTAACTTCCCCCCGGTCGGTGCCGATACGTTCCGCTTGACCCTTGGCCAGGACGTCACCGCTGACAGGTTCGATTAGCTGGTACTTCAGTGAGGAAGATCCGGAGTTAATTACAAAGATGGTTTGATGGCGCATGGTGATTGTTCCTTCTTCTTTTCACAAGGGCGGCCGCGGGGGTGCTCCCCTCGGGAGTCTACCCTTGGGCTTGGATAGCGGTAATGATGATGGTGTTGATGATGTCGTCCACGGTGGCTCCGCGCGACAAGTCGTTGACCGGGGCGTTTAGCCCTTGCAAGATGGGTCCTACCGCCAGTGCGCCACTGGTGCGCTGCACTGCTTTGTAGGTAATGTTTCCGGCATTTAAATCGGGGAAGATGAACGTGTTTGCGTGTCCGGCAACGGGGGATTGGGGAGCTTTCTGGGCAGCCACGGACTCGACTACCGCGGCATCGAACTGGAGCGGACCGTCAATAGCTACGTCCGGGGCGGCTGCCTGGGCTTTCGCGGTGGCATCCCTGACCAGATCAACCAGTGGACCAGAGCCGGAGTCAATCGTGGAATAGGACAGCATGGCAACTTTCGGTTCCAAGCCAAACTGAGCCGCGGTCTGGGCCGAAACAACCGCGATGTCCGCCAGCTGCGCTGCGTCCGGGGAAATCGTGACTGCGCAATCCGAATACACGTCACAGTGGTCATCGAAAACCATCAGGAAAGCTCCCGAGACCAATTTCACTCCCGGCTGGGTCTTAATGACTTGCAGCGCGGGTCGAATGGTGTGGGCGGTGGTGTGAGCCGCTCCAGAGACCATTCCGTCGGCATCGCCGCAGACAATCATCATGGTGCCAAAGAAAGAAATATCTTTCAAAGTTTCCTTTGCCTTGGCTTCGTCCATGCCCTTGTGTGTGCGCAGTTCCACCAGTTTGGCGGTGTAACGGGCCAGCTTTTCAGCATCGTCGAGGGAGACGATTTCGGCCGCGGAGAGATCCAACCCGAGAGCGGAGGCTCTAGCCTGGATGGTGGCCTGGTCTCCCAGCAGAACCAAGTCAGCGACGCCCTTCTGGAGGATGTCTGCGGCAGCTTTTAAGATGCGTTCATCGTCAGATTCTGGCAGCACGATTCGTTTCCGGCTTAAAGCAGCTTTTTTAGCCAGTTCGTTGAGGAATGAGGTTTTGAAATCGCTCATGTCCAGCTCCAATTCTTCGGTCAGGGTCCTGAAACCCCCGATGGGAATAGACTAACTTTAACGATAATCCTACTAATGTTTTTCCTAGACAGATTTAGCACCGCTATCGGTAATCCTCTGAAAGCTCGACCGGCGTGCAGTGTTGAGGTGTAGCCTTAGTAAAAATTTCACTTAGCGAGATGACAATTTCAGAAAGGAAGCCGTATGTCCGGTCGAGTTACTCTTCCCATCGAAAACGGAATGGATGATGAAATCCGTCAGATAGCCAGGCTTTGGGGGGCTGATGCAGTACGTAACTCGGACGGAACCAAGTTGCCCCCCATAACTTCTGAACTGGGGGCAAAAATATACGAAACTTATTTCGTGGGGCGCGGAGACAATGATTGGGCTCATGCCCATTCCCAGGATAGGCCACAAATTTTCCTGATGAGTCAACGTTGCCCCGCATTAGGTGATGAACCGCTTCGTATCTCAGTCATGGATGGTTACCTGGATAAACAGGTTGAGCCGGATGTTCAAGCTGACCTCCAGCGTTACTGGCAGGTGATTGATCGCACCACCGGGGAAACCCTCCCTTCTGAAAAATGGAGTCTGGCAGGAAGGGGAGCAGACACTCAGGTGTGCATTGCAAAACCCGCAGTTGGACACGTTTATACGGTAGACTTCCTGGCTTGGCAAAACTGGGATCCGGTGCAAATGTATAACTACATCACGAATCACTGGGAGGACGATCCTCAGCGGATTCGCGAACAACCTTATGACATTCGTAATCCCGAAACTTGGGACTATGCCCAAGCCCACATGGATAAATGGTTAAAGGATCATCCGCACGTGGATGTGGTGAGATTTACGACCTTTTTCTATCAGTTCACCTTGGTCTTTAACAATCGAGAAAAAGAAAAAATGGTCGACTGGTTTGGCTATCTCGGATCTGTATCAAAGCTAGCGTTGGCTGAGTTTGAAGCGAAATATGGGTATGCATTGACCCCGGAGGATTTCGTTGACGAGGGTTACTATAACTCTCCTTTCCGGCTCCCTAGCTTACAGTTCCTCAATTGGATGGAGTTTTTAGGTGAATTCGTTACGGAGCGGGCGCGCATTATGGTGGATAAAGCCCATCAGTACGGTAAAGAAGCCATGATGTTTCTGGGTGATCACTGGATTGGAACTGAACCCTATGGTGATGATTTTCCTTCTATAGGTTTGGATGCTGTCGTCGGCTCGGTTGGTTCAGCTGCAACGTGTCGGATGATTTCTGACATTCCAGGGGTTAAATACCATGAGGGTCGTTTCCTGCCATATTTTTTCCCGGATGTGTTTTTTGAGGGAGCTGACCCGGTTCCCGAGCTCGAGGCTCGTTGGTCCCAGGCTCGTCGCGCGATTGTGCGCAATCCTTTAGATCGGATGGGATACGGAGGCTACCTGTCTCTGCCTGTGAAATTTCCCAAGTTTGTCCAGAGAGTCTCAGAAATCACAGATGAATTCCGTTCTCTTCATGAAGTAAGTGGGGGCGCGAAACCCGCAGTGTCCACAATTAAAGTAGCGATATTAAATGCTTGGGGGAAAAAGCGTTCCTGGATGACCTCGATGGTGGCTCATGCCAAGCCGTATTTCCAAACTTATGCCTACGAAGGCGTGCTGGAATCACTGGCAGGACTGCCGTTCACAGTGAGTTTCATTAACTTTGACGATGTGTCGCGCGGAGCCCTCGCGGATGTCGATGTGCTCATCAATGCCGGTCAGGCAAACACGGCATTTTCTGGTGGAGATTTTTGGGCACAACCGGGTATTTCTGCGCGAATTCGCGAATTTGTCGCTGCAGGAGGGGGATTTATCGGCGTCGGCGAACCAACCGCCTGTTTCGTGCCGGGGAGTGGGACATTTTTTCAATTGAGTGACATTCTTGGTGTAGACAAGGAAGTTGGTTGGACTCTTTCTACAGATCGGTATGTTGATGTTGCGGAGACTCACTTTATTATTGAGGGATTTGACGTTTTGGAACAACGCAGCCGGGGCAGAGGCTTAAAGGAGATTAACGTCCTCGAAGTGGAGTCGCAGCCTCAACCCGGGCGGGAACAAGCGTTGCTCGATATTGGTCCCGGAGTGGGGAGCATCGTTCCGACAGGTGCCCAAATACTGCAATTTATCGATGGTTCGGTTGACTTGAGTGCACACGACTATGGCAAAGGTAGGGCAGTCTACTTCGCCGGGTTGCCTTATAGTAGTGTGAACTCGCGGTTACTGCATCGTGCAATTTATTGGGCAGGTCACGCAGAGGAACGTATTGCTGAAAATTACTTTGCGGACAGACCAGAGGTAGAAGTGGCTTTCTATCCTGAGGTTCACAAGGTTTTCGTGTATAACAACTCGAACGCTGCATGGACTGTCAATGTGATGGGGCCGAAACCTTTCCAAGTCGCTTTAGGAGCGCGGGAATCCCGTTGGAAAACCGTCTGAATTAATTTAGGAAACCCTCCCCAAGGAGGAAAAACTGTGGTTGTATTAAAGTGTGGTTTCCTTGAACCATGCTCCAAGATAACCGAGGAAGGTAGATTAAATATGCAATTAACGTCTAAACTGCGTTTTGCTGTGATTTTTGCTGGTGCTGGAGCGCTAGCTTTGACCGGCTTGACCGCGTGCTCATCCGGAGGGGATACCAAGGGGGGAGATACGGGTGCTTCTGGCAAACCGGTGACGATTAAATACCTGCACCGTCTACCTGACGGAGAAGGCATGACAAAAGTCGATGACGTGGTCGCCCAATGGAATAAAGAAAACCCAGATATTCAGGTCGAAGCTGTGAAATTTGACGGTAAGGCTCAAGAACTGATTAAGAAGCTGGAGACTGACGTTAAAGCTGGTACGGCACCGTGTTTGGCTCAGGTTGGCTATGCAGATTTGGCTGAAGTTTATGTAAAACAGCTGGTAGAGGATGTTTCTGGGGAAATTAGCAACTACCGTGATCAGTTTGCTGCTGGGCCTCTGGACTCTATGAGTATCGATGGCAAGTACTTTGGTCTACCTCAGGATACCGGTCCTCTGGTGTACTACTACAACAAGGCAGCCTTCGATGAACTTGGCCTGACTGTTCCCACTACAGCTGACGAATTTGTCGAGACTGCCAAGAAAGCAGCCGAAAAAGGCAAGTTTATTGTGGACTTCCAGACCGATGAGGCCGGTAATATGCTTCCAGCACTGAGCGCTGCTGCTGGCGATCAGTGGTTCACGATTGAGGGTGATGCTTGGAAGATTGATACCGCTGGAGCTGGCTCTACTAAGGTGGCCGACTTCTGGCAGAAACTACTTGACGCGAAAGCAACAGCTACAGTGCAGCGTTGGGATGAAGAATCCTGGAAGGCAGCTTTGAATAGCAACCTGATTGGCACAATTGGGGCAGCGTGGGAAGCTCCGCTGTTGGCTGGTGACATGGCTGGCACTCCTAACGAGGGCAAGTGGGCGGTAGCTCAGCTTCCGAAATTTGGGGATGAGGCTGCTTCCGGTCCCGATGGTGGTTCCGGTGTGGCTGTTGTCAAGGGATGCGCTGCTCCGGCAGAAGCCATGAAGTTCAATGCTTGGTTCAACACACAGATTGATGCTCTGGTTTCTCAGGGTCTGGTGGTCGCTGCCAAGGGTACTATGACTACTCCCGAGAAGGTTTCTGCATTCTATGGAGGTCAGGATGTGTTTGCAGAACTGGCCAAAGCTAATAGCGCGATGAAGCCCTTCACCTACATTCCGGGTTGGTCAGCAGTACAGGCAAACGCTGAAGTTGCTGCGAAGGCTGCGGATGGTTCCGGTAAAGTGGCTGATATTTTCAGCTGGAACGCGGATACCGCCAAGTCTACGTTGAGCAATCTAGATTTGAAGGTTTCTGAAAAGTAGCGTGTTTTGTTCCTTACGGGACAACAGCGAAAACGTTGAGTCATGGGTGTTCACTGAGCAATTAGTTTCAGCGAACACCCATGACTCCATTTGAACCAAATTGATGGGGAACCAGAATGGAAAAACAAGTTGAGGAAGCAACGCCGGCGCAGCTGGTGAGTTCGGAAAAACAATCATCTTCGTCTCAAGAGTCTCAGAGTAATGGTAAAACGAGGCGAAGGACATCGCCGCAGGCAAAAATTCAAATTCGCGCGGGTTGGGCTTTTTTGGCTCCTTTTGTAATTTTATTTGTTCTGGTATTCCTGGTTCCCATTTTTGTATCGATATACTCTAGTTTTTTCCAGCTTAAGACAACTGGTGGGGGCGCGTATGGTGGGGGCGAGTCTGCTAACGTATTTGTAGGACTACAGAACTATCAATACGTCATTACCTCACATGATTTTTGGATGGGAATCGGTCGCGTAATTCTCTATACGTGTTTTCAAGTTCCGGTAATGATTATCGCTGCTTTAGTTTTGGCGCTAGTGCTTGATTCATTCCTAGTAAGACATGCGACGATATATCGATTAGGATATTTCCTGCCTTTCGCCATCCCCGGTGTTGTGGCGGCGATGATATGGCTTTACTTGTATAATGCGGAGGTTTCTCCCCTGGTAAAGGGCTTAGCTGCGATGGGAATTAACGTCAATTTTCTGAGCCGGAACGTCGTGTTAGCTTCTATGGCAAACATGACGACATGGACCTATACCGGATACAATATGCTGATTTTTTTGGCAGCGCTTCAAGCTATTCCTCCGGAACTGTCCGAAGCGGCGCGTATTGATGGCGCTAACGGACTACAAATCATGACTCGAATTAAGATGCCTCTGCTGCGACCAGCGGCACTGTTGGCGGTATTGCTGTCTATTGTGGGTACTATACAGCTATTCAACGAGCCAACGGTGATTAGCTCGACTCAAACGTGGATGGGCAAAGCCTATACACCCATGATGATGGCATATAACACCACTATGGGATCTTTAACTCCCAGCGGTGACGGCCCTGGCTCTGCGGTGGCAATCGTCATGGCGCTCATTGCCGGTGTATTGGCAGTGGGATATTTCTTTGTTGATCGAAAGGTAGGCGGAAATGACTAAGAACCATAATTCTAAACTGTTGCATATGGTGACCGAACATTCTCCGCAAGGCTTCGATTACATTCCGTCCCGAGAAGGAATGCCGCCTCGGGCTATTGCTCCCTCCATGATCTCTCGCGGGATTACCACTTTCATGCTAATCCTGGTGCTTTTCTATTTCATTTTTCCGGTCTATTGGGTCATCATCTCAGCCACAAAGACTAATGCCGAGCTTGCTAACACGTTCGGATTGTGGTTTGCAGCGCACGGTGAGAATACTGAGAGTAAAAATCTCGTAGAGGCGATTGGGGTTAATTACGACAAGTTAATGAGCTGGACTCGCGGTAACTTTTGGCGTTGGGTTGCGAATTCTTTAATCTATTCCACAACTGCAGCTGCCATCGGTACCCTTATTTCTGTTATGGCAGGATATTCCTTGGCAAAGTTTACTTTCCCAGGAAAGAATTTGTCTACGGGTATCATCATGGCGGGATTGTTGATGCCGGCCGCGCTTTTAACGGTTCCGATGTATATCGTCTTTTTGCACCTCGGTATTTCTAACACCATGGCGTCCATTATTGTGCCGTGTTGCGTGTCTCCTTTCGGAGTTTTCCTCGGCCGGGTTTACGCGCAAACTTCGGTTCCTACCGAGCTTATCGAGGCGGCACGGATTGATGGAGCTTCGGAAGCGCGCATTTTCTTTACCATAGTATTGCGTATCCTCGCCCCGGCTATGGTCACAATTTTTCTGTTCATCTTTGTTGCTTGCTGGAACAACTTCCTGCTCCCCTTGATGATGATTTCAACCGACACTTTGAAACCGGTTACATTAGGACTTTACGGGATGATGAGCTACTTTAATCCAGAAAAGGGCGCGGTAATGATGGGTGCTCTATTCGGGGTAATCCCGCTGATCATCCTGTTTTTAGGTCTGCAAAAGTACTGGCAGTCAGGGCTGGCTGCCGGTTCGGTCAAAGGCTGATTTTCGATCCTTAACCAATGTGGTGATTATTCTTGGTACAGGACTTTCATTAGAGGTTGAGAAAATAACATGACTTTTGCATTCCCCGAGCGTGGTGTGACTTTATGCGCTTCACAAGTTGGCATTTCGTTAGATTTTATAGAGGCTCTGCTGGAGCGTATGCATGAGCTCGAACTAAATACGCTTATTTGGGAACTGAAACTCAAATCACCCCGTTGGGAACTTGCGAATACCTGGCATTATTACACCACATCGCAAGTATCGCAGGTATTAGCATTAGCGCAACGTCTCGGGATTGAAGTGATTCCCGAGGTAAATGCTCCAGGGCATATGGGAATTTGGTTAGAAAACTATCCGCAATATGCCTTGAAACGCCTCGACGGAAGTGTGGATCCGGAGGGAAGACTGGATATTACAAATCCACAAGCGATTGACTTCTATCTTCAGATAGTTGACGAATACCTGCGTATTTTCCCCAGCCGTTGGTGGCATATGGGAGCAGATGAATACATGATTCACGACTCTTTCGCTAACTATCCGCACCTCGTGGAATATGCCCATCAAACTTTCGGCACCAGCGCTAGTGAATACGACGTTTTTAACTCTTTCGTTAATGAAGTTAACCAGTTTGTGAAAGGGCGTGGCCGACGTTTGCGCACCTGGAACGATGGAATACACGAAACTTCTGTCGTACATTTAGATACCGACATTTTGATTGAATATTGGAAAGATGAAGGTCTGCGTATAACCGATTTTATACAGCGAGGCCACGAGGTCATTAATAACAGTGAGGTTCTGTATTGGTCCAGATCTCATCCACCGTATCGAGTCGATGCCCTTGCCTTATGGGAAAGTAACTGGGATGCCCGCACATTTATCGGTAATCAATATTTATCAGACGTTCTGCAGGGTGGTGACCGTAAACAACGGGGCTTGCGGGTCTCAATCTGGCCTGATGAGTCCTTTCGGCAGACTGAGCATGAGGTTTGGGAAGCAATTCAAGATTCCCTGATTCTGGTGGCCGAGCTAGGTAAATATGGCATCAAACGTCATCATGATTGGCACACTGTCCGGATGAGTTCCCTACCTGTGCCCACAATAGACGACAGTACCGTGTCTCCCGGTCTATATGAGATACCTGGACTGGACGCGGTAGGAAAGGGGCCCTGGCGAGTCCAGCACACGCCAGACGGATATTGCACCCTCGCGGATACAGCTTGCGGAAAGAACTTGACCTTGAAAGACGGGCAAAAGCATTTGGGTGTGGTTACCCAAGCCGGGGCGCGACCGTCGCTGGAGCCCCCAGCTGACATGTCCGTGAGTTGGCCTGCAGGATGGGATGAAGCTGAAAGCCGAAACACTCAAAAATGGATAATCAGCGCTGCAGTTTTCACAGATAACCCAAACCCATCCCAGACTGATGAAGTTTTTTGCATAAAACCTGCCCTAACCGGTCAAATCCTAACCCACACTTGTGAAGGCGTAGCACAGTGGCCCTTCGACAGCCTACAGGGCGAGGGCACGTTCACCTTCCGGAAAGTAACGCTCTCGACAGTCGATAAAAAACCCAGCTCTGACATCATTTGATGCCAGAGCGAAGAAGGGGGCGAAGAAGTTAGTGTGCAAAGAGCGTGTTCTTGAGAGCAAAACGGTCTGCGCGGAACAGGTATTCACCATAAGCGGCAATCTTTCCGGATTCGTCATAAGAGACATTTTGGATGCTCAGCACCGTGGAGCCCGCAGGAATCCGCAGGAGTTGAGCCTCTGGGGCGCTGGCCTTGCGGGCGGACACCGCTTGGCGTGCCATCGTCACAACGACGCCGCGTTCAGCTAGGGCATTTTCGAATGAATCACGTTCCAAGGCGGTGGCAGCCGGAGCTATCGAAGAACGAATCATGTCAAACATGAGTCCGGCGGGCTGCCGGTCGCTCATGCGCAGTCGGCGAATAGTGGTCACGTTGGTGCCGGGGGACACCTCCAGTTTCAAGCTGACTTCCTGGCTGGCCGGGGACGTGCCATAAGACAAGACTTCCGTAGACGGCTTGTGTCCATCGGTTTTCATCTGGTCGTAAATGGTCGAAAGGACATTCGGGCGATGCACCCGGGTTGGTGCCACCTGAGTTCCGACACCGCGACGGCGCACCAGCAGACCATGGTCGCCTAGTTGTTGCAGGGCTCGGCGCGCGGTGGGGCGGGATACGTTGAGACGTCGCGCCATGGAAAGTTCGTCTTCCAAGCGTGTACCGGGGGTGAGCTGCCCTGAGAGGATTAACTCTTCAATGGGCTGAGCAATTTGATGGTAGAGCGGAACCGGGGAGTTCCGATCCAGTCGGACATCAGCCTCGAAATACGTTGGTACCTGACTCATGGCGGGTCTCCTTTCCCTCGTGCCATAGGTCCTTCCTTTGACCCTACATACTATTGTATCGACAATTATTGGCCTGACAATAGGGAAAACCGTTGAAATATCAACGAATTATCCCTGAATTTAGTCTGAGAATTCGGGAGTCAATTTATGGCGAGGAAATGTTTTAGGATTAACTCATGGCTGAAAACTTGCAAGATGGTAAACCCGTGGGACCGGTGTTAGTTGTTGACTTTGGCGCGCAATATGCCCAACTAATCGCACGCCGGGTTCGCGAGGCGAAAGTTTACTCGGAAATTGTGGGACATAACCTGACCGCACGGGAAATATTGGATAAACAGCCTTCGGCCATCATTCTCTCAGGTGGACCGTCTTCCGTTTATGCGCCGGGAGCTCCCGCCTTTGACCCAGCCGTTTTTCAGGCAAATGTGCCGGTACTAGGCATTTGCTACGGGTTTCAGGTCATGGCACAAGCCCTGGGGGGCACCGTTAGCCCTACCGGAACTTCCGAGTACGGCCGGACCAACTTGGAAGTTGTTACAGGCAGTCGGCTGATGGATGGAACCCCATCTGAACAGGTAGTTTGGATGAGTCACGGGGACGCAGTTTCGGCAGCTCCCAGCGATTTCCAAGTTATCGCGGCGACAGATGATACAAAGATAGCTGCCTTTGAAAATCCTGAACGAGGCCTGTATGGAGTGCAGTGGCATCCGGAAGTTCGGCACAGCGCCTATGGTCAGAGGCTTTTGGAGCATTTTTTGCATGACCTGGTCGGCTTGGATCCGGTGTGGACACCGAAATCCATCATCGACACCCAGGTGGCCGAGATTCGCCAGCGTGTGGGTGATGCTCAAGTTATCTGTGGTTTGTCTGGCGGGGTCGATTCTTCCGTGGCGGCCGCTCTGGTTCATAAGGCCATCGGAGACCAGCTGACCTGCATTTTCGTTGACCACGGTTTGTTGCGTGCGGGGGAGCGCGAGCAGGTGGAGCGGGACTATGCCGCCAACATGGGAATTCGGGTCAAGTACGTAGACGAGTCCGCACGCTTCTTGGGAGCGCTGGCGGGGGTGAGCGAACCGGAACAGAAACGCAAGATTATCGGTCGCGAGTTCATTCGGTCTTTTGAAGCGGCTCAACGTGAGGTTGTGGCCGAAGTCGGCGCCAGCGGCGGGGAAGTAAAGTTCCTGGTCCAGGGCACTTTGTATCCTGACGTGGTGGAATCTGGCGGCGGCAGCGGCACGGCTAATATCAAGTCGCATCACAATGTGGGCGGATTGCCAGAGGATTTGAAGTTTGAGCTCATCGAGCCGCTGCGCAAACTGTTCAAGGACGAAGTGCGTGCTTTGGGTCGCGAGTTGGGGTTGCCTGACGTCATCGTGAACCGCCAGCCTTTCCCCGGTCCGGGCCTGGCCATTCGTATTATTGGAGAGGTCAACGAGGAACGCCTGCGGATTTTGCGGGCGGCGGATTTGATTGTGCGCAACGAACTCAGTGCAGCCGGACTGGACACAGAGATTTGGCAGTGTCCCGTGGTGTTGCTGGCCGATGTGCGTTCGGTGGGAGTGCAGGGTGACGGGCGCACCTACGGGCATCCCATTGTGCTGCGTCCGGTTTCCTCAGAAGACGCGATGACCGCGGACTGGTCGCGTCTGGATTGGGATTTGGTGGCGCGGATTTCCAACTTGATTACCAACCAGGTTCCCGAAATCAACCGCGTAGTGCTGGACTGTACATCCAAGCCACCGGGGACCATCGAGTGGGAATGACGCTCGAAACGGCGAAAACCCGCATGAATACAGGCTTTTTTGCCCGTCCATACTGCTCTTGATACTGGATTGATACTATTTGTGTCCGCCCGGTATTCTCAAGAGAAAAATCCCAAAAGGACAAGCAAAACCGCCCTGCTGAACGACAAATTCAGCAGGGCGGTTTTTTTGCTTGTCTTATTTATTTTTCCGCCAAGGGATATAATATTCGCTTTCCAGGCCATCGTCGCAGGTATGGGGCCAGTTGAGTTTCCATTCAAAATACTCTTCCCTGGTGATCTCCCCGGCGTGTAACTCCTGCTGACGAAAAAGCCATTCCCGCATGAACTCGTCCACAAGGCCATACTGGAAGTACATACCCACGGGAGGGTGTGCGGGCCAGTCATCGCTATCATTGTACCGTACAGCGGTATCATCAGCGGCCCCTGCTCTGCCCGGATTGCGGACAAGTTGGAACAGGCGGATAGCGCCAGGGCTGTCCTCGTCCAGCCAGAAGAATGTCCGCATGAAGTCCTCGGCAGAGCCGGTAAAATGATTTCTTGTTTTTTAGAGCGTACTATGATATACTGCTATTATCCTGATTTGAGGAGTCTATCAAATATGCGGCAAGGTATTCTTAAATAAAATTTGATAATGGGCGCAAAAATGATTGCCCCTTGCAGGGGCTTGGTTTTTGTACCCAATTTTAAGAATACTTTTGCCTTTTTAGTAAATATCGTGACGGACCGCGGCTTATGTAAGTCGTGTATGTTTCTGTGTGTCCGAAGTCATGATCCCCAGCGGTAAAAGTATTAGCCGCTGGGGATTTTTGCGCCCATTCGGGCCTTGTATGGAGGATAGACATGAACATTATCAATATCGGGATTCTTGCCCATGTAGACGCTGGAAAGACGACCTTGACGGAGAGTCTGCTATATGCCAGTGGAGCCATTTCAGAACCAGGGAGCGTCGAAAAAGGGACAACGAGGACGGACACCTTGTTTTTGGAGCGGCAGCGTGGGATTACCATTCAAGCGGCAGTCACTTCCTTCCAGTGGCACAGATGTAAAGTTAACATTGTGGATACGCCCGGCCACATGGATTTTTTGGCGGAGGTGTACCGCTCTTTGGCTGTTTTAGATGGGGCCATCTTGGTGATCTCCGCGAAAGATGGCGTGCAGGCCCAGACCCGTATTCTGTTCCATGCCCTGCGGAAAATGAACATTCCCACCGTTATCTTTATCAACAAGATCGACCAGGCTGGCGTTGATTTGCAGAGCGTGGTTCAGTCTGTTCGGGATAAGCTCTCCGCCGATATTATCATCAAGCAGACGGTGTCGCTGTCCCCGGAAATAGTCCTGGAGGAAAATACCGACATAGAAGCATGGGATGCGGTCATCGAAAATAACGATGCATTATTGGAAAAGTATATCGCAGGAGAACCAATCAGCCAGGAAAAACTTGCGCGGGAGGAACAGCGGCGGGTTCAAGAAGCCTCCCTGTTTCCGGTCTATCATGGCAGCGCCAAAAAGGGCCTTGGCATTCAACCGTTGATGGATGCGGTGACAGGACTGTTCCAACCGATTGGGGAACAGGGGAGCGCCACCCTATGCGGCAGCGTTTTCAAGGTTGAGTACACCGATTGCGGCCAGCGGCGTGTCTATCTGCGGCTATACAGCGGAACGCTGCGCCTGCGGGATACGGTGGCCCTGGCCGGGAGAGAAAAGCTGAAAATCACAGAGATGCGTATTCCATCCAAAGGGGAAATTGTTCGGACAGACACCGCTTATCCGGGCGAAATTGTTATCCTTCCCAGCGACAGCGTGAGGTTAAACGATGTATTAGGGGATCAAACCCGGCTCCCTCGTAAAAGGTGGCGCGAGGCCCCCCTCCCCATGCTGCGGACGACGATTGCGCCGAAAACGGCAGCGCAAAGAGAACGGCTGCTGGACGCTCTTACGCAACTTGCGGATACTGACCCGCTTTTGCGCTGCGAAGTGGATTCCATCACCCATGAGATCATTCTTTCTTTTTTGGGCCGGGTGCAGTTGGAGGTCGTTTCCGCTTTGCTGTCGGAAAAATACAAGATTGAAACAGTGGTAAAGGAACCCACCGTCATTTATATGGAGCGGCCGCTCAAAGCAGCCAGCCACACCATCCATATCGAGGTGCCGCCCAACCCGTTTTGGGCATCTATCGGACTGTCTGTTACACCACTCCCGCTTGGCTCCGGCGTACAATACGAGAGCCGGGTTTCGCTGGGATACTTGAACCAGAGTTTTCAAAACGCTGTCAGGGATGGTATCCGTTACGGGCTGGAGCAGGGCTTGTTCGGCTGGAACGTAACGGACTGTAAGATTTGCTTTGAATACGGGCTTTATTACAGTCCAGTCAGCACGCCGGCGGACTTCCGCTCATTGGCCCCGATTGTATTGGAACAGGCATTGAAGGAATCGGGGACGCAGCTGCTGGAACCTTATCTCTCCTTCACCCTCTATGCGCCCCAGGAATACCTTTCCAGGGCTTATCATGATGCACCGAAATACTGTGCCACCATCGAAACGGCCCAGGTAAAAAAGGATGAAGTTGTCTTTACTGGCGAGATTCGCGCCCGCTGTATACAGGCATACCGTACTGATCTGGCCTTTTACACCAACGGGCAGAGCGTATGCCTTACAGAGCTAAAAGGGTATCAGGCCGCTGTCGGCCAGCCGGTCATCCAGCCCCGCCGTCCAAACAACCGCCTGGACAAGGTGCGCCATATGTTTCAGAAGGTAATGTAAAGATACATAATCGTCAAGACGGCAACAATCAGAAGTTATGGAGGGTAACAATGGAATATCGTAAGGAAGATTTAATGGAAGCAAAAAAGCAAATTTTGGGAGTGGGAGAGAACATGGGAACAGAGGAAAGTAAAAAAATCTGGGAGGAGAACGCACAATTTTGGGATAATGCAATGGGTGACGAATCTAATGAATTTCACAGAGAGGTAGTGCGTCCCAAAGTAACGGAACTTCTATCTCCTAATCCTGCGGATTATATTTTGGATATTGCGTGTGGCAATGGAAATTATTCTTCGTATCTTGCACAAAGAGGCGCTTCGGTTGTCGCTTTTGATTACAGCAAAAAAATGATAGAATTGGCTAAAAGACGGCAATCACAATATGCAAAACAAATTGAATTTTGTGTGGCGGATGCGACCAATAGAAAAAGTATATTAGAATTAAAAAGAAATCGAGCCTTTACGAAAGCAGTTTCTAATATGGCAATTATGGATATTACGGATATTGAACCGCTTTTTATGGCTGTTTATGAACTATTGGAGGAAAACGGGATTTTTGTCTTTGCAACGCAGCACCCTTGTTTTATCACATTGACTGAAAAATATATGACACCGCACAGTTACTATGATATAGCGATTGAAGGGCAACCGAAAGAGCAGATTTATTATCATCGTTCCATACAAGATATTTTTAACCTTTGTTTTAGAGCTGGATTTGTCATTGATGGATTTTATGAAGAATGTTTCAAAACCAACAAAGAAATTCCTATGGTAATGATAGTAAGGCTTAAGAAGGTAAAACGTGATACCTTACAATAAATTCAAGTTTGTCGGGTAAATAGCAAAGCCAGCCGAGCCAGCGGGCGGTCAAGATGAACGGGCTTCGCCCACCGTTGACAGCCCCGCCCGGTTTCGCAGTTAGGCAGTCAAGGAGCGACAGCAAGGAGTGCTGCCGCCCCGCACTATTATTCAGAGAGGGGGAATTTCCATGACAGACCAGAAAGCCTATCAAGAATATATCCAGCGCAGGTACAACGCCTCTTGCAAGGCTGTTATCCGCTGTGCCTGACAGCGTCCGTCCGTGCCGGAATTATGTAGAGCTCCACATAATTCTGTTGTATTTCCCAGCCTTTTGTGATACTATTTTGATACTAATAAACTTTACAGCCGAAAATAGCAGGTGGAATATTAACATATTTGCGAAAGTTTTTCCTGCGAAATCACCTCAAATACACCCTACTATATCTGAATTTGCCGAGTGGGAATAGGTCCATCTAGTGTATTCCTATCGCATCTAGTTGCAACTAGTTGCACCATTTGGAGAGCATCGCCACAGTTTCTATTTTTGATGTGGTTGCGTATGTCTGTTAAAAGCGTACAATTGCAACGTGACCTATTCGAATCATATAGCAGCCCTCAACGAGCTCTCCGCCTCGGAGGGCGTCTTCACCACGGCTCAAGCCGCACGGCTTGGAATCACGCGCAATGCCCTGTCCCAAGCCGTGACCTCCGGTCGAGCTGAGCGAATAGTGCACGGCGCATACCGGCTTGCCGGATCACAAGGCGATTTCACAGACGAGCTTGCGGCTATCTGGAAGCTGACCAATCCAGCCGCATTCACCCACGAGCGCATGCAGGTCGGCGCCTGGGACGGAATCGCCATCGGCGGTTCGACTGCGGCAAGTCTGCAGAACCTCGGCGACTTCTATCTGTCACCGTATCGTATTTACACACCGCGTAGAATTAACTCCCGCATGAAATCAGCGAGTTTCGCAATCAGAAGAGTCGACCCGGACGACGTGAGCTGGATCAAGGGTTTGCCTGTTACGCGACCCGAGCGAACACTCGTCGACCTTTGCCTGGACAACGAAGAATGGTCTTTGGTGGAAGACTCCTTCAACTCCGAGGGCAATCTCGACTACGACCGCCTGGTGAAGATAATTGCCGACCAGCCGGAGAGGAAAAGCGTGCAGGAATCGCTATCGGTGATTCGCGGACTCAAGGAACGGCACCTCGACATGGAGTGCGCTGGATGAGATACAAGACTCCCGCGGCACTCGAGATGGCTGCAAAGGCGGCAACCAGACGATCGGCGCTCGACACGGGTCGGGCCATGACCGGGTTCTATTTCCACAGGTTGCTTTGCCGTATTTTCAGCGACCCGCATCACGTTTTCGTGCTTAAAGGCGGCCAGAGTATGCTCGCCAGAACCGTGGACGCGCGTGCGACGAAGGATATCGATCTGCTCTGCAAGGAGCGTTCTCTTGAGAGAGCCCTCGAAGAGCTGAAGAGGCTTGCCTCTGTGGACCTCGGCGATTACATGCGGTTCACATTTGCGTCCGCTGACCCGATAAAGGTAGAGGATGAATATCGGAGCGGACTGCGCGTTGTTTTCCAGCCCACGCTTGGCTCGAAGAGCCAACAGCCCATCGCCATCGACCTCGTTGTCGATGAGGTTCCCCTAGACCGTGCGGAACTCATCACCCCTGCGGATAGGATTGAGATCGAAGGTCTGCCGGTATGCGACTATCTGGTCTATCCCGTCGAGAACGCGTTGGCGGATAAGCTCTGTGCACTGGTTGAAAGGCACGACAGGAGAGCCTCCTCCCGTGTGAAGGATCTTGTTGATATTGCGGTCTATGCGGTGACATGCTCCATAGATGGAGGAAAGCTGCGGGAGCGCGTGCTGCAGGAAGGTGCCGTGCGCGGCATCGCCCTGCCTGAGACGTTCTGCATACCAGATGAATGGGGCGCGCCTCATGAGCGGCAGTACGAAAGGCTGTGCTCCCAGACCGGCCTGCCCCATTCGCTTCGGAGCATTGACGCGTCAGTAGAACTCGCAGGCAAACTTTTCAATCCTGTGTATGCCGGTTTTGCAGATGCTATGACCTGGAATCCGGTAACGCGCGAATGGGAGTAAAATCGATTTTTTATATAACAAGGAAGACATCCGCCCCGCCGCGTTGATGGGCGGGCATCTGATTATTCGTCCGCGTTCTGGTTTTCAGAAGCCTCGGATTCGCCCTTTTTAAGTTCCGTTTTATCAGCGCGTGTCTTCAAGAAGTAGACGCCATCGCCATCGATGAGCATGGCATCAGCCTCGTTGTAGATGAAGTTCATGCGTGCCAGTTCGTTTTCACGCTCTTCGCCTGACTACGCGAAAAACGGGCTCTGCAACGATTGAGTGGGAATAAACACGCGACTCTCCAGATGCGGATTACCATGTCAATCCCTACGATGGGAACAGGGGTGACTTGGAATGCAACGGTTTGAAAACAACGTCTTTGACACAGCTTTATTGTTTGAAGGCGGGGCCATGCGTGGCAGTTACAGCGGGGGAGCAGTAAACGCCCTGTTGGAAGCGGAAGTGTATGTGGACTACGTGGCAGGAATCTCTGCGGGGGCAACCTGCCTGGTGAACTATCTGGCCCGGTTGCCTCAACGCTCCCGGCGCTGCTTTATTGATGTCACTATCGATCCTGCTTTTGGCGGCTGGAAGACCGCCATCAAAGGTAAAGGGATTTTTGACACTCACCACATGTACTACGACATGACTGAGCCGGGGGCAATGCTGGAACTGGATTATGAACGGTTTGTGGCCAATCCAGCGCAGTGGCGTGTCGGGGTGTACAACGCGAAGCGTGGCGAAAATGTCTATTTCTGTGCAGACCAGGTGGACACGGAGCAAAAGCTGACCCATGTGTGCAAGGCTTCGGGATCTATGCCGATCGCCACCCCGGTCACCTACATTGCCGGGGAGGCCTGCATGGACGGTGCCATAGGCCCTAGCGGCGGGATTCCTCTGGATGTAGCGCAGGCCGATGGCTACGAAAAGTTCCTGGTCATCCTGACGCGACCGCGTGATTACGTGAAGGAAAACCGTCTGCCCGATTGGACTTATCGGTCTTTGCTGGCACGCTATCCGCGGGCCGCCCAGGCTTTGGTGGACCGTCCCGCGAATTACAACCGGACCCGGGCGGAGCTGGAGCGCCTGGAGGCTGAGGGCAAGGCCTACGTCTTTTATCCCGAACATATGGGGGTTGCGAATTTCGAAGATGATCCCGCCAAACTGGAAGAAAATTTTGCCGCCGGATACGAACAGATGCAACGTGAACTCCCAAAGGTCAAAGAGTTCTTAGGGCTGTAAAGTCACGTGGTAGATTGCGTGAACTGCCAGAATTTCAACACACGGTTATGATTGGGGGGTGAAAGATAGCTGGCGGGTGTTCACCCGTGATGTGAAGCGGATTATTGCGGTTCCGCGGTCCCTGATTATCGTCTTCGGCATCTTAGTCACCCCAGCCCTGTACACGTGGCTGAATATTTTGGCCTTTTGGAACCCCTATAAGGCTACGGAAAACCTGCCCATAGCGGTGGTGAATAACGATGCGGGTGCGGCATCTGCACTGACTGGCCAGCTCAATATTGGTAATCTCATAGTCGAACAGCTGTCAGAGAATGAAGATCTCGGCTGGCAGTTTACGGATCAGGACACGGCCAACCACAAAATCAAAGCCGGGGAAGTTTATGCGACTTTTGTCATCCCGAAGACCTTTAGCAAAGATTTGGTCGATATTTTTAGCGGTCAACGTCACCAGCCGACCATCGAATACTATGTGAATGAAAAGAAAGGCGCTATTGCGCCAAAAATTACCGATGTCGGGGCAAATGAACTCGACATTCAAATCACGTCCACTTTCCGGGGCCAGGTCGGCGAGGCCATTGCGCTGGCTTTGCGCGATGGTGGGTTAGAGATTGACGCGAGCGTTGTTGGTGCTCAGGGCAGCACTGTCGACGCCTTGGGCGGTATCAACCGGGACCTGGCTGATGCGCAAGTCGCCTTGGATTCCGCCAGTGCGTCTCTGACTGGTTCCTTAGAGACTACGAAAAAAGTCCGGGCTGCGCTGGCTGCAGCTGACCCGGCATTGGCTGATGTTTCCGCGGCTTTGAGTAACGCCCAAGACATTTTAGGAACGGTCGTCTCCGATGCTTCCGAATTTGCGGCCGTGGCGGGGGAAGCCAGTATCAACGCCCAAAAAGCGCTCAATGAGTCCTCGGCGGCGGCGAGTTCGGCTGTGTCGAATGCTACGAGTAAACTCACCGAAATGGACTCGCAGCTGCAATCCGGCATTCAGCGGGCGAATGCTTCGATAGTGAAAATGCGTGCTCAGATTGAGGTTTTGGAAGAATTCCCGCAGACGCAAAAGCTCGCTGCAGAGTTAAATACCCGGCTGAACGACATGCAGAATCTGCTCGCTAAAGTCGGGAAAACTGGGTCAGATGCAGCAAAGACCGGCGAGGATTTGCAGGCGCTGATGAATGCCTATAATCAGGCTCTGACCGATGCGCAACAAGTTACCACCGGTTTGCGTGAACAGTCCAGTCAGGCAGCCTCTACGTTAAACGCCCGGGTGACGCAGCTGTCGGCACAAATGGGAGCCATCAAATCTGCGGTGAGTACCGCGCGGAATTCCCTGACGGAAATTTCGACGCTGACCCGCGGGGTTGATGACCAAATCGCGAACACGCAAAACGTGCTTACTCAAGTGCAAGGCAACCTGAACGGGCTGGTCGCTACGACTCGCGGGGCGCAAACCGATGTGGCGACTCTGGCTAGTGCGATACGGACGGGAACCTTGCAAACAGTCATTGGCTTGGATCCGACCAATATCGGACGCTACCTGACCGCACCAGTGAAATTCGACCAACAAACGCTCTATCCCATCAACTCTTATGGTTCGGGAATGGCGGCCATGTTCATCAATCTCTCCCTGTGGATTGGTGCGCTTATCCTGGTCATCATTTTTCGAGTAGAAGTCGATAAAGAAGGCTTTGACTGGTTGAGCTTGCGCTCGGCTTACCTGGGACGATTCATGCTCTCCGGGGTGTTGTCTATAGGACAGGGCTTGATTGTCAGCTTGGGCAGTTTGCTGCTGGGAGTGCAGGCGGTTAACGCTCCCGCTTTCATTGCAACATCCATGCTGATTGGGCCGTGTTATTTGGCAATAATCTATGCCTTGGCGGCTGCGCTGAGTCACGTGGGTCGAGCCCTGGCAATCTTGCTGGTGGTGTTGCAGATTCCCGGTGCCTCGGGTATCTATCCAATTGAGCTGATGCCCAGATTTTTCCGCCAGCTTTCCCCGATACTCCCGTTTTCTTACGGCATAGACGCGATGCGAGAAACTATAGGCGGGTTCTATGACGGTCGTTTCTGGCATGTTATGGCGGTTTTATTGATTATGAGCGTCACGGTGTTCCAGCTGGGCTTTGTGGGTAGGCGTCGCTTGGGTTACTTCACCCAGTTGTTCTATGACGATTTGGCCCGCACGGAACTGGTCGTGAATGAAAACGTACAACTGCAAAGCCGCGGTTACCGGTTGAGCAACATCATTGCGCTGCTGGGCAACCGGAAAGAATTTTCCACTCGTATCAGGCGACGCCAAGAAAAGTTCAATGCCCGTTATCCCGCCTTGATTAATGGACTGAGCAGCGTGGGGATTTTAGGGCTGGTTGTGCTGGGATTAATTTCCCGGCTCACCTCCGCCAGTAAGCCTGTGCTCCTGGGCATAGTAGCGATTTGGGGGTTGGTCATCATGGGGACACTGGTTGGTGTAGTTGTGCTAAAGAGCTCCATAGAACGAGCCGAAAGGTTGTCACATCTGACAGAAGATGAGCTTTTCGAGAGCCTTGCCCGTCAGCGAGACGTGAATACTACCAAAACCGCAAATGCGGCGGAGCATATTACTGAGGACCCAACGTGCGAAACTGATGCCTCCACAACCAGCGAGGAGGCACGATGAACAAAGTACGTTTTATCATTCGCGACGACTTCCGCCAGATTCGCAGCAGTGTCATGGTGCGGATTTCCATCGTTTTGTTGATTGCCGTGCCCTTGTTCTTTACTTGGTTCAACGTGTTGGCAACCTGGGACCCCTTTTCAAATTCGGGTCGGTTACAGATTGCCGTGGCCAGCACCGATGAGGGGTACACCAGCAAGATCCTGAACGTCAAAGTCAATGTGGGGGACACCGTACTCAAGGAACTGGCAGTAAATGACCAGTTTGATTGGGTGCTAACCAGCAAAGACCAGGCTTTGGAAGGCACGCGCTCGGGGGAGTATTACGCGGCAATAGTGTTGCCGACGGATTTTTCGCAGTCCATGTTCACGTTCTATGCTGGCGGGGCCGCCCCGGCAAATATCACGCTGTACACCAACGAAAAAAAGAACCCGCTGTCAGCCAATCTCACCACCCAAGGCGCTCAGGGTGTCACCGCGCAAATCAACACGACTTTTTCGCACACCTTGGCGGAAGTCACCGTGGGCATTGCCCAGGACGTATCCTCTTACCTGGACACTGCCGACACGCAGGCGGCTTTGGACCGGCTGAGTAACCGCCTCGAAACCCTCAGTACACAACTGAATTCCGGGGCGGACACAGTCAGTTCTCTGTCTACCTTGATAGGTTCGGCGGTGCCGCTGGCCAGCGGGGCAAAACAGCTGGCTGCGGGGGTGCAGGATTCTTTCGAGGGGGTTGTTGGCTCCTCATTAGGTTCCGGGGGCAGCGGCAGTGGGGGAACGGACAATCCCTTTGCGGTCGTCTCATCCGGGCTCGACGAAGCTGTGAGCCTGGCGGCAGACAATCTCACTAATTTGCAAAAACGGTTGGACAACTTGCTGGATTCCGCCAATAAAGCCACCCAAAGCAGTGCTGCCACAGTCGAACAGTTGCAGACCTTGTTGGATAAACAAATCACTGGCTTTCAACAGACGCGGGACACAATCGAGCAGTCACTGGGGTCGGGTGGAGCGGATTTGCAGGGGAAAGAGCCGACCGTCGACCGCCTCCTGGCTGATTTGGACGCGGCAATTGCTCGCCAACAAAGCCTATCGGAGCGACTGGGCGATATTGCAGATGACCTGCGCTGGGGAGTAACTCTCGATTCTGACCTGAGGGATTCGGCTCGCCACGCCCTAGCAGACGCGCAACGGGCTATTGACACGGCTCGGTCTAACTATGAAAAAAACTTACAGCCAAAGATTGAAAGCCTGCGTGAGAATCTGAATTCTGCCGGAGAAGATATGAAAGTTTTCCGTTCACATCTCCAGGCGATACAAGCCGACCTGTCGGAAAGCGCGGGCGGGATGATTGAGAGTATGCGCCGCTGCCAGAAGACCCTGGCTGATACCGCGCAAAAGATGCGCGACGGAGCCAGCCGCTTGAACCAGGCTCGTGAACAGATTGCGTCCACCCGGGCGAATGGTGACTTGAACCAAATCGCGACCACGTTGGGGGCTGACCCCAAAGGCTTTGCCCGCCTGATTTCTAGCCCTGTATCGGTACAACGCAATGCTGTGTTCCCAGTCGCCACCTTTGGGGTGGGTATGGCTCCGCTATTTACTGTCATAGCCCTGTGGGTTGGGGCTCTCCTGGCAGGGGTATTCCTGCGCACTGACGTTTCTCCGAATGTGGCGAAACGCTACCTGACCAGTATTAGTACCCAGAAACATCCTCATGGAGCCGCTGGCGGGGATAAGGATGCAACTAAATCGTCCCAGTCAGATAGATTCGGTGCGAAACCTGACGAAACAGCACCGACACCAACTGCGAAATCAGCCGTGAAGGCCGCAGTAAAAAAGCCTGTATTCACCGGGGCACAGGAGTATCTGGGACGTTACTTTATATTCTGGGTAATTGGGATGGCTCAATCCACATTGCTGATGGTCGGGCTGATCGTGTTCGTGGAGATTGAACCGGCGCACCCCTACCTGCTGATCTTGGCGGGCTGGATTATTTCCACCGTCTTTACCAATATCGTTTATACCCTGGTTGTGGCGCTTTCCAATGCGGGCAAAGCCGTAGCGGTGGTGTTACTGGTGTTACAGATTTCTGCCGCTGGCGGGGCCTATCCGCTGGAACTGCTACCGCAATGGTTCCAAAACATAAGTCCCTGGCTGCCCGCTACGTATGCAATTAACCTGATGCGTTCGGCTATCGCCGGGATCTATGCGGGGGATTTTGCTTATAACCTGGTGATAATCCTGGTGTTCCTGATTCCGAACCTGGTGCTCGGGCTGGTTTTGCGCCATACGATTGCCGGGCGGATTCACGATATGACCAAAGAGATTGAAAAAACGAGGGTCATGTAGTCGGGGCTAACCAAACTGCGGTGAACTAGGTGCCATGGCGCGTCACCGCCGGAGTTCTTCGGCGACTAATAATACTCATCGAATGTAATTCTTTTCACCCATTGGATGTGGTTTTTTACAGTGAAGCAGTTCCTTGCCGGTCAGTGAGCCAGTCAATGACGTGGAGCACGCGGATGCCGTCGAGGCGGATTCCGGTATGTAAATAATCCGTGGTCAGCAATAATTTGGGAAAAGCATCTTCGATGGCCTGTAGTGGTGTGAGCTCCCGGGTCATGACTTTTTCGTTGCTAACGTCATCGGCGACTTGGAAATAAACGCGTTCGCCATTCTTTTCCGCCACGAAGTCCACTTCCCCTTTAGGCAGCGCACCCACACTGACAGTGAAGCCACGACGGCGCAGCTCTAGGTAAACCAGGTTTTCTAACTGGTAGCCGACATCAGTCGGAGCGAAACCGGTGGTCAGGTTCCGTAATCCCGTGTCGACGGGATAGAACTTGCGTAATGGTCGCAAAATTTCTTTGCCGCGCAGCCCCATCTGTTCGACCGGATATATCAACAGCGCTCGGGATAGGGCATCAAGATAGGAGTCGAGGGTAACTCCAGATACGCGATAGCCCGAGCTTTTCAGAGTGTTCACGATGGAACGAGTGGAGAACAGGGACCCGGAAGTGGAAAACACATAGCGGACCAACTTTTCTAAGACGTTTAATTCACGCACCTGGAGTCGGGCTGCCACGTCGCGCAGGATTACGGAATCAAAGATGGTTGTGAGCTCTCTTGTCACGGTTTCCGTGTCTAATCCGGGAAGTTGGAACAGTCCTGGCATGCCTCCGAAGCGCAGGTAATCGGCAAACAGGGCTTCTTCACTGCGGGCGGTTTCCTGGCTGGTGGTTACGAAATCTAGATATTCCTGGAAAGACAGGGGGTAAATCTCAAGGATTACATAGCGTCCACTGAGTCGAGTTGCTAAATCACCGCTCAAAACATAAGCGTTGGAGCCGGTGAGATACACGTCCACTCCGGGACTGGTATGCAATCCACGGACGATTTTTTCCCAACCAGTAACATCTTGGACTTCATCTAGCAGCACGTAGAAGGGCTTGTTGGGGTCGGCGGCATCGAAGGCTTGTTGTAAATCTGCTTGCAGCCATTGTGCATTCAGATCAAGCGGCAGGGAAAAATCGTCGAAGCGCCGCAGATAAATGTGGCTTTCCGGTACTCCGGAATCCAGCAGTTCCTGTTTCCACAATCGCAGCAGAGTTGACTTTCCGCAGCGACGCACTCCAGAGAGTACCTTTACCGATTCGGTATCACGGTAGCGTCGCAGCAGGTCAAGGTATCGAGGGCGTGCCAAATCGCGAGAATACGAATGCGGTAGTGTGGAATTGCTAATCATACTTTACATTTTAGCTTTTTTACACATAAATGAAAAGTATAGTTTGCATTTGAAAAGGTCGGAGCTGGAAGCTCTTTATACATGCTCGTGGACTTGACTTCTCATTGTTGTAGGCAAGGCATCACAAAAGTTCAGTCTTTGATTGGGACAAATAGTCATCGTCTACCAACCTCATATTTTCCTCAATATGTACACGACTGCGGCGAGCACGCGGAGTGATTGTCAAGAAGATTCGCGGCATCAAAGAGAGGCGATGCTCAAGGAGTGCAAATTGATGCAAACCCGTAGTATTTCGTGAGTGGGATGAGATAGACGGGCAGGCTGTTTTTTCGCCAGCCTGCCCGTCTTTGTCGCCTTTAGGGGATTTTCAAAAGGGATTTAGCCCACCAATGCCGGGGTGGTGGTGTTTTCTGCAGTAGCGCCCGGCATCGGGTTTGCCGTGGCCGTTGCGGTGTTCTCCGGGGTTTGGCTCGCAGCCTGGCGGGCGGCTTCGCGTTCAGCCATGCGACGGTAGATGACCGAGAGCAGCGCTCCGGACAGGTTGTGCCAGATGGAGAAGATGGCGCCGGGTAGCGCGGTTTCGGGGGTCATGGCAAAGTGTGTCTTAGCCAGGGTGGCGGCCATGCCAGAGTTCTGCATTCCGACCTCAATTGAAACCGTGCGCGACACCCGGTTATCTGCCCGCAGCAACTTCGAGAAGCCGTATCCCACGCCGTAACCCAGCATGTTATGCAGGATGACCGCGACCAAAACCAGCAGCCCAGTTGCCTTGATGGCGTCTACGGAGGCGCTGACCACACCTGCTAAAACTGCGGAAATACCCAGGGTAGAGATCCAGGGGAGAGCCGGCAGGATTCGGTTGATGAACTTGGGGAAAGCCAGTCGTAGCACTAAGCCAGCCACAACGGGAACCAGCACCATCTTGACGATGCTCACCGCCATCGCCCCGCCGTCCAGCGGCATGTATTTACCGGCCAGCCACTGCGTCAGCAGCGGGGTCATCAAGGGGGCGAGCAGGGTAGAAATCGCGGTCATGGTGACGGACAGCGCCACGTCGGCTTTGGCCAGATAAGAAATCACGTTCGATGATGTGCCCCCTGGGGCGCAGCCGACCAGAATCACGCCCACAGCTACGGCGTCCGGGAGGCGTAAAACGTTAACGATTAATACCGCTAGCGCAGGCATGATGACGTATTGGGCGACGACACCGAGCAAGATGGGCAACGGCCTTGTGAATACCAGACGAAAATCCGGCAACGTTAGGGTCAGACCCATGCCGAACATAATGACACCCAAAAGTATCGCGACGTGCGGGGTGAGCGCCCCAGCCGTAGCGGGGGAAATGAATCCCCACGCCGCTGCCGCAATAATCAGAACTGGGAAAATCGTCACAGCCCGCAGGGCACTGCGGTCTTCGGGGGTAAGCGCTTTTGGCGCTGCGGATTGGTTATCAGTTCGAGAATTGGTTTGAGTAGTCATGCTCCGACTATAGTTGCTTTGTCCACATACCGGATAGCTGTTTCAATATATGAGACAAATGGTGTTACCAGGGCAAAGACGAGGCTAGAAATTGATTAAAATGTCATTCCTCAGCTGGTCAATGATTGATGATGTTCGCTACGACGCGGTATGCCGGTGGGTGTGGGTGTACCTGATAGGTTCCTCTAATGGTTATGGAGTTTCCGTAGTGCCGAGTCGACAAGTTTCATTTTTGTGGGTTCAGATTGAACCATCCACGGTAAATATTTGTTGGTAATTAGAGCCATCTGTTCATTAAGTGTGAGTGAATTGGGGAAGTTGACCCGAGGAATGCCAGTGCTAGATTCATCATCGAGATACCAGCGGAGTTGATTAAGTAAATGTACTCCTTTGACGGTTCCTATATTGCCAAGTTTAAAGCCGTGGAAGTTATGAGTCGCTAATGCTTTAGCAAAAGCATCTACTTTGAGAAATGCTTTATCGTTTCCGATAAACTCTGCATCTGCATACATTACGCCCAACAGAGCTTTTTGAATTGAAGACAATGATTTTGCAATTGTATCGATACGAGATACGTATTTTGTAAAGGTGTCTGCTCCGTGCTTGAGGGTAGTTTTACCCAAGGTGTTCGCTGCATCTTCGATTTGTAGACCGAGGCTAGGACCTTCTTCGGGATCAAGACCAGTATATTTGTTATATACACTGGCAGAGGCGTCAAAACGACCTAGAATACGTTTTAACGCATCTGAAAAACCGTCTAAATGAGAAGTATCTTCGAGGCGTGCTGCGGCGATTTGGTAATCATGTTGCCAAACTTTAATATCCAAGCGTGTAGCCCAGCGCCAATCGGATGAGGCATATTTAGCGGCAAGTACATCATTGTGAGGACGATTCTTACGTTCGTTTGCTTCGTTAATCCTGAGATTATCTTGCTGCATTTGTTTGGATGAAACTGTGCGGGCGAACACTTCTAGCTTGTGAAAAAAAGACGATCCGGTTAAGTCTGCAGCAGTGAGATATTGACCATGATAATCAGAGCGTTGGTCGTTTTCAGTGGGGATGTTCCCTTTTGAATCGCTGAGAGCCTGAGTAAAGAAGCTGATGATATCGGTTTTGATGCCGTGAGCCTCTGAATCGCGCAGAAATAGTCCTTCGCTACCTTTATATCCGGAAATCCAATCCATAGCCACCAAGCTGGCGTCACTAGATGCTGCCTTGGTGGCGACGTTGTTGATGAGACCGACACAATCGTCGGCGTAGCTAGAAATGCGTTCCCTAAATTCAGAGTCGAGAGCTTCTAACAATTTATGTTCGTTAGCTTTATATGTCTCATTGGCTGAGCAGGCTTTAAGTATTAAATCCCGGCGATGATTGTAATCTGTAACAAGTTCAGTTAGTGAGTCCTTTGAACGGTGAAGAATAGTATCAATTTTAGATAAATTACTAAAAGCGTCCGCGATGAAGTGCGCTTCGCTGTTAATGTCTATAACGTCGCCCAGAATAGCCCGCAAACGAGAATTGCTTAGATTCGACTCTAATGTAGAATCGATTCTGGAGTGAGAAATATGCTGGCTGTATATTGAAGGATTCTTGGATCCAATAAATATTTCGCTCACGTTTATGACTCCTCGTATTTTCCGTTGATGTTTAGCAAAACTATGGAGTTTTTAGTATAGGTTAGAGTTTTCACTTTTTATGCGGTAACGCGACTCATCTCATTCTCAAAGCTGTCTGCTAATGCCGCTGGGTGTGTCAAGGGAACAACTCACGATAAACGCCGTGGCAAGGGTTAGTAGGTGTCGTGAAAAGTTAAACATTTTAAACATCCCTTCCGGCGCGCGCTGATAATATTTTACAGCTGGTTATTTCAAGTGTAAATACCCTATTTTCGGCGTGTAATGTCTCGAATGCTCAGAATAATCTATGCCTAGAGGCTGGGGAATCCGCGAGGTTCCCTCACGGTGCCGCTGTCGGGGTCAATCTCGCGTTACCTGTTCATTCTGCCGGCACCGCACCATCGGGTGTACCTGGGGTTGACAGATTAGGATAATCCCGGTCTGATTCCTGACGTGCCCGAAACTCCCGAAGAAGATATTGATTTCCTGCTACACAACATCTACTTCGCCCTCGAACAGTCCCTCAGCCGCGACGATGTAATCGGAACTTTCACCGGACTAAGACTCCTTATTGATAGTGGTGAGGGAGGCTCAACTGTAGATATTTCGCGCAAGCACGCCCTGATTCGTTCCCGGGATGGGGCGTTCTCCGTGGTGGCTCAGGCGGAAATCGCCCGACTTTTGGAATACTTGTATGGCGCCGATGTGACCCGCGCTGAGGTGGCTTTTGCGTTGACTCATGAGGGGCTATGAATGCTGCGGATATTTTGCAGCGTCCAACCAGGTTGGGGCTGGTGAAAGACGATGCTTCACGGGTGGATTGGGAAGTCCAGGAAATCATTGCTGAAGTAGCCGAGAAGGAGAATTACGTTGTCATTTCCTAAATGGATGCTCATGTTGATTGCGAAGGTGCAGGCTCGTCATCCGTTGATGGTGGCCAGGGTGATACACCGGTTAACCTCAAAGAAGCATCACAGTTCTCAAAATGTCCCCACCAGTGATTCGCAGCTTCCCACTAAAGGCACGGCGCATCTGACTCTGACCCGCACCAATGGGGTGCTGGCGGCTAATCGCGCCGCGAGAATCCCCGGTGCTTGAGAGATGCTCGCAACGAGTCTTCGCCCGGGAAAAGGCTCTCAGCTGTACGGTTGGGGATTAGTTGCATCGTGCGACCTCATCAGTGAACGGTGGGGAGAGGACGTCACAAGGGTCTGGCGAGTGGGCTTAACGGTCAGATAGGGCCGTTCGGGGGTGAACGACCCTATCTGAATCTGGAAATATTTTTTATACGGCTGTTGCTTAACCTACGCTCACAGGTGTGGCTTTCATGCAGTATTTAGTGATGTAGCCCGGAACTCTTCCAAGTAGTGCGATGCTGCCTAGGTAATCCAGAGAGGGGATAATTGGGCATAATTGAATGCGGATGGCAAGAAATCGAGTAGAAATGAGGCATATCATGAAGCAGTTTGTTACTGAAGATTCGTTTTGGGAATTGTTTCCTGAGGCACGGATAGGCATTGTTGTGGCTCAGAATATGCGCCAAGTCGAGGAAGTGCCAGAAGAGGACGTGACAACTATTCAGCAGCTCCTTGCCGAGGCGAACCGTACTGCCCAAAAACACCTCACCTCAGACACTATCTCCCAGAATGAAGTGGTGGCTGTGTGGCGCGAAGCTTTCCAGAAGTTCAAAACTAAGAAAGGCGCCCGCTGCTCAATTGAGAATTTGTTGAAACGTGTATTAAAGGGAAACCCTGTCGGCTCAATTAACCCGACAGTAGACATTTACAACATTATTTCTCTGAAATATGCACTTCCGGTGGGAGGAGAGGATATCGACGCTATGGATGGAAACATTCGTCTCGGCATCACTCAAGGTTCAGACGCTTTCACCGCCCTGGGAGAAGAGGAGGAATCGCCAACCTTAGAAGGGGAATTGTGTTACCGCGATGATGCGGGAGCGATTTGTCGCTGCTGGAACTGGCGCGATGGCATCCGCACTGCTCTAAGGGACGATTCAAACAAAGCTTTCTTGATTATCGAATGCGTAGATCCTCTGCGCGCTCAGGATTTGCAATCCGCAATTGATGAGCTTTCGGAATTGATGTCTAAATACCTCAAAGCCGATATCTTTTGTAAAGAAATAATCACACGGGACAACCCCACCATCGTGATTGATGGTGCCAAGTGAAACCGATTCATATCTGAACGCCGGAGAACTCTGGTCTCGCAAACTGCTGTCCAGTAAACACTGCGCGGCCAGAGTTCAATCCGGTGAACATCCCCAAGCGTTGTGGGGTGTCAGTTTTCGACGATTTTGTCGAAGAAGTCGATGATGCCCCAGGCCACTTCGTCTTTGATGTCCGTGTAGTTGTGGATTTCGTGGCGATATCCGAAATAGAGCTGCGCCTGGGTCTGGTGTCCCGTATCCTCCAGCCAGTTCACGACCTCCATGAATCCGGTGCCGAACATGCCGATGGGATCCTCAGAGCCCGCAATCAAGTAAACCGGCAGGTCCTTTGGGACCGACTCGGCCCACTGGGGGCCTTCGACCTGTTTCAGCATCTGGGCGAAATCGAGCATGGAACGGTTCGACGTCGGCTTGGTGAAGGCATCAAAAGGATCCTCGGCATGGTCCTTTTGCACGTAAGGATCCTCACAAATCCACTCGTTGCCAATTTTTACGCCCTCGGGAATGCGGGCAAAAGAAAAGCCGAAGAACTGCTGGACAATCTCGGGATTGCTGTTTTCGCCCTCGCCGGCCGCCACCAGCTCTTGTAGCCGTGCTATCACCGCGTCAGTTTCGGGGAAGCGCCCCGTCACTCCACACAGGGTAATTCCCGCGAGCTCGTCGCCGTATTTCACCATGTAGTCTCGTCCAATCATCGACCCCATCGAGTGGCCGAAAAAGAACAGCGGCAGGTCCGGGTATTTTTCTTTCACAAGCACGGATAGGCGGTGTTCGTCCTCCATCATCGTGTGAGGGCCCTTGTCGCCCCAGTCGCCCCAACGGTCGTTCTCTACAGCGGTTTTCCCGTGACCAACGTGGTCGTCAGCAGCCACGATGTAGCCTGCCTCCAGCAGATTGACGATGAGGTGCAGATAGCGGCGGGAATGCTCGCCGAAACCGTGAACAAGCTGGACAATGCCTTTTGGCTTCGCCGCCGGAACATAAATCCAGCCGTAAACAGTGTCTCGTTCGTTGAAAGAGGGGAAAGTGATTTCGTGCAGCATTGCGCGTCCTTTCGTTGGTTAACGTATCGGGTGGACGCTCCTATCCTCACACATTTCTGGTCGGTCTACGCTGGGTTTAAACGGTACAGAAGTTAGGGGAGTTCCACCATCTTGTGTAGGGAGCGGGCCGCTTCCGTGATAGTGCCGGAGATGGAGGGGTAAATCGTGAAAGTATTGGCAAACTGATCGACTGTCAGGCGATTCTTTACCGCGAGGGTCAGCGGAAAAATGAACTCCCCGGCATACTGCAGGCAAATGACCGCCCCGGCGATAGTCCGGGTGCGCCGGCGGGCAAACAGTTTCACGAAGCCCTCGTCAATGCCGCGCATCCGGGCGCGAGCGTTGCGGGCAATCGGGAGAGTCACGCTCACACAATCGACCTCGCCGGAATCGACCTGTTTCTGGGTCACCCCCACGGCCGCAATCTCGGGGTTAGTGAAAATATTGGAGGACACCTGATCCAGGTTCAGCGGCTCCACCGCATCGCCCAAAGCGTGCGCAATCGCAATCCTCCCTTGTGCAGAAGCCACTGAAGCGAGCAAGAACACGCCGGTGCAGTCCCCGGCGGCATAGATACGATTCGCGGTCGTGCGTGAGACACGGTCAATCTTAACGAAGCCGCGCTCGTCGAGCTCCACGCCGGCTTCCTCCAGACCCATCTGGTCCGTGTTCGGAATCGCCCCGACCGCCATCAACACGTGAGAACCTTCCAGCTCTCTGCCATCGCTCAACGTGACGACCACCCCGTCGTCGACCACGCGGGCAGCTTCGGCTCGGGAGTTGGCGCAAATATTGACCCCGTTCTTGGCGAACACTTCCTCAATGAGCCGCGCCGCATCCGGGTCGTCATTGGGCAGCACGTGCTCACGAGAACTCACCAAGGTGACTTTTACGCCTACCGAGTTAAACGCCGAGGCAAACTCGGCGCCGGTTACGCCCGAACCGACCACGATGAGGTGCGTCGGCACGGTCTTTAGCGAATAGATTTGCTTCCAGGTCAAGATACGTTTGCCGTCCGGCATGGCTTTGGGAAGTTTACGCGGGCGCGCCCCGGTAGAAACAATGACCGCGTCGGCTTCGAAGCGACGTTCTCCTACCGTCACGATTCGTCGTCCGTTATCAGCGGTTTCCGGCAAGATAGAGCCGCGTCCGCGAATCAGCTCCACCCCGGATTCGCTCAGACGGTGCGTAATCTCGGCGCTTTGCGTCCCCGCCATGCGTCCCACCCGGTCAAAAATACCCAGCACGTCAGCCGTGTAGGAACTGCCTTCCTCCACAATGTTGAGCTCTGCGGCACGCCGCACGTTATCCATCCACACCGAGGAGGCAATCAACGTTTTCGAAGGAATCACATCGGTGAGGACTGCGGAACCGCCGGGCCCCTGTTCCTCAATGAGAATCGTGCGAGCCCCGTGAACACGAGACTGAGCTGCAGCTTCGTAGCCGCCAGGACCGCCGCCGATGATAACTACTGTTTGATCTTTGCTGGACATGGTTTCATTGTCTCAAAAATCAAATGCGTGCGTGGCGCCAAACCGGGCGACTTGACGGAGTAGTAATCCAGGCAAGTGCTAAGGTTTGGGTTTTTCGATATTTTGAGCGTTGATTGTAAAGGTACGTGCATGAGTGACCGATTTCAGGGGCGGGATTTGTGTATTGTTGACATCCTAATTTGTAAAGATCCAGGTGAGGGTGATTTGGGTTTTAAAGAATCGTGTGCGAGTGAAGTGAAATCGGTCGTTCGTGCACCTTGTCCGTAGTCAGGGTGCTAGAGAGTCTGGGTGCTTGCAACCCGCCGTTTCACGGCGACTTGTTGCCGTGGTTATTCTCAGAGCCCGGGTGCTAGAGAGTCCGGGTGCTTGCAACCCGCCGTTTCACGGCGGCTTGCGCACCCCTTAGCCGAAGCGGCAAATGCCTTGCGGCTTTTTCGTGGCGGGTTTTGCCCGCCGCGCGCCTCTCTCAACAAGCTGCTTACGTAAGCAAGCTTACGACGCGCTTGTTGACAGAGGCCCTGCCTGCTGCGCAGGCACGAAAAAGCTGGTCAAGGCGCATGCCTTGACCAGCGTCTGGGTATTAGCAAGGACTTGCTCCGCTCGCCTTGCATACCCTCCCTCGTTCGCGTCCAAGCCGAAAGCTTCGCTTTCGGCTTGGACGCTCTCTCAGTCGGGTGGCTGACGAGATTCGAACTCGCGACATCCTGAACCACAATCAGGTGCTCTACCACTGAACTACAGCCACCATCGCTTGCGAAAAGCAACCTCACTATCGTACCGGATTTTGGCGCCCAGGCGAAACTCGTGCCCCGCCTGCTGGGGAAACCGAGTTTGGCGGCAACCTAACCGAACGCGCTTGTGCGCAAACACCATCCGTTTACTTGAAAGGCGAAGTCTGCACGATTCGGGCGGCCGCGGCCTGCAGTTCCTCCGTACTGGGGCCCTCGCCCGCCGGCATCAACACCGAACGGTAATAGCGCAGCTCGTTCAAGGAATCGATGATATCGCCCAAAGCCCGGTGATTGCCGGTCTTTTCCGGAGCCAAACCGTAAACCTTCGGATACCAACGCATCGCCAGCTCTTTCAAGGTAGACACGTCAATAATCCGGTAGTGTAGCCACTTGATGAGTTCCGGCATCTGTTTGGCCAGGAACGCTTTATCCGAATGCACTGAATTACCTGCCAGCTGGGCTTTTCCGGGTTCGGGGACGTAGCGTTTCACGTACTCCAAAACTTGGCGGCCGGCTTCCTCCACACTCAAACCGCCGTCAAGCTCGGCCAGCAGTCCCGACTTAGTGTGCATTTCGCGCACGAATTCCCCCATATGATTCATTGCGGTGGCACTGGGCTTAATCAGCAAATCAATACCGGAATCCAGCGGGTTCAGTTCGGCGTCGGTGACGATAACGGCGACCTCAATCAGCTCGTCAACGTCTAAATCGAGCCCGGTCATCTCGCAGTCAATCCACACCATAGGGTCGTTTTTTTTGTTTCCCATACTGTACTAATCTCCCATTCATTAATCGTATCCGGCGGCGATTTTCACCCTCGCCAGCCTAAGGCTCAGTTGTTATCGTCAGATAAGAACCGCTGCAAAATCGCGTCAAGATCCACCATCGAAACCGCTTTCGCCATGGCGCCGCGCAGGGGAGCGGACGAACCCAAGGCGCTCAAATGCAAGGCTGCATCGGCGGCGCAATCGGGCAGGGCGATTTCGTTAATGGTCTCACGAACCTGGTTTAAGAAAGCCTCGCCCGCATAGGACAGTTCGCCACCAATGACAATCATCTTTGGGTTCAAGATGTTGCACACTTGTGCCAGTACGTAGCCGATGGCGCGGGCGGCTTCGTGAATGCGTCGAGTAGCCCGCACATCGCCTTCCTCGATGAGTCGATAGAGGTCATTCAAGGTATGCACCGGCATTCCCAGGCTGCGCAGTGAAGCCATTATCGCGCTGACCGAGGCCGTCATCTCCAGACAGCCGCTGCCCCCGCACTTGCACAACTCATGATGGTTCGGAATCGGGAGGTGTCCGATTTCACCTGAAATCCCGCCGGTTCCGTACAGGATTTTGGCGCCTGCCATAATGCCCGCGCCGATTCCGGAAGAGGCCTCGATATACACGAAATCATCGACGTCCTTCGCGGCTCCCCACATGTGCTCAGCCAAAGCGCCGGCATTCGCGTCATTTTCAGTCAGAATCGGGAAAGGAGAAACTTCTTGGGCGATGTCCTCCAGGTTGATTCCGCTAAGACCCGGAATCATGGCGGTGTAGTTGGACAAGCGGCCATCTGAACGCACCGCGTCGGCAACGACGATGCAGCCAGCCACAATCTGAGCATTTTTTAGCCCCTTGGCGGCCATCATCGAGTCAAACAGGTCAACCGCCATTTCCTTGTTAATGTTGGCGGTAGACTCTGCCGGTAGCGGTATAACCCGCGTGTCTACAATTTCGTGATCCAGGGTAACAATCCCAACCCGCACTTGTTCGCGTTCCAGCGACACACCCATGGCATAGCCAATATTAGGGGCAAACGCAATCGTGTTGCCACGCCGGCCGGAAGCCGCTTCTGCCAAGCGTAAAATCTCGGCTTCAGTCAGTTCACGAACGATGTTAGACACGGTTGCTGGAGCCAGGCCGGTGCGGCGGCTAATCTCGGCCTGAGATATCCCCCCAGCATCGATAATGGCAGCTAAAACGCGCTTTTGATTCGCTACACGCAGGGATGAGGGGGAACCTGGGCCTACAAGGTTTTCCATAGTCACGACCCCCATTTTAGTAATTTTTTTCCTTTAAAAGGTTAGCCTTCCCCAGCAAATACACCTTTGGCTTCGTTTGTGCGCGTTTGCGCCCTCGGTGGGACTCGAACCCACAACCTACGGATTAGAAGGCCGTTGCTCTATCCATTGAGCTACGAAGGCTGGCCGGTTAACTAAAAATCTGTTAACTCGACCAGTTTAGCTTATTTCCGGCATTCTCGCCCCTGTGAATAAACGAGTTATCCACAGGTAAAAAATTCTTGTCTTGTTCGGTTCAAGTCTTTGCGGAACCCTCGAACTGAGAGCTGTTTTATCTGGCAGCTATCAACAGTTACGAACGCCGGGGCGTTCGGGAAAGGAAAACAATAATGAGCTCCATGACAGTAACAGTAAGCGGGTATTTGGGAAATACTCCTGTCTTACGCCAAACCTCTGCCGGCACCCACTGGGTCCGGTTCTCTCTGGCCTGCAACGCCAGTTATCGTGACGCCAGTGGCAACTGGACCAGCGGGGAAACCACGTGGTTCAACTGCAAAGCCTGGGGGACTTTCGCCGTCAACATTGCGGAGTCACTGCACAAGGGTGATCCGGTCGTCGCTCAGGGACGTTTAGTTCCCGGTACTTACGAACATACCGACCAAACGACCGGTGTCGTTGAAAAACGTCCAGAACTCGCTTTGCACCTGACCCATATTGGGGTTGACCTGGTGCGCACCTCTTCGATAAACATCAAGTATGCCAAGGAAATCGCCAGTGATGAGAACTGTGCAAAACCGAGCAAATTCGATATTTCCGCGGACTCTCTGAATACCGTGAAGGGCGCGGAATTTGCGCAGACGGAGTCGGACCTCATTGAGAGCGCGGAAATCCTCGACGAACTAGACGTTGAAATCGAAGCCGCCGATGAGGAGTCTTTGGTCGGCGCGGGGGCTGATGGGGTTCCGTTCTGAAAAAGATTCGCGATTTCCGTTAGCATATTGGGGGTGCGGGTTTTTGGCCCCACCCCCAATAGACCTCCGGGCCAGATGCTGCTCGGCTCATCGAAACTGTAAGGAAGTTGCATGTCAGAGTACATTTATTCAATGCTGAAGGCCCGTAAGAAGGTCGGCGATAAGCTCATTTTGGATGACGTAACGATGGCTTTCCTGCCGGGAGCCAAGATTGGCATGGTGGGTCCCAACGGTGCCGGCAAGTCGACGATTCTGAAAATCATGGCTGGTTTGGACGAGCCCAGCAACGGCGAGGCTATCCTCAGCCCAGGGTATTCGGTCGGTATCCTGCTGCAGGAGCCCCCGCTCAACGAGGACAAGGACGTGTTGGGCAACGTCGAGGAAGGCGTGTGGGAAATCAAGGCCAAGCTGGACCGATACAACGAGATTTCAGCCCAAATGGCCGACCCGGACGCGGATTTTGATGCCCTGATGGAAGAAATGGGGCAGCTCCAAGAAGCCATCGATGCCGCTGATGCCTGGGACCTGGACAATCAGTTGGAACAGGCGATGGATGCGCTGCGCTGCCCACCGGCGGACGCGGACGTGAAAACGCTCTCGGGAGGGGAGCGCCGCCGAGTCGCCTTGTGCAAGCTGTTGCTGGAAGCCCCGGACTTGCTACTGCTAGACGAGCCGACCAACCACCTGGACGCCGAGTCGGTGCTGTGGCTGGAGCAACATTTGAGCCAGTACAAGGGAGCAGTCATTGCTGTCACCCACGACCGTTATTTCCTGGACCACGTGGCGGGGTGGATTGCGGAGGTCGACCGTGGCCACCTGTACCCCTATGAGGGCAACTACTCCACCTATCTGGAAAAGAAACAGGAACGTTTGGAAGTTCAGGGGCGTAAAGACGCCAAACTCCAAAAACGGTTGAAGGAAGAGCTCGAATGGGTGCGCCAATCCGCTAAGGGGCGCCAAGCCAAGTCGAAGGCTCGTTTGCAGGCGTATGAAGCGATGGCTGCGGAAGCCGAGAAGTCTCGGAAACTTGATTTTGAAGAAATCCAGATTCCGCCGGGGCCGCGATTGGGCACGTTGGTGCTGGAGGCGACCAACCTCAAGAAAGGTTTTGGGGACCGCACCCTGATTGACGGGTTGAGCTTTAGCTTGCCGCGAAACGGCATCGTGGGAGTCATCGGGCCTAATGGGGTAGGGAAAACAACCCTGTTTAAGACCATTGTCGGGTTGGAACCCCTCGACGGCGGCGACCTGAAAATCGGGGAGACCGTGAAGATTTCTTATGTCGACCAGGCTCGTGCGGGCATCGACCCGGACAAGACGCTGTGGGAGGTCGTCTCGGATGGGGCTGACTACATCGAGGTCGGCAAGGTCCAGATGCCATCGCGCGCCTACGTGTCCGCTTTCGGGTTCAAGGGCGCTGACCAGCAGAAACCTGCAGGCGTTTTGTCTGGTGGGGAACGCAACCGCCTCAACCTGGCTCTGACCTTGAAAGAGGGCGGAAACCTGCTGCTGCTGGACGAACCGACGAACGATTTGGACGTGGAAACCCTGGGATCCCTGGAAAACGCCCTGCTGCAGTTCCCCGGCTGTGCCGTGGTTGTCACCCACGACCGCTGGTTCCTCGACCGGGTAGCGACCCACATCTTGGCTTATGAGGGTACCGAGGAAAACCCGGCTCAGTGGTTCTGGTTTGAAGGCAACTTCGAAGGCTACGAAGCCAATAAGGTCGAGCGACTGGGGCCGGAAGCCGCCCGCCCGCACCGGGTGGTTTACCGGAAACTGACTCGCGGGTAAGGGTAGCCATACCGGGGAGATACAGAAAAACGTTATAGCACCCCGTGTGTTTGCCCGCTACCAGGCTTGAGCGGTTAGAATTCGTTAAAGTAAATCGTCTGGCGTCGGATTTTGGCGTGTGGCGAAAAGCAAGCGGATTTTTGAGGATTCGATAAAGTGGCCGAAACAACGCAGTATCTTGAAGGTTATTTTCCCCAAGTCCAGGACTTAGCCCGTCGACTGGGGGTGGATACGGACTATTGGGATTTTGCGGGAAACTACCACGAGGTGTCCCAGTCGACTTTGGTTCGGGTCATTGACGCTCTAGGTTTCACGTTGCAAAGTAGCGATGATATCGGGCGTGCTTACGAGTCCCTGGATCGGGAATACTGGTTTTCCACCCTACCGAAAGGGATGGTGGTGCGTCAGTCCCAAGGGGCGAATATCCCGGTCCACGTGCCTGACGGTACTAGCTTGGAAGTCTGGTTGGAAACCGAGAACGGTGATACTAGGCCGCTGGAACAGCTTGATATTTGGGTCCAACCCCGCGATTTTGGTCCCGAAGGCCGGCGCGGTGAGGCAACGTTCCGGCTTCCTGAAGGCACCGAATGGGGCTACCATACCCTGCACGCCAAGACGGTCGAAGGCGATTTTGCTCAGCAAGTTGCGGTCGTCCCTGACCGGTTACCGCTGGGGAATTTAGAGCATTCCCGTTCCTGGGGCGTAATGACGCAACTGTATTCGGTGTCCTCCCGCGGTTCTTGGGGGATGGGAGACTTCCACGATTTAGGCCATATCGCCGAGATTTTCGGACGCCAAGGCGCTGACTTCGTGCTAACCAATCCGTTGCATGCGGGCGAGCCCAATGTGCCCATCACCCCTTCTCCTTACCTGCCTGTGTCGCGTCGCTTCTTGAACCCGCTTTACATCCGCCCTGACGACATCGCGGAATATAACCAGTTGGACTCCACGTCTGAATCCCTGGTGAAAGTCGCTTTTGCCCAGGCCTCCAATGAGATTTTCCCGGTCGATACCGCGAAGCAGATTGACCGGGATCGCTCCTGGAAAGCCAAACGTGAAGCCTTGGAAGTCATTTTTAAGATTAAGCGCAGCCACTCCCGTGAAGCCGAGTTCCGCGACTTTATGGCATCACGCGGCCAGGATTTGGAAAACTTCGCCCTGTGGTGTGCTCTGTACGATTGTTTCGGTCAAGGGCCGTGGGACGATGATGTTGCCGATGTCTCCAGTCCTCGCGTGGCGGCGCTGCGGGAGGAGCTTGCCGAGCAGGTTGAGTTCTATTGCTGGCTGCAGTGGATTGCCTCTACCCAGCTCCACGCCGCCCAGGAGTCCGCGATAAATGCCGGCATGACGATTGGCATCATGAATGACCTGGCGGTAGGGGTGCACAAGTACGGTGCCGACGTTTGGTCCATCCCGGACGCTTTCGTGAGAACCATGAGCGTGGGGGCTCCGCCGGATATGTACAACCAGCTGGGTCAAGACTGGACCCAGCCGCCGATGAATCCTCGTTACATGGCCGCCCATGATTGGGAACCTCTGCGGGGGATAATTCACCGTGCTTTGGCTAACTGCGGCGCTTTGCGTATCGATCATGTGATGGGACTGATTCGCCTGTGGTGGATTCCGCGGGGAGCTGATCCCAACGAGGGTACCTACGTTCGTTACAACCACGAGGCCACCGTGGGCATCATGCTGTTGGAAGCCGCCAGAGCCCACGCCGTAGTGGTCGGAGAGGACCTGGGCACAGTCGAGGACTGGGTCCGCGACTACTTGCGCGACCGCGGTATTCTGGGCACTTCGGTGCTGTGGTTTGAACGCAACGGCAGCGACTTCAGGCCCCCGGAGCAATACCGCGAAATGTGCATGGCTGCGGTGAACACTCACGATTTGCCCCCGACTTTGGGATTCCTCCGCGCGGTACACCTGGAAGTCCAGGATCGCTTGGGAATCTTGCCGCAGCCTTTGGAAGAAGCCAAGAACGCGTTGTATGACGATATCGCGAGGCTGGTGGAACAACTGCGGAACATGGGGCTGCTGGAAAACGATTATCCGACCGAATCCGAACTTATTCTGGCGCTGCACCGTTTTATTGGCAAGACTCCGGCAAAGCTGTCCGTGGTCAGTTTGGTCGATGCGGTGGGAGACCTGCGGATGCAAAATCAGCCCGGCACCAACAACGAATACCCGAACTGGCGTATTCCGCTGTCGGACTCCTTGGGACGCTCAGTCAAAGTGGAAGAGCTGGAATACTACGTGGGCGTGGGCGAAATCTGCGAAGCGATGCGCGAACTGGTGAATCCGCAGCTTCCGGGGGATAACGAAAGTTAGTTCTGTCTGAGGAAAATTTCTCCGTGAGTTGTATCCTCTCTCTGGTGAGGGGTAAATACCAGCACCGGAAGAGGCTCCTGATTACCACGTAAAACACGTTTCCCGCGCTGAATTTATGGCAAAATTAAAAATGATGTTGGCTGCGGTATCTGTGACTACAGTCTGACCTGGAGATGCTGAGGAAAGGAAGTGCCAGCGTGGCGGGCAAGGGCAAAGCAGCCAAAGCAGTGGCCGGTGCAGAATCGAATCGCATCTCCGCCGCTCAGCGCCGGGCTGACAAAGCTAAGAATAAATCCAAAAAAGCCCGTGCAGTGAATAAGCCAGCAAAGCGTTCGAAAGAAGCAAAACCCCCTAGTAATGCTCTAAAACGGCAGCGTTTTGCTCGTTTCTTGACGCCTGGGTGGTACGAACGTTTCCTGCAATATTTGTTTGTAGCGCTGTTGTTGCTGTGTGCCGCAGAATTGTCCCTGCGTTTGGGGCAGGGGCATATCCTTGGCGATCAGGGATTAGGTAAAGTTTTTCCGGCAATCTTGCCGGTGGCGGATATTTTGTACTATGTCGGCACCACAATCGAGTCGTATTTTCCTTTGATTGTGGCATTTATGTTGGCTTTTGCAGCGGCTAAGCGCCCCAACGCGGCCATCGGGATATCGGTGTTGGCGGGTTGGTCCGGTTACCTTGGCGCCACGATGGCTCTGTCTCGCTACAGTACCGCCTCTTCCCAAGGGGAAGTTTCCGGCGTTGACTTGGGGCTGATGGGCGGCGTTTTGGTGGGATTCCTGGTCGCTGGTTGCTGGAGTGAGTTCCGGTTCCGCAAAGTCGTTCCTTGGGCTCGAATGGTCAGCGGGATTCCCTTGGTTGTGGTCATTTGCGCGACTGGCGGAGTGGTTCTCGGCATTGTGGTTGGTGTGGTTTATCAGCTGTTATACCTGATTATTACCGTGGCTGTCGGCACGGCGATGATGGCGGCACCAGGCCCCCTAGGGGCGGCACTCTACGGTTTGCTTCACCCTATTGCGGAAGTCACGGGGGTCAGCTCCCTATTGAACATCGTGCCTTACAACGTATATGGAAGTTGCCAAACCACCCAAGGCGACACTCTCAACGGTTCTTACCGCTGCTTCGTGTACGGCGGTACGCAGATGGAGGGTCAGCAGGCCTTGTTCCTGGCCGGCGGGTATCCGGTGGTAGCGTTTGGGCTGGCAGCGCTGTTCTTGGTGCTGTTGCTGCAGCTGAAGGGAAGCAACCGTCAATACTGGCGCATTATGTATTGGTTCCTGATTGCCAGCACGTTCGCCGTCGGAGCCGAAAAACCGGCACTGTATTTGCTGTTTTTTGCGGCTCCTGCCCTGTTGCTGGTACATGCTGTCGCCTCGGCATTTTCTTACGCTATCACCGCCGTCTTAGGCGTCACTATTGGCTGGGCGGGAGGCCCTGGCGTGGTGGATTTGCTGCGGTGGATGGGAACCGGAGAAGGCATCCTCGTGCTGCTCATCATGGGAGTGCTGTATGCTGCCATTTACGTCATGATTGCCACTTTCACCATAAAAATCAAAGGGAAACGGTTGAATCTGGGGGGATTCGGCGTGCCCTACATCACCAAGCCGTTTATGGGCATCCCCAACAATTCGGGGGACGTGAAGTTTGCCCCCGCTCTCGCGAGCCCGAAATCGGACAATGCCAAGGACACCCTCGAGACTGGTGAGTCGACCTCGGTTCGAGAAGAAACCCCCGATGCTTACCCTGCTCCGGAAAAAACTGTTCCGGCGCAACCAGCTTTGGCTGAACCAGTTGCCGCCGACACCGCTTCGGATCAGCCCGTCATTACCGAACCTGTGACCGCTGAACCTGTTTCAGTTAATCTCGAATCGATACCTGAGCAGCCGCTGGTGCAAACTGAACCAGTAAACGAGTCCACTGCCCAGCCATCGCAGCCCGTGATACCGTCGCCTGAGGTTTATCCAGAGACCTACCCTGAGGACATCGCCGCGCCAAACCCCGCTTATCCTCCGCAGGGATACGCCCAGAACCCCTATGGTTACCAAGCGCCAGGCTATCCCGAAGCATACCCGGCCTATCCCGAATACAGACCAGAGTACGGCGGCGGATATAACCACCAGCTCTATGGCTACCAACGAAACGCCTACGGTTATCCAGCAGCCTATAATCCTGCGGCCATGCCGCAGCCCAACCCGGCCGTTCAGAATTTTTCCGCACCCCAGCCCCCGGTCGTCCCGCCGGAAATTCTTTCCGAGCCAGACTCTCGGCCGCGCCCACAGTAACCGTTCGCAGCGTCAGAACCGTCACAACTGCCCGGCACAGCGGGCAAGAGGATAAAACCAGAGGCCCCAGGAGCAAACAGCTACTGGGCTAACGGTGTCAGCGAGCATCCTTCGTACGGTTGTGCAGGCTGAGGTTCCCGCAGGGCTTTACCCCTCGCGGTCGCGCTGCTGAGCTTTCGCGATGCGTTCGGCGCCGGATTGATTCTCGCGCATCATCCGCAGCAGTGCCGCGGGAGCGTCTGCATTATTCGAGAGCCATTCCTGGGTGAGCGTCAGCACGTCCACGCCGCTGGACTCCAAGCCCACCAGCGCGGCAGGATACATGCCTTCGATGAGCTGTTCACCAATCTCGTGGGTGCGTGTATCGTAGGTCTCCCGTAGCGTCTCAAAGTAACGCTGGGCAAAAGGAGCTAGCAGCAGTGGATCTTGAGCCCGGTTGAAACCGGCAATGATGGAAGCCAGTTGGTCGTTGGTCAGAGCGGTGTCGCTGTAGGCACGGTCAAAGAACTCGGCTTTCACCGCAGGATTAGGCAGCGAAGCTGCGGCCTGCAGGACACGTTCGCGCCCATTTACGGTGTCGTCATTATTCAGCTCTGCCTCGACAGTGGCGCGGTCCACGTGTCCCGCTGCCGCCAAAGACGTCAAGAGGTTCCACCGCAACTCCGTGTCAATCCGCAGACCCGTGAGGGTTTCGCTACCATTCAAAAGGGCGGAGCTGGCGGCGATGTCTTCGGGCGTCCGTGCCCGGCGAGCGGCGGCGCGCACCAGCTGCAGCTGGGTATCCGAATCAGCCTTGGCCAGGCGGGACAGCATCCGCAGACGCGAGGAGACGTTTCGGGCTGCAGCTTCGCGATTTTCTACGGCCAGGTAGCTTTCGATGCAAGTGTCCAGGTTACGCAAAGTGACCGAAACTACCATGGGGTGAGTCTCTACCATGAGAGCCTGCAGGGCGGCATCAACGTAGTGAGAGGCGCCAACCTCGCCGTCACGCACCATGTCCCACAGAATGGACAGAATCTGGGAACGAGGCAGCGAATCGGTGAATGCGTCGATGTGTTCGCAAGCCGTGCGCAGGGACTGCTCGTCTAACCGAACCTTGCCATAAGCCATGTCTCCGTCGTTGACCAAAATGACATCGGGACGCGGTCCGTTAAAACCGGGAAGGTTGTATTCATCGGCCTCCATGTCAAATTCCTCGCGGTGACCGGGAACAAACACGGTCTTGCCATCGCGTTGTTCCAGGTTGTAGGCGCATACCGCCATATGTTGAGGTCGCGGGGTAGCGTCGGCATTGAAATGCTCCTGGACAATGCGCAGGGAAGTAATCGCCCCGCTGTCGTCCGTGTGGATTTCGGGACGCAGCCACGTCATTCCGGCTTCTTCCAGCCACTTGCGCGACCAGGCTTTTAGGTCCTTACCGGAGGTTGCTTCCAGTTCGGTCAATAAATCCGTCAAGGTGGCGTTGGACCACTCGTGTTTGGCGAAGTATTCCTTAATCCCCAGGCGGAAGTTATCCCAACCCACGTACGTTACCAACTGGGACAGCACGCAGGCACCTTTTGCGTAGGTGATGCCGTCAAAGTTGACTTGGACATCTTCCAAGTCGTTGATGGTGGCCACTACCGGGTGAGTGGAAGGCAGTTGATCCTGGCCGTAGGCCCAAATCTTTTCCGAACAAGAGAAGGTCGTCCAGATGTCTTTCCACTCAGTCGCTTCCGCAGTGGCTTTGGTGGACACAAACTCGGCAAAGGATTCGTTCAACCACAAGTCGTTCCACCATTTCATCGTGACGAGGTCGCCGAACCACATGTGAGCCAGTTCGTGCAGAATGGTCACGACACGGCGTTCCACCCGGGTTTGCAGGGGGCGGGACCGGAACACATATTCGTCACGGAACGTCACGCAGCCCACATTTTCCATGGCCCCGGCGTTATATTCGGGAACAAAAATCTGGTCATATTTACGGAAAGGATAGGGGCGTTCAAAGGCGGTTTCGTAGAACTCGAAACCGGCGCGGGTGATGTCCATGACTTCGGCGGCATCCAGGTGTTTCAGCATGGAGGCGCGGCAATAGACACCGAGGGGAATTCGTCTGCCGTCGCACGAGGTCACTTCGCCGGTTTCTCCCACGTAGGGGCCTGCGATGACGGCGGTCAGGTAGGACGAGATTTTTTCGGTGGGGCTGAAACGGTACTTGCGCACGCCGTCAGCGGCGATTTCAGGCTCCGGGGTGGGTGAGTTGGAAAACGCGTTCCACTCGGGAGGAACCACGAAAGTAAAGGTAAAGTCCGCTTTGATGTCGGGCTGTTCAAAAACGGCGTAGACGCGGCGAGAATCCGGCACCTCGAATTGGGAGTAAACGTAAGACTTGCCGTCCTCGGGGTCTGTGAAACGGTGCAGTCCCTCGCCGGTGTGCATGTAGACGCAATCAGCCACCACTCGCAGATTGTTGTGTTCCTGCAGGTCTGGCAGAAAAATCCGGGAATCTGCGTAATTTGAGAGGTCAAGTGCAGTCCCGTTCAAGTTCACTTCTGTGACGGAATCGGCAATGAGGTCGATGAAAGACGAGGCACCGGGTTGGGAAGCAAATTCAACTTCCGTCACGGAATGAAAGATGCGCTCTCCCTGGGTCAAATCGAGATGTACACGGTAGTGAACATCACTGATGATTCCCGAGCGTTGCTCGGCTTCGATGCGGGTGAGGTTAGTTCCTGGCATTTACGCTCCTTTGAGTTTGCAATCGGTATATATTCTTCCATGTCTAAGCCCTTTTCGATGAAGTTTCAGCGTAAAGATTGTAGTTAAACTAGACTTAAGTTATGGTTCATGCGCCAACGACGAGGGGAGGTATCTGCGTTGAGACGGAATACCCTGTGCAAATCTAGCTCTCAACTTTCAACCTCTAAACTCCGCTGGTTGCGGCGTTTCCTGGCGGGAATACTCTTAGGTGTCGTGGCGCTGAGCGGGTTGAGTGCCTGCGCAAAGGAAAAAACCAAGACCCCCACTCAGTGGAACGCTACCATCGTGACCACACCGGCTCCAGAGGGTTGGGTTAACGGCAAAGACGGAGCGTTCCGGGTGCAGATTCCGCCATCTTACCTGGATGCTTACGAAGCTATTAGCGGTTCCAAGCTGCCTGACGCGCAGGTGGTGCTGTCTCTCCCTTCTGATAAAGCCCTGAACGGCTACGTTCCTGTCATGGTTATTGACCACGCAAAAGCGACTTCCGACCCTGATGAGGTGGAAAAGAACCTGAAACAGGACCCCATCTACAAGGGCTATAAGAATTTCACAGTGCTGAACCCGACCCAGGTTGAGGGCTTGAACGTGCTGGAGATGAAGTGGAGCTACGTCTATCAAGAGGTCGAGATGACGGCCTTCATGACTTTGGTTTCGGGGAACAATCACGCCTATGCCCTGAAACAGGACGTGCCGGATTACGCGTTGGAAACCTACCAGCCGATTATTGATTCTGTGCTGAAAAGCTGGACTTGGAACGAACCGGTGAAGGGGACCAAGCCGAAGCCAAGCCCTTCACCTACCAAATCCTGACTCTCTGGTCCGGTTCCAGCCACAGGGCGTCGCCGGGCTGGGTTTGGAAAGTTGCCGCAAACAGGTCGAGGTTCGCGACCACTCCGTTGCAGCGGAACTCTGCCGGGGAGTGAGGGTCAATCGAAATGAGTTGTTTGGCCATTTCCGGGCGCACCTTCGTCTGCCAAGATAGCGCCCAAGATAGGAAGAACCGCTCGGCTGCACTGAGTCCCTCGATGACCGGGGCGTCTGCCGGGTCGTCAATGCCCTGCTGTTTGAGCTCCAACAGGTAGGCTTTCCACGCGATGTCGAGTCCGCCCAGGTCGCCGATATTTTCTCCGATGGTCAGCGCGCCGTTGACATGGAATTCTTCGGGCAGCCCCTGGGGGACGAACGCGTTGTACTGGTCGATAAGCGCGTGGGTACGTTTTTCAAATTCCGCCAAGTCCTGGTCGGTCCACCAGTTTTCGACTTTGCCAGTGCCGTCAAACTTGGCGCCCTGGTCGTCAAAACCGTGCCCGATTTCATGGCCGATAACCGCCCCGATGGAACCGTAGTTCACAGCCGCGTCCGCGTCCTTGTCAAAGAAAGGAGGCTGCAGGATAGCAGCGGGAAACACGATCTCGTTTTCGGTTGGATTGTAATAGGCATTCACAGTTTGCGGGGTCATATGCCAAATCGTGTGGTCGACGGGCCCGCCCAGCTTGTCAATCCAGTAGTAGGTGCCAAAAATACTGGCATTGTGAACCTTGTCAACCAGCGTTCCGTCTCCGAGCTGGAGTTTCTCATAATCTTGCCACTTGTCGGGGTAACCGATTTTGGGGGTAAACTGGCGCATTTTTTCTAACGCCTTGTCCCGCGTTTCCGGTCCCATCCAGTCCAATACCGCGATGGAATCCTGGTAAGCCTGAATCAGGTTCTCTACCAGGTGGCTCATCGCCGCCTTGGCTTCGGCGGGGAAGTGGCGCTGCACATAAAGTTTGCCCAAGGCTTCGCCCATCACTGAGGATGCCAGGGAAACTCCGCGCTTCCACCGTTCCCGCAGCTGTTCCTTGCCCGCCAGCTTTTGCCCGTAAAAATCGAAGTCCGCATTCACGATTTCGCTGGATAGCAGGGAAGTATGTCCGTTCAAGGCGTGCCACAGCATCCACCACTTGAGCGTTTCAAAGTCGGTGGAATCCCATAGCTGATCCATGTTTTCAAGGAAATCCGGTTCGCCTACGTTGACTTCCGTAAACATTTTGTCGGGCAGTCCCGAAGCCTTCCGCCAGGCTCCCAGGTCAAAGCGCGGCAGCTTAGCGGCCAGTTCGTCCCAGGTCATCGGGTTGTTTGTCGCGTCCGTGTCGCGAGTTTTCACGTTATCCCAATGCAGTTTGGCTATCTCGGTCTCGAAGTCAACGATTTTACCGGCCACGTCCGGGGCCGCGGACTGCGAAGCATATCCGGCCAGGGTGAACATGCGGGCAATGTGCTGGCGATACTGGTCCAACAGGTTCGCGTGTTTTTCTTCCAAGTAATAGGCACGTTCGGGCAGTCCCAAACCGTCTTGGCCGAAGTAGTTTATGTAACGTTCGGGATTGTTCACATCGATGTCGATGCCGGTATCAAAAAAGCCCTCGTAGGTGCCTTCGGCAAAAGTCCGGGCCCACAGGTCGCGCAAATCTGCTTTGCTGGTGGCCTGGTCCAGAGGAGCCTTTAGCTGCTGTAGACTGGGGGCGCTATCCGCTTCCACCGTGGCTTCATCCATAAAAGAGCCGTAGAGAGAGGCGACTTTGCCAGCCAGGCTGCTCAGTTCCCCGGTGATGCGACCCGCGACACAATCTTCGATGATAGTGCGTACTTGCTTTTCTGCTTCTTCAGCCAAGAGGTGAAATGACCCGTAGCTGGCCTTGTCGGCAGGAATCTCAGTGCGGGCCAACCACTTGCCGTTTACGTAACGGTAAAGGTCGTCTTGTGGGCGGATGGTTTCATCAAAGTCAGCGGGATCCAGCATCCCCAACAGTGGGTTCTTTGTCATGGGTTCAACCCTACCGTGCCGCACCCAAAATTTCCGAGCGACCCTGGCGGCGCAACCAAAACCCCTTGTGACAGGGATTCCGTTGGGTTTAGCGCGTGGAAAACCCCAAGGCGTCGTAGAGCTGCATCGCTTCGGGGGCGGCGGACATATCGAGTTGCAGGGTCAGGGCCTCGCGGCCCAACGCGTCCACGGCTCGTGAAGCGTTAATGACCAGCCCCGAACCGATACCTTGACGGCGATAGTCGGGATCCACAAACAGGTCAGCAATGTAGGGCTGGTCGCTGTTGCCGTCCGTGGTGCACCATTCATCGGGAGCCTGGTCCAACACGATGACCACACCGACCAGCTTGTCCTCGTGCCACGCTCCGAGAGTCGCCTCGGCCAACAGTGGACCGTAGGCGCCGTCCCAGAACAAATTCAGCTGGCTGGCAGCGCTCGACCCGGCATCCCGATAAGCAACCGCGTGCAACTGGGACATCTGAACCACATCGTCGCGGGTAATCGGACGGTAGGTAATCTTGATTTCCGGGTTGGGCTCAACTGCCGTCAACTCATCGGTGGACGGGGCCTCTAAGGACAGCTTGGACATGCCTCAATTGTCCCATGATTCGTGCCTGCTGGGAAGCCTTTGAAAGTTATTGAATCGAAATAAGTCTGCTGGTTGGGTCTGTTAAATGATGAGTCACTATTGATTTCGGAATGGAACAGAGCGAGACCAGACCTTCTATTCTGTGTGAGTTTGCCAGGGTCGGTAACATGGTGGGGTGGAAAACAAGCACGAAGACGCACATCGGAACCATCACGCGCACGAGCATCAACCCCCGGCGGTGACCCCCGAGGATTTGTCGGTAGACCCAAATTTGATTCCCTACCTGTTCGCGGCCCGGACTCCCGCCGAGCCGGAGGACAACGACAACCCGACCGGGGAACCTTCTGACCGCCAAAACGCAGCCGCCTCCCGGAAAGGCCCCGTCGACCGCTTTGGCGTACCGTTGAGCCCTGAACAGCGCGAACTTGTGGACGAAGTGCGTGAACGGCAACGCCCCACCTCGACCCTCGGCCCTTCCACGATGGAGGACCCGAAAGCCCGAGCCATCTACGAAACCCTGCTGACGCGCCGCGCTGAACACCAAATAGAGCCCAGCTTGGAACCGGTGCGGGGAGTGCTGGACTACCTGGGCAATCCCCAAGAATTGTTCCACTCCATCCACATCACGGGTACGAACGGCAAGACTTCCATCGCCCGGATGATTGAGGCGCTGCTAGCGGAACTGGGGTATCGGACCGGCCGGTTTACCTCCCCGCACCTGGTAGACGTGCGCGAACGCATCTCAGTGGACCAAACCCCCCTGACCACCGAACAGTTTGTCCAGGCTTATGAGGACGTGGAAGCCCAACTGGCCCTGTGGGAAAACGCTCACCCCGGACACCGGCTGTCGTTCTTTGAGGTCATGACCGTCATGGCATACGCCCTGTTCGCGGATGTGCCGGTGGATGTGGCGGTGGTCGAGGTCGGGATGGGCGGACGTTGGGACGCTACCAATGTCATCGATGCAGACACGGCCGTCATTGGGCCCATCAGCCGGGAACACGAACAATGGCTGGGGGAGGGACTGACCAACATTGCGCGGGAAAAGGCGGGGATTATGCGCCCCCAGCGAGTGGCAGTGGTGGCTAAACAGCCCGATGAGGCTCTCGCGGTTATTCGTGACGCCGCTCATGCCGAGGACGTGACCCTGCGCTATGAGGGAGACGATTTCGAGGTGCTACGGCGTGTCCCAGCAGTTGGGGGGCAAGTCATCGATATTCGCACGCCTGCGGCTGTCTACCGGGATATTTACCTGCCCCTGTATGGAGAGTTCCAGGCTGAGAATGCGGCGCTGGCGCTCACGGCGGTGGAGGCACAACTGGGTGGGACGGCGCTGCACGGGGAATCTGTGGAGCGAGCCTTTGGCGGGGTCCGTTCTCCCGGACGCCTGGAAGTGTTGCACGCCACCCCGATGATTGTGGCTGATGCAGGGCATAATCCGGGCGCGGTTCAGGCCCTGCGCCGGGCGATAGAGGACGATTTCCGTTTTCAACACACGGTGGGGATTTATTCCGCCATGGCCGATAAAGACATTGAAACCGTGCTGGGGATTGTGGAGCCGACCATTGATGAGTTGATTGTGACCCAGATGCCCGGTGAACGCGCGGCGAAGGTGGAGGATTTGCAGGCCGTGGCCGCGGAGGTGTTCGGTGAAGATCGCGTCTACGCTATTGATTCCCTGCCTGAAGCGATTGCAAAAGCCGGGGAAATCGATGATTTGCAGGGGGGAGTTCCCGGATCCACCGGAGTCGTGATTTTCGGTTCCGTGGTACTCGCCGGAATGGCACAGGACGTGCTGGGCAAAGACAAACTACAATGAGCACAACCGGTCTCACGCGGCCAGACCCCGGCCGGAGTCGACCGCGAAAGTTTAGAGCAGTCAGAAAGGAGCAGCTGTGAGTTTGAATACACAATGGGTGCTGCGCTGGATGGATGGCTGCGCTCGAGCTCTGGAACAAAACCGCGAAATGTTGGAAAGTTTGGACGAAGTCATCGGAGACGGGGACCACGGGGACAACATTTCACGAGGATTTTCTGCCGTAGACCAGCGGCTGTCGGGGATTGTGGTGGAGAGCCCGAAGCAGGCGCTGCGGGTAGCGGCAAATACTTTGCTGGCGGCTGTAGGCGGAGCTTCGGGGTCTTTGTATGGCACGGCATTTTTGCGAGCCGCGCGTTCGGTGAACGTGGAGAGCTTAGAGTCGCAGGATGTGGCGATGCTGCTGGTAAAGGCGGCTGAGGGAATCGCGGAACGCGGCGGAGCCCAGCTGGGGAACAAAACCATGCTGGACGCGTGGTATCCGGCCGCCACCAATGCCGCTGCCGCCGTGGCGAAAGGTGCCGACCCGGAAGAAGTTTTGCGCGTTGCTGCTGATGCGGCTGCAAAAGGTGCGGAAGATACGGTTTCGATGAGCGCCGCAAAAGGGCGGGCATCGCTGTTGGGGGAGCGTTCCATCGGCCATAAGGATCCCGGTGCCGCCTCTAGTGCACTCATTTTGGCAGAGGCGGCAAAAGCCGCTGGGTATTGAGTACTACTTCGGAAAAACCATGGCGAAATCCGGTAGGATGCACACGTATTTACAAAACTTGGAGTTGTGCTCGGTGTCGAGCGAAACTTTTGGTGAAAGGAAAGTCAATGGCTGACTGCCACATCCCCTACGATCCGCAAGAAGAACACACCCTGGTCATTATCAAGCCTGATGGCTACCGGCGCGGGCTCATCGGCGAAGTCATTAGCCGGATTGAACGCCGCGGATTTAAGATTGTGGGTTTGCAAACCAAGACTGTGACTCGGGAAGAACTGGAAGAACACTATTTCGAGCACAAAGACAAGCACTTCTTTGAAGGGCTGGTCGAATACATGATGAGCGGCCCTATCGTGCTGATGGTTATCGAAGGCTCTCGAGTGATTCAGGCTTTCCGCAACATGATGGGAGATACCAACCCCGCGGTGGCTATGCCGGGGACGATTCGTGGAGATTTGGCTCGGGATTGGGGTCCGGACGCGCAGATTCAAAATATCGTTCACGGTTCGGACTCGGTACAGAGCGCCGACCGGGAAATCGCGCTGTGGTTCCCCTACATGATTGACTAAAGGCCGGTAGCGAGGCGTTTCTCCTGGCGTTGTTTCTCTCTGCTACTCAAGGTCGAGAAGGCTGTTTTTTAGGGTTCGGGGGGTTGCGCTAGGGTAAGTGTGTGTATTTAAAGTCCCTGACCCTGAAAGGCTTTAAGTCTTTCGCGAACACGGTTCATATGAGCCTAGAACCGGGGGTGACCTGTGTCGTTGGCCCTAATGGTTCAGGCAAATCGAACGTGGTCGATGCGCTGGCATGGGTGATGGGCGAGCAGGGTGCCAAAAATCTGCGCGGCTCACAGATGTCGGATGTCATTTTTGCCGGCACCAAAACGAGGGCTCCGCTGGGACGTGCGGAAGTACAATTAACCATTGATAACACTGATGGTGCTCTGCCTATCGAATACTCTGAGGTGACGATTTCGCGCACCATGTTTCGGGCGGGCGGTTCCGAGTATGCCATCAACGGAACCCCGGTGCGCCTGTTAGATATCCAAGAGTTGCTTTCCGACACTGGGATGGGTCGGGAAATGCACGTCATTGTGGGGCAGGGGCAACTCGATCGGATTCTGAGTGCCTCCGAACTGGAACGGCGCGCTTTCATCGAGGAAGCCGCCGGAGTGCTTAAGCACCGGCAGCGTAAAGATCGAGCGTTGAAAAAACTGGACAACCTGGCTGTCAACCTATCTCGTGTCCAGGACCTCACAAATGAAGTCTCGAAACGGTTGGGTCCTCTGGGTAAACAGGCCGAGGCAGCCCGGAAAGCCGCCCGAGTTCAAGCCGAACTCGCTGACGCGACCGCCCGTTTGATTGCAGACGCGGTGGCGCAAAACAAAGAAAAAGCCGGGTCGCAAACCGCCTCAAAGGAACAAATTTCGGCAAAAATCGCGGACCTGGAGACCCGTCTGCAAGAGGTAAACACGAAGCTGAACGTAGCAAAATCGAGTTTCGACGAGGTCAGCCCGGAGCTGGAGAAACTCACCCAGACCTGGGCTGAGCTGAGCACCTTGGCGGAACGCTTGGAATCTTTGGCGAATCAGGCCCGCGAACGCGCCAATGCTTTGGAAGAAACCGCGGAACTAACCCGGACTGCCGACACCACCGAGCTGGAAAAACGGCTCGAAAAAACTCGTGAGGAGATTACCGAAAAACAAGCCGCCGTAGCGAAAGCCGACGATGCAGTCACCCAGACCCAAGCTGCAGAAGTGCGAGCCAAAGAGCGCGAATTCGCGGTACGCTCCCAGATTGAAAAAGTGCAGCGTGCCCGGGCGGACAAGAGAGAAACTTTGGAGCGACTACGCGGAGCGGTCACTACCGCCGCCTCGCTGGCAGAGGAAGCGGCGGGGAATCTCAGCCGGATGGAAGAAGCCCTCCAGGCTGCCGCGCAGCGCGAAACAGCTTGCGCCCAGGAACTCAGCAAGGTCGAGGCGGAGCTTCCTCCCGGGGTGGCAGACGGAACTTTGGCAGCCCAAGAGGAAAAGCTCGCTACGGCTGTGGCGACAATACAAGAGAAAGTCTCGCAACTGACCAAAGAACTCGGCGAAGCCAGGGAAGAGGCCGCTTTTTGGGAGGCAAAACGCGAGGTTTTGGCGAAAACCTTGCAGCCCGAAGATGCCGCCGGGGCAGTAGTGAAAGCGGGGCTGAACGGCGTCAACGCGGCGCTCTTGGAAACAATCCTGGTTGAGGCTGGATGGGAAGACGCAATAGGGGCCGTGTTTGGACAGTGGTCTAAAGCGCTGCTGACCTCTGGGGTCGAATCGGCCGCTGACGCGCTGCGTTTTGTCCGCCAGCAGTCCGCGGGTCAGGTCCACCTGCTGGTCGCGGACGGTTCAGAAACTCCATTCGGGGCTCAAGGGACGGATGACCTGGAGAAAGCGAAACTTCCAGCCGGGGTGTGTTGGGCGAGGCAGCTGGTCAATGCCCGGAAAGGGAATACTTTGCCCCCGGTGGTGGCGACTCTGTTGGCGGGGGTGGCGGCCTGTCCGGATTTGTCAGAAGCTCGCGATTTGGTTTTGACCGGGAAAGTTGCCGCGGCGGTGACTCAGGCGGGAGATTTTCTTTCGTCTACCCGGATTGTCGGCGGTGGGGACCCCGATGCGGGGATTTTGCGGCGCGCCTCGGAATACGATGAGGCGGCGGCACAGGCTGAAGCGGCGGCTGTGGCGGCTGATCAGGCCGATGGTCAGTTGGCTCGGGCGAAGAGCGAGCTAGCTGCGGCGCGGGAGGAATATGATGCGGCCGCGGCACAGCTCAAAGCCCAAGATGCGGCCGCGGCGGCGGCAGCAGCAGCGGTAGCGGCTGCCAAAGCGAAGCGCGGGGCGGCCCAGGCAGAAGTCGAACGTGCCGGGAAACACCTGGAACAGGCTCGTGCGGAAACAGAGAAACGCCAGGAGGCTCTCAAACAAGCACAGGAGACTTTGGACGCCAGCCTGAAAGCTCAGGACGAAGCTGGAGAGGATGAGCCGGACTTTTCCGCCGAACTGCAAGCCGCAATCGAAGCGGTATCGGAGGCTCAAACCGCGAAGTCGGACGCTCATATCGCGGCGCATGTGGCTCGTCAAGAACTGGAATCACTAGAATCGCGTGCCGCCTCGCTGCAGCGTAACATTGCGGCGGAACAAGCCGCCGCTCAAGCGGCAGCCAGCCGGGCACTGGTGCGGGAACGGCGCCGGAAACGGTCTGTCTACGTGATGGAACAGGCTGAAGCTGCCCAGCGTTTGGCTCACGTGGCAGCGGCCAGCGCCCAAGCCAAGCGTGAGGCCAGTACCGCCAGCCGGGAACAGCTGCAAACTGAGATGGAGACGCTGCGCGCCGCCGTGGACGACCTGAGTCGTCAGCGTACCGACCTCAAGGATGCTTCCATGCGCGATGAGGTCGCTTTGGCGGAGGTTAACTCCAAGTTGGCACGATTGCTGGAACAAGCTCAGCAGGAGTGCGGTCTGGATGAGCCCACTTTGCTGGCCGAGTACGGTCCGCACAATCTGGTTCCCGTATTCGACGAGGCTGGTGAAACGATCGAGCACGTCCCCTTTGTCCGAGAGGAACAGGTAGAACGTAAAGCCCAGGCACAAACCGAACTGAAACGGATTGGCAAAGTGAACCCCCTGGCTTTGCAGGAACATGAAGCCTTGGTAGCGCGACACAAATTCTTGGCTGACCAGCTGGCTGACCTGAAAAAGTCTCGTGATGACCTGATGAATGTAGTGGCGGAAGTCGATCGCCAAGTCGAGGAAGTATTCGGCAAAGCGTTCGCAGACGTCTGTGCCGCTTTTACAGATATTTTCCAAGTCCTGTTCCCCGGTGGGGAAGGCAAGCTGACCTTGAGCGATCCGAAAGACCTGTTGAATACCGGCATCGAGATTGAAGCGCGTCCTGCGGGCAAGAACGTGAAACGCATGTCCCTGCTTTCGGGCGGGGAACGTTCCTTAGCGGCGTTGGCTTTTCTGTTTGCGATTTTCCAAGCCCGACCCTCACCGTTCTATGTCCTCGATGAGGTCGAGGCTGCTTTGGACGACGTAAACCTGTCTCGACTGCTGGGGGTTTTCGAAATTTTGCGTGAAAACTCGCAATTAATCATCATTACTCACCACAAACGTACGATGGAGATTGCAGACGCGCTGTACGGGGTAACGATGAAGGAGGGAACCACGGCGGTCATTTCGCAGCGCCTGGTGAAAAACTCCGGCGCCAACGAGTGACAAATCCTGTCGGATGCAGCCGTGAATTAGGTAAACCTACCGAAGTTAGAGATAGGATAGCACCGAATGCTCAAGCGGATGAGAGACGTTTTTACGCGGTGCTACGAGAGACGTTTTGGATGGAATCAATGAATATCCTTAGTACGACACTAAATAATTCACAGGGTCTGGCAGGCTACACTGATCCGCTCATTTTCATGATTCCGTTGGCTATTGCCTTCGTGGTTATTGTTATCGTTGCCAGCGCCTCTCAAATCGACTCGAAGCAACGTAAGATTCGCAACGAGGATCGCCTGTTGGACACGTTGGAGCGGATTCGCGACGACAGCGGTAAGGACGGAGAAAATTCTGACGACACGCCGCTCATCCAGCTGCAACAAGGTGAAAAAGAACTGAGAAATATTGTCGAAAAGACCATTCAGGCTAATGGTCGTAGCGATACTCAATATCCTGATGATGACGTAGAACTCGAGCAGACTACCTCTGAGACTGGCCATTTTGCGGATGCGGGCGCGGATGACGTTGGTCCGGATGGCGAAGACGTCTTGGATGAGGCGCAAGATGACTGGGGCGTGGAGGATGACGACTTCGACAAGGAAGAAGTCATCATAAAGCCTGATGGGGTTTATTGCGACCCAGACGGGCTGTGCTTTAAACCGCTTCCCGGTCAGAGCGTGGAAGAAGCCCGTGCTGCAGCTCTAGCCGCTATGGAAGCGGCGGCAGCGGCAATGACAGCGGACGCTGCAGAGGATGACACCACTTCGGAAACGGAGTCGGAGCCGGACTCTGCAGCGGAAGTCCCTGAGGAACCCGAAAGCTCAGAGACGCCGGAGGCCACCGCGGATTCCGAGACTGCAGAGGAACCCGAGCCAGACGCACCGGCTGAGCAGTCAGTTTCTGACACTGCCGAGCCAACCGAACCCGAAATTGAGGAAATCGAAAAACCGGAATCCAAGACCTCCCGGATGCGCCGCTTAAAGGAACGTTTGGCCGGTAAGGGCAAGTTCGGGCGGGCCATTCTCAATGTGCTGTCCAGCGCTGATTTGCAAGCCACCGATTGGGAGGCTATCGAAGACGAGCTGCTGGCCGCCGACATGGGCGTCGAGCCAACCGTGGAGCTCATTGACAAGCTAAAGGTGAAACAAAAGGTCGCGGGCGAGAAGGACGCTGCGCAGGTGCGGCGTATGGCCAAGCGGATGCTCACCGATATGCTCGACCGCAAGGCCGAGCGTGGTCTCAACCTGGAGGTTCCCGAGGATTCTCCCACCCGGACCGCCGGTATCTTAATGGTTGGCGTTAACGGCGGCGGTAAGACGACCACCGTGGGTAAACTCGCTCGCCTGCTGGTGGCTGACCGCAAGACCGTAGTATTGGGTGCGGCCGATACGTTCCGTGCTGCTGCCGGGGAACAGCTGCAAACTTGGGGCGATCGGGTCGGCGTGCCGGTGGTGCGCGCCGAAAAGGACCAGGCTGACCCTGCCTCCGTGGCTTTCGATGCGGCGAAGACTGCTCGTGAGGCCGGCAGTGACGTGGTTTTGATTGACACCGCCGGACGCTTGCAAAACAAAGTCGGTTTGATGGACGAGCTGGGCAAAATCAAGCGCGTAGCTGAAAAGCAGGTTCCCATCACTGAAGTCCTGCTGGTTATCGATGCCACTACCGGGCAAAACGCTTTGAGCCAGGCGAAAATCTTTACCGAAGCGGTGGGCGTAACCGGTATCGTTTTGACCAAACTGGACGGTTCTGCCAAAGGCGGGGTCATCGTGCCTTTGCAACGGGAACTGGGGATTCCGGTGAAGCTCGTTGGTTTGGGTGAAGGTCCCGACGATTTGGCGCCCTTCGTGCCCGGCGATTTCGCTGACGCCCTGCTGGATGCCTAGATTCGCCTGGCAGTTTCCGGTTCTTTCGGGAGATAACGGCGTTTACCGCCGGTCTTTTGCGCCAACGTGTCCTCCGCGGCGCGCCCCAACCCCCACTTTTGCCCGAAATCTTGCCTCACTATAAAATCAACGTGTGTTCAATAATCTGCAAGACCGCCTGACAGAATCGTTTAAGAACCTTCGCAAGAAGGGCAAGCTGAAGGAATCCGACGTTGACGCCACCGTCAGCGATATCCGCCGCGCCCTGATTGAGGCTGATGTGGCCTTGGAGGTCGTCAAGGATTTCACCGCTACCGTAAAGGAAAAGGCTTATGGGGCGGCCCGGTCGGAGGCTTTGAACCCGGCTCAACAGATTGTGAAAATCGTCAACGACGAGTTGATTAACATTCTGGGCGGCGAGGACCGGGAACTGCATTTCTCTAAACCCGGCAAAGGCCCGACCGTATTCATGCTGGCCGGCCTGCAGGGTGCCGGTAAAACGACTCTGGCCGGGAAACTCGGCAAATGGCTGGCGAAAGACGACCGGAAAGTCTTGTTGGTGGCGGCGGACTTGCAGCGTCCCAACGCGGTCAACCAGTTGCAGATCGTGGGCGAACAGGCCGGGGTCACCGTTTTCGCCCCCGAGCCCGGCAACGGGGTGGGTGACCCGGTCGATGTGGCGCGGCGCGCTTTGGCGCTGGCCTCCGGTTCGGGCTATGACGTGATGATTGTCGATACCGCCGGCCGACTGGGCGTAGATGAGGAACTCATGGCCCAAGCCCGTTCCATTCGCGACGAGGTGCAACCCGATGAGGTCTTGTTCGTCCTGGACGCCATGATTGGCCAGGACGCGGTGCGAACCGCGCGGGCTTTCCAAGAGGGCGTGGATTTCACCGGTGTGGTTCTGACCAAGCTGGATGGCGATGCCCGCGGTGGTGCGGCCCTGTCTGTCCGGGGTGTCACCGGGGTTCCGGTGCTGTTCGCCTCGACCGGGGAGGGCTTGGACGACTTTGAGCGATTCCACGCCGACCGGATGGCGTCGCGGATTTTGGATATGGGCGACCTGCTGAGCCTCATCGAAAAGGCTCAGGAAACGTTCGATATGGAGCAGGCCGAAAAGCTGGCCGGCAAGATTCAGCAGGGCCAGTTGACTTTGGAAGACTTCCTCAACCAGCTGCAACAGATTCGCAAACTCGGTTCGATGAAGAAACTGCTGGGGATGATGCCGGGGGCGGGCAAAATCCGGGAACAACTGGACCAGTTTGATGAGCGCGAAGTCGACCGGATTGAAGCTATCGTTCGTTCGATGACTCCTGCGGAACGCCAGGATGTAAAGATTCTCAACGGCTCGCGCCGCGCGCGGATTGCCGCCGGGTCTGGTACCACGGTCGCGGACGTGAACGGTTTGGTCGACCGATTCCAGATGGCGCAAAAGATGATGAGCGGCGGCGGCATTCCCGGGATGGGCGGCGGCGCAGACGGAATGGGAATGATGCCTGGATTCGGCCGGATGCCGGGCATGGGCAAGCATTCGAAAGCGAAACAGACGGCAAAATCTGGCAAGAAATCCAAAGCCCAGCGCAAAGCAAAATCCGGCAATCCCGCTAAGGCAGCCCGTCAAGCTCGGGAAGCGTTGGAGGGGATTTCCTCCACCCCCATGAGTGGGACCGGCGCAATGCCCAACTTGCCCGGTTCTCTGCCCGCCGGTCTGGGAGGGCTCAAAGGCATGGGCGGTCTCGGCGGGTCGCCGCAACAGTCCGCGCCGGCCACCCCCGCCCTGACCCCCGACGATCTACCTGATGACATCAAACGGATGCTGGGCGGTCTGTGATGACATCCCGAGGGGCGACAAACCCGGATAACCTGCACTTTACGGGGGTTTTTCTGTGGTCAGAAACCCCCAGTATGGAGGGGGAATACACCGGTCAGGCGACGACAGTGTCTTGTGAATCCCGGTGGGTACGCGGCGACCTGTATATTCACGACGGCATCGTGAGCCGAACGGCGAAACCCGCGCTGACTTACCGAAAGGTCAGCGGCTTCGCGATTCCCGGACTGGTGGACGTACATTGCCACGTTGGCGTGACCCACGCGGGTAGCGTACCGGTCGAAACCCAGCGGGAACAGGCCGAACTGGCGTTGAGTAAAGGCACACTGCTGATTCGTGACTGCGGAGTGCCCTCCGATACCCGCTGGATTGACCAGGTGGCTGAGCTGCCGAAAATCATTCGCTGTGGCCAGCACCTGGTGCGGCCCAAACGCTATATGCGCTACTACGGGCTGGAGCTGGAAAAAGAAGCCGATCTGCCAACGGCGGTTGCCCAACAGGCCAAACGCGGCGATGGCTGGGTGAAAATCGTGGGGGACTGGATTGACCGCTCCGATGGGGTCCAATCTGATTTGCAGCCGCTGTGGTCCACCGCGGTGCTGCGTGACGCGGTGGCGGCTGCGCACCAGAATGGGGCACGGGTGACCGTGCACACTTTCGCCCACCGCACGATAGAGGGCCTGTTAGATGCCGGGGTGGACTGTATCGAACATGGCACCGGCATGGATTCGGACGAAATCCTCGAAGCGCAACGTCGCGGTATCCGCGTGACACCGACCATGCTGCAAATCGCACGGTTTTCCGATTTTGCTGCCCAGGCGGGGACAAAATATCCGGTGTATGCCGCCACGATGACCGCTTTGGATCAATCCCGGGTGGCTCATCAAGCCGCGCTGTATGAAGCGGGGGTGCAATTGCTGCCGGGCACCGATGCCGGCGGCTACCAGCGCCACGACGCCCTGCCGCAAGAGCTGCTGCAGTGGTTGGACTTAGGTGTTTCAGCTCCCGAAATTATTGACCTGGCCACCTGGAAGGCTCGGGACTACTTGGGGGCTCCCTCGCTGTGGGAGGGTGCGCCCGCTGACCTGGTGTGGTACGACTCTGACCCGCGCGCTAACCTCAACGTTTTGGAACAACCCGCCGGAGTGGTTCTGCGTGGAGCTATCGTGGCCGGGGCGGTTAGAGAGGCCGTACACCGTGCCTGAAGGTCATTCTATCCACCGGCTGGCCGCCCAGTTTACCCAGGTCATGAGTGGTGAGGTGGTTGCGGCCTCCTCTCCGCAGGGGCGTTTCACCGCGGGAGCCGCCGAGCTAGACGGCCAGCGCCTGGTTGATGTGCAAGCCTACGGGAAACATATGTTCCTCGGTTTTACTCCGCGTCAGACCGACCCCGCCGCGACCGTTTCCGACTCCAAACCGACCCTGACCTGGCTGCATATTCACTTGGGGATTTACGGTTCCTGGCGATTCTACGGGGATTCTCGGTTCATCGCCCAGCACATCGGTCCGGCCCTGGACCTCGCTGAGACTGCGCAGCCAGTCGCGGAAATCGTAGAGATTCCGGTGCATACTCACCGCGATGACTCCGCTTTTGCACCCCACGAACATTTTGCGGATCGCTGGTTTTGGACCCCCGCGCCTTTCACGCCGCCGCCGCCCTACGGGACGGTGCGTCTGCGCCTGGTCACCGCGCACGGGGTGGCGGACCTGTCCGGGCCAAACACCTGTGAACTGCTGGACGAGGAGGGCGTTGCCGCAATCTTGACACGGCTAGGACCCGATCCACTGCGTCCCGACAGCGACTTTAGTGAGTTCGTGAAACGCTGTGCCACTCGTCAAAAGGGTATTGGGGAGGCTCTTATGGACCAATCCGTTATCGCCGGGGTGGGCAACATTTATCGCGCCGAAGTGCTGTACGCGGCACGTCTGAACCCGTTTACGCCAGCTCGCGAGGTGACGCCGCGCAAACTGCGCCGAATCTGGAACTGGCTGGAAGAATACCTACCCCTCGGCGTGGAATCAGGACGAATCACCACCGCAGATCCTGACGATTACGCTACTTTCGTGGAACGCGAGTTGGCTGCGGGACGCGAACCCCAAGCTATCGACTCCCGATATTACGTCTACCAGCGCCAAGACCGACCCTGTCTGCGCTGCCGTGCTAGCATCAAGCTCAAAGTAGCGGGGGGACGAAAACTCTACTGGTGTCCGCGCTGCCAACGCTGAGGACGCGGAAAACCGCAATCTCGACAAAACTCGAGCCGGAAAAACCACCACCCTAGCGACCCTGCCGGGGAATCCCGCTTGGTGCGAGTGCCACGCAAAGGTGGAATAATCGAAACCGTGAGTGAAGTAAACCTGGGGATGCCCACCAAGTCTCTGTCCGCCCGCGAACCGTTGGCGCCGCGCCATCAGACCCGCAAAATCCAGGTCGGCAGCGTCGCTGTGGGGGGAGACGCCCCGGTGAGCGTCCAGTCCATGACCACCACCCTGACTTCTGACGTGGAAGCGACCCTGCAGCAAATCGCCGAACTGACGGCTGCGGGCTGCGACATCATCCGAGTGGCGTGTCCCTCGGCAGACGATGCGGCGGCGCTGCCCGAAATCTGTAAACGCGCCACCATCCCGGTGGTGGCAGACATTCACTTCCAGCCAAAGTATGTGTTCCAGGCTATCGAGGCCGGCTGCGGTGCGGTGCGGGTGAATCCCGGCAACATCCGGGCTTTTGACGATCAAGTGCGCGAAATCGCCCGAGCCGCCTCCGACCACGGCACCGCGCTGCGCATCGGGGTCAACGCGGGGTCTTTGGACAAACGGCTGTACGAAAAGTTCGGGGGAGCCACCGCAGAGGCGCTCGCCGAGTCCGCCATGTGGGAGGCGTCGCTGTTCGAGGACGTGGATTTCCATGACTTTGCCATCTCGGTGAAACACCACAACCCGGTGACGATGATTCAGGCCTACCGCCTGTTGGCCCAGCACGGGGGCTGGCCGCTGCACCTGGGCGTGACGGAGGCCGGCCCGACTTTCCAAGGCACCATCAAATCCGCAACCGCTTTCGGGGCGTTGCTCTCCGAAGGGATTGGCGACACGATTCGGGTTTCGCTGTCGGCCCCGCCGGTTGAGGAAGTCAAGGTCGGGTTAGAGATTTTGCGTTCTCTGGGCTTGCGGAAACGCAACTTTGAAATCGTATCCTGCCCGTCCTGCGGACGTTCCCAAGTCGACGTTTACACGCTGGCTAATGAGGTTACCGCCGGGCTGAAAGACATCACCTACCCGCTGCGGGTCGCGGTGATGGGCTGCATTGTCAACGGTCCGGGTGAAGCGCGGGAAGCCGATTTGGGCGTGGCTTCCGGCAACGGCAAAGGCCAGATTTTCATCAAAGGAAAGGTCATCAAGACCGTCCCGGAAGCGGAGATTGTGCCAACCCTGATAGCTGAAGCGAACCGGTTGGGTCGGGAGCTGGGCTTGGAAGCGGGTGAACCCCAGGTGAACGTAGCCGGTTGAGGACTCACGGCGCGGCGACCGGTTTCGTGGGGGCTCTCCCAGCGTTTTTTACTTTCACAAGCGCGGTCGGTGGGTTGTCTGCGGAGGTTGCGTAGCTCCGTTACGGGACGCCAGTCCTGGTGGCGGGGTTCCCGGTTTGGTGCAACCGGGAGGTGGCGAGAGGCTAGGATAAGAGTTACTGCTTAGATTTATCGAGGAGTTATGGAAAATGTCTGAAACCGCGTTGCAAAAAGCTACTATTCCTTTCGATGGCCGGATGCAGTCCGGAGTGGAACAGCCTCCGCAGGCGCATCTGGAAGTTTTGGGAATGAACCTGGAACCCAGCCTGGATCAGGCGGCGTTCATTGAGCTGCTAAAGGACCTAACTGCCACAGCCCGCGAGTTGACCCAGGGCAACCCGATTCCGAACTTCCTAGCTCCGGAAATGGTCGCGGTCACCGCCAATCTAACCATCACCTGCGGTTTTGGAGAGCGGATTTTTGATTTCTTGGGTAAGCCGGAACTGAAACCTGAGGGCTTGCATGACATTCCCGCTTTCAAACTCGACCAGCTGCAGGAACGTTGGGGTCAGACCGATTTGGTGTTCCAGATTTGCTGCGACGACCCGGGCACCCTGTTCGCGGCCGGTCGCCTAATCCTGGCCAAGTGCGAAGGCAAAGCCGCGTTGCAATGGATGCAAAAGGGCTTTACTTACGCCTACGGTTCCGCCCCGCGCGGCACGACCCCACGAAATCCGTTCGGTCAGGTTGACGGCACCGTGAACCCGTCCACCGCGGAAGAATTCTCCGAGCAAGTGTGGTTGGATGGCGCTGGCGACCAGGCCTACCTGGACGGTTCCACCATTATGGTGCTGCGCCGGATTCAAAACTTCCTAGATCCGTGGGAATTGCTGGACCGTCCCGCCCGCGAGCGCGTGATTGGCCGCAAACTCTCCGATGGCGGTCCGTTGAGCGGCGGCGGCGAGTTCGACGAGGAGGACATGGACGCGGTAGATGAAACCGGTAACTTTATCATTGATCGGCGTTCTCACCTGGCGCTGTCCCGCGAACATGAAGACGACGGTTCCGACAAGCTGCGTCGCCGCGCTTTTGCCTACGACGATGCCCCGGAACCGGGACAGTCCGACCTGACCAACAGCGGTTTGGTGTGGATTTCTTTCCAGCGCAACCCGGACCTTCAGTTTACGGCCATTCAAAAGCGCCTGGATATGCACGACTTGTTGAACAAGTTTATCTCCCACATCGGTTCGGCAGTTTACTGGATTGTTCCGGGAACCAGCGCGGAAACCTACTGGGGACAGGGTTTGTTAGAGAAATAGGCCAGCGCGCTTACGAATTTGCGTCCGTACCCAGGGGCAGATTTTCGGTCCCGGTCGCGATGGATTGACGAATGGCGCGCAGCAGCCCGCGTTGAGAGGCTTCGAGTTCCTGCGCTAAGCCGTGTAGGCGTCGCAGGGTTTCCGCGTTATCGGTGTCCGTCAGTGTTTCCGGTGTGGGATTTTTCCCTAAGGACTCCAGAAAAGCCATTTCACCAGCCCATTCGCGCCGCTTGTCGCGCCACTGCTGCAGCGGTGCTACCAGGTTCGGATCCTTCGGGATGTAGCGCACTGCCTCAATGACTTGGTTATCCCGTACGATGACACGGTCCGCGGCAGAGAGGGTCTCTTCATAAATGAGTTTGATTGCGTCGTGACGGGGGACTGCTTCTGGAATGACGGTGTCGCCGTGGAAGTGACGAATCAGCCACACGACACCCAAGGTTAGAGCGATAGTGCCCACCACTATCAGGAAATAGACCAGGTTTTGCGTGGCTGTCCACTTGTCTTGAGGAATGACCTGAGCGGGTATCAACATTCCCCAATACGGCGCCGACAACGAACTCATGACTGGATTTTAACAAACTTTCGCCCCCTTGCGGTGCCGGCGGACCCGGTTTGCCCAGGAAACCCCAGTTTTCGCCCGAACCCCCGGAATTGCGAGGTGTGGGGGGAGATAAATTTTTTGGTAACCTTGTAAAGGCAGCGACTGGCGATGCCTACCCGACCCCGGATTGTTTCGCGGGGACAGTGGGCAGGAGGAATAACCCTCCGGGGAGCGCATTTACACAATCGGACGCCTGGGTTGTGCTCGCAAAACTATGGAGGAACTATGACCGAAGTCATGAACCAGCCCCTTTCTGAAGTTGATCCGGAAATTCAGGCTGTGCTGGATGCTGAACTGAATCGTCAGCGCGACACCCTGGAAATGATTGCGTCGGAAAACTTTGTGCCCCGCGCCGTATTGCAATGCCAGGGCAGCGTCTTAACTAACAAATACGCCGAAGGCTATCCGGGCAAACGCTACTACGGCGGCTGCGAAAACGTGGACGTCGCTGAGACCCTGGCCATCGAGCGGGCCAAGAAGCTGTTCGGAGCCGATTTTGCGAACGTGCAGCCCCACTCTGGCGCCCAGGCGAACGCGGCGGTGCTCTCGGCGCTGATTAAGCCCGGAGCCAAGATTATGGGTCTGAGCTTGGCTCACGGCGGTCACCTCACTCATGGCATGAAGATTAACTTTAGCGGCCGGCTCTACCAGGTCGCGGCTTATGGAGTGGAACCGGACACCAAGCGTATCGACATGGATCGGGTTCGGGAACTCGCGTTGGCCGAGCGCCCTGACGTGATTATTTCCGGCTGGTCCGCCTATCCGCGGCACCTGGATTTTGCGGCTTTCCGCTCTATCGCGGACGAGGTCGGGGCCTATCTGTGGACAGATATGGCGCACTTTGCGGGTCTGGTCGCCGCTGGTTTGCACCCCTCCCCGGTGCCTTACGCGGACGTGGTTTCCACGACCATTCACAAGACCATCGGTGGGCCGCGTTCGGGTCTGATTCTGTCCCGTGATGGGGAAAAGTTTGGCAAGAAGATTAACAGCTCCGTTTTCCCCGGTCAGCAGGGTGGGCCCCTGATGCACGTGGTCGCGGCGAAAGCGGTGGCGCTAAAGATTGCCGGCACCCCTGAGTTTAAAGAGCGCATGCAGCGCGTCATTCAAGGCGCCCAAATTTTGGCCGAACGCCTGATGGCTCCCGATTGCCAGGCTGCGGGCATCGACCTGTTGACCGGCGGCACCGATGTTCATTTGGTGCTGGTGGACCTGGTTAACTCCAACCTGGACGGGCAGCAGGCCGAGAACCTGCTGCACGAAGCGGGCATTACCGTGAACCGTAACGCGGTACCGTTCGATCCGCGTCCCCCGGCAATTACTTCCGGTCTGCGTATCGGCACCCCGGCTCTGGCTACTCGCGGCTTTGGCGAGGCGGAGTTCCGTGAGGTCGCCGACATTATCGCCTCCGTGTTGGTGGACGGTGCCGCGGGCGAATCCGCGGTGGACGTGTCCAAGTATCGGGCTCGGGTGGCGAAACTGACCGAAGCCTTCCCGCTCTATCCGGGACTGGTGCAATGAGGGCGCCCTGGGAGGGGCCAGCTCAGGTCCTGGACGGCAAAGCCACCGCTGGCGCTATCAAAGCCGAGTTGCAGGCGCGTGTCGCCGCGGTGCGTGAGCGCGGGGTCATTCCCGGTCTGGGCACTATCCTGGTCGGTGAGGATCCCGGTTCTGTAACCTACGTGGCTGGTAAACACCGGGACTGTGCGGAGGTCGGCATCGAGTCCATTCGGGTCGATTTGCCTGCTACCGCCAGCCAAGACGAAGTCATGGCGGCGGTGCAACGGTTGAACCAGGACCCGGCCTGCACGGGTTATATCGTGCAGCTACCGTTGCCGCGGGGGATGGACACGAACCGGATTTTGGAAGCAATCGACCCGGAAAAAGATGCCGACGGGCTGCACCCCATGAACCTGGGACGCTTGGTATTGCGGGTGTCAGAGCCGATAACTTCGCCTTTGCCCTGTACTCCCCGTGCTGTCATCGAGCTGGGTCGTCGTTTCGGTCTGGATTTCAACGGTAAAGACGTGTGTGTGGTGGGTCGCGGCACTACGGTGGGTCGTTCCATCGGACTACTGCTGGGGCGAAAAGACGTTAACGCGACTGTCACTTCGTGCCATACCGGGACCCAGGATTTGGCCGCGAAATGTCGCCAGGCGGACGTCATTGTGGCGGCCTCCGGGGTGGCGGGCATTATCACCCCGGACATGGTCAAGCCCGGCGCTGCCGTGTTTGACGTGGGAGTGTCTCGGGTTATCGACCCGGATACTGGCAAGTCTCGATTGCACGGTGACGTGGCGGACGGGGTCGACCGGGTGGCCGCCTGGTTGACGCCGAATCCCGGCGGGGTCGGGCCCATGACCCGGGCGTTGCTGCTGGTCAACGTGGTCGAAGCCGCGGAACGCGCGGCCGGACTGGCCTAGTTATTCCCATAATTCAATAGTGTTCCCGGTCGGTTTTCCGACCGGGAACACTATTTTGTAGGGTCTGTGGTTAGCGGCGAGCTCGGCGGCGAGACGCGACCATCATGGCTCCGCCGGCGAGGAACACAATCATAGCTCCGCCAGCCAGCGTTTCGGCAGACGAACCGGTAGCTGCCAAAGCCTTTTCTGGCACCTGCGCCACCGGAATGCGGGGAGCTGCCGGGGTAAAGACGCCCGCGACCGGAGGCACGGGCTCTGCCGGGGTAGTAACACCCGCGACCGGAGGCACGGGCTCGCTGGGAGGAACCACAGTCCCTCCCGGAACGGGACCGGGGACGACACTCGGCGTATCCGGGGTGACCGGCGGATTCGGATTCGGGTTCTCGGGTTCTGCCGGAATGGGTTTCGGCTTGATGTCCATAGTTAGGGAAATACCGCGACTCTGGGGGCGGGTGGAATCGGTGCCGTTACCGATGAGACTGCCCTTTTCCTGGCCTTGCAGGGTATACCAAGACCTAGACAGTCCATTCAGGAAATTACTAAAATACCTCGCCTTTTCACGTCGATCTATGCTGCTAAATCCGCCGATGTACAGGTATCCCGCAGTGTTGAACTCCAATGTGGCCTGGGTTCCCTCGGGGGATATCTTGTCCTTAACCTTGACCCCAGAGATAACCAAGCCCAGCGGTTTATTTGCGTAGGCCTTGAAACCGTCCTTCAGACGCAAGTAGGCGCCTTCTTTACTATCTCCTGTTTCGTAAAGCTTATTCAAAACCAATGTTACGGCCAGTCGTTTTGACGAACGCACCACGCTGGCAATCCGATACAGCGGAGGTTTGTTTCCGTTGTGGGTCTCCAGTTTGTAAGACTGCGGGTCTCTGGGCATCTCCAGGTATTCCGGAACCAAAATAATCGTCTGAAAGCCGGAACTGGCTTCACTGTATGTCAGATTCCCGGCTTTAGCCTGGCTAACTTTTTCCTGCCAACCTTCCAGTGCATGCAGTCCCACGTTGATATCCAGATTGCTTTTAATATCCACGGTGTCCCCGGTGTTTACCTTTAGGGTGTCATCGTGCTGGGTCGTGTAGTCTTTGTCCACAGAGAGTTTTCCTAGGGCATCTCCATACGTACTTTTAGGTTCGAAGCCATACTCCAACGGTGGAATTTCGCTGTCATCAACATCTGTGACCGTGAAGGCGGGGTTGCTCGGTTCCACGGGATCCGCCGGAGCAACGGCCGGAGCAGGTGGAGCCTGAACCGGAGTCGCCAGATTCGCGGAGTCGGTAGGGGCGTTTGCAGCTGGATCGGTAACCGGAGCGGCTGGCGTGGTCGCGTCGCTGGGGGTCTGGTCGGTGGCTGGGGTGGGCGCCGCAGGGGACTCCTGGGAAGAGACCTCATCTGCGGGGGAAACAGTTGTTTCGGTTGCGAAAGCAGCCGGGACAAAACCGGTGCCCAGCCCTATGATCAAAGCGGCTGAGGAACCGATGACAAAAGCACGGTTAGTAAAACGAGTTAACAGCCGGGAGTCACAATAAGAAGTTTTCATTTTGTAGAATTTTCTCTTTCTTAGCTCGCCTGGGCCGATTCAGACATTTACCAGACGATTCACACCACTTTCTCTCATTATATCGTCGAATAGACCGCATTCTTAGAAATTTTTAAGAAATAACCGAATATTTCTTAAAAACAGCTGAATGTGTGGGTTTACACCGGGAAATCGTAAGCTACCGTGAGGGGGGCATGGTCTGTGAAACGGGCATCGTAAGCCGGTGTGCGATACACCGCGGCCGATTGGGCTTTCCCGGCCAGTCCGGGGGTAGCCATGTGATAATCCAGGCGCCAGCCGGCGTTATTGTCATAAGCCTTACCGCGCCACGACCACCAGGTATAGGGGCCGTCCGTGTCTCCTGCCAAGGCCCGTCCCACGTCTACGCAGGGTAGCCCCTTCATGCCGGACAGCGTGTCGGCCATCCATGCGTCCAAGAACGCAATCTCTTCATCCATAACCCCGGAGGTCTTATTGTGATTAGGTTTCCAATTCTTAATGTCGCGGGCGGTGCGCACAATGTTGAAATCCCCGCAAATCAGGGCTTCCTGCGGAGTATCGGACCCCGCTCCCGCCATCGCGTGCGCCCCCAGCTGGTCCACCCGCTTGCCGACTCGATTGAGGTAAGCCATCTTTTGCTCCTGCTTTTCCGTGTGCAGCTCTCCGGAATGCAGATAGGCACTGACCATGGTAAACGTCGCCCCGCTGGGTCCGTGAACCTCACCCTCCAGCCAACGCCCGGAATCTACGTCCGGTTCCTCGCCAATCTCCGCATAACACTCCGGGGGCAGTCCCTCGGTGATTGAACCAATCTCCCAGCCGGAATCGCGCCGTACTCCCAACGCGACCCCAGCGCGGCCTTTCACCCGACAGGGCCACACTCGTACGTCCCAAGCTGGACCGAACAAGTCTGCGGTGTCTTGTGGAGTGGCCCGCACCTCTTGCAGACACAGCAAATCCGAATCGTCATTATCCAGCCAGTCCCCAAACCCTTTGCGGAACGCCGCCCGGACACCGTTGACATTGACAGTGGTTACTTTCATGTATTACCTCCGATTCAGTTTCCGGGACGCAGTGCCGGGGGCCACCGGATGTCCCGACAGGTGTTTGTCGGCCGCGGTTTCCCGGCGGTTTTTGCTACCCCAAATGACTTGCTGAGACAAACGCCAAGCGGCTTCTTCCTGTGCGGGGGACCAAATCCGGCCAGAAAGAGGATCGTGGGGCCAGGACAAACTGGCGGGAGCCGAAACCGTCACGAAGTTCGGACGCTCGGAAAATTGCGGAAAGTCCCTCTCCGGAGCGGGAGCCGCCGGCGGGTTCGCAATCCAGCACGACATATACAGGAACAGGCGGCACAAGACATTGACCCACAGAACAATCGTCAAAATTAGAGTAAACGGGGCGTAGGCGGGAGGCACGTTGGAGGCCAGGTAGGCTCCTGACATCTGCAGAGCCGTGGACAAAAATCCTAACGTTCCCGTCCCAATCCACAAATCGCGGCGCGGAGCACGCACCAAAGCTAGGTAGCGCAGCGTGAAAGCCAGAATCAAAGTTGTCAGGACGCCGGTCAGGAGGAGGGCCCCGGCATTGATTAGCCCGGAGGGAGCCGGCAGCGCCAACGGCAACCGGCGCTGCAAGGCTCGGACCGCAACGATGGAACCCGAACCTAAAACCGAAGCCAAAATCCCCCCGAGGAACAAAACCAGAAACATACACACATCTCGCAGCGCATTTTTCCACCCTGCCCCGGGGCGCTGCGGCAGTCCGAAAACAGTTTGGATACTGACGCGCAAAGCCGCGACTACCCGGATTCCCGCCATGACGGACACGACCAAAACCACCAAAGTTCCCCAGGTAAAGCTGGGTGTCGCAATCGCAGCGGGGTCGATCAAGCCCGGTTGTCCATCAATCCGAATAGCTCCGGGAATCCATTGATTGACATCCTGAAAAATAGTGTGGCTGGTTAGAGGGAACGCAAAAATCATGACTTGCGCGGTCATGATAATCAGGGTCACTATCCCCGCCATAGAAAACAGGGCGGTATAGGCGATGCCGCCAGCCAACAGGTTCGACGAAGCGTTTTGATAACGCAGGTACGCCCGCATAATTCGCGTGGTATTGAGCCACTCCAGGAAGGCCTTCAGGAGTTCTATCACTCCTGCGGGGGCAGCGGGCTCGGCTGGCGGGGAATCAAGTTGCTTCGTCACGGGGCCTCCGCACTTTCAAGTGTGTAACTGAGGATGGGCGAAAATTTTGGGCAGTTCACCGGTGACGCTTTCGGGTATTCCCGAGCCCAGCGGGAGGATGGCTAACTGTTCGACATGGTTCGGCTCAAGCAGGGAACAGTCAACGCCGTCAACCATGAAAAAGCCGTGGGAACGCTTCGACAGGGCCGCTACCCGATCCAGGTCCTCATCGGTGACGTTGGTTCCCAAGGTGATGTGTGGATAGTAGGGAAAGCGTGACTCGGTGTCTAGGGGGCCGAAGCGAAGTCGTTTGGCCAGTTCTTTGCAGGCCTCGTGTCCGCGCTGCACCTCGATATAGACGACCGGGGACACGGGCCGGAAATCTCCGATGTTACCGAAGCTGATGACGAACGGTGAAAAGGACCGGCAGATTTCGGCAGCCTGCGCCTGAATATCAGGGACTTGTGCACGATCCACCGCGCGCGGTTCCACTATGGTGACGTGCGGGGGTACGCCGTCAGTTTTCGTGACTTTTTGCAGCTCGCCAGCATAGGGTTCGGGCACGGGAATAATCATGCCCAAATAAACCTGGCCTTCTTTACGAGGAGGTAAATACACGAGGCCAAGCCTACTCTGTTCAACACAAAAACTCACGCCTAGCCTCCGGTAGGATTTGTTTTGTGGAAATTCATGCGATAGTGCCTGCTGGGGGGTACGGGCGGCGGCTGTGGCCCTGGTCGACAGCTGCGAAGCCAAAGTTCCTGCTCAACATCAACGGGACGCAAAGCCTGGTGCAGCAAACCGCGGCACGTTTGGCGCCGATTTGTCAATCCTTGACTTTCGTAACCGGCGCACCTCACCAAGAGGCTTTAGCCGCACAAGTCACTGCTCTGGACTTGTCGGTTCCGGTGCGTTGCGTGGCGGAACCTAGCCCGCGCGATTCTATGGCGGCCATAGCTTTGGGAGCTGCTCTGATAGAGCAGCGTTACGGAACCTGCGTGGTCGGGTCTTTCGCGGCGGATCATCTCATCGCAAACCCCGCGGCGTTTTGTGAAGCCCTCGCCCAGGCTGTCCCGACTGCCAAAGCCGGATGGCTTACGACCATCGGAATTGTGCCGACCGAACCGGCGACCGGGTTCGGTTATATCGAGGTGGGGCCCGCCCTGGACGGAGAACTCAGCGGGGTTCATCGGGCGCAGTCCTTCACGGAAAAACCGGATGCAACCACTGCCAGCGCTTGGCTGGCGACCGGGAACTACCTGTGGAACGCGGGTATGTTTGTGGTGCGCAGTGATGTGCTGCTCGATGCTCTGGAGGTGCGAGTGCCGGGGTCAGGCGCGGCGGTGCGAAAACTGGCTGCAGGATGGGAAACGTTGAGCCCGGACGCGAAAACCGCATTGTGGGAGGGTGTCGTTGCGGCGCCGATAGATACCGTGTTGGCTGAACCGTTGGCACGAGACGGACGGGTTGCGGTGGTGCCGGCGCGCCCGGACTTGGGATGGTCAGATGTGGGCGATTGGGAAGCGGTGCGCCGTGTCGTCAGTAACGCCTCTGAACTGGCGAATCTGAGCCCGGAAATCCCGGTCTATACCGATGCCGCCCCCGCCGCCCTGGTGAGGGCAGAAAACCTGAGAGGCGTCGCGATTATCGGAATCCCCGGCGCGGTGGTGGTGGAATCCGCAGGTCAGCTGTTGGTGACAACCCAAGAGTTTGCCCAAAACGTTAAAGTTGCGTCCGGCGCTGCTGATAATTGGTGATACGGTTGCCAAGCAAGGACAATTCGGCAGGATAGCCAGGGCCAGGTGCCGCGGGCGAAAGAACCGAAATAAGGACTGGGTATGAAGACTTTTTTTAACCGGCGTTCCCGGGGCGGGATGCAGCGGGAACTGGCGGATCAGGCTTTGCTGCGCTCGAGAGTCGATCCGAAGTGGACCGAGGAGGATCCGTGGCGAGTCCTTAGAATCATGGGGGAGTTCGTTGACGGTTTCGAGTCTCTGGCGGATGTCGGAAAAGCCGTCACGGTGTTCGGCTCTGCCCGAGTCGAACCCGGCACGCACTACTATCGGCTCGGCGAAGATATCGGCAAAGTTTTTGCCCAAGCCGGGTTCTCCATCATCACCGGGGGCGGTCCGGGGCTGATGGAGGCGGTCAGCAAAGGGGCCCGCCGCAACGATGGAATGACCATTGGTCTGGGAATCGAGTTACCTCATGAGCAAGGAATCAACGAATACGTTGATTTGGGGATTGACTTTCGGTACTTTTTCGTACGCAAGACCATGTTCGTGAAATATGCCCAAGCCTTCGTGGTTCTGCCCGGCGGTTTCGGGACTCTGGATGAACTTTTTGAATGCGTCACGCTGCGTCAAACCAGCAAAATTCAGCAATACCCGATAGTGTTGGTCGGGCACGAATATTGGGACGGGTTGATGAAATGGGTTCGTAAGTGCCTGGTTGAGGAAGGTATGGCTAGTGTCGCGGACGCCTCCATTATTCAGGTGGTTGACACCGCCGAAGAAGCTCTCTATATGGTAAAGAACACTTTGCCGAAAACACATTGACCGAAGCTGAGCCCGCGAAACGGCGCATTTGCAATACCTGTCTGAAAATAATTCCCAATCAATGCCGGAACTTCCCGTATAATAGAGAGGTAAAGCCGTTTTTGAAAAGAGGAACAAATGGCAGCCATGAAACCCCGCACCGGGGACGGACCCCTGGAAGTCACTAAAGAACCGCGTTGTAACGTGATGCGTATTCCTGCAGACGGGGGCGGTCGTTTGGTTATTGAACTCAACGATGAGGAAGTCGCTACCTTAGCTAAGGAACTAGAGAAGTTTTTGAAATAGTGCCGCGTTTTAACGAGTCTAAAATTTCCATCGATAAGACCTCAAGCTGGTCGTATGCGGAAGAATTTTTACCGGAGTCTGAAACTATAGCCATCGCCAGGCAGCGAGGCAGAGAGCTCGGTTCCGTGCCGATATCCCCTGGAGCAGGGGCGACACTACGAATGTTGGCCGGGGCTTCTGGAGCTCGGTCCGTACTGGAAATCGGTACCGGAACCGGGGTGTCCTCCCTGTGGACACTGGCCGGAATGCCCGCGGATGGGGTATTGACCACTATTGATGTCGACCCGAAACTTCACGCGGTCGCCAAGGAAATCCTGACGAGAGCGGGTATCTCGCTCACACGAGTACGCATGATTACGGGACGCGCCCTGCAAGTCCTCACGCGCCTCAGTCGGGGAGCCTACGACATGGCTGTGGTAGACGGGGATCCTGGCGAAACCCAAGCCTATGTAGAACTGTTAAACCCAGCTCTGCGCCCCGGAGGGCTACTGGTCATAGTCCACGCCATGTGCAATGATTCGGTGGCTGACCCTGCTCGGCGTGAACCGGACACTGTAGCGATGCGCGAAGTGCTGCGTCACATTCAGGAATCCGAAGAATGGACTGCAAACCTGCTGCCAGTCGGAGACGGGCTGCTGGTAGCAATTAAAAACCGTTAATTATCCTTCGGTAGCGCCCATACGGCGGGCCAGGAATCGACCATTCCAGACCCGCCCCGCAGACCCGATGTTGCCGCTATTTCACGGTGACGTTCAGACGATGACCCTTCAGGCTGCGTGCCCGCTTGCTCAAAGTAGCGGCTGCGGAACGCAAGGCCGCCCCGGCGACGGATTGTCCGTTCTTGGCAGCCTCGCTGGTGGAGAGGGGCTCACCGCCATCGGAGGCTTCCCGATAGGCGACTTCCAGAGGAATCTGTGCCAAAAGTGGAACTTCGTAACCCAAGATCTGAGACAGCCGAGAGGCCACCTGCTCGCCGCCTCCCGTTCCAAAGACCTCGATACGAGAGCCGTCCGGGCCGGTCAGGTAACTCATATTCTCAATCACCCCTACGACCTTTTGGTTCGTGCCCGAAGCTATCGAACCGGCACGTTCGGCGACTTCGGCCGCCGCGAGTTGCGGGGTGGTCACGACGACGATTTCCGAGTTCGGCAGCAGCTGTGCCACCGAAATCGCCACGTCGCCGGTACCGGGGGGCAGGTCTAGGAGCAGCACATCCAAATCTCCCCAGAAAGTCTCGGACAGGAACTGTTCCAAAGCCCGGTGCAGCATCGGCCCGCGCCATACCACCGGCTGTCCGTCAGGAACGAACATGCCCATCGAAATAACTTTTACCCCGTGAGCAGTGGGTGGCATCATCATGTCTCCCACCGGGGTGGGGGCCGCGTCCTCTAACCCGAGCATGCGCGGAATCGAGAATCCGTAAATATCGCAGTCCAAAACCGCCACTTTCAGGCCAGAGTCCGCCATCGCGGCCGCTAGGTTAGCGGTGACCGAGGACTTGCCGACCCCGCCTTTTCCAGAAGTAATGGCGTAGACACGGGTCAGGGAGTCCGGTTGAGTAAAGGGGATTACCGGCCTGGCTCCCAGCAGCTTTTCCTTGACCCGGTCCAGTTCCTCGCGACTCATGACACCCATTTCCACTTCCACGGAGGTCACGCCGGGAACTTCCGCCAGGCGCGCCTTGGCATCTTGCTCAATCTGAGCCTGCAGGGGACATCCCGCGATAGTCAGGGCGATGCGGGCAAAAACGTGGCCCGAGTCGTCAATTTTCAGTTCCTGGACCATATCCAAATCGGTGATTGACCGGCGAATCTCAGGGTCAATGACTTTCTCCAGGGCTTTCATCAATTCATCTGTAGTGGGTAATGTCATACCTTCATGCTAATGCCAGCGCTGGGTTTTTTCACACTAGGGCGCTAGGCTTAACCCTTGTTATATACGCGGCAGTGATGAGGGGGTAAGGTGATTTTCGGATTCGGCAAGTCCCAGTCCAGTGGGCATCTCCACCCCGCCGCACCGCCTCCTCCACGGCAAGGACCTCGCCTGAAGCAACCGGCAGCATCGGGAGAAAGCCGCGTTAGCGTCTCTGGAACCAGCGAGGAAAAGCCCCGTGTGTCCCCGCGCAGCGCCGCATCCCCCCAGGCCGAGACAGCTTTGCAATCCTCACCAGACCCAAAAATGCCGCGCTACCAGCTGCGCGGCTTGGACGGGATCCGAGCATTGGCAGCTTTGGCGGTGCTGGTTTACCACGTAGCTCCGAACTGGCTGCCGGGAGGGTTCCTGGGGGTAGACGTATTTTTTGTGCTGTCTGGATTCCTGATCACAGCCCTGTTGGCGCGTGAACAGCGCCTCACCGGGCGCATCGATGTCCGTGCGTTTTGGCTGCGGCGCTTCCGGAGACTGGTTCCCGCCGTAACCTTGACCGTACTGGTGACCGTGCCGCTGGCAGCTTTGGTGAACCGGGATTTCCTAGTGGGCATCTGGTATCAAGTCCTGGGAACCCTGACCTACACCTATAACTGGGTCAATGTGGCTTTTGGGGGCTCCTATTTTGACCGGACCAACCCACAGTTCCTCGCGAATATGTGGACTTTGGCGGTGGAGCAGCAATTTTACCTGGTGTGGCCCCTGATTTTGTTGCTGGCTTTCCTGATTCCCACCCGGCATCGGTGGTTGGTGCCCGCACTGCTGGCTTTGGCCTCTGTGAGCGAAATGGCGGTGTTAAAAGCCGGGGGAGGGAATCTAACCCGCATCTACGAAGGTACCGATACGCACGCTTTCGGGCTGATGTTGGGGGCGACTTTGGCTTTGCTGTTCCCCTTGGCGTTGGAAAACACCCCGCATTACCTGGATTGTTCCACAGTCCGGTTGCGCGGTTTGGCGGCTTGGGTAGGCATGGTTGGGGTGTTCGTCAGTTTCCTGATGCTGCGTGACAGCGATCCCTTCACCTATCCGTGGGGAGTGTTGGCGGTTAGTGTGCTGACCATCGGGATTATTCAGGCTTGTTTGGAGGAAGTCTCCGGCGTGAGCGGACCGGGTCAGGTCCTGGTCGAATTTTTGTCGTGGCCTCCCCTGCAATGGCTAGGTGTGCGCTCCTATTCCCTGTACCTGTGGCATTGGCCAGTGTTCATGCTGGTCAACAGCCTCTGGCGGGGATTGCCGCAGTGGGCGGCGCTGGTGATTATTGCCGTGATATCGATATTGGCGGCATCTGTGAGTTACAAATATGTCGAGAGACCCATGCGGCACAACGGTTTAATCGTCACCTGGAAACGTTGGTTTGCGCCGCGTTCGCAAAAGGCCGTGAGCCCGGCGGTTTCCTCCCGGTTGCGGGTGTCGTGGTGGCGGCGCTCCCTGGTTTGGATGGCGGCTGTGGTCGCGGTGCTGCCGCTGGTCATCTCTATCGCCATAGCTCCAGAAAAAACCGCTGCCGAACAACTTGTTGAAGCCGGGGCGAACTTTATTCATAACGAAAAGCCGGAGGACAGCCACCACTCGAAAACTGGTGCGGAGGAAAAACCATCCGAGCCAACTCCCCAAACTAAGCCAACCACGTCAACCAAGCCTTCTGAGGTTAGTGAGCCAATCTCCGGGGACCAAGTCGACATTATTGGGGACTCGGTGACTCTGGCTGCGGCACCGAAACTCGTCCAAACTCTGCCCGGTGCCACCATAGACGCGGCGGTATCACGCAGCTCAGCGGCAGGTGTGGGCATCATGCGGGCTCGTCAAGCCCAAGGCACGCTACGTCCCTACGTAGTCTTTGCTCTCGCCACGAATTCGACGTTTCGAGTTCAAGATGGCGAAGCTCTGCTCGCCGAGTTCCCGCAGACAAGATTTGTGTTCGTGACCGGTCACGGCCGGGCTTCCCAGGAGTGGATTCAAATCTCTAACCAGACCATGTATGCCCTGGCTGGCGCCCACCCTGACCGGGTGAAAGTCGCCAGCTGGGACAGTGCTATCGCCGGTCATACGGACCTTTTGGCCAGTGACGAGGTTCATCCCGGCCCCGCCGGGCAAGATATCTATGCCGCGACCGTTCAAGCAGCACTGCAACAGTTTCAATCCAAGGCCGGTAGCGGTTCCTAACTCGGCGGTAGCTCGCCGAGAAGTGGGCTGGCACCCGCGGCGAGAATCTGGCGCAGGCTGGCTTCGGGCATGGTGTTTTCACCCAGCTGATTAGGTTTGCCCGCCCCGTGGTAATCCGAAGCCCCGGAGACAAACAAATCGAGCTCCCGGGCCAACCCTGCGGCCAATTGGCGGGCTGGGGCATCATGTTCGCGGTGGTTGACTTCAATACCCCGCAGGCCGTTTTGAGCGAGTTTCCGAACTATGGCGGGGTCCAGCCTCCGTTTGCTGCGCGTCAACGAAAACGGGTGAGCCAGCACAGGAACCCCGCCATCGGCGCGGATAGCCTCCAGGACGGCGAAACTGTCAACAATGGGGCGCGAAACGTAATAGGGGGAGCCGGGATTGAGGACCTTTTTGAACGCTTCGGAGCGGGTCTGAAAGTAGCCTTTCCGCACCAGGGCATCACCGATATGCGGTCGCCCCGGGGTCAATCCGGTAATCTCTGCCTGCACGTCTGACCACGTCAGCGGATAATCCTGGTTGATTTTCGTGACCATGCGCCGCATGCGTTCCAAGCGATCGTGGTGGGCATTTTTTAATATTGCTCGGACGCTGCCGCGGTGGGGATTCGGCAGATAATTCAGCAGGTGGATAGGGCAGCGGTCCACGCTCGTGGAGATTTCCGTACCTAAAATAATCGCGGGCGGACGAGCCCCTTCGGCCGTTAACTCGGCATAGGCGGCGCGAAATGGCTCCCAGTGCTCGAACGTATCGTGATCGACTGCCCCGATTACATCCAACCCGGCAACACGTGCCTTTTTTAGCAATTCACGCGGAACATCCGTGCCATCGGAGAGCGCGGAATGCACGTGGGGGTCGATTTTCAAGGCCATATCCACATCCTAATGATTCGCCGGTGGGGCCGGCCTGACATGCGGGTCACGGGGAATCTCGTGAATGTCAGACAGAGCCGGAGCCTTCCGAACTCGGGGCAGTCGCGGCGCTATTCTGCCTGTACGCGGGCAATCCAGGCTTCCACGTCAGCCACGGTACGGGGGATATTCTGTGAGATACGCTCGCATTTGCCGCCGGGTCCCACCAAAATGTCGTCCTCGATACGCACGGAAATGCCCCGATACTCCGGGGGAACTGCCAAGTCGTCTTTTCGGAAGTACAGTCCGGGCTCGATGGTGAAAATCATGCCGGGTTCCAGCCTGGCTCCGTTGTACATTTCGCGGCGCGCCTGGGCGCAATCATGAACGTCAATGCCCAGGTGGTGTGAAGTGCCATGCACCATCCACCGGCGATGATACTGACCATCCTCCTGCAGTGATTCCTCCCAGGAAACCGGTAGCAGACCCCACTCGTCAAGCCTCTGTGCGATGACGCGCATGGCGGCGCTGTGGACATCAGAGAAAATACATCCCGGCTGATTCGCCTGGTCAAAAGCCGCGTCGGCAGCGTCCAGAACCGCTTGATAAACGCGACGCTGCACCTCGTTGAAATGACCATTAATCGGCAGGGTTCGGGTGATGTCCGCGGTGTAAAGCGAATCGAGCTCCACTCCGGCATCAATCAAGATGAGGTCGCCCTCCCGCACCACACCATCGTTGTTAATCCAGTGCAGGGTCGCGGCGTGCTCCCCGGAAGCCGCAATCGTGTCATAGCCCAGGCCATTACCGACTTCCCGAGCACGCGCTCCGAATGCACCTTCTACCACGCGCTCGCCGCGGAAATGTTTCACCGCCCGCGGGAAAGATCGAATCGCCTCTTCAAAGCCCTCTTTGGTAGCAGCGACAGCCTTGCGCATCTCCTCGATTTCCCAATCGTCCTTAATGAGGCGCAGTTCAGAAGTTGCTTCCTCCAGCGAATTGTCCAGTTTCTTGGCGGCATCGGGGTCAATCCCAGCTTGCTCGCGAACCTGATTCACCACTGCCGCGGCCTGGGAATCGGAGGTAGAAATCATCGCAATCTGGACCTGACCAGCATCTTTAGCTAATAAATCGGGCAGTGTCTCCAGGTGGGCACAGGGAATCCCACACATGCGCTCGAATTCCTCCAGCGAGGGACGCACCCCAACCCACAACTCGCCGTAACGCGAATCTGCGTAAAACTCCTCAGAAGCGCGTGACGCGCGAGGACGGAAAAAGACGGTGGCGGTGTGGGTTCCTTCGCCTTCACCGGTTTCACCTTCCCGAACCGGGTTCAAAACCAATACGGCATCGGGAATCAAGTCAGTTCCCAAGCCGGTCAGGTGGGAAAACGCGGAGTGCGGCCGGAATCGGTAGTCACAGTCATTGTTGCGCACCACTAGAGCGCCAGCAGGGACGACCAGTCGCACTCCTTTAAACTTTTCCCCCAACTTCACGCGGCGGCGCAGCGCGTAGGGAGCAGCACTAGACCGTTCGTAGCCATCGGTGGGACGCGGACCCCAGTTCTCGCCGATAAACTTCTTAAACTCTTTGGACTGGGGCTGACGGGAGCGGTTCTTGCCGCGGGTTTCTTTTTGATCACTCATGTCCTCAAGTCTACGCGCTCGGTGGCAACCCGCGGCGGTTTCCCATTCACCAAGACTGATATCCCTGTTCCGGAGTCATCCTGGGCCGGGCGGGCCACAGGTGTGTGGCGCGGATTATGACAAGTCCGGGGCGGAATCCTCAGGGGGAACTTCGTCAGTCGCCGTGGCGGAATCTTCCGCGGCTTCATCCATTCCGTGCAGGGGAGCGGCTTCCTCGGATTCGTCAAAATCGGGGGAGGCCTGCTTCGCTGCCGTTTCCGGGTCTTCTGGGGGCTTGCGAATCAAAGCGTTCAGAGCTGTGCCGACTAACCCGGCGAGGCCGATGCCGATTATGAAAGTCCAAATGACCCGGTTTCCGCCATTCTTGCCCATGTCGGAAAACACAAAGAACTTCATCAAGCCGGCAATCAGTGCTGCGACAAAGGAGATGACATACAAGCCGCCGGGTTCGCGATGCACCAGAGCGCGCACCAGGGCAATGACTCCGCCCCAAAAACCGGCTGCCAATAGGCAAGCACCTACCATCTGGGTATTTTCTTCAGCCGAGAGCATCGAGAGGATGCCCAATCCTATTAAAGCGCCAAAAACGACACCTTCATAGGGAGAAAGGTGATCAATCATCAGCGAGCCCCCTTACCTTTTCCAGCCTTGTCGGACTTATGACGACGAGTGCGTTTACGTTGACGTTCCTTCTTCGAAGATTCCTCGGCAGCCTCGCGTTCTGCGGGTTTTCCGCCTTCCTTGAGGCCGTGCTTCTTTTTGTTGTTCTTGTGCGGACCGTGGCCCTTCTCAGATTTCCGGCGCCCTGAGCCGGAACCCTTCCCGCCGCGGCGCGACCCAAAACTGCCCGGGTCGCGTCCACCCAAGTCCTCCAGTTCTTCGGCTTCCAAACCGGCGCGAACCCGTCGGGACCGCGGCAAGTTTGCGGTAGCGTCAGTGGGAATGTCCAGGTCGGAATAGAGATGCGCAGAGGTATGATAGGTCTCTCGCGGGTCGGAAAAATCCAAGTCGAGCGTCCGATTAATGACTCGCCACCGAGTCAGGTCCTCCCAGTCCACGAAGGTGATGGCGCTGCCTTTGTTGCCGGCGCGAGCGGTGCGCCCAATGCGGTGAATATAGGTCTTATCGTCTTCGGGGCATTCATAGTTAATCACGTGAGTCACGTCATCCACGTCTATGCCTCGCGCCGCTACGTCAGTGGCAACCAGCACGTCCACCTTGCCGTGACGGAAAGCCCGCAAAGCCCGCTCTCGTGCATTTTGACCCAAGTCACCGTGAATCGCGCCGGTGGCGAAACCCCGTTCGGAGAGATCGTCAGCCAATCGTTGGCAAATTCGTTTCGTGCGGGTAAAGATAATCGTCAAGCCGCGACCTCGAGCTTGCAAAATCCGGGCGACGACTTCTGTCTTGTTCAAGGAATGCACCCGGTACACGACTTGTTTGACCTGCCGTACAGTCTGTGAAGAATCAGTCGGATCGGCGGCACGGATATGCGTTGGCTGGAACATGTAACGCCGCGCCAGAGCCACCACCGGGCCGGGCATAGTGGCAGAAAACAGCATGGTGTGGCGACGCGAGGGAATCTGGGAGATGAGTTTTTCCACGTCAGGCAGGAAACCCATGTCCAACATTTCGTCGGCCTCGTCTAAAACCAAGGTCCGCACCCGCCCCAGTTTCAAGGTGCCCTGATTCATCAGGTCAATCAGACGTCCCGGAGTGCCCACTACCACCTCGACGCCCTGGCGCAGCGCGTCGACCTGGGAATCGAATCCGACCCCACCGTAAATCTCGAGGATTCGGGCAACTCGATGGGCCGCTGCTGCCCGAATCTCCGCCGCGACTTGCTTCGCCAGTTCGCGGGTGGGCAGGACCACTAAGGCTTGCGGGGCGCCAGAATCCGGAATCTCGTCCCAGCCTTCATCGCCGGGACCGATAATGTCGTGCAGAATCGGAATGGCGAATCCGAGAGTCTTACCGGTGCCGGTTTTGGCCTGACCGATAATGTCCTGGCGGTTCAACGCGACCGGCAAGGTCAGGGCTTGAATCGGAAACGGATGAATGATGCCTTGATCGCGCAAGGCCGCAACGATTTCGGGTTCCACATCAAAATCAGCGAAAGTTTTGTCTTGGTTCGCTTCCAAGTCATTAATACCGGTGATGTCCGCCGTGGCTTCCTCATCAGTTCCCGCGGTTTCCAAGGTATTTTCGCTCCTCAATGTGTATCTTCCTTATCGTTGTCAGTGCTCAAAAGTCGTTTGCCTATATCTTTCATTGTAAACCGAGCCGGCTGGAGGATGTGGTTTTCCTGCCTGGTTCACCATTTCGCAGGCAAAAGCCTAGAACTCGGTGACGTTGTGGTTGACGTAGTCTGGCCATTCCAGCGCGCTGCGTAAGGTTTCTTCACAAATAGCGGCGTATCCGCCCAGGGCAGTTACTTGGAAGGCGTTGAGTTTTGCTAAGGTGTGCATGGTATTTTTGTCCAGGGCTCCGCATCCGCGTGGCACCAGCAAAATTGGCCCGTTACGCAGGTGGCCCCCCGAAACTGCGTCCGCAAACACGTCACCGCGAGCTAGGTAGGCGTGGGTTGAGGGCTGTAGACGCGCGGATTCCAAAGCGATTTCTCGCGAGGTTTCGTAGCGGTTCTGGCCTCCCAGACGGGTTGTCGCTTTGCCATTGGCTATGCTTTGCAATACCGCGTCCGACACGGCCGCTGGCCCGCCCAGGGCGACTACCCGGTCTACCTGCAGGTCTGTCGCCAGTTGACGGATGGTGGCGATAGCGGGGGAGGACGAATCAACCAGGACGATAGGTCCGTCTCCCAAGGCGGCTCCGGTCAGTGCGTCCGGTGAGACACTGCCACCAGGTCCGTAGGCGTTGGCAACATAGAGAGAATTTGCTTTTGAAAAGGCTCGGCGGGCAATCATCACGGAAGTATCGACTCGATTGGCTCCACCAATCCGCAAAGCGGCGTGCCCCCCGGCGAGTTCATAGAGCCGAGCGTCCGAAATAGCGCCGGTTCCCCCCAAAGCCGCCACTTGCTTGGGTCCCAGCGCACGCAGGGTCTCGGAAATGACCGGGGACACGGGAGAGGTGTCGGGAGGGACCAACAGTACCGGACCATCCTTGAGAACTCCGCCAACCAGGGCATCAGCAAAAACATCGGACCGAGCCAGGTAAACCACCGCAGGTCGTGAGTTTGATAATTTGGCGATGGCAGCGGAAGTTCCGAATCGATCTGCACCGCCAATCCGGTCAGCGTGCAGGTCAGGGATGTGTGGACGGGAATCCAGCGAGTTAATCACCCCGTCTTGATCTGCGTCGCCGTTGGGGTCGGAGGGCCAATCCGAGTTAAACAGGTTTATCTGGTAGCTGGTTGAGGTCGGGACCGGTTGACAGTTTGGAGCGGTGCGGATGTTAGAGATACTGACGGTATAGGGTGCCACATTGTAAAAGTCGGGAATAATCAGCTGATTCAGGGGAACTTTGAATAAAACCGTGTCATATCCGCCGTATTCCCACGGTGTTAGATTGGGGTCGACCCCGGGTTCCGAACGGTGAATGACCTGCAGTGGAATATCTCCCGCGGGGCCGGTCACACGGACCTCGGCAGCCCGCAAATCGGCACACTGGCCCGAGTAAGACCAGCGGGACACGTTTTCGCCCGCTCCAGTAGGCAGGATACGGGAAGGGAAATACCCCGCCGCTGGCCACGCGATGCTCGGCGGCTGGTGATTCGTGGAATCCCAAAAACTGGGGTGGACGGGCCTTCCGGCGGCCTCATAAGTCGTGTCGAAAAGCTGGATAGAAGTGGCGGTAGGGCCGGAGGTTCCGATAGAAACCGCCCCGATAGCAGCGTTTGCCTGGACGGGCGAAAACATCTGGAGCCGATGACCCAGGTTGTCATTGGTGTTCGCGGTCGAGGCTTCGGTGATATATCGCAAGACTTCCGTGGCCGGGGTGACGATACCGTCCAACCGGGCAATGACACCCGAACGCGAGGCGAGTTTCACGTTATCGTTGAGGCACACCGCGCCCGGAACAGAGTCGGGGGCTCCTGACGCGATTGGGCCTGCCGCAGCGGTGAGGGCTGCTGCTTGTGCCGGACCTTGTGGAGCGTAGTGGGCAGGCAAACTGACCGGCGCGAGGCGATTGAGCGAGCGGAAATAGTTCCAGGTCGAGAGCATTTTTTGGACAGCCTCAGGCTGTGCAGTGCCGGGGGTACACGAAGAGATAACCGTTCCGGAAGAAAAGGGGGTGACCTTGTCTGCTAAGTCCCACAAGGCCTCAAACTCGGCGCGAGCCACCGTCTCACTGTTCCCCGGTGCCGCTTGTGCTGCGGCAGGCTGGCCCGGCACAAAAGTTGCTTCGGGGCTACCCGCTACCAGCCCGGTCGCAGCCAGTCCCACAACTGCCAGCGTCACGCCGGCCCGCCGCCGCAGGCGGCTATCGCCCCAAAAGCGAGCGGCAGACCGATGACGAGCCCCGGCTGGTTCCAAGTTCAGAAAAAAAGAAATCCCCATCCCCCCATTTTGACAACTTTTCCAGGCAGTGTCTTGAGTTTCGTATGTCCTACCGCAACGCAGCGCCTAGAATGAACCTATGGAAATTTCGGAAGAACGCACGGCGCACATGCTGGGTTTGGTGGCTTTCACGCGAATTACGGCGTACGCGAGGCTGGCTCGGGATGTGTCCCAGACCACCGATTTTGCTGATCAGTTGGCGTTGGCGCGGATGGGGGTTTCGTTTGTGACCGCCATCGATGATTTGGAAGCGTTTGCTAACCGGCGGGGCTTAGATTTGGCGGATTTGACCCAGCCGTACGTGGGCTTTTTTGACGATATGGAGCGGCGAACCCGCCCGCGTGACTGGTGGGAACGCATGGTGAAAAGCTACATTTTTGTGGGAATTTTAGCGGATATGGAGGATTTGGCAGCACAGTTCGTCGGGGCTGACATGATTGAAATTCTGGGGGTTTCCGGGTCTGCTGGACTGACCCAGTGGGTGCGGGCTCGGCTGCGTGACGGAATCGCGGCTGACCCGACGGTAGAGTCGCGCCTATCCATGTGGGGGCGTCGCGTTGCGGGAGAGGCCGTAGCCGGGGTCAGAGCTATCCTGGATGCTTACCCACTGCTCCTGCCCGCAGGCATAGCTGTTAACGACAAGGTGGAAGAAATCCAAAAGCAGCATTCCCGCAGGATGGAAGACTTAGGTTTAACTTTCTAAAGGAAATCAGATGGCGAAGCCAATCCGGTTTTGACGCTCCGGAGCAAACTCGACATAGGCGATGCTGCCCGCATTGATGAGGGTGTGCGACTCGCGCTTGTCCACCAAATCAATGATTTCTCCTGTGGAGATGGCATCTTTGAGCAGTTTTTGCAGTTCCTCGGGGGATTTGTCAATATCGAGGGCGATTTCGCGGGCTACGGACTTCATTCCGATTTTGATTTCCATTAATTTTCCTTTCCGACTGTCCTTTCATTCTAGGGGTTTTGCCCGGTGAGCGGGAATTATGCGCTCGAAGAGAGAGCGAGTTTAATAGTCTCCAATTTTCGCCTTCGGGGGTGCTGATACTCTCAGGGTATGGAGATTTTCGATGACTTATCGCGCCGAGTTCGCCACTCGCTTAATGACGGTGAATCTGTGCTTGTGGCAGGCGTTCCGGCTAGCGGGAAAACCACGCTTTTAGCCCAACTGCTAGTGGATAATCCCCGGATGTTGGTGTTGAGTCAGAACGCGGGTGCCGCCCGCCGGTTGAGCGAGCGAGCCTTGGAGATTCGGGCGCAATCTGAGGATCCGCACTGTCCCATGGGTGCCAGCAAAGGTTTCGTGGCGGAAATCTTTGCACGTTTCAATCAATGGCGCAGAGAGGGAGGACTGCCTGAGGTTAGACTGGCCACCGATGCTGAGGTGATGGTCCAAATCCAGGATTTTCTGGCTGAAATGCCCCTCGAAGAGGAGCTGCGTTCAGCCCTGGAAACCCAAGGTTTCCGCCGTGATTTGGTGGACGGGATTTTCCGTGTCCGGGCTTTTGCTGGCGGCGCCTCATCAGACCCCGCACCACCGGCGGTTCATCCGCTAGTGACCCGGCTCATTCAGGCCATGCACACCGACCGGGAGGCTCAACGGCTGCAGGCTCGCCAATCTGCTTGGCCCTTGGACACGGCTTCACTTTTTGAGGAATACCTCTTGGCGGTGAAGGCGGGAGCCCCGGTTCCGGAACTGGTGGGAGTCGATGATCTGCAAAACTTCAACGGGCTGATGATTGACATCCTGTCTCTTTGGGCGACGCATGGAACCGCCCTCGTGGCCTGTACCCTGCCGGAAACCTGTGTGAACACCTATCGCGGGGCCAGTCCGCACTTGTGCGAGAGACTGTGGCAACAGTTAGAGAACATCCCCGGCAAAACCGTCACCGAGATTCTGCTGAACCGGGAACACGTCCCTGCACCGTTGCGCCGAGTGTGGCGTACAGCCGTGAATCGCTTGGGAGTACACGGCATCAGCGCACGCTTGTGGAACGCTGTGGGGGAGTCCTCCCCGGACTCGGCACAGCCAGATTCAACCTGCGTTTCGGGCTGTCAAGACCACGTTTTCTTGGTGGAAAAGCCCACCGACACGGCCCAATACCGAGAAATCGGGACGCTCCTGCAAGATGCCCATATCTTCTCTGCCCACCACCTGAAATATTCTCAGATGGCAGTTTTGACCCGGTCTTCCCTGGAAGCCCGCCAAGTTGCTGAAGTCTTGGAAAACATGGACATACCGGTGGTAGTTCCGGGGGCCGGAGCCCAGCTCAACGAAGGGCGTCTAACCCGCTGTCTGCTTCAGATGATACAGGCAGTTTGTGTGGAAACCCCTGACCAGGTAGAGCTTTCGGACCTGGATTTGGTCGGATTGCTTTCTTCTGCCCTCGTAGGCTGGGACGTGTGGCGAATGCGGCGACTCGACTCTTTCCTGCATGACCTGACATTGTTGCCTCCGGGGGAAGTCGGGGACGGCGAGAAGCCTTCCCTCTCCGCCCTGGAATCCGGAAATGCCGCTGATGATGAGCAAAGCGAGTCCGACACAGTTGGAATCCTGCCCTACATCCGTCAGTTTTTGTGTACGGTGATTTCCGGCCAGGATTTCGCGGGGCGCACCCTGGCTGAGATTACCTCCGAATCTGCTGACGCGAACCAGCTCATTGACCTGGGGCAAGCGCTCCAAGCGGGATGGCAGCAATGGAAAGCCGATCCGGGATCGGTGCAGTTGCTGCTGTGGAAACTCTGGGATGGTCTGGGACGCGCCGAAATCCTCCAGGCTCGAGCCCTGCAGCCCGGTTTGATGCCCATGGTGCGTTCCACCCTGCAAATTGACCTGGATTTGGTGATGGATTTGTTCAAAGCGGCGGACTGGTTCGAGGCTCGAAATCCGGGCCAAACCGCGGCAGATTTCGCACGGGGGATGTTGGCTCGCAATCTTCCGACCGGCACCGTTGCCCCTCATCATCTGGTGCGAGACGCGGTCACTGTCGTGTCAGCCGCAGCCGCTGTCTCACAGCATTGGCCCCTGGTGGCAGTAGCGGGACTGACTGACGGAAGCTGGCCGACGATGCGTTGGCCGGGTTCAATCTTGGGTACTTCCATGTTCGAGCTGGAAAATCGCGACAATCCTGCAAGCTCCAGCAGTGCCGGTTACCTGTGGAACTGGCAAAACGAATACCGGCATTTCTTTACCGCCCTGACACGTTGCACTGAACGTTTAATTTTGGGCACCACCGTTCAAGACGGAGTAGGACGTTCCACCTTCCTCACGCCGCTGGTACAAACTTTGCAGTTGGAGCCGAAACAGCATCGACATCTGCCCACGAACCTGCGTGACTTTGTGGCTTACCTGCGCGCTGCCTGCTTGGGTGGGGAAACCAGTTGGGGAACTCCCACTATTGATGCCCCTGCCGCTGCGGGGCTATTGGCGAAATTGGCAGCGGGTGACTGTCCTGCCGCTCACCCGGACAATTGGCTGGGTGTCTTGCCGGTCAGCGTAACCACTCCGGAATCCACCGAAGTTCACATCTATGCCTCAGGCTTGGAACGCGCTTTGGAGAATCCGTTGGATTACGTGTTGAGTTGGTCCGGCTATTCTAACGATGACGATGACCCTTACGCGCCTAATAAAGTTGGAAATATTGTTCACGAAGCCGCAGAAATCCTAGGGCGCAGATACTGGTGGAAGGACCACGGCCCACGGGATGACCTGGAGTATGACCAGGTCCTGACCGAACTGCGCGAGGAGACGCGTCGTCTGCTGGGACCCCTGACCGGAGACACCTGGATGGAATGGAACTTCCGTCGCCGAGTCGAAACCTGCCTGGTGCCCCTGGCGACTTTCTTGGTCAATCATCAGTATCCGTCTCTTTTTGAGGTGCGTTATCCCGGTCGGTTGCCAGCCAGTTCCGGGGCCGGCGCCCTGGTGTACAACGCCCGTATCGACCGGGTGATGTTTGCGCATGGGCAAGTCATCTTAATCGACTATAAGACCGGAGCTCTTTCTCAATTCAGTGCTGCAAAAGTGGCGGCTAATCTGCAGTTAGCTCTCTACCAGGCGGCCTATAATGCCTCTGCGTTAGGTCAGCAACAGCCCTGCGACCTGGCGGAAATTGTGGCACTCCTTGTGCCGCCGGACTCGGACGAGCCACTGAACTCCCAAGTCATCGAAGAGCCGCGAGACCCCAAAATTTGGGTACAAAAAGGCCTGGTGCCAGGAACGGAAACGATTACCCTCCCCAAGCGATTCTCCGCTGAACAGCGCCAGATTCTGCTCAATCCGCTGGCCTGGCTACGTGGTGAAGCTCCGGGAGCGCCCGATCCGGAAACCATGCCGTTGCGGGACTATTTACAAGACCGTGTGGACTTAGCGGTGGAGGCGTTCAGCGGACCGAATTTGTCACGAGTTGAATTCCTCGATGCTTGGGGCGAAGGGGATCCCCTCGGAGTGGAAGTGAGAAAACGATGACTACGTCCAAACAAGTGAAAGAACTGTTCTCAGCGGCTGACCTGGCTGCTTTGACGGGGGCTAATCCGCCGACCGAGGAACAATCCGCGGTAATTACGGCTCCGCGGGGACAACTCCTGGTGGTAGCCGGGGCCGGTAGCGGGAAGACGGAAACCATCGCGAACCGGCTGGTTTACTGGGTCATCAACGCTGGTATTGTTCCTGAATCCATCCTCGGTTTAACCTTTACTCGCAAGGCAGCGGGGGAAATGGCGGCCCGTTTCGCGTTGCGTCTGGAACGCTTCGCGAGTCTCATGGAGTCAGTGCAAAATCGGCAGCAAACTGCGAAGGTTACCGCGGTGTTAAAAGCCGCAGACTTTGACCTTGACCAACTGCGCCAACGTTTCGATACTCTCGCTCAGCGGGGCATGACCCCGGAACTGCTGCGCCACCCCGTCAGTGTCTCGACATACGATTCCTATGCGGGAACCCTCCTGACCGAATTCGGCACGTTAGTCGGGCGTGAATCGGGTTTCACCACCATCACTGATGCCGCCAGGTACCAAATCATGACTGACGTAGTGCAAAGCTGGACGGGCGCGCTGGGGGTGAAACGCGAAGGTGAAAACACTGAACATCTGATAAAAAATCTGCTGTCCCTGGCTAACGATACGAATTCGCATCTCGTAGATTTGGCTGAGATGAAACAGACCTACCGTTCCTATCTATCTGCCGCCCAGCACCTGCGTGATTCCGAAGGTTCAGAACTCAACGGGACAGCATTGCGCCATTTGAATACCATCCTCAATACTATGGAATTCGGACGTAACGCCACAGGAGTCATCCAGGCTTTCAACGAACGCAAACAGGAACTCATGATGGCAGACTTTTCTGACCAAACTCGGGAAACGGTTCGTTTGGTCGAGCAACTGCCGGTCGTCGGGGAAAGTCAGCGGGAGAGATTCCAGCTGGTGTTCCTGGACGAATTCCAAGACACCTCGGTGGCTCAGATGCGTTTTCTCTCGGGAATTTTTCGCGATTGCGCGGTTACCGCGGTGGGTGATCCGAATCAAGCCATTTACGGTTGGCGAGGGGCTTCCGCAGCTTCGATGGAGGACTTTGGCGACATATTCTGCACGGATCCTCACCTACTACTCACCCGAACCTTGTCGACTTCGTGGCGTAACGACGAAGTCATCCTCAAAGTCGCTAACCGAATCTCGGCCGAACTGACCACGGCCCCTTCCCCGGGCGCGAGTGGGAAAGCCCGCCGGAATCAGAGTCTCCAGCCCTCCGCCAGTAAACCTCTGCGGGCCCGACCGGGAGCGAGCCCCGGCATCGTCTACGGAATCCAGACATTGACCGACATTGAGCAAAGTCAAGCGGTGGTGAACTTTTTCCGATTATGGCAAGCCCAGCGAGTCAAGCTGCAAAGTGAGGGGATACCCGCCGAAAAGTTGCCGACTGCTGCCATACTGTGCCGTGCGAAAAACGCTATTCCTAACTTGGCTGAGGCACTGCGCCGAGCTGGAATTCCTTATCAAACCAGGGGTATGCAAGGTGTCTTGGAAGATCCGGGGGTGCGCTTGGTGCGGGCCGCTTTGGAAGTCACTGATGACCCGGAAAAAGGTGCCAGCCTGCTAATTTTGCTTGATAGATATCGATTGGGATTGAGCGATATACAGGCAGTGGGGCGAAATCCGCACCGTTTCACTCCTTACCAGATTGTGATGGAGGGCGGTGCTGAAGTCTCCGTTGAGGCTGCCATGCGATTGGAAAAACTGCGTGGAATTCTCACGGAACTCAAGGAGAACGCCGCGTTCGCAACCCCCTTAGTGTTGACGCGTTTGGCGCATCGACTGCTCGATTTGGATATTGAGCAACAGCTGCCTGGCTCCCCGTGCCAAGCTGGGGCTTATGTCGAGTTCTTAAACCTGGTTCGTGATTTTGGGCGGATTCCCGGGGCAACGTTGAGTGGATTTCTTAACTGGCTGAGTGCCGGTGAACAAGAGGAAGCCAGCTTCGCTGACCTGGACTTCGAGGTTGATAATGCGGCGGTTCAGATTATCACCATGCACGCCGCGAAGGGCCTCGAATGGGATTGGGTGGCCGTCCCAAACCTGAACAAAAACACTTTCCCCTCCGGCAAAGGCGAAATATGGGCGATGCGACGCGACGTTCTGCCCTATCCACTGCGCAGCGACCGGGCTCATCTGCCCGAGCTGGAACTGAAAACCCAAACGGTTCTGACCGCGAAAGGAAAAGTGTCATCGAAAAAAGGTCTGCTGGAGTCATATCGGGAAGAGGCTGGCCAATACACCCTGCGAGAAGAGTCTCGGTTGGCCTACGTGGCTTTCACCCGTGCCAAATCACGGCTGCTGCTGGGACACTGCTGGTTTGAGCGGCAAACCAAGACAGAACGTTTGCCCAGCAAGTTTTTCCTGGTGCAACAAGACCCGCACCAACGCATCTTCACCGATGCTGATGTCGCGGGTGGGGCGGACGGGCCGGACGTCATCCGACAAGACCCATCCGCTGCGCCGAGCGTGCAGACCTCGGGGGAAAGCACAGCTGAAGCCCAAAACCTGCTGACTCCGTTCAACGCTGAGACGTTTGCACAGGAGGCCACCCGATTGGGAATTGCGCTCCCCAGCGTCGAATGGCCTGAAACCGAAGTCACGTCCATCCCTGAAAAAACCGAAAATCCGAATCAGGACCGATTCGAGGGAGGCGTTTGGCCGGCCCTGCCGTGGACCCAGACTCGCCAGGACTTGGCTCATGCGTATCAAGTTACCGAGGATGCTTTGGCTAGCGGCAAATTTGCTGACGGAGTCAGTCAGGACGCCACTGAAGAAACCGAGCGCCGCTTGAGTCAACTGCTGCACCAGCCGCAAACGCGCCTGGGAACGGGCGATTTGCTGGGACGAATTTCTGCTACCGGGATGGCGCGTTTGGCGCAAGACAGCGAGGGTTACCTGCTCCAACGTCTGCGTCCCCTGCCGCAGGAGCCCAGTGCGGCGGCTCGTTTGGGAACCTATATGCACGCGTGGATTGCCAGCCAGCTCGAAAATGAAGACGCGCTCATTTTTGATGCCGGGATGGAAGACGGGTTCACCTCAGACCAGCGCAAGCTGCTGCACAAATGGCAACAGCATTACGCTGACCTGGAACTGCTGCGCCGCCTGCGCCGTCCACAAGTCGAATTTGACGGTGAACTCTATGTTGGGGAAGGGGTTGGTGCCGTGATTCCGCTGCGCATCGACGCACAGTTTGAGGAGGCACAAACCGGGAAAATCTGGATTCTCGACTGGAAGACCGGCCGGCGCCCGACCCCGAAGGACTATTCTCAGTGGCTGCACCAGCTGGGAATCTATCGCCTTTACTGGTTACAGGCCCATCCCTTGACCCCCGCGGAGGACATCGTGTGTGCCTACGTGTTTCTCAATGAGGACGACCCGGAGCGCCAATTGCTCACCCTACAGGACATCCTCGACGAGCTGGGGATAACCGACTACAGTCAGAATCTCTTGATTAGTAACTTGACGGACCGTGGAAAGGAGGCCGACGAAGTTTTAGAAAAGTTTGGATATTGAGGCCGCTGCCGGATTGCCCTAGACGCGTACCGTCCCCGGCTTCGCGGAGGAGGGGACGGCAGAAGGGCGAGGGGGCCGCCCCGGTCTTGTGGCACTCCGAAGATAACGCCACCTGAGAATGAGGAAGGGACGAAGTCTGTCCCGGTCTCGTGCCGTTGAGGAACGGTAGAGAAAGGCTGGTCAGGACGGTGTCCGGGGTAGTTCGTCCCGGTGTTGCGGACCGAATCTACCCGGTCTTAGGCTTTATCCGGGGGCAGTGAGGAAACCTGGGTATCTGACTCCGCGGCAATCTCCGCGGTACTCTCGGAGGGGGCTTCACTCCCTTCCGAGCTACGGTCAGGAATGCTGGAGGTCTGGTCCTCGTAGAGAGGGCGGCCCGTTAGTGACAAATCTCCCTCCAGCCGCTCCAGCTGCTCGTTCAACAGGTCTTGGGCATCGGCAATTATCGAGGCATCTCCCTGGTCGACCCCCCAATTGAGCCAATTGACCAGAGCCAGCTCAATACACAGGTCGGTACGTTGACGCAAGAACGGGTCTGACCCCTCCGCGCGTCCCAAATGGTAGGCATCAAAGACTAGGTCCACGGCCTCATCCGTCAGCTCAGAAGCTACCCAGGACAAATCCTGCGAGGGGTCGCCCACGCTGACCTCGGCAAACCCGGAAATCCCCAAAATTCGGGAATCCGCGACCAGGACATGCTGGGGCTCCAGGGAGCCGTGGACAAATGTGGGATGGAAATGCCACCAGGCATCTTCGTCAAGGGCTTGTTCCCAACGAGCCTGCAGAACTGGGGGAACCAAACCGGTCGCGACCGCTCGGGAGAGGTTTTTGCGCAGGTCCGCACGGATATCATCTACGCTGGGGGTGGGGAAGCCCACATGAGCAACCAGGTTGGCGGGAATCTCGTGTAGCGCCGCGATGGCTTTGCCCAAGGCACGCAGCAGGTCCGGATCCTCTGCCAGCTCGTTGAACTCCAAGGGATTGCCCGGCAACTGGCGATAAACAAAGATAGAGGTCCCGTCTTTCGAGGTGGCGCTACCTTCGATACGGGGAACATCAAAAGGAAGTCGGTGCGCATCGCGGTAATTGGCCAGCATGGTTAAAATCTTTTGCTGCTTGTCCAGGGCCGCCTCTGCATCCACATGCTTAGCGCCGACGATACTCCACCGGGCTGAGTGATTATCGAGGACGCCGACCCAGCGAAAATCAGTGTCTTCGCCCAGCGGCGGGCACAGGGACTCAACCTCAAGGTCTGGAACTGCCACGGTGGCCAAAGCCGCCAAGGTCAGAAAATCGGTATCGCTCATCTCTCAATTTTATGTCACCCTGGGGGACAAACCGTCAGACCGCTCCGGAAAGCCGGAAATCTGGCCATTTAAAGCCCCGCCTGGGGCGGGGTGCGTGACCAGCCGGGAAACCTACATCGATTTTTGGCAAAACTATGGCAAACCTCAGAAAAACCTGAAGATTACATGAATGTAAGATGAGAATTTACCGTTTTGGACGGGAACCCTTGCACTGTAGCAGTAAAAAAAGCGTTTAAACTGACCGTAATTGTATTGGCTCTCAGGCGCGAGGGAGTTGTCGACTTGGGCTTAAGTTACGGGAAATTGCAGCCGCTGATGGATGATCCAGCGGTGGAAGAAATCTGGTTGAACAGTCCTTCCCAGGTGTTTTGTTCCCGCGACGGACAAGCCCACCTGACCAACCTGTTGCTGGCTGAAGACGAGGTAGAAGCCCTGGTGGAGAGGATGCTGAGAGCTTCGGGGCGGCATCTGGACTTTGTCAACCCCTGCGTGGACGCCACCTTGGAAACCGGAGAACGCTTGCACGTCGTCATTCCGCCCGTGACGGCTACCTGGTCCATCAATATCCGCAAGCACAGCGCGAAAGCGGTGCGGGTGCGGGACCTGGTTCGGCTCAACATGATGCCCGCGTGGATGGCTCGTTTCCTGGCCGAAGCGGTGCGTATCGGCCTGAATATCGTGGTGGCCGGGCCGACCCAATCGGGGAAAACCACCACGGTTCGCGCCCTGTGTGGTGAGATTCCTCCTGACCAGCGCATCATCACTTGTGAGGAAGTGCTGGAGCTCAATTTGAAAGCCCCGGACGCGGTGGCGATGCAAACCCGCAACGCCTCGATAGAAGGCCAAGGTGAGATTACTCTGCGGGATTTGGTTCGGGAAACCCTGCGGATGCGCCCCGACCGACTCATTATCGGGGAGGTCCGCGGCGCCGAAAGCCTGGATATGCTCATCGCTCTGAACTGCGGAATCCCCGGTATGTCCACGATTCACGCCAACACCGCCCGCCAGGCGATTACGAAACTGTCGACCCTGCCGCTACTGGCCGGAGAAAACGTGACCGCAGCATTCGTGGTGCCGACCGTAGCGGGAGCCATAGACCTGGTGGTGCAGCTGCGCGGAACCTGGCAAGGCAGCCGTGCGGTGACGGAAGTATTGGCATTAGACGGGACCCTTCACGGTGGCCAGGTCGCGGCGCACCCGCTATACAGTGCGCCACCCGATGGTGCTCAGCCAGTCAAGAACTCCGCGGATTTTGATTTTCTTTCCGCCTTCGGTTCTCGAGCCAGTCAGTTGGCGGCTATCTGGCGGGAGACACCCCATGACTAGCTCCCTATTGACTCTGGCGGCAGTCCTCAGTGCGGTTTTCGGGATTTTCCTGGTGACGTTCGCGCCGAGACGGCATTCGGCGCACCGAGAGAGCTTTCTGAAACGCTATTGGGCGCAGCGCCGTACCCGCTTCAACGACATCACCGCGGTGAGCGGAACACGCATTGGGTTGGAACAGTTCCTGGCGCTGTCCCTCCTGGCAGGAGTGTCGGCAGGGATTTGCCTCACCCTGGTCACCGGGCTGGTGATGGTTGGGTGGTTGGCCGGGCTGCTAGCCGCGTATCTGCCATTTTTGGGACTGCAGAGCAAACTGCATTCCGTGCAGAGTCAGCGCGGCAAAGCCTGGCCGAACCTGGTGGATAATCTGGTTTCCGGGGTGCGGGCCGGGCTGAGTTTGGGTGAAACGCTCCTGGAAGTTGCCGCCCGAGCCCCAAAGTCGCTGCGAGTGCCTTTTGCCCATTTCGCGGCCGATTATCGAGCGGGCGGCAACCTCGATGCCTCCCTAAAAATCTTGAAGCATGAACTGGCTGATCCGGTGGGGGATCGTATCGTCGAAGCACTGCGTTTAGCTGCACAAGTGGGGGGCAACGACTTGGTGGTTCTGTTGGAGGATTTGGGTGCGATGCTCCGTGCGGAGGAACGAACTCGTGGGGAAGTGCTGGCACGCCAATCTTGGACCGTGACCGGGGCGCGGCTGGCCGCCGCTTCCCCGTGGATTATCTTGGCACTGCTGTTGAGCCGTCCGGGTACGTTAGAGGTGTATTCCACATCGGTCGGCTCCATGATTTTGCTGGTGGGGGCGTTGGTTTCGGCGCTGGCGTACATTTTGATGCTGCGGCTGGGACGCCTGGAAGTCAGTCCGCGCACGATGCGGGAGTAGACCGTGGAGAACCCGTTGACCTGGATTGTCGGCAGCCTCGCTATCATTGCCGGGAGTGGGCTTATCGGGGTGTGTCTGGGACCCTGGATTCGTCAAGGCTCCTTTCCGACTTGGCGAATCACTCCTTATGTTCAGGCCGACCTGACTGTGATGGCGGCTTCTCGCGGTGATGGATTGCCGGATGACTCTTTCCTCCATAACGGCTTGACCAGGTTTCTCACGTTTATCAGTCCCTCCAAAGATTCTGTCGAGCGCAGACTGCAACTGGCGGGTTTGCCTAGGGACGTGCGCGGATTTCGTCGCTCCCAGCTGCGATGGGCCCTGTCTCTGGGAGGTCTGGCGGTTATTGTCAGTCTCCTGGGATTTTTGGGGAAAACCTTGCCGATTTTAGGGGCTTTCGTGATGTTGACCTGTTTTGTGTTGGCGGGATTGCTGATTCCCGATTATCGGCTTACGGGCGCGGCGCGGCGTCGCCAACTGCATTTGAATCAAGAACTGCCCGATGTCATCGAGATGTTGGCGCTGGCGGTGGGAGCCGGAGAACCTCTCTATGGAGCTTTGCACCGGGTATCCGCCCGCTGCACCGATGTCGCCGGTCAGGAGTTGGAAAAAATCTTGGCCGCGGCTGATAACGGAGACTCTTTGGCTCCCAGTTTGACCGCAGCTCGAGCCCGCAACGATTCCGAAATCCTCGCGCACCTCATTGATGCAATTGTTTCTGCGTTGGAACGCGGTTCTCCCTTGGCGGGCGTGCTGCGTTCCCAAGTGGCGGATTCACGAGCGGTGGCGCGAACCCAGTTGCTCACGGAGGGTGGAAAGAAAGAAGTCCTAATGATGGTGCCGGTCGTGTTCTTAATTTTGCCGCTCACCGTGGTTTTCGCTCTCTATCCCGGGTTGGTAGCTCTACAGCTGTAAATAGTCAAAATAACAATCGAAAGGAAAAAACATGCCAAAACTCCGCGCCTTGCGAAACTTCGTATACACCCGCCTGCAGGCTGAAGACGGCGACGTTCCCGGCTGGGTGATGGTGACCCTGATGACCGCGGGGCTGGTGGTGGCCCTGTCGGCGGTAGCCTTGCCCGCTTTAACGAATCTGTTTAACGATGCCATAGCCCATGTCTCGGCTCTCTGAGTGTCGAGTATCCCGCAGTCGGCACTTGTGGCCGTGTTGGCGGGGAGAGTCCGGTTCAGAGCCGGCCAGTTTCGCTCTCGTCATGCCGCTGGTACTGATTCTGGTGCTGGGGTTGATGCAGCTGGCTTTGGCCCTGTGGGTGCACACGACTTTGATTGATGCGGCCGGGGCGGGGGCGCACGCGGCAGCGCTGTCGGGTGCCCCCGCGAGCGCCGCCGATGACACCGTGCGCAGTGTCCTGGCCTCGACTTTGGGTCCCGACTACGTGCATACGGTCAGCGCCGAGCGCGTGACTCTGACGACGCTCAGCGGCCCCTACTCCACCTCAGACCTGGAAGTAATGGAGGTACGGGTGAAGGCTCCTATGCCGGTTATTGGCCTGTTCGGAGCGGGGGACTTGACCGCGGTGGGGCACGCGGTAATAGAGGAGGGGCCGTGAGGCGCGGGCATCATCGAAAAGCATCGAGGTTGGTGCAGCGGCTGGTTCGTGAGGAATCCGGCGAGGCTACCTTAGAGTTTGTGGGCATCACCATGATGCTCCTGATACCGCTGGTGTACCTGATTTTGGCTTTCTTTCAGATTCAATCTGGTCTGTACGCGGCCGAGGCCGGGGCAGCCGGAGCGGCGCGTATCCTCACGCTGCATCCCGAAACAGGGGTCGGTTCGGCCAACTTGGCGGTGCAGATGGCGGCCGCTGACCAGGGATTACCGGCGGGACAGGCCCACTACACTCTGGACTGTGTGACTGGACCGTGCCCTGCCGCGGGTTCGCGCGGTATCGTCCACGTTAGTGTGGAAGTCCCCCTGCCGCTGGTGGGAACGATGCTACAGGGTTCCTTTCCCGCTTCCTTGCCGCTGGGCGCGGAGCATCCGATTCAGTGGGGCGAGCATGGGGCTTAGGAAATGGCACAAGGACGGTGCGGTGCTGCATCGGCTTTCCGCCCGGTTCGACCGTCTCGGTGGTGAGGACGGCCGCGTCATGCTGTTGGGGTTGGCTGCTTGCGTGCTGCTCTGTGTGATTATCCTGATGAGCATGGCGCTGTCCGGGGTTTATCTGGAACAGCGGCGCTTGCAGCGTTTGGCAGACCAGACCGCATCGATGGCAGCTTCCAACATCGCGGATGCTGCCTACTATCAAAATGGAATTGTTGACGGCGTCCCCCTGGAAATCGAACCGAATCACGCCTCGGAACGCGCTGCCGAATACCTCTCAGGGGCGGCAATAGGCACGAACTCTGGCTTGCAGGGAATTGACCTGGTTGACGTAGATGTGGCTTCGACCCGGGTACAGGTAACTTTGCAGGCCACCGGCAAAATTCCGCTGGTGGTTCCGCTCATCAGTTCCCTGACCCAGGTCGAACTCACAGCTACCGGGGCGGCTTCGCTAAAGGCCAGCTTCGGCTAGCCGCCCGCCCACTCAGTCGTGAGCCAGCGCCTCGACCGGCGTGACCCGTGCTGCTGCCCGCGCCGGACCAATCGAAGCCAACAGCGCCACCACGATGGTCAGCGCCGCGGCCGCGATAGCTAGCGGAGGTACCACAATAACTTGTGCGGAGGCCAGTTCCGTCACCGGCAGGGCGTTGATGCCGGCTATTGCGTAACCCAAACCGGCTAATACGCCTACGACCAGCGCCCCGAGGGCCGTCAACAGCGCTTCGATAGCGAGCATTTCTTGCAAACGTCCCTTCGTCATGCCCAAGGCGCGCAGCATCCCATTTTCTCGCCGGCGTTCCATCACCGAGAGAGCCAAAGTGTTCGCCACTCCAACTAGCGCTACCAGGACTGATACCCCGAGCATCGCGAAAGCGCCCCACATCAACCCTTGTGTTATCTGGGTAAACATGGCTCGGTCGGGCGCGGAACCGTTGATGTAGGCGTCCTGCTCGGAGGCGGCCGGAATATCCGAAGCGAGCTGCTCAATGTCAGAAAAGCTGCAATCCGGAGAAATCCGCATCAGCAGAACTCGAGGCGCCAGCACCGTGGCATTACGCTCAAGCTCCTGGTCGGCGTCGGTTTGTGCCGGACGAACCACCTGGGTGGAACTGGCCAGGCCAGCCAAATCCTGGGGGTTCACGGACACGAAATCCAGGGGAGTTTTCTCAGCCGTGAGTTTCAGCACTTTATCGCCGCTGCGGACGGCATAAGGCTTGCCTACTTCCTCATCGCTCAACATTGGAATTCCTACGTGGCCGGGTGCAATCACGGGAATGCGGCTGTGGGATATGGTCGAGAAATCCTTAGATTCCAACAGCATTTCCTGAGTATCCGCGTCGGGGTCACAAGGCTCGTTCGTTGCGGCAACGATACAGCCGCCGTTTTCGTCTTGGGTCAGCTTTTCCGGCTGAGACAATAATTGCTGGGTTTTTTCGTACTCGTCCCAGGGAACAGCGCTGCCCAGCAGCCCATTTACGGCGATGGTGTGTTCCAAACCGGAAGTGGCTTTCACGTTGGCGATGGTGGATTGGCTCAGCGGTTCGCCCTCCGAAACGAGTTGCAGGTCTACCGGAGTATGTTCGTCGATGATTTTTTTGCCGGTAGCGTCTACCGAGGCCGCCCCGACCAGCAGCAGTACCATCAAGGTAATACCTAAGGTCAAGGCCGCGCCGGTAGCTCCGGTACGCCGCGGGTTACGACCCGTATTTTCCGCCGCTAAACGCCACGTCACCGCCGCGGGGGAACTGAAAACACCCAAAGCGGAAGTCACGTAGGGCAAAACGATGGAAGTCAGCACGACCAGCCCCAGGAAAGAAATCATTCCGGCAAACATCGCGGTCAGGAAGAAGTTGGAGGTGTAGGTATCCATGTCTCCCTGCTCCGAGACGCTCGTCATCAACTGATGGTTCTTCAGGGTGGCGTAGACCATGGTGGCGGTGCCGCCAAAGAACAGAATGGAACCAAAAATGGCGCGAACCGTCCGGTGCTTGCGCCGCCGGCTGAGCTTGTCTTCCGTCGCCAGAGCCTCAATCGGGGTGACCTGGGCGACCCGGCGGGACGGGGCAAACCCGGCCAGGAAAGAAATCACGGTACCGCAGAGGAATCCCGCCAGCAGGCTTTGCCAGTTCAAAACGGTGAATGCCTGACCCCAAGTGTCGGCGAGGTTGGCAATTCGGCACGCTATGGCCGAAAAAATCACACCTGCCAATACCCCAATCATCGCAGAAACGGCGCCTACCAGTAACGTCTCACGGGCCACCAGGGAACGGAGCTGACCGGAGGTGGCACCGACCGCTCGCAGCAGAGCCAGTTGGCGCCGCCGGCGGGCAAACAGCACGTTGTAGGTTACTGACACGACAATAATGGCGGTAACACCAGCTATGAGCGGGAACACCAAGGCCAACACGAGCAGGACATCTTCCCCGCCCATCATGGTATCCACGGCACGATCCAAGTATTGATCCGCGGTGAACACCTCATAGTAATCTGCGTCAGGAATGTGGGAGATCAACTCTTTCAGTTCGGATTTGGCTGCATCCAGGTGTGTGGCATCGACTCCCGAAATCAGCACAATATCAGCCAAATAATCGTCCCCAGCCCAAGCCTTCACCAGGGAATCGGTAACGTAGCTGGTGGGGAACGCGCCGGGACGGGCTTTATAGATACCGCTGACCTTGAGCGGCACCGTCTTGGTGTCATCGGTGGCAGAATCGTAGATTCCTGCGTTGAGGGTATCCCCGACTTTAACCCCGAGAGTCTTGGCATTGGACTGTTCGATACCGATTTCAGTTTCAGAGCTGGGCCGCTTTCCCTCCACGACCGAGCTGGGGTCGAACACGGGATTGCCCAGCCCCAATACCGAGGCAGACACGGTTTTGCGATTCGCGGACAGTTCCACGTTCATGGCGGACCGGGTCAGGATTTTCCACTCCGGGTGGGCCTTATGGGCTTGGTCCGCGACCTTTTGCAGGTAGTCCGGTTCGGGATCCTCACCGTCGTAGGGAACTCCGTTGGGAGTCGAAACAATCAGGTCAGCGCCGGCAGCTTCCTCCGTAAGGTTGCGAGCCAAAGTCATCTTGAGCCCCTCGGTCAACCCTAGGCAGGTCAACAGGAACGCTACGGCCAGGGCTATCGCCAAGGCGGTGGCGGTGTAGCTTTTCACGTTCTTGCGCAAATCTGCGCGCAGAATTCCTTTCATCTCTCACGCCACCTTTGCGATGTCTGCGGGTTCGGGGTGATGCAAATCGTGCACAATCATTCCGTCACGGACAATCAAGACCCGGTCCCCGGTCGTGGCGGCGTGCTGGTCGTGGGTGACCATCACCACAGTTTGCCCGAAGTTATCGACCGCCGCGCGCAGTAGGTTCAGGACTTCAGCAGAAGACGCCGTGTCCAGGTTTCCGGTCGGCTCGTCAGCGACCAGCATGGCGGGGCGGGACAGCAGGGCTCGCGCGACTGCGACGCGCTGTACCTGGCCGCCGGACAGCTCGTAAGGCTTGTGGTTCAGTCGGGTGGTGAGGTCCAATCCGGTGACGATTTGGTCGAACCAGTGCCGGTCTATCGGCTTATTCGCCAGGCGCAGCGGCAGTTCGATATTGGCCCCCGCGCTCAAGGTCGGAACCAGGTTAAACGACTGGAACACGAACCCTAAGTTGTCGCGGCGCCACAGGGTCAGGGGCTTGTCTTTTAGCTTGGTGATGTCCACGCGGTTGACCGTGATGGAACCGGAAGTGACCGCGTCCAAACCGGCTAGGACGTGCAGCAGCGTGGATTTTCCGGAACCGGAGGGGCCCATGATGACCGTGAATTCGCGGGCGTTAATATCTACGTTGATCCCGCGCAACGCCTCGACTCGCGTGCCTTTTTCGCCGTAAACCTTGGTGACATCTCGTAGCACGGCGACCGGGACAGTCGGTAGGTCCGTCTCTGCATTGGTCACAAGGGGGGAGGGGGACATGCCGGAGGCGGCAGAGGCCGGTGGGGTGGGGGGCGTCACCGGGGTAAACGGGGTGTCGGCGGGGCTATTCGGGGAGGACATAATCAACCTTTCGCTAGAGTTCTTAACTGAAATCCAGCGTAGCTAGGCCAAAACTAATAGGCTATGGGGGTTTACCCTGAAAAAACCCCGATGCGTCCCTGAGTCGGTTGAGGTCTCTAGAGTTCCGTTTTTTCCAGGTGGCTGCGCATACTGGACAGCACGCGGCGCATCGCGTTTAAATCTGATTGCGAAACCCGGCCAGCAAACAGTTCACGTACCACTTTCATCTGAACTTGCGCCGCGGCTTCGTAAGCGTTCAACCCTTTGGTTGACAGGCATGCATTGCGGGTGCGCTTATCCGAACCTTGGCACAGCCGATTCAGCCAGCCCTTTTTCTCCATCTCACCGAGTCGATAGTTCAATCGAGAGGGCGAAAATACCGTTTGCCTGGCAAGTTCACCGAGCTGCAGTTTCTTTTCCGGAGCGTTAGCCAAAGCCGTTAAGATGGAATATTGAGGCAGGTCGAAGCCGCATTGTTCCTTGAGAGCATAGTCAATCTCTAGATTGAGCATTTGGGAAAACTTAAAAAAATCTTCCCAGATTTCTTCGGGCGTAGCGTCCGGTGTGTCTGGAGAATCGGTGCGAACCAACGTGAAGGCCTCTCGGAACTCGGTAATCCTAATGGTTGTTTTGTTATTGTGCTATAAACCGTGCAGTTTTCCAATCTTTTGATTAATTATATTACTAATAATTTAATCTTTCTTTAGGATAGCCAGTTGTGAATGTGTCGTGCCCTTCCGGGTGGGCATTCTGACTGGAACTGACGTTTGCACAGGTTATGGCCATAGTTGCACAAAAATTTGGGAAGGGGGAACGCCGAAACGATTTTGCGAAGTCACGTCGCCTTTGGCGGCGCTAATCCAGGGTTGACGCAACGCTGACAGGGCCTGGTCTGGTGATTTTTTCGAGGCCGCACCGGTTGGTGAAATGAGCTCGATAATCTTAAGGTGAGCCGCGAAAGCGTCGGCATCAGCCTGATTGATGAGGCGAATCGCGTCCGGGGTTGTTTTGATCTGGGGAAAATCCAAAGCGTACTGGCCGGCACGCACGTCCTCCACGCCTCCGTCTACCAGCGACTGCACGTCCCAAGCCAGGGAATCCGCCCTTTGCAAAGCCCACTGCCGGTCATTCCCGCTGAGGTGAGCCGCCGCCACTTCCATACGGAAACGGGCAAAATCCAGAGCGGTCTGCTCTTTTATAAGGTTTTGCAGGTTTTTCCGGTCGGCTATTGGTTCAGTGGAACCTTCGGGGTTCGTCCCTGCCGGTGAGTCTACCGGCATCGTTGGTTCGGGAAGTTTGCGTCCTGCGATTCCCGCCACGTGCGAGGCGTCCAGCTGCTGGGCGGCGCACAAGGCCGTGAGGAGCTGTGCGTCGTTAGCGTGGGGGGCGCGTGCCCCCGCCTGGCAGGACGTTGCGGCCGCATCTACCAGGAGCTGTATCAGGTCCTCCACGTTGCCCGGAGCCGGGGAAGGCTGCGGTCCGGGGTCGGCGCCCTCCGGGGTCCCCTGCGGCCACGGTTGCCAGACCCCGCCCAAGGCCGCTAAACGGGTCGCGGATAGGTCGCGGACCGTCCCAATCGCTTCGCGGACCCCGGGGGTTAGCGAGGCATCTTCGGCCATCTTTTCACTACCGGCGTTGATAGCCGCTTCCGCGCGAGAGGCGGCGGAAATCCCGGCTTGGCCGGCATCCAGTTCCGGCAAGGCATCGGGGGGAGTGTCCAGGCGCAGTCCACATCCAGTCAGCGCAAACCCCGCCACAAGCCATAGACTTAGTTTCAGGAAACGGGACGGGGATAAAAACATAGACCCATTGTTTCATACCCCGCCCCATCCACCCGCTCAGGCAACTCTGAGGGAATGAAAAAAGGGGAGACTATTGCAGATAAAGACAGAAGCTCAGCCGCATACCTCGGCAGACCCTAGTGTCGCCGCGATTATTCAGGTCATCAGCCCGGTCATAGACGCAGCTGGATTGTATTTGGAAAAAATTGCCCTCACCGGCCCTAAGCATCAGCGGGTCGTGGCGATTGGTTTGGATTTACCCGATGGGCAAGCCGATTTGGGTAGTGCGCAGCTGGAGGAAGCGAGCCGCGCCATCGGTGCCGCTTTGGACGCAAACGATCCGGTGCCAGGTGCCTATACCCTTGAGATTTCCACGCTTGGCGCCGAACACGCGCTGACGAATCTGCGGCTGGCGCGCCGGGCTCTCGGTAAGGATGTAGAAGTGCGTATCGGCGGGCAGGTCCGCACCGGTATTTTGACCGATGTTACGCAAACCGGGCTGAGTGTAAATGACGATGGAGACGTTACGGTTTATCCCTTTGAGGACATAGAATCGGTACGTACCGTTATTTTGTTTGGGAAGCCTCGGGGGTCCCAACGCAACGGGCGAAAAAATAAATAGCGACAAATCAATACGGAGGAATCATGCAAATTGACATGTCTGCATTGCGCCTGGTGGAAGCCGAAAAGGGCATGGATATGAACTCGCTTATCGACACGGTCGAGCAAGCGCTTTTGAAGGCATACCGCAATCAGCCGGGTGCTGAGAAAGATCATTCACGGGTTGAGGTTGATCGCAAGACCGGTGAGGTGCGAGTTTTGGTGAAGGAGCTGGACGAGGATGGCAACGAGCTGGGCGAGTCCGAGATTACTCCTGAAGATTTTGGACGTACCGCCGCGGCCACGGTGAAATCCGTGATTATTCAACGTTTCCAGGAAGAAGAAGACAAAGCTGTTCTGGGCGATTTCAAGGATCGCGTCGGTCAAGTCGTTTCCGGTGTGGTGACCTCCGGGCGCGACCCGAAGCTGGTTACCGTGAATCTGGGAGATGTGGATGGCATTATTCCGCCGGCCGAACAGGTTCCCGGCGAAAAATACCAGAACGGAGTGCGGCTGAGCGTATACGTTTTGGCGGCGTCGCGGGGCTTGAAAGGGCCGCACATCGAACTGTCTCGAACCCATCCCGGCTTGGTGCAGGGCCTGTTTAAACGCGAAGTGCCCGAAATCGACAAGGAAGAAGTCGTCATCGAATCCGTGGCTCGCGAGCCGGGACACCGCACCAAGATTGCCGTGCGGGCGACCGAAAAAGGTCTCAACGCCAAGGGGGCGTGCATCGGCCCGAACGGTTCGCGCGTCCGGGCGGTTATGAACGAGCTCAACGGAGAAAAAATCGACATCGTGGATTGGGCCGAAGATCCTACGGTTTATGTGGCCAATGCTTTGAGCCCGGCCAAAGTCATTTCGGTACGGGTCATCGATGAGGCCAAGCGGCTGGCGCGAGTGGTAGTCCCGGACTTTCAACAGTCCCTGGCTATCGGCAAAGAAGGCCAAAATGCCCGCCTGGCTTCGCGCCTGACAGGTTGGGGGATTGACATCCATTCCGACACCGAAAATGGTGGCGCACCGGCCTAAATTTTCAACCCCGCGAGGGGTTTCGCATTCAGTCCTCCGAGGTTCTTCCCGGAGGGCTGAATTTTCTGTGCCCAAGGGTCGCGCCGGTGTTTCCGGGGGAGGCGCGGCAACGTTGGGGACCGCCCTTGTGAAGGCATATAAGCAGTTGAGAGCCTTTAAAACCGCCAAAATGGACATGGTTGTTACCAAAACGTTATAATCAATCGTCGCGGCGTGGGGTCGCGAAACGTTCAATAAATGAGGAGGGCATTTGGCTGGGTCAAATGAGCCGGTCGAATAGGTCAATCATGAATATTTCTAAACTGATGGCAAGTTCATTTGCAATTGCTGGAATCGGAGTAGCGGGGGTTGCCCCGATTGCCAATGCGGAAGATGGGGGTTCCGCAGTCATTACAAATCAAACTGTCAGTGCCAACGTTCGTTTGGCTGGTGTCGACCGTTATGAGACATCAAAAGCGGTGTCTGAAGCAACTGATATGAGTTCAGTGTTGGTCAGCGATAAGTCGCCTGATGGCCTCATTGGTTCGCTGCAGGCAGCCAACGATGACAAATCCGCCGTCATGAGCCCGGATGCTCCCTCCTTGGGAGGAACTAACCGTTACGAGTCGGCCGCGAAAGTCGCTTTGGAAGGCGAAGCGGATGCTCCCGTGGTTATCGCCAACGGCAACTCGGAGGTAGACATTCTGGCCGCCACGTCCTACGCCGCCAATCTGGAAGCGAACCTCTTGTTGGCGGAGCCGGATCAGCTAGGCAAATACGGCTCTCAAGCTATTGCTGAGTTGAATCCTCAAAGCATCACAATCATTGGTGGCACCGCGGTCGTGAGTGAGGAAACTAAAGCTCAGATTGAAGAACTGACCGGGAAAAAGGTTTCTCGGATTGCCGGAGCTGACCGTTACACCACCGCTCTGGCCGCCGCGCAAGCTATCGGCTCACAAAACTATCTGTTGGTCAATGGCAAGAACCCGGTCGATGCCCTGACCTTGGCTCCTTTGGCAAAGAAAAATAATGCTTCGGTAGTGTTGGTCCAGACTTCCTGTGCGCCCCAAGCGGTGCTGGGAGACCTGGGTGGAAAACATCTCACCGCTATCGGTGGCACCAGCGCTATTGCCGACAATTTCGCGGCGAAAACCTGTGAGCAGCAGGCGGCCGAGACAGCTGCAAAGGCCGCAGCTGAGAAGGCAGCCCAGGAAGCCGCGGCGCGGGCGGCTAATCCGTGGGGAGCCGGCACTGCGCAGGGCATCGCTTACGACATGCTGGGTCAGTTCGGTTGGGGACCGGATCAGATGCAACCCCTGTTCAAGCTGTGGGCCCGCGAATCTGGATGGCGTACGAATGCCGGACGCCCCGGTGGTCCCTACGGGATTCCACAGGCTAATCCCGGCCGCAAAATGGCTTCTGCCGGTGCAGACTGGGCGACGAACCCGGCCACTCAAATCCGCTGGGGATTGAGCTACATCAAGGGCCGCTACGGCAGTCCGGCGGCCGCCTGGGCGAATTTCTGTGCCCGTGGCTGGTATTGATTTTGGGGACCTGCCAATAACTTAGGGGTGGAGCCGTCACGGACGGTTCCACCCCAATGTTTTGGCTGATGGTTTGCCCGGCCGGAGACCCCGATTCAAATGCATAGAGAAAAGTCGGGTATAATCAAAGGCGGTGCTTCTCGCGGCTCCAACAGCCGCGTTCTAGCACATGAACTTATTAGCTGAGGATACTTTGCGGCTGGTGGATCTCATTAATCCCGCGGCACTGTGTTCGCAATGACCTAGGAGCGGGTTGGAAGATGTTGGGCACCCGATGAGTACCCGATGAGTACCAACGATTAATCCATTCTCACCCTTCGCCGGGTGGGGTGGCGAAGGACAGGAGAAAAGTGGCACGAATGCGCGTGCACGAGCTTGCGAAAGAGCTCGGTATTGAATCCAAAGAAATGCTGGCGTATCTGAAAGATGCCGGCGAGTTCGTAAAGTCTGCATCCTCCGTGGTGGAAAGCCCGGTTGTGAAGCGGATGATGGAACGCTTTGAAGAGGAAAAGCTGGGCAAGTTTAGCCCGGAAGCCGCCAAGAAAGCCGAAAAAGCGGCTGCGAAAGCGAAGAAGCCGGCTGCCAAGACAACCGCGAAAAGTCAAAAGTCGGCCGCGGAGACTGTTGCAGCGGAATCTACACCGCCAGACAGCGCCGCGGAGTCGCCGACCCCGGAGACTGCGCCCGCACCGGACACTTCGGACGCAGAGACTCCCGCACCGGCGGATTCCACTCCTGCTGCTCCTCAGCCAAAATCAGAGAAATCAGCACCGAGTCCCAGCCCTGCCAAGCCGCAGGCGAAACCCAGTGCTCACCCCGATATTCCCAAACCCGGAGCCTCAATTCCTAAGCCGGGTGCGCGTCCGGGCAACAATCCGTTCGCTTCCGCTCAGGGAATGCCGCGTCCCGGCGGCACCAGTGGAATCAAAGCGAAGCCGGGTCCGCGCCGGGGACGACTGGGCAACAACCCGTTCGCTTCCGCCCAAGGCATGAGCCAGGGGATTCCCCGTCCGGGGCAGGGCGGCGGTTCGCGTCCCAAGCCAGGAGACCGCTTGGGCTCGCCCCGCGGTGACTCCGGTTCCGCAGGACGCGGTGGACGGGGCAGTCGTGGTTCTCGCACGAGCCCTGATGCGTTGGCAGCCGGCGGCTTTGGCGGCGCTCCCGCATTCGGCGGTCCGCCTTCGCCGCCTCGCGGTCGCGGCGGGCGCGGCTTTACCCAGGGTGCTTTCGGTCACGGCAAATCCCGGAAAGGCAAGAGCCGCCGGGCTAAGCGTCAGGAAATCGAGGAGCAAAATGCGCCCGTGATTGGCGGGGTCACCGTTCCGAAAGGCAATGGCCAAGAGATTCGGATTCGTTCCGGAGCATCTGTCGCCGATTTCGCAGAAAAGATTAACGTCAATCCTGCCGCGTTGGTGACCGTGCTGTTCCACATGGGTGAGATGGCCACAGCTAATCAGTCCCTAGACGAGGACACTTTCAAGCTGCTGGGGGCAGAACTCGGTTACGAAATTACGGTGGTTTCACCGGAGGACGAGGACCGCGAGCTGCTGGAATCCTTCGATATTGATTTGGAAGCCGAAGAACTCGATGACATCGAGGCTATGGAACCCCGACCTCCGGTCGTGACGGTGATGGGCCACGTCGATCATGGTAAAACCAAGTTGCTGGACGCTATCCGTAATACTGACGTCATTGATACCGAGTATGGCGGAATTACCCAGCACATCGGCGCCTATATGGTCACGCTGAAAAAGGCTGATAAAGGCCGCAAACTTACCTTCATCGATACGCCGGGTCACGAAGCCTTCACCGCTATGCGTGCCCGTGGCGCCCAGGTCACCGACATTGCGATTATCGTGGTCGCCGCTGATGATGGGGTGATGCCCCAGACCGTGGAGGCCATCAACCATGCCAAGGCCGCAAACGTGCCGATTGTGGTGGCAGTCAACAAGATTGATAAACCTACCGCGAATCCGGACAAGGTCAAAGCCCAGATGTCCGAATACGGCGTGCTACCCGAAGAATACGGCGGCGACACCATGTTTGTGCCGATTTCGGCTAAACAGCGGATGGGTATTGAGGATTTGTTGGATGCAGTGTTGCTGACAGCTGACGCGGTGCTGGATCTGCAGGCCAATCCACACGCTCCCGCCCGCGGCGTTGCCATTGAAGCGAACCTGGACAAGGGACGCGGCACGGTCGCTACCGTGCTGGTACAGCGCGGTACTCTGCGTGTCGGCGACGCTATCGTGGCGGGAACTGCCTACGGCAGGGTACGCGCCATGTTCAACGAGCGTGGCCAAAACGTGGAGGAGGCCACCCCCTCCACTCCGGTGCAGGTGCTGGGTCTGACCTCGGTGCCGCGAGCCGGCGATAACTTCCTGGTCGCCGAAGACGACCGGACGGCCCGCCAGATTGCAGACAAACGTGCGGCTGCGGAACGCGCTGCGTTGCTGGCCAAGCGCCGCAAGCGCGTCACCCTGGAATCCTTCGATGAAGCCCTGAAGGCCGGCAAGGTCGACATGATGAACCTGATTATCAAGGGCGACGTGTCCGGCTCGGTCGAAGCTCTGGAGGACTCCCTGCTCAAGATTGACGTGGGCGAGGAAGTTGGTCTGCGCATCATCCACCGCGGTGTCGGCGCGATTACCCAAAACGATGTCAACTTGGCGACCGTGGACAACGCCATCATTATCGGTTTCAACGTCCGTCCTGCCGAACGTGTGGCGGAACTGGCCGATAGTGAAGGCGTGGAGATGAAGTTCTATTCCGTCATCTACCAGGTCATTGAGGACGTTGAGAACTCCTTGAAGGGTATGCTAAAGCCGATTTATGAGGAACACGAACTCGGTTCCGCCGAGATTCGCCAGGTCTTTAAGTCCTCCAAGTTCGGCAACATCGCGGGCTGCTTGATTAAGTCGGGCACCATCAAGCGCGGCTCTAAGGCTCGTTTGGTTCGCGATGGTGTGGTCGTCAACGGAGAACTGGAGATTCATTCCTTGCGCCGCGAAAAGGACGATGTCACCGAGGTTCGCGAAGGTTTCGAATGCGGTATCGGTCTGGAGTTCAAGGACATCCAGGTGGGCGACCGCATCGAAACTTGGGAAATGCGCGAGATTCCGCGCGATTAATATCCCTAACCAACCCGGGGTCCCTGGCCGGCCTGCGGCGGTTTACCGCCAGGCGTGGCCGGGGCGCCGGGACAACACACGAAGAAGGGAGAAACTATGGATGACACCCGGCGGGAAAAAGTCGCCGCGAACATTTTGACCACGGTGGCCAGCATGCTGGCTGGCAAGATTAAAGACCCCAGATTAGGTTTCGTCACCATTACTTCGGTCGAGGTCACGGGGGATTTGCAGCATGCCAAAGTTTATTACACGGCCTATGGTAGCGACACGGAGCGAACCGCTTCCGGCGCGGCTTTGGAGTCCGCCAAAGGACTGATTCGCTCCCACGTGGGCAAAAATTTGGGCACACGACTGACTCCGACCTTGGAATTCGTGGCCGATCCGGTGCCCCAGCAAGCTGCGGCTTTGGAATCGGCGCTGGCAGAGGCCCGCGCGGCCGATGCCGAGCTGGCCGCCCGCAAAGGCACCCAGTATGCCGGGGAAGCCAATCCCTACAAAACTCCCCGTGAGTCCGAAGATGGCCAGGAATCCTAACGCCGCCGGTCTGACGCCTGATTGCGAGTGGACCCTCATCGGGGGCGTTCCGGGGGTTATCGACGGGGCGGGGTGGTTGGTTCACAAGGTTCCCCGGGCGGGTTGCAATGTTTGACGCGCCGGACTTCTTGCCCGACTGTCCCGAGGATTTGCCTCGGGGTGAAACCTGTCCGCCCGGACTGGTCATTGTGGATAAGCCGCGGGGGTTGAGTTCCAACGCGGTGGCCTCACGGATTCGCCGGTTGGCAGGACAAAAGAAAGTCGGTTATGCCGGCACTCTAGATCCGCTGGCCACGGGAATCCTCATTTGCGCTATCGGCAAAGCCACGCGCCTCTTGCAATACTTGACAGCTCATGACAAGGTCTATACCGCCCGGGTGCGGTTTGGTATCTCTACGGATACTGACGATGCCCTGGGCCAGGTCACGGCCTGTTTAGGCGCTGTGTTGACCCCGGAGGACATCGCGGCGGCTCTGGTGCCGTGGCGGGGTCCGGTTAACCAAATCCCCGCCAAGTTTTCCGCCATTAAGATTGGCGGCAAACGTGCCTACGACCTGGCACGTGCCGGGAAAAACGTGGAAATCCAGCCTCGTCCGGTGACCATTCACCGGCTCGAGCTGAGAGGCGCTCCCGTCATCGAAACGGTAGCGGGAGACAACTCGAACCCTCCGGTGAGAGTTACCGATGCGGAACTTTTGGTGGAGTGTTCGGCGGGAACCTACGTGCGCGCCCTGGCTCGAGACCTCGGAGCAGACCTGGGGGTGGGGGCGCATTTGACGGCGTTACGACGCATTTCGGTCGGGTCATACGGGCTGGAACAGGCGCGAAGCCTGTCCGAGCTGGGGGCCGAAGTCGAGAGTCTCGGGATGCTGCGTCCGTTAGGGCTTGACGCGGCGATTTTGGGAATCTTTCCCGAATTGCCCGGTGACGAAACCCAGGTGCGGGCGCTGTCTTTCGGACAAGCCCTACAACTGGCCGGTTCGACCCGCGAGGCCACCGCCCTTCTGCAGGCGGCAAATTCGAACCCAACTGCGTCCGCAGGTTCGCTGCTGGCCGTCACCGAAGCGACGACCGACTCAGACGCGGGTGAAAAACGTGTCATCGCGCTGGCCCAGCTGGAAAATGAGCGGCTGAAACCGATTTGGGTGTTGAGACCTGCAAAATCTGGAACGTCTGGGACATACACTTAATGTAGGTCGGGTTTAGGAACACAGGAGAATCATGACTCGAAAAACGTATCTGAAATCTTGGTGGCCCCTTGCAGTGCTGGGCATGCTGGGCGTGTTGGGTCTGCTTTCCGGACCCGGCGGCATTAGTCTGAACTCTCCCGAGTTCCCCGGCCAGACCCCAACTGTCTCAACGACAGCAGCAGCCAGTGTTCCTCACGCTGAGGCCACGCGGAATGTGGTCCCGGCCCTTCCACAGAGACTTTCCGCCCTCACTGAAACATTGCCCGAGGATTTCACCCCCCACACCGACCGGGAGGTAGGTGAGTTGATGATTGGCGGGGGCGCTCCCGTAGGTGCTCAGGACGTGAGCTGGATTGGCTATATCGCCATTACCAATTGGAACGGGACCGGCTCAATCTGTACCGGGATATTAGTCCATCCTTCCTGGGTGTTGACCGCGGGTCACTGCATGGCGAACAAGCCCCGCTACGTTTCTGTTAAGTTCGGCTTGACCAGGGAGCTATCCGCTCAGGTGGATGATTACAAAGTTCATCCGCAATATGACGCTTCTCTGCTGCACCTGCAAACTCCGATGTCCGGGATAACCCCGGCAGTTTTGGCGGCCGGTCAAGCCCCGGCGGGAACCGTGGCTTTGGAATACGGCTGGGGTGGGGCATCGAATACGCTGTTGTCCACTCCGCAAAGAATCGCGGCGACCTGCTACACGGTGGTGCAAGGGCCAACGCAGGGTGAGTTTACGGCTAACTGCGGCGGGACTGTCGCTCCTGGTCAGCTCAGTTACAAGACCTCGTGGCCGGGAGTGATGACCGAGCACGGTGATTCCGGTGGACCTCTGCTGGTATCCAATCAGGTTATAGGGACTTTGATTGGGGGCAATGATCAGGGAGCTTACTTTGGTTCCGTGATTCCCCTAGCTTCGTGGCTGAAAGACATCACCGGGGTGACCTTGGGGGCAGCTTCGGGGAATACGACGGAATATCCCTATGAATCTCGACTGAGTCGGATTGCCGGAGCCGATCGGGTCTCGACAGCTCTAGCGTTGCACTCAGCGAGTGGGACCAATGGGGACGCGATTGTGCTGACCACCGGGCGGCTCGCCCCTGACGCTTTGAGCTCCGCGGCTTTGGTGGGGGCGCGAGGAGCCACGGTTTTGCTCACGGTGTCCAATCCGGTGGAACCGGCTGTGATTTCTGCCATTAAGGCTTCCCCGCGCAAGACCCTCTACGTGGTCGGCGGGGGAGTGAAACTCTCGCCTGCTCAACGCGCTGAACTGCAGCAAGCCGGAATCTCCATCACCGACCTGGTGGGTCAAGATCGTTTCGACACGGCGGGTCGGGTCGCGGCCCTCGCGGCCCAGGAAAACGCTTCGGTCAGCGCCAACACGAAACTCCTTGACGTGTTCCTGGTAGATGCCACCAGTGACCCTAACATTCCCGATGCTATTGCTGCCGGTCCCGCCGTGGCCAATGCCCACGGTGTCATCCTCTTTACCCGCTCGAACAGCATCCCACCCACCACTCTCCAAGCGATTTCCACCCTGGCGAACACGGCGGCAAAGCAAGGGGGCAAGCTGCGCGTGTGGGGGATAGGCGGCAGGGCGGCTACAGCCGTTACCACCAACGCCGCCAATGCGGACATGGACTGGAGCAGTGCCGTGAGCGAGGTAAAGACCATCGTGGGTATAGATCGTTTCCAGACTTCTACCCAGTTGGCCCAAAACTTCTTCCCCAATGCCCCGGGATACCTGGTGGCTTCCGGCAACGTGTTTGCTGACGGTTTGGCTGGCTCAGGCTACGCACACGCCAATAACCAGGCCATTGTGCTCAGTCGCCCGGCCTCTCTGGACGCGAACCTGCAGAGTTTCGTGCAAGCCCATCCGCAAGCTGCTTACACCATCGCCGGTGGGACCGGGGCGGTGTCACGAGGTGTGGCGAACCAAATTGGCGCCCTACTGACGGCGCGTTAATCGACCGGAAACGCCGCGCTCACAGACCTTATCGCTCGTCTCAAATAGTGGACAGTAGTGCCGAATTATGGATAACCGGGCTCACTCGCTAAACTTGCCACAAGTTTGTATCCGAAAATACTGAGGCAATACACTATGGACAAGTTTTTTGAGGTTCTCAACGCGGTTGATGCTTTCGTCTGGGGGCCGTTTTTCCTAATCCCCCTGCTGCTAGGAACCGGGCTGTGGCTGACCATTCGCCTGACGGGAATCCAGTTTCGTAAACTCGGTCCCGCGCTGCACCTGGCCCTGCTGAAACGTGATGAGGGCGCCGGGGAAAGCGTCGAGGGGAAACAACCGCTCGATGACACTATCGAGGGCGATATTTCTCACTACCAAGCACTGACCACCGCCCTGGCCGCTACCGTCGGGGTCGGAAACATTGCCGGTGTCGCGACCGCTATCCACATTGGCGGACCCGGAGCAGTGTTCTGGATGTGGGTTACCGGTTTAGTTGGTATGGCTTCTAAGTATTCCGAGGCTTTCCTGGCGGTGCGTTTCCGCACCAAAGACGCAAAAGGCGAGATGAGCGGCGGCCCGCAGTACTACCTGGAACACGTCACGAAAGTGAAGTGGCTGGGGCGGACTTTGGCTATCGCCTTTGCGATCTTTGCGATTATTGCCTCGTTCGGTATCGGCAACCTGACCCAAGCAAACTCGGTCGCGACCCAGTTAGAGGCCTCTTTCGGGGTAAACCCGTGGATGACCGGCCTGTTCATGGCGGCTCTGACCGGCATCGTGCTGCTGGGAGGAGTGAAATCCATCGGCCGGGTGACCTCGGCTTTTGTCCCCATAATGATCATTCTCTACGTGGGAGCCTCGCTGATTGTGCTGGGTCTGTACGTCACCAAAATTCCCGCCGCTCTAGCCCTGATTTTTCACGATGCCTTTACCGGGACTGCCGCGACGGGTGGTTTCGTAGGCTCCACGTTCATGATGGTGCTCCAGTACGGGGTAGCACGCGGGATTTTCTCTAACGAGTCCGGGATGGGGTCCGCGGCAATTGCGGCGGCTGCCGCGCGTACTCGCGAACCGGTCCGGCAAGGACTCGTCTCCATGACCCAAACCTTCATCGACACCATCATCGTGGTGTCCATGACGGCCCTGGTCATCGTTGTTACGGGAGCGTGGACAGTGACCGATGCCGACGGTCAAACGCTGGATGGTTCGCCTCTCACCGCGCAGGCTTTCAACATCGGTTTCCCCGGCGGTCAGGGTCACTTTGTGGTGGCAGTTTCCCTGGTGTTCTTTGCGTTTTCTACCGTGCTGGGCTGGGCATACTACGGGGAACGCTGTGTGCAACGTTTGTTCGGCCTAAAAGCCGTCACCGTCTACCGCTTGCTATTCGCCATAGTTGTTTTCGTGGGCTGTATCACGGAACTGAAAGTCGCGTGGACACTGGCTGATGTCACGAACGGCTTGATGGCTCTGCCTAACTTGATTGGGCTCATCCTGGCTTCCGGTCTGATTGCCCGTGAAACCAGGGCATACCTGAAGCGCGACCCGAAACTGCAAGAATCCCAGTAACCCTTCCGCACCGGCCTCGTGCCAAAGCCGAAAAGCTATGCAGAAGCAATCGAGACACCTATTGCTTAGGTAGTGCTTCAACTTTGGCAGGGGAGGGCCCTGCGGGCGGCTCGGTAAGTTCAGGAGTTTCGGGACCCACCAGGGATTGCAAAAACCCCCGGTACTGTGCGGCCTTGCTCGCACTCATGGCGCTGCCGGGGGGAATTTGCCCCTGCGCCGCCGCAGCTAGCGGTACCACCATATGCGAATCTGGTTCCAGCCCGATTGCTACCCACTGGGTAGAGATAACTTCGGCATTGCCCTGAGCTGGAACCCTAATCGTGGCCCAGGCGATTTGTTCCGAATCCGTGTGCATCGTGGTCAGGGGGCGCATATCCGAGATGACATTCCCCACGCTCCAATACGTCCACATACCTTTGCCGTCCACGCCGCCGGGCAGCTTCTCAATGCCCTGGGGAACGTGCGGATGATGACCGATATAGAGGTCAATCAGCCCACTTGCGGCGGCTTCCTGTGCCCATTGGCGCGCCCAGCCGGAGGGCTGCAACTCATATTCCAGCCCGTTATGGCCGGACAAAATGACTACATTGGCGCCCTCCTGGCGAGCCTGGGCCGCCCAGGTGAGGATTTCACTCATATTGTCAACGTTGACCAGCCACGGTTTTTCATTGATGTAGGGCATTCCGCCCAGCTTTCCCCAAGCCAGGGACAGGTGAGCAATCTTGATGGTGCGACCGTCTTTGGTCAAACTGTACATCTGATAAGGTTTTTCCTCCGCGCTGCGCCGGGAACCGGTGGCTCCCATGCCGGCTTTTTCCAGCACATTGAGCGTCTGGTAGACGCCCTCGATGCCCTGGTCAGTGGTGTGGTTGGAAGCGGTGGAACAGCCGTCGTAGCCCAAATCTTTCATATCCTGAGCCCAGCCTGTAGGCATAGCAAAATTGGGAAACCCCTGGTAAGGGGCGCCGTCCTGGGCAAAAGCAATCTCTTGATGGCAAATCGCCAGGTCAGCCCCCTCGAGAAACGGTTTGATGCCAGCCATCAGATTCGTAAAGTGCGTGTTTCCCGCGGCATCACGAGACACATCGGGCATGAGGGCATCGTGGGTCAGAGCATCGCCCGTGGCCGCAACGGTAAAGGTGATGTCCGGCGGCTGCGTTGTGGTCGGTTGTGGTTTGACGTTCAAAAGGGATGGTTTGGTGGGAATTTCCGTGGCAGCGGATTTTCCGGAGGCACCCTCACAACCCGACAGCCCCCAGGTTCCGCCCATCACCAGCAGGGATGCGGCGACAATCTGGCTGATTCTGCGGGTGACGTCTCTGTGCTCCATGAAACATTTATACCAAATCAACCTGATGATTCCGCCACACTCAGGCTGTGACTGCTCCGGGAGTGATGCGTTGAGCTTTGGGAACCCCCAAGACCACGGCCGTCTCCAGCAGGTCGCAATCCATACGCTCCAACAGTGCGTCCAATGAATGAAAAGCCAGGTTGTCGCGAATCCGATGCACGAATTCGACCACGACTTCTTCCCCGTACAAATCCAAGTCTGCGCGCCCTAAAACGTGGGCTTCCACGGTACGCCCCACGTCGCCAAAATGCGGGGAAGTTCCCACCGAAATAGCGGCGGGCACCACCTCTAGGGAAGTCGGACTCTCCGAGTGGGGTGGGTAAGGCATCCGCAGCCAACCCGCGTAAACACCATCGGCGGGAATCGCCTCCACGAACTGTGCGTCCAGGTTAGCGGTGGGAAATCCCAGTTTGCGCCCGCGCCGCTTGCCGTGAATGACTGTGCCGCGCACCGAATGGGCTCGCCCCAACACATAAGCGGCCTGGTCAACCCGGCCTTGAGCCAGCAGTTCGCGCACCCAAGACGAGGACCAGCGGCGTCCAAAAATCGGGTCGACAATGTTGGGGATTGTCTCGACTGCAAACCCGTATTCTCTCCCCAATTCCCGCAGAGTCTGAGCGTCTCCGCTGTTATTGGATCCGAAATGCATATCTTCCCCAATGACGACCACCAGGGGATGCAGGGGGTTGACCAGGTAGTCGCGGACGAACTCGGTGGGGGACTGGGCGGCAAAATCGAGGTCATACTGTTGGACCCAGGTCGTCTCCACCCCCAGCTGTTCGATGCGGGTCAGTCGGTCCGGCAGGGAACAAATCAACTTATTCTTGGGGTCGGGGTGGTGAACCTGGCGAGGCAACGGGTCGAACGTCAACACAACAGAGGTCGCCTCGCGCTCGTGAGCCAGCGCCACGACTTTCTCGATGATTCGTTTATGTCCGGTGTGAACGCCGTCAAAAGTACCTATGGTCACGATACTCGGGCCGAAACTTGACGGTTTGTCACGAAGTATTTGCACTCCTCAACCTTAGCATGACGCTATCCGCTCCGACCTCGGCGCTGCGCGCCAACCGGGTAAGGGGCGGGGCTTTAACCCTTTTGGGTGTTCAGTTACCAAAAGTGCCTCAATAGGCTGAGTGGGTCACGACTGTTTCAACGGAAAGGTACAGACATGCAGACATGGGTAAAGCGCGGATCCATTTCCGGCACCGTGGGAGCCTTGACTTTAGCGATGATGACCCTGGTTGCCGTCAGCGAGTCCCAGGCAGAAGGGTTGAACTATGAACGTCTGGCGGGGCCCAGCGGGGTGGAAACCTCCCTGGCGGTAGCCAAGCACACTTGGGGGACGAACTGGCCGGTGGTCTATGTGGCCGCGAACCGTAACCCGGTGGATGCCCTACCGGCGGCGACTATCGGGGACGGACCGGTGGTACTCACCGATGGGAAACAGCTGAACCTCGGCGGGGTCAAACCCGGCCACATCGTAATCTTGGGTGGACCGGGCGCAGTTCCTGAAAGCATTGCCCAGCAAGCCCGGCAAACCTGCGGCGCAGAAAATGTAGAACGCCTGGCTGGCTCTGACCGCAATGCGACCGCCCGGGCTATCGCTGACCGCTGGATACAGGTAAACGGCCCCACCAACCGCATGTATCTGACCAAAAACGCCGGTTCCGGTTCCCCTGATGCGGTCGCCGGTTCGGTGCTGCGTGACGGTCCCATCATCACCTACACGAACGAAGCCAGCATCAGTGCCGCACAGCAGTTCGTTGCGATGCGGATGCCGGCGGACCAGCCGGCTGGCGCGGAACTGGTGGCTTTGGGTGGGCCGGGCGCGGTTCCTGACGCGGTACTCCAAACAGTTGCGAACGGTGCGGCAACCCAACGTTTTGCGGGAGCAAACCGTTATGCGACCGCTTTTGAAATCGCCAAGTTTGCCGCAACTGATCTCGCCCGAACGGTCGCCTACGTAGCTTCCGGAATCGCACTGAAGGACGCGATGGTGGCGGGTGCGGCGAAGGACGGTTTTATCCTGCTGACACCTCCCGGTGGTGCAGGTACTTTCCAGCAAATCGTGTCTATGGGCGCTAACAAGATTGTGTTTATTGGAGGAGAAGGTGTGTTGCCGCAGAGCACTGTGGTTATGGCAGCCGGTGTTGGTTTAGGTGCGGACGGTCCGGGGGATCCCCAGATTGTCAACAATTCTGAAGCCAGTGTCTTAACCGGTGTCATTCGGGTTCTCTCCGCCAAAGAACTAATCAGGCTGGAACAGGGCAAAGATGTGCCGGAATTGGAGAAGATCTTTTCAGGAACGGAGTATGTGGTCATGATTCTGGATGAACCGGCGGTATTTGATATCCCCCATGCCTCTGAGCTGGAAGTCGGCACACCCACTGACGCTCGCGAAGCCAAAATCGTTGGCATTCTGGACAGTACTTCGGGAGCTGATTTGAATCCGTGGCGTCTCCACGATGGAGGTGAGACCACGGTGACATTTGCAGGTCATAGCCTGTATTGGCCTACCGATGTGAGCTTGCCCACCACTAGTCCCCACGCTACGGCAGCCTATATCGGCTACAACCTCTAGACTCGGGACTCTTTCGCATTCTCTCAGCGGATAACTTCATCACCACCCCCTTGCCTTAGACTTAGACTCTGAGGCAAGGGGGTTTTCATGTGGGCAATTCAGGGCGTTGACGGCGTGCCGGTTCTGGTCGAGGCAGATCGTCCCCAGGTCGGTGCCGGCCAGATTCTCATTGAAGTGTCGGCCGCGGGAGTGAACCGGGCGGACTTGCTGCAGGTGGCGGGCCATTATCCGCCCCCTGCCGGGGCACCGCAGACGCTCGGGCTGGAGGCTGCCGGGACGGTCGTGGAGGTGGGGCCAGGCGTTGACTCAGCTTGGCTGGGTCGCGCCGCGGTGGCTCTGGTGGAGGGCGGCGCACAAGCGCAGTTCTGTGCCGCCAACGTGGATTTAGCTTTGCCGTTGCCTATAGCGGGGCGTCTCAATGGCTACATCGCGGGGGCTGCCCTCCTGGAAGCAGCGGTAACGGCCTGGCACAACCTGGTGGACTTGGGATTCCCGAGCGACTCCTGGGCAGGACGTTTCGTGTTGATTCAAGGCGGTTCGGGGGCGGTGGGTACCGTGGCGGTGCAGTTGGCCAAGGCTTTGGGGGCCACGGTGGGAACTACCGCTGGGGAACTCGACAGGTGCCACAAATTGACGCTTTTGGGTGCGGACGCTGCCGCGGACTATCACAATCCCGACGAATTGCTGGGGATGAAACAGGAACTCACCGATGGCCACGGCTTTGACCTGATTCTGGACGTATCCGGAGCCGGGGGATTGGAAAGGAACCTGGAGCTACTTGCCAAACATGGAATCCTCAACATTATCGGCTTGCAGAAGGGGCGTCATGCCCAGCTGGATTTGGGCCAGGTCTTAACCAAATCGGCGCGGATTCAAGGTTCCGCCATTCGCGGTCTTGATGTTGAGGCCAAAGCCCGGTTGGTGAGTGCCGTAGGGGAACACGTGTGGCCCCTAGTCCAGGAGCAGCGGATTCGTCCAGTTATCGCCTATACGCTGGCGTTTTCCAAGGCAAAACGCGCCCATAAGTACCTGGCAAAAAGCACCGCCCGACCCTTGGGAAAAATAGTGCTGAGCACCGACGCGTGAAAACGCGCTTGTCCATAAACCGATGCCGCCCCGGGGTTAGACTCCGAGTGATGCGGACATATCTTATGAATCTGTAAAGCGCTGACAGCGGCGTCCGTCTAAAATCTGTGGAATTCGCGGGAGTTGTTGCTTTTTGCTAAACTTGTACAGCCGTCATGTCGGCCGCGCTACCGATGCTCCAGGAAAAGCCTGGGCGCTGCGCGCAACGAGTTAACCTAAGGAGAACCTGTGGCACTGACCAAGGAAGAAAAGCAAGCAATCATCAACGAATACGCGACTCATCCCGGGGACACTGGTTCCCCCGAAGTGCAAATCGCCCTATTGTCCAAGCGGATCAAGGACCTGACCGAGCACTTTAAGACTCACGAACATGACCATCATTCCCGTCGTGGTTTGATGCTGCTGGTCGGCCAGCGCAAGCGTCTGCTGGGCTACTTGCAGGACGTCGACATTGAACGCTACCGCAGCCTCAAAGAGCGCCTCGGTTTGCGTAAATAGCAACTGAGCTGGCCGGATATCCGGTCAGCTTTCTTTTCATGCCGGTATTTTCCGGCTGGTATATGTAGGAAATCCAGCGCTAATCGGTCCTCGGTAGTGGCCTCCTGGACTGCCGCAAGTGTCCTGGTTCGTCCGGTGAGGTTTGCGGAGAACCGGCCCAGTGGGCCTCGATCGATGACCGCCGCGCTGAACAAAGAGAGGGGGCTCCCTTGGAGGGACCCGAAATCACGGCGGCGGAAGCCGTCATCGACAATGGTAAATTTGGCAAGCGCGTCCTGCGCTTTGAAACGGGCCTTTTGGCTCAACAGGCTGCCGGTTCGGCAATGGTCACCCTGGATGGGGAAACCGTTGTGTTCGCAGCCACCACGGTTGGTAAGCAACCGAAAGATCAATTCGACTTTTTCCCCTTGACCGTAGACGTTGAGGAAAAGCAATACGCTGCGGGACGCATTCCCGGATCGTTCTTCCGGCGGGAAGGCCGCCCCGGTACCGAGGCTATCCTGGCGGCTCGCCTAATTGACCGCCCGCTGCGTCCGGCCTTCGTAAAAGGGCTGCGCAACGAGGTACAGGTTGTCGACACCGTCCTGTCAATCCACCCCGACCACGCTTATGACGTGGTGGCGATTAACGCCTCCTCGATGGCGACCCAACTGGCTGGTCTGCCTTTCTCTGGACCCATCGGCGGCACCCGCCTGGCCCTGATTGACGGGCAGTGGGTGGCGTTCCCGACCTACCCCGAGATGGAACAATCCACGTTCAACATGGTCATTGCCGGTCGTGTCGTCAACGAGGGAACTCCCGAAGAAGACGTGGCCATCATGATGGTGGAAGCCGGCGGTGGCGAGTACGCCTGGGATCTGATTCAAGAGGGCAAACAGGCTCCAACTGAGGATGTTGTGGCCAGTGCGCTGGACGCGGCCAAGCCTTTTATTAAGGAACTGTGCCGTGCCCAATCCGAAGTGGCCGCCAAGGCTGCCAAGGAAACCCAAGAATATCCGCTGTTCCCCGACTACGAGGACAACCACTTTGAGGCGATGAAAGCCGAGGTGGAAACCGATTTGACCGCGGCTATCCAGATTGCTGACAAGCTGACTCGGGAGGACCGCGAGACCGAAATCCGCGATACCGCCATCGAGAAGCTCGCAGTGGAAGGCGGCGAGTTCGAGGAACAGGAAAAGGAACTGAAGGCCGCCTTTAAGGCTTTGGAAAAGAAGCTGGTGCGTGCCCGGGTGCTGCACGAAGGCAAACGTATCGACGGACGCGGGCTGAAGGACATCCGCTCTCTATCCGCTGAGGTCGAGGTGCTACCCCGGGTTCACGGCTCGGCTCTGTTCCAGCGCGGTGAGACCCAGGTTCTGGGTGTGACCACGCTGAATATGCTGCGCATGGAACAGCAGTTGGACAATCTGTCACCGCTGACGCACAAACGCTATATGCACCAGTACAACTTCCCGCCCTACTGCACCGGTGAGACCGGTCGGGTCGGTTCCCCCAAGCGCCGCGAGATTGGTCACGGACACCTGGCGGAGATGGCCCTGGAGCCGGTCATTCCGGCCCGCGAGGAGTTCCCCTACGCGATTCGCCAGGTCAGCGAGATTATGGGATCGAACGGTTCGTCCTCGATGGGTTCAGTTTGCGCCTCTACGCTGTCCCTGCTGAACGCTGGCGTGCCGCTGCGCGCCCCGATTGCCGGCATCGCGATGGGTCTGATGAGCGAACCGGGCGAAAACGGCACCCAGTTTGCGACCCTGACTGACATCTTGGGCGCGGAAGACGCTTTCGGTGACATGGACTTCAAGGTCGCCGGCACCAAGGACTTCATTACCGCCCTGCAGCTGGACACGAAACTTGACGGCATTCCCGCCGACGTTTTGAAGGGTGCCCTGGGTCAAGCCCGCGACGCTCGCCTAAAGATTCTGGACGTGATGCACGCCGCTATCGACGGACCTGATGAACTGGCTCCGACCGCTCCGCGTATCCTCACCGTGAATATTCCGGTGGACAAGATTGGTGAGGTCATCGGCCCGAAAGGAAAGATGATTAACCAGATTCAAGAGGATACCGGCGCTGAACTGACCATTGAGGACGACGGTACCGTCTACATCGGGGCGGATAACGGTCCGGCCGCGGAAGCCGCTCGTGACGCCGTGAACTCGATTGCGAACCCCCAGATGCCCGAGGTCGGCGAACGTTTCGTGGGTACCGTGGTGAAAACCACCACCTTCGGGGCGTTCATTTCCCTGACCCCCGGCAAGGACGGTTTGCTCCATATCTCCCAGATTCGTCGCCTGGTCGGCGGCAAACGTGTGGAAAACGTCGAGGACGTGCTCCAGGTCGGCCAGCAGGTTCAGGTCGAGGTAGCCGAAATCGACCAGCGCGGCAAGCTCTCCCTGCACGCGGTGGTGGACGATGAGGACGGCGAAACTGCCGCGGATTCGGGATCTGAACAAAGCGAAACTTCTGAGACGCCCGACCCGCGCGACCGTGAACGCCGCGATCCGCGTGATAGCAGCGAACCGCGCCGTCCGCGGGAGCGGGCTCGGCGTCGGACGCATCGTGCCCGCAGCGAGGACGATCGCGACTTCTCCTAGAGTCCCGCTGTTGAAAGCTCTGGTGGCTCGGCGGGGGATATTCCCTCGCCGGGTCACCTGCTAAAGGAGATTATCAATGAACCCAGCTGGCACGTCTGGCGCGCCGTTTTTGCCAATTGTCCTCTCCGGCGACATTGGAACGTATGGTTACGTACGCTCTTTCTATGAGAAATGGCACGTAAAGCCCCTAGTTGTCACTTCTATGGTGCTGGGGCCGATTCGTCACTCCCGATTGTTAAAGGTCATTCCTGTTGACGAGAGCGCTGCGGACCGGAACCATGCCGCATTTATTGAAAAACTCGTTCAGATGGGTCCCGAACTGGTGGCGCGTTACCCGGACACCCCGCTGGTATTGGTTGCGAACCAAGATACCCACGTGGTAAACATCCAGAAAAATGCCTCCCGTTTGTCTCCGTTTTATCGTTTTGCCTTCCCCAGCGTGGATGTCATCGAACTGACCAATGACAAGGCGCATTTCGCGCAGGCTGCGGAAAAGCACGGGCTGCGAGTTCCCACTACTCTGGAGCTCAATCTTGATGCTGGAACGACCGCGCTGATGGATGCCATCACCGAAACCTTGGGGGACAAATACCCGCTGATTATCAAGCCGTGCCAGTCCTACGGCTACGAACGGCTGTCTTGGCCGGGCAAATCTAAGGTTTATACAGCTGACAATCCGCGCCGGGCGCAAGCGATTCTAGAGGAACTGGAAACGCATACTGCCGGGAACCCGGACGCGCGCCGATTCGTGGCCCAGCCGCGGGTATCCGGAAATGACACACACAACCTGTCCATTACGGTGTACGTGGACGCGGACAAACGGGTTAGTTTCCTGGGGTCGGCTCATGTGCTGCTGGAAGACCATGTCCCGACCGCCCTGGGCAATCCTGCCGCGATGATTACGGAAAGCTACCCGGATTTGTATCGTCAAGCCAGTGATTTCCTGACCGGCATCGGCTGGCACGGGTTCGCAAACTTTGATGTCAAGGTAGACAGTGCTACCGGCGAGGCCTATTTCTTTGAGGTCAACCCCCGTATCGGCCGGAACCTGTATTACAACACTGCTGCCGGAAACAATCCGCTACCAGCTTTGATTAATGACCTCATCTACCGCCAGCCCACGGAGCCGGCGACACACTTTGACACGATTCTCTATACCGTGCTGCCGATACGGCTGATTTTGAAATACACGACGGGTCAGGTGCGCCGCCAAGTCCAGTCGCTGCACCGGGCGGGCCAGGTCTTTAATCCGTTGCTGGCCCCGGCAGAAAGGCAGTTTTCCCTGCGATACCTGCGGCGTCGTCTCTATGTGTGGATTTCCACCCAGCGGCATTGGTCGAAGTTCAAGCATAACTATCCGCTGGAAGCGCTGCAGGCAGACGGGCGCGACTCTTTCGATACCGCCGGGCTGCGCGCGCAACGCTAACCTCCGCTCTCTAGCGGCGGTATTCCGCGAGGGCGCTGATGAGCAAGGCGACTCCAGAGGTCCCGAATATCAGCAAAATCAGCGCCCACAGCGACACCACGACGCCCAGGGCGGACCCGAAAACAATCAACCCAATCAGGATAAATACCACGCTGAAAGCGATGGCGGCCAGGCTGCGATGTTCACGGCGGGGTTCCAAGGGTGGTTCCGGTGTTTTCTCTGGCTCCAAGTTGGGGGAGAGGGAGATGGTTTCTGTTGTGTTTTCCATAGTTGTCACCTGTTAATTGTTCTCAATGCTGGGGGCTTGGTACGGGGAAGGTGCCGTGGGTGTATCCGGAGGAATCGGCGTGGCTGGTATGCTCGGTGTCCCGTTGGGCATTCCGGAGGAACGCGGGGTTCCGTTTACGGGGTCAAACAGGTTATCGCCGGGTTTCCACTTGCTGCCACCGGGCTGGAACAGGTCGTTAAACCCGTCTTGGTTGATGTCCTTCCACGGACCGGCCTTGCCTGCATGAATGTCAGCGAGGGTTAATGTGTTGTCTATGTTCAGTTCAGATACGTCTTGTCCGCCCAGTGCTATAGGCTCACCCTCAATTCCGTCGGGCTTATTAATCTCGATAGTTCCGTTCCCGGACACGGCACGGCGGCGAAACTCTCGGAGTGCGGTGCTACTTTCGTTTTCAGAGCCGACCTCGGTGCTGTTGTATTCTTCCAAATCGGCAGTCATCAAATCCCGGCCATTCAACACATAGTTGACCAAGAAATGCCCGTCAGGTAGCACCGCCCCGTTCCATAAATCCACAGGGGGACGTTCATAGAGCGACACGGTTCCGTGTGCCAGGTTGATCTCGATGGTTTGGGGTTTCGTCTCGATGTTTCGCGAGCCGTCAGATAGCGGAACATCGTGGCGAATTTTTAGTTTCGTCACATCCGAACTGCCCAGACTGATGTTTGCGGCCTCATATTCCTTGGTCCGATCCACGAACTCCACGCGCTGATTGCCGTCCATAGTGAAATATTGCGGACGGTGTTTTTCAACGGATGAGGACTGTAAAAAGGTTTCGCTCATGTCCCATTTGCTGTCTTTCAGGGTGGAAGTCGTCACGTTGCCCTGGGCTAAGTTGATTTCCAGGTCAACGTTTTGCTCCGGGAGCGTATAAATCGAAACATTCCCGTTTGCCAAATTGACTTTGATGGGTTTCCCCGGGGTGGTGGCACGCAGGTCGATGTCCGCGCTGCCCCGCAGGGCGCTGAGTTCATCGCCGGGGCGTAAATCATTGCTCTGGTAGTTAAATGTTTCGGGAAGATCGCCCCAGTCGATGCTGGAACGCAGCTCGCGCAGCTGGGGCATCACGGACATTCCCACTGTTGCCAGAGGCAGCGTCACGAACAAAATCACCAGCGGAGTGACGACGGCGAGCCAGCCCGTCCGTCGCTTTTGCAGAGCTGTCACCAGCATGCCGCCTCCCAGCACCATCGTCATCAGACCGACAATCAAAAGCCCAGAGCTTAGCGGATCAAGTACCCCTAACAGGGGCAGCAGGATGCCGGTGAAAATCGACAGCAGGACTAACCCGCCGACGGTGAGACTGAGGGTGCGGCTCGGTCCGGGAATGCGTGGCGCCAGAATACCCGCCGGCTGAGCAGACCCGGTCGAGGTGGTACTGGTGGGAGTTGCGAAGCCAGCAGCGGGGACGGTAAAGCTCGGGTTTGGAGCCGCAAAGTTGGTGGCGGGCGCCGCAAAGCCGGTGGTTGGCGGGGTAAAGCCAGTGGTGGGTGCTTCGGGGAAAGCGGAGTCATTGTGAATGCCATCCGCGGGAGTTGATCCGGCAGGCGCGGCTGCCTGGGGGGTGGAAACGAAGCCAGTGGGACCGGGAACGTAAGTGTTTACGGCTGGCAGAGCACCGGCCTTGTTCCGGTTCGCAAAGTGAACAATGACCAGCACCACCACGGCTAGGGGCGCCAGCAGTAGGCACAAAACCATGAGTAGTATGAAAAAGACAGCGAGCATATCTCCGAAATCGCTCCCGCCGTCCCAAATGTCAAAAATGTTGAACAGGAAAATACCTTGGGGCAGCATCCGCATCGCCCCGAAAAACATCAACAGAATCGAGCCGGCGACGCCACCGCCTTGGTTGGGTAAGCCGGCGCGCCAATCGGTCCACAAGCTGCGTCCGGTAGTTTGGCTAGGCATCCACAGCTACAGCGCCCCGTAAAGCAGGGGAATGAATCCAAAGAACAGCAAACCGACCACTGCTAAACCGCGCACAATTACGGGGTCGATGTTCAGGCGTGAGGCAATTCCCGCACAAACTCCGCCAATAACCCGGTTATTCGACCGCATCCACGCCTGTCCGGTGGAATCCGGGCCTCCGGGGTAGCCTCCCATGCCCGCTGTTCCATAGTTTGTGCCATTGTTCGGGAAACTACCCGACCCAGGGTAGCCCCCGGAGCCGTAGTTCGAGTTGCCCTGATACGACGCTCCTGGGTTAGGTGCCTGTGAGTTAGGGGTTCCCTGGTGAGGAGCGTTAAAACCGGCATTACCTGCTCCGTTGGGGCCCGCGGAACTAGAGGGGGCCGCCCCGGCAGCCGCGGAAACGTTCGCAGTCGCGTTCCCTCCGGCAGTCTCGCCCCCGTGGGAAGTCTCACCTCCGGAGGGCAGAACTGAGTCTGTTGTTTGTTCTGGGTTCATGTTTTCGTCCATGTTTCCATCATTGCCGCTGTCGCGCCCGGCGGCTATGGGGGTTATCCCTGATTTGTCCCTGATTAATCCCTTAAGTGGGGCGAAGCCCCGTGAAACCGTGGCAAACTGGATTTATGGCAACGTTTGATGCAGCCCCCCTCGCGCGCCCTCCGCTACGCCGCCCGCTACCCGGGACGGTCCCGTCCGGTAAAGACGGGGTTTTGGCTGGGGTAGCCGCAGGGCTGGCGCTGCATCTGGGAATGCCGCTGTGGCTGGTACGGCTAATCTTGGTGGTTTTAGCCCCCACCGGGGTCAGCATTCTGCTCTACGCCTGGTTGTGGATTTTTGTGCCACGGGGAAACCCCGGGGTCGAGGCGGGGATGCCATTTACCGGAGATTCACGGCTGGCTAATCCTAATGCGCAGCTCAAGGGGCATTTTGGCAGCAATGACCGCTGGCAAAACGTGACGGTTCCGGCAATTTTGTTGGCACTGGGGTTGATTACCATAGCCGTACTTGGTGCCTATTCCGGCCCGAAAATCATGAGCGATTTACGTCCCCTCATTGCAATCGTCATCCTCATCACCGGCATTACCCTCATCTGGGTCGGGGCTTCGGCAGGGGCATCTCTGAACGAGTTGCGAATGGGGCGATTCCTGGGCTTTGCCATTCCGGGAGCCCTCCTGGTGATTTTTGCGGTCATGTTCGGATTTTCCGGAACCATAAGCTTGGGGGACGCACTGCGTGGGGGACTCATCACCCTAGTAGTCCTCGCGGTGTTGAGCTTGGCCGTTTTGCCGCTTTGGGCGCGGTTTTGGATGTCTTACAAGGCGTCTTTGGCCGAGCAGACTCGCCAAACTGTCCGCGCCGATATGGCCGCTCACCTGCACGATTCAGTGCTGCAAACCCTCGCGCTGATTCGTGCGCGGGCCGACGATGCCCCGGAAGTTGCGAAACTAGCCCGCGCCGAGGAACGTCAGTTGCGCTCTTGGCTTTACGAAGATCGGGGCCACGCGGACGCATCTCTGTCCCAAATTATCAAGGAGCTGGCCGGCGAAATTGAGGACCGCTACGGAGTGGTTTTGGACACGGTCACGGTGGGCGACGCGGTTCCGGGACCGTGGTCCGAGCCGCTGGTGGCGGCGACCCGGGAAGCCTTGACAAACGCGGCTCGCCACGGGAAGCCTCCGTTTTCGGTCTATCTGGAAATCGGGACAGACGCGGTGGAATGCTTCGTGCGCGATCACGGCACCGGATTCGACCTTGCGGCAATTCCGGAAGGGCATCAAGGCGTGAAACATTCCATTATTGAGAGGTTGGAGCGCCACGGCGGCACCGCGACCATTCGGTCGGGACCCAGCGGCTGCGAGGTCGCGATGAAAGTGCCCCACTAAACTGGGGACAACTGAGGGGAAAACTGAGGGAGGACAATCGATGAGTGACGGAAACGCGAACCCAGCCGCTGCGGGGGAAAACCCGAAGCGTCCCATTTCGGTGCTGGTCATTGACGATCACGGACTGTTCCGGGCAGGAGTGATTGCGGAACTGAGCAAATACCCTGATGAAGTCCAAGTCGCGGGGGAGGCGGAGAGCGTGGAGGACGCTATTGCCGCAGTCCGCCAGGCCACTCCCGCGGTGGCATTGCTGGACGTGCATCTGCCGGGCGGTCATGGCGGCGGGGGCGCAGAAGTTGCGGCGGCGTGCATGGGGGTGCCGACCCGGTTCCTGGCGCTGTCGGTGTCTGATGCCGCCGAAGACGTGGTGGCGGTTATTCGGGCGGGAGCCCGCGGCTACGTAACCAAAACTATTGCCACGCCTGACTTGGTTGATGCCATCGTCCGGGTGGCGGGGGGAGACGCAGCTTTCTCACCACGACTGGCAGGCTTTGTGCTGGATGCGTTCGGGGCGGCGCGTACTGACATGGTGGGCACCGATTCCGAACTCGATTCCCTCACGGAGCGCGAGTTTGAAGTTATGCGCCTCATCGCGCGCGGTTTCGCTTACAAAGAAATCGCCTCTGAACTGTATATTTCGGTGAAGACCGTCGAATCTCACGTGTCCTCCGTGTTGCGCAAACTGCAGCTGTCCAATCGTTACGAACTGTCTAAATGGGCTCAAGACCGGCGCATCGGTTGAAGGGGCGGGGAAACCTCCCGGGGAGCGCCGCAAGGTGAAGTGAACGGCTGCGAGATGATAACGTAAAGGCGCAATTGTTATCGGGATAGAAAAGGATTATTGATGCAGCGCACCGTGGTAGCCCCCCATGTTACCTCCGGTTTCTCACAAGCGCGCTATCCCGCTATTGCCCGCACTTCCAGCCGGGTTTTGCTGATGATGTGGGAGGCACTGCCCGCAGAGTGTGCCGCCCGCACCAAGGCTGAGCTCGCCAACGCAAACCCAGCCAGTCCTGAGGAACCGCACTATCGTCGGTTATGCCCGACCAGTCTGTGCCTATCGCGGTCTTTTGATAACGGTTTGACCTGGGAAGAACCGCGCACCCTGGCGGCAGGCAACCCGCAAGAATTCCTCGGGTTTCATGTCCCGTCATTCCTGCATGACTGCGTGACCGGGCGCATGTTTTGTTTCTATACCCGTTCCTTGGTGCCGGGCTGGGATCCACGCCAAGCGCAAACGGCGCTCTTTGTCGCTTGGACCGATGACGACGGCTTGACCTGGGAACATCAAGACATTACTTCCATGATTATTGCCGGACGGGATTTTACGATGGCGTATATTCCGCGCGGGCGCGGCACACAGCTGACTGCAGGGCAATGGGCGCAGCGTCTGTGCCACGCAGGTGTCATCGTGGACGAATCGGGGGATCGCAAAGCGGTGTTTATCGGTTCGGACGATCACGGTGCCAGCTGGTGGTCCTCGCCCCCGGTGGGAGCGAATGTGGATTATTGTTCGGCAGTGTCCAACAGCGACGGAACCGAAGTTATGCTGCTGATGAAAACCCAAGGCTCGACGGTGAAAACGTGGGCAAAATCGACCGATGGCGGCCACACTTTTGGGCAACCCACCGCCGCGATGGATTCACGGCTCATCAACATCATGAGCCCGCTGGAGGAAGTGTTTCACGGCGCTTGCCCCGGCACTCCTCATGCGGACGTGTTCAGCTACATCGGAGAACGCACAGTGTGCAATGGGGATTGCACCGTGTTGATGCTGTCTACCGATGGCGCGCAGTCTTTCCGGGAGGCGGCGATTTTCGATGTGAAAACCTACGGCGCTATCGATATCGTTTCTATGGCAGACCAGGCTAAATTCGCCATAGCTTACGAAGGACCCGATGGTGTGGTCTGTGAAATCTTGCCATTCTCCAAACTCAGCAGCATCAAAGCATTAGCGGAACAGTGGGCCCAACAAGCATGAATGATTTGTTTTCTACCCTTGCCGAAGGTTCTGGCGGCGAGATTCCCGTGTCGGCGATTCTGCCGCGCGGGGCAGTCGCCCAGCCCGATACCCCCGACGCATCCTCCGATTTTGCGCACTGGTCCGGGGTGGATGCGGCGCGCCGCGAGGACTGGAAGTCTCGCAAAGTTGCCGCGATTGTGGAGGGTTTGAACCCGGAACAGCAAGCTGCGGTGACCCACGAGTCCGGTCCGCTCCTGGTAATGGCAGGAGCAGGTTCGGGCAAGACCCGCGTGCTGACCCGGCGGATTGCGTGGCTGCTGGCGACCGAGCGAATCCGCCCTTGGGAAGTTCTGGCGATTACTTTCACCAACAAAGCGGCCGCGGAAATGCGTGAACGAGTCGAAGCTCTGGTCGGCAACGCCGCGAAATACATGTGGGTGTCGACATTCCACAGCGCCTGTGTGCGGATTTTGCGCTCCGAAGCTGACACCCTGGGGGTGACCCGATCCTTTTCTATCTATGACACCGCCGACACGAAAGCCCTGCTGAACCGCATCATCAAGGGCCGGGGACTGGACCCGAAACGTTTCACCCCGAAGTCTTTTGCAGCCAAAATTTCCCAAGCCAAAAATGAACTCATCACTCCCGAAGCGTTTGCCCTAGACGCTGGTATCGACAAAATGAGTCAGCTCACGGCCGAAATCTATACCGAATATCAGCAGCTACTGCGCCGCGCCAACGCGTTCGACTTTGACGACCTGATTGCATCCACGGTCTACCTGTGGAAAGCCCATCCCGACATTTTGGCGCGCTATCGAGCGAAATTCCGTCATGTTTTAGTGGACGAATACCAGGATACGAACCCGGCGCAATATGAGTTGATTCGCTTGCTCACGGTGGGCGCGGCGGGCGATACCCAGCCACCTGCCGAACTGACGGTGGTGGGGGACTCGGACCAGTCGATTTATGCGTTCCGTGGTGCCACAATCCGCAACATCGAAGAATTTGAGTCGGATTTCCCCGGCGCCACCACGGTTTATTTGGAACAAAACTACCGTTCGACCGGCACGATTTTGTCGGTAGCTAACGCGATTATCTCGGAAAACGAGGGGCGGCGGAAAAAGCGTCTCTGGACCGAAGCCGGACAGGGCGTGCAGGCCGTGATGTATGCGGCTGACACAGACCGGGACGAGGCCGCTTTCATCGTCCGAGAACTGCTCACGCTGCGCCAGGAAGGCTCGTCTTGGGACGACTTTGCCGTGTTTTACCGGACCAATGCCCAGTCGCGTTCCCTGGAGGAAATGCTGACGCGGGAGGGCATCCCCTACCGGGTCGTGGGGGGCACCAAGTTCTATGACCGGCGCGAAATTAAGGACGCTATCGCTTACCTGTGTGCCGCGGCGAACCCGGCCGATGACGGCAACCTGCTGCGGGTGTTGAACGAACCAAAACGCGGCTTGGGGGACAAAGCCGTAGCGACTATTCGTGAAGTGTCGCAGCGTGAAAGCCTCGATTTTGGCCAGGCGTTGCGCCAATTCCTGCCGGGAGGAACCCATCACGGCGACTTGAGCGCGAAAGCCAGCGCGGGGATTGCTGAGTTTGTGGGCGTTTTGGAAGCGATGCGGGCTCTGGACGCGGCGGGCGCCCCGTTGGATGAAATCTTGGACACGGCCCTAGAGGACAGCGGCTATCTGCCGAAACTGCGGAAGTCTAATGACCCCCAGGACGATGCGCGGGTGGAGAACCTGGCGGAACTGCGTAACGTGGCGCAAGACTTTTCCCTTTCCGAGCCCGATGCCCGCCTGGCAGATTTCTTAGAGCGGATCTCCCTGGTGGCAGACGCGGACCAGCTCCCTGACACCGCTGCCCAGCTCGAACACCCTGCTGACCCCGCGTCCCCCGTTGCCTCGCCGGAAGTAACCCTGATGACGGTGCATACCGCCAAAGGACTGGAGTTCAACACCGTGTTCGTGACCGGGATGGAGGATGGACTGTTCCCGCACTCGCGTTCCTTGGAAAATCCCCAGGACGTGGCGGAGGAGCGTCGACTCGCTTACGTGGCGGTCACCAGGGCGCGCCAGCGGCTGTATCTGACGCGTTGCGCCGCCCGTACGGTGTTTGGTGAGACGGTAACTATGCCGGCTTCGCGTTTCTTGGATGACATCCCTGCCGAACTGGTGGATAACCGGCGCGAAGCCACCACTGTGGACTATTTCGGCGGATTGGCGTCCCGTGGCTACGGTGAACCGACCAGCTCCGCCTATGGTTACGGTGGCCGTGGGGGAGCTGCGGGTGGCTACGGCACTTACCGTGGTGGTCGGGGACCGTCCGGGTCTCGAGGGTCGAGCTCTGCGGGTGGTGGCAAGTTCGCCAACTCCCGGATTGGGCTCACCACGGCGCGCGACTTGGTCGGCGGTAAAGGCTCGGCAGCCGCACCGGCGAAAAAGGCGAAAGCGAAGCCGGCAGGCACAATCCCCGAACTTCACGTGGGCCAGCGAGTCCGCCACGACATTTACGGTGAGGGCAAGGTTACCGGCTTGGAGGGTCAAGGCAAAGGCACCATCGCCACCGTGAAGTTCCGCACGGGCACCGCTAAACGGCTGCTGTTGAACTTTGCGCCGCTCACTCCAGTCGATTAAACGCTACAGACCGGCGGATGTGGCCGGTCTGCAACGCAATTGAGCTACTTCTTCTTTTTCTTCTTTTTCTTTTTCTTGGGCTTGTCGCCAGCGTCGCCCTCGCAATTTCCGTCGGTCGGCAATTGTATCTCTGCCGGCAAAGCGTCCAACGTCACAAACGGAATCTCCCCGTCTTTGGCGCGGCTCACCACTTCGGCGGCATGATTAGGCACGGAACGAACCGTATCGAACGATGTGCGCACGTACCCGCTCGAGGGCGGACGCTCGGGCAAGGTAATGGGGGCGGTATCGCTGGGCAAATCCGTATAGGGAATGGTGGACAAGAAGTGGGCAATCATATTGAGCCGCGCGGCTTTCTTAGAGTCCGAAGACACCTGATACCACGGGCATTCCGTCGTGTCGGTATGCACCAGCATCTCGTCTTTTGCCCGCGAATAGTCCTCCCACCGGGTAATCGATTCCAAGTCCATGGGGGACAGTTTCCATTGGCGCAAGGGATCGTGCAAACGCCGGGAAAACCGTTCGTACTGCACTTTGTCGGACACTGAGAACCAGTATTTGCGCAACATGATGCCGTCCTCGACCAGCATTCGTTCAAAAGTCGGGCACTGCTGCATAAACTTTTGTACCTGAATCGGGGTGGCGAACCCCATGACTTTCTCAACCCCGGCACGGTTGTACCAGGAACGGTCAAAAATTACGATTTCTCCGGCCGCGGGCAGGTGGGATATGTAGCGCTGGAAATACCACTGGGTTTTCTCGCGTTCTGTAGGGGTGGGCAGCGCCACGACCCGGGCGACACGCGGTGAAAGGTACTCGGTCAGCCGTTTGATGGTGCCGCCTTTTCCGGCGGCATCGCGGCCTTCGAAGATGACCACGATTCGGGCTCCGGTCTGTTTCACCCACCGCTGCAGCTTTGCCAGCTCGGTTTGCAGCCGATATAGCTCAGTTTCATAGATTTTATTGGGAACCTTGAGGGGTGGTTCCGGTCTGGTTATCGACTCTTTCCCCGGATTGCCGTGGTCTTGCATGGCGATGCTCCTTTGCTCCGCTAACGTCCCAAAAAGACACGCTTCCAGCATAGACGCATTTTTCGCGGCTGGTCCGGAGTTATCGGGGTGGAAAATTTGTTTTTTTTCGATACACTAGAAATATCTCGATGTCGAGACATAATTTCTAGAGCGAAAGGAACAGCGTGGACCTCTACGAGTACCAGGCGCGTGACCTGTTTGATAAGCATGGAGTCCCGGTTTTGCCGGGCAAAGTCGCAAGCACTGTGGAGGAGGCCAAGGCTGCTTTCACTGCCTTGGGTGCTCCGCTGGCAGTAGTAAAAGCCCAGGTTAAGACCGGTGGTCGCGGTAAGGCTGGCGGTGTTAAGCTGGCTCGCAGCGCGGAGGAAGCCGAAGCTAACGCCCAGGCGATTTTGGGTATGGACATTAAAGGCCACACTGTTTACCGCGTGATGGTGGCGGCTGGTGCCGACATCGACCGGGAGTTCTACTTCTCGATTCTGCTTGACCGTGCTAACCGCCAAAACCTGGCGATGTGCTCGGTTGAAGGCGGCATGGAAATCGAACAGCTCGCCAAAGAAAAGCCCGAAGCGCTGGCGAAGGTGCCGATTCCCGCTTCTGGCATGGACGAGGCCGTGGCTCGCCAGATTGCCGACGAAGCTGGATTCGACCCGCAGACCGCCGCGAAGGTCGTCCCGGTATTCCTGAAATTGTGGGATGTCTACACCGGCGAGGACGCCACCCTGGTGGAGGTAAACCCGCTGGTGGCAACGCAACAGGGCGACATCATCGCCTTGGACGGCAAGGTCACTTTGGATGACAACGCCCGCTACCGTCACCCCGAACACGCTGAACTGGTCGACCACAAGGCGGCTGACGAGCGCGAACTCAAGGCGCAGGAGGCCGGGCTGAACTACGTTCGTCTGGAAGGCCAGGTCGGCATTATTGGTAACGGTGCTGGTCTGGTTATGTCCACCCTGGACGTGGTGGCTTACGCCGGGGAAAAGTACGGGACAAAGCCCGCAAACTTCCTGGACATCGGCGGGGGCGCCTCGGCCGAGGTGATGGCAAAAGGTCTGGATGTGATTCTGACCGACCCGCAGGTCAAATCCTGTTTCGTCAATGTCTTCGGCGGTATCACTGCGTGCGATGAGGTCGCAAACGGCATTATCGGCGCGCTCCAGATTCTCGGCGACCAGGCGACGAAACCCCTGGTGGTGCGCTTGGACGGCAACAAGGTCGAGGAGGGGCGTGCGATTCTGAAAGCCGCCAATCACCCCTTGGTCACCATGATGGAAACGATGGACGAAGCCGCCGACAAGGCTGCACAGCTGGCCGCGAAGTAAAGGAGAAGCACCACAATGTCGATTTTTCTTGATGAAAACTCCAAAGTAATTGTCCAGGGCATGACCGGTTCGGAAGGCCGCAAGCACACGACTCGGATGCTCGCCTACGGCACCAAAGTGGTCGCCGGCACGAACCCGAAAAAGGCCGGAACCGCCGTCGAATTCGACGTCGTTCCCTATGGTCCGCTGGCTGACTCGGTCCAGGGCGGTACCGTCAGCGTCCCGGTGTATGGCACGGTTGCCGATGCCAAGGCCGCTACCGGTGCGAACACTTCGGTCATCTTTGTGCCCCCGGCGGGTGCGAAAGGTGCCATCATCGAAGCTGTGGATGCCGGCATGGAGCTGGTGGTGGTCATCACTGAGCACATTCCCGTCCAGGACACGAATGCCGCCTTTGCCTACGCGAAGTCTCACGGGGTGCGCATGATTGGCCCGAACTGCCCCGGTATCATCAGCCCCGGCAAGTCTAACGTCGGCATCACCCCCGGCGACATCACCCCGCGCGGCAAGCTCGGCTTGGTGTCCAAGTCCGGCACGCTGACCTACCAGATGATGTACGAGCTGCGTGACCTGGGGTTCACTACCTGCATCGGCATCGGCGGGGACCCGATTATCGGCACGACCCACATCGACGCCCTCGAGGCTTTTGAGCAGGATCCTGAGACTGAACTGATTGTGATGATTGGCGAAATCGGTGGCGACGCCGAGGAACGCGCAGCTGCCTACATCAAAGAGCACGTCACCAAGCCCGTAGTGGGTTACGTGGCGGGCTTCACCGCACCCGAAGGCAAGACCATGGGTCACGCGGGCGCTATCGTCTCCGGTTCCTCCGGCACCGCGGCTGCAAAGAAAGAAGCCCTCGAGGCTGTGGGGGTGCGCGTCGGCAAGACTCCGAGCGAAACCGCGCGCATTGCCCGCGAAATCATGCAGAGCAAATAGTTTTTCCTAGTTCTCTACACGGGCGCGGTCGGAACTGAGGTTTCGGCCGTGCCCTTTTTTGACTGATTGCCCGGGTGCTCCGGCAGGGGTTGTTTTCAAATCGGGGTTGGTGGTTATATAGGCCAGCAACGTCGATTTAATCGCGAATTTCTATCGCTCAAGCCGAAACCCTGTCTTGCCTTCGTGGGTGACCTCTTCGGTGTGGCAAGTCCGCGCGGTTCTGTGGGTTTTCTATACTTAGGTGGGACGAGGCGCGGCTCACGGCGCCGGGGAGGAGAGTTATGGACGCACGGTCTAACCGTCCTGGTCAGCGTCCCCCGACTCGTCCGGGGAGGCGTCAGCGTCGCGTCAACACCGCTCCTGACGGCCAATCTCTGCCGACCGAGCCCAGCGAGGAACGCACAGGTTCGCCCGCGTCCCTGACCGGCGCCGGTTCCGCGGGACTGAACGCGACAAAACGTTTTCGCCGCTTCGATTTCCGCTCTGTTTTCCGTTCCGTATTCCGCAAACCTACCCGCGACGAACTGTTCCCTGCCGGAACTTGGCGCTCCCTGTGGCTGGGATTCCAGACTTGGGCGATCAGCTGGGCAGTGCTGGTGCTTCTGGCGATTGCGGTGTGGATACCCACAGCTACCACACCTTCCGAAGAAGGTACGAAGTGGAGCGATGCCCTGGCGGTGGGCAACGCTATTTTTGCTGCCGCATTCCGCGCCGAGTTTTTCAGCGAAACGATGCGTTTCTCCCTCACTCCGTGGGGACTCACCCTGCTGATTGGGCTGATGCTGGCAGCGAGTTTGCGGGCGGCAAAACCGCCGAACGCCGCGGCTTTGGCGTGGGGTCTGTTGGCCTTCCTGGTTCCGTGCTGGGTGTGCCTGGGGTTTGCCGCGGTTTCCCTGGTGGTGTGGCGTGCGGTCATTTTTTCGCTATTTTTCGCAGTAATAGTGTTCTTTGCTGTGGCCAGACATCTAATCTGGTGGAATGTGACCGCGTTCTTTCCTGAGGGTGAGCCGTGGCCGTGGCTGAGTTTGGCGAGCCGCTGCCTGCGGGTACTCGCTGTAGGCGGCGCGGCGCTTTCCGCAGTTTTCCTGGTTACGGCCATGTTTACCGGCTGGGAGCAAATGCGCACCATCTGGATTGGACTGAAACCGGACGCGCTCGGTTCCGTGGCGATGGTACTGGTCATCCTTGCTTACCTGCCGACTTTGCTGGTGTGGAGTGCCGCGTGGATCACCGGTCCGGGCATCAGTCTGGGGCAAGGGACAGTGTTTTCTCCCGGCCAGGTCATTGGGGGCGACTTGCCGCCGGTGCCGGTGTTGGCGTGGCTGCCGGATATGCCGGTAGGGTGGTGGCCTCTGATTTTCCCGGTGGTACTAGCGATTGGCTTGGGTCTTTACCTTGGTGGACGTCATCAGCTCGGACTGGCTGACACCGCGTTGTCTCTGGCCCTGTTCCTGGCGGGATTGCTGCTGGGTGGGCTGCTCATCGTGTGGTTTGTCAGCGGTTCACTAGGGCCGGGCCGCCTGGTTAACGTGGGTCCTCTCGGCTCGACCCTCTACGCGGGGGTACTGGCTTGGGGGGTGCCTTTCGTGGTGACCGCCCTGCTGAATCATCCGTGGACGCGCGAAGCAACCCGGCGGTTCGCGGTGCGGGTTTCGGGCAAGAATCCGGAGGCCCTTCCCACTGCTAGAATCGACTTATGACGAAGCGAGTCTTAACGCTGCCCGGTGACCGCCCCTCCCGCCTGGTGGTGCTAATTTCCGGGGAAGGTTCTAATCTTCAGGCGCTCTACAAAGCGACCGCGAACCCCGCTTACGGCGCGGAAATAGTGGGGATCGTTTCCGACCGGGAAACAGCCGGGGGCTTGCAATGGGCACAATCGCAAGGGATTCCCACTGCCACGGTTTGTTTAGGGGACTTTCCCGATCGGGAAGCCTGGGATAGCGCGCTGACGGTAGCAGTGCAGTCCTGGGAACCAGATTTAATCGTCAGCGCCGGATTCCTAAAAATTTTGGGTCCTAAATTCTTAGCTCAGTGGCCCTCCCGCGTGGTTAACACCCACAATTCGTTGCTGCCCTCGTTCGTGGGCATTCACGGACCGCGCGATGCGCTGCGAGCCGGAGTGAAACTGGCGGGGGCGACGCTGTTCATCGTCGATCCGGGCATGGACACCGGCCCAATCTTGGCCCAGGTGGCGGTTCCGGTCCACGACGATGATGACCTCGATTCGTTGACTGAGAGAATCAAAGTCGCCGAACGTGCCCAGTTAGTCGACAGCATCGGCAGGATGGTGCAGCACGGCTGGTGGATTGACGAAGTTCGTGCCGGTTTTGAAAGTGACTAGGATTGAACCGTGAGGCTTATTTTGCGGCACCGCGGTTGCGGCTCCCGACAGAGGCTCGAATAACTGTTGATTTTTATGTAAAAACGATAAACCTGATGAAGGAAGGCAAAGCAAGGTGGCGGAAACGACAAATCGGAATAGGGAAACTCAGATTCCCATCAAGCGGGCTTTGATTAGCGTGTGGGACAAAACCGGACTGGAAGAACTGGCACGGACTCTGGTCGAAGCTGGTGTGCAAATCATTTCCACCGGCTCCACCGCAAAAAAGATTGCGGCAGCGGGTCTCCCCGTCACCCCGGTAGAAGACGTGACGGGCTTTCCCGAATGCCTGGAAGGGCGGGTCAAAACCCTGCACCCGCACATTCATGCCGGTATCCTCGCAGATCGGCGCAAACCTGACCACGTCAAGCAGCTGCAGGACCTGCAGGTCGAGCCGATAGACCTGGTGGTGTGCAACCTTTACCCCTTCGAGGACACGGTAGCCAGCGGTGCCGACTTTGACGCCTGTGTGGAACAGATTGACATCGGCGGGCCTTCCATGGTGCGTGCCGCGGCAAAGAACCACCCCTCGGTGGCGGTGGTCACCGCGCCTTTCATGTACCCCCACGTCATCGAAGCAGTCCAAGCAGGTGGATTTGACCTGCGCGAACGCCGAATCTTGGCATCTCAGGCTTTCGCGCATACCGCTGAATATGACGCTGCCATTGCCACCTGGTTTGACGACCAGATTACTCGTTTCGCCATGGAAAGTATCGGCGCGGTGGCGTCGCAAGATGAATCGGATGAGGATTCCGTGATGTCGGAATGGGTGGAGCTCTCTGGGGATCGAATTGCCACCCTGCGTTACGGGGAAAACCCGCATCAGTCTGCGGCTCTTTACGTTGACCTTGAACAGATTGCGGACATGATGGAAGAGAATCCCGACGGGGATTGCAACTGTCCCGCCTGCGCTCATCACCCCGAGTTGGACGATATCGAGGCTTGTGACCGGGCCGGTTCGGACCCCCAGTCCAAGCCGGCTCCCGGCATCGCCAACGCGATTCAGCTGCATGGCAAAGCAATGTCGTTCAACAACTACACGGACGGGGACGCGGCGATACGCGCAGCTTATGACCATGCGGAGCCTTGCGTGGCGATTATCAAACACGCCAACCCCTGCGGCATTGCGGTAGCCGCTGATGTCGCTACCGCACATCGCAAAGCCCACGCCTGTGACCCGGTCAGTGCCTTCGGCGGTGTTATCGCGGTGAACCGTCCGGTGACGGTGGAGTTGGCGAAACAGATCGCCCCGATATTTACCGAGGTAGTGCTGGCTCCGTCGTATGAGCCGGGAGCGGTGAAAGCCTTGGCGGCAAAGAAGAACCTGCGCGTGTTGCGCGTCACCCCGCCAGCCCGAGGGGCCCTGGAAGTGCGCCAGGTCAGCGGGGGATACCTGGCTCAGCAGCGTGATGACGTGGCGGAGCCGGGGGACCGTTCCAGCGGTTGGACCAAGGTGTGCGGTCCTGACGTTGACGAAGCGACCTTGCACGACCTGGAGTTTGCTTGGCAGACTATCCGCGCCACGAAGTCTAACGCCATTCTCTTGGCACATGACGGGGCGACGGTCGGCATCGGCATGGGCCAGGTCAACCGGGTGGATTCCTGCAAACTGGCGGTGGAACGTGCCAACACCCTGGGCGGACGTGAAACCGGAGACGCCGCTGCGAATCAAAGCGATGTGGCCGGGGGCGCTCGTGCCGAGGATTTGGCGGTGGCGGCTCCACCCGAGCGAGCTCGCGGAGCGGTCGTGGCTTCCGACGCGTTCTTCCCGTTTGCCGATGGGCCGCAAATCCTCATTAACGCGGGTGTGAAAGCCATCGTGCAGCCCGGCGGTTCTATCCGTGACCAGGAAACCATTGATGTGTGTGAAAAGGCCGGGGTCACGATGTTCACCACCGGGGTGCGTCACTTCTTCCACTAGAATCACTGGCGGGAGCGGTGATTTGGCGATTGCCGGTCTCGCCGTCCCGTCCGATTACTGTAACCGACCCTGCAAACCGTCGAGGGATTCTTTTGAACACCACAAACCCGCCACAAACCCCCGAACCCGCCACGCCGGACTGGCAGGCATTGGATTCAGTGACGCCTGACCAGCCCGTCTTGGTGCCTGACTCGGGTCCGCATCCGTTTGATGCCCCCAGCCGTGTCCAAGTGCTGCTGTTGGGGGCTGCGGTAGTGGTCCTGTCGGTGTTGTCCGTAGTCGGATGGTGGCAAGCGGCGGTTTGGGGCCTGGTTGTGGCACTGCTGGCGCTGGCGGTGTTTCGCCTGACTAACCGCCACGCTTGGACCAGGGCGCGGGGAACTATCTTTGATGTGACGGTACTGGTTGCAGCGGCGGCAGGTATTACCCTGGTGATGTTGGTATTGCCGGAATGAACTGCGAGAACTTGGTAGCGGGAAAATTTAGAAAGTTGGTAAGCTAACCCTATGGCTGATGAGAGACGTAACAATCGAGATGAGATTACCACGCGGGCGCAAAATCCTATGGACAAGCCCGGATGGGTGGAAATGGGCGGCGAGCGGTTTTGGCATTGCCCGCGGTTGTTTACTGCCGAGAAGCACCAAACTTTACCTTGGACCCTAGCGGATCGGGTGCGTCGTCTGCCCAACGCGAAACTGTTAGACCGCAAGACCGAGCTCGGCGGGTGGCGGTCAATGACGGCTGTGGAGTTCAATGAGGACGTTCACTCGGTAGCGCGCGGATTGATTGGGATGGGCTTACAGCCCGGGAATCGCTTCTGCATCATGGGTCACACCTCATATGACTGGATGCTGCTGGAATACGCGGGATTCTGCGCCGGACTGGTGTTGGTTCCCATTTATGAGACGGATTCTGCGGAACAAATCGCGTGGATTCTAGAGGATTCCGACCCCTCTTTGGTGGTGTGCGAAACGAACGCGATGCGTGAGCTGGTTAGCTCGAAACAGGATTGCGGCCGCAGCCTGAAACACGTGTTGTGCCTGGAGGATTCCGCGGTAGTCAGAATCAAAAAGGCCGGTATGGACGTTCCCGATTTCCAGGTTGATGAGCGTTCCCGTGCGGTGACCATCGACGACTTGGCCACGATTGTGTATACGTCCGGGACTTCCGGAAAGCCCAAAGGCGTGGAAATCACGCACGGGAACTGGATGGAACTGCTGGCCAACGGTATGAAGTGGATGCCAGAAATTGCTGGGTATCCGTCCTCTCGGCTGCTGGTGTTCCTACCTCTGGCTCACGTTTTGGCTCAATACCTGCAGTTGCTTCAGGTATGGGGGGCGGGCACCCTGGGTCATGCTCCCAATATCCGCAACCTCATTACTGACCTGCAGGAATTCGCCCCGTCCTACGTGATGGTGGTGCCGCGGGTATTGGAAAAGATATACAACACGGCTCAGGTTCAAGCCCGAGCGCACCGGATTTCCCGGATTTTGTTCTCTCGGTCGGTAAAGGTCGCCGAAGCGTATTCACGGGCTTTGGATACCGCAGAAGGTCCCAGCCGGCGGCTGCGGACGAAACGCTTGGTGTATTCCCAGTTGGTATATCGCCGAATTTTGTCGCTGTTTGGGCCGAATTTGAAGTTTGTGATTTGCGGCGGGGCACCGTTGAGCGAAGAACTCGGGCACTTTTTCCGCGGCATTGGAATGCCGGTGTTGGAGGGCTACGGTTTGACCGAAACCTGTGCGCCGCTGTGTTTCAACAACATTAAGAATTACCGTATCGGTACGGTCGGTCCTGCCGTGGCAGCTACTGATCTTAAGATTTCCCCCACCGGTGAGTTACTGGCAAAGAGTCCGGCCATATTCCACCGCTACCACAATAATCCGGAACAAACCGAGGCCGCTTTTGAAGATGGCTGGTTTAAGACCGGTGATTTGGCGGCTATTGACCAGGAAGGTTTCGTCCGAATTACCGGGCGCGCCAAGGATATTATCGTCACTGCCGGGGGCAAGAACGTGGCGCCTTCCGTGCTGGAGGATCCGCTACGTCAGTATGCCCTGATTAACGAAGTGTTGGTGGTAGGTGAGGGGATGCCTTTCGTATCTGCCCTGATTACCCTAGATGCAGATATGTTGCCAACCTGGCTAAAGAACCACGGTATGCCTACGATGGACGCGCTGACCGCCTCCAAGGATCCCCAGGTTCTCCAGGCGATTTCTCGAGCCGTGGAGCGAGTCAACGCCCGTGTGTCCCGCGCCGAGTCTATCCGCAAGTTTAAGGTCTTGCCGACCGCCTTTACCGTAGAGAACGGTCTGCTGACCCCGTCGATGAAGGTGAAGCGTAAGGAAGCTGCCGCGGCGTTTGCTGCTGAAATTGAGGAACTTTACGCTGACAAACTGGTGAAGTAAGGCCGCTGAGTCTCCTCGGGAAGACAACCGCAACTCCAGGGGGAACTTTCCTGGAAATTTATCTCGATATCGAGTAAAATTTCGGTGGTGGCGATAAGCCCGGAAAATTGACCTCTACAAGGAGTAAAAATGGCGAAGATCAAAGTGGAAAATCCGGTTGTCGAACTCGATGGCGATGAGATGACCCGCATTATTTGGCAACAGATTCGCGAAAAACTCATTTTGCCTTACCTGGATGTGGACCTGAAGTACTACGACTTGGGTATCGAAAATCGCGACAAGACTGAGGATCAGGTCACTGTCGATTCCGCCAATGCCATTAAGAAGTACGGGGTGGGCGTGAAGTGCGCGACCATCACCCCTGATGAGGCCCGCGTGGAGGAATTCGGACTGAAGAAAATGTGGAAGTCCCCCAACGGCACTATCCGCAACATTCTGGGCGGGGTCATTTTCCGCGAACCCATCATTATGCAAAACGTCCCCCGATTGGTGAAGGGCTGGGACAAGCCGATTGTGGTGGCGCGTCATGCGTTCGGCGACCAGTACAAGGCGACCGACTTTAAGGTTCCCGGCGCCGGCAAGGTCATGTTGAGCTGGGTGCCTGATGATGGTTCCGCCCCGATTGAGCATGAGGTTATTCACATGCCTGAAGCGGGCGGTGTCACCATGGGGATGTACAACTTTAACGATTCCATCCGGGATTTCGCCCACGCCTGCTTTAACTACGCTCTGGTCCGGAAGTATCCGGTGTACCTCTCTACCAAGAACACGATTCTAAAAGCGTACGACGGCCAGTTCAAAGACATTTTCGCCGAAATCTATGAAACCGAATTCAAGGACAAGTTTGAGGCCGCCGGTTTGCTCTATGAACATCGGTTGATTGACGACATGGTCGCCAGCTCCCTGAAGTGGCACGGCGGCTACCTCTGGGCGTGCAAGAACTATGACGGCGACGTCCAGTCCGACACGGTGGCGCAGGGTTTCGGCTCGCTGGGGTTGATGACTTCCGTGCTGATGACCCCGGACGGGCGCACGGTTGAGGCCGAGGCGGCTCACGGCACGGTGACGCGCCACTACCGGGCTTGGCAGCGTGGGGAAAAGACCTCCACTAACCCGATTGCCTCTATCTATGCCTGGACGCGCGGGCTGGCGCATCGCGGCAAGCTCGATAACACTCCGGCGGTCATTGAGTTCGCCGAGACCCTCGAGGATGTCATTGTGAAGACTGTCGAGGGCGGTCAGATGACCAAGGATTTGGCGCTGTTGGTCGGCGGGGACACCCCCTGGTTGACCAGCGATGACTTTATGAATGCGTTGGACGAGAATCTCCAGGCTCGCTTGGGCTAGCACTCTTCTGGGGGAATTCCGCGGGTCTCCGCGGAATTCCCCATTTTTAGGGTGATTTTGCTGCGGCTCGGTGTTGCTCCGGTAGCCCGAAGTCCTTTGTGGTGGGCACTCCTCCCCATTTCGGGATTTGCCTGGTTCCCCGGTCTGAGGACGGATTTGCAGGTTACTACCCAGGTATGAGGTTACGGGTGCTGGTGCGGAGCCGCAGTTGCTTATGCTTACTAAGCAGATGAAATCACTATGCTTACGCTAAATACCACGACAGGAGGGAATCTATTGTCGTTCGTAGGAAGATCCTGGCGTTACGTCGCCCGGAAACGAATCAAAACCATCATCATTTTCGCTATTTTCCTGGCGATGTCTACGGTGCTGATGTCCGCTAACGCGGTGTCTCGCGCCACTGACGCCACTGCGGCGGAAATCGATGCGAAAACCGGGCAGGGCTTCGTGTTGGGGAACAATCCCCAGTTCAACACCGGCACCCCGCGGGGCGCGGGGAACGTAAAGCCCGCGGATATTAAAAAGATTGCCGGGATGGACGGGGTAGAGAACTACGTCGCCCGCCAGAACGTCACCGCGGACCTGGTGGATGCGAAGGCCCAAAAGCTCGACCGTCAAGACTATGACGAAACTAAAGAAGCCCAGTTCGGCAACGCCGTGAACGTGTGGGGAGTCAATGACACCAAGATGGACAATAACTTCCGCTCCGGGGCGTTAAAGCTGGTGGCGGGCCGCCACCTGAACGCTCAGGACAAAAACAAATCCATCATCAACGAGGACTTGGCGAAAGCCAATAACCTGACTATCGGCAGCAAACTGAAACTCAAGGGCAACCCTTATGACGCCGATAACCAAAACCACTCGACTAATGAAGTCACCACCGAAATCGTCGGACTCGTATCTGGGTCGAACGCGGACCGGGCGGTATCACGCAACGAGCTGTTCTCTAACACCGTGTTCACCGACCTGGACACGACCCGGACGCTGTACAACGTCACACCTGCCACCGAAATCTATCAAGACGCGAATTTCTTTGTGAAAAAGGGCGCCAACTTTGACGACGTGGTGAAAGCCGCCTCTGCCAAAGACATCGACTGGCGCAGCTACCAGCTGACCCGTTCCACCCAATATCTCGCCGGTATCACCGGTGCGATTGACGGGATTCGCAGCGTCATGCGCACTACCACAGTCGCTACCTTTGTGCTGGCCGGGGCGATTTTGGCGCTGGTGCTTTGCCTGTGGCTCAACGAACGCAAGAAAGAGACGGGAACCCTGCTGTCGATGGGGGTGACGAAAGCGAGCATTATGGCGCAGTACGGCCTGGAGCTTATCTTTATTGCCATTCCTGCTTTCGTCCTGTCTTACTTTGGGGCGGGAATGTTGGCGCAGGGCATGGGTACCTCCGTACTGTCCTCGGTCAATCACCAAGCCGCCCAAGAAATGGCGAAGGCTGGCCAGTTCGGGGCAGATATGGAATCTTCGGCGTCAATGAAAACGCTAGAGAAACTCACTGTTGACCTGAGCCTGGCCTCCGCTACCCAGGTTGCGGTTATGGTGCTGGTGCTGATTGCGATTGTCGTGGTCATTGCGTCCCTGCCGATGCTGCGCAAGAGCCCGCGTGCCCTGTTGGTGGATAACAAATGAACGGGGTGTGGTCACGATCTTGGCGTTCGGTCGTCCGTCGGCCGCGGCGCAGCCTGCTGATGGTGGCGATTATCACCTTGGTGTTTACCGCCCTTGTGGCTCAATCCGGGGTGAAATCCACCATGTTGAGTGTGCGTGATGCCATCAGTTCCAACGTTTTGGCGGGATTCACCGCTACCAGCCAAACCGGTCAGCTCCCCGACCAGACCCGGAAACAACTCGCGGACCTGCCGGGGGTGAAACGCCACGCTTATGAGGGCGAGGCTGCGGCGAAACCGGAGAACGCGAGCCTGGTCAGTGCCGCTGGCGGGATTCAGTTGGATCCCGAGTTTGGTGGGGATTTGCTGGGAATCAAAGGCACCAGCGATTCGTCGCTGAACCCGGAGTTCTTGGGGAAAATCTATACCCTGGAACAGGGCTCTCACATCGGCAAACCTGGTGTTGAGGCAATGATTCACCGCGACTTCGCCCAGAAAAATTCCCTGCACCTGGGAGACACCCTGGAACTGCGCCACGAAAACACCGTGGTGCGGCTAAAGATCGGGGGGATTTATTCCGGGAAAGCCGAAAACCCTACCGGCATGCCCTCGGGGAACTCGGAAAACCAGGTGTTCACAAACCTTGACGCCCTGCAAAAGCTCGGCGGTCAGGTCAGCACGGCCCGGTACTTCACCGAACGAGCCGACCAGCTGCCCCAGGTCCTGAAAGCGGCCCAGGCCACGGCCCCGAAGCTGAGCCTGGAAAATAACTCGGCGCAGTTCGCCGATGTCCTCCAAGCCATTTCCGGGGTCGACCAGATGCTGGGAATGCTGCTGTGGGGATTTTGCCTGGCCGGAGCCCTGGTTTTGGCCCTGGTGGCGACGTTCTGGGTGCGCTCGCGACTGCCCGAGATTGGTATCTTGCTGTCCCTGGGCAAGACGAAACTGGAGGTCGGGCTGCAGTTCCTCCTGGAGGCGGTCATGTTCGGGGCCATCGGTGCCGTGCTGGCAGTCATTCTGGGACGGCTGTTGTCAAACAGTTTGGGTCAGCTGGTGCTGGCCAAAGCCGGGAATGAGACGTTAGCGGCGTTAGCGCCCGTCAACGGAGTCGCGGGGAATGCGATGTCCCTGGGCCTTGGTTTCCTGGTCATCATCATCGCGCTGGGGCTGGCGCTGTTCCCCATCATGCGTCAAACCCCGAAAACTATTCTTTCCAAGCTGAGTTAAGGAGAAAAAATGAGCATTTTACAGTTGGATCAAATCGATTACACCTACAAAGGGGCGGGGGCAAAAGTTCTGGACAACGTCAACTATGAGTTTGAGAAGGGCAAGTTCTATGCCATTCTGGGAGCCTCCGGGGCCGGCAAATCCACCATGTTGAGTTTGTTGGCCGGACTCGATGCCCCTACCGCGGGCACGGTCCGTTTCGACGGGGAGGACATCGCGAAAAAGGGCTATTCGTACCATCGCAAGCACCAGATTTCCCTGGTGTTTCAGAACTACAACCTCATTGACTACCTGACCCCGCTGGAGAACTTGCGCCTGGTCAACTCGAAAGCCAGCACGGAGATGTTGGAAAAGTTGGGGTTGGACGCGAAAGAAGCGAAACGTAACGTCCTGCTGCTTTCCGGTGGTCAGCAACAGCGGGTCGCTATCGGGCGTGCCCTAGTGTCACAAGCGCCGGTCATTTTGGCTGACGAACCGACCGGCAACTTGGACGAGACGACCGCCGCGGGAGTGACGGAAATCCTCCAGAAGGCCGCTCACGAGGAAGGCAAGTGCGTCATCGTGGTAACCCACTCGAAAGAGCTGGCTCGCAACGCCGACGTGACCTTGCGGCTGCAGCGGCGCAAACTTGTGGAGCTGTAATAGTTCTTGCCTCCGGTGAGCGACTCGCCGGGGGCAAAACTATATTTAGAAGCTGATGACGCCAAACGTTTTCAGTACGCTGGTGATAAAGATGGCCACCAGCAGGATGGGAGCGATGTATTTAATCATCACGCTCCACAGCCGCGAGTGCTTGAAGTCTCCGGAGACACTCACCTCGTCGATGAGGACTTCAGGTTTGCGTATCCATCCAAAGAACAGGCACATCAGCAATCCGCCCAGAGGCATCATCACCGAGCTGGTCAGGAAGTCCAGGAAGTCCAGTATGGTTGAACCGGCCCCGAGAGGCTGGATGAAGGACAGGGAGCTGTAGCCCAGGGTTACGATGATTCCCGTGGCGCTCAGCACGATAACGGTGACTAACAGCGCTTTGCGCCGTTTCCATTCCAAGGTGTCTTGCAGAATGGACACGCAAGCCTCGACCAGGGAAATCATGCTGGTCAGGGCCGCGAACATGACCAGCAGGAAAAACACGAAACCGATGGCAGTAGCGATGCCACCAAACTTTTCAAACACCTTGGGGATGACCAAGAACATCAGGGATGGCCCCGAATTCTTGGCCACCTCGTCAGCGGAACCCAGGGTCGCAAACGTAGCGGGAATAATCATCAGCCCTGCTAGCAGGCTAATCCCCAGCGTCGTGGCGGTCGTTTGGAAAGCCGAGGACGTAATAGAGACGTCCTTTTTCATGTAAGACCCGTAAGTGACCATCGTCGCCGCGGCCAGCGACAGGCCAAAGAACGTCTGGCCCAGGGCGGCGATGAGCAGCTCTAGTGAAAACTTGGAAAAATCGGGGACCACGAAGTATTTCAGGCCCTCCAGAGCGCCGGGCTGGGTCAAAGTAAAGATGCCAATCAACAGCGAAACCAGAATCAGAGCCGGCATCATAATCAGGTTGGCCCGTTCCACCCCGCCGTTGACTCCCAGTGCCACGATGATGAATGTAATCGCTCCGAACAGCAGCATGAACGCCACGGATTGTGGACCGTCAGAAATGAACGCCCCGAAGTTTTCGCCCCCGTCAGCCAGCTCTTTTGTCATTCCGGCCGCGTAGGCGAACATATAGTGGGTCACCCAACCGCCAACCACCCCGTAAAACGAGGCGATGACGAAAGGAACCGCGGCGATAAACACGCCGATGAACCGGTACTTTTTGCCGAAAGACGTGAACGCTACGATGATTGATTCACCCGTTTTCCGCCCTAGTGAAATTTCCAAAATTAGCAGCGAAACGCCCAGGGTCAGCATAAAGATGAAGAACACGAAGATAAACGTGCCCCCGCCGTAGTGCGCCGCCAGATAAGGGAAACGCCAGATAGTGCCCAGTCCTACTGCTGAACCGGCTGCCGCGAGGACGAAACCTAGTTTTCCTGACCACGAGGCTCTCTGCTCAGGGACCACACTGACATCAACCAAAATAATCTTCCTTTTTTGTTCTCTCGGTTTTCGGCGGGGACAGCCGGAGGTATTTCGGTTATTGAAACTCACCGCAGGTTCTCTCCGTAAAAATCTTACATTCCAAAACCGGAAAGACCGTATTTCGGGTTTGTCCGGGGTGTGGTCGGGGTGCGCTCGAAGTACGGTCAGGGGCGCATCAGCCCGGTAATCAGGGTGGTGTGTCATGTATTGATACGCCAACTTGCAGGGGATATGCCCGATTTGTAGGATAATCGAAAAATTGTTATCTGAAAGTAAGGTCAATCAATGCAGCGCGTAGCAATCAACGGTTATGGCAATTTGGGACGCGGCGTCGAAAAAGCTCTGGGGCTCGCTCCGGATTTAGAGCTGGCGGTGGTGTTTACCCGCCGTGATCCCCAGTCGGTGAAAACTCTTGGTGCTCCGGTGGCCAGCGTGGAGGATATGCCCGATTACACCGATGACATGGATGTTTGCATTAACTGCGGCGGCTCTGCCACGGATTTGATGGAACAGGGGGTCGCGACCAGCCGGTGGTTTCACACCGTGGATTCTTTTGACACCCACGCGCGCATTCCTGAATATTTTTCCCGCATTGATGCGGCGGCTCAGGTCGCGGGACATTGCGCCATCATCAGCTGCGGCTGGGATCCGGGGCTGTTTTCGATGTTGCGTGTGCTGGGGGATGCCGTTTTACCCTCAGGGCGCACCACTACCTTTTGGGGACGCGGGGTGTCACAAGGGCACTCCGATGCGATTCGCCGCCTGGATGGGGTAGTGGATGCCCGCCAGTACACCGTTCCGGTTCCCGATACCGTGGCGGCGGTGCAGGCGGGGCATGCCGGGGATCTTAGCGCTCGCCAGATGCATACCCGCGAGTGTTTCGTGGTGGCCGAGCCGGGAGCGGATACCGCCCGGATTGAAGCGGAAATCAAAGCCATGCCCAACTATTTTGCCGACTATGACACCACAGTGACTTTTATTACTGCCGCGGAGATGGCGCAGCACCATAGCGGGATGCCCCACGCCGGCCGGGTCATTCGCACCGGCTACACTTCGCCGGAGGTCCGGCAATCCTTGACGTTTAGCCTGGAACTTGATTCCAACCCCGAGTTCACCGGCTCCGTGCTGGTCGCAGTGGCTCGGGCGTGCGCCCGGAAAGCCGCCCGAGGCGAAACTGGAGCGTTCACCATGCTGGATATCACCCTCAGCGATCTGTCTCCCCGTAATCCGGGGGAACTGCGCCGCGAAATGCTGTAGGGGAAGTGTGCGGCGCCGACCCGCCCTTGTGCAGTGTGGTCGAGATAAAAAACGTGGTGCTTTTGTGACCGTTGTGAAACAAGTGAATCCAAAGGGGAAAACGCCGCGAAAAATTCGAGAATTGTTTGCTAACTCGCTGACAAATGCGCTAAATTTGCGTAGTCTCTAATGGAGGATTTCACCTAAGTGAAATCGACGATCTATCCGAAAGGAATCACATGTCTGTGAATCGTACTGAACTTGTTGCTGAGATTGCTAAGAAGGCTGGCCTGTCCAAGACCGAAGCTGACGGTGCGCTGTCCGCCTTCCAGGAAATCCTGATTGACTCCCTTAAGAAGGGCGAAACTGTCAAGGTGACTGGTTTGATGAACGTGGAGCGCGTTTCTCGTGCTGCCCGCACCGGCCGCAACCCCCGCACCGGCGAAGAAATCAAGATTCCCGCTGGCTACGGTGTTAAGATTTCTGCTGGCTCCACCCTTAAGAAGGCTGTATCCAACAAGTAATCGACTAATCTCGTACAAAAGCGGCCGCCCCAGTGGCGGCCGGCTTTGTTTTTATGCGGGTTTTCTGTTGGGCGGTGGTTTGAAATCCGCGATTAAATCGGGGTTGGTGGCTATATAGACCAGCAACCCCGATTTAATCGCCAATTTGCAACGCCCGAGGTTGAGCTTCGCGGCTTGCCAGGGCGGCTACAATGGTCGTATGAGCGAAACAACTGCGGGCCAACCCCTGACTCAAGGCGGCACGGCGGTGCTGGAACGCACCGAAACCGAGCTGAAACGCAACCCTGGTGACAATGAACGTTACGCCCACTACGTGCGCAAAGACCGGATTACTGCCTCGGCGGTGACCGGTCAAGCCGTCATCGCCCTGTGCGGAAAAGTCTGGGTGCCGATGCGTGACCCCAAAAATTTCCCGATTTGTCCGGCGTGCAAAGAAATCATGAAATCCATGAACGGAGACCACAACGGTCAACCCGGCTGGCCTTTCTTTGGCGGCTCTGACAGTTAAAGTTCCACGTATTCCGTGGGGATAGCCACTTCGCCCTCGCTCAGGCGCCATGCCTGATAAGGCAGCTCATTACGGGCCTCGATATGGCGCTGTTGGGCGCGCTGCAGGGCATCGGGCCCCATCCAAGATTTGTCGATAGCCCCGCCGACCACAAAGTCCTGTTGCAGCGGGCGGGCATCGCGGCTCGCCAAGTATTCCACGGCGGCCTCCCGGTTCGGGGCCGTCACCAGCAGCTCGGTAGTGGCGGTGTGATCCTCGATGGCACGTCCTGCCCACTTCAGTCCACCCCGAGTCGATTTCTCAGCCGACTGTTTTGCCACAGATTCCAGATTTCCGTTTGCGTCCTCGCGGGCGACCAGCTTGTAAACCAGGGCGGCGGTGGGGATTCCCGAACCGGTCACCAGTTTGGTGCCCACTCCGTAGGAGTCTACCGGAGCCGCTCCCAAACCGGCGATAGCGTATTCGTCCAGGTCGTTGGTGACCGTAATCTTGGTGGAAGTCGCTCCCAAATCATCGAGCTGTTGGCGGACTTTAAATGCCCCCGCCACCAGGTCGCCCGAATCCAAACGAACTGCGCCCAGCTCCCCGCCGGCGGCTCTAGCAATCCGCACCGCTTTCTCGACTGCTGCGGTCACGTTGTACGTGTCTACCAGCAGTGTGGTGTCCGGACCCATCGATTCAATCTGAGCGGTGAAGGCGGCTTCTTCATCCTCGAACAGCAGGGTAAAGGCGTGGGCAGCGGTGCCGATAGCGCGAATCCCGTATCGTTTTCCGGCCTCCAAGTCAGAGGTGCCTTGAAAACCGCCAATTTGGGCGGCGCGGGCGGCGGAAACGGCTGCCCGCTCATGCACCCGGCGCGCGCCCATATCCAGGCAGGGCCGACCGTGCGCGGCGATGGTCATCCGGGAAGCCGCCGATGCTACCGCGCAGTCGAAGTTGAGAATCGACAGCAGGTAGGTTTCCAACAGGCAGGCTTCGGCAAAAGTCCCGCGTACCGTCAAAATTGGCGAGTTCACCATGAATACTTCGCCTTCGGGATAGCCGAAAATGTCGCCGGAGAACTCGTAATTTTCCAGGAACTTAATCGTTGTCGGTCCGACTATTTTGTTATCAGACAGGTACTTCAGTTGGGAGTCATCGAAACGAAACCGCTTGAGTCCCTCCAAAATCCTCGCTACTCCGGCCATCACCAGGAAACGCCGGGAGGAGGGAAAACGCCGGGTAAAAATCTCGAACACGCATTGGCGCTGCCCCATCCCGTGTTCCAAAGCGGAGTCAACCATGGTCAGCTCATACATATCGGTTAGCAGAGAAGTCGTTTCGCGCGTATTCATAGGTATAACTATAGTCGCGCCCGCCGGGTTTTCCGTTTTCGCCCAGAAGCTCCCTGGCCCTCAGCGCCTTTGATGTGCCGCGAGGGTGTTAGGTCCAACCAGATTCTGTTAATCCCGGCCAGCGGTGGCGAGAGCCGGTAGCATAAAGTTATGAGCAAGGACGATGCTGCTTCTCGAAAAAACGTAGTTCCCCGAGTGTCAAACTCGCATAAGTTCGGTAGCGGCCGGGTGACCAGGGTCGTTGTCGCCCTCCTGGTGTTGCTGCTCCTGGCCGGTTTGGTAGGTCTGCTGGTGCTCTAGGATAGCCCCGGCGTTTTTGCTTCGGGGCGCGGTAATCCTGCGCGCCTGGGAGAAAACCTTTAACCTTAAAACGTGAGTATTGTCGAACCCGGTACCGAATACGCTCCGTCCTCGGTCGCCCAGCTGGACCGGGTGCTTCCCGGTCAGTGGAACACGGTGGTGTGGAATGATGCCGTGAACCTGATGAGCTATGTGACGTGGGTGTTTAAAACCTATTTCGGGTACTCGCACGAGCGCGCTGAGCGGCTGATGAAGGAAGTTCACTTTAACGGTCGGGCGGTAGTCAGTGCCGGAACCCGTGAACAAATGGAGGCCGATGTGTTGGCCATGAGCGAATACGGTCTTTGGGCGACGCTCGAACAGGAAGCCGATTGAGGGGAGTCGGACACGATGCGTGCATTTGCAGCGCTGAACGTGCCTTCAGAAGGGTGGTTCAGCAGGGTTGAACCGCATGAGGCGGCCTTGCTAGCGGGGATTTTCGAGGAACTGGCTGACGCGATGGAGGCCGAAGAAAAGCGCGACGTCCTGGACATGATGGGGGTGGACCTGGATCCGAGCTCCCCGAAAGAGCACACTCTCATGTTTGAGAAGCTCCTGGGCGTGGACACGGTATCTTCTATCTCGTCCCGTCCTGAAATGCACAGCGCGAGCGAGGACTCGGAGACGGAACCTGAACAGCCCCGCGAACACACTTCTGAACCCGCCGCTCCCCAGCGAGGAAACACTGGCTTTGAACCGAACTCACGGGGCATGACCGATGACCAAACCTTGGCGGCGCTGGACTTTGACCCCCTGGGTCCGCGTCCGTGCCCGGCAAACCCCTACATTGCGGCAATCTTGCGCCCGATGAGCCAAGATCCGGAGGAAGCGGCGGAACTGCGCGCCTTGACCACCCCGGACTTGGCGGCGAAAAAGGCTGCCTCCATGCGAGTGGTCGCCGATAGTCTGCGGTGGGCCGCCAACGGCGATGGTGCGGTGGTGGTGAAACCGGAGACGTTGAAAGTGTGGGTTACCGCCATTAACGATGCGCGACTGGCTCTGGGGTGGTCCTTGGATATCGATAACGACACTAGGGCCGAAGAAGTCGAGCTGATGGCTGAATCTGACTCGGAGGCAGGGGTTTACACGGCTTACGAAATCACCATAGCCAGCATCTATAATGCTTTGTCATGGTGGCTGGAAACGTTGATGCATGCCGTTGACGGTTGAAACACAAAGGATTTGATAGTGAATAACGCACCCATTGGGATTTTTGATTCCGGGCTGGGCGGGCTGACCGTGGCTCGTTCTATCATCGACCAGTTACCCGGAGAATCTGTGATTTATATCGGGGATACCGCCAACAGTCCCTACGGCACTAAACCCGTGGAACGAGTCAAAGAATTATCCCTGAACGTCATGGACAAACTCGTGGAACGTGGGGTGAAAATGCTGGTTATCGCCTGTAATACGGCTTCGGCTACGGCGGTATTTGCGGCGCGTTCAAAGTATGATGCCCTGGGGATTCCCGTCCTGGAGGTCATTTCACCCGCCGTGCATCGCGCCGTGTCCGCTACCCGGAACGGACATATCGGGGTCATCGCCACCCACACCACTATTGAAACCGAAACCTATCAACGCGCCCTGCACGCCTATCAGCAAGTGCAGGTCAGCGCGAAAGCCTGCCCGGCATTCGTGGACTTCGTGGAACGCGGCATTACCTCGGGTCCGGAATTGCTAGCGGTAGCGCGAGAATACTTGGAACCAATCCGCGATGCCGGGGTGGACACCCTGGTGTTGGGCTGCACCCATTATCCGCTGCTTTCCGGTGTCATCAGCTACGTTATGGGACCGGAGGTGACTCTGGTTTCTTCTGCCGAGGAAACCGCCCATGATGTCTATCGTCAGCTGTTGGACAAAGACTGGTTGAATACTGAGGATTGCGCAGGTACACCAAACCCCCGCTACCAGTTCTTGGCAACGGGGGACACACAAACCTTCACGCGGCTGGCTCGCAGATTCTTGGGACCAGAGGTCACCGCGGTCGAACGCGTGTGAGAATCAGATTACCGACCCTTAGGCGTAAACGTCGAGACTGCCTTGTGGATTCATTACCTTTAGCGCAGCGGCTGCCGTAGCAGCTTTCGTCGCGGTGGCTGTCTGAGCGGCGACCGCGGTCACCATCAGGGCTTTCATCGTTTCTGCGTCCATAATCGGCGCAGCACCAGAAATCGGGTTCATGGCTCCATCCTTTCCTTAGTACGTTGGAGAGCCGTCACAGCATGACATCGAGGTTTGAATTCGATGACTTGTAGGTGTGGGGCAGATCCGCGTGGGTCGGTTGCGAGGCGCCAACGACGGGCTTGAACTCAGCAACATTGCCGTTCAACGCACCGTGAGTACCAGTAGCCGCAGCCTCGGTTTTCGAGGTGTTCGAGATGGGTTCTGGCTTGTCTGCTTTCGCGCTCGGCTCCGGGGCAGGGCGCGTAAAAGCCTGATTCGTCAATGCGGGGTTCAGAGCCCCGACTACATCAGTTGAAAGCATTTTTTCCTCCTGAAACTCTGGCGAAGTTAAACAACTCCGCGAGGGCAATCCTTTGCTCTCACTGACTATTGTGCCATTTCGCCCCGCGAAAGGCTAGACTTCGGGGGAAAATTAAAGAAAAATTCCCCATCCCTTCAGGCGATTTTCAGACTTTGTCAGGACAATGGAGGTGATTGTGTTTTTTGTGTTCCGCAGCGTAGTGCTTTCCCTGACCTCGCAGTGCAATCACAGGGTGATTCGGGTGCGGATTCCCAGCATGGCTTCGAGCTGTGGAGCTATCTGAATGAAGGCTTTGGCGCGGTGCGAAATAGTGTTCTTGGTCTCCTGGCTGAGTTCACCATTGGTGACATCCTGGCCGTCCGCCATAAAAATCGGGTCGTATCCGAAACCGTTTTTGCCCTTCGGCTTGCGCACCAGGCGTCCGCCCATAACCCCGTTTCCCAGGTATGTTCCGCCTCCCGGAACCAACAGCACCGCGGCACAGATGAATGCCGCCGTGCGATAGCCATCATCGATGTCCTGCAGCTGGTTCAACAGCAGTTCCAGGTTGGCCCGGTCGTCCCCGTGGTGTCCACACCATCGAGCCGAAAAAATTCCGGGGGCGCCGCCCAAAATGTCCACGCTCAAACCCGAATCGTCAGCCAGAATCGGCACGTCCACCAGACTGGCTAGGGCACGCGCCTTAATCAAGGCGTTGGCGGAAAACGAGGTACCGTCCTCGCGCGGTTCAGGAGCCCCCAGCGTACCCGAGGCGACGATTCCCCCCGGGTGCAGGCTCGGCACCAAGGGACGCAAGATCTCTTCTACTTCCCGAACCTTGTGGGCATTGCCCGTAGCCATCACCACCTGTGCCTCCGGCGGCACTTTCAGTTTCTGAGCGTCCTTATCCCGTAAATCCGGCACAGAAGTCAAAATACTCACGCGATTACTCCATCTGTTAGCGTCAATACCGCACCGGGCGCGCTGTCTACTGCCGCGCGCTGCAATCTGGTCAAATCACGGCAACCGGCCTGGGCCAAATCCAATAAAGCGTCCAGCTCGGCGCGGCTAAACGGCGCGCCCTCCGCGGTTCCCTGTACCTCCACCAGAGTTCCTGAGCCGGTCATCACCACATTCATGTCGGTTTCGGCACGGGAATCTTCCTCGTAGGGCAAATCCAGGCGCGGCGTGGAATCAATGATCCCCACGGAAATGGCACAAACCGAGTCGCGTGTGGGATTGCCGGGAATAAAACCGTCGTCCCTGCCCACGGCAATGGCGCGCTGCAAGGCAATCCAAGCCCCGGTAATCGAGGCGGTGCGAGTGCCCCCATCGGCTTGCAAAACATCGCAGTCTATCGCAATCGTGTTCTCACCCAACGCGGTGTAATCCACCGAAGCACGCAGCGCCCGTCCAACGAGCCGGGAAATCTCTGATGTGCGCCCGCTGATTTTCCCCTTGACCGACTCGCGGGTATTGCGAGTATCGGTAGCGCGGGGGAGCATGGCGTACTCAGCCGTGACCCAGCCCAAACCAGAGTCCTTGCGCCATCGAGGAACCCCTTCCGTCAAGCTGGCCGAACACAACACTCGGGTGTTCCCGCAAGATACCAACACGCACCCTTCCGGGGCACTGACCCAATCCATGTGTAGAGTCACTTCGCGGAGCTGGTCCACCCGGCGGCCGTCTGCACGCTCAATCATCTCAGTCATAATCCCAGTCTATTATTTCTGAGTCGGGAGAGTGCATTGGGACAGTTCAGAGGTCTTTCCGTCGCGTATCTTTTGCAACGCGTCCAGTGCTTCGGAAAACGTCCCGATTTTCGCTACCGTCAGTCCTTTCGGGATGTTGCCCACAACTTCGTTGCAGTTCTCTGACGGGGCCAGGAAAAACTTGGCTCCGTCAGCCTTTGCCCCCGCCATCTTTTGCTCAATTCCGCTGATGGGGCCGACTTTACCGGCCAGATCGATAGTCCCGGTCCCGGCAATCACCGATTTCCCGGTCAGGTGTTCGGGTGTGAGCTGCTCCACTATTCCCAGGGCAAACATGGTGCCCGCAGAAGGCCCGCCCACGTCTTGGAGGTGAAAAGTGATGTCCAGAGGAACGTCCACGTCCGAAGCTAAATAGATGCTGAGCTGTGAGCCTTTCCCGATTTTTCCGTTCGCTTTCCTGACAGGAGCAGTTTTCATACTCACAGTCTGGGCCTCGCCGTTGCGGATGATACCGAGTTCAACAGTGTCGCCGCTCGGCACTGTGTCCAAGAACTTGCGTAAGTCCTCAACAGTATGGACCTTCAGCGGGGCTTGACCGGGACGGGCAATGGTTTGCAACACGTCTTTCTTACGTAAAATGCCGGCCGCGGGCGAGTCTTTGGCGATCTCGGCGACAGACCAGGTGATGTTCACGTCGTACCCCAAGGATTCCAGCGCCACCGCTTCGGCGGAGAGTTGGGATTGGTCCATCTGTTGCACCCCGAGCTTCTTAATGTCTTTGCTGGAGACATTGCGTGGATAGACCAGTTCTTCGGGCAAGATGGTGGTATTTGGGCTAAACGCCGCCACAATCAGGTCCCAACCGCTGACCATCGAGCCGGGTCCTCCCAGGGAGGAAACCGTGGTCATGCGCAGTTCTCCGTTGTTGTCTGGATAGGTTTTCGCGCCTTTTACCTCGATGAGGGGGGTTTGCTTATCGTCCTTGCCTAGCACGTCAAAGGTCGGTCCCGGATAGTTGATGACCACAGGATAGGAATGAAGGAACAGAAAATACCCGCCCAGGACGATGAGGGCAAAGCTCAGGACCCAACGGCTCAAAGACCATCGGGAGCGGGGGCAAGCGGGCGCGTCAGCGGGGTTTTCTGGCAGCGAATCAGTTTTGGATTCGAGCGTCAGCGAATCTTTGGGGGGAGGCGTATCCGCTCCCTTATCCAGCGCATCGGTGTTCATCACGGATACTATAGTCTCATGGATGAAAGTGAGATGCCTGACTGGGCCGAAATGCTGCGCCAGGTCTTTGGCGAGGAAAAAGCCCGCGAGATGGAGGAAAAACTCCGTTCCGGCACCCCGTTCTCGGCGTTTTCCGGAGGGGAGGGTATTTTTGCTTTCCCGCTACAGTCCTTACTGTCCAGCTCTGATGAGCCGGTGAACTGGGACTTGGCACGTATGACTGCCCTGGGGCGTCTGGGCGGTGCAACCCGGGTGGTGACTGCCGCTGATGCCGACCGGGTGCGTCAAGCCCTGTCTCAAGCGAATTTGCGCCTAGACCCGGTCACTTCGCTCACTCCGCCGCCTGCCAGCTATACCGCCTTATCTGCACCGAAGTGGCTGGACGCCTCGTCCGAAGTCTGGAAAATTTTGGTTACCCCGGTGGCTGCCAAAACGTCCGAGTCCATGAAACAGGCGTTGTCTGCGCATATTGCGGACGGCGACTTACACATCGAGATTTCTTCCGGACCGCCCGAACTGCAACAGCTGATGGGGCTGTTTTCCAAGGACGGCAATCCGGCGTCGCTAAACTTGGACTCCCTGCTGGGGGTTTTGAGTTCAAATCTGTTCGGGCTACAGTTTGGCCAGGCCTGGGGAAGCTTGGCGGCCGAGAGCTTTGGCTCGACCGACATCGGGCTGCCGGTTGCAGAGGTGAATCAAGCGGCAATAGTGCTGGAAAACGTGGAAAAGTTCGCTGCCGACATTAGCCTGGAAGTTGAGCCGGTACTGTCCTTCCTGGCGACTCGCGAGGCCGCCTATGTGCGGCTTTATCACGCCGTGCCGTGGCTGCGGATGCATGTCACCAAGGCGATTGAGGACTATGCCAGGGACATCAGCTTCGATTTACAAGCGATGGAATCAGCCCTGCAGGGCCTGGACCCGATGGATCAAGACGCCCTGCACAAACTCATCGCGCAAGGGGTGCTGACTCCCAGTCAGACCAATAACCAAACCGCCGCAAAACAAAGCCTGGAGACCCTGCTGGCGATTATGGAAGGCTGGGTCGACATGGTGACCACGCGCTGTTTGGCAGGGACGTTACCCCAGATGGGAGCCTTGCGAGAGATGATGAATCGGCGCCGCGCCACCGGAGGACCGGCTGAAAAAGCGTTCGCCGCGCTCATCGGCTTGGAACTACGACCCAAACGACTGCGTGAAGCCAGCGCCTTGTGGTCCAAACTGGTGGCCAAGCTCGGCGAAGCCGGCGCGGAAGGCTTGTGGGATCACCCGGACCTGCTACCGGAGGAAAGTGACTTTGATGCCCCGGACGAGTTCGTGGCGCGCCTGGCCGGAGAAGGCCCGAAAGACCAGCTGGAAGCTGATTTGGAGGCTATGCTACAAGGGACTTTGGGATACGCCAAAGGGTTGGAGCCCGGCATTGATTCGGAAGGTGATGCGGAGGTGTCACAAGACCGTCCCGATGCCGATTCGCCCGACGGTCCCGGTCAACCGGGGACAGGCCCGGACGGTCCGGATAATCCCACTCCTGGCGCCTAATCAGGCGGCTGTAACCGCGCGGGCTCGCTTCGCAAACGCTGGCTCCGGGGGAACATCAAGTTCGACCGGAAGGTAACTGCAGTCGCATTCCGGGTGAGCCTCGAAGTGTCGCGTGGTGACGATTCCGTCCACCGAGATACGCGTGACATCACCGGGGTGCAGAGCGCGGCAATCTAAGAATGCCAAGGCTTGCACCGCTGCAATCGCCGCACCCGCGCCTGCCAACGCGGTTTCCACCCGCGGAAACGCTGCCCAGTGCAGGTTTGCGGCGCGTTCTGCCAGGTGTGCCACTTCGGTGGCCTGGTGCAGGGCGATACAGGACGTGCACGGGGTCAAACCGGGCACAACCAGCGGCCCGACCTCGACAAAATCATGACCTGCCACCACCGCCAGAAATGGTTGATTGGCCTGCATCGCTTTTTGCGTCGCCACCGGGTCGGGAATACCCCAGCTGAACTGTATCGCCAAGTCAGCTGGGATGCGTCGGGTTGTGACCGCGGCGTGTCGCAGGCGCTGTTCTACCAGGTCTTTCGTGGTGTGCCGCGTGTCAAGGGCGGTTTCCAAGTCCGGTTCGGGGCTGCGGGTGGTGGCGGGGACTTGAATCTTGCCGATACCGGCGGCGCCCAGTTCTAGAGCCAGCAGCTGAGCCATGCGGTCGGCCCGATTGAGAGAAACGCTCAGTTCCTGACGATTCCGATAGGCGCGACGCATCTTGGCGCCCCCCGCTCGTGACCAAAAACCGTCGTCGGGTCCGCCGTGCAGACGGGGGCTGCGCAACTGCAGCAGCTCGACGTCAACCAAGGCTCGCAGGATTTCCGAGACTCTGGTCAAGGGAATGCGGCAGGCTTTGGCAAAGTCGGACAAGTCCGGGCGGGTACAGCCCGCCACCAGGCGTTGCAGTAGCTGGAACTCCTTTTCGGAACACTGCGGAAAACAAAACATGGTTTCCAGCCCGGCGCACAGCTCGACTGAACCATCGGGTAGCTTAACCAAGTGAATACCCTCATTTAGTTTCATAATCTCTCACCTCTATTCAAAGCATCTCAAAAGATATATAATAAACTCAAATAACACTTTGCTGCTTGTGGATAACTTCGTATCCGCGCTGGACAGGACCCCGGTTTCGTGCCGTGTTGCCCTGCGTGGGAAACTTGGGGGAGCAATGAAACGCGGAATCGAGGGGAGGTAACCGTGAACGCCAAACGCTACGCCGCGTCGCCCAGTGCGGAACTGAGTGCCGCCGAACTGCTGGATGAACTGGACGAACAGCAGCGCGAGGTCGCCCAGCATCAGCACGGGGCACTGTGTGTGCTGGCGGGGGCGGGCACCGGGAAAACCCGGGCGATTACCTATCGCATTGCCTACGGGGTGCGCAGCGGGCAGGTCGATCCCGAAAACGTGTTAGCGCTGACGTTTACCCAAAAAGCCGCTACAGAGATGAAAACCCGACTGGAAGGCCTGGGGGTGGGGCAAGTCTGGGCGCGCACCTTCCACTCCGCGGCGCTGGCGCAGGTCAAGCACTTTTGGCCGCAGGTCATGGGCGGAACCATGCCGACCCTGACCGGACTGAAAGCGACCCTGGTGACGGCGGCGGGGATGCGATTGGGGCTGAATCTCGGAAAAGCGCAGGTACGGGCGCTTGCCGGGGAAATCGAGTGGGCGAAGGTGTCGCTGGTGGATCCGCCGCATTACGCCGCGGCGGCACGAGCGGCAGGGCGCGAAGCCGTAGCCGATTTGAGTACCGAGCGGGTTGCGGAGCTGCTGGACGCCTATGAGGATGCGAAAATAGCGGCGGAACAGCTGGATTTTGAAGATATTTTGCTGCTGTGCGCGGGCATGATGGACGAGCGTGAGGACGTGGCGCGGGCAATCCGCAACCAGTACCGCTATTTCGTGGTGGACGAATATCAGGACGTTTCCCCGCTACAGAACTACCTGTTGATGAGCTGGTTGGGACGCCGCCGCGACCTGGCGGTGGTGGGGGACGCGGCGCAAACCATCTACTCTTTTGCTGGCGCCACCCCGGAATACTTGACCGAGTTCACCCAGACCTATCCCGAGGCGAAAGTCGTGGAACTAATCCGGGACTATCGCTCCACCCCCCAGATTGTGAACTTGGCGAATCAGGTTCTATCCCAGGCAAAAGGGGCGGACGGCAAACCTTTGGGCGGTACCGTCCGGCTGGTGTCTCAACGCGAATCCGGCCCGGCGGTGTCTTGGTTCGCGGCGCCGGACGACGAAACCGAGGCGAGGGAAATCGCGCACCGCATTCAAGACCTGCTGGCGGAGGGCCTGAAGCCCAGCCAGATTGCGGTGCTGTTCCGCACCAACGCCCAAGCCGCGCTGTTCGGGGTGGCTTTGGGGGCGAAACGAATTCCATTCGTAATCAAGGACCAGGTCACGAAACTTGCAGGAGAAACCGCGGATAGCGGGACGCAGACGGAGGACGAAGAACCCGGCGGTGTGACCTTAGCTTCCCTACACTCGGCAAAAGGTCTCGAGTGGGAAGCGGTGTTTCTGGCGGGAGCCAGCGAAGGGCTGCTGCCCATTAGCCTGGCCAAAACCGCCGCTGCCATCGAGGAAGAACGCCGCCTGTGCTACGTAGGGGTGACACGGGCGCGTAGCCGGCTCATCGTGTCTTTTGCCAAAGCCCGCCGCGACGGAGCCGCCCGAGAACGCGAGGCGTGCCGTTTCCTGGCGCCATTTTGGCCTCGCCGCAGTGAAATGCTGCGGCGTTCCGGTAGGCACTAGACCGGGTTTGATTGGCGTTAGTGCAGGTCAAGAGGCAGGGGTCGGTTCGCCGTTCATGCCGTTGGTGATGAGTTGCAGCAAGTCCGCGACCAAAGCCGGACCCTGTTCAATGTGCTCCGGGTCGGTGTCGAAGTGCGGGTGAACGATTGACCAGGCTTCGGTGCGGGTGGCGGCCACGACAAAACGGGATCGTTCCTGACCTGCCGTCTTTTTCTCTAGGAAGGCTTGCCGTTCCTGGGGGTCAGCGGGGGCGCTAGCCATGTCTTCGGCGGTCACCATGGCGTCCGTTTCGTAGAGTACGGCCACGCCTTCGATTTCATCGCTCCACACCACGCGTCCCAGCTGGGCTAAGAAATCCAAACCATCGTCATGGGGTAGCTGGAAAGGTAGTGCCGTCAACGATTCGGGGTCTGACGCGGCGGTTTCGTGCATGGCGGCGACCAGCTCATCCGGGGCGTGTCCCGTCAGCATATCGGCGGCCTCCCCGGTCTTGTGCAAAGTAAAGAGTTGACCGGTTTGCAGCTCTGTCAGCGGCTCGGCGTGGGCATCAATCTCCCATACCACCCGCACAATCGCGGGAATCTCAGCCGGGACAGGAACCTGTTCAGACGCGGAGGGCGTGGGCTCGTCCCCGGTAGGGTTCGGGCTGGCGCTTCCATCCGGGGTAAAGGACATCCCCATTACGGTTCCGCCGGGAAAATTCGTCAAAGGGTTGCTTGGTTCACTCATGATTTCTATTATCTCATCAAAAGTTGAAACTTCGGGGAACTAGCTAGGCGAGCGGGGACTGGGGATAAAAACTTCCCGAATGGAAGAACACCGGGGTTTTGTGGAAAGATGGCACCTAAGTACAAATTCGAAACTGAGGTGTTAAGTGAGTACAGGGCATCCCTCTAACGGTTCGTTCTTTGGCAATATTTTCGCTGGTCCTCCGGGAGGTGCCTCGCGTGGTCCGGGCGGAGTGCAGCCGCCCCGTATGCCCCGTCCCGCCGCTGGTGGGGCAAATCCCGGCCCCCAGGGCGGAACCAAGACTTTGGGGATAGTCATCACAATCATCGTGGTGCTTATCGCCGTGGTGGGTGTCATGTCCAAAGTTTGGGCGGAACTGGCTTGGTATCAGCAGCTCGGTCGGATTTCTGTGGTGTTGACGGCTTGGGGTTGGCGCATTGGCTTGGTGTTTGTGGCGATGCTGCTGGCGGCCGTGGTGACCTGGGTGAACTTGCTGATTGCAGCGAAGGCGAGCCCCGATGCCTCGCAGCGCAGCAAAGCTAAGAAACGCCGCGGCGCGAAACGCAAGATTCAGCGTGAGGGCGAAAAAACGACCCCGGATTCCGCTAAACAGAAAAAACCGGATCAGCAAAGTGACGAAACACTCTATCCTGGGGAAAAGTCGGCTGATAGTAAAGGCGCTGACAAGCCCTCCGATTCGGAAAAGATTATTGACCTGGACGCCGAGTTCGACACGGTCTTTGACACGGCGGATTTGGAAGAAGAATTCCGGCGGGCTACCCGTCGCTCCGAGCGTCCCGCGGTGGCAGCCCTGCACGATACTTTGCAGCCGTGGCGCAAGTTCCTGATTGTGGTTTTACCTCTGGTGGTGGGTCTGATGGTGGCTACCCCGTTGATTTCGCAGTGGGAGCTCTTTGCCGCGTGGTTCCACCGGAGTGACTTTGGAGTTAAGGATCCCGTTTTCGCTCGGGATTCCTCGTTCTTTGTGTTCTCTCTGCCGGTGTTTTCCGAGCTGACCACCCTGCTGTTCTACGTGGTGGTGACCGCCGGGCTGTTTACGTTGGCCCGCTACTACCTGCAGGGCAACCTGTCCACAAAAATTGCTGAGATTCCCAACCGCACCCGGATTCACATCTCGGTTTTACTGGCTATCTTGGCTGCTATTATCGGCCTGCGCTACTACCTGGATCGGTTCGTGCTGCTGCTGGGGGTGCACGATAAGTTTTCGGGGGCGTCCTACACCGATATTCATGCCGTTCTGCCTGCCAAGAACATTTTGGTAGGGATTTCCCTGGTCATTGCTGTGTTGTTCATCATCGGGGCTTTTCGGAAGTCTTGGGTCATTCCCGCTACCGGGGTCGGTGTCATGGTGCTGTCCTCGCTACTGGTGGGTGGCCTTTACCCGTGGCTGGTGCAGCGGTTCCAAGTCGATCCGTCCGCACAGGAACTCGAAGCGCCCTACATCGCCAACAACATCAAAGCGACTCGTGACGCCTTCGGAATCGCTGACGTCAAGGAAGAAACCTATAAAGCGACCACGGAAGCTACTGCCGGCCAGCTCCGGTCGGACAGCGAGTCTACCGCCTCGATTCGTCTGCTGGACCCTTCGGTCGTGTCCCGCACTTTTGGCCAGATGGAGCAAAACCGGCAATACTACCGATTCGCCTCCAACCTGGCGGTGGACCGCTACACCATTGACGGCAAGCCGCAAGATACCGTGATTGCGGTGCGTGAGCTGGACACGAACCAGTTGGGTGATTCCCAAAAGTCCTGGGTCAACCAGCACACAGTGTTCACCCATGGCTTCGGGGTCGTCACCGCTTACGGTTCTAAGGTTGAAGGGGACGGTTCCCCGGCCTTCTGGGAAAAAGGTATCCCCTCCCAAGGTGAGCTGGGTGAATATGAGCCGCGGATTTACTTCGGCCAGTTCTCGCCGGACTATTCCATCGTGGGTGCGCCGAAGGGTGCCCCGAAACGGGAGTTTGATTACCCCTCAGATGTCACTCAGGACAAGGGCGTTAACAACACTTTCGCGGGTCAAGGCGGGCCGAGTGTGGGTAACTTGTGGGAGAGGCTCATGTATGCCCTCAAGTTCCGCTCCTCCGAGATTTTCTTTTCTCAACAGGTCAATAACTCCTCGCAAATCCTGTTCTACCGTTCCCCCGAACAGCGCGTGGCGAAAGTCGCCCCTTACCTGACCTTGGATTCGCGGGCGTATCCCGCGGTCGTGGACATGGATGGTGACCCGAAAACGCCGAAACGGGTGGTGTGGATTGTTGACGGTTACACGACCTCGAACTCTTACCCGTATTCAAACCACATGGATTTGAACGCTTCCATTTCCGATTCGCGCAACATCGGCTCCGGCTACCAAGTCATGAACAGCGTGAACTACATGCGCAACTCCGTGAAAGCCGTGGTTGATGCCTATGACGGTTCGGTTCACCTGTACCAGTGGGATGCGAAAGACCCCATCGTCAACGCTTGGGGCAAAGTGTTCCCCGGCCAGATTGAGCCGCTGAGTTCGGTTTCCGGCGATTTGATGGCGCACTTTAAGTATCCCGAGGACCTGTTCAAGGTGCAGCGAAACCTCATCGCGCGCTACCACACGACCGATCCGCGTTCGTTCTATTCCGGTTCTGACTTCTGGAAACTGCCTGACGACCCGACTCACGAAGGTTCGCAAACCGTCCTGTCGGCGCTGCAGCCTCCCTACTACCTGACCATGAAAGCTCCCGGCCAGGAATCGACCGAGTTCTCGCTGTATTCGACCTACATTCCCTACGGTCAGTCAGACCGAAACGTGTTGACCGGGTATTTGACGGTGGACTCGGAAACGGGGTCAGAGCCCGGCAAGGTACGTGACGGTTACGGCAAGCTACGGCTGCTGTCCCTACCTTCGGACCTGGCAGTTCCCGGTCCGGGCCAAGTGTCCAACAAGTTCAAGACCACCGATACGGTTTCGCAGACCTTGAACCTGCTGTCCCAGCAGTCTACCGAGGTCGTTCGCGGCAACTTGCTGACTTTGCCGGTCGGCGGGGGGCTGCTGTATGTCCAGCCGGTCTATGTCCAGGCCCAATCCGGTACCACCTATCCGTTGCTGCGCTTCGTGTTGACGTCGTTCGGTGACAAGATTGGATTCGCCCCGACTCTGCAGGCTTCCCTCGATCAGCTCTTCGGCGGAGACGCCGGGGTGCAGACTTCCGAAAATGAGGTGCCAGGAGCTGGTGCTGAGGGCAATGGCGAGAACCCTGCCGAACCGAGTTTGACGCCGCAGCAGCAGCTCCAGGCGGCTCTACAGGGCGCACGCAAGGCGATGGACGACGCGGATGCAGCCATGAAAGCGGGCGATTGGGAAGCCTACGGCAAGGCCCAAACCGAGCTGAAGCAACAGCTGCAGCAGGCTTTGACCTTCGGCGGCGGACTGCCGGAGGCTCCCGATGCGACCCAGCCGGCGAATCCCGGCGACACGCCCGGTGCTCAGCCGAGCGTCCAGCCGACTACCCAGCCCAGCGGCGCAGCGACCCCGGCGACCAGTCCCAAGGTGAAGGCTTCCGCGGCTGGTCCCCAGGCGAAATCCACCGCAGCAGCCAGTGTCCGTCCGTAACCCCGGAAATCCGCTAGCTGACGCGGTAAGGGCCGGCCGCGGAAAACCTCCAGCGGCCCCGGAAAGTGCCGCAACGGGCTTGTGACCTCGACCCGTGACGCCCTCCAAGTTGAGGTAAAACCTCAGAACTGGTAAAGTGTACGGGTCGCTTGACGCGGGGTGGAGCAGCTCGGTAGCTCGCCGGGCTCATAACCCGGAGGTCGTCGGTTCAAATCCGGCCCCCGCTACTGCTCCGAAGGGCTCCGGTGCTTTTGCACCGGGGCCCTTTTCATACCCTAGACCGCCTCTAGGTGGGGTTATTAGGTCGTTTACTGTAAGTCCAAGAAGTGCAGCAACAGCATCCAGCTCATCAAGCTGCCATTTAATCTGACCCTTCCACCGGCGGGTAATCTGATTTTGGCTAATCCCAAGTGCACGCCCGAATTCAATCTGGGTGTACCCCAAGCGTGAAGCTTCGGCACGAATATTTGAAGCAACTACGTCAGCAGTGTTCAAGGTAGATGGTGCGATTTGCGTGATACTCATGTACCCATTCTAATCAAAAAATGACTAGCTTGTAAATCTCAATGATTAAACCCCTCGGTGTGTCGTTTGACTAAGCTAATCCTAAAATGATTAGCTAAGGGCATGAATTTAAATGCGCTGGTGATTTCCGAGATGGAAGCCTATTTGACTAAAACCGGTCAATCTCAGGTCAGATTTGCACGTGAGCATTGCATCCGGCAGTCCTGGCTCAATAGGCGAATGCGCGGGCACACACCTTGGAAGCTTGAGGATATCGACCGGCTTCGTGAGGCCGGGGTGCCGATAAATTTAGGCGGCGTATCGTGCTAGACCCAGTATTTGGCTACCCAGGTACCCTCTTTTGGCCAAAAGGCAAAGGTGGCTTTAGCGCTCCATCCATTCCCTTTAGGAGTACGCGCCCGTATCGCCGCTTGATGCTCCTTTGGGATGTACCCGAATCTTATTCCCGAGGCCTTGCACGCGATTGCGCCGGGGTCATGCCGATTGGTCGGTTCCGGTTGGATAATCCCTTGAAGGTAAAAAGCTTGGCCTTTCCCGGGGTCGCCCCGCATTCCCTCGCTGGCAAGCAGAATTTTGATCTCTTTCTGCCTGAAGGTCACCCCGGCCACGTAATTGCCCGAATCCCAGGTATTCCAGTCAATAGGGCGCGCCCCACGCTCTCGCGCTTTCGCTTTCGCCTTTTCATCGGCTTGCTGGCTCGCTTTGGCCCATTCTTCACGAAAATCTTTCAGAAATCCCATAAATCAAAGGCTACCCGGAAAGGAAAACACTGTGAGTGAATCCAGATCACCAATTTTCAAATCGATTGCCGCTGTGCGCACCGCTAACACCTTGAGGCTTGCCGCGCGCAATGTCGATGCTGCAATTGAGCAGGCAAAACGGCTGGAATCCCCGGAAACAGTCGAAAGGTGCAGATTGGCGCTTGATTGCGTTAATGATGCGATGGATTCAGCAATGGATTCCAGGGAGGCATCATGCAGCAACTGACCGCCGACACCGTTGAGAGACTGGCTACAACTTTGGCAGAATGCCGCGAAAAAGTGGAAGCAATGACTGCAATCCTGGAGCAAATACCTACCAGCAATTTCACGGCGAATCTCCATCGCAATTTCAAGCGAATCCGCGTCCAAATCAATGCCTCAGAGGCGTTCATTGAGAGCTGGTGGCTGTAATGGAAAAAATTCCATGGAGCAAGCAAAGATATGAAATAGATATCCTTGCCGCCATTGCGCTTGTAGCTGAGAATCTCGGAAAAATAAGCAAATCGCTTTACAGACTTCAAACACATTTCAGCAAAATTCTTCCCGATGAGATAGATGCCTTGGAAAATCTGGAATTTGCAGCTTCGGAAATCTCCAATTCAGAAAACCTTGTAGGCCTGTGCCTGAAAAAGGCCGGATGGAAAGATGGAGGCCGCAAATGAGCCTAACGGCTGAAACCCCTTTACCCGTGCTGTACCGCTCTCTGGCTCGTGGTGGCTGGGGTGCTCTGGCAGGTGCTGAATGGCAGGGAGTGCGCTCCACGCTCGGGGCGCTCGTAGCCCGGCATACCCGCAAAGGGCTGGATGTCACCGTCTGGCAGGTATCGCAATCGGCGGGGCTATCGGAGAAATGGACAGCACGCTGCCTATACATTCTGGAGGGACTAGGGCTAATCCGCTGGCAGCGTGGTCTTATCGAGGAAGGCAAGCCGAAACCTGGACACGTACAGATAATGCGCCATGTCCTACTCGACCTAGTGCGCCAAGCATGGAAGCAAGGACAAGCGGCATGGGCCGCGCGCCGGGAGGCTACAGCCCGGAGGCTGGCTCTGCTGAAAAAGCAAGACGCTAATATCCGCAGGTCACGCCATACGGAACTGAGTGCTGACCTTAACAGTGTATCTCTCTCAGCGCCCAGCGCTGAGAGAGAGATACACACCACGACACCCCCGCCCGCCTGGGCTGTAGGAAAGGAAGAAACAATGGAAGATGCTGACGCTCTGCTCTGTGACCACGGCTATCTAAAAGATAGCGATACGTGTCCACATTGCCATCCAATACAGGACAACCGCAACAGTGATGATACACGCAAGAGGTGGACCAAAGCGCAGCGTAAGGCCTATGAGAATGAGCGAGCCAGGCGCAACTGGGCTGAACTAGAGCGGCGCACCCGGGAAGATAGACAGCTTGCCGCTGCTGAGTTTAGACGTGAGCATCCATGCCCGCCTGATGTAGACCCTGCCGATTGGGGCCGTGTCTATATCAATCGACTGCTTGCCGGAGTGAAGTCATGAGTTGGGGTGGAAGGAAGGTCAAAGACCTGGCTAGATTGGCAGTCTCTGTGTACGGCTTACGCTGTACCTACTGTAAAGAGCCGATTGATTTGGCCTATTCCAATGAGCAGCTCTATGGGCACAACCACCCAAAGCGGCTGAGCCTTGAGCACCTAGTGCCCCGGTCTCGTGGTGGGACTGACAGTATCGAAAATCTCCGACCCTGCCACCTAGGCTGTAACGCCGCAAGAGGCGCTAAACGCCGACCACGCAGAGCCACCAACGGAGACGCAACGCTGCTACCTGCCGGGATTTTTTGATGAACGCCCCCAGGCAGACCCGCCCCCCCATTTTCATTTATTTACTAAGGCTCTGGAAAAAACGGGGAAAACCAAGAAAAGAGAAACCGAAAAATGCGGAAAGGCAAGGATTATGAGCGAAAACCAGAAGGTTGAAATCTGGCAACCTGAGCTACCGGGATTTGAAGAAACCTTTTACCCCAGAAAAGCAATGGTGAAAGCAACAGATGCCAAGATCCAATCACTAGGACTATCCCAGGCAGAGCTGGAAGCTCACGCGGCTGAAATCCAGATGCTCTACAGCCTGGCTCATGAACTCGATGTGGCTTTTGCCGCTCCAAGAATGACTATCGCCCATACCAACATGATGACGCATTTCCGAGAACTGCTAGCCACTCTGCCAGTCAAGGAAGTAGCGGCCGAGGCAGACCCCTATGACCGTTTCCTAGAGGAGCTAATGAACGATGCAAATGCCCAAACCGAAGTTCGCAACCCAGCGTAACCTTGAAAACCCCTCAACCTGGAAAGCGGTTGCCCTACAAGCCCGTTTTCTGAACACGCCGCTAATGCCGTGGCAGCAGTACGTCTGCCAGGTAGGGCTAGAGCGGCAAGCCTCGCACCATGAACGCTCACGCTATCAAACCGTTGTTGTCACGGTGCCTAGGCAAGCAGGCAAAACCACCATGATTAAGGCGTTAATGAGCGCTACCGCTCAATCAAAGCCCGGTTGCTCCGTGTTCTACACCGCTCAGACCCGCAAGGACGCGGTGGAAAAATGGAAGGAATTAGCCAAGCCCCTAGCAGCTACCGGCAAGAACCGCGTCAAACTCCTGGAAGGCACGGGCAATGAGCAGTTGAAGTTCCTCAAAACTGATTCCTTGATTCAGCCTTTCGCGCCTACCCCTGAAGGTATCCACGGGAAAACTTCACCTTTGGTGGTAGTTGATGAGGCTTGGGCATTCAACCAGGCAGAGGGCGATGACCTGATGGCTTCGTTTAGCCCCGTGGGAATCACCTTGCCTGAATCCCAGGTCTGGATTATTTCCACCGCCGGTGATACCCGTTCGGAGTGGTTGAAGGATTTGGTGGAGCGCGGCCGGGAATCCGTGAATGACCCGGCTTCTACTATGGCGTTCTTTGAATGGTCAGCGGATGAGGAAACTGCCGCCGCTGACCCCTACAGTGATGAGACGCTTAGCTTTCATCCCGCTATCGGGATTACTCAAGAGCCGTGGAAACTCAGAGCAGAAGCAAAGAACAATCCGCTGCATCTGTGGAGGCGCTCCTATCTGAATCTTTGGCCAACATCCGCTACCACCTCGGTTATTGACCTGGAAGCATGGGGAAAACTCAAAGTAGATCCAATCAACCCGCCTTCTGGTTGCGCGTTGTGTTATGACATCGCGGATGACAGATCCGGCGCGACTGTTTACCTCGCTTGGATGCGGAATGATAAGCCGCATCTGCACCTAGCGCTTACCCGCGCTGGCGCTGCGTGGGTGCCCGAAATCGTTACGCAGCTACAGCGCCGCCTAGCGGTCGTCATCGTCGCTGACGATTCCGGGACTAACCGCCCCGTGACCGCGCAACTACAGGAAAGCGGTCTGGAAATCTACGCCTTGCGACCCCGTGAATACCAAACCGCTTGCGCTGACTTCTTGGCTCGCATCACGGACGCAGCAATCACGCACGAGGGAAACGAGGAAATCGAAACCGCTATGGGGTTCGCAGTTCAAAAGCCAGTAGCGGGTGGCTTGGCATTCTCAGCCAGGCATTCCACGGGGGCAATAGATTCACTAAAAGCCGCTATAGGCGCGGCATACGGAGCGCAATACTTCAGTTCCAGCCCGCAAGTGTTTTTCTAGGAGGAACAATGACTAAGTGGATTGATTCATCAGACTTTTCTCATATACCGAAATGCACCTGCGGTTGGACTGGTGGATTGGAGCTGAGCAAGGAACGTGCCTACACCGCGCTTATGAAACATGAAGCCCGCGCGCATCCAGGACGGCGCACCGCCCGAATCGCCGCGATGAACTGGAAAGCCCGCCACGACACGCGACACGCCGGACGCACGGTTAAAAGTAACGGGCATCCGCCACGCTAAAGGCGTGAACATTGCGAAATGGTTTAAGCGTGAAGCCGCCACTAATCCAGCGGTTCAGCCACCCGCGCGGCAAGCCCTTGTGGCAGTAACTCCCCGGCAGGCCATGAACCTTGAAGCCGTTTACCGGTGCCTTTTCATCATCGAAACCGCCGCCAAGCAACTAACAATTGACGCGTGGCGCGGCAATCAGCCGCTAACCCCGGCGCCTTCACTTATCCGCCGCCCTAACATTCATCAAACGCAAACCGCCTTCATCGTCCAAACTGTGCAATCTTTGGCACAACGCGGGAATGCTTATTGGCTTGTTACCTGTGAACCAACCGGGGAAGTCATTAACCTTGATGTGCTTCCCGCCCTGGAAGTTCAGCCGAAACAAGACCATGAAACCGGCATTATTGATTTCGCCTATCGGGGCCGCCTTTATAACTCAAAACAGATTATTCACCTGAAACTTATGACCGTGGCAGGTGAGATTGAGGGATTGGGGCCGATTCAAGCCGCCGCCCGCTCGATTGGCGGGGCGCTAACGCTGGCCGATTACGCATCCAAATTCACACAGGGTATCCCGCGCGGCCTGTTGACATCTGACCAGTCCCTAACGCAAGACCAAGCCGACCAGTTGAAGAAAGAATGGAATGAACACCAGTCTTTAGGCAATGGCACCGCCGTTTTGGGCAAAGGCACACATTTTGAAATGCTTTACCTCAAACCTTCAGAGATGCAACTGTTGGACAATCAAAACTTCAATGTCACACAGATTGCTAGGCTTTTCGGAATCCCCGCCCGCCTGATGCTTGCCCCGCTTGAAGGCTCATCCACCACTTACGCAAATTCCCAACAGGAAGATCTGCAGCTGGTCAAGTGGACTTTGACCGCTTACCTTCGGGAGATTGAAGCCGCTCTGACAGACCTTTTGCCACGCGGGCAAACCGCGCGTTTCAACCTGGAAGGGCTACTGCGAGCTGATACTTTGACCCGCTACCAGGCGCATCAAATTGCGATCAAGGCTGGGTTCCTCACCGTGAATGAGGTTAGGGAGATTGAAGGCCTTGACCCGCTCGACGAAACACCGCAACCGCAAGAAATGGAAGGAATGAGCCTTGGAAACGCTTGAAATCCGCAGCATCGAGATCCGCAGCACGTCCGCCGATGGTGAACGCACCATTAGCGGAATCGCGGTTCCTTTCAACCGTGAGCAGAAGATTCTCGAAGGCTATTTCGAGACTTTCGCGCCCGGCGCTATCGAGGTACCCAAGCAGGGCTGCAAGCTGCTCACCGAGCACCGGAACGCCATCGGAACCGTGGAAGGCTCTGACAGCGAAAACGGCTGGGAAATCCGAGCGAAAGTGGCTAACACTCAGCGCGGCAATGAAGCCCTGGAGCTCACCCGCTCAGGTGTTTATTCCGGTCTCTCCATCGGTTTCGAGATGCTCAGCTATGAAGATGCGAACGCCGAAGACGGGTTGCATCGCACCGTTACCCGCGCCCTAGTTCGTGAGGTGTCCCTGACCCCTTTCCCCGCTTATGACGATGCCACAGTAACCAATGTTCGACAGAAAGGAAAAACTACCGTGGATACCAAAAAAAATGAAACCGAAACCACTCCGCCTGCCCCGGAACCGCCGGATAACGTGGAGTTAAACGAGTTGAAAGAAAACATTGCCGATTTGGAACGCTCGGTAAACCTAATCCAAACCGGCAAACCTTGGCTGAAGGAAACCGCTAACCCGGTTGACACTCGAAGCGCCGCAACCCTTTTGCAATCTATTGTGAAGTACGGCAATCAAGACGATGCCAAAATGCTTGGAGAGTTGAATAAACGCGCCTATAGCGGGGGAACATCGGCTGATAACGTTGTTTTGCCGCAATGGGTAGGCGACTTGACTCGAATTGTTGACCAAGGCGCGGGCATCCGTAAAGAGTTTTCCACCGGTAGCCTTCCAAACGAGGGTTTCACCTTGGAATATGCGCAACTTAAAACCAATACCGTGCGAGTTGCCAAGCAAGCCAAGGAAGGTGACGCGCTCGCAATGGGCAATGTTGCGGTTGAAACCAAGACTTGCGACATTGAGACTTTCGGCGGGGCAACCACGCTTTCACGCCAAGAGATTGAACGCGGCCATGTGCGCATACTTGATCATCATTTACGCGCCATGGCGATTGCCGCCGGGAAACGCGCCCGCCAATCCTTCCATGAAGTCTATGAATCCACCGTGACAACGCAAGCCGCCGGGGAGGGCAAAATCGTTGGCAAAACCTTGGCTAACCTCAAATATTCTGATTGGGTTTCCATGCTTGTTGATGCCGCGCAAATCTTTGAGCAAGAGGGCTTGGGGCTTGAAAAACTTATTGTTGATGCAACAGTTTTCAAGCATCTTGCCACCTTGACCGCCGCCGATGGTCGCCCATTGTTGGCGCTAAACAACACCGGAGCTAACACGGTTGGGACCATGAATGTTGCCGGGTTGCAAGGAAACCTGTTGAACATTCCGGTTAAACTCGACACCGATGCCACAGCCGCCGCCGCAGTTTTCGCTAATAGCCTTGCTATCCGTTCCTATGTGTCGTCTTTGGTGCGTTTGCAAGATGAAAACATTCTGAACCTGACCAAAGATTTCAGCGTCTACTTCTACGGCGCATTTGCGCCCGAAATGCCGAATGCTCTGGTGCCTGTTACCGGGCTTACTGGAACCGCCGGGGCCTAAACATGGTAACGCCACAGTCTTTGAGTGAACACCTCGGAGGGACAAGCGCGCCCGCTGAGGTGCTAACTCAGGTCATCACCGAAGCGGAAGCCATGGTGACCGCAATCATCGGCGCGCAAAAAATCCCCGAGGTAATAACCGACAGGGCGATTCTTGAGACGGCCGCTGACCTTTACGGACACCGTTCAGCCCCCAACGGCATCAAAGCCTTTGGGGATTTGGACGGGGCAAGCCCCGTAAGAATCCGGCTGGACCCGCTAGCCCCCGCGAAGGCAATTCTTGCGCCCTTCCTAAAGGTGGTGATGGCATGATTGCCCAAGCCAGGCAAGACCTCAAGGAGCTATTGGAGACTTCCAAGGTAAGGGTGTACCCCTACCCGCCGGAAAGAATTGAAGCCCCTTGCATCGTTATCGATACCGCGCCACGGCTGGAAGAAGCCGAAACCTTCGGAGCTCTCTCCCTGTCGTTCAAGCTAACGCTGCTGGTTGCCTATGCTGCTGACTTCGGGATTCAAGTAGCGAATCTCGACAGGCTCCTAGACGCCACCCTTGACGCGCTAGGAAACCTGGAAATAAACACTCAAGGGCATCTGATCATCTCCCAGCCAGACAGCCAACAATTACTCGCTTACGAACTCACTGTAACCTCCGAATACGAAAGGAAAAAAACCAATGACCTACAAATCCTCACCTCAGATTAAAGGTAACCAGTTACTGCTCAGCGTGGACGGTACCGACTATTGGGCTGACTGCTCCGAATGCGCTATTGAGCCCGGCAAGGCAGACAAAGATAGTGTGACCTTTGCCGATGCTGCAAACGGAAGCGCTACCGCCTCCTACTCCTTGAAGTTCAAGGCCATCCAGTCCACAGATCCTAAATCCTTCTGGAGCTTCATCTGGGAGCATTCCGGGGAAACCGTGCCCTTCACCTATGCACCTTGGGGTAACGCCACCCCGACAGCGGACAAGCCGCATTTCACCGGGAAAGTCACCGTCGGAGCCAAGCCTAAGATTGGTGGCGCGGCCGGTAACAAATCCTTTGACTTTGATGGCGAATGGGTCATTGAAGGCACGCCGGAAAAAGTCACCACCGGCAAAGCCGTTACCGGGGCTGGATGGGACAAAGAAGGCGCTAAACCCGCTAGCGGTTCTAGCTCGTCCTAACCGACATCAGATAGGCCGTAATCATGGCTAAATCCACGATTACTGAAACCGGGGTGAAAATCGAAGGTCTTTCGAGGGCTATGACCCAGATGAAAAAAACAGTTGGCTCTCTCGATGCCTTGAAAGGTCCGCTACAAGAAATCGCTGACGTCGGCGCTAGAAACCTTCGACAAGTAACCCCGGTCAGAACAGGCACGTTGAAAGGCACCGTAACTACCGCTAACACCGCGCGGAAAGCCCGCGTGAAAATCGGTGGACGCAGACCCCGGCATTACGCGCCCTTCGTGAACTACGGAACGAAGCGCCAACGCGCTCAACGGTTCGTAAAAAAAGCCAAACTGGCTACCTCATGGAGAGCCTCCCGCATCTATGAAACTGAAATCAAGCGAATCCTAAGAAAGGAACTCGGATCATGAACATCACTAACCTGACACTCGGTGAAATCGCCGCAATAGAAAAGTACTCAGGCAAGAAACTCGCAGACTTCCAAGACGAATCTAACGCGGATGTGCGCACCATGTGCGCGTTCGGCTACGTCATCGCCAAGCGTCTCGGTCTGCAAGTTGAGATGAGCGACATAGAACAGCTAAGCATTGACGAAATCACCCAGCTTATCTATCAAGACCTGCCTACCTGGACAGACAGAGGCGAGAAAACGGAAAAGATAGCCCAATACCTCGCCAAGCATCCAGCAGACATAGAGCAAGCGGGGGAATAGCCAAGGGGTATGCGGAAGAGTGGGCTAGTCTCGCGCTCATCATCCACATACTCCCAAGAGACTACTACCGGCTAACGCTCATGGAGCGAAATGCGCTAATCAACGCAATTAACCAAGCAAATGAAAGGAGGTAACTCCCCATGGCATCCAGGCCAACCATCACCATTGAGATTCTGGCATCCGCGCGCAAAGCCAAGCAGGAATTAAACAGTCTGCACGCTGGAATATCCAGCAAGTTCTCTAAAATTGCCTCAGCCGGTAAAGCGGTTGGCCTAGCCATGGCAGGAGCCGGGGTAGGGGTTGCCGCGCTGGCTAAATCCGCCGTATCTTCAGCAGGCGACCTTGAGCAGTCCGTGGGAGCAATCGACACAGTTTTCAAGGGCTCAGCCTCGCAAATGCACACCTGGGCGAAAGGCGCGGCAACCTCCGTAGGGCTCACACGCAACGAGTTCAACGAGTTAGGCACTCTGATTGGTACGCAGCTCAAAAATGGTGGAACCGCCATGGAGGAACTCGCACCGAAAACGAACAACCTAATCAAACTCGGTGCAGACCTATCTAGTATGTTTGGCGGCTCGACCCGTGAAGCCGTGGAAGCCCTATCATCAGCCTTGAAGGGTGAACGCGATCCAATCGAACGCTATGGTGTCTCCCTGAATCAATCAAAGATTGACGCTGAAGCGGCCGCTTTAGGCTTTGAAAAGGTAGGCGGCTCGCTATCGACCGAAGCCAACCAGGCGGCAACGCTTTCGCTCATTATGAAGCAAACCGCCGATGCTCACGGGAACTTCGCCCGCGAATCCGACACCTTGGCACACCAGCAGCAGGTTTTAGGAGCCTCGCTAGAAAACATCAAAGCGAAAATTGGAACCGCTCTACTGCCAGCAGTCGCTAAAATCTTAGGGCTCATAGCGACTAAGGGAATGCCCGTACTAGAGAAGATCACGAACACCCTGGCAACGAACCTGGAACCCGTAGCGATGCAACTAGCGAACTGGGTAATAACCGTAATGTTGCCAGGGTTGCAAACGCTGCTACCGCTTTTAGGTGCGATTCTGGCAGCAATTGCGCCAATTATCTCGCAGATTGTACAACTGCTAATGCCAGCGCTAACGCAACTCACTGGGCTTATAACCCAGCACCCTGCGCTTTTCGGAGCCGCCGCCGCCGCGATGCTTGCCCTATCAGGAGGCATCAAGGCGTTTTCAGCGGGTCTTGCTGGGGTAAAAATCGTGATGGAAGGCGTGAGAATCGCGCAACTCGCATTGAACGCCGCCATGGCCGCTAACCCTATCGGCCTGGTCATCGCGATTATTGCCGCGCTGGTTGCCGCGCTCATCTACGCCTGGAACACTAACGAAGGATTCAGGAACGCCGTTATCGCGGCCTGGAACGCAATCCGCGAAGCGGTGCAAGTCATATGGAACGCTATCGTTGCTTTCTTTAAGACCACTTGGGAAGTAATAAAGGCCGTTTTCACCGCCTATCTGACCTTCGTCCTGAACTACTGGAAAACGGTCTGGAACATCATAAAAACCGTTTTCACCGTTGTGTGGAACGCGCTAAAAGCCTTCGCGCAAATGATATGGAAACTGCTCCAGACCCTTTTCACCGCGTGGCTGAAAGCCCTGCAAACCATCTGGCAGAAAGTCTGGAACGCCATCAAAGTGTTCTTTACTACGCTGTGGAACGCGCTAAAAGCCTTCGCGCTTGGCATCTGGAACGCGCTCAAAGCATTCTTTACAAAGTGGCTCACCTCAACGCAAGCCCTGTGGAATAAGACCTGGAACGCTATAAAAACACTGTTTGTGACCATCTGGAACACGATGAAAAGAATCGTTGTCTCAGTGCTGAACACCATCAAAAACACGTTCATAAACTCGTTCAAGGCAATAGTTTCCGTCCTAAAAACAGCCTTTATGACCCTGGTGAACACCATCAAAAAAGCCTTCGCCAACATGGTGAAAACCGTGAAAGACGGTATCGCCAACGTCATGAAGTGGGTAAAGGGTCTTGGCAAAAAAATCCTGGACGCTATCGGCAACCTGGCTGGCATCCTCATCGCCCCAGGCCGCGCTATCATGGACGGATTCATCAACGGCATAAAATCAGGCTTCGAGAACGTCAAATCTTTCGTCAGTGGTATAGCCTCCTGGATAGCCGCGCATAAAGGACCTAAAAGCAAAGACCTCGCGCTGCTGGTGCCAGCGGGCAAATGGATCATGACCGGCCTAATGAACGGCATAGCCTCGCAGCGAGACAAACTAGGCAACCTGCTAAATGATGTAGCCGCCGATGTTGCCGGGCAAGCCTTCAGCAGCCCCGCCGCGCCCCGCCTTGCCTACGCCGGAATCGCCACGCAGCCCCGGCAAAACATCACCATCAACGTTTCCGCGCTAACTCCAACTATGGAGGTTGGCCGCCTGGTGGCTGACGCGCTCAATCAATACCACGAAGTTAACGGGGTAGGCCGATGAGACGCTACCACCCCGCCCCTATCCTGCCTACAGACCTCGACCAGTGGCACGGCCTGCAAGACACCAGGTTTTTCCCTAGCGGCGTGTTCACCGCCACCACCGAGCCTACCGTTACAGTGCCCTTCGACCTTTTACGCCCCGGCACACTGCACACCCTGAAACTCACAATGTCAGCCGAACCCGTGGATCTACCCAAACCACCAGAGGGCGAACCACAACCAGAACCAGCAGAACCGCCCGCGCCACGCGTGGTACAAGTCTCTTTCGGGGAAGACCTCGCGATACTTGAGCCTGGTCGAAATCAGTTGATATTAAAAACTCTGGCTATCCTGCCAGTGGCGCTGACAATAAGCGGCGCTAAGACTATCCAAGTAACCTCGCTGGAACTGCTGTGTGACCAACCCTCAAAATCACAGCCATTGCCCTATGACCTCATCGGGCTAGAAATTGAGGCACCTACACACGCCCCGGCCTTCCGCATCGGGAAATCTAAGATAGGGCAAGACCCCCTTGGTGGCGGTGCGGTGTACTCGCAGGGATTCCGCATTGGCCAGTCTCGCCTAGATGAAGACCGATTGCCCCAAGGATTACCCGAACTGGCATGGCGCGACATTTGCGGTCCTGCCATGAGCCTAGAAATCCGGCGTGGCGCGGCATCACAAGGCGTTTTACCTGTTGCCCAAGCTGGGACACTCACCGTCACTCTAAAAAACATCGACCCCCGCGCGCTTTGGCTACGACACGGGCTACACATCCGCTGCTACCACCGGCTCACGCGTGCTCTAATTTTCACGGGATATTTGCGAAAAATGAAATACGAGCCACGCAAAGGACACATACGCAAATATTCAACTTGTACCCTCGAAGCCGTGGACATCGTGGGTATTCTCGCAAACACTACCCGCTACGGGGTACGCAAATCCGGGGAAACCCTCCAAGAACGCCTAGACCGACTGATTGGCGAAGCAGCTTCATACGAAGTTATTGATACACCTCCCGCAGTAAATAACTTGCTATCGGCTACCGTGATGGAAGCGTCACTAGCAGCCCACCTCGATGCAGCAATCGCATCAGTAGGAGGCGCGTGGTGGACACAGCCAGACGGAAAACTGATCTTTACCCCCGATAGCGACGTTATGCCGCACAACCCTATTCCCTGGTTCGTCATCGGAAAATCGCCCCTAGACGCGCACCGCATCGCACCCCAAGGCGCGAGCATCGCCCCCATATTGACCGACCCCGCAGATACACCCCCCGGTGCTACTGCTGGCTTCACCATCGGCAAATCCCACCTAGACCAAGACTACCTAGCAGTAGGTGATCCCCGCCCGCTACAACCGCTTTTCACCATCGGAGAATCGCCCCTAGACGGAGCAATCTTAGGTGAGCCCCCGATAAAGACCGCCTGGGCAATCCCAGCACCAAAACAGCCGCCACTTTTTACCGACCGATACAGGGATAAGAAAGAAGCGCCCTGGTACTACCTCGACGTGACCCCTACCTTTGATTCCGCTGAGGAACTCTCACAGGTGAAGGTAGAAAACCACACAGCTTCCAGCGACGGGGGAAACTGGTCAGACAGCACCACGACCTACACCGCCACATCCCTAGCGGCGCTAGAGACATACGGGGCGCAAGCCAAAAAATTCACCGCCACTGTAGCCACCCCCGAGGGCGCGCAAGCCCTAGCAAACTATGTGCTAGCCCGCCCAGTAATCGCCGAACCGAGCACTCTGAACGTGAACAGTGTGCAGGTAAACGCACTGAAAGCCCCGCTACGCAGCGTTATAACCCAGTTGTTTGACCACGTGAAAGTCGAGTTCGACCACCACGTCTCAGAACACCGTATCTATGCCATAGAAAACCGGCTCACGCCCTACACCTGGCTAGCAAGGTATTACATGATTCAAGCAAGGAGGAAACAATGAACGAAGACGAAACCCCGCCAATCTTCAAACCAGGCGATATTCTCACCGCTGACCAAATCAACCGGTGGATGGTAGAAGCCCCTGAAAAAGACCTAGCTAAATATCAAGAAACCACCAAACCGCTGATAGACGGCTTGGCCACGGCAATCGAAAAATCAAAAAACCCGGCTGGAAGCCCCGGCCTATGGATCCAAAACGGAGGTGGTCCCATTGCCAACTAAAACCTTTCACGACGGCGAAATCCTCACCGCCGCAGACGTAAACAACTACCTCGTAAACGACCCCAGTACCTTGACTAGGGCAATTGAGGAAACCCAGACGGCCATCAAAACCGTAGAAGAGCATCTAGCCGCGAACCCGCCAGGACCACACCTCGATTACGGGCGCATATTCTACCTTTTCGGTAAAGAATACAAGTCTTTCAGGAAAGGGCGACAACCAGAACTAAAGGAAGACGGCCTAATCGTCTTTCCCGAATTTTGCGAAGTCCTTCTGTACCACAATCCCGGAAACATCACCATTGAGAAAAATGTCATCAAGATAACAGGCGACTTGGACGACGGCGGGCGCATCAACGCAATCTTCAAAATCCACTTCTAAGGAGAACTCATGATTTTTACAGACGGACAGCTACTCACAGCTACCGACATCAACCAGTTTTTACTAAACAGGGAAACCAACCCCGACCTGCACGCAGCGAAAACGACGGCTCTCCAACGCATCGAGGAGTTAAAAGCCTCGATTCCAAGCGGCGGAAAACCGTTAGAGGAACTACCAGTGTCTTTCAAAGCTGATTTAGTCATGCAGGCATGGAGCCTTAAATACACCAGAACCAAAGAAGAAGTTGCTATTGGGGATTACGGAAAAGATGTAATCACAATCAAGTCAGAATCGATTGATTTTCCTCAGCACTTCCTCATTTATGACCATGTAACCATGCGAATACCGCAACTTGAATTCTATTGGGGTAGGAATATAGGACAAGACTTCATCGACTTGCAAGCCAATACCTTCAAACCGCGTGGCAATATAACCGACCCGCAAGAAAAGCGCTTCATCACCTTCAGCAAGAAAAAAACCAAACTAACCATTGATAGCTACTGGAAATACTTCACCAATACGTCTATCGAGGAGGTGCCCGATGACCTCACCAAACTATTGCAGTCGAAAGGGGCATAATGTCCAATTCATCGTCGTGCATTGGTGGGGAAACCCCGCACACCACAGGGATGCAGACCCCAGCGGAGTCATCGACCATCTGAGCACCCCAGCAGGAGACAAATCCGTTTCAGCTCACGCCGTAGTCTGGCCGGGAGGTGTAAGCGAACTCATAGACCCACGATACGCCGCATGGCACGCCAAGAGCGTGAACCGCTACTCCATCGGGATTGAGTGCTGGCCATGGGACGAGCAAAGCCCAAAAGACTTGGTAAACGCCACTTTGGAAAACCTCGCCCAGCAAATCGCGCACTACTACCAGCTCTATCCACGCCTTGCGGATGTGCGCCTTCACGCACACTCAGAGCACGTAGCCACCGAATGCCCCGGTAAACACTACCGGGCGCGGCTCGATTCAATCCGCGCCCGCGCCCTCGAAATATACCAAGGAAAACCCGCCAAACAACCCCAGAGAAAGGAAATCCCCAAAATGATAATCTTTAGAACCCCAGCAGGTGTATGCACCATTTTTCTAAATGGAGAGACCAAACAAAACCCGAGCCAAGCCCTTTTGAATGCCCTCATTAATGCCGGTGTACCAGTAGTCGAGGTCAGCCATGATGATCTCGCTTGGCTTGAGCCAAGTAAAAACTGGCAATTTATGGCCAGCCGCATCAAGGACTTGAAAGACATGGAAACCGGATACCCAGGCATTAATCCCACTCTCAAAGCGACCAGCCTTACCCAGCAAATAGCAACCAGCCTCGGAATCTCCCAACGCACAAATTAGAAAGGAATCAACATGAAAACCGACCTAATCCCCGCCCCAGTACGCTCCTGGCTCTACGCAATCGCCACCGCGCTAATCCCACTTTTATCAGCGTATGGCATCATTTCCGAGCAGACCGCCCCGCTGTGGATAGCCTTAGCAGGTGCAGTATTGGCAACGGGCACTGCTCTCGCCTACCGGCCTACACGCGCACAAAAGCAAGATGAAAAGGGGGACTAATGCCTACCTGGCTCACCGATTTGCAGGGCATCGGCGCAATCTTGAGCGGCATCGCCGCCATCATCGCAGCGATATACGCCCGCTCTGCCTCGAAAGAAATGAAACCGGATCATGGTACAAGCATGAGGGATTTAATCGATGTGATGGATGACCGCATCAAGAGCCTTGGTCACAGGCAGGGTGAACTCCATGATGATATTCAGAGTTTCATGCAAGATGCGCGTGATGACCATGCCCGAATGTGGAAAGCCATCGAAAATAACTAGCTTTTCTAGTACGCAAAGGATTATGTAGCGGATTCAACGACGTGCCTGAGTGTAGCTGCATCCACTTGGATATAGCGTTGCGTGGTGGCTAAATCTTCATGCCCTAGAAGCATTTGGACTGCCCGAATATCGCCGGTGCGCTGGTAGCATACCGTGGCAAAGCGATGCCTGAGCGAGTGGAGTGTAAACCCTTTTGGCAGGTATGGTTTTACGATTTTCGCGAGCCATTCAGAATTGATGTGGCTTCCAGTTTGCTGGCTGGTGAAAGCCCACCCGGTAGGCCCGGCATTTACCTGGATATCCACGGCAAGCTTATTGGTGAGTGGTACTAGGCGCTCTTTATTGCCTTTCCCGTGTACAACTAGCGAAAGCCCTAGGAGATCTTCCACTAAATCGCAAGTTCTTACGAGGGGGATTTCGGAGCGGCGCAGCCCGGCATATCCAGCTAGCTCTAAAGCGAGGCGCGGCTTTTCGGGCGCATCATGCAGCGCTTTTGCATAGAGTGCCTCTGGTATCGGCCTGGGTGCTGGTGGGTGTCGCTTGATGGTAGGGAGTATTCCGGCTGGATTGTCATTGATTTTTCCAGCCATAAATAGGTATTTGTAGAATCCCCGCAGTGTGGAATAGCAGGAGTGGCGCGTTTCTGGTTGCCAGTCGTAGGTCGCAGCCCAATCCAATAGTTGCACACCGGTAATCTCCGAAGGGCTGCCTAAGTGCTCTATACGCTTCAAATAGTTGAGCCGCGTTTCAATGGTCCGGCTGGTCAAACCCTTTGCTTTCAGGAATCTTGTGTACTCGTTGAGGGCAAATTCCCACGTCATTGTAGTATGCATAATTCATTTAAGGCTCTAGGCTGCCAGAATATAGGCGCTTCCGTAAAAGGCTCGTAACCCGGAGGTCGTCGGTTCAAATCCGGCCCCCGCTACTAAATAAATACCCCCTGAACTGCCTCTTTGCTCGGTTCAGGGGGTTTCTTTTTGCTGAAAACACGGGCTTGGAAACAGGGTTTTGGGGTAAAGGACAAATTGAACTGTCCGTCCGTCGAGAACGAGGCGAAGTTTCCCGAGATGGATACATTGAAGCGGTTGTAACCGGCGCGCTGCATCAACGCGTACCCGAGGCGAACCGCATAGTTCGCAACGACTAGACACGGCACTCCATGAAGTGTTCTACAAGGTGAGCTAGAATTAAAGGACTATGGCTCAGTTAGGTGCAGCTCTCATGATAAAGTCCGTATAATTGTGTAAAAGTAAAAAGGCCATATAACAGTCCTTTTAC
>NZ_CAMUES010000002.1 GCF_947087965.1 uncultured Mobiluncus sp.
CCCGTATAAGAAGCGGAACAAAACCTGGGACACTTCAAAACAGACACACAATTTGACCGACCCCAAAGTTCAGCCAAACCAACTATCAACCCGACTTTAAAGCTCTACCACAACGAAAAACCCGGATAAAAAACACACAATTTGTCCTTTACCCCTCATTCTCGCTTCGCTCGATGCCGTCGCGCAATTTGTTCGATTCCCGTTGGGGGGCATATTTGCGGAGCGGGCGACGGAGTTTTTTTAGGGTATTCCGGCTAAAACGGCACATCGGTGCCGTTTTTTAACGCCTTCACCGTTTTACTCAGCGGCTCATGCGACTGCGTCGCTGCCGTTTTTCTGTTTGGTGTTTCGGTGGCGCAATGCCCACTGGGCATTGCTTTTATGCCGCCTTCACCGTTTTCGCGACGGCTCATTCTCGCTACGCTCTATGCCGTCGCGCAACCCAGTTCGATTCCCGACGTAGTCCGCTAAATGTTGAAGATGCCGAGCAAAAGCTCGGCATCTTCAACAGAGCGGGCGACGGGAATCGAACCCGCGTAATCAGCTTGGAAGGCTGGGGCTCTACCATTGAGCTACGCCCGCGTGTAAATGAGTCTACCGGGTCTGATGGGTTTCCTCCAACTCGAACTTTCCGGTACTATGAACTGTACCTTTCCGGGGTGTAGCGCAGCTTGGTAGCGCGCCTGCTTTGGGAGCAGGATGTCGCAGGTTCAAATCCTGTCACCCCGACGAGCGAGCGCCACATGAAAGTTTACTTTCATGTGGCGCGAGCGAGGAGGGGTATGCAAGGCGAGCGGAGCGAGTCCTTGCTAATCCCCCGACGAGTTGGTGTTGAGTGGTGGGGGGGCAAGGCGAGCGGAGCGAGTCCTTGCTAATCCCCCGACGAGTTGGTGTTGAGTGGTGGGGGGGCAAGGCGAGCGGAGCGAGTCCTTGCTAATCCCCCGACGAATTGGTGTTGAGTGGTGGGGGCAAGGCGAGCGGAGCGAGTCCTTGCTAATCCCCCGACGAAATCGTTTTGAGTGGCGTGTAAGTTTCCTTTCATGTGGCGCGAGCGAGGAGGGGTATGCACGGTGAGCTCAGCGAGTCCGTAACTAAGCCCTAATTCCCCTCTGGCCGCGGCAAAATAAACCATCCGGCTCTAGGCACGCATTCCAAGTTGACCGTCCCGTATCCCAAGCGTTCCCCATCGGCAATAGGAACCAACCCTTCCATCTCTAAGCTGACTTGGCGAGCCTCGTGAAAAGTCACCCCGGGAGCGCCGGCAAATTTCCCCCTCTTGGCAGCCAACAAGGGGCGAAGCACCTTCCGGCGGGGCATTGAGCTCAACGTCGCTATTGAGAAAACCCCGTCGTAGCTGGAGGCTTGCGGAGCCACTACCACGCCGCCGCCGTAGCATTTTCCATTGGCTACGGCGCATAAAGTCAGGTGGTCCTCGCCCCAAACTACCCCGTCGAGACTGAGACGAACCGGGCGGGGACGGAACTTCGCCAGAATAATTAACAAGGACAAGATGTAGCGCAGGGACCCGTGCGGCCAGCGCATTTCCTGGGTTTTATCCGCCACCATTTGGTCAAAGCCTACGCAGGTTATGGTGGACCACCAGCGCTGGCGTTCTTCGCCGTGCAAATCGGTAAAAGTCGCGAGTCCCAGGTCGGTTTGACTAACGAAACCATCCGCGATGATGCCCGCGGATTTACGCGGATTCAGCGGAATCCCATAGTGGCGGGCGTGGTCGTTGCCAGAACCTGCCGGAATAATCCCCAAAGGCTTGTCCGAACCAACCTGCTCCTGCAGGACCAGCGAAAGAATCCCGTCTCCACCGGAAACGACGATGGCGTCCACCGTGGAATCAGCCACAGCCCGGCGGGCTGATTCCCGGGCTTGTGCCGCTGTATCACTTGGAAAATCAACAATCTCCAGACCGCGTTGCTCCAGTACTTTCCGGGCAATGCGAGCAGTTTTGCGGGCGTGGCCTTTGGCGGAGGCCGGGTTCAAAATGAAGGCAATACGGCGGATGTTACGAGTTTCTTGCCGATAGTGCCCCTCCGAGGGCGCGGTTTCGGGACCGTCCAGAGGCCGGTCTTCCGCGTTCGCGCTGTCTGGAGGCCGGTGTTCTGACATGGCTTACTCGCAATTCGGCGTCTTTACCGGAAAATCACGGTGCGGTTGCCGTTCATCAACACGCGATGCTCGGCGTGCCACTTCACAGCTTGAGCCAAGACTCGACGTTCCACGTCCTGACCTTGTTTACGCATATCGATGGCGGTAAACGTGTGATCCACTCGGGAAACGTCCTGTTCAATGATGGGACCTTCATCCAAATCCGCCGTGACATAGTGCGCGGTCGCCCCAATGAGTTTCACGCCCCGGTCGTGGGCCTGGTCGTAAGGCTTTGCACCCTTGAACGACGGCAGGAACGAGTGGTGAATGTTGATGATGCGCCCGCTCATCTCCCGGCACAGTTTGTCGGAAAGAATCTGCATATAGCGCGCCAGCACCACCAGCTCGACCTTTTCCGCGGCGACCAAGTCCAGCAGTTGGCGTTCCGCTTCGGGTTTATTGTCTTTCGTAACCGGCACCAAAATAAACGGCACTTGATAGAACGTTGCGATGGGAGCCAAATCGGGGTGGTTGCCCACGACCGCTTTCGCATCGATTGGAATCGAATGATCACGCACGCGATAGAGCAGGTCGGACAGGCAATGTCCCTCTTTGGAAACCATAATGACGGTGCGTAGCGCCCGCCCAATCTGGTCCAAGTCCCAAGCCATCTGAAAATCGGCAGCTAAAGCCTCCACCCGGGCGTTAATATCGTGAACGCTGGGAACATCCATCTCCACTCGCATAAAGAACAGTCCCGTGTCGGTGTCTGCGAACTGGGCCGATTGGATGATATTGCCCCCCGCGCCGGCTACCATGCCGGATACGGCGTGAACAATTCCGGGTCGGTCGGGGCAGGAGAGGGTGAGCACCAGTTTTATGGTTTCGCTCGACTTCGTTTCCGTCATGGTTCTTAGCATACCTTTTCCGCACGGTTTCGTTTAGGACTGAGCCGACAAGAGGTGTGCTTCAGCGGGCCTTTCACAAGGGTCTGCGGTGAGGCTGGTTTTTCGATTGGTTGTTAAGTTGCCTCTGCCTAAGTGATACCGGTGGCCTTAGACGATAACGGTAGTGAGGTCCAGGGCGGAGACTGGCGAAAAATCTGCCCGGCTGGGGGAATTCGTATCTGCAATTGCCGCTGTGATGGCGGCAATCTGCGCGCCGTTGTCGGTACAGAACTTCAGCGGGGGAATCCGCAGGGTGACGCCAGCACGCGCGCATTCCTCCGTCAGCCATTCGCGCAGTCGGGAATTCGCGGAATATCCACCGCCCACCACCAGGGTTTTTGCATCGAAATCGGTTAGCGCCCGCATAGTCTTGCTGACCAGGGAATCGTTTACGGATTCCGAAAAACCGCGGCAAATATCCGCTACCGGCAACCACGGTTTGCCCTCGCGAGCGGGGGCGAAATCCTCGGTAAAGTCCGGGCGGCTACGAACTTCCGGGGCAGCTTCAATCTGACCCACATAGCGAGCCACCGCAGTTTTCAGCCCGGAGAAAGAAAAATCATAAGGGTGAGTTTTCGCGTATTTTGCTCCGGCCAGACCGCGCGGAAAGTCAATCGCTCCCAGGCTGCCTTCGCGGGCCTGGCGATCCACGTGCGGACCTCCCGGATAGGGCAGTCCCAGCACTCGCCCGACCTTGTCAAAGGCTTCCCCCGAAGCATCGTCAAGGGTGCCGCCCAGTTCCTTGATTCCACCTTCAGCTGCAAAATCAGTGATGAGCAATAGGTTTGTGTGTCCACCGCTGACGACCAGTCCCACCGCCGGTAGTTCCAGTTCGCCGTTGACCAGCTGGTCTACCGCTAGGTGACCGATGACGTGATTGACCCCATAAAGTGGCTTACCAGTAGCGATGGCCAGGGCTTTTGCTCCGGCGATTCCCACTGCCAGCGAACCAATCAACCCCGGACCAGCGGACACGCCAATCTGGTCAATGTCCGCGAGCTTCACGCCCGCCTCGTCTAATGCCTCACTGACCACGGGCAGGAACGACTCCAGATGCGCCCGCGAAGCAATCTCGGGAATGATCCCGCCATAGCGGGCATATTCATCCATCGAGGTCGCGACCACATTAGCCATCAGCTGGGTTTTGCCCGCTACAATGGCGGCTCCAGTTTCATCGCAGGTAGATTCGATTCCTAAAGTCAGTTTTGCACCGTTAAACACGCCTACATTTTAGTTGGTTTTTCCTGGCGTCTAAATTTCCGTGCAGCGCCGACACAGAATAGCCCGGTGCCGGCTCCCCAAGCGCGTGGCGATTAGCGTCAAATCCTCGCCATTCTTCTCGGTTGTGGTTAGCAGTTTTCGGCGCAGCTGGGCGGGGGACACGTCGGCTCCGCGTTTCTTAATTTCCAAAGACCTAAGTGGTCGCGTTTTTAGCGCTGTGCGAATCTTCTTTTCGTCCAAAGGTAGGACTTCCAGAACCTTGAACCAGCCACCTAGTTTCATTTCAGCTACTTCTGGTGCAGAAGTCCTGGTCAGATAGGCGATTTGTCTCGATACCGTTTTCGTGTATGATTTATCTGCAACTTGAGCCAGTAGTCCCGCCCGGATGATTGCGTCATCAGGTTCAAAAATCCATTCCCCCAGTTCGTCTTCGGTCGCGATAGTCTCGCTCAACTTGGCAGGCGCGTTGCACGGGGCAGCGGTTTCATCGTGCAGCACAGTCACAGTCTTGCCGTGTTTATCCATCAACAGAGCCGAGCGTCCCTGTTGGCGAATCAAGTCGCCCAGCCAGATTCCTGCCTCCACAAGCTCGCCTCCCACAGATATCCACTGGGTTTCGCTCTGCGCGGGCAGGGCTTGATAGTTGATTCCGGGCGCAATCTTAACGCCAAGGTTTCCGTGCGGAATCTCGTCTTGCCAAGCGAGAATGCGGGAAAGTGGGGGTTTCCAGGACTCCGGCTGCAGTCGCCTACCTGAGGCATCGCGCCGGGCAGGATCTGCAAACGCGCCGTCCACCCCTTCGGTACGCAACTGCTCCCAATCCAGCTCCAAAATATCTGCCTGCGTGACTTGGGCTTCGGGATAGGCGCGAAGGTTCATCAGAGCCGCCGCCGCGGTGGCTTCATCGAGTTCAAACGCTGTTACCAGCAGCCCCAAACCGGCCAATGCCAAGGACTCAGTCCCTAACCCGCAACCCAAATCAGCGACCTTGTGACAACCGGCGTCCCGAAAACGTCCGGCGTGTACGGCAGCCACCGGTAAACGCGTGGCCTGCTCCAAACCGTCTCGGGTGAACAGCATGCCTTGCGCAAAATCCCCGAATTTGACCCGCGCTGCCTCGCGCAGCTCCAGCTGGGTCAAAATGGCTGCCACCAGTTCCGGCGCGACACCGCGTTTCCGTAAACCGGCGCTCAATTGGTCTGCGAGCGCCGGCGTATAGGGTCCCAGGGTTCCCAAGGATTCCAGCAATTGGAATCCGTCTTTGCTTAACACGGGCACCAGCGAATTTACAGCCATAGTTCAATCCTAAGGGTGATCAGAGCTAAAGCGGGAACCTCACGGGACGGCGCCAAAATAGTGCGACACGAAAGCGACTTAGCACTCGGGTTGCGAGAGTGCTAAATGCGGCATAAAATACAAATCGACTGGCAGGGTGCCACCCGCGACGGCGCTCGGTTGGTGAAATATCATCAGGAACTTAGAGAAAGGGCAATCGCAGTGTCGGTTTGCATTAAACCTTTGGAAGATCGGGTTGTTATCAAGCAGCTGGAAGCGGAAACGGTTACCGCTTCGGGGCTGGTCATCCCGGATATGGCAAAAGAAAAGCCGCAGGAAGGCACCGTCGTGGCGGTAGGCCCCGGTCGCGTTGACGACAAGGGCGTGCGTGTGCCGATGGATGTCAAGGAAGGCGACAAGGTCATTTACGCCAAGTACGGCGGCACCGAAGTCAAGTACCAGGGTGAGGAATACGTTATTCTCTCCGCTCGCGACTTGCTCGCTGTAGTTGAGTAATCGATACACGCTCTTTGAAAAGGCCGGACGTATGTCCGGTCTTTTCTGTTAAGTTATAGATTCACCCGTCCCGGTCCTCCCCAGCGCAGCGACGCCGAAACCGTAGGAATATGAGGGGCACCGGGAGTACCTGTAACGCTTGCTAAACAGCCCAGTTATCTCAGCGCGAAAATCCCTTGACGGGTTTCCGGACCACTACTACGCTGGAAGGTATGACTAGGAAATTAGCATTAGTTCGTCGCCCCAGCCCCAAAATGGCTGATGGCATTGTGACACACATTGAAAAGTCTGCCGTCTCTTATGATCTGGGTTTGCGCCAGTGGGAAGGCTACGTCAAGGCACTCAATGATAACGGGTGGGAAACCGTCGAGGTCGAGCCCGCTCCGGATTGCCCTGATTCGGTATTCATTGAGGATCCTGTTTTCGTCTATGGGGATCTCGCTATCATCACTCGCTCTGGAGCTCCGGAGCGTCGCGCTGAGGTTGCGGGAGTTGAAAAGGCTGTCCGGGACGCTGGGTACCGCGTGGCTTACATCAAAGAACCCGGCACCGTAGACGGGGGAGATATCCTGAAGTTTGACGGTAAAGTCTGGGTCGGGCAAACTCCCGGTGGCCGCACCAACGAAGAAGGGGTGCGCCAGCTTGCCGAGTACTTGAAGGAATTCGATGCGGAAGTCATCCCCGTGGAAATGACCAAAGTGCTCCACCTCAAGAGCGGCGTCACCGCCTTGTACGACGGCACCGTAGTCGGCTACAAACCGCTGGTGGACGACCCGACCGTGTGGGACAAGTTCATGGAAGTTCCCGAAGAACCCGGTTCGCACGTCGTTCTGCTCGAGGATAACAAGATTCTGATGTCCGCTGCCGCGCCCAAGTCCAAGGAACTCTTTGAGAGCATGGGCTACGAGGTGGTCGCGGTAGACATCGGCGAGTACGAAAAGCTCGAAGGTTGTGTGACCTGCCTGTCCGTGCGTCTGCGCGGTGACGTGGGCTAACGGGAAAACTGAACTTTTCGCCACAATCCGGCGCGTCCGAAATATAACGTTTCGGCGGGGCGGGCCAGGCGATTAGGTTTACGGTTATATAGACATTTTGGGGGCTGAGCCAGTGGCTCAGCCCCCAAAATATATGCAATTTCTAGCGGCGGATTCGCCCCCGCCCGGGCTCTACAGGTTTTAAGCGGATTTAGCCTCCCGTTCCTTCCAGTAAGCGGCGCGTTCCTCCTCAGTCATGCCACCCCAGATGCCGTAAGGTTCATGGGCATTCAGAGCGTAACTGCGGCACTGTTCCAATACCGGACAAGTCGCGCAAATCGCTTTGGCCTGCGCGGCACGCCGCCGCCGGGTTCCCCCGCGTTCACCGTCTGGATGGAAGAAAGCCGCCGTCCCCAAATCCTTACAGGCAGCTTCATCCTGCCATTCCCAAGATTCAATAGTCGGAGCGGGGAGATACGTTACATTACTCATTTTCTTCCTTTCCCTCGCGGTGTTTTCTTACTCTTCAAGACTAGGGGGTGTGTCGGCAATCCAGCGTCCTACCACAGGACGATTTAGACTCGCCAGACCGTCCTTCAGTAGTAGTGAACCAACTCCAGAACCCAATCCGAGCGGATCACTGGCAAACCCAACTTGAACTGCGATTCCCACCCTGTCAGCACCGTTAGCGTGAGAGCGTTAGAATAAACATCAACATCGGAAGATTTATTCCCAGGTATTTAAGGAAGGCATATGAGCGAAATCACGAATCCCTTGCAAGACCTTGAAAATGGTGTTGAACCGCGGTTTTTGACCGGTTTGACCTACGATGACGTGCTGTTATTGCCAGAGGTTACAGATGTGATTCCCGCCGAAGTGGACACGTCCACTCGCTTTTCCAAAGAAATCAAGCTGCATATCCCCCTGATTTCCGCCGCTATGGACACCGTGACTGAATCTCGGATGGCGATTGCTATGGCGCGTCAGGGCGGCATCGGGATCTTGCACCGTAACCTTTCCATCGAGAGCCAAGCCCAACAGGTGCGTCAAGTGAAACGCTCCGAGTCGGGCATGGTGACTGATCCTGTAACCATCGGACCCAACGCCACCATTGAACAGCTCGACGAACTGTGCGCCAAGTATCGGGTATCGGGCTTGCCCGTTGTGACTGACGACTACGAATTGCTGGGTATCATTACCAATCGTGACCTGCGTTTCGTGCCCACCACCCAGTGGGGCACCAAGACAGTACAGGAATGCATGACGCCGATGCCGCTGATTACCGGACGTACCGGCATTTCTCGCGAAGAAGCGATGAAGCTGCTGGCGGAAAATCGTATAGAGAAACTGCCTTTGATTGATGAAAACGGTAAGCTAACCGGCCTCATTACGGTCAAAGACTTTGTGAAAACCGAGCAGTTCCCGCACGCTACCAAAGATTCCCAAGGTCGTTTGGTGGTGGGCGCTGCAATCGGCTACTGGGGAGACGCGTGGGAACGCGCTCAGGCCCTGGCCGAGGCAGGCGTCGATGCCCTGATTGTGGATACCGCAAACGGCGGGGCCAAGCTAGCTCTAGAGATGATTACGCGAATCAAGAACGATTCGGGGTTCTCAGGGGTGCAAGTTGTGGGCGGTAACGTCGCCACCAGGGAGGGCGCACAAGCCTTGATTGATGCGGGCGTTGACGGTGTCAAGGTCGGTGTTGGTCCGGGGTCTATTTGTACCACTCGCGTGGTGGCTGGGGTGGGGGTGCCTCAGATTACCGCCATTATGATGGCTGCAGAAGCGTGTGCCCGCGCGGATGTGCCGCTCATTGCCGACGGTGGTTTGCAGTATTCCGGCGATATTGCCAAAGCCTTGGTTGCCGGCGCTCAGACGGTGATGCTGGGTTCCCTGTTGGCTGGCTGCGAGGAATCCCCAGGTGAACTCGTGTTCATGAATGGTAAACAGTGGAAGCACTACCGCGGGATGGGTTCGCTCGGAGCCATGAGTTCGCGCGGGCGCAAGTCCTACTCAAAGGATCGTTATTTCCAAGCCGATGTCTCGAGTGACGACAAGATTGTTCCCGAAGGCATCGAAGGCCAGGTTCCCTACCAAGGTACCCTCGGCTCAGTGGTGTATCAGCTGGTGGGAGGGCTGCACCAGTCGATGTTCTATACCGGGGCGCACACCATTGAGGAGCTGCGCCACCGGGGTCGTTTTGTGCGTATCACCCAGGCAGGCTTGCGGGAATCTCATCCTCATGATGTTGAAGTCACCGTGGAAGCCCCGAACTATCAACGTCACTGAGGTCACAGATTTTCGCCTCTGGGGTGCGTGAGAGACTTTGGCTATGCATGAAATGAACCACATGAATACCCCCTGGCTTCATCAGGAAGTCTTGGGATTCGACACGGAAACGACCGGTGTCTTTACGTCTCGCGACCGTATCGCCACAGTGTCGCTGATACGCAGGATAAACGGCGAGGATTCGCCGCTTTACTGGGTTATCAATCCTGGCGTTCCCATGCCTCCCGCTGCCGGTCGGGTTAATGGTCTGACTGATGAATACTTGCAGGCTAACGGGGTTGAGCCGCGAGTTGGACTCGAGGAAGTTGCGGGTATTATCGCGGAAACTATGCGGCGTGGAGTGCCCGTAGTGGGCTTCAACGTCACCTTTGATTTCGCGATTCTGGAAGCGGAACTGAAACGTCACGGCTTGCAAACCTTGCGCCAGCGCCTGGATGGACAGTTAGAGCCGATAGTTGATCCCTTGGTGTTGGATCGAATCCTGGATCGTTATCGGAAGGGGAAACGTAACTTGGCCTCCGTCTGCACCGCTTACGATTTGCCTTTGCGTGACGATTTTCACAACGCACAAGCCGATGTTGCCGCGACTTTGGATTTGCTTGGTGCTATGTCTGAGCGGTTCCCGGAGTTATTGGAAATGGGTCCGGGGGAGATAATGCAGTTCCAGGCGGAGGGTCACAGCCAATGGGCTCAGAGTTTCAACGAGTTTATGTCGGCGCGGAAACCAGATTTCCGCCCGGTGTCACTGCGCTGGCCACAGTTTTAACGTTGCCGGTTGCTACGTCAGATTAATAGTAAGGGAGAATGAACAGTGAAATCGGTCGAAAGCTCTGTGCCATCGACCTCTCGTCCAGTGGTCAACTTCGTGGCTATGGGCAAGGGACGTTTTTTTGATATTTTCATGACCTTGTTTGTCGCACTGCTGCTAATTTCTAATATTTCCGCGACCAAGCTCATTGGTGGACCCCTGGGGCTGATTTTTGATGGGGGAGCAGTCATGTTCCCCTTCACCTACATCTTGGGAGATATCCTCTCGGAAGTCTATGGATTTCGCGGGGCTCGCCGTGCGGTGCTGACTGGATTCGGGATTTCTATCTTGGCTTCTGGACTGTTTTTCCTGGTCGCTAAAGCACCGCCCGCCAGTGGGGACTTCATTACTCCCGCTTTTTCTCAAGTTTTTGGGTTCGTCCCGCGTATCGTGGCAGCTTCCCTGGTGGGGTATGTACTGGGGCAGTTGCTAAATGCTCTGGTCCTGGTGCGGATCAAGGGCCACACGGGGGAGCGTTTTCTCTGGGTCCGTATGATTGCTTCTACCTTGGTCGGTGAATTGGTAGATACCGTGGCATTTTGCACCATCGCTTTTGCCGGTTTGATTTCAGGTCCGGAATTCCTCAACTACGTATTGACTGGCTACGTGTACAAGTGCGCGTTGGAGATTGTCATGTCGCCAATCAGTATTCAGGTCATAGGATTGGTGAAGCGGGGCGAGAAAAATTATGTACCGATCGATACAGAAACTCTCGCGCAGCGTCCCCTGGTGACAAATAGTTGACCAATCGGTACAGAAACTGTTTCGACTAAATGTTCCTAACCTGGGGTGATGTTTGAATGGGTGAATGCTTTGAGGTTGTGGCTCGTCTGGGTCATTTGGGGCGAGCCGGGGTTATCCACACTCCCCACGGCGATATTCCCACCCCAGCTTTTGTACCTGTTGGTACAAAAGCGACTGTGAAAGCGCTGATTCCAGAGATGATTCGCGAGCTTGGTGCGTCGGCAGTACTGGCAAACGCCTACCATCTGTATTTGCAGCCGGGACCGGAATTGGTCGATAAAGCCGGGGGGCTGGCAGCTTTTATGCATTGGGATGGTCCCACATTCACTGATTCGGGGGGATTCCAAGTCCTCAGCCTGGGGGCGGGATACAAGAAAGTCCTCAGTCAAGAATTTGCCGCTTCGTCTCGAGAGCGTACGGCTTCGCGCGAACACGGCAACCATGAGCGCTCCGGGGATAAACGCAAACTTTTGGAGCAGGCGGAAGAATCCGCCGAGCTAGCCCCTCCCGATAAACGTCAAGCTCACCCCGGTTTAGCGCGGGTTGATGACGACGGCGTTAATTTTCGCTCACACCTGGATGGAACCAAACACCGGTTTACCCCGGAAATCTCGATGCAAATTCAGCACCACCTGGGCGCCGATATTATTTTCGCTTTTGATGAGCTCACCTCCCTGCTGCATTCCTACGACTACCAGGTAGTTTCCCTGGAACGGACCCGAAAATGGGCGGAGCGCTGTCTGGCGGAACACGAGCGGCTCACCATAGAGCGCGCCGACAAGCCTTACCAGATGCTGTTCGGAGTTATCCAAGGAGCACAATGGGAGGATTTGCGCCGCCGCGCCGCACGCGACCTTGGGGGAATGGAAATCTCGGGGCGCCGCTTTGACGGATTTGGCATTGGAGGGGCCTTGGAAAAGGAAAACCTCGGCGTGATTTGTTCCTGGGTGTGTCAGGAGCTGCCCGAGGACCGCCCGCGTCACCTGCTGGGAATCTCCGAACCGGAAGATTTCTTTGCAGGCATTGAAAACGGAGCTGACACTTTTGACTGCGTCTCTCCCTCTCGTGTGGCCCGCACCGGAGCTGCATATTTACCCACCGGCAGGACGAATGTGGCACGGGCAGCTTTCCGAGAGGACTTTGGCCCTCTCCAGGAGGGCTGCGGCTGCTATACCTGCACAAACTACTCTCGTGCCTACCTCCACCACCTGCTAAAGGCCAAGGAAATGCTGGCTTCGACACTGCTGACCATCCACAACGAGTACTACACCGTTCACCTGGTCCACAGCATCCGTCAGGCTATCATCGCTGGTGAGGATGCGTATCGGGACTTTAAACACCGGACGTTAAGCCAGCTGGGGCGGGAGTAATTGTTGCGGCAGGGGAACGCCAGGAACAGGTCTCTGGCGCTGCCAGCCGCCCCCACTCGAGGTGCATTTTGGTAGGCTGAATCCATGAATGAAGAAGTCCAGATTGGGCGCGGTAAGCGGGGACGTCGAGCCTATTCTTTCGATCAAATCGCGGTGGTTCCCTCGCGCCGCACGCGAGATCCTCGCGATGTCTCGCTAGCTTGGCAATTTGACGCTTATTACATGAAAGTTCCGGTCATGGGAGCGCCGATGGATTCGGTGATGAGCCCGCAAAATGCCATCGCCTTGGGAAAGATGGGCGGAGTCGGAGTCCTGGACTTGGAGGGGCTGTGGACCCGATACGTTGACCCTCTGCCCCTATACGAAGAACTGGCAGAACTCGACGAAGGTGGAGCGAAAGCCACCGCTAAGCTGCAGGAAATTTACAACGAGCCCATCAAGCCGGAGTTAATGCGGGCCAGGTTAGAGGAAATCAAAGCTGCTGACGTCATCGTGGCCGGAGCTATGAGCCCGGCCGGCACCCAAAAATTGTGGGAACATGTGGCGGATTCGGAGCTTGATCTGTTCGTGGTACGCGGTTCTACCGTGTCCGCGGATCATGTTTCCTCCCAAGCAGAACCGCTGAATCTCAAGCAATTCGTGCATCAGGTGGACATTCCGGTTATTGTCGGGGGTGTTGCCACCTATACCGGAGCGCTACACCTGATGCGTACTGGTGCGGCCGGAGTGCTGGTGGGATTCGGCGGGGGAGCCGCCTCCACCACTCGCCGCACCATGGGTATCCACGTGCCGATGGCGACGGCGGTAGCGGATGTAGCGGCGGCACGACGGGACTTCTTGGATGAATCCGGTGGCAGGTATGTCCACGTTATCGCTGATGGCGGCATCGGCTTTGCGGGAGACGTGGTGAAAGCCATTGCTTGCGGGGCTGATGCGGTCATGTTGGGTAGCGCTTTGGCCAGGGCTCACGAGGCGCCCGGGCACGGCTGGCACTGGGGAAGTGAGGCGCACCACTCGACCTTGCCGCGCGGTTCCCGGGTCAAAGTCGGCACAGTCGGCACCTTGGAACAGGTTATGTTCGGTCCTGCCGACAACGCCGAAGGGACCCTTAACATGATGGGAGCCCTGCGTCGTACGATGTCCACGACAGGTTATACCGACGTCAAGGAACTCCAGCGAGTCGAAGTGGTCACCAGCTATTGAGCACCTCCCACGTAGTCCCAAAAAAGACAGGTAAACCCCAGTTTGCTACGCTGCAAACTGACGCGGGACGCCGCGCTAATCGCGTGGTGCTCGGGCTGTTTTGGCTCATGACCCTTGGCATGATTACGGTGTTTGTTTCGGCGGGGCAGATTTTGGATTCCTACCTACACCCCGAATGGTCTTTTCCGGCCACCCTTTACTGGGTGCTCGCAATTGTGGGCATCGTCCTGGTATTTGGGGCACACTTTTCGTTGTCACGGCGCTCGACGCGGTCCCAGATATGTGAGGAAAACCACGTCCGAAAAGTTCTTTTGACCCAGAGTTTTCGCACCGGACCCGCGCGGATGAATCAGGAAAGCGCTGGAAGAGTCGTGGCGTTGGCGACCGAATCAGCCGAAAAGTTTACCCGGTATCGTCAAGGGTTCCTGCCCCAGGTGCAAGGCTCTTTCAGCGCACCGGTGCTGATAGTGGCGGCGATGGGGATTTTTGTGCACCCGTTCCTGGCACTGTTACTAGCACTGTGCCTGCCGTTGGCAGCTGGGACGGTGTGGCTGTTTCAAAAACTCTTTCGGCGTTCCTCGGCGAAATCTGCACGGGCACGGGCAGCTTTAGCAGCAAACTACCTGGAAGTATTGCAGGGACTCACAACCCTGCAGCTACTGGGGGTAGCAGACCGGACAGGGGACAAACTGGAGAAGGTGGGCGAAGATAATCGGCGAGCCACCATGAGCCTGCTGCGTTCCAATCAAGTCATTATTTTTGTACTCGATACAGTGTTTTCGCTGTTCGTCATCACGTCTGTGGCTGCTTTGTCAATGTACTTGGTGTCTCTCGGAGAGATGACCTTGGGCAAAATGGTGATGGCGCTGGGTCTGGCGATGTTGCTGTTGGAACCGATTGACCACTTCGGGGCGTTTTTCTATGTAGCGATGGGCGGACGGGGAGCCGGGCGGGCCATCTTAGGATTCATGCACTCGCGGGCCAGCCATTCGGATGCCAGCTGCGAGGATGCCTCCGTAGCTCTTCACGGTTATGCTGAAGTTGCGGGTGAGGACCTTCCCGCGGGAGATGCTGAGATTCCCGCGGCGTATCTGGAAAATGTGGGAGTGCGCTACGGGAATCAGCAGGTCCTCCAAGGGGTGAACCTCAGAGTGTCTCCTGGCGAACGCGTGGCGATTGTGGGGGATTCTGGACAGGGCAAAACCACCTTATTGAACGTAATGAAGGGATTTTTGACTCCATGTGAGGGCCGGGTAGAGGTCGCCGGGAATACCGTTGAATTGGCGCAACGCTCGGCGCTGGTCAGCCAAAATACCTGGTTGTTTACCGGCACCGTGCGGGAAAACCTCCAGATGGCAGCCCCGCAGGCGTCTGATACCGAATTGTGGGATGCTTTGCGAGCGGCGCATCTTGACGCCGAAATCCAACAGATGCCGCTGGGGTTGGACACTGCCTTAGGCGAGAACGGGATGGGGCTTTCGAGCGGACAGAAACAGCGTCTCAGCTTGGCACGGGCCATCGGGAGTGGTCGAAAAATTTTGTTGCTGGATGAAGCGACTTCCCAAGTTGATTTGAATTCTGAGCGAAAAATTTTGGAGGCCCTCCAAGCACTGGGACATGACTATACGCTCATCATGGTGTCACACCGCGGGGCTCTGACCGCGCTGGCAGACCGTGTTTTGCGGGTAGAATGCGGAAGGTTGGTGGAGCGGTGACACCCCTGAACAACGCATCAGACTCAGAGAACGTCGCGCCCTCTCTCACGGCGGAGAACAGGGGCGGTTCCCCGTCCGTAACGCGTCCTTCCGCACCAGCCACGGCGGGACTGCGGACAGTTATTCGCTGGCTGCTATCCGCGACTCGCACAGTGTTGGGGCCGGTAGCCGCTTCCACCCTTGCCAGGCTGGTCGATCAAATCCTGGGCATAGTTCTGTTCACCATACCGGCAGTATTGGTTACGAACCTGGTGATGAGCAGTCTAGACTGCGGTTGTGTCCGCAGCGTGTCCGCCAATGTGGGGGGACTGCTCACGGTGATGGCGGGGACCGCGCTTCTGAAAGGTTTGGCTCGGTATCTGGAACAATACTGGGGCCACTTGGTTGCCTTCAAGGCCTTGGAACTGTTGCGTAGCCAAGCCTACCGTGCCATTTATCCCCAAGCTCCCGCCATCGTGACTGATAATCACAGCGGAGACCTCTTGGCACGGCTCACGAAAGATATAGATCGTATCGAAGTATTCTTTGCCCACACTTTCGCACCCGCGATAACGGCATTTCTGGTTCCCGGCATTGTTACCGCGGTGACATTTGCAGTTACACCCTGGCAATTTGGCGTAGCCGTGGCAGGAATTCTCATCGTAGGACTTCTGATACCTTGGTGCGGTATATTTTCTGGGCACGTGGCGGCGCGCAATAAACTCGCAGCTCGCGGCCATGTCGCTGCGGATGTCACTGACTCGCTGGGAGGTTTGGCGGAAGTCGTGGGATACGGCCTGTGTGAAGCGCGTCTCTCCGGCAGTGAAAAGTTGGGCGAGGAACTGGTTCGAGCCAGCCTGCGCGAGACCAACAAGTCAGCATTCCGCGGCGCGTTCCTCTCCGCGTGGCGAATGGCTGCAGTGCTGATTTTGCTGGCGGTGGGGGTTGTGCTGTATCAGGCAGGCTCACTGGAAATGGCCACCTGGATAGCGATACTGTTTGCGGTTTTGCGTTGCTGGGACGGGTTTAAAGCTGTGGTGGATTTTGGAACCGAACTGAATACCTCCCTGGCTGCGGCGCGACGTGTCTACCAGCTGACCCATGCCGGACTGGAGTTATGTGAGGGGCAGGAAAACGTGCGGCAAACCACCCCTTTGGCCGTGGAATTTTGCCAGGTTAGCTTTCGCTATTCCGAACCAACCAACGCAGCCCCACGGCTTGACGCAGCACCGGGGACCATCGAACAAGTCAACCTCAAGTTAACGCCTGGCTCGTGGACCGCCCTGGTGGGGGCGACAGGCGGCGGAAAGTCGACCCTGGCGCGACTGTTGCTACGTTTCTACGATCCTGATGCGGGAACAATCCTTCTGGACGGGCACAGTTTGAGCGATTATCGACTCGAGTCCCTGCGTAAAGCGGTGTCTCTAGTCAGCGCTGAGTCAACAATTTTCGATATGACTATCGCGGAAAACTTACGTCTGGCTAGCCCGCACGCCAGTGAAAGCCAACTGTGGTGGGCTTTGGCGATGGTAGGAATGGATGCGGAAGTGAAAGCAATGCCGGGGGGACTGCAGCATCGCGTTTCTTCACGAGGGGTGGCACTCAGTGGGGGGCAAGGCCAGCGGCTTTCCCTGGCTCGTGCCCTCCTGCGCCAATCCCCAATCCTCATCTTGGACGAACATACGGCGCACCTGCCTGCACCTTTAGCTTCCCGTATCAACGACAATCTACGCGGCCTCACACCCCGTCCCACCATTTTGGAGATTACGCACAACCTGGATCAGATTGCCCAAGCTGATTGGGTTGCGGTGCTGGATTTGGGCCACATTGTAGAACAGGGGAAACCGCAGATTCTCCTGGCGAATCGGGATTCGGCACTGTGCCGCCTGCGAGGTCAAAGAATGCCGTAACTCTCCGCTCACCCACGCCATTCCAGACCCGGCTGGCGCAGAGAGACCTATTGGGCTAATCCCCCAGGCTAATGCTTCCGAAAGCAATTACTTGATAGGCGCCGGCATTTACGATGTGACCGGAGCTATTGCGGAGAATGATGCTTTCGGATACGCCTCGCACAAAGAGATGAAAGGTCTGCAGCAACGTGATGATTGGCATCACCCACTCGCACGTGGCGCGGGGCGAGGCTAGGCCTCCGAGCTGGGCCAGTGGCGCAGGGAATCGGGCAGGTGTGGGCGGGACTTGATTGGCAGACGTGAGACCACGTTCAGGTAAGATTCCTGAACCAGCACTTTCAACAGTTCCAGGTCGACTTCCGCGCCGGGGTACACGCTGATCCAGCGGTTTTTGTTCATATGCCAGCCGGGGGTGATTTCCGCGTAACGCTGGGTCAGCGCCAAGCCGTCCTCCGGCAGCACGGCCAAGTTCACGACCGGGGTGCCGTGGGCCTCCACCATCACCACGAACCACTTCCCACACACTTTTACGGCCTCCCACTGCGGGGAATACACCCACGGCTCAGCGCCGGGCAGTTCCAACGCCGCTGCCCGAGCCTGATCCCACAACTCCTCGGTTTTCATACGTCCCCCTCGTGACTGGTAGTTGGACTTCAATCTGACGTGCCCAGATGTTTGTCTGGCAGAATGTTCACTCTAAACTGTAGCGTTTTCACAAGTTTTGTGGGTTTCTCTGGCTGGTGAGTGAATTGTTCCAGAGGCCTAACCGGGCGTGGCTACGGGCCGGTTCGTGCAGTAATACCTATTGAAAAACGATATATAAGTATCGATAATCGATATATGAAGTTTTCTCGAGCTTACGTAATTTTGTCGCAAGTTGCCTTGATTGCAGCTCTTCCCGGGGTGTTGTTACTCCAGTTGTTTTGCGTATATGCGGCATGGGAAACGGGAGAGGAATTCCCCGAGGTCCGCCACCTGGTTGTACCCTACGCACTGGCGGCAGTAGCGGCGCTCATTTGTGTGCAGGTACTGATTGTGGCGTTGATGATGCTGGTAAGGGCAGTTAGCAAAGGAGCTTTTTTTACTGCTAAGACCATGAAATGGATTAATTTAGCGCGTCTCATGGTTGCTGTCGGTCCCGGTATCGTCGCGCTAACCGGGGGGCACATGAGCATTTTTGCACCGGCAACCAGACCGGAGCCGCCACTTTTATTCCTCGGCGGAATAGTTTTGGGAGTGGGGCTATTCTCCTTGGTCAGCCTGGCTAAGAGTATTTTTCAAGCCGCACTGGACGATGTAGCAGAATTAGCGGAGGTCATCTAAGTGATTACGGTAAATCTGTCGGTGTTGCTGGCCCAGCGGGGTATGTCGGTTCAGGACTTTGCCCAGGCTGTAGACATTACCGCGGCGAATGTTTCGATATTGAAAAATGGTCACGCCAAGGCAATCCGTTTTTCCACCTTGGACAAAATCTGCCAAGTTTTGGAGTGCCAGCCAGGAGACATTTTGAGCTATACCCCGCAGGGAAAGAATCCGTCCTGACCGTTGGGCTTTTTGAACCTCGGGCAAAACAGTCACCTTGTTTGAGTCCAGAGTAAAAACTGGATAGAGTGGAGTCCGCGTTGAACCGGTCCGGGCTGTTGGGTCCGGGTATCGCCGGGGAGCTTCGGAAAGAACGGTTGCGTGCCGTGCACGCGACTCATTAGACTCCGACGGGCAGGCCCGTAACAGCTGTATTGAGCGGCTCACTTGGCCAACTCAATAGTCTGGCCGCACCGATTGTCGGTACCTTGACTATTGCGGGACCACGTGAGCAAGCGAGGTGGTACCGCGCCCACCGACAGAGTGTCGCAGGCGTCCTCGTGAATGAACGATTCGCGATAAGGACGAAGATGAGCGAGAAAAAACGCGGGTTCTATCCCAAACACCGGGATACTTCCCTGGACGCCAGCCCGAATTTTCCGAGCCTTGAAACTGAAACTCTGGCATTTTGGGCTACGGATCATACTTTCCAGGCTTCTGTAGATGCCCGTCCCGCTGGTCAAGACGGCAGTAACGAGTTCGTGTTCTACGATGGACCGCCCTTTGCCAATGGCTTGCCGCACTATGGCCACCTGTTAACCGGCTACGTGAAAGACATCGTGGGGCGTTACCAGACCATGCGCGGCCACCGCGTGGAGCGGCGCTTTGGGTGGGACACGCACGGTCTGCCCGCCGAGCTGGAAGCGGAACGTATTCTCGGTATCGAGGACAAGGAACAAATCGATGGCCCGGGCGGAATGGGGATTGAGGCCTTTAACCAGGCCTGTCGTGAGTCGGTACTGAAATATACCAAAGAGTGGGAAGAATATGTGACGCGCCAGGCGCGCTGGGTCGACTTTGGAAATGACTACAAGACCCTCGACCCCACTTTTATGGAATCGGTCATTTGGGCGTTTAAGACCCTGTATGACAAGGGGCTCATCTACGAAGGCTTTAAGGTGCTGCCTTACTGCTGGCACGACGGAACGCCCCTGTCGAACCACGAACTTAAGATGGATGACGACATCTATCAAAACCGCACCGACCAAACAGTCACGGTGGGGCTGCGTCTGCGTGACACCGACGAGATGGTGCTGATTTGGACCACGACCCCGTGGACGTTGCCCAGCAACCTAGCGGTCGCCGTTGGGGAGGACATCGACTACGTGCGCGTCACGCCGACCCAGGGGGAACTGCAGGGACAAACCGTCATCCTAGCCCAGGCTCGCTTGGCGGCTTATGAAAAAGAACTTGGGGAAAACCCGCAGGTATCCGCAGCTTTCAAAGGCTCCGAACTGGTCGGCCTGGGGTACTATCCCATTTTTGATTACTTTGAAGATGTGAAAGCCGCCGCCATCGCCGATGGCACGGCAGACCAACCGGGACACGTGGGACCGGGGTCGAAAGCCTGGACCATCATCGGCGCAGACTTCGTGTCCACCGAGGACGGCACCGGGCTGGTGCACCTCGCCCCGGCCTTTGGTGAGGACGATATGAACGTTTGCGCTACCCAGCAAATCGGGGTGGTCATGCCGGTAGACGGAAACGGAGTCATCACCGCGGAAGTTCCAGATTACGCGGGAAAGAACGTTTTTGAGGCAAACCGCTACATCATCGCCGACCTGCGCGACGAAACCGGCCCGGTGGCGACCCGTGAGGCGCGCCAGCGTCCCTACCTGGTGAAGGTCGCCTCTTACGAACATTCCTACCCGCACTGCTGGCGTTGCCGCCAACCGCTCATCTACAAGGCAGTGTCCTCGTGGTTCGTGCGCGTTACTGAGTTCCGCGACCGCATGGTGGAATTGAATCAGCAAATCACCTGGACACCGGAGCATACCAAGAACGGTATCTTTGGTAACTGGCTGGCCGGGGCGCGCGACTGGTCGATTTCGCGCAACCGTTTCTGGGGTTCCCCAATTCCGGTATGGAAGTCGGACAATCCCGCCTATCCGCGCATTGATGTCTACGGCTCTTTTGCGGAACTGGAACGGGACTTTGGGGTCAAGATCGATAACCTCCACCGTCCGTTCATTGACGGGCTAACCCGCCCGAATCCCGATGATCCCAGCGGAAAATCCACGATGCGCCGCGTCCCGGAAGTGTTGGACTGCTGGTTTGAATCCGGGTCTATGCCCTACGCCCAGGTCCACTATCCCTTTGAAAATCGGGAATGGTTCGAGACACATTACCCCGGCGACTTCATCGTGGAGTACATCGGCCAGACCCGTGGCTGGTTCTATACCCTGCACGTATTGGCGACCGCACTGTTCGACCGGCCGGCGTTCTTGAACTGTATCTCGCACGGTATCGTCCTGGGTGATGACGGGCGCAAGATGAGTAAATCGCTGCGCAACTACCCGGACGTTAACGAAGTTTTCGACAAGTACGGTGCGGACGCGATGCGTTGGTTCCTGATGAGCTCCCCGGTGGTCAGCGGGGGCAACCTGATTGTGACCGATAAGGGTATTCGCGACACGGTGCGGCAAACGATTCTGCCGGTGTGGAACGCCTACTACTTCTTTACCCTCTATGCCGGCACCTGTCAGCAGGGCGCGGGCTACGAGGCGAAGCCCGTGGACGTGGATGATGCCGCGAGCGTCAACGCGCTGCCGATGATGGACCGTTATCTGCTGTCTGCCGCGCGCCAGCTGTTCCACGATTTGCGCACGGAGTTGGATAACTTCCACATCCCGGAGGCTTGTGAACACGTCCGCCAATTCACCGAGGTGTTGAACAATTGGTACATTCGCATTTCCCGCCAGCGTTTTTGGGACGAGGACCCGGCTGCCTTTGACGTGCTCTACACCGTGTTAGAGGCGCTGATGCGGGCGATGGCTCCGCTGCTGCCTTTGATTTCAGAAGAAGTCTGGCGGGGGCTGACCGGTGGTCGTTCCGTACACCTGATGGACTACCCGAACTGGGACGATGCTGTCTACGATGGCGCGCTCGTGGACGCTATGAACGAGGTGCGCGATGTGGTGTCCTGCGCTCACGCCTTGCGCAAGGGCGCTAACCTGCGGGTGCGTTTGCCGCTGAGCCGCCTCCAGGTGGTCGCCGCGGATCCGGAGGCTCTGCGTGACTACACGGCGCTCATTGCCTCCGAGGTCAACGTCAAGTCCGTGGAGGTGCTCGGCGTTGCCGAGTCCGGATTGCAATCAAGCCAGGAACTGACGCTCAACCCCAAGGCTTTTGCCCCCGAGGTGCGCAAACTCACTTCTGCGTTGTTCCAGGCGCAAAAGTCCGGTCAGTGGCGCTTGGACGGTGACGCGGTGGTGTTCGACGGGGTGGAACTCGGTGGACAGCCGGTGCGCCTCACGGGTGAACAGTTCGGGCTGGTGACAAAGGTTGCAGCCGAGCCGGGAACCGTCGCCGATGTGCTGGATAGCGGCACTTTTGTGGTGCTGGACACCGAAGTGACCGAGGAACTGGAAGCGGAAGGTTACGCCCGCGATGCGATTCGCGCGGTGCAAGACGCGCGTAAGAACGCGGGTCTGGACGTGGCTGATCGCATTGACCTGACGCTTGGTGTGCCCGCCGATTACCTCGAATGGGTGAAGACTCACGAAGCTCTCATCGCCGGGGAAACCCTGGCCGTGTCCGTGAGGGTCAACTCTTCAAGCGGTAAGGAACTGGAAATCGTGGTCGCCAAACACGTTTAAAAATCTTTTCAGAAAATTTCATAGCGAAGGGCGATAATCTTCCGGATTACCGCCCTTCGACCTATTTACGATTCATTTTCCCTCGTGGTGTCTTGTCTCTTAGGTTAATGTGGGGTAGCGCGGCAACAAGACAGAAATAATACTGAGATGGGTACTGCGGTAAGCCCTACCGACAGTGAGAGTTTCACCGCTCTTTCCGTCTATACTCCAAACGCCACGAAGTCAAGTGTTTGTAAAAAACGCTGAGAATCTGATAGAAATGGATGTAAGAGGAGCCTCATCTAGGTGGAGGCCGGGTCAGAGGAATTCCGGCATTCTGTCTAAAATCCCGAGAGAACGAGGCGAAAACACGCGAAAGTGGCGGAGAGATGCGCAAACTTTTTATACTTTACGGTCCGCAGGGGGCCGGTAAGACGACGTTTGTGCAGGAAAATAAGCTCGATGAGTTTTCCGTCAATGCTGATGAAGTGCGCCGCATGTTTTCCCGCTATGTTCCTGCTCTCGATGGCGACAAGGTCTTAATAGCCGGGGAGCATTTGCAGCGTTTGACTCGCCGCATTGTGCAAGAACAAGCTGATAACCTGATGTTTCTGGGCTCTCCGGTCATTATTGATGCTGTCAACGCCTCGCCCCGCTCACGTTCGCAGTGGGAAGCACTGGCGGATTCGCACGGTTACGATGTCTTAGCGGTGGACTTTACCCAGGTTAGTCGCGAAGAATTGCTGTCCCGTAACCTCAAACGCGGGGGAGACCGGATTCCTGATATCGAGTCATTCTTGGATCGATTCGATTCCGTTCCGCCGCCGCAGACCATCACCCCGGCACAGATGCAGGATTGTTTTAAAACTTGCCAGGTTGACCTGGGAAATCGGCCGGTACGAGTGGTTGGAGATGTACAGTCCTGCGGGGGCGCCTTAGAACAGGCCGTGGCGGAACTGGGCACTCCGGACGCCAAGTGGATTTTCGTGGGCGACCTTTTTGACCGCGGTCCCGATGCCGGAAAAGTCTGGAAAATCCTGCGCTCCGTAGACAACGTGGTGATTACCGGAAACCACGAGAAATCCCTTTTGAACGCCTTGAAAGGACGAGGCACAAAGAGCGCCACCGAGGAATCCATGAAACAATTGCTGACCGCTGGTGCGACCCGCCAACAACTCGAAGATTGGTATCGTTCCACCGTGCCGTTCTATGACTTCCGAGTCGGGGGGACGCCCGCCACGCCCTCAGTTTCCGAGGCTCAGGGAACGAAATCTGGACCGGAGAAACGCCCGGGGGCTCGCGAATATTTTGTATCCCACGGCGGGGTATATCCAGAAACCATCAGAGAAATCCGCCGCACCGGCTACTGTGATTTACCTGATGATTACTTTATCTTCGGAGTGGGGACGCGCGCCAACACCTACCGGCGGCGCTATGAGTTTAAGAACTTCCCCGAAATGGGGGATCGCGAAATCGTCCAACTGCACGGGCACCGCAACGAAAGCCGAGAAAACTTTGTGAACCCCGGGGTCATCGACCTCGAATCCGGCGTAGAAAAGGACGGTTGGCTTTCGGTTTACGCTATCGATGGCGTTACTGGTGAGGGCCAGATTCACAAGTACCACGAGCCGCGGGATCGATGACCGCAACACGTTGGTGATGCCAGTCAAAAGCCCGAGAAACGTTTATTTCGCGCCGTTTACGTGGTCGGGGTGCGATCCGGTGCGGCCCGCCTCGCCCCGATCTAAACTGTCGAGAGCCGCTCGCGCGGGCGCATCAAGTGCAAACTCCAGCACGGCAAAGTTTTCCCGCATCCGCTCAACATGATTCGACTTTGGGATGACCACGTCGCCGCGCTCTAATGCCCAACGCAACACAACTTGAGCCGGTGTCCGCCCCAGACGTTTGGCGGTCTCAATCAAAACCGGGGTGTCAAAGAACCGGCCCCGTGCCAGGGGAGACCAGGCCTCAATGACCCCGCCATGCGCTTTGGTGAATTCCCTAACCGTGTTATTGGCAAACCACGGGTGTACTTCAACCTGGTTGACCTGCGGAAAAATCCCCGTCTCAGTTATTAGTCGCTGCAGATGCGAAACTTCAAAGTTCGACACTCCCACGTGACGGGCTCTCCCATCAGCCACGAACTCCTGCAACACCCGCCACAAACCGGGATAGTCCCCGCCGTAAGCCTCGGGCATCGGCCAGTGAATGAGGAACAAATCCACGTAATCAGTTTGCAGACGCTGCAATGATTCGGCGAAAGCGCGGCGGGCCACATCGGGCTCATGATGGGGATTGTTTAGTTTAGTGGTTATGAAGAACTCGCTGCGCGTGATTCCCGATGCTCGCAGAGCTGCGCCAACTTCCGCTTCGTTGCCATACATTTGCGCGGTGTCAATGTGCCGATATCCCACTTCCACAGCGTTTTCTACGATTTCTTGGGCATTTTCGGGAGCAATTTTATAAGTGCCGAAACCCAGCTGTGGAATTCTCGCCATCGGAGAACCTGACCTGTCCTCCCCGCCTCCGAGGGGAAGCAACGGAACCCCAAAACTATCCACTATGGCTTGTGACTGCGTCATTTTTCCTCCATTCTGGCGGCGGGGCCGCCTGAGGGTATCAAGCCGATTATTCTACGGATTTCACCTTGAAAATCATCGCCCCGCCGATAAGGAACATTACGGCCATAACGCTAAACAGGACTGTGTAACCCACGGAATAGCTGGCTATGAGGGTAATGACCGGAACCCCAAAGATGGGGGCTAACACCTGCGGGACAGTTGCAGAAATATTGAAAACACCTAGGTCACGGCCGGAATCGTCGGTGGGAGGAAGGACTCGGGTGGTGATTGCAAAGCTCACCGCGATGAAAATACCGTGGCCAATCCCAATAAAGATTGCCGCTAAAATCGTCCAGCTCCAAGTTTGCACGAACGCGAGGATGAGGCTGCCAATCGCCATGATGACCGAGGAAATAAAGATGAGCCGGCGGTACTTCATCAGATAATCGGCGACAAAACCGATGATGAAGGCGCAAATCATGGTGAGCACCGCGTAAATCGTGGACAAAATCAGCACGCCGGTGGTTGGACTCGGGTAATGCAACACATCTCCGAGGTAATACAGCAGGTAAAGCGCTATCGTCATGAAAGGCGTGAACATCAGGAGGCGGGAAAGCCAAGTCCAGATGAAATCCGGGTATTTGCGCGGCGGAATCCAGAATCGCTGGAAAAACCTTTTGATCGTGATGGGTTCTCGGCGAGCGCCGAGGAAACGGTCATTAGAGTTCCACAAATAGGGAGCCACACAGATGGTCAGCAGCAACGCTAGAGCGACATAAGCTACCACGATACCCATGTAGTCGTCGATTATGTTCGTACACAGGGTCGCCAAGCCAACCCCTAGCAAAGCACCCAGGTTTTGTCCGGCTCCCAACCAGCCGCCCATTTCTCCGCGGTACTCAACCCTGACTGAATCGTTCGGAATGGCGTTGGTGGCGATAAATGCGGCGTTTAGTGCCGCCTGGGTCAAAACCCATGTTCCCGCCAAAGACGCGGGACACCACGCCAAAGTCAAACCTGCGAGCGCGAAAACTCCACATAAAACCCCGCCCAAAACCCAAGGCGCCCGACGTCCGTATTTTGAGTAAGTCCGGTCAGATAGCGCTCCAAAAATGGGGGTGGCAATCATCGCCATAAATGCCCCGCAGCCGGTGACCACAGAGAGAACAATCTCTTTGTGGTCGTGAGCAATCATCGAGGCTTGCAGGCCGATGAGGAGCTGAATGGGGGCAAATAAACAAGCATAAATCCCGACTTGGGTGAGCAAGAGGGAAAATTTCCACTTGGTTTTGGGGACTTCCAGCGGTTCAATCGTTTCCTTCTTGGCGTGAAAAATGCCGGGTGACCAGGAACGCGGCCACCGACGTGGTCCTTGCGTTGCGGGAGTCAAATCCGAAATATTCACGGGTTAAGCCTAACGTTAAAACAGCTGAATACAGTGCGATTTCGATTAATGCGGGGGTAAAGTTGGCAAATTTTTCAGGGTCAGGAGGTATAACCCCACGGACGCGAGCTGCGAAATGACGGAAACGGTAACCATCGCGGGGATATTGATGTCATAGAGGGCTCCTATCAGCCAAGACCCGAGGAACCAAGCAATTCCGAAGCCGGTTTCAAAAATCCCGAACCCGGTGGCGCGCCAATCCTTGGGTATAATTTTGGCTACCGCGGCTTTCATGATGCTTTCTTGGGCGCCCATTCCCAGCCCCCACAGCACGATGCCAAAGCTGATGAACCAAGGGTTTCCGCTCAGGAATACGAATGCTGAAAACGGTGCCGTCAGAAGGGTTGAGATAATTAGCGCCCGCAAGCCAATACGGTCGAACCAGGTTCCAAAAATGAGCGCGGCGATGGCGTCGACCGCCATTGCCCCCGCGTAGAGCAGCGCTAATGCCGCTTTCGGGAATGCCGCAGTTTTTGCAGCATGCAGAGTAATCAGCGTGAAGTCCGCGAAACCGAAAGCGAACAAGCAGATAGCGGCCATATAGAGGGCAAAAGTTCGGTTGAAACGAAAACCGGGGGTGACAGCGGAAACGGAGGGCAACGCGCTTGTGGGGGTGCCGTTCGTAAGGGTCTCGCCGGTCGGGTCGGGCGCACAAGGTTCTCGGGGCGGGTCAGTCGGGACGTGGGTGTTTTCCGGGAGGGTGGCGGGTTGGTCAAAATTTTCGGGGTGCGGATAGAAGCGCCAAGCTAACACGGTGAACGCGATGGTGATGAGTGCGGGAATGCCCAGGGTGAGAAAGCCGAGGCGGTAAGTCCCGAACAGGTCTTGCGTGCCGATAATCAGACCGACGAGGAACAGCAGCAGGGGACCCAGGAATGCGCCGAGTTGGTCGAGGAATTCCTGCAGCGCGAAGCCCTTACCAGTACCGATTTCGTCCGCCGCAAAGCTGACCAGGGTGTTTTTTGCGGGTTTCTTAATAGCTTTGCCCACGCGTTCCAAAACCACCAGGCTGCAGGCAAAAATCCAGCCATTGTCGGGAACGAGCGCGAGAGCAGGAATGGCCAACACCTGGATGGTGTAGCCAAAAATAATCAAGCCCCAGTAGTGCCTGGTCTTGTCAGCCCAAAAGCCTGAGAGCAGGCGCAACGAGTAGCCGCACAGTTCCCCGAAACCAGAGACAAAACCGATGGCTGCTGCCGATGCCCCGGTCAGGTTCAGATACTCACCCAAAACCGAGCGAGCGCCCTCGTGAGTCATATCCGAGAACATGGACACGATACCCATCAGGACAATAAACGTGAACGCTCCGCGCGAAATAGTCCGCGACCAGCGAGGATTGTTTTGTTGCTCCGAATCCGAGGACACCGCGGTTTCTATGCTAGTAGTTCAGGGGTAATCACGCCCATAGGTTAGACGGGCGTTCAGGGTATAGGTTTCAAAATAGAGTCAGCAGGTAGCCATCGATTAGGGCGATGGCAAAGTACATGATGAACGCCCTGATGAAAGCGGAGATGTGCTTTCGTGGGTCCTGGTAGAGAGCGGGTTGGGGGAGCTTTGAGAATCTGATGCGCGGGGTACGTCGCCACCACAGCAAATCAATGACAATTAGGTCGAAAACGTTCAAGGTTTGTCCGAGAATCAGCAGGGAGAGGAAATTTTGCGCAAAGTTGCTCTGGCGGATAAATATCCCGAAAACAAATAATATGACTAGGAAGAGGAGAAAATTGGCGGTAAAGGTTAGGAAAGGATTCTTATCCTGGAACCGGTGTTGGTATTCCGGGATAGCACGGATCCGGCTTTGCACCGCATCGGGGTAAGAACTGTAGTTCTGTAAGTTTTTAGCATCGGTGCCAGTTCCTAAAATGCAGAGCATGAACAATACCGCGCACAAAACGGCCGTTTCTATAAACAACATACGATTTACTCCCAATCATTTTCGGCCTGAGTGGTAGTTGTCTGGACTTATCCTCCCATAGAGCTTGTTATGTGGCTCAATCACTACCTTGACAGCAATACCAAAGTTTCGAGGTGTGAGGTATGTGGGAACATGTCTACCAGTTTGGCTGCGGTAATTCGGTAGGAACGCATTCGGCGTAGGTCCTCCACCAGGGTTTCCTGGAAACAGGAGGAATAGATGAGGTGGGGGATACCGGAGTGCTCCAGCCAGGAGGATAATTCGGGCCCGAGCCCGCGCCGCGGCGGGTTCACCACCACCAAATCTGGCGGTACAAGTTTTTGATTAGTAGCCCACTTAGTCGCATCGGCGGTAATGAAATGCGGCCTAGCCACAGCGTCACCGCGAGAGATCGCAAGTGTGTTCTCAACGCCCTGCCCCACCGAACCAGCCGCCGTCACACCCGCCATTTCGGCTACGGCCTTCTGCGCGCCAATAATAGCCGGTCCCACGACTTCCACGCCCGTCACCTGCGCAACCCCGGCGGAACTCAGTGCAAAGGCAAATCCGCCGACACCGCAATACAAATCCCAAGCGGTTTTCGGGTGGAGTTCGCGTGCCCAAGCAGCAGCTTGTGTATACATAGCCTGAGATGCGGCGGTATTTGTCTGGAAAAACGCCCCCGGCGCCAGCCATAAATCCGTGCCGATACCGGGCATCGAAATAAACTTTTCCTCCGAAAGGATGATTTCCTCCCGGCCTTCAATGACGGTGGTATGTTCGGGCTGAATATTTACCGAAAACACCCGCAGGTCGGGCAACTCGGCCTGAAGCTCGGACCACGTATTTTCAATCCGATGTAGGGCAGCTTTAGATCGCAACACCAAGCGAACCATCAATTCGCCCGCAGGATTGGCGCTTACCAGCACATATTTGACTTCGCCCTTAGCGGTGGCGATATTGTAGGGGCGAGCTCCGAGGCGCTGTAGCCAAGTCCGAATAGGCGCGAAAGCGGCGCGAATTGCCGGTGCATACAGCGGACACGACTCTAAATCGACGCCAGCGGGAAAATCCTTAGTGGGGGCCAGTCCGAGCACAATCGACTTCTTGGACCCCGACACCACCATCTTTGCCTTATTGCGAAATTCTTTCTGGGGACTGCGGAAGGTTGGCAGCCACTCGCACTGCGACTTCGCAGCGAGTGGCTGAGCGGGATTTCGCCGTGAGGAGGGACGGTCCAGAGAGGCCAAAGCTCGGCGTGAGGCCCGTTCCTTGTCCCGCACCTGCTGGCTGTAAGGCACCCCCATGAGGGGACACGACCGGCAGACCCGCGCCTCAAAGTATTCGCAAAACATGTCTTCAAGTCTAAGGCCAAGCCAAGCTGGTGGCATTAAGCTGAAACACATGAGTGATGAAGTGAAACTGTTGCCGGGACTGAAACTACGTGACATTACTTTGCAAGTGCCGCTGGACCATCTCAATCCAGCCGCGGGAATGATAGAAATATTTGCACGAGTCGTCACCGGTAAGGACGGGGAAAAGCGACCCTACCTGCTGTTCCTACAAGGCGGACCCGGACATGAGGCGGCCCGGCCCGCGTTGTACCCCTCGCCGCAGCCGACCTGGCTGCCCCGCGCTCTGGAGGACTATCAAGTCGTTATGCTCGATCAGCGCGGTACCGGGCGGTCCACTCCGGTTTCGGCAGATCCGGATTTCGGCCCGCTGGCGGGTCTGACCCCATCTGAACAGGCAGAATACCTGACTCACTTGCGTGCCGATGAGATAGTTCGAGATGCCGAAGCCCTGCGCGCTTACCTGGGCGGAAAACGCTGGACGCTGCTGGGGCAGTCATTTGGGGGCTTTACTTCCGTGCGTTATCTCAGCTCCCACCCCGAAGGCCTGTCTGGAGCTATCCTGACCGGCGGACTGACGGCCGTAGGGCATCCTATTGAAGATGTTTACGCCGAAACTTGGCGAATCATGATGGATAAATCCGAAACCTATTATCGACAGTTCTCCGAGGATCGGGACCGAGTGCGCCAGATTTATAACCTGGCTCGGGAGGGGAAAATCATTACGCCCAACGGCGACAAGGTCGGTGCGGATCGTTGGCGCACCGTAGGGATTGTCTTGGGTGCACAAGGCGGGGGTATGAAGTTGCATGAACTGCTGGAAAATGATCCGTTCTCACCTGCATTTCGTCATGATTTAGCGGCGATGCTGCCATTTGAGGGCCGCAATCCGCTCTATGCCATCCTGCACGAGTCGTGTTACGCGGACGGAGTGGCAACACGCTGGGCGGCTAGCCGCACTATGCCCAGGGAAGTAAAACGTGACGGGACGCTGTTCGCGGGAGAGCATCTGCCTCGTGACCTGTTTGAGGAATCATCTGAATTGCGGCCTTTGCGTGAAGCTGCCGACATACTGGCCAATTTTGAATGGACGCAACTCTATTCGACTGAACGCCTGGCCAGTGCAGAAGTACCGGTTGCGGCGGCGGCCTACTATGAAGATGCCTACGTGCCGTTGAAGTTCTCGACCGAAACCGCTGGCATCTTAAAAGATTGCCGTCTGTGGGTTACCAGTGAATATGAACACAACGGTTTGCGTCAAGATGCACGGGTGCTGGATAGGTTAATCGGGCTGCTCAAAGGCCAGATTTTGCAGTAAATTAATATACAGCAGGGGGTATTATTTTTTCGCGAAGCACTTAGAGCACAATCCCGTCAGCTCCACCGTGTGGCTCAAAGCGGAGAACCCCATTTCCCGGCCCATTTCACTCAGGGTTTCCTCCAGCCCTTTCAGATGGAGCTCTTCGGTCTTTCCGCAGCTCCGACACACCAGGTGGTGATGATGCTCGGAACTCTCGCACTCTCGATACAGGGTAGTGCCATCGGTGGACTTGACCGTGTCCAAGACGCCGTCTTCCGCCAGTGCCGCGAGATTGCGGTAAACCGTCGCCAATCCTACGCGGGTGCCGTTTAACTGGAGTTTTGTAAAGATATCTGCTGCTGATTGAAAATCGGTCATTCCTCTGACCACGGAAAGTACCGCTTCTAATTGTCTCGTTTTGCGCTGTCGAGCGGGGCTTTGGGGTATCGATTTACCTGTGGTCATTGGTAGTTTCCCTCCCGTTTTCGCGCGCCTTGCCTAACATTGTGTCTCGTTTTGACAGCGTTTTCCAGTTGAGTGATAATGAGAACGATTCGCAATAAGAACAAAAACTATAACCCCTGAGGGGAAAGGACAATATGAAATTGAAGACTGTCGGCGCCTTGTTCGGTGCCGCCGCACTAGCCGTGAGTATGACCGCCTGCTCGACCGCAAACGACACCCAAAAGAAAGACGCGGCAGGGGACGCTGCTGCGGACAAACCCACGGTGTACGCCTCTACTGACGTATGGGCTTCCGTGGCAAAAGCCGTGGTGGGAGATAACGCAGACGTGATTACGTCCATCGACCAGCCGAACCTGGATCCGCATTCTTATGAAGCCAGCGTGAAAGATAAGAAGCTGGTGAACCAAGCCTCCGTGGTAATAGTGAACGGCGGGGGTTACGACGATTGGGCGCTGCAGCTGGCCAAGTCAGCGGACAACAAACCCACTGTGCTAAATGCGGTGGAGTTGGCTGGTATTGACTGTGGCGACGCGGAAGGTCACGACCACGAGGACGGCCATGAACATGAGGATGCGCATGAACACGAGGACGGCCATGAGCATGAACACGAGGATGCGCATGAAGGCGAGCAGGGACATGAGGGGCACCATCATCACCATTGCTCCGTCAATGAGCACGTGTTCTACGATTTGCACGCGGTGAGCGAAGTCGCCAAGGCAGTTGCTAATACGATGAGCCAGGCTGACGGCGATAATGCTGCGGCTTACCAGGATGCTGCAAAGGCATTCCAAGGCAAGTTGGATGAATTGGAATCGCAGGCAGAGAACATTAAGGCGCGGGGCGAAAAGCATTCCCTGGCGACCGAACCTTTGGCGAACTACCTGTTGGAGGACGCCGGTATCCATGATCTGACTCCTGAAGAATACGTGGAACAGTCCGAAACGGAATCCGGGCCCAGCGTAAAGACGCAGGCTGACACCAAGGCCCTGATTACGGAGGGTAAAGTCGATGTACTTCTGGTTAACTCCCAGACGGAAGACCCGGTGTCCCAGGCGCTGCAGGATGCCGCTGAGACTAAAGGCATTCCGGTGGTGACACTGACCGAGACCTTGGCGGGGGCCAGCGACTATGTCAGCTGGATTGGCGCTGCCTTAGACCAGATAGATAAGGCTTTGAAGTAATACAGGATTAGGGTATATAAAAGTCCGGGCTTCAGAATAGAGCGCAGCTCCTGGAGCCCGGACGAAATCCGTTAAGGTAGATGAAACCAGGAAGTGAACCGGGGGACTGGGGAAGGAATCAGATGGGCGAAGAACCGCTGTTAGAGATGCGGGACCTGACGCTAAAATACGGGACACGACAGGTATTTTCCGGCTTGAACCTGCGGGTTAAACCAGGACAAGTCGTGGGGATTTTGGGACAAAACGGAGCCGGAAAAACGACCCTGTTAAAGTCGGTACTCGGTGACGTGAAACCCGCCGCGGGAACCATTTTTCGACGGGACTCGGCAAAAATTTCTTACCTTCCTCAACACGGGCGTTTCCCGAAATCTGTGCAGATTCGCGGACGAGACGTGGTCTACCTGGGGCTTGACGGAGCGAAACTGGGGTTTTGGACTTCCCCCGGGGCGCGCGAAAAGGTCGAACGCGCGATAGCTCTAGTGGGGGCGCAGAGTTACGCAGATACGCCGATTAGCGGACTGTCCGGGGGAGAGCTGCAGCGTTTACGTATCGCGGCGGCCATTGTGCAACGTCCCGATTTACTGCTGGTCGACGAACCGTTGGCGTCCCTCGACCTCAAGCACCAAACCGACATTGTTAAGATTTTTGGCAATCTGGCAGCGCAGGGCACCGCCATCCTGCTGGTGACGCACGAGTTAAACCCCGTGGATAAACTGCTGGACACCGTGGTGTATATTGCCCTCGGACGGGCCGCGGTGGGTTCGGTGTCAGAAGTCATGTCCAGCGAAACATTGTCAGCTCTCTATGGCGAGGAAGTCCGTGTCGTGAACCTGGGAGGAACGTATTTTGTGGTGGGAGCCCAGAACGGGTCCGAATCCGGCTTTGTGGAGGAAGCCCTGCACGGTCACCATCACGCCAGCCATTTTGAATCAGCAGAGTCACCGCACAATCCCAAGGAGGCGGGACACTAATGGAGGCAATCATCAACTTCCAGGATTTTTGGCAACTGGTACCGCTGGTTCGGGAATCACTGGTCGCCGCGGCAATTCTGGCTGTCGTTTCAGGGATTCTAAGCCCGCTGGTGCAGCTGCGGGACGCGGCTTTTGCGGTTCACGGAACGTCCGAACTGTCTTTCGCAGGAGCATCGGTGGCGTTGTTTCTCGGGGCCAGCGTTACCGGCGGAGCCATCGCGGGATCAATCGTGGCGGCGCTATTGATGTCCGCGACCTACACGCGGCGCTGGGGTACAAATGCTCTCATCGGCGTGCTGCTGCCGTTCGGCTTGGGTATCGGGGTGCTGTTCCTGGCGCTTTACAAAGGGCGTTCCGCCAACAAATTCGGCCTGTTGACGGGTCAAATTGTTTCTGTTGATGAGAACCAACTGGCCGTGTTCGCCGTGGTTGGAACGATGGTTTTGGCCGCCATAGCCCTGTTTGGGCGTCGACTGTATTACGCTGCGGTCGATCCGGTGGTGGCGCTGTCCAAAGGGGTCTCCCCACGAGTGATGAATTTGTGGTTCATGCTTATCCTCGGTTTGGTTGTGGCGCTGGCTGTGCAGATGGTGGGCGCGCTGCTGGTTTTGTCGTTACTGATTACTCCGGGAGCGGCTGCCGCTCGCATTTCTGCCAATCCCTTACGTCAGCACGCCTGGGCGGTGCTGTTCGCGCTGATTGCCGCCGAGGGCGGTATTCTGCTCTCTCTCGGACCCGGATTGCCGATTTCGCCCTATATCACCACAATTTCTTTCCTGATATTCCTGATTTGCTGGGCTGTTGGGGCAGTGCGCAGCCAAACCACCTGGTCAAAGCGGGAACAGGGCCTCTCCTGAACTGTCGAGACGTACTTCAAAACGGTATCGAAACCGAAAGGCACGCCCCCCAACCCTGGTGCGGTGGTGGAAAATAACGTGGGAACCTAAGCCACCACGGGCTCGGCGGGAGCAGACGTCGGGGTATAGTCCGGAGCTACCTCGGTGACAGAGGTCGACGCATCTCGGAACGCTTGAATCTGAGCCTGAGCGATGGCTTGGTCAGGGTGTTCACCCATCTGGACCAGGTGCATCTGATGAATCCAGAACTGGCTTTCTTCGATGCGCTTAGCCCACATCTCAGCTTCCGCTTTCTTGCGTTTTTGCGTGGCCTTATCAGCTTCGCGCAGGTGCATCCACCCTTCTGAAACTTTCTTTTGCGCGATTTCCAGACGCTTACGCTTCGCTTCGGCGGCAGCTTCGCGGGCTTTTTCCATGGCCTTGCGCCGTTCGATTCGTTCCCGGCCTTCTCGCTCAATCTTTTCCTTGCGCTTTTCGGCTTCCTGTCGGCCTAGCTCAGCGGCCTTGGCATACATCTTGTTGGCGTCGCTCACGGCCTGGCGTGCCTTGGCTTCATAGCTCCGCGCGGCTGCATCATCGCCTATTTCCGCGGCGGCACGAGCCCGCATTGTATATGCCACCGCATCGGCCTCATAGCTGCGTGCCAAACGTTTTGCGTGCGCGGAATCAGAGGCAAAACCAATCGACGTGCCCGTCCCGCCTAAGGGGCCGAGACTCTTTGATTTCGCTTTGTTCTGCTTTGCCATCGCGCGGATGCGCGCCTGATCCATCTCAAACCTGTCGAGGGCGTCCAGAGCTCTCTTGTTCTCTTCAGTGAGGGTGCCATTTTCCTTGGCGAAAGAGCGAATTGCGGCGCGCTGAGCCATTCCGGGAACGTACAGACTACGCATCCCGAAATTACGCATGGCAAGCATAGTGGCCATTTCGCCCTCCGTGGCTCATAGACTCCTGTCGCCTTCCTAGCGACAGCCTCCATATCGGCAATTGGTTTAAGAACTTTAGGGAATCGCATGCTGTGTGAGGTTTCTCACACAGGTACTTTTAGTAAAAGAATCGTCAAAAGTTCGGGTTTGCAAAGGGGGCGCCCGTTTTGTCATGTCTTGGTGAGGTGGAAGTGAAGCGAGCAAAAGCGGGTGTAGTGGGGAATTTTTGTGGACGGTCGGCGTGTCGGATGATTCGAACGCATGTTCGATATAGTGTTTTCCACAGATGAGTCGAAAAAGGGCTTTTCCACAAGTAGAGAAACTTTCGATTTTTCGCTTCCGGGGTGGGGCGTAAGTTCATCTTGAGAGCTTCGGAGAGGAGCTCAACAATGACACCCGAACTATTGGGGCGGCGGAGAGCCGCGCAGATGAAAGGAATACGCAATGGCAAAAGACGAGCGCGCGAAAGCGCTACAAACTGCACTAGGTCAGATTGATAAGCAGTTTGGCAAAGGTTCCGTGATGCGGTTGGGCGACTCGGCCGTGAACACGAATGTTTCGGTCATTCCTACAGGGTCAGTAGCCCTGGACGTGGCTTTGGGGATTGGGGGACTCCCACGGGGCCGCATTATTGAGATTTACGGTCCAGAATCTTCCGGTAAGACCACCGTGGCTCTGCACGCGGTGGCGAACGCTCAGAAACAGGGCGGGAACGCGGCTTTCATCGACGCGGAACATGCTCTCGATCCGGTTTACGCACAGAAACTTGGCGTTGATATTGACAATCTGCTGGTCAGCCAGCCCGATACCGGAGAACAGGCGCTAGAGATCGCGGATATGTTGATTCGCAGCGGCGGCCTGGACATCATCGTTATTGACTCGGTCGCGGCTCTGGTACCGAAGGCTGAAATCGAAGGGGACATGGGGGATTCCCACGTGGGTTTGCAGGCTCGGTTGATGAGCCAAGCGCTACGAAAGATTACCGGAGCGCTGTCCGCCACCGGCACCACCGCAATCTTTATTAACCAGCTGCGTGAAAAGATTGGGGTGTTCTTTGGCTCTCCCGAAACCACGACCGGTGGCAAAGCATTGAAGTTCTACGCTTCGGTGCGCATTGACGTGCGCCGGATTGAGACGTTGAAAGAAAACGGAGAAGCCATCGGTAACCGGACTCGTGCCAAGATTGTTAAGAATAAGATGGCACCGCCTTTCCGGCAGGCGGAATTCGACATCATGTACGGTCAGGGCATTTCCCGGGAGGGCGGACTCATTGACCTTGGTGTGGAAGCGGGCATCGTGACGAAGTCGGGTTCTTGGTTTACCTACGGCGAACTGCAGTTGGGTCAGGGTAAAGAGAACGTACGGAAGTTCTTGGTGGATAACCCCGAGCTCAGCGCCGAAATCGAAGATAAGATTCTCATCGCTTTGGGTGTGCGTGAGGACCCGAACGCGGCAGCGCAGCCCGAAACTGGCGAGGGTACGAAACTCGCTGTCGTGATGGATGACGATTCCACAGATGAGGGTGCGTCCGCCAAGAAGGTTCAAAAAGCCTCATGAGTTTGCGAGTAGTGGATGCGACGGCGGATGCCGCCGCGGAAGCTGGTTTGTCCCTGCTGGATCGGCGGGCTGTTACCGAGTCTCAGATGCGTGACTACCTGGCTGAAAAGGGATTCGGTGACGCGGCTGTCGATGATGTGGTGGCGGCTTTCGCCGCTCGCGGCTGGCTGAATGACCGAGACTACACCGTAGAGTTTTTGCGTCAGCGCTGCCAGCGCCCCGGAATGTCCCGAGCCAAATTGGCCGCGGATATGGAAAAGCGTGGGTTGGATACCCAGTCCATATCCGTGGGCCTAGCGGCCCTGGATGCTGAGGATCCAGACTGGGAAACGGACAACGCCCGAACTCTTCTAGAGAGCAAACTTGCGGCGGCGCGCCGCGGCTTGGATTTGAGCAACTTTGACGATTGCCGCAAATTGAAAGCCAAGCTGTGGCGCTATGTAGCGACACGCGGGTTTTCCTCAGCTCTGGCCACCACAGTAGTTAATACCGTGATGGATGAACTGAAACTGGACGATTAAAGCTAGCGTGGGGACGAAACGGGGATGGAAGAACCGATGAGTGACGCCGTATCGACTGATGAATTAGCCGCCAGAGCGCTGGGGAAACTGAGCGAGCGGGGACGATCGATTTCTTGCGCGGAATCGCTGACCGGGGGTCTGCTGGCAGATGCTTTTGTCAGAATCCCCGGAGCTTCCCAAACATTTCGCGGCGGAGTCGTGACGTATACCGATGCGGTGAAAACCGCGGTGCTGGGAGTGAGTCCACAGCTGCTGCAAACGAACACCGCCTATGACCCTCAGGTTGCGGTACAGATGAGTATTGCGGTACGAGAGATATTTCACTCGGATTATGCGCTGGCTACCACCGGAGTTGCGGGTCCCGGCCCGGATGAAGGCGTGGCGCCGGGGAAAGGGTATGTCAGCCTAGCCACTTCACAAGGCACAGAAGTGCGGGAGGTCAACCAGCCAGGCACTCGCCCAGAAGTTCGCGCGGTATTTGTGCGGGCGGCTTTGGAGTTGCTGGTGTCTCACTTGGGCTGAGAATCCCGGACGCAGCGTCCCGGTTGGCGGCCGAGGCGAAAGTGACGGCATCAGCGGCATGACATAAAATGAGCCAGTGATGGAAACTCCCCGAACTTACCTGGTGAAAACGCTTGGCTGCCAGATGAACGAACACGACTCGGAACGCATGGCTGGCTTGCTTGACGCGGCCGGTTGGGTGCCGGTTGAGGAGGTTCCACAAAAAGCTGCACGGGCTACCAACGCCGGAGATGGCGGGGCTGACCTGGTAGTTTTGAATACTTGCTCGGTGCGTGAGGCTGCCGGAACAAAACTCTACGGCCATTTGGGACAGCTGGCAGATGTGAAACGAAGCCGCCCCGGAATGATGATCGCCGTGGGAGGATGCTTCGCCCAGCAGGAGGGCACGAAAATCCTCGACCGGGCTCCGTGGGTAGACGCAGTGTTCGGGACGCATAACATCGACGCCCTCCCGGTGTTGTTGAAGCGTGCCGAACACAACCAAGAAGCGGCGGTGGAAATCGAGGAAAGCCTGAAAGTCTTTCCCTCCGTCCTGCCGGCGCACCGGCAATCCCCGGCTTCAGCCTGGGTATCCATCTCGGTGGGGTGCAACAACACCTGTACGTTTTGTATCGTGCCTTCCCTGCGCGGTCGGGAACGGGATCGAAATCCCGCCGACATTCTGGCGGAGGTGCAGGCGGTAGTCGACGCGGGAGCTGTGGAAGTGACCTTGCTGGGGCAAAACGTGAACAGCTACGGAATGAGCTTCGGAAGGCGCGGCGCTTTTGCCGATTTGCTGCGAGATGTAGGAAAAACACCGGGACTGGAACGCCTACGTTTCACCTCGCCCCACCCCGCGGCTTTTACTGAAGATGTCATCGCCGCAATGGCACAGACCCCGACGGTGATGCCCTCGTTGCATTTTCCGCTGCAATCTGGCTCGGACCGGATTTTGCGGCAGATGCGGCGTTCATACCGGTCGGAACGGTTTTTAAGGATTCTGCGAGAAGTCAGGTCAGCGATACCGGAAGCAGCTATAACCACGGATGTTATCGTCGGATTTCCCGGCGAGACTGAAGCTGACTTCCAAGATACCCTCGATGTGCTGCGCGAAGCTCGGTTCCAAGCAGCGTTCACGTTCATTTATTCCCGCCGCCCCGGAACTCCCGCCGCCGATCGAGACGACCAGGTGGACCCGGAAGTCGTGGCGCAGCGCTACCAAAGACTCTTGGAACTACAAGAAAAAATCACCTTGGAGGAAAACGAAAAGTTAGAGGGGCAGACGGTGGAAGTCCTGGTCACCGCGGGCGGCCGTAAAGACGAAGCCACCGCGCGAATGAGCGGACGTGCCCGGGATAATCGTTTGGTTCACTTTGCGGTTCCCCAAGGCACTAAAATCCGCCCCGGAGACTTCGTAACAGTGGCGGTGACCCACGGTGCGCCGCACCACCTCGTGGCGGATTCCGCCCTTACTCCGGGCGGCGTATTCACCGTTCGCCCCACTCGCGCCGGCGACCTGTGGGAAGTAGCGCACCTCGAAAAGCCTCGCGGCACCCTCTTGGGAATGCCCGGACTCAAGCCGGGACCAACGAAATAGGGACTAAACCGTGATTGTTGCGATTGTGGGGCCGACCGCTACGGGAAAAAGCAACCTGGGGCTGGACTTCGCGCAGAGAGTGTCCCGCGACCCGGAGCTTAACGCTAGGTTTCCGGGCGGGGTAGAAATTATCAGCGCGGACGCCTTCCAGCTCTATCGGGGCATGGACGTGGGTACCGCGAAAACCCCGGAATCTGAACGTCAGGGAATTCCACATCATCAGATTGACGTGCTGTGGCCCGATGCAGAAGCCTCGGTGGCGGCTTATCAGAAACATGCCCGTTCTGACGTGAAGGCGATTCAAACACGTGGTGCTTTGCCCCTGGTAGTGGGGGGTAGCGGGCTGTACGTGCGGGCGATGCTGGATGTATTGGAGTTCCCTCCCACCGACCCCGCGGTTCGCGCCCGGTGGGAGGCGCAGGCGGAGCAACTCGGAGCGGCACAACTACACGAAATCTTGCAGCGCAAAGACCCGAAAGCAGCGGAGACCATCGAGACGATGAACGCGCGTCGCCTGGTCAGAGCTCTGGAAGTCATGGAAATTACCGGACGCCCATTTTCCGCGACTTTGCCGCGTGGAGAATACTGGCAGCCGGACACCCATGTGTTTTACCTGACGCGAAACCTCGATGAACTGGACGAACGCATCAATGCCCGGTCACGCGAAATGTATAGCCAAGGACTGCTTGAGGAAACGGCGCAACTCGCTGCCGACCGAGCTCACCCCTTGGGCATTACCGCGCAAAAGGCCACCGGATACAGTCAAGCGCTGGCAGTGCTGCGCGGGGAGATGACGGTGGAGAACGGTATTGCGGCCACCGCTTTGGCGACCCGGCAGCTGTCCCGGCGACAAATCAAGTGGTTCCGTCGCGACAAACGAGCGGTGGAAGTCGCCTGGAGCCACCCGAGCTTAGAGGAACAGGGTCGGAGCTTTTTTACGCAGGCTCGCAGCCAGATTCTGGGTCACTGACATTCCCGCCACGATTTCCGTGTCTAACTGACGTTCGCTCAGACCTTCACCCACGGAAACCAGGTAATCAAAACGCAGGTAGGGCTGGGTTCGCATCCCCAGAACAGAAGTCACGCCCAGGGCGTTGAAAGTATTTAACTCATTGATGGCATCGAACAAACTTTCGGCAGGAAACATCTGTCCCAGCTCAACCAGCATGGAGGTGGATAGCCAGGTGTCTTCCCCGAATAGCCGCAGAATCATCAAGTCGTCTGAATCGCGCAGGCGTAGTACCGTGCCGTCACGGTATACTCGCAGGTCGAGGCGGTCTGTGGCCTGGGCAACCGACTCCACACTGACCGGTGCGGTGAGCGCATTATCCGAAAACCCTGGAACAATCTGGACGATGTGCTGTTTGGGTAACAGGTCATGATGGGAAAAGTCCGTTTCCGCGTCCATTTCACAGGGGAAATCGGCTTCCACGCTGGAAAAGAATCGTTCAGCCATAATCACAGCCAGCAACAGATGGGCTTCCAACTGCTGGTCGCCCATACCGACAGTGACCTGGGCGTTCGTCTGGGCGCAGAGATGATAGTGATTGCCGTGCAGATAAGTCACCACTCTTGGACCGACAGCCTCGCGATTATGGTGCAGGACGTAAGGCAGCAGCCGAGAGCGTTCGTGGACGGAAACCGTAGCGCGCCAGACCGAGCGCACGCGCAAAACCCCCGTCACCAAGTCAATGTAACTGGTGGCGGTTGCGCCAGGCATCATCACCGTGCGCCTAGAGTCGTAAACGTCCACAACATAGCTGCGAGAAGCACCATCGAGAGCTTCGCAGACGCGTTCCAGTGTCACTACCCGCGGACGTTGAGCAGTCAACTGCGGCATGATTTAATGTTACGGGGCGGGCTCGTGCTTTGGGTGAAAACGGGGGGCCGAATAATTTACCCACCTCTAACGCCGCAGTTCACAAGGGAATCGGTCGTTTTGTCGGTGCCGCTCGCGGCGTTGTCGAAAGCCCGCGGTTTTGGTTCATCTGTCCAGAATGTTCGGGGTGCCCTCAGGAGGCGCTCCGGCGTAGCTGCAGCACTCGAAATCCTTTCGAGGAGGCAATTTTTTCGCCGGCCCAACCGTGCTCGTTTAGATATGCCAGGAACGGATCGGATCCGAGGTTGCGTCCTATCACCAGATAAGCGACCCCATCTGGCTTTAAACGAGTTCGCCAGCTCTCCCACATCGCGTGCAGTGCCGCTTTACCCACCCGTACCGGCGGGTTGGACCAGATGACATCCACAGAGTTTGGACCTAAGGCGGCCAAAGCGTCAGCTTCGCTCAGTGCCCGAATATTAGGCAGCCCGTTAGCGGCTGCGTTTACCCTGGTCAGCTCCAGAGCGCGGGTGTTTACGTCCACAGCGTAAACCTGGGCGGAGGGTCGCTCAGCGGCTAAAGTCAGCGCCAACGGCCCCCATCCGCAGCCCACATCAACCAAAACTCCTGAACCGCCCAACTCTGACACGGACGGTAGAGAGGGAACTTTACGCAATAACACCTCAGTGCCCTTGTCCAAACCGTGACCAGAAAAAACTCCGTGAGCCGTCGTGACACGAAAATCACGACCGGCTATAGAAACGGTCAGCTCCCGGGTGGAGCTGTCGGAATGTGGAGCGGCTGCGAAATATTGCTCGCCAGCAGGCTGTGGACTCAACTGGTCTCCTAACTTGTCTCAAAAAAGTTTAGCGACCACGTGACTGATTAACGAAGTGAGCACGCTGACAATCAGCCCCAGCAGGAACGCTCCCAAAATGCTGTGCGTAAAGAAAAATAAGCAAACGCCGGCGCCTAGAGCAGAAAGCACGAACTCAATCATCCACTCCAACAGTTGTGGAACTTTCACGCGGAGCGCCACGGTTTGTACCGCTTCGTCCAGAACGACTAAGACCACTGTGACCAGTAATGACAGGCCAAGGTAGGGCCAAAAGTCTTCAAAAATAATGGAGATTTCCTGCGGGCCCCAGCCAGAGAGTAGCAGCACGCACAGGGTGGGAATCGTCAGCACCAGCAGGTTTGCCAGCAACCGGACTCCGAGATTGGCGATTTCCACCGGCGAGTATGGGTAGGCTAATCCCGCAGGACGGTTTGACGGGGCGCGGTGCTCCACGTGCTGCGAAATAAGCTGTGAATGACCCTGAATGATGGTTTTTTGTGCCGTTTTTGTGGAGCGGTCGTCCGAAGAAGTGTCCGGTGCGTCCGCGGTTTTCCTCTTTTTCATCTCCGGGGGCGCTACCGAATCGCCGGAGGCTGGGGTTCCGGGCTGAGGATAGACCGTTTCGTCCTCGGTCATTTCCGTAGTTGCTGATGAAGTGGGATTTTCGGCAGCGGGTTGCGTCGGAGCTTCGATTTCGGCGGGTTGCGAGGGATTTGCGGTGGTTCTCTCGGGCTTGGAATCTATGACCTTCGGCTTGTTTCGGCGCAGTCGTTCGGGAACCATAATGGTGGAATCGAATTCGGCTGCTTCGAGGATGATTTCTTCCTCGGAGCGCCAGTCAGGCACGTTGAACAGGGCTTTGTGGCGATTTTTGAGGCGTTCATCAGCGGGACTGGGAACGGGGGCAGTACGGGGAAGCGACTGGCCAAACGGGGACGCGCGCCGCGCAGACGGAGCGTTAGAATTCTTGTCTCCGGGGTCCGTTGTATCCTTTAAAACCAAAGCTCAAACCTTTACTTGCATGGGCTAGGAGATACCCTAAATTCTAGGCGGAAGGAATGTAACTTGCAGGAAAACACGGAGGATTGCCCGAACTTGGGTGTCCTTTCGCCCGCTGCTGCTGTTGCGCCGCCGACGGGAGAGATACCCGCGCTGAACAATCTGCCCCGGTCTCAACATGATGCTGCTGAACAAGCCCAGCGGTGGGCCGATCGCTATGCCTTGGGGCGGGTAGAATCCATCGGTTCTGAACTGCAGGACATTAGTGAGGTTGAGTACCGTGAAGTACGGTTGGAAAAGGTCATTTTGGTGGGGATTTTCGCCGCCGACCGGGACGAGGCTGAATTGTCGCTACAAGAGCTTGCTGCCCTAGCGAAAACAGCGGGGGCTGTCGTACTGGCCGGGCTGTTGCAGCGACGCGAAAAACCGGACGTAGCAACTTTCCTGGGGCGGGGCAAAGCCCACGAACTGCAAGCTCAAGTTGCCGCTCTGGGGGCGGATACAGTCATCATCGATGACGAATTAGCCCCCAGTCAACGCCGTGCCCTCGAGGACGTAGTAAAGGTCAAGGTCATAGACCGTACCGCCCTCATTTTGGATATTTTTGCCCAGCATGCCACCTCGCGGGAAGGCAAAGCCCAAGTGGAACTGGCTCAGTTGGAATACCTGCTGCCGCGACTGCGTGGCTGGGGCGAATCGATGAGCCGGCAAGCCGGGGGGCGAGCTGCCGCCGGTGAGGGTATCGGCGCACGCGGACCTGGTGAAACCAAGATTGAACTCGATCGGCGCCGGATTCGTTCCCGGATGGCTCGGCTGCGGCGCACTATAAAATCTTTGGCTCCAACTCGTGAGGCGAAACGAGCCAGTCGTAGAGCTGGGGGGGTACCCGCGGTAGCGATTGTGGGATATACCAACGCCGGCAAGTCCTCGCTATTGAATCGGTTGGCGGGAGCCAATCTGTTGGTGCATGATGCCCTGTTTGCCACCCTTGACCCCAGCGTGCGCCGGACCCATACTCCGGAAGGACGGGAATACACCCTGACGGATACGGTTGGGTTCGTGCGGCGCCTGCCGACTGAGCTGGTGGAGGCTTTTCGTTCCACTTTGGAAGAAACCGCTATGGCTGATTTGATTTTGCACGTTGTGGATGGTTCCAACCCCAACCCGCTGGCTCAAGTCGCGGCGGTGGATGCCACTCTGGAGGCTGTGGAGGACATCGAGGATGTCCCGGTCATGATGGTGGTAAACAAAATCGATCAGGCTACTGCTCCTGCCCTCGCGCTGCTGCGTCATTCCCTACCGGAGGCATACTACGTTTCGGCCCGAACCGGGGAAGGCGTCGCGGCGCTACAGGATGCCATTGCCGACCGTCTGCCCTGGCCGGGACAACGAGTGCGAGTCGTGGTGAAGTGGGAAAACACGGGTCTGCTGGAACGGATTTATCGTGACGGCAAACTCTTGACCCGCCAGAATCGTGAGGACGGCACGTTTGTAGATGCCTGGGTACCCCCGGCTTTGGGGGCAAAACTGCTTGATCAGGCTATGGAAGATAATCATGAAACGGGCGAGGGAGCCGACAGTGTCACAAACGATTGATGATAGCGCCGTGGTCAAACCCGCTGCTGGGGAGGGCGCTTTTGCGGACTATGTTCCCAGTTCAGAGCTGCAGAAGGTCCTGACTGAGGCGGTTTCTTTATTGGGCGGCAGCGAGCGTCCCGGTCAGGTGGCGATGGCGGCTGCGGTGGAACAGACGTTGCACTCAGATGGCAAATTAGCAGTTCAGGCGGGGACTGGAACCGGGAAATCCTTGGGATACTTACTGCCGGCGCTGCTGTATTGCCTGCACGAGGATGCCCGAGTGGTCATTTCAACCGCAACTTTGGCTCTGCAAAACCAAATCATCACAAAGGATGCCCCCCTGGCGGTGGAAGCGGTGAAAAACGTGACCGGTTCCGAGCTGCGCGTGGAGGTTCTCAAAGGCTGGCAAAACTATGTCTGCCTGCACAAATTGAACGGCGGTTACGAAGGTAGCGAGGACGATTTGTTCTCCGCTATGGAAGATTCCCTGAGTCCCGCAGCCGACGGGAGTGGCGAGGCCGTATCGGGACCGGGGGTGAAAGCCGCGCGGAAAATGCGGGGATTTGCTGCGGAAACGAAGAAACTCTACGAGTGGGCTCGAGAAACTCCGACCGGGGATCGGGACGAAGCCCCGCGCGGTATCGGCTCTCGTGCGTGGCGGCAAGTTTCCCTCTCCAGCTTGGAATGTGTCGGGGAAAAATGCCCGTCCCGTTCCGAGTGCTTCCAGGTCTCGGCTCGCGACAAGGCAGCGCAGGCGCAGGTGGTAGTGACAAACCACGCCATGATTGGGCTAGAAGCTGCCGGGAAACAGAATCCGTTGCCCCAGTGTGAGGCCATCATCATTGATGAGGCTCATGAACTGGCCGAACGGGTGCGTTCTCAGGCGTCTACTGAGTTCAGCGCCAATATGTTGGCAAATTGTGCCAAAGCGGCTGGCAGCTTGGGGGTTTCCGGTAGCGAGGAACTCGCCCAGCAAGCTATCTCACTGGGTGTGGCACTACAGAATCTGGAAGATGGCCGTTTCACACAAATGCCTGAGGCGGTGGCGGAATGCCGGTTGCTGTCCCTGCCGCCTTTGAAAGCTGCCCTCACGGAGTTGAGCGCGAAGGGTGGGGCCGATGCGGGTTCGGACGGCGAAAAAACAGCGGACGCCGCGAGGACTGCCGTCGCGAAAGCCATTCTGACCAGCCTGTTAGATACGCTTGAGACGATGACCCCGGAATCGGTCGCGAACGGTGAAATGATTCTATGGCTGAGTCGGGGACGCGATGCGGACCAGGAACCCCGGCTTTATACCGCTCCGCTGGATGTGGCGGGAAAGCTTGCGAATCGATTGTGGAGCGAACATGCCATTGTCGCTACCTCGGCCACGCTCAAGTTGGGGGGCACGTTTGCGCCGCTCATGCACAAGATGGGTTTGCAGTTGGATGAACCGCAGCCGGAAACCTTAGATGTCGGCTCCCCGTTTCGCCACGATCGGCAGGGCATTTTGTATCTGGCTCGGGACTTGCCCGCGCCCACTCGCGGAGAGCACCCCGAAGTGTTTTGGAATCGGCTGGTGGAGCTGGTTGAGGCCTCGGGAGGCGGGGCACTGGGGCTGTTCTCCTCGCGCAAGATGGCCGAGCGCGCGGGGGAAATTCTTCGAGAACGCACCGATTTGCCCATCATGGTCCAAGGTGAAGATTCTATGGCATCCTTGGTCCAAGATATGCGCGAGGACACTTCCGCTTGTCTGATGGGGACTCTCTCGCTGTGGCAGGGGGTGGATTTACCGGGGAATACTTGCCGTTTGGTGCTGATTGACCGAATTCCTTTCCCGGTTCCCAGCGATCCGGTCATCGAGGCCCGCTGTGCCGCGGTCAAACGTGCCGGAGGCAGCGACTTCATGGAAGTCTCCCTGACACATGCCGCCCTGTTGCTGGCACAGGGAACCGGGCGGCTGTTGCGTTCCGCCGCGGATCGCGGGGTGGTGGCGGTGTTGGATTCACGTCTGGCGACCGCGCGGTATGGAGGATTTTTGCGAGCCTCCCTGCCGCCCTTGTGGCCCACGGAGGACGCACAGGTGGTGCTGGACGCTTTGCGGCGACTGTACCAGCAAGTTCCCTAGAAGCGGGCGTACCCCAAACGTTACAGGGAACGGATTACGGTGACGACCTTTCCTAAAATGGTGGCGGTATCACCGGGAATGGGCGCGTAGTTATCGTTGTGGGGCAGCAGCCAAACGTGCCCGTCGGCGCGGGAAAACTCTTTCACCGTGGCCTCGCCGTCAATCATCGCAGCCACGATTTCACCGTTGCGCGCTTCACTCTGATGGCGCACTACAACCCAATCCCCGTCTAAAATGCCTCCGTCCTGCATGGATTCGCCTCTCACTGCGAGCATGAACAGCTCGCCGGAACCGGTAAAGCGGCGGGGCAGGGCGAATGTGTCCTCGACCATTTCCTCGGCGGTGATGGGGGTGCCTGCTGCAATCTGTCCAACTAGAGGGACGGCTGTTTCCGCCGCGGTGTCGGCGATACCCACCGGAATGGTGGCGACGGTGGCAGACGGTGTCACGCCGGATGCCGATTCCGGCTGGGGAGTTTCCATTCCCTCCGGGAGTTTCACAAATTCCAAGGCGCGCGGCGTGTTGGGAGCCCGGCGCAGGTAGCCCTTGTTGGTCAGCACATCGAGGTGGTGTTTGACCGAGGAAGGAGAGGATAGACCCATGGCCTCTGCGAGTTCGCGTACCGAAGGAGGGTAGGCGAGCTTTTGGCTGAGTTGGTACAAAGTCGTCAAAACTTCCTGTTGTCGTTTGGTCAGGTCGCTCACTGCTGCTCCTTTATCTGGTACTTTGCGCGAGTTAGCGGGAAAAAAGCCGTCTCCAGGAACTGCCGGATTTTCGTCTCCGGGGTCCATGTCAGACTGGCAATTGTCAGGTTAACTGCGGTCAAAATTAATATTCGCACAAATGTTCGATTTTGACTCGACAACGCGCCGGCAATGGTTTATATTATACGTACAGATGTTCGAACGAACAAATGTTCGAATGGATGGAGGGATTACCATGACAGCAGTTTTGGCACCGAGCTTTGAGATTAGCGAGTTGGCTCCGAACCACCCGGCGGTGCGTGCTTTCAGAGCTCGGCAGTCGTCGCGTCCGACTTACCTGCGTTTGGTTTCGAGGGCGCCGGAGTCCACGGCTGTGGCTGCCCGCCCGGTTTTGCCGTGGGATGTCGTGGCTTTGCGCGTGGGAATCTTTATTCTGGCTTCCCTGGTGATGGTGTTCCTGGGCATGGTGTTGGGGCTGGGACTCAGCCCTGAGTTCATTCCGACAGATTTTACGCTGCACACGGTCGTACCGGGGGACACACTGTGGAACATTGCCGCTGCTAATGCCACCGGTGTGCCAACTGACGAGGTTATGGCGGATATGATGGACGCAAATGCCTTAGACTCGGGCTCAGTGCTGAAAACTGGGCAAACGCTGTTAGTTCCGGTTTATTGAAATGATTGTCATTAGCCCTGCATTCCAGCTTGCGAAAACTTCAGTTTGCACTTACGGTGAAACCTGTAGTCTTGCAGCGGTGAAGGAGGGCGACGTGCACTGTCCGTTTTGTCATCACGAAGATTCCCGCGTGATTGATTCACGTACTTCTGACGACGGTGCCTCCATTCGGCGGCGTCGTGAATGCCCCAGTTGCGGCCGGCGTTTCACCACTTTGGAAACCACACTGCTGCTGATTAAGAAACGTTCCGGAGCAACCGAGCCGTTCCGGCGTAGCAAGGTTATTGCCGGTTTGGCCAAAGCCACCCAAGGCCGTCCCATCAGCCCAGACCAACTCGCACTTATGGCACAAGGTATTGAGGAAACCCTGCGGGCTTCCGGGAAAGCCATTATCAACTCCGAAGAAGTCGGCAAAGCCATTTTGGAACCATTGAAGGAATTGGACGAAGTTGCCTACCTGCGTTTCGCTTCGGTTTACTCTGATTTCAACTCTTTGGAGGACTTTGAGGATGCTATCGCCTCACTAAAGAGCCACTCGCAGAGTTAACCGCAGGTTACCATGAAGCGAGCTTGCGGCACTTTCCGAGCTGCTAACCCTTACATACGGAAACCTTCAGAGAGTCGTTCCAGGACGGATTGACGCACTATGCGGCGTTGAATCTTGCCAAGTTCGTTATGCGCCAGCTGCTCCGGGAAAGAAACCGAACGTGGAATCGCGTAACGGGGGAGGGAATCTGCAACCCAAGCCCGAATCTTGTCCAAGGTCAGGCTCGCTCCCGGATTTAGAACCACCGCCGCGTGTACCTGTTCACCCCGGGCGGGGTCAGTCTGATCGGGAATGCCGACCACGGCGACTTCCGCCACCTGGGGCATCGTGGCGATTGCGGCCTCCACCACCGAGGGATAGACATTGAAACCAGAGATAATGATGAGCTCTTTGCGCCGGTCACTCATCCGCAAGAAACCCTCGTGTTCCTCGACCAAATCGCCGGTGCGCAACCAATGATCGGGAGTAAACAGCAAATCGGTTTCGACCTGATCTCGCCAATAACCAGGAGAACACCCCGGTCCCTTCACCACGAGTTCCCCCACCTCGCCGGGCTCGACATCAACCAGAGTATCCGGATCGATGACCCGCACTTGGATAGAAGGGAACACGATGCCCATGTAGCCAAGTTTACGTTCGGGGCTCATGGGGGAGCCCAGTACCGTCGGTGAGGTCTCCGTCATGCCGTAGCCTTCGATGATGTAGCCGGAAGTGGCTTTTTCCCAGCGTTTTGCGACTTCCTGAGTCAGCGGCATAGCTCCGGAAATGGCGTATTTAAACGTTGATAAATCTATTTTCGGGTTTTCTTCGGCGGCTTTCGCTAGGCGGTCAAAAATGGGAGGCACTCCCACAATGAAAGTGCCCGGACGCCGGCGTTGAGCAGCCAGGGCGGCTCGGGTGCTGAATTTCGGGAATAACACCGCGGTGGCTCCCAAACCAATCGCCCCGTTCAGGGACAGCGTCAGGCCAAAAGCGTGAAAGAACGGCAGAACGCAGAACCAGGTTTCTTTGCCGGGACGCAGCTTGGTCACCCAGGTCACATTGGCAAACAAGTTAGACACCAAGTTCCGATTGGTCAAAATGACGGCTTTCGGCTTGCCGGTAGTTCCCCCCGTGTGGAGCATCACGGCCGGAACATCCGGGTCGACGCGCACGATGCGGTTATGCGGTTTCTGTTTTTCCAGCAGCGTATCGTAATCGGGCAAATCTTTGGCCTGCGGGTCGCAAAGCTGTTGGTGTAACTCCTTCGCTTTCTTAATCGGCAGGTGCAAAGCGAAACGCAGCCGCCGGGGCAAAGCCGCAGAAACATCGAGGGAAATAACTTCGGTGTCCATGTCGCGCACCAGCTCAGTGACGCTTAAGGCGGTCTTTTGCCACACAAAAACCAGTTTGGATTCCGCATTTTCGATTTGCCACTTCAGCTCTGCCGGGGCCGCCAGGGGGTTGTGCAACACGCACACCACCCCGAGTTGCAGGCAGGAATAGAGCAGATAGACGAACTGCGGGCAGTTCGGGGCCACAACGGAAACCCGGTCGCCACGCTTGACGCCGTGTTCAAGCAGGAGCGCCGATGTGCGCTGCACATTTTCGCCCAGCTGCCGGTATGTAGTGGTGGCGCCGAAAAAATCCAAGGCTACACGGCGCGGATATTTATTGGACTGAGTGCGCAAAACGTCAATCATCAGCTGATCGGTGACGGGAATTTGGTCGGGAACGTCGGGATTATAAAGCAGACGCATTCGTTTGGTCAGCTCTGAATCTTGCTCGGGGGGAGTATGCACGTATCTGGGCAGATGAATCCCCGCAGCGGGAGCGAGTTCCAACAAATCCACTGTTTCAGTCATACCTCAACCCTAACGCAAACTGGCCGGTCAAATCCTTTTCATCAGGATATTGTCCGGTAAAACCCGGCGCTCCCGGCGACGGGAAGCTCAGCGAAAAGCGGGACAAAATCGACGAAAACCCGACAAAACGTCCGGCGCGACGAAACTTCTGCCAGCTAAACGTATCTTGACCCGATGCGCAGTCTCCTCACAGAGGCGCCGACCATCCGGCCTTTTCGGTTCGTCAGGGGAGTTAGTTAACCGCAGTTTCTTCGTCCCGAACGAAGCCCTCTATCGGAATGCAACGCAGGGACAGCGTGGATTCAAATTTAGAGATTTCATCGAGCGCCGCCTTGGGCATCTCGGAGGAAATATCGCCGATAACGTAACCGACTTCACCGTTGGTACCCAGGACCTGACCTTCGATGTTCACTCCGGCATCAGAGAATAATTGGTTGATTTTCGCCATCACGCCGGGGATATTCTTGTGAATTAAAGTGATGCGGTACTTGGTATTGCCAGTCGGTTCCAGGCTCAAGTTCGGCATGTTTACGCTCATCACGGTTTCACCGGACTGCAGGTAGGTGCAGAGTTTCCCGGCCACGAACCAGCCGATGTCCTCCTGAGCCTCCAGCGTAGACCCGCCGATGTGCGGGGTGAGAATGGTGTTTTCTTTGCCCATAATCGGGGAGTGGAACTCCTCGCCATTCTTGCGCGGTTCATCGGGGAACACGTCAATGGCGCAACCCCCAATTTGGCCCGAATCCAAAGCCTCGGCCAAGTCGTCGAGGTTGACGACAAAACCGCGGGACAAGTTCAACAGTTTCGCTCCGGGCTTCATCTGAGCCATTTGTACCCTGGTGAACATGTTTTCGTTAGAGGCGCGTCCGTCCACGTGCAGCGACACGAAATCAGCGCCCTGCAGGGCTTCCTCCAGAGAGTTGCACTGTTTTGCGTTGCCAATGGGCAGCTTCTTTGCCAAGTCGTAGAACTGGACTTTCATGCCCATGGCCTCAGCCAGGATGGACAGTTGGGTACCGGTTGAAGAATAGCCGATAATCCCCAGGGTCTTGCCGCGCACCTCGTGGGAGCCTTTGGCGGTCTTTTGCCAGTCGGCGTTTTGCAGGTGAAAGTTACGCACCGGCAGCTGACGGGCCAGCGCGATAATCTCGGCGATGGCCAGTTCCGCCACGGAACGCGTGTTGGAGTAAGGGGCGTTGAATACTGCCACTCCGTGTTTTGCCGCTTCTGGCAGGTCGATTTGGTTCGTGCCAATCGTGAAAGTCCCGGCGCAGACCAGGTCCGGGCATTCATCGAAAACTCGCTTGCTCAGGTTCGTCTTGGAGCGAATCCCGACCATCTGATAGCCCTGCAGAGCCTTAATCAGGTCATTTTCGTCCAGAGCGCCGTCTACCCGGTCGACTTGGACATTTGCGTCGCTAAATACTTTGTCGGCGACTTCGTGGGGGTTTTCAAGCAGCAGTATCTTTGTCATAGCACCACTCTAGACCAAAAGTGTGCGGTGCTGAAATCCCATGTCAGGGGTAGTCTCACGGGTTGGCGTCAATCCTCGGTAGCGGGTAAGTCCATTCCCGCGGGTAAATCGCTGGCCAAGACATGCATCCGTTTCGTGCAGCGCGTCATCGCCACGTAGAGGTCTCCGGCTGACTGGTTGGCGATAACGGCGGGTTCCACCAAGATGACCGTGTCGAACTCGAGCCCTTTTGCTGCCCGCGAATCCAGGCAACACACCTGTTCAGCTATGACATCGGCGGTTTCTAAGCCCAAGGCTGAAGCGAGGTACGAACGCGCCGCGGTGGGGACGATAATCGCTAGCTTGCCGGTCCCCTCACCGACTTCCGCTTCCAAACGTGCCGTTTCTGCCTGGAGAGTGTCTCTGAGAACGGGCACAAGGTTCCCCGCCCCGGACACCGGTTCCTCCAGGTTGGCCCGTGGTTCGCCCTTCAGCCGGGTAAAGGCCAGGGCTCCCGCCACATCCCGGGCCGACTGCAGCGGCACTACCGCGCTCTCAGGACTGGCCGCCAGCACCTTTTGCGCCAGATCCATCACCGCACGAGGGGTGCGGTAGTTGATGGTGAGCTGCTCCATCACCGGAGCGGCGCGCATGGCTGGACCTAAGAGGTCGGACCACGATGGTGTGTTCGACCAGCTTTGCGATGCTTGGTTGACGTCCCCAACCACGGTGAACGACCGGGAAGGACACCGGCGCAGCAGCAGATGCCAGTCCATCGGCGAAAGCTCTTGTGCCTCGTCCACAACGACATGCCCGTAAGCCCAGGAACGGTCCGCCCGGGCGCGTTGAGCTAGGGGAGAGAGGCTCACCTCACCGCGGGTTGACCGCGCCAGCATCCGCGCGTTGATGAGCCCTCCGCCCAAATCCATCGCTTCAATAGCCTCCGCCGCCCGCTCGATTTCGCGCTGTTCGCGGGTGTGGCGTTGTGCCGCGGAATCCGTCATTCCCGGTAGCGGCCCCAGCAGCTCAGCCAGTTCATCCAAAATCGGCACATCCGCATCCGTGAAGGGGCTGGTCTTGGGGCGTTGCAACGCGGCGATTTCCTCCGCGGTGAAAATTCCCGAGGCGATACGCTGCAAATAATCCGGATAAGCATAGAGCCGCGCCAACAAATCAGGGGCAGCCGCGGGCAGGTAACAGCGGTTGACCGCCCGGCGCACCTCCGCCGAGCCGCGGATTTCCTCGGTCATCCACTCCATGTCCTCTTTGGTGGGGGTCTGGCCGGCATAGAGCTTGGTCAACTCGCGGACCAGGAATTTGGCGTAGGCAGCCCAATGCTGATTGTGGGTGGAGCCACCGTGCGAACCGGCTTCCATTGCCTCACGCACCAAAGCGGCGCTTAGATTCAGCTGGACGTGGTCTAACTGCAGGATTTGGTCCTCGCGAGGAGGACGCTTCAAATCGGCCACGGCCGCGGCGGCGACTTTAATCCAGCGGGTATCACCTTTCAAAGCGCGCAGTTCTGGACGTTCCGCCACGGCGTGTACGCCGGGGAAGCATTCCCCGATAGTCAGGCTGACCACTCCGGTCTCGCCTAAGGCGGGAAGCACCCGCTCAATGTAGCGCAAAAATGTGTGGTTGGGACCAATGACCAAAACCCCCTGGGAATCCAGCTGATCCCGGTGGGCATAGAGCAGATAAGCAGCCCGATGCAGCGCCACCGCCGTCTTGCCGGTGCCCGGTCCGCCCTGCACCACCAAAAAAGCGTTCAGGTCGGAACGAATCACCCGGTCTTGCTCGGCCTGAATCGTCGAGACAATGTCGGACATCTGGCCGCTGCGCGCTCGGGAGAGGGCAGCCATCAAAGCACCCTCACCCTGCAGTGACGCCGTCTGGGCGGCGTCGGTTTCGGCACCGGAAGCTAACAGCTCATCCTCCACGCCCACCACTTCGCGCAAACTGGTGGCAACGTGTCGCCGCTTCCACACCCCCATCGGGGCTACTGCCGTGGCTTGATAGAACGGTTGGGCGACTTTCGCTCGCCAATCCACCAACAGTTGGCGAGACACGCCTTCACCAGGTTTTTCCTCAAGTTTTTCCAACGCGGCCGGTGTTTCCAGAGGGTTGTCGGAAGGGTTCTCGGTGGGAGAAAGTGCCGGAGTACCGAGAGCCGGTGCCTCGGCATCGGTCGCATCAAAGTCTCGCAAACCTACGCGGCCAATGTGGAAACTGGTTCCGTCCTCCAGGTCTAAACCGCCAAAGACCAGGCGATTTTCCACGCTTTCTAGGCGGGTGGCTTCGTCTCCGTAATGCGCCGCCAAGGCGTCGCGGTCGGCCCTGGCAGAGGGGTTAGAACTCATTTCCGCAGCGACCTCGTCCTGTCGTCGACGGTAATAGACCCGCAGTTCATCGAGGGTTTTATAGGCGCGGTCAACGAAAGCTTGCTCTTTGGCAATCTCGGATTGCCAGGACGACGGCACCGTTGCGTCAGCCAATTTATCTCTCCTCGGGGCATTAAAAGGGTAATCAATTATGCCCCAAAAGATTTACCGGGAGCGAATTGGGGAAAAGTCTTGATAACATTTAGGGGTTGAACTTTTCGAGGGAAAAATGGACGCAGACAAATTTGATACCTTATTAGCGCCCGGCGCGGACCTGAGCGGCCACGCCGACGTTATGCTACATCACCTCAACGGGGCGATGGACGCCGGGCATTCCGGGCGGGGTATGCTAGAGAACCTGATGGAAGCTCTCCCACATCAGACTATTGCGACATTTAACTCCGATAAATTGGTGGATTTTCGTTCCCATCGACCCTGGCTGAGTTTTTCAGACTGGAAGTTTACCGAAGTGGAGATGCCCGAAATTCGTCTGGAATTGCTCAGCGACGACAACGACCGGAATTTCTTGGTATTGCACGGACCGGAACCGGATGCCCAATGGAATCTGTTCTTGGACACCATCCGAGAAATTGTCCGACGCTTGGGAGTGCGCCAGACGGTAGGCGTGACCGGAATGCCGGCGGGGGTGCCTCACACGCGGCCCACTCCGGTGCATATGCACGGGTCGCGTTCGGAGAGCTTGCCCAAACAGCCCAAGATGGTTGGCGAAATGCTGCTGCCGGCAGGGATGGATCAGCTCATCGAATTCACCCTGGGACAAACCGGTCTGGACGCGGGAGGTATCATTGCGGCGGTACCGTATTACTTGGCAGAAGGGGACTACCCGCCGGCGGCCGCGGCGCTGATGTCAGCGGTGGCAGCCAAGACCGGCTTGGCACTGCCGGTGGGAGACATCGAAGCCGCTTCCACCCTCACTTTGGGACAAATCAACCAGATGGTGGAACAGTCTGAGGAAGCCGAACACATCGTCGAGATACTGGAACAGCATTTTGACGAAGCCGAACCGATGGCGATTATTGAGACTCCCGAAGAACCGCTGCCCACCGCCGAGGAATTAGGAGCTCGCCTCGAAGAATTTTTGAAGCGCACAGACCGGCTGAATCGCGGGGCGAAACTCTCAAATCTTGACGAAGAATTACCTCCAGTGGGCGATGCTTCCGGGATTTCGTCCCTGCGCGACACACCTTACGAAAAACGCAACATCGAACAGTTGCGTCCCCGCCGGGGTCGGCATCGCCGCGACACCCCGGAGGATTAAACCTGCCGATAAACCCTTAGAATGCCGGATAATTAGCGAGTCCAGCTCCCCAGTGGCTGATCACCGGAAGGGGCTTCGTAAACCGGGAACATAATGTTGGGATTGATAAAGCCGAGCCATGCTACAGTCATCCCGGCCACTAAAGCAACGCAGAGCCAACCGATGCCTGGTCCAATCAGGTTCGAGCGATTCCCCGGATCCGTGCCGATTCCCACCAGGTTTACCCGCGAGGGGTTCATCGGGTAGTACCACGCTTGGGGACCCTGGGCGGCGACCTCATCGAGACTGTTCTCTTCGCTACCGAGTTCCGCCCGGTTAGCTTCCTCAATCCGGGCTCGTGCCGTGGCACGTTCAAAGGCTTCGCGTTGCGCCAACAGTTCCGCCTCACGCTTCAGACGGGCTTTTTCCGCCGCTGCGCGCACTTTCGGAGGGCGCGGGTCGAAGCGAGGATCGTTTGCTGGCAGGGCGGTGATTTTCACCGTCGTGGGTCCTTCGGGAGTGTGCAGTTCGGAAACTGCGGTGTGAGGTTGAGTCTGGTCCTGCGGGACTCCCGGGGTGACGCGCCACACTCCTTTCGATTCTTCCTCCAGTTGGTTTCGCACCAGTTTTTGCAGCAGCAGGATGGTGCGGCGCTGGAAGCCGGGAATCCGCACTTTTCCGTACTGTGCGGGCATTCCCAGGGGAGCCCACATGAGCGACACTTCGAAACCACCGGGGTGACCGGCATGGCTGTTGATGCGTCGGATTCCGCTGATAGATGCCGGTGCGGTGGCTGGGTCGGAGGCCACGCGTACCCACACCCTGGCAGCTTGTCCGAAACGCAGGAACCCGTAGAGGGTAGCAAAGGCAAAGAACAGTATCGTGGGCGGGAACAGGAGTACGAAATAGGGGTCTGAATTCGTGATGAGTTCCATGTTGAACAGGCAGGTGCCCGTCATGATGAACTGTGCGACCAGGAGCAAGACCGCGTTGATGATGGTATCCGTGTTCCAAGAGTGAGAGTTCTCGAAACGTATGTCACGCGGATCAACAGCAGAAACCCACGCTGGCAGCGGAAGATGGTAGCGGGCGCAGGTCCGAGCCCGACCGATGTGGAGGTCTTCCGGGTTCAAGGTCAGGTAGTAGTACGTGTTGGCTTCGTTGGGATCCAAAAAAGGCAACAGCACGGTGACCTCGTAAGGCAGGGTGCGCATGGTATCATTCTCGGTGAGAGGCTCAACTTCTTTGATATACGCTTGAATGCGGTAGTACTCCACGCTGCTCTGAGGGCGCGCTCTATAAATGAGGACCACAGCAATCACTAGTGCCACAATCCACCACAGGCCGATAATCAACGCTTGCATAACCCAATTAAACCAGTAAAAAGTTCTGTTTATCGAGTTTCGAAGAACTCGTGCACAGACCCATGTGGCGCGATGAGGGTAAAAGCAGGTAAACTAGTTTGTGTTAACACGTCCGTTTTGGTTTTGGGGTGCGTTCCTCGGCCGCGCATTGAAAGGACATGGTCATGGCATTGTCGGACTATGAAAAGCAAGTCCTGGCGCAGATGGAGGCCCAGCTCCACAACGAAGATCCCAAGATGGCCGATAGAATGCGCCAGACCTCCACAAAGGTCGGTGAATCCACGGCGAGCCGTTCTCGTCAGGTTGCTTTCGGGGTCGTTCTGGTTTTGATTGGGGCAGTAGTTCTGGTCGGAGGACTCATCGCCACGCCCTACTTGAAAGGTATGGAATTCTTGGGTACCGCTATCGGGGTACTGGGGTTCGTGGTTATCGTCCTGGGGTTTTTAAAAATCTTCGGGCTTGGCTCAAAATCTCCCGCGTCGAAACCGACTCCTCACGGACAGCCCGCTGGTGCGCCCGCCTCGCGAGGGTCCTTTATGGATCGTCAAAATGAGCGGTGGGAACGCCGTCAGCACGGCGAGTAGTCCGTTTCGATTCCCGATTCCGAGTCTCTGACTCACCTGTCTCATCCGGTTACCGATTTTCGGTAACCGGTTTTTTGTTTCTCGTTAGCGCTTTCGTCAGCTCTGGAAGCCGCTCATTGTAAAATCTTCCTCCACTTAAGAATTCTCTGAATTTCCAATAAATAATTTGCTAAAAATGCAAAATTTGTCGCGTTTTTGCAAATTTGTGGATGAAAGTGGAGTAAAGTGGGGTGTAACGAAAACCGTAACGGTATCGGGTCAAAAATCAGCATCACGCTGAGGGTGAAAGGGAAGGTTGTGTTCTTAGGGACCTACGAGCCAAAGCTCGACGACAAGGGTCGCCTGATACTGCCTGCCCGTTTTCGGGAGCAACTCGCAGGCGGAGTGGTTTTGACCAAGGGTCAGGACCACTGCGTTTATGCGTTTGAGACTGGCGAGTTCCAAACCCTGTATACGGAACTTCGCCAGGCTCCCATCACCCACAAGCAGGCGCGGAACTTTTCGCGTGTGCTGCTGTCCGGGGCGAGCGATCAAATCCCGGATAAGCAAGGACGGATTAACATTCCGCCCGCCCTGCGTGAGTATGCCGGACTGGGTCGTGACCTGGCGGTTTTCGGAGCGGGTTCCCGCGTGGAGATTTGGGACCTGAAGACCTGGAACGAATTCTTGGCTGCCGCCGAGGAGGACTTCTCGGAAGTTTCGGAAGAAATCCTTCCGGGACTGCTGTGAGGAAACTCGCGCATAACTGCATAAACCCGCGTGGGTTTGGTGTCCTACCGATTCTGAATGCTCTTCCCCGCAGGCAGACACGGTGGGAAACCTGGCTAACGCGGGAGTCGCTAGAAAAACGGGGGTTACCCCATGAAAAAGGAAGAAACGTGAAATCAGTTGCCGAAATCCACCAGCCGGTGCTGGCTGAGGTGTGCGCTGATTTATTGACGCCCGCTTTGGATTTTGCGCCGGACGCGGCCACCCCACTTTCCTCCACCGCTGATTTTCGCAGTATCCAGGGTCCCGTTTTGGTTGACGCCACTCTTGGTCTGGGGGGACACAGCGCATATCTGTTGGAGCGCCACCCGCAACTGCGCATTATCGGTATCGACCGCGACCCGCAGGCTCGGCGTTTGGCGGCGTCCCGACTCAGTGCTTTTGCGAATCGCCTCAGCATCGCCGGCACAACCTACGGGGAACTGGATTGCATATTGGCGCAGCACGGTCTGAGCCAAGTGGACGGGATTTTGGCAGATTTGGGGGTTTCGTCACTGCAGCTGGACGAGGCGGAGCGCGGTTTTGCTTATGCCCAACCCGAAGCACCGCTGGATATGCGGATGGACCAAACCGCAGGTTTTACCGCCGCCGACTTCCTGAACCTGGCTGAAGCGGAAGAAATCGCCGCGGTGCTCCACACATACGGCGAAGAAAAGTTCTCGTGGCCCATCGCGAAAGCTATCGTGAAGGCCCGTCTGGACCAGCCGTTGCAAGTTTCGGGTCAGCTCGTGGAGATTATCCGCGACACAATTCCTGCCCCGGCTCGTCGCAGTGGAGGGAACCCGGCGAAGCGCACATTCCAAGCCTTGCGAGTGGCGGTCAACGATGAGCTAGGCGACTTGGAACGTTTCCTGGCGAAAGCGCTGTCAACAGTGCGGGTCGGCGGACGCATCGTCATCGAAAGCTATCAGTCCCTGGAAGATCGCTTGGTCAAGCGGGCTTTTGCCACGGGGATTCATCCGGCGGCGCCCAAGGGATTGCCCGTACTGCCTGAGCAGGCGCAGCCTTGGCTGCGCGACCTTACGCACGGCTCGCGTTTAGCTGATGACTCTGAGGTCGCCGACAATCCGCGCGCCGCCTCTCTGCGGCTGCGTGCCGTGGAAAAGACCCGGGAACCCTACCTGGAAAACCTCGCGGGGACCCTTGTGAAAACAAAACAAAAACCGGTGGAAAAACGTTTTCCCACCTTGACGAAACTACGTGCCCAAAACCCTGTTTACCCCCTAACCGAAGGAGACTCACGTGACTAACGCAGCTACTTCCAACCTGGCATTGCGTAAACCCGGCAGCGTTGCCGGGATGCCGCTTCCCGCTCGGAATGCCCCCAGGCCGCAGCTTCAGCTGGTCCCGACTTTTCAAAAGCGGCGCATCACTTGGCCGATGTGGCTGACGGTGGCAGCGATGCTGGTCGCCGCGCTGGTCGTGCCCGTGGTTATCAATACCCAGTTGGCGATGACTTCCTACGATATGTACGCCATGCAAAACGAGTTGAACGCGCTGCAAGATCAGCAAGCCGACCTGGTGACCCAGGCGCGTGAAGCTCAGTCTCCGCAATACTTGGCAAAGAAAGCGCAGGAAATTGGATTGGTTCCGGCAGCCGAACAGGGTTACGTGACGTTGGCGACCGGAGAGATTATTCCAGGGAAAGCCGCACAATAAGGGCTGGCGGGGATAGCGACTGCGCCTAGCTAAACCCCTCGCGGTTACGGCGTGGGAGCGTGAAAACCTGGCAAAGCTGGGCGAAACTGGTCAAGTGAGTAGAGTCCGAAAAAACCTGTTGGTGGGGGCCATTATCGCGGTGCTGTTCATTTTTGCGGTCCGCTTGGTGGTGGTGCAACTGGTGCAGGGACCGGAACTCGCCGCGGCAGCCCAGGATCAACGTAGCCGCACCCACATTATTAAAGCTCAGCGGGGGGATATTTTGGACTCCTCGGGTCGGCAGATGGCGACCTCCGTGAAGCGCTACAACATCGGGGTTAATCAGGTAAAAATCAATACTTATTTTCAGCCGAAAATCGCGGGGAAAGACGCGAAAGGCAAGCCGAAGATTATCTATGACGAATTCGATCGGCCCGAGGTCGCGGCTTATGGACCAGCAGCGGCGGCGAAAAAGCTGGCTCCGCTTTTGGACACCGACCCCGCTGAGCTGGGCGGGAAACTGACCGCTCAGCCTGGCAAAAAACCCTCGACCTTTGTGTATATCGCCAAAGAAGTGACTCCCGAGGTCTGGCGTAAAATTGCGAAGCTGGGGATTCCGGGCATTGAGCCGGAAGAAATCACGAAACGGATTTATCCGAACGGCAACGTGGCCGGCAATATCATCGGTTTCACCGATGTTGATGGAGTGGGTTTAGCCGGGCTGGAACTGAGCCAAAATAGCAAGCTCGCCGGGGTGGACGGCGAAGACTTTACCGAGATTGGCCGGCGGGGACAAACTATTCCGGTCCAGGATAACTATCGTAAAGACGCCATTGCGGGACAAACCATTAAGACGACTATCCTGTTGGACCTGCAAAATACTTGTCAGCAAGTGGTCGAGAAATCCCGCTCTCAGTTCGGGGCGCAATCCGTCATGGCGGAAGTTCAAGAGGTAGGCACCGGAAAGATCCTCGCTCTGTGCGAGACGGATACGGTTAACCCCTCAGAACCTACGAAAACCAGTGAACGGAATCGTGGTTCCAAAGCCGTTTCCACGGTTTACGAGCCGGGTTCTACCCTGAAAGTTCATACGATGGGAGCGGTCATCGATGCCGGTAAAGTGGAGCCCACCAGCACTTTTACCGTGCCAGGTGAAATCACCATGTCTAACGGGCAAAGTTTTCGGGACTCCATTGCTCACGGTACCTATGCTCTGACAGCGGCGGGGATTATTGCCAAATCGTCGAACGTGGGGATTGTCCAGGTTGGTGACTTAATCACGGACACGGACAGGTATCAAAAGCTGAAACAACTTGGTTTTGGTAAACCCACTGGCGTCGAACTGCCTGGTGAGAGTGCCGGGTTGCTCTCCGCCCCCGAGAAATGGGATGGTCGCCAACGCTACACCATCATGTTCGGCCAAGGTATCGCGGCGACTATTCTGCAGGTCACCAACGGTATCGCGACCGTGGCAAACGGGGGAGTAGAAGTGCAACCCCACCTCATCGAATCGTGGACGAAGCCTGGTGGCAGCGTAGAAAAGAAAGCTGTAGACGCGGGTACCAGAGTTTACACCAAGGACACTTCCCGGAAATTGCTAACCATGATGGAGGGGGTCGTCTCACAAAAAGGCGGTGCTCCCGATGCCCAAATCGAGGGATACCCAGTGGCGGGGAAAACCGGTACTACCCAGATTATTGAGGCTAACGGCAGGCAAACCGGGACCGTTGGGTCATTTACTGGGGTGTTTCCCGCCGACAATCCCCGCGTGGTTATCACCGTAGTGGTGCATCGCCCTTCTGCCTCGATATACGGATCCGTGGTCGCGGTCCCGGCGTTTAAAGAGATTGCGGGGGCTACGATTAGAGAGCTGGGAATCCCGCCCACCGACACGAAGCCGCAGTTGTATCCGATTGGAGATTAGAGAAATATGACTCTGGAAGTTGCTTTTGACCCTTACGCGCCGGATCTGCTTCGCTTGCCCTGGGTCGATGTCACGGATTTAGCAAAAGCCGTGGACGGCACGGTTTACGGTAACGGCGGCCGTGTGCGCGGTGCGGTTATTGATAACCGGGTGGTGCGCGGCGGCGAGCTGTTTGTGGCGATGCCGGGGTTCCATGTGCATGGCGCCAAGTTTGCGGCGGATGCCGCCTCGCGCGGGGCCGGAGCTGTGTTGAGCGATCCGGCGGGGATGGCATTCCTCGCGGACTTGGATATCCCCGCTATCATTGTTCCCGATGTGGCTTCCGTAGCTGGTCGGGCCGCTTCTGTCGCCTTCAATAATCCCTGCAAACATTTGAGTGCGTGGGGCGTGACGGGCACGAACGGAAAGACCACCACCACCTATCTTTTGCGTCACATGCTGCATCGGGTCGGGCATCTGTCCTCCCTGGTTGGCACGGTGGAGGCTGCAGTGGGCAAGAAAACCGCCCCCGCTTTCATTACGACTCCGCAAGCCCCGCAGCTGCAAGCCTTTGCGGCCACGACGGTGCAAGAAAATGTGCATCACATGGTGGTGGAAGTATCCTCGCACGCTTTAGCGATGGGGCGGGTGGATCCGCTGCATTTCGCCTGCGCCGGATTTACGAACCTGTCTCAGGATCACTTGGATTACCACGGCACCATGGAGCAATACTTCCAGACCAAGGCCTCGCTGTTTTCCCCGCAGCGCAGTGATCGCCAGGTCATCATTGTTGACGGCGTGTGGGGTCAGCGCTTGGCTGAGCAATTGGAACGCGGCGGCCAACATGATTTTGTAACCCTGTCCCTGACGGGTCGGCCGGCTGATTGGCAAGGGAAAATTATCGAGTTGGAGGGCGGCTTCACCGAACTACGGTTGCGGGCTTTTGACGGCAAAGAGGCCTCTGTGCAGGTCCGGATGCCCGGTACGTTTAACGCAATCAATGCCGCCCTGGCCATCGTCATGGTGGTGACGGGATTGTCCCCCAGCCCGCGTCAGCTGGACGGCGACATTTTGCGCCACCTGACCGTGAATCCCATCCGTCTGGATGTGCCGGGACGTATGGAGCTGCTGTGTGAGGCACCCCGCGTGATTGTGGACTTCGCGCACAACCCGGATTCCACCAAGATTTTGCTGGACACCATGCGGATTTCGACCAAAGGCCGGCTGCTGTTGGTGATGGGCGCTGACGGGCAGCGCGATCCGGGCAAACGGCCGATTTTGGGTCAAATTGCTGCCGAGCTGGCGGATTTCACTTACCTTACGGACGGGGACATTCACGAGGAGGAACCGAGCGGGATTCGCCGGGACGTCATGGCGGGCATGAAGGGCTATGAAGATAAATTTGTGGAGATTGCCCCCCGCGAGATGGCGATTGAGCGAGCCATTTTGGACGCTCGTCCCGAGGATACCGTTGTTATTACGGGGCGGGGTCACGAACCCATCATGTTTACGCCCGAAGGGCAGTATGAGCTTGACGACCGGGTGGTCGCTCGCGAGGCTCTAGCGAAGCGGAGCTGACCCCTTTTCTGACCGGAGCCGGCGTGAGATAAGATTAAAGCCGATTTGTTGGCCTTTTGAAGGAGTCCACCTTTGATAAATATGACCCTAGACGCCATATGTGAGGCGATTGGTATAGAACCTGGGGAAAACTCGACTCGGATTCAAGGCAGAGTACATACCGATTCGCGGCTGGTCAGTACGGGTGATGTCTTTGTGGCGCTGCCCGGAGAAAATACTGACGGGCATCACTTCCTGGGGTCCGTGGCTCGCCGCGGAGGCAGAGTCGCCATCGTCAGCCGCGATCGCGCAGAGATTCTGGACCAGGGGTGGGCTACCGAGGACGAATTGAACCAATTGACTGTATTGCAGGTCCCCGACCCGCAGTATGCTCTGGGGCGATTGGCTCAGGCGCATCTGCGTCAACTGCGTGCCCAAGTCCGCGAGGGAACCGGCCAACTGAAACTTGTCATCGGAATCACCGGTTCTGCCGGCAAAACCACCACCAAGGACCTGACGAAACAGCTTTTATCCACCAAAGGCGCCACTGTCGCCCCCGTAGCATCGTTCAACAACGAGGTTGGCCTGCCGCTCACGGTTCTGGAAGCTGACGCCGCGACCGAGTACCTGGTATTGGAAATGGGCGCTTCGCAACCCGGCGACATTGCCTACCTGACCGATATTGCTCCCCTGGATGTGGCTCTGGTTTTGATGGTGGGGGTGGCGCACCTGGAGTCGTATTCTTCGGTTGAGGCCCTGGCAGCCGAGAAGGCTACCATCCTGGAAAACCTGGGGCCCTCAGGCATGGCCATTTTGAACGCGGATGACCCGCGTGTGGAAGCGATGAGCGGGCGGACTTCGGGACGCCTCATGTACTTTTCGACAAAAAAGAATACCCCGGTGCGCATCACCGACTTGCGCCTGGACGAGGCTTCGCGGGGCAGCTTCCTGCTGCACACTCCCGCCGGTAGCGCCCCGGTTCAGCTACAGCTCCTCGGTGCCCATCACGTCGCTAACGCGTTGGCGGCCGCGGCTATTGCGCATGTCGCGGGCATGACTCCCGCTGAAATTGCGGCCGTGTTGTCAAAAGCCACTCCAGTCAGCGAACACCGCATGAACCTGGTGCATTTGGCGGACGGAGTGGACCTCATAGACGACGCATATAACGCGAACCCGGACTCGGTGCGTGCCGCTTTGGACGTGATTGCGAAATCGGGAGCCACCCGGCGCGTGGTCATCGTCCTGGGAGACATGCTGGAACTGGGCGAAACCGCCCCGCAGCTGCACGGAGAAATCGGACGTTACGCCGCGAACCTCGGAATTTCGGTCCTGCTGACGGTCGGTCCCATGGCGAAACACATCGAAAGCGCCTATTCGGCACTGAAACGTGACGGGGAAAGCCATCAGGTTATGGATGCCACCGCTGCCGGTCGGTTGTTGCAGGAGATTGTGCGTCCTGGTGACTTAATCTTGGTCAAAGGTTCGCATGGTTCGGGACTGTGGAAACTGGCTCAAGAAATTGAAGAAAGGGGCCGCGTCCGATGACTGCGGTATTGACAGCTGGCTTTATCGCCCTGTTATTCTCGCTACTGGTCACCCCGTTCTATGCGAAGTGGCTGGTCAATAAGCAATTCGGTCAGTTTATTCGCCAGGACGGTCCGACCGCGCACTACACGAAGCGCGGCACACCCACTATGGGCGGGGTCATCATTATCCTCGCCATCATTATCGGGTGGGGAGCGGGTCATATTCACCAGGCCATCACCAGCGGCAAAGGCCCCAGCGCTTCGTCCCTAATTCTCATATTTTTGCTGGTCGGACTGGGGTTCATCGGCTGGTTGGACGACTGGATTAAAATTTCTAAGCACCGTTCCTTGGGATTGAACCCAACCGGCAAAATCCTCGGTCAGCTGGCGGTGGGATCCATATTCTCCGGCCTGGCCCTGGGGTTTGAGAACTTGCGCGGCTTGAGCCCCGCCTCCACGAAAATTTCTGTCATCAGGGACACGAACCTGGATTTGGCTTTCGCCGGTTTCGGTCTGGGGGTCGTGCTGTTCCTGATTTGGGCGAACTTCCTGGTGGCGGCCTGGTCTAACGCGGTTAACCTGACGGACGGTCTGGACGGTTTAGCGACCGGAACTTCGATTTTCGTGTTTGGTGGCTATACCTTGATGTCCTACTGGCAGTTCTCGCAGCGCTGCGGCATCGAGGGTACCAGCGCCCCCGCGTGTTACTCAGAAATCCGCGACCCGCTGGATATTGCATTATTCTGTGCGGCTGTGGTCGGCGCCCTGATTGGATTTTTGTGGTGGAATGCCTCACCAGCGCGTATTTTTATGGGCGACACCGGCTCGCTGGCGCTGGGCGGTATTCTGGCGGGGGTGTCGATTTTCACCCACACCGAGTTCCTGGCAATCATTATCGGTGGCCTGTTCGTGATGGAAGTTATCAGCGACATTATTCAGGTCGGGTTCTTTAAAGCCACTCACAAGCGCGTGTTTAAGATGGCCCCAATTCATCACCACTTTGAACTGTTGGGCTGGAAAGAGATTACCGTGGTCGTGCGGTTTTGGATTATTGCCGGGCTGATGGCTGCCGCTGGGGTAGGACTGTTCTATTTCGATTGGGTGATGAAGCTGTGAAAGATACGCAATTTACCGGCGCCTCCATTGGTGTGTTGGGCCTGGGAAAGTCGGGGCGCGCCGCCGCCGCCGTACTGGCCACTCTCGGAGCGCATGTGACCTGCTACGATGTGAACCCAGATGCTGTGGAACAGGCCCGGGAGGAACTCGGCGATCGGGTCGACTATTGCACTGCCAGTGGCGAACAGTTCCAAGGTGAGGCGGCTGCCGGGAACGGACACAAACTTTTCGTGGTTTCCCCGGGGATTGCCCCGCATAATCCCATGTATCGCCTTCCCGAGGCCAGCGCCCCCATATGGTCAGAAGTCGAGTTAGCCTGGCAAATCCAGGAAGCCATCGGTAACCGTAACTGCAAGTGGATGTGCATTACGGGCACGAACGGGAAAACTACCACGACTGGGATGTTGGCGCAGATGCTCATCACCGGCGGTGTGGTGGCGACCGCGGTGGGTAACTACGGCACGCCCATAGTTGAAGTCGCGGCCGAAGGCGCTGTGGACGCGCTGGCGGTGGAGTTGTCTTCGGCACAGCTGCATTCCACGTACAGCCTGAAGCCCTGGGCCTCCGTGTGGCTCAACTTTGCCCCCGATCACCTTGACTGGCACGGTAGCGCCGACGACTACGCTTGGGACAAGTCGAAGGTCTACAGCGGGGTGCAGCGTGCCGCTCTGTATCCCGCCACCGAGGAACTGCCGACCAAGGTACTCAGTAAACGTTTCGTTCAAGACGAGGGCTTTCCCCCGGAAAAGTGCATTGGTTTGACTCCGGGTATTCCCGCTCCGGGTTTCCTGGGCGTGATTGAGGACGTCATCGTGGACCGGGCTTTTGGGGAACACAACGAAACTCAGGCACTGGAACTGGCAACGTTTGCCGACCTGGAACACTTGAGCGGAGCGAAAGTGCCGACATCGGCACTGTTGGCGGATACTTTGGCCGCGGCCGGACTGGCGCGGGCCTACGGTTTGCAGCCCGAATGGGTGCGCCGCGGAATTCTCGAGTTTGAGCTGGCGAAGCATCGCCGTGCCGTGGTCGGCACGTTCGGGGGCGTGACCTATATCGACGACTCCAAAGCTACGAATACGCACGCGGCGGCAGCTTCGCTGCGTGACATTGACGAGAAACGCGCCGTGTGGATTGTCGGGGGAGACGCGAAAGGCCAAGACTTCCACGCTCTGGTGCAGATAGCCGCCCCGAAAGTGAAAGCCGCCGTACTGATTGGCCTGGACCCGGAGCCTTTTGAGAGCGCATTTGCTGAAAACGGCGCGGGAATCCCTCTGAAACGGGTCGCTCCGGGGGACAATCTTATGGAAAGGACGCTTCTAGAGGCGCGAGCTTTAGCCGTTCCGGGGGATACCGTGCTACTGGCTCCGGCGTGTGCCTCGTGGGATCAGTTCAACAACTATCACGAGCGCGGCGACCAATTTGCTCAGGCAGCGCGGAAACTGGGGGAGAACCAAGATGGTGGGGAGGAACAAGGCTCCTGAGGCACCTCGGGACACGAAACTGGCAACGCTTTCCCCGCGAAACTCGACGCCCACCCTGGTTGACGCCAACTCAGCCCAGTCCGCAACGCCAAGCCAGAAAAAATCCGCTCTGCGGGTCCTGTCCGAAGGGTGGAAGAACCAACCGGTTCTGAGCTACTACCTCATTTTGGTCACCACCCTGCTGCTGTTCATCATCGGTTTTATCCTGGTGTTTTCCGCCTCGACCATCACCGCCTTGGAAAGCGGGGTGAATCCGTTCCTGTCCTTTGGAAAACGTTCGCTCATTTACGTGGCGGCGCTGCTGGTTCTGTTTATCGCCTCCAGAGTTCCGCTGACTTTTTATCAAAAGTGGACCTGGTGGTTTTTGGGGGCGGCGTGGCTGCTGCAGATTATGGTGTTCGTTCCGGGTATGCACGGCGCGTCCGCGGGCGGTAACACGAACTGGATTAACCTCGGTGGTGTCATTACCATTCAACCTTCCGAGTTTATGAAGTTGGCTTTGGCTGTCGCGTTGGGGAGGGTCTTGGCAGATCCGGAACTGCGGGAGGCCCGGGACAAGAAACGTTGGCTCATCAACGCGGGCGTGCCAGCAGTGGGGTCGCTGGGTTTGGTCATGATTGGGCGGGATTTGGGTACCGCGATGGTAATGGCAGCGCTCATTTTGTCGGCGATTTTCGTAGCGGGGATTCCCTGGCGCTACCTTGCGGGCATCGTCTTGCTAGGCATTTTTGGGGTCACTTTGGCAGTCATGAGTTCAGCTAACCGCCGCCGGCGGGTCTTTGGCTTTATGGACGCCTCCACCACCGACCCCACCGGCATCGGCTACCAGCGACAACACGGCTTGTGGTCCTTGGCCACCGGGGGATTGACCGGGGTCGGACCGGGTGCCAGCCGGGAAAAATGGTCCTACCTGCCCGAAGCGGATACGGACTACATTTTCGCTATTTTGGGCGAGGAATTCGGGATTTTGGGCACTTTCCTGGTTCTGGGTTTGTTCGTGGTACTGTGCCTGACGATGATGCGGCTGATGAACTCAGAGACAAATCAATTCGTGAGCTACACCGTGGCCGGCATGATGGGCTGGATTTTTTCCCAAGCCATCATCAATATCGGAGCTGTCGTTGGCCTGCTCCCGATTATTGGGGTGCCCTTGCCGTTGATTTCCTCCGGAGGTTCCTCCCTGCTGTCCATCATGGCAGCGATGGGCATGATGATGTGTTTTGCACGCGCTGAACCAGGGGCGGATGCGGCGCTAAAAGCCCGGTTGCGTCCCCTGCGGCGCGGCGCAGCCGTTTTGCTGCCCGGACGGATGCACCGGTAAACGTTTACTTTCCGATGCTGGTGCGGCGCGGAAACCCGGGGAAAACTTTGCTGATAACCGCCACGGCGATCGTGCTCCTGAAAATGTTCCCGGACAAAACACGCTAAAGTTGAGGGTGTGAGTGACATCTCGAAACCGGTCATTGTTTTCGCTGGCGGCGGTACCGCGGGACACGTGAACCCTTTGCTGGCGACTATTGCCGCGCTACAGTCCACCGAATTGGACTTCGAGCCTCTGGTAGTAGGTACTTCCGAGGGCCTGGAAAGCGAACTGGTCCCTGCTGCTGGCTATGAACTGTTAACTATTCCCCGCCTGCCGATGCCACGTCGCCCCAGTTCGGATTTGGTTCGTTTGCCGGTTCGGATGCGTCACGTGGTGGCTTCGCTACGCGATACTTTCCAAGCGCGGGGGGTGCGGCTGGTAGTGGGCTTTGGCGGCTACGTTTCCACTCCCGTGTACTTTGCGGCAAAACGCTCGGGCATTCCTATCGTCATTCATGAACAAAACGCTCGCCCAGGGCTCGCCAACCGGGTAGGGTCACGCTATGCGGCCGGGGTGGGCCTGACTTTTGAGGGAACCGGGCTGAAAGCAAAACACGGCGAGACTCGCGTCGTCGGTCTGCCCCTGCGCCCCAGTATTCTCGAACTGGCCCGTCAGCTAGAAATGCCCCTGACCAGGGACGCGGCGCGAGCTGAAGCTGCCGAATTTTTTGGTTTGCCGGCTTCCCACCCCACGGTGCTGATTACCGGAGGCTCCCTGGGGGCGCAGCGCCTCAACGAAGTCTTGCCCGGCGCGCTTTTGCGGGTGTTCCAGGAAAACCCGACTGCCCAGGTCATTCACCTGACCGGGAAAGGCAAGGACGGTCCTGTCCAGGACTTCGTCGCTGAACATCACCTGGAGCGGCGTTACCAAGTGCGAGACTACCTCACCGAGATGCACTACGGTTTGGCTCTAGCTGACTGTGTGGTGTGTCGAGCGGGGGCGGCAACCGTCGCGGAAAACACCGCCTTGGCGATTCCTACCCTTTATGTGCCCCTGCCCATTGGCAATGGGGAACAAGCCTTGAACGCACAAGGGGTCGTTAACGCCGCGGGGGCGTTCCTACTCGACCAAAAACAACTGACCGAGCAGGCGGCTGCCGAACTGCTGGTGCGTCTGCTAGACCCGGAGCAGAACGCGGCCATGCGTGTGGCGGCAGCTCAGGTCGGAACCACGCATGGCGCCGAAAATCTCTGCGCGCTCATCCTGACAGTTCTGGGCGAAACGACCGGGAAACCCGAGGAGGCCTAAACATGCCCGAAATTAAAGACAGTTCCACGAATTTGTCCAATGTCACACAAGCCCACGAAGTCCCGTCCGATCAGGAGTTCTATCTGATTGGTATCGGCGGAGCCGGCATGAGCGTCCTCGCGCTACTGCTGCACGACTTGGGGTATCATGTGTCCGGTTCTGACCAGGTGCAGGCCGACACCCTGGGTCAGTTGCGAGAGGCAGGCATCACCGTTTTTGTGGGGCATCGCGAGGAACAGGTCCCCGCTAACGCTATTGTGGTGGTGACTTCGGCGGTGCATGAGGACAATCCCGAAGCGGCTCGTGCCCAGGCTCTGGGCTTAGAAATCTGGCATCGTTCCCAGGCTTTAGATTTCTGTACCCGTTCCCACGATTTGGTGGCAGTGGCTGGGGCGCACGGCAAAACCAGCACGTCATCCATGATTGCCCACGCCCTGCTGAAAATCGGGGCGAATCCATCCTTTGCTATTGGGGGAGTTATCGCTGAGCTGGGGACCGGCGCGCGTTTGGGGTCGGGTTCCGCTTTTGTCATCGAGGCTGATGAATCCGACGGGTCTTTCCTGAACTATTCCCCCGCGGTGGAAGTCATCACCAACATAGAGCCTGACCACCTCGATCACTGGGGTAGCGCGGCGGCATTCGAGCAGGCTTTTGTGGATTTCACGGGTCGGTTGCGCGAGGGCGGTGCGCTGGTGCTGTGCGCCGATGATGCCGGGGTCAAGCGGCTTGCCACGCAGGTCTCGGCGCAGCGCGGCGATGGTGGGCCGCGGGTTATTTCCTACGGTTTCGGGGTTCCCTTGGCCGGCGACGTGGTAGTTCAGCTGAGTGACCCAGAGCTGGGGCCGGGCCAAGGACATTGCCAAGTCAGCGTTACCGATGCCGGTCAGCAGGTATTTCACGGTCAGCTCAAGTTGCGGATTGGGGGCCAGCACATGCTGCTGAACGCGGGCGGGGCGCTGGGTGCCGCCTATGCCCTGGGCGTGGACTTGCCTCAGTTTATTGCCGCGTTGGGGACTTTTTCGGGAGCCAGTCGCCGTATGCAACCAGTCGGTGAACGCGATGGCGTACGCATCTACGATGATTACGGACACCACCCGACTGAAATCGCGGCCACTCTGCAGGCGGCTCGCGACTTAGCCGGTACCGGCCGGTTGCTGGTGTGTTTCCAGCCGCATCTGTATTCCCGGACCTATCACAACGTAGAGGCTTTCGCGCGGGTTTTTGCGGCCGTGGATGACCTGACCGTATGCTCGGTCTACGCCGCCCGCGAAGCTCCGATTCCCGGAGTAAACGGCAACATCATCACCGAGCGTCTCGGTCAGGGAACCTACGTGGCGGATATGTACGCGGCGGGACTGCGCGCATTCCACGCCGCCCGTCCCGGCGACCTCTTGCTGTTCTTGGGAGCGGGCTCCATCACCCACGTGGGCCACGCTATCGCCGCGGGACATGACTATGCCTCGGTGGAACAGGCCGCCCAGGCGAAAGAGAGCTAGGCGTGAAACCACCTCCCCGTCCCACCCTTGGGAAGTCCACAGAGAGCCACGACACCGGTCGGGGGCGACACCGCCGACCCGTAGTCGACCCCAAAAGCGTTGACCTCGACAAGGACTCTCCGCACCGCCCTCGTGACCGTGCCGCTGCGACTGATACGGCGAACTCCGAAACGAGTCAACAGAAAACGAAATCGAAAAAGTTGACCCCGGCTCAACTCGATAAACAGGAACGTGACGAAAAGAAGGCCATCAAGAAAACCCAGAAGCGGGCTGCGAAAGCAAACCGGGAGGCGGTGAAAGCGGCCCAAAAGGTTTCTCAGCGCAAACACCATCCCAAGACGTCCCCCGCTGACGGTTCGCGCTACGAGGCGAGTTCCCCTTGGGATTCGCTGCGGGTGGCAAGCGTAGACAATACGCTGCTGGACCGGTTGGAGGAACAGGAGTTCATTCGCCGCCATCGACTGCGACTGCGGATTTCCAGTCTGATTGGGGTATTGGCGGGAGTCCTCATCGTTTTGTACGTCGTGTTTTTTTCACCGCTGTTCACCTACCAACTCGCACAGTGCCATGTCACGGGCGCGCGGAACGTAGACATTAAACAGGTTTGCCAAGCCACTCAGAGCTTCGAGGGGCGCTCTATCACCAGTTTGGCTACGGCGGGAGTAGCGAAGACGGTGCTGCAGGAAGTCAGTGCCCTAAAGGATGCACAAGTCAAGCCCGCGTGGCCGCACGGGTTAGAGATTCACGTGGTGGAGCGCGTTCCGGTAGCCACCGTACGGCAAAACGGCAAAGTTGTGGGGGTGGACCGGTCCGGAGTGATTCTGGAGATTGCCCCTGGTGACGTGGCGGGGCTGCCGCAGCTGGATGTTGACATGGAGAAGCTGGGCGGGCAAACCCGCAAGCTGGTTGATGCGGCCTTGATTGCTTTTGGGGATATGCCTGAGGATTTGCGCTCCATGATTGCTTCGGTGACTTCCGACGACCCGGCTCAGTTGCAGTTTAAACTGCGTGACGGCCGAGCCCTGGTGTGGGGCAATGCGCGTGACTCGGTAGAAAAAGCCCAGGTAGCTAAACTTTTGTTTACGGTACAGGGTGTGAAAGTTGTGGACGTATCCAACCCGGAGCGTCCCTCGACCCGCTAAGCGCAAACGCGGGCTTTTGCCGGGTGAACAGCGTTCGCGATGGTCATCAGTCCGGGAGGGTGAGCGCGGAGAGCGCCGCCAAGTTGGGCCACGAGAGGCGCACATCGGCAGCGGCTTGCAAGGCAGGCTTTGCCAGGTAGGCGACTCCCAATCCGGCGGCGCGCACCATTTTCAGGTCGTTGGCGCCGTCTCCCATCGCCACGCAGCTCTCCACGCTGATTCCGAGTTCGGAGGCCCAAGAACGCAGGCAGGTTTCCTTAGTTTCAGCGGTGACGATATCGCCCTCAGGCTCGCCGGTCAGCTGGCCGTTGGCCACCTCGAAACTGTTTGCCTTGACGAAATCCAGCCCAATTTCCGCCGCGTGCGGCGCTACCAGTTCCCTGAATCCGCCGGAAACTACCCCGACCTTTACGCCGCGGCGATGAAAAGCCGATACCATCTGTGCCGCTCCCGGGGAAAAGTGGTAGTCCTGGCGCACCTGGTCCAAAACACTGGCCGGAAGGCCCCGCAAGGTTCCCATGCGTCGCCGCAGGGATTGGGCAAAATCGAGTTCCCCACGCATGGCGGCAGCGGTGATGGCGGCGACTTCCTCCTGCGTACCGGCGTGAGCAGCTACCAGGTCGATGCCTTCCCCGGTAAACAGGGTGGAGTCCCCGTCCAAAACCACCAGAGCGGGACCGTGCTGGGCCATTGCCCCTGCCGTTATCGCCACAGCCAGGCCCTCTGAGTCAAGATCATGCTCCAAAGCGCGAGTCCACGCGGCTCTCTGTTCGCGAGTCGTGGGGGGTGACGCGGGAACAAACAGCGACACTCGGTCTAGCCCCTCTGCGGAGGACCGGGTGGGGGACGCGGAGGTATTCAGTCCGGTAGCACGAATAACCGCGGATTGAAACGATTCAGGCGTTAAGTCCGCAGAATTTCCCTCCCATACGCAGGAAAAGCGCAGGGGTAGCGAAGTTTCTGTCATGGTCTAGTGTTCGACGCGGGTGTCCTTGGGGACGACAGTAATCCCGGAATCGGTCACCAGGAAACCGCGCGCCCGGTCTTGTTCAAGGTCGACGCCGATGGTAACGCCCTCGCCAACGTAAACGTTCTTGTCCAAGATGGCACGGTCGACTCTCGCGTGCCGTGCCAGCACCACGCCGTTCATCAAGACTGAGTCCGTCACTTCGGACCAGGAGTTCAGGCGAACTCCCGGAGAGAGAATCGAGTGGACACAACGCGCTCCGGAAATAATCGTGCCGCTGGAAACAAAAGAGTCGATGGCGTGACCCATGCGGGAATCATCACCGTAGACGAACTTCGCGGGGGGTAGCTCGCCGTCCACAGTCGTCATAATCGGCCACTTCGGGTTGTATAGGTTAAAGACGGGGTGGACCGCGATGAGATCCATGGAGGCCTCGTAGTAGGCGTCAAGAGTACCGACGTCACGCCAGTAATCCCGGTCCCGTTCGGTCGAGCCGGGGATGTCATTGCGGATAAAGTCGTAGCAGTGAGCTTCCCCGCGGGACACGAAATAGGGCACGATATCCCCGCCCATATCGTGATTTGAATCGTCATTTTGGGAGTCTAGCTGCAATGCCTCGAGCAGGGCATCAGTATTGAACACGTAGTTGCCCATCGATGCCAGTATCTGATCCGGAGCATCTGGCAGTCCGACCGCATCTTGAGGCTTTTCCCGGAAAGCTGCGATTTTACCCGATGCGTCCGCTTCAATGACTCCGAACGAAGAAGCCAAGCTGAGCGGCTGACGGATTCCAGCCACGGTAGCGGGCAGACCGGACGCGATGTGTTCGTTCACCATCTGCGAAAAGTCCATCCGATAAATATTGTCCGCTCCGATAATCAGCACGTAGTCGGGGCGCTCATCACTGATGATGTTCTCAGATTGGAAAATCGCGTCCGCCGAACCCATGTACCAGTGCTTTCCGGTGCGTTGCTGAGCCGGAACCGGTGCCACGTAGTTGCCCAGAATGTTCGACATATGCCACGCTGTGGCGATGTGTCGGTCCAGAGAATGGGACTTGTATTGAGTTAGGACGATGACCCGGTGATAACCGGAGTTCACCACGTTAGACAGCGCGAAGTCAATGAGCCGGTAGTGCCCTCCGAAAGGCACGGCGGGCTTGGCGCGGTCTTCAGTTAAAGGCATCAGGCGTTTGCCTTCGCCACCAGCGAGAATAATTGTCAAAACATTTGGTTTAGCCACGTATTAACCCTAAAAGATTTTTTAGCTTTTGTGGGGCTTTTGGGGCATCTTTTACCAGCAAATGGGATAAGTTAGAAGTGCAGTCGCGGTTCGCTGGCCAGGAATTTTCCGGGAGCGTTACGAACCGGGTTGTCCAGGGTCCATTATTGTGTCGAAGCGAGGTTACCATGCGTGTTGATTTGATGAGTCGGGAATACCCTCCGAAAGTTTATGGGGGTGCTGGGGTTCACGTCACTGAACTTGCTAAGGTTTTGCGTCAGCGGGCAGAAGTCAGGGTGCACTGTTTTGAGGGTCCGCGCGCCGCGGGTACGGAAGGTGGGGAACCGGGGGTCACCGGGTATGACTATCTGGAGGGACTGGCTGACGCCAATGCTGCCATCCGCACTTTGGGCGTGGACTTGGAGTTCGTGGCTGGTGCAGCCGGCGCTGACGTGGTGCATTCCCACACCTGGTACGCGAATATGGGCGGGCATTGGGCTTCCCTGATGTATGACATTCCGCATGTGATTTCCGCGCATTCCCTGGAGCCCTTGCGTCCGTGGAAAGCTGAACAGCTCGGCGGGGGATATCGGATTTCGTCCTGGGCGGAAAAAACCGCTTACGAAGCCGCGGACGCCATCGTGGCGGTGTCCCGCGCTATGAAAGACGACATTCTGCGTTGCTATCCCACAATCGAACCCGACCGCGTCCACGTCATCCACAACGGCATCGACCTGGCAACCTGGGATTTCTCCAATATCACCCCTGAATTCCGCAGCCAGGTCTGGGCTGACTACGGACTGACGGAAGGGGCACCCACGATAGCTTTCGTCGGGCGCATTACCCGGCAAAAGGGCCTGCCCTACCTGCTGCGCGCCCTACGCGACGTACCTCGTGACGCCCAAATCGTCTTGTGTGCGGGGGCACCCGACACCCCAGAGATAATGGCGGAAGTCGAAAGTCTGGTGCGCGAACTGCAGCAGGAACGTCCGGGAGTGGTGTGGATTGCGGATATGTTGGATCGCGCCCACATGATTGCCCTGTTGACCGGCTCGACCCTGTTTGTGACCCCCTCGATTTACGAGCCGCTGGGAATCGTGAACCTAGAGGCAATGGCTTGCGGCTTGCCCGTAGTCGCCACCGACACCGGAGGTATTCCCGACGTGGTCGTCGATGGAGAAACCGGCTTTTTGGTGCCCATTGAACAGGTCAATGATGGTACTGGTAAGCCCCTGCGTCCCGAAGAGTTCGAGCAGGCGATGGCCAAGCGGATCACCGATATGCTGGCAGACCCGTCTCGGGCTCAGGCGATGGGCGAGGCCGGTCGCAAACGTGCCCAAGAACACTTCACCTGGGAGGCCATTGGGGATAAAACCGTGGCGCTGTACGAAAAAGTCATCGCTCAGCGTCACAATTAACCCAAAGCTCCCCCCTCGGATAGGAAAGAACAGTATGACTTTGGTCGCCCGGTGTGACAACGTTGAATTGTGGCGCAATCACACCTCCATCTTGCAGGGCCTCAATTGGCAGATTCACCTGGGACAGCATTGGGTGGTGCTGGGGCCTAACGGGGCGGGAAAAACCACGCTGGTTGATATGCTGGCGGGACGCATTTACCCCTCGCGCGGACGGGTCGAAGTTTTGGACGAAGTTTTGGGGAAAACCGAAATCGCCGAGATTCGTCAGCGGGTGGGCTATGCCTCCCCAGCCCTGGCAGCGCAGATTCCTCCGCAGGAAACCGTGGAAAAGGCCGTGCTGTCCTCCATTTGGGGGGTGACCGCATCCTGGCGGGAGAGCTACGAACCGGTTGACCTGCAGCGCGCCCAAGCCCTGATGGGCATGTTTGAAGTGGCTGACCTGAAAGACCGCGAGTTCGCCACCTTGAGCCAGGGCGAAAAACAGCGCGTTTTGGTGGCGCGGGCCCTGATGATTGACCCAGAGATGCTGATTTTGGACGAACCGGCCGCCGCCCTGGATTTGGGCGGGCGCGAACTGTTGCTGAGCGGCCTGGCGGAATTGGCGCGCGACCCGAAAAGTCCGGTTATGGTCATGGTTACGCATCACCTGGAAGAGATTCCCCCGGGATTTACCCATGCGCTGGCCCTCAAGGAAGGCCGCGTGTTCGCCTCCGGACCGCTCGAAAACGTGCTGACCAGCGCGACTTTGAGTGCTATGTACGGCTTGAACCTTGAGATAACCCACACGGAACAGGGCCGTTACTCCGCCAGAATGAAACTTTAGACCAGGAACTGTGAGCCTCCGGAAAACCGCCGGAACGGACTATGGAAGGGAGACATCGTGGATTCTCGTCAAGAAGACGTGATTCGCCAGGTGGGGGAACGTGACGTCAAGTATGTGCGGCTCATGTTCACCGATGTGTTGGGCGTATTGAAATCTGTCACGATTGCGCCGGTCGAACTGGAACGAGCCTTTACGGAAGGGGTGGCTTTCGACGGTTCCTCCGTGGAAGGCTTCACCCGCGTGGCGGAATCGGATATGCTGCTTTTTCCCGATGCTCAGACGTTCCAGATTTTGCCCCAGCTTGCCGACATTTCGCAGGACACTATTGGGCGGATGTTCTGTGACGTGTACAACCCGGACGGGACCCGCTCGCATTCCGACCCGCGCTACGTGCTGGAACGCACCATGAAACGGGCCCAATCACTGGGCTTCGTACCTTATGCACACCCCGAAATCGAATTTTACCTGTTCAAACAGCCCGGCAGTCTGGAGGAGCGCCTGCGCCCGGTGGACCAGGGCGGTTACTTCGATCACGTTTCGGCAGGTCCGGGCAACACCTTTCGTCGGTGGGCGGTGCGGATGCTGGAAGAGTACGGTATTTCGGTCGAGTTTTCCCATCACGAGGGGGGTCCCGGACAAAACGAAATCGACTTGCGTTCCGTAGACGCTCTGTCTTGTGCGGATAATTTGGTGACCACGCGTGAAGCGGTAGAGGACCTGGCAGAAGTCAAAGGACTGCTGGCGACGTTTATGCCGAAACCGGATATTGATTTTCCCGGTAACGGGATGCACGTGCATTTTTCGTTGTGGGAGGGCGACCAAAACGCGTTCTATGATCCCGCTGCGGCTGACCACCTGTCCATTGTGGGTCGCCAGTTTACCGCCGGTTTGTTGCACTACGCCAAGGAAATCTCGGCTATCGTCAATCAGCACGTGAACTCGTATAAGCGACTGTGGGGTGGGGATGAGGCGCCAGCTTTCGTCTGCTGGGGTCACCATAATCCTTCCGCTCTGATACGCGTGGCGGATCACAAGCCGGGTCTGCACACTTACACCAGGGTCGAGTACCGGGCTCCTGACCCCGCGATGAACCCATACCTGGGGTTTGCCCTGATTATCGAGGCGGGCCTGAAAGGGATTGAACAGCGCCTGGAACTGCCCGAAGAAGCCGAAGACAACGTGTGGGAGATGAGCGATGCGGAACGGAAAGCCTACGGCATCGAGACTCTGCCACGCTCTTTGGAGGACGCGATTCGCTATCTGCAAGATTCCGAGCTGGTGCCGGCGGTTCTGGGTGAAGAAGTCTTCGATTACGTTTTGCGCACGCGGCTGGCGGAATGGACCGAGTACCGCCATCAGGTGACGGAACAAGAGAAGCGCTTGTTGCTGCATCTGCATTAGTCAATGCCAAAAGTTCCTCGCCTCGGTGAGCGGCGGGGGCTGCGGTGCTGAAAGGGTAAAGAATGGCTCGAGAGTATTCCGAAACGGTGGCACTGCTGACCTCCGGGGTGGAAGATGTCGGGCGCGCCAAAACCCTGCTGACCGCCATTATGCAGGCAGCCCCCCAGATTGATATCCCGAAACTCATCGAGAATCTGGGTCAGACCGCGGACCCCGACCAGGTGCTGCTGAGCCTGGACCGAATCTTTTCTGAGGACGTCCGTCACCCCTCGGGCATTACCGCGACGCTGAGTGCCCGCCAAATCGGAAACCGCACGCTGCGCCTCCTGGGTGCCTCCGAATTTTTTGCCAGCTACCTGGTGACCCACCCGGCGGCCCTTGCGCCTCTGGAACAGCAGCCCGAACCGGAAACTTACCTCTCACGGCTACTGAACGCGGTGGGAGCAAAGAACCTGGGAAGCGCCGAAAACCCCTGCTGGGTCGCTGACCCGCAAGCCCACGACCTGGAGCTACGCCGGGTTTACTACGCGCTGCTGGCGCAGCTGGCGGCCGAGGACCTGTCTCACGCGGGAACGGCGGCCAAAGCCGAATTTCAAGCGACCTCCCGGCGCATTAGCGACCTGGTCGACGCGGCTTTGGAGGCCGGTTTGGCGCTGGCACGCCGCGACCACGACCCGGAGGGCCAGATTGCTTTCACCGTGGTGGCGATGGGGAAAACCGGGGCGCGGGAACTGAACTATATTTCTGACGTTGATGTTATCTACGTGGGACAAGCCCGGGACGGCGCCGACCTGGATAGCGCCGAGGCAAATCGGCGTGCCACCGCTATCGCTCAGGCGCTCGGTTCCTATTGCTCCGCGACCGGCCCGGAACCGGCACTGTGGGTGCTGGACACCGCGTTGCGTCCCGAGGGCAAGGACGGCGCCCTGGTTCGTACTTTGGAGTCTCACCTGGACTATTACCAGCGTTGGGCGAAAACTTGGGAGTTCCAGGCGCTGCTGAAGGCGCGTCCGGCCGCGGGGGACCGTGAACTCGGCGCCAGCTACTTGAGCACCATACGTCCTTTTGTGTGGTCCGCGGTGGAACGCGAAGGCTTCGTGGAAGATACGCGTGCTATGCGCCGACGGGTGGAAAAACTGTTGGATCCAAAGAAAGCCGGACGCGAAATCAAGCTCGGTGCCGGGGGGCTGCGTGACGTGGAGTTTACCGTGCAGCTGCTGCAGCTGGTACACGGCCGGGTCGATGAGAGTCTGCGGGTACGCGCGACCCTGGACGCTTTGCAAGCCCTCATTGCTGGAGGCTACATCGGCCGCGAGCAAGGCGAGGAAATGGCGGACTATTACCGTTTCTTGCGTGTCATTGAGCATCGCACCCAGCTGGATCGGATGCGCCGCACCCACCTGTTTCCCCAGGATGCCCAGCTGCGCAGAGTCGCGCGTTCCATTGACGTGACCCGGTTTTCTGAGGGGGCGAAACTGACCCAGGCTTGGCAGGAGGTGCGGCAAAAGGTTCGGGGGTTGCACGAGGAAATCTATTACCGCCCGCTGCTGCCTGCCATGGCGAAACTATCGGCGGGGGTGGCCGCCTTGGATGGTGCCGCTGCGCAGTCCCGACTGCAAGCTATTGGATACCGCGATCCGAAACGAGCCTTGGAACACATCGAGGCTTTGACCAGCGGGGTGAGTCGGCGGGCGGCGATTCAACGCCAGCTGTTGCCGGTGTTGCTGGATTGGCTGGCCGATGGGGTGGATCCGGACGGCGGTTTGTTGGCTTTCAGGCAAGTATCTGACGCCTTGGGGGACACACATTGGTATCTGGGTTTGCTGCGCGATTCGGGTACGGCCGCCCGGAGTTTGACCCGGCTGCTGTCATCTTCGCCACTGGTGGCGGGGTTGTTGCCCGCTAATCCCGACGCTATTAAGTGGCTTGACGACGAAACGCAGTTACGCGGGCGGACTCGCGAGGAGCTGGAGCGCGAAATCCTGGCGTCTTTTGAGCGCCAGCCCGATTTGGACAAGCAAGCCGCGCGGCTGCGGGCAGTGCGGGGTCGGGAGCTGTTGCGGGCGGCTATGGTGGACGTGCTGCAGGGAATTGATCCGCTGCGAACCGCCCAGCGTTTGACCGATGTGGGTGAAGCGGTCCTCGCCGGGGCTCTCGATTTGGCGTTGCGAAAGCTCAACGCGCAACGACCTCCGGATGTCCCCGGTCACAAGGGCGGTGGGGAACCGCAGCCCTCGCAGGTTGCGCCTGCGACGCCCGCGACGCGCGCCCTGGCGTCCGGGGGGTATTATGCCGATTACTTAGTAGTGGGGATGGGTCGGTTTGGTGGCGGGGAATCCGGCTATGCTTCGGACGCCGACGTGGTGTTTTACTATCGTCCGTGGCGAGAGCCAGGCAATCCGGCAGCAGGATATTTGCCCAACGCCCCGGTGGCGGAATCCCCGGCAGAGGGTACAGAGACCGACCCCGCGGCGTCAGAAATTCGCAAACGAGCCGCTGCGGAAGCGGCGAGCTTGGTTAATGCCGTCAGCTCAATCTTAACCGGAGCCCAAGCCGGGGCCTGGCGCGTCGACACTGATTTACGTCCCGAGGGTCGCTCCGGGCCGGTGTCCAAGGACTTGGGGTTGCTGGAGGATTATTATGCACGGTGGGCCAGCGCTTGGGAGCGTCAGGCTCTGCTGCGGGCTCGTCCCGTGGTGGGTTCGCCGACTTTGTGTTCAGATTTTGCCGAGATTGTGGATCCGGTACGGTTTGACACCCCGCCGGCGACAAAGGAGATAAAGGAAATCCGGCGGTTGAAAGCCCGCATGGAGGCCGAACGGATTGGCGGAGGCCAGGTCGCTGGTGCGGGCAAGACCGCGGCGGCGGTCCGCCACGTCAAGCTGGGCCCCGGGGGATTATCTGATGTGGAATGGTCGGTACAATTATTGCAGATGTGCCATGCTAGTGACGTGCCGGGATTGCGCTGTGTGTCTACCGGAGACGCCTTGCGCGCGGCTGTAAGCGCGGGGCTGATTTCCGCCCCGGACGCGGAAACGCTGCGCACCGCGTGGATGATGGCCATGTCGATTCGCGCCGCCAATGTGCTGGGTTCGGGGCGGACTACCGGGAAAAAACTCGACGTGCTGCCGGTCGATCGCCTCCTGGTGACCACCGCGGCGTTGCTGGGTTATGCAGAGGGCGCTCACCAGGACTTGACCGACGACTGGATGCGCACCGCTCGCCTGGCTCGCGGTGTCGTGGAGCAAATCTTTTACGAATAACCCCTTGCCGACTCTCCGAAGAGAACTGAGCAACCGCTCACCTGCAAAATGCAACCACAAGTTGCGGAATATAGATTAGATTCAAGGTGGAGGTGCTGGAATGCAACTGGGGAATTTCTCACAATGATTTGAGGGTGCGATGGCACTCGAAAGAATCTAAGTTAGGAGCATTAGAAATGATAATGGCAGAGAAAATCATTCAGCTACGGAAGAAGAACGGTTGGTCACAGGAAGACTTAGCGGCCGAGTTAGGTGTCAGCAGGCAGGCGATTTCCAAGTGGGAAAGCGCCCAATCAATACCTGACATTACACGAATTTTGGATATGAGCAAGATTTTCTCGGTGAGTACGGATTTCCTGGTCAAAGACGAACTGGAGATGTCCGATGCTACCACATCTGTTCAGGAACCCGCCGTCAGTGATGCCTCCCCCTCCTCGCCGCGCGTCGTTTCCATGGAAGAAGCGGTGGGTTTGCTGGACGTGAAAACACAAAGTTCCAAACTTGCCGCCTGGGGAACCGCGCTGTGCATTTTTGGGGCTGCCTTTCTGGTGCTGTTTACATTCCTCATTGATTTTCCGGGAGTGAGACTTTCGGAAAACTTAAGCTTAAGCATTGGTATGGTGGGAATGGTGATACTGGTAGGAACCGGCGTGGCTGCGCTCACTGCCTATGGAATGCGAGTTAAACCATTCGAATACCTGGAAAAGGAACCCTTTGAAACGGCTTACGGGGTGGATGGCATGGCTAAACAACGCCGGGAAAAATTCCATCAAACCTATGTCACCAAACTGTTTGGCGGGGGATTACTGTGTATGGCAGCCGTTGTCATGGTGTTGCTCGGTTCAATGTGGAGCGAAGATTCCTCTGGTAATACCACTACACTGGTCAGTTTGGTACCCGCAGGGGTCGCTGTTGCCGGCTTCGCCGTCTACCTGTTCATCAGTGCGTCCATTCCAATGAGAGCCTTGCGCCAGCTTTTACAAGAGGAATCAGTGGCGGCTCCGGACAAGCGCTCCGCTCGGATTATCGAGCCCATTTCCACAGCCTATTGGCTTATTGTGTTGGCGGTTTTCCTTGCCTACGGCTTCATCAGTAAAAACTGGGGCATGAGCTGGGTTATTTTCCCGGTTGCTTTGGCTCTATATGGGGCGCTTGTGGCCATTCTGCACGCGATATTGGATAACAAATCCGCCAAATAGACCCGGGGCGGCAAAACAAGCTAAGGTTGGGTGCGGGTGAGAAAGGAAAAACGTTGCGACTGGTATTGATTCGTCATGGACAAACGGACTCGAACCTCTCGGGGGCTTTGGATACGGCTTGGCCGGGACGTCCTCTGAACGCCACGGGGCGCGAGCAGGCGGCGGCTTTGGTCGATAAATATCACAAGTTGGTGGGGGCGGCTCCGCAGCGTTTGGCCAGCTCATTCATCCTTCGGGCGCGCCAAACCGCCGAACCGCTGGCTCAGAGCTTGGGCCTTCCCGTACAGGTGGATCCGGATTTGCGTGAAGTGAGAGCCGGGCTGCTGGAAATGTCCACGACCCAGCAGGACACCAGAGAATACCTCAATACTGCTATTGGCTGGGTGACCGGCGACCTGGACCGGCGGATGCCCGGAGCGGAAACCGGGGCGCAAACTTTGGCACGCTTCGACCGGGGCATTGCGCGGCTGTGCGCCGGGCTGGAGGACGATCCGCAGGCCACCGTGGCGGCCGTCATTCACGGCGCGATTATGCGCGTGTGGGGCGCAAACCGCATCGAGGGGCTGACCCTCGACCTGTTGGCACAGTTCCCTTGCCAAAACTGCTCACTCACGATGGCCACCGGCAGCCCGACCGCCGGTTGGAAAGCTGAGCTGTGGTCGGATCGACGCCTGGAAGATTGGCCGGTGGTGCCCGGAGCTCAACCGCGTACCTCCAAAGAAGCCCGCGAACAGCTGGAATCCGTGCTGCTTAGCTGAGTTCACCCGCTCAGTATCAATGACGCGACACAGTCCCAGAAATCTGCAGAACAGAAAACTATAGAAACGTGAACACCCTAACCAAGTTGATAATTATCCAGGCCGCCGTCCTGTTGTTGCAGATTATCCTGTACTTCGGCTCGGAGCGTTTTCAGCACGTGTTTCATAATCCTCAATGCCGCCTGGATGAGCGCATTCCGCGCATTCCCGCTTTCGTCTATCCGTATGTGCTGTGGTTTCCGCTCATCGTGATATTCCCGGTTTGGCTCTACTATTTTTCACCAGAAAACTGGGTGGCGCTCCAGATGGCGTGGATATTTTGCGTGGTCGTCTCGGTTGCAGCCTACCTCGCATTTCCCACGACTTTTCAACGTCAGGAGCTGGGGCAGGGTCCGACCGAGCGTCTGTTGGCACTGGTGTACAAGACCAGCTATCGCGGGGTCAATTGTGCCCCCAGCCTGCACTGTTCCACTTCGATGATGATTGCTTTCGCGGCCGTGGCGACCGGTCAAATGCCGTGGTGGCTACGCACGATTTTTGTGCTGATATCCGTGTCTATAGTCCTGGCTACCCAGTTCACCAAGCAGCACGCCCTGGTGGATTTGCTGACTGCTATTCCGGTCGCAGCAATATCGTTGACCATAGGTTTTGGCGTGACAGCAGCTGGCGGAACCGAGCCGATTCAGGCGTGGTTTGGTCTATAGCTAGAGCACTTTCGAGACGAACTCGCGGGTGCGGGCTTCGCGGGGATTATCCAAGACCTCGGCGGGACTGCCGATTTCCATGATTTGTCCCTCGTCCATGAAAGCCAGGGTGTGACCGACCTCGCGGGCGAAACCGATTTCGTGGGTCACCACCATCATAGTCATGCCGTCGCGAGCCAAATCTTTCATGACCTGCAGTACTTCTCCGACCAGTTCGGGGTCAAGGGCGGAGGTCGGTTCGTCGAACAGCATCAGTTCGGGGTCCATCGCCAAAGCGCGGGCAATTGCCACTCGCTGCTGCTGGCCGCCGGACAGCTGGGACGGGTAGTGCTCCATCCGGTCGCCCAGACCGACCCGATCTAGCAGTTGCCGAGCTTGCTCGGCGGCTTCGTCCCGGGATTTCCGCAAAACGTGAACCGGGGCTTCCATGACGTTTTCAAGCGCGGTCTTGTGGGGAAACAGGTTGAAACGTTGGAATACCATGCCGATACGTTCCCTTTGGGCGGACACGACTTTATCGGGCAGTTCGCGCAGGACCGTGTTCCGTTCCGTCAAAGCGCCGGTTTTCAGATACCAAGAGCGTTTCCGACCCGGCAGTGGGGCCTTTTCCTCGGACATACCCAACAGTTGACCGTCCAGGTAAATTCTTCCCGAAGTGATGGTTTCCAGCTGGTTAATGCAACGCAAAACTGTAGATTTACCCGAACCGGAAGGTCCAATGAGAACGCATACCTCGCCCTTGTGAATATCTAAGTCAATCCCTTTCAACACGTGCAGGGGACCGAAGTACTTGTGGACGTTACGCAAAGCCACCATGGTGCCCGCCACGTCTGCGGGGGCGGGAATGAGTTCCCCTGGCTGCAAATCCGGGAAAGCATCAACGATACCTCCGAGGTCTGCAGTGTCCAAAGGACTGTTTGTCATCAGGTCGTTACTCAAGATTTCACATCCAATAGCGTTTTCGTTTCCGGGGCTGCGCTGAGAGTTTTGTGGCGCGGCGAAGTGGTGGCTTGTTGAGTGTTGAAGCCTTTACCGAAATATTTCTCAAGGTAGTACTGGCCCACCATCAGGATTGAGGTGATGAGCAGGTACCATATGGCAGCGCAAATCATCATCGGCACCGGCATGAAAGTCAGACGTCCCAGGTTCTGTGCCTGGAAGTTCAGCTCCAAGGTAAACGGCACCACCGAGACCAGGGAAGTCGTTTTCAGCATGGAAATCGTTTCGTTGCCGGTGGGTGGGACAATGACGCGCATGGCTTGCGGAATGATGATGCGGCGCAAAATCATGCCGCGTTTCATGCCCAGCGCGGTCGCTGCCTCCCACTGTCCGGGATTGACCGAGTTCAGCCCGGCGCGCACGATTTCAGCCAGGTAGGCGCCTTCGTTCAAGCCCAGTCCCAGCATGGCTGACCAGAACATGTTTAGCACCAGTTTCGTTTCCACCGCAAACAGTTGAGGTCCGAAAGGAATCCCCAGGGTAATCATCGGGTAGAGCGTCGGCAGCAATCCCCAAAAAATCAACTGGGTGTAAATCGGGGTACCGCGGAAGAACCAGATATAGAACCAAGCCACGGCTTTCAGCACCGGATTCGGAGACTGGCGCATGACCGCCATGGTTATGGCCAGGGTAACGCCGATAGTCATCGCACCTACCGTCAGCGCCAGGGTGAAACCGATGCCCTTAATCAAGTTCGGGTGCGTCAAGTACACCCACACCATTTCCCAGTGATAGTTGGGGTTGGTGAAGAGGGAATTAATCAGCCCCAACACCACCAGCGCGACTACCGCCACGCTCACCCACCTGCCCAAACGGAACACCGGTCGGGGATGGTTGAATTCTAGGTTGTCTTCGCTCATGCGTTTACTCCCTTCGATTCGTTTACTTTGCACAGTCTCGCCGATACGGTTTTCGCTCAGAAGTCCGGGGCGGAAGGTGAGACGCCAAAAGGCTGGGGTGCCGGCTTATTTTCCTACGGAAGTTTTCAGTTCCACTGCGTCGTACAGGCCCGCGCCAGCGCCGTAGTTATCCATGATTTCACGCAGTTTGCCCGAGGCCAACAGGGAATCCATCGCCGCTTTAATGGCGGCGGACAGCTGTTGATTCTGGTTATCCACCACAATCCCGATGGGTCTAGGGTCCAGAATCTGGCCAATTTGCTCCATCTGGCCGCGGGTCTGTTTCACGTAATAGGCCGTGACCGGATCATCGGCGAGCATGGCTTGATACTGACCCGAAATAACCTTCGGGAATACGTTGGATAGCAACTCTTCCTTTTGAATGTCGACCGGTGGTTTGCCGTTGGCTTCGCACTGTTTGCTCATTTTCGGCAACAGTTCCGTTTCCTGCAGCGTACCGGTTTGCACTCCGATGGTTTTGCCGCAAATGTCCTGGGGGTCAAAGCCCTGCGGGTTGCCTTTCGCCACCGCGAACAGGGAGCCCATATCCATATAAGCCAGCATGTCGTAGTTAGCAACACGTTCTTCTGTAACCGTGAACGACGATGCTCCTAAATCGTAAGTCGTGCCAATCTTGGGCAGCAGCGCGCCGAACGCTTCGGTAGTGGTGGTGCCGTCCTCGAGACCCATTGTCAGGGCAATGGCCTTTACCATGTCCACTTCGTAGCCGGTGGGGGTAGTGCCGTCTTCCATCAGGAATTCCGCTGGAGCGTAGCTGGTAGAAGCGCCGTTGCGCAGCACGCCACGTTCCTTCACGTCGGCAGGAACCAGCTCCTCAACCTTGGGGTCGGGCTTAATCGTCGAAAAATCGAACGCGGCGGTGGTATTCGATTGTGGATTAGCAGCATCGTCGCTACCTGCGTTTCCAGTGGAAGCAGTGGAGCATCCGGCTAAGCCCAGAGAAGCTGCAGCTAGAAACATGGCAACGGTAAGACGACGCATGAGATTCTCCTTGTTGACGGTCGTGTAAATGAACTATCAGTATAAATTTACAGAGCCATGCAACTTTATGCAAGTCTTAGCGCATAAAAATAGGAAAAATGTAATAACTTTTCATCCGCACGTCCGGGATAGCCGTGGACAAATTTTATCCGTATAAAGCGCGCCGATTAGGGCGAACCCGGTAGGGATCAATCCCTTTGGGGATAGGCAACCCCTGATTGCGGTGAATCGCCAGCAGTCGTTTTTGCACTGCGGGAATCTCGTTTCGATTCAAAGCACGTGGAGCTTTATACATGGCTTTCATCACGTGTTCCAAGCGAACTTGGCCGTCTTCCGTACCGCATTCCACGGCATGTACCGGCACCTGAGCAACAACCCGCGTGGTCTTTTTCACCTCATCGCTGAGCAGCTTGCTGGCGCGAGTGTGCGGCCCCTCACTGACTAGGAAAATCCCGCGAGGCCCTACGAAACGCCACACCAAGTCCTGATCCTTGTTAACCGCAACGGGTTCTTCCTCGGCGAACCAGGACCGGCGCAGCAGCTGGCGCAGCGCCCCGACACAGCCCTTCATGCCTTCAATCTGGCGCAGCATAGCGCGGGACAACAACGCGGAAATCCAGGCCATCGGCACGACCATCAGCACCAGAACAATGGTGATTGCCCCCATAACCCAGTGCTTGCCCGCAATCATGTACCACACGGTCAAGGCTTCCGCCACGACCAGAGTCGCCAAAATCGCCCACACAATCCACGGGAAGGACCGCCTCACAATGGTGAAAGAGTCCTTTAAGTTTTGGAATATATTGCGTTTCTTTCCGGAGGTGTCGCCCCCGGTCGCGGTGTTGTTTTTCTTAGCCATCGCCTTTATCTTAGGGGATTTTTGCCCCAGGGGTAAACCGAGTTCTGCCGCCGTGTCCAAAGTTATCCACAGGTTTGAAAATGTCTGTTGATTTTTGTTGATGTATTTAGATATATATTGAGCTATGGAACTTGTTGACTATGTCCTATATGAACCGGTTGGGTTTGGTAAAAGCGGCCCCATGTGGCGGGTGGTAGACGACCAGGGCGGGACCCACGCGCTGCAGCTGTTGGGCGGTGCACTGTCGGCTCAACTGGAGTCCCGGCTGCGGACGTTGCGAAAGGTGTCGTGCCCGAACCTGCTGAAACTCCACGAATTGCGTAAACTGACCGATGGCCGCTACGTGGCTATTTTTGAGTATCTAGACGGACAAGACCTGGAAGTGTTGCGGGCGGGACGCGAGTTCAGTATGCCGCAGGTCAACTTCATCGCGCTGTCCCTGGCTCGGGGTTTGGCGGCACTGCACGAGGTCGGTTTGAGTCACGGAGACGTTTCGGCGGCGAATCTGATGGTGACGGCACAAGGCCGGGTGGTCCTGGTGGACTTGCTGGGTGACGTGGGGACGACCAGGGCGTTTAGCGCGCCGGAAACGGAGGGGCTCACTTGGAGCACCGCGGCGGGAGAAGCCTCTGGAGCGGAGGCGGCATCCGCTGTTGCCGCCGGGGCGTCTGTGGCGGTGAATCAAGCCGGTGATGTATACGCGATGGCGCAGGTCCTGCTGGCATTGGGAATGGACGCGGGTCTGTTGAAAGCCGCGTTTAACCCGGTGGCGAGCGCGCGACCCAGCGCGGGGGAACTTGCCGAGGCGTGGGAGAGTCTGCCGTGCTGTGGTATTGACCTGTTGGACGGGTCGGAGCTGATGGCGGCACGGATGCGGGCGGCCGGACGAGACGTGGCCACCGAGCTGGTTACACCGTCGCGCCGTCCGGTGCCAGCGCGGCGCCAACGCCACGAAACTCGCCCGCCCAGCCCGATATTGCGCTGGGGACTGCCGGTTTTGGCGGGAGCGGCGCTGGCGCTGGGAGCGGTCTTGTTTCCGCGATTGGCAGAGCTACCAAGCGCGGCCCAAGCGTTGCCCGCGCAGTCCGCAAAACCGAGCACGGCCGCGCTTTTGACAGACGACACCTTGCCCAGCCTTGCGAGTCAAAAAGGCAGCGCCAACACGCCAAACTCGCCGTACCACACTGCTGCACCCCGTCCCGATGCGATGATGCCTTCTGAAAGCCTCGCGGAACCGGCAGCTCCCGAAAGCTCGCCAACAGCCACGCCACCGGCTGACCTGTTGCCTAATTCACCGGATAGTCAAGCGAAAACCCCGAACTTGCGCGATCCCATCACGGACGACACTTCGGCCCAGGAAATCCTGCAGCTGTTGCTGACCAAACGCGATGCGGCCCTGACACGCCAGGACCGGGCGGCTTTAGAGAAACTCAGTGTCAAGGATTCGATAGCCGGGTCCGCGGATGCGAGTTTGCTGGCTGCTTTGCAGGCCAGTCAAGCCCAGGTTGAGGGCCTGTCCACCGCGGTCAAGTCAGCGACTATCGTGGCGGGCAATAAGGGCGGCGCCGGCAAGAATACGCGTTCAGTGCGTCTGCAGGTGACTCTGACGCAAGGCTCCTACACCCAAATTGACCGTATCGGGAACCGTCACCAAATCGCGGCGATTCCCGATACGGAATCAGAGATTCTGTTATCCGGCAATCCGTGGAAGATTGCTTCGGTGGTCCGACTCGATTGAGCGGGTTATTTCGTGAATCCGGCTCTAGCCCACGTAGGCCAGTACGGTGCCGACATCTACGGTTTCGTCTTCGGTGACGACGATTTGGGTGATGGTGCCGGCTATGGGGGAGGGGATTTCGGTGTCGACTTTGTCGGTGGAGACTTCCAGGAGGGGTTCGTCCAACGTGACAGTATCGCCGACGTTCTTTAGCCACTTTGTGACGGTTCCTTCGGTGACGGATTCACCCAAGGCCGGCATCTTAATGGGCTGACCCGTCCCACTCGCCATCGGGGCCGCCGGAGCTTGTGGTGCCGCCGGAACTTCTGACACGGCCGGAGCCGCCGGGGCTGCCGGAGGAATCGGTGGAACCGGAGGAACCGGGGGAGCCGGAATAGGCGGTGCTACGGGTGCCGCGGGTACTGCCGGAGCGACCGGGGCTTGCGGCGCTGGCGCGGAACCTTGATTATGCGCGAATGCCTCGGCGACCTCGGCAAACAGCTGCGCCAGGCGAGCCATATCCAGCTCTCCGCCTGTAGCCGTGGCGTTGGGCGTGGTCGAAACCGGAGCCGGCAAAACCGGCGGAGTCGGAACTGCCGGAGCGGCCGGAACTTCGGGAACCGGCGGAACAGGTGGCGTAGCAGCCGCGGTAGCCGGCGGCGTGGGCAAAGCCGGAGGAGCTGCAGGAATTGCAGGCGGCACGGGAGGCTGCGGCTGAGCCGGAACGCTACCTGCGGCATCTAAAACATCTTGCTTGCGGATACGTCCGCCTACACCGGTGCCGTGCACCTTGCTGAGGTCAACGCCCTTTTCGGCAGCCAATTTCCGCACAATCGGGGTCGCGTACTCCGCCTGATTACCAGCAGGTGTCGCCGGAGCAGCGGGGGCAACAGGAGCTGCGGGTGCGGCAGGGGTAGAAACCGCGGGCGAAATCGGTGCTGCCGGAGCCTCCGGAGCCGCGGGTGCCACTGGAGTTGCGGGTGCTGCGGGAACCGCGGGCACAACAGGCGCAGCGGGTGTCGAGACTTCCCCACCGATGTAGGCGAGGATGGTGCCGACGTCTACGGTTTCGTCTTCGGTGACGACGATTTGGGTGATGGTGCCGGCTATGGGGGAGGGGATTTCGGTGTCGACTTTGTCGGTGGAGACTTCCAGGAGGGGTTCGTCCAACGTGACAGTATCGCCGACGTTCTTTAGCCACTTTGTGACGGTTCCTTCGGTGACGGATTCACCTAACGCCGGCATCTTAATGGGCTGACCCGTCCCACTCGCCACCGGCGCGATTGGAGCCACCGGAGCCGCTGGAACTTCTGACACGGCCGGAGCCGCCGGAACAGCCGGAGGAATCGGTGGAACCGGAGGAACCGGGGGAGCCGGAATTTCCTCAGCCTTCGGAGGAATCGGCGGAACTGTCGGATAGGACCACTCAACCTGCGCGCCGCCATCGCTACCAGCGGTGACGGTGGAAGGAATTTCGGGATTCGGCAGCTCTGGAACCGCCGGGGCCGCCGGAACAGCCGGGGTGGCACTGACTTCTGAAGCCTCGCCGACTTCAGCCAAAATGGTACCCACATCGACCGTTTCGTCCTCTGGCACCAAAATCTTGGTCAGCACGCCCGCAACGGGACTGGGTATCTCGGTGTCGACCTTATCAGTCGAGACTTCCAGGAGGGGTTCGTCCAGGGTGACGGTGTCGCCAACATTTTTCAGCCATTTCGTGACGGTACCTTCGGTAACCGATTCCCCAAGCGCGGGCATTGCAACTGATTGAGCCATGATTTCGTCTTTCTCCTTTGATTGACTTTCCCGAAGTTTCAGCCGTGCAGCGGCTTGCCAGCCAAAGCCATCGCCGCTTCACCAATCATCTCGTTTTGGGTCGGGTGGGTGTGCATCAGGTAAGCCAAATCCTCGGCATCAGCTTCCCAGTTCACAATGAGCTGTCCTTCACCAATCTGTTCCCCGATACGCTGACCCAAGGCGTGGAAGCCCACAATCGGACCGTCCTTGACCTGAACCAGTTTCACGAACCCGGCCGCTTTCAGCATTTGCGACTTTGCATTGCCCAACATGTTGGACTGTTTCGAGATGACATTGTCCGCGCCGTAAACTTCCTTAGCTTTCGCTTCGGTCAAGCCCACGGAGGCAATTTCGGGTTCACAGAACGTTACGCGCGGAATGTTGTCATTGGGCACGACACGCGGGTTCAGTCCCGCGATTTCCTCAGCCACGAAAACTCCTTGCATTGTGGCGCGGTGTGCCAGCTGCAGACCGGGCACAATGTCTCCGACTGCATAAATATTCCCCACGCCGGTGTGCAGGCGTTCGTTGGCCAATACGAAACCTCGATCCATCGGGATGCCCTGTGCCTCGTAACCCATGTTCGCTGTGTTCGGGCCGCGTCCAATCGCTACCAGCAGGTAATCAGCACGGAGAGTCTGACCGTCCTCGGTGTTGACCGTTACCCCGTACCCGTCCTCTATAGCGTTCTTAAACCGGGTGTTAGTCATGAACTTAATCCCGCGCGCTGTAAACGCCTTTTCCAAGCCCTTAGAAATGTCCTCGTCCTCGTTTGGCACCAGGTGCGGTAAAGCCTCAACGATGGTCACGTCCGCCCCGAAAGACTTCCATACGGAAGCAAACTCGACGCCAATGACCCCGCCGCCCAAAATGACTACTGAACTGGGAACATGATTGAGGAACAGGGCGTGCTCGGAACCGATTATGCGCCCGCCCAGGTTCATCCCCAAAGTCTTGGTGACCGAACCGGAGGCCAATACGATGTTCTTGCCCTTGAGTACCCGATCTCCAGCGGTGACCGTATCGACCCCGCTGAGCACGCCGCGAGCATTGACGAACTCGACCTTGTGACTCTTAATTAACCCGGACAGGCCACGATGCATTTTGTTGATGATTCCGCTTTGGAATTCCAGCACCTTAGCCATATCGACGCCGTTGAAAGCAGAGGAGATGCCCCAATCCGAGGACTCATGCACGGTATCAGCAACTTCCGCGGCCCTCAGCAAAGCCTTGGTCGGTATGCAACCGCGGTGCAAACAGGTGCCGCCGACTTTGTCCGCTTCGACCAAGGCGACGCTCATTCCCAGAGAAGTTGCTCGCAAAGCACAAGCGTAACCGCCATTTCCGCCGCCTAAAATCACTACATCGTATTGTTCTTCGCTCAATGTTCAACTCCAGTTCTGTCAAAGGAACAAATTTCTCAGCAGATTCATTCTTTCACTAAACCTTTTACATGTGTTAATGCAAACAGAGTGAGAGAAAACTGCCGTTAGCGACCCATTTCCGCAATGACGCGCAGTAGGGTACGCACCCCGTAACCAGTACCGCCTTTCGGGGTGTATCCCCAGGCTGAACCACTATTAAAGCCCGGACCGGCAATATCGATATGTGCCCACGGCGTGTCGCCCACAAACTGTTCCAGGAAAATCCCGGCCACCAGCATGCCGGCTTCGCGTTTCGAGGAAGAATTCGCGATGTCAGCCACGTCAGAATGCAAGTGCTCCAACAGGTATTCCGGCAGCGGCGCCGTCCAAGCCGGTTCCCCGACCGCCATGGAGGCATCGCGAATCCGGTCCTTTTGACATCCCATCACCCCGGCCATGCGAGTACCGAAAGCAATTCTCTGGGCGCCGGTCAGGGTGGCCATGTCAATGACCAAGTCGGGATGCTGCGCCACCGCCATAGTCAAACCGTCTGCCAGCACCAAACGTCCCTCCGCATCGGTGTTGGTGATTTCCACGGTTTTCCCGCTTTTCATTGTAATGACGTCATCGACCCGCGATGCGTTGCCGCTGACCAAGTTTTCCGCCAAGCACAGCCACGCCGTGACTTTCACAGGCAGACCCATTTCCGCCGCCGCTAAGCACACCGCTCCCATGGTCGCGGCGCCGGTCATATCCGATTTCATGGTGACCATGGAAGTGCTCGGTTTTAAGCTGTAGCCCCCGGAATCGAAAGTGATGCCCTTGCCAACCAGGGCGACATGCGCTTTCGCTCCCTCGGGCGCGTAGGTCAACTTCACCAGGCAGGGCTTGCGCTTGGAGCCTTTCCCTACCGCGACGAGGCCGCCGAAGCCCTGGTCCTTGAGGTCACGGTAGCTCCACTTTTCAAAGCTGACCGGCAGGTTCTTGCTGGCTTTCTGGAACGCTTTGGCCATAGATTCGGGGTACAGCTCGGAAGGGGAAGTGTTCACCAGGTCGCGGACTCGCGTGACCGCCTTGACGGTAGTTTGCAGTTGGGCCCGCTCCGTATCGCTGAGAGCATCGTGTGCCGGAATACACAGAGTTTTCAGGGTTTTGGCTGGTTTGGACTGATACTTTCCAAAACGATAGGCCCCCAGAAGCGCCCCCTCGACCGTGGCCAGGACTTCCTCCCGGTTCTTTGTGGGGAAAGAAAAAGCGAGTTCTTCACTGGACACACTACGGGTCACGTTGCCGGCCGCTTCGCGGAAGTTCTGGAGCGTTTCGGCGGTATTTTTCGGTGAGCCGACTCCGACAAACACGACGAACGCGGCGGAAAAATCATGCGGGGAGGGAACCCTGTTGACCTCTCCGAGCTTTCCGGTCACTCCGGCAGCGCGGGCAAAATCCCGCAGGGCGGGAAAAGTGGGAACCTGCAGTTCCTTGCCTTCTTTGGCGACAGCAAGCACCAGGGGAGTGGACAGGGCGGGCAAATCTTTAGAAAAAACATCAATCTTGGTCATACCTGAATCCTACGTCCTTTTTCGGGTTGGTTTGCGGTTTTGTCCCCCGCCAAGGGGCTCGGCCCGCGGGTCCGCGGTGTAGAAACGGGTGCGCCGTGAATTAATAATTCGGGATTTACGGGACGGTTTTGGCGCATAAGAGCGAAATTAACTGCGATTTCTGATGATTTATAGGTGTGTTTCAGGTAGGTTTTAAGGGCTGGTCGACATTTTTGACCGGGTTCCGCAGTGCATTCACTGCCGGGATTGAATAACTAAAGAACCTACATGTGCACAGAGTTGCACAAGATGGAGGAAACTGTGACTGTCCGTGTTGGCATTAATGGCTTTGGCCGTATTGGTCGTAACTTCTTCCGCGCCGCCCTGGAGCAGGGCGCGGACATCGAGATTGTTGGCGTGAACGACTTGACCGACAACCATACCTTGTCTCACCTGTTGAAATACGATTCGGTGACCGGCCGCCTGGGCAGAGAAGTCACCTATGATGACGATTCCATTACCGTTGACGGCAAGAAATTTGCCGCGATGGCAGAGCGCGACCCCTCCAACCTGCCTTGGGGCGATTTAGGTGCGGATATTGTGATTGAATCCACCGGCTTCTTTACCGATGGAGACGCGGCTCGCGCCCACATTAAGGCCGGCGCCAAGAAAGTCATTATCTCCGCTCCCGCCAAGGGCAACGTGGATGCGACTTTCGTCATGGGCGTAAACCATGAGACTTACGATCCGGCAAAGCATAACGTGGTTTCTAACGCTTCTTGCACCACGAACTGCCTGGCCCCCATGGCCAAGGTCCTGGACGACGAGTTCGGTATCGACTACGGTCTGATGACCACCATTCACGCCTACACCGGCGACCAGCGCATTCACGACGCTCCGCACAAGGATTTGCGTCGCGCCCGCGCTGCGGCTCAAAACATTGTGCCGACTTCCACCGGTGCTGCTCGCGCGGTCGCCCTGGTGCTTCCCCAGTTGAAGGGCAAGCTCGACGGTTACGCCCTGCGCGTGCCGGTGATTACCGGTTCCGTCACCGACTTGAGCTTCATCCCGAAGAAGTCCTGCTCTATCGATGACATTAATGCCGCGATGAAGGCTGCTGCCGAGGGCTCTTTGAAGGGTATTTTGGCTTACAACGACGATGGCATTGTTTCTACCGACATCGTCACCGACCCGCACTCATCCATTTACGATGCACCGCTGACCAAGCAGATCGACAACATGATTAAGTGCGTGTCCTGGTACGACAACGAATGGGGCTACTCTAACCGCGTGGTTGACCTGACCATGTTCATGGGCAAGCAGCTCTAATTCAGGAGTTTTGAGTGAGATAGGACGCCTGCATTTCTACGCGATTTGCGGGCGTCCTCTCGCATTTTCCTAGTGTTTAAGGAAAGGAATAAATATGCTGAAAACTATCGATTCCTTGGGAGATTTGAGCGGCAAGCGCGTTTTGGTGCGCTGCGACTTTAATGTGCCTCTCAAGGACGGCGTCATTACTGACGATGGGCGTATCCGCGCGGCGCTGCCCACCCTGCAAAAGTTGCTGGACAGCGGAGCGAAAGTTATCACTATGGCTCACCTGGGGCGTCCTAAAGGCCAGGTTATGCCCGAATTTTCTCTGGCTCCAGTAGCGCAGCGCCTTGCTGAACTGATTGGGGTCAAGGTCACTTTGGCTGCGGACACGACCGGTGCGGACGCGGAAGCGAAATCTGCCGCCCTGGCCACCGGCGAAATCCTTATGCTGGAAAACGTCCGGTTCGACCCTCGTGAAACCTCGAAAGACGACGCCGAACGCGCTGCTTTCGCAGCTGAAATGGCGGCGTTGGCGGACTGCTACGTGTCCGATGGCTTTGGGGTAGTGCACCGTAAGCAAACCTCGGTTTATGACGTGGCGAAACTGCTGCCCGCAGCGGCTGGTTTCCTGGTGTTAAAGGAAATTGAGTCCCTGCGCAAGGCTACCGAGAATCCGGAACGGCCTTACACGGTGGTGCTGGGCGGCTCGAAGGTCTCCGACAAACTCGGCGTTATCGCGAACCTGTTGACAAAAGCCGACACCCTGCTGATTGGCGGCGGTATGGCGTTTACGTTCCTGGCGGCGCAAGGATATGCGGTAGGCAAGTCTCTGTTGGAATCCGACCAAATTGACACCGTGAAAGGCTACCTGGATCAGGCGAAACAAAACGGCGTTGAACTGGTGCTGCCGGTAGACGTCGTGGTGGCTCCCGAGTTTAAGGCTGACGCCCCGGCGACCGTAGTGGCCGCCAATGCTATCCCTGAGGACCAGATGGGCCTGGATATCGGGCCGAAATCGGGTGAACTCTTTGCCGCGAAGATTGCCGAGTCAAAGACCGTGGCTTGGAACGGCCCGATGGGTGTGTTCGAGTTCCCGGCTTTCGCGGGCGGCACGAAAGCGGTAGCAAAGGCATTGCAGGACGGCACTGCCTTTGGCATCGTGGGCGGCGGGGACTCCGCAGCAGCGGTGCGCCAGCTGGGCTTTGACGAGTCCAAGTTCAGCCACATCTCAACCGGTGGCGGAGCATCACTAGAATTGTTGGAGGGCAAGGTTTTGCCCGGTATTGAAGTATTGGAGGCCTAAGCATGGCACGTATTCCCCTGATGGCAGGCAACTGGAAGATGAACCTCGACCACCTCGAGGCAATTCAGTTGGTCAATCAGCTGAACCTTGATCTGCAAGATCATCGTCACGACTTTAGCAAGGTGGAAGTGGCAGTCATTCCGCCGTTTACCGACATTCGTTCGGTACAGACCACCATTGATGGTGACGATATGAAGATTAAGTACGGCGCGCAAGACGTCTCCACTCACGACAACGGTGCCTACACCGGCGAAGTGTCCACCGCGATGCTGACCAAGCTGGGCTGCACCTATGTGGTGGTGGGTCACTCGGAACGCCGCGAATATCACCAGGAAAGCGACGCTGTCGTTAATGAAAAGGCGCGCAAGGTTCTGGCGGCGGGTATGGTACCGATTATCTGCTGCGGCGAGGCTCTGGAGGTGCGTAAGGCTGGAAAGCACGTTGAGCACGTTTTGGCGCAGATTGCAGCCGCTTTTGACGCTATCCCTACCCCGGACGCCGCCAAGTGTGTGGTCGCCTATGAACCTATCTGGGCGATTGGCACGGGCGAGACCGCGACCCCGGAAAACGCTGAGGAAGTTTGTGGGGCTATCCGCGCCAAGCTGGCGGAGCTTTACGGTCAGGAAACCGCTGATGGAATCCGCGTCCTCTACGGCGGTTCGGTGAAGTCCGCGAACGTGGCCGAGCTCATGGCTCAACCTAACGTGGACGGCGGCTTGGTCGGCGGAGCTTCTCTGAAAGCCGAAGAATTTGGCAAGATTTGCCGCCTCGGTGAGTAACGCCACGGCACACACACCCTAAAACTCTCCCGGGGAGGCTATTGATAATCAGTAGTCTCCCCGGGAAAATTTTTCTTTCTGACTGACCGCATCGCGGGGGTGGCATCCCACAGCAAAACAAAGCTATAGTGAATTTTGCACGTCATCGTGGAAGGAATCTCAATCATGAACGCAAAGGCAGGATTGCTGGCAGCCGTACTGTTCGTGGCCTCATCTGGTGGGGCATATTCCGCGGCCAACGCAACCACGTTGGATTTTGAGACAACGCCCCAAGCCCTTCCTTCGGTCCAGGTGGCTAACCAGCAACGTCTGGACGGAGCGGACCGGTACGAAACTGCCGTTAAAATCAGCCGCACGATTTTTCCCGTTTCGGCGGGCACAGCCGTGCTGGTCAGCGGGGAAAATTATCCTGACGGTCTGGTGGCGGGCGCCACCGCGGCGCGTTTGGGCGCACCCTTGTTGCTGACCGCTCACTCCAGCCTGCCACCATCGACCGCGGCTGAGTTAAAACGTCTCAATCCGAAGCAAATCCTGCTGGTGGGAGGTTCGGGTGCAATCGATATGGGGATGGAAAACCGCCTGGAAACAATCCTGCCTGGCGCGAAGCTGCTGCGAGTTTCCGGAGAGGACCGATACCAGACAGCAGCAGCGGTTTCGCAGCATTTTTGGGGTTCGGAAACTGATTCGGTGATGTTGGTTTCCGGCAACGATTTCCCTGACGCGCTGGTGGCGGGACCGGCTGCGGCCCGCCTGGGAGCGCCGCTGTTGCTGAGCAACCCCGCGGGATTTGATGCCACAACTGTGACAGAACTGAAACGCCTGAAACCCCAAACCGTTTACGTCATCGGGAAAAAACTCCCTTCCGACGCCTCAGCCCAGCTCCGGGAATCTCTGCCGGGGGTTTCCCTGGTGCCTGTGGGTGGAACTGACCGTTTCGATACGGCATTTAATGTTTCCCAGCAGTTCTGGGGTCAAGGCTTTTCCGGGGCGCTGGTAACTTCGGCCCTGAACTTCCCGGATGCTTTGTTCGGGGCGGTTTTGGCAAAAGCTGCGGGGCTGCCGGTTTTGCTCAGCGGGCCGACGTGCAACAGCCAACCGGTAGTCAAGCGCCTTTCGACTGTGGGGATTAAGATTTTCCTCGGTGGCACCGGTGCCGTGTCGAATGAGGCGACAGGAAAAGTGTGCCCGCCACCGGTGCGGCCCACGGATATAGTTCCTGGACAAAACCACATCTATGCCGCGCAAAGCTACGTTTATCCGGCTGGGCAAGTGCAGGACTGGCTATTGCGCCGCCAAGCCTCGCCGACCTATCCCCAACAAAAAGTCGTGTTCCTGACTTTTGACGATGGACCCTCCGCCAACACCGCCCAGAACCTGCAGACTTTAGCGAGCCGCGGAGTTCACGCCACTTTCTTTGTGGCGACAAACCAGCTGGGCAGTGCCGCTACCCAACAGATTTTGCGCCAAGAACTGCTCAATGGTCATGCGGTGGCGGTGCATACCGCCTCGCATAACTATCAGTATCTATACCCTCGGCGCGTGTGTTCGCCGGCGAATGTCGGGGCAGATTACGCCCGGGCGGTCGATACGGTGCGTTCGATTTTGGGTCCCCAGTGGGGGACCGGCGCTTTCCGGTATCCGGGAGGACAGATGTCGTGGCGCGGCATGGGACCTTGTAACCAGTTGATGGCTTCACGCGCAATGACGTGGATAGATTGGAACGTGGAAATCGGGGACGCGTTGATCCGGTCGTTGAATGCCAACCAGCTGTTGAATCGGATGCGCTCACAGGTTCCGCATACCGGAAACGTGGCAGTCGTGTTGATGCACGATTCGGCGCCAAAAACTGCTACCGTTGCGGCACTGCCCAGCATTATCGACTACTTTGTCGCACAGGGCTACAGTTTTGGCGTTATTGGCTAGCCGCCAAGTGCGTGGTAGCGTGTGAGCCTATCTGTGCTATCGACACCGATGAGACCGCGACCTCGGAAAAAGCCGAGGAAGTTTTTATGATGCCAGCCAGTCATCACTGCCTGAGCGGTAATGCTATTTAGAGTATTTCAGATTCAATCTCTTAACCTCGTCGGCTTTGCCTAGTTTGAACAGGGCGTGAGCAAGCTCATCTTGGGTTATCTCGTTGCCAACTACCAGGTGAGGAAGGTATTTTTGGGTGATTAGCGCCTTTCTCTCGAAAGCTGTCAACTTCTGTGAAGCGCGATCCTTCGGGATTCCCGTGCTCGCTTCGTCATCATTGAACCATTGCAAAAGGTTTAACACGGTCAGATTCTTGGGGTTGCTGAGCGGCTCGAACTTAAAACCATAAAAGTTTTTAGTCGCCAAAGCTTTCGCGAATGCGTCGACTTTCTTAAAAGCGTTTTTTGTCCCCAGAGTTTCGGCATCGTGATACATGACTCCGAGCAAAGACTTTTGAGAATCGGACAGTTTATCGACAAATAGCGCTAGGCGTGGAGCATATTTCTCAAAGGTCTTTGTCCCCGCAGCAAGAACCTTGGGATCCAATTTTTCCGCAACTTTTTTCATTGACTCGTCCACAGCTGGGCTCTGGTCATATTCGAGATCACTATGTCTCTTGTGTACGCTCGCTGCCTCATCGAATCGACTCAAAATGGCTTTGAGACCGCCAGAGAATTTGTCAATAGCCGAGGTATCCTCCATATCGACAATAAAGCATTCCCAATCATATTGAAAGGCTTTGAGGTCGATGCGTTGCAAATCCGAATATCGAGCTGCTCTTTGATCGTTGATTGCCCGGAAAAGACGTTGACCTTCCTCGGTTCTTTTCATAGCCCAGCGAGTTTGCTCTTTATTGACTGTCGCACTTGAAAAATCCTCCAGCTTTCGGTAGAAAGAGCGCCCCGCAAAATCTGAAGAGGCTAAGAATTGGCCTTTAGAGGCTGGAATTTCGTTCTTGCCTGCTGACACGGACTCGCTCCCGGACTTCATCGCTAGCGAGAACATTTCTTTGATATCAGCCTTAATGCCTCGTTCTTCAGAGCTTGAAAGCCAGAGTTTTTCGCTTCCTTGGTAGCCTCGCACCCAGCCAGATTGCACCAAATCCGCGTCCCCAGTCGAGATCGCAGAAGCTACGTTACCGATCAGTGTCACGCAGTCATCAGCGAAGGCTGAAACTCGATCTCGCATCGCGGTATCGAGAGCGGCAATCAGTTTCGCTTGATTCGCTTTGTAGGTCTCATCAGTTTGTCCAGCCTTAATTATCAAATCGCGCCGCCGGGCATATTCCTTTGCGAAAGCGTGTAAAGAATTATCGGCACGACGCAATATGTTGTCTACGCTCGCAAAATCCTCAAAAGCCGCTGCGGCCAATTTAGCAGCATCGCTAATTTCTACATTGTCAGTAATCAGTGAACCTAGATTTAGGCTATCAATCTTGAAACTCGGTGCTGAGTTTATCTGAGTGGAATTAACCATCAAATAATCTGGAGGAGGAACATGAGGTCTAATGCCAAAAATGTCCATGTTAGCTTCCCTCACTTTCTCTTCATCTTGTACAGAGCGCTATAGCATAATTTTACGTCTAGAATCTTCAAAAGTACAGGGTTTTTATGTGATTAGACGTGACAAAATCCGGCGCGCAGATGCCCAACACCCGACCCATCAGAAGTCCTCTCGGTGCCGTGTTAGAGCTTGTCGCTGATACCCCTAGGAATGCAGGTTCGGCAGGACGAAAACGCCAGTGTTCAGCGCCACGCCCGCCAGTGCCGCGCCGATACAGATAAAAATGACCACACCTATCAGCAGCGTGGCTTTCACGGCGTACACAAAGTCAAACTTGGGCTTCCAGGTATAGCCTATAGTGTCCATGATGGCGGTGGAAAATGTCGTGTAGGCCCCCAGGAACCCGGCCTGTAGCACGTCCGCCAACGTGTGCGTGGGTAGCTGGGCTTGCAACGGCCCGCCCATGACGACATCGAGCCACGGTGAGGTCGCGACCCAGCCCACCAGGAAACATCCCGTGATGTTGACGAAAATAATTCCCCAGCCGCCCCACAAGCGCTTCCCGGTCACGGTTTCACTAGGGTGTTTCGCGCTGCGTCGGTCGCGTAACTTGTCGATGAGGTGCGTGGCGAGCTTGTCTATGCCAAAGCGGGCGGCCGCGCCCAGTCCTCCGCCGAGGGCTATGAAAAGTGGAATCATGCTGACCTCCCCGTGCTGGTGGCGCTGGTTCGCGCTGGCTTGGGGTCAGAAGGCCGGGTGGGGGCGTTTTCCAAAGACTCCGTGGACGACTCGGCGGGAGAATCCGTTGCGGACAAGGGCGGCAGGGAGGTTGGGTCGTTAGCGTTGGGCAGCGTAAAGTCGGCGGGAGAGTCGCGGTAGATATCGCCGGACACAAAAGCCCGCCGGGTCCCCAGCCACAGCGCAAACAATCCCACCGGCAGAGCCACGGCAAACATGGCAATCAGCTCCAGCAGATGCCCCAGGTGAAACTGTTGATAAACCACAATCTGCCACACCGGACCCCCGTAAGTCCCCAGTCCACCGCAAAATCCGGTGCCAACCGTCAGCTTCAGGGCTTGGGTGCGGTGACGATACGGATTGGACACCAAACGACCCGTCAAATATGCCAGCACCACCACCGAAATGAGGTTCAAAATCCAGGTGTCGATGTTGACTCCGCCGCCCCCGACAATGACCCGGCAAAGGCCCTGGCAGCTTGGCGAGGACGACACACTACGGGCTACCAAAGACCCACCCCAGCGCAGCAACGACCCTAGTGCGCCACCGATAAAGACAGCGGTGGTGGCGCTGAGAGGGGATAAATCTTTGGGTGTTGCGGTCACGAAATCATCTTAATACCCGGGTCGTGGTATCATTTCAAGGCTGAGTTCGTGAACAGATAAACACAGAGGAAAACATGTTATTTGCTTTCAACATCGTGGCACAGGTGCTTTTGGTTATCACCTCTCTGCTGCTGGTTTTGTCCATTTTGATGCACAAGGGTCAAGGCGGCGGTATGTCCGATATGTTCGGCGGTGGCTTGACTTCGGCTATGTCCTCCTCCGGCGTGGGTCAGCGTAACCTGAATATTTTGACCGTGGTGGTGTCTCTGGTGTGGCTTTTTGCCATCGTGCTGTTCGCCTTCACCATGGATAAGCCGGCGGCGCCTGACGCCAAGGCTAATCAGACGCCTACCGCGCCCATTACGGCTCCGGCCAATCCGACCCCGGCTTTGCCGACCAGCCCCGCTCCGGCTCAAAAGTAAGCCGCATTAAATCTTATAAGTGGAAGCCCCGGAATATTCCGGGGCTTCCAGTGGTCTCTGGGGCTTTTGCCTAGGCTTTCGCCAGGCTCTCTTTCGCTTTCGCGACCACGTTTTCCACGGTGAACCCGAAGTGGGCAAAGTTATCCGCACCGCTTGCCGGAGTACCAAATGTTTCCACCGAGACGGCTGCCCCCGCGTCGCCCAGATAGCGATACCACGGCATCGCCAGTCCGGCTTCGATGGACACCCGGGCGCGGATTGACGCGGGCAAGACCGATTCCCGATAGGCCGCGTCCTGTTCTTCGAACCACTCCAGGCACGGCAGGGAAACGACCCGAGCCGCCACGCCCTCCTGAGCCAGTTGTTCTCCGGCCTGCAAAGCCAGAGCGACTTCAGAACCTGTAGCCAGCAAAATGACCGCGGGATTGTCCCCAAAGTCTTTCAGCACGTAACCGCCGCGCGCCACATTGTTCGCGCTGGCCAAGCCGGTGTCCGCCCCACGTGCGGGATTGGGCAACTTTTGACGGCTCAGCGCCAATCCGGCCGGGCCGCGCCGCCGCATAATCTCTAACCAGGCATAAGCGGTTTCCGCGCCGTCCGCGGGACGTACCACCGCCAGGTTCGGAATGGCGCGCAAGCTGGTCAGCGTCTCTACCGGCTGGTGAGTCGGTCCGTCCTCGCCAACCCCGATAGAATCGTGGGTCCACACGTACGTGACCGGCAGCTTCATCAGCGCTGAGAGGCGCACCGCCCCGCGCATAAAGTCCGAGAACACCAGGAAAGTCCCCGCGTAGGGGCGGGTTAAACCGCTGGTGGCAATGCCGTTGAGGATCCCGGCCATAGCGTGCTCGCGTACCCCGAAGTGCAGGTTGCGTCCCCATTCGCTGACGTCCGTCCACGCTTTTGTGGCGCGATCAGCGGGAGCAAAAGACGGTTCGTCGGCGATGGCGGTGTTGTTGGAGCCTGCCAGGTCCGCGCTGCCACCCCACAACTCGGGTAGCACGCCAGCCAAAGCATTGATGACCTTGCCGGAGGCAGCGCGGGTGGCGATTGCGCTGCCAGGCTCGAACTGCGGCAACGCCGACTCCACATCGGCGGGCAGTTCCCCGTCCTGCAGACGTTTCAACAACGCGGCCTGCTGCGGGTGGGATTGCTGCCAAGCGGCAAAGCGCGGGTCCCACTCGGCTCGGAAAGCCCGGGCGCGCCTCGCGACGTTTTCCCTGGTCGCAGCGACAATTTCGCCAGGAATGTCGAACATCTTAGCGGGGTCCAGTCCCAGCGCGGTCTTGAGACCCTCCAACTCTGAAGCGCCCAGAGCGGAGCCGTGAATGCCACCCTGATTCTGTTTGTTCGGCGAGGGCCAGCCAATAATGGTACGCAACTTAATAATTGAGGGTTTGTGAGTTTCGGCTTTTGCGGCCTCGAACGCGGCAAATAGGGCCTCCAGGTTTTCCACGTAAGACCCGTCGTCTTGCACCCAGGACACTTCTTGGTAGTGCCAACCCTGAGATTCAAACCGGGCGCGAATATCCTCAGTGAAGGCAATCTCAATATCGTCCTCGATAGAAATCCGGTTTTCGTCATACAGATAGATGAGGTTTCCGAGTTCCTGGGTACCCGCCAGAGACATCGCCTCGTAGCTGATGCCTTCCTGCAGGCAGCCGTCCCCGGATACCACATAAATGCGATGGTCGAAGGGACTTTCGTCGGGAGCCGCGTCCGGGTCTAGCAGCCCGCGCAGACGACGTTGTTCCATCGCCATGCCGACCGCGGCCGCGATGCCGGTGCCCAAAGGTCCAGTAGTGACTTCCACACCGGGCTGGTGACGGTATTCGGGATGTCCGGTCAGCAGCCCGCCCGATTGACGGAACTTTTTCAGGTCCTCGAGCTCTATCCCGTAGCCAGCCAGGAACAGTTGCACGTACTGCAGAGCCGAGGCGTGTCCGGCACTCAAAACGAAGCGATCGCGTCCCAGCCACCAGGGGTCTGCCGGATCGCTGCGCATCACATACTGGTAGAGCAGGTAAGCGGCGGGAGCCAGAGAAATTGGGGTTCCCGGGTGCCCGTTACCGGCGTTTTCTACCGCGTCTGCCGCCAGAGCCTTGGCGGCGTTAATCGCCTGTTTGTCCAGTTCACTTGCCACAAATGTCATAACTCATCACCTAAATTATCGGAAAGTCGGATAGATGCTCGCGGATTTTGTCCCCGTCACTCGATACTATAAAAAAACCGGGTGAAAGGGGGAGGATATGGGCTCGCGACCTGCCCCCGATTTTGCGTATCCGGAACGGCTGGACCCCCAACCCTACTTGGACTATCTGGCGGTGGAGCGCGGCGCGTCCCCGCATACCGTAGCGGCCTACACTCGGGATTTGCGGCGTTACGTGGCATTCCTGGTCGCTAACGGTGTCAACAGTCTCGATGAGGTGACCTTGCCGGTTTTGGAGGCGTTTGTACGTGCGTTGGAGACAGGTTTTGCCGATTATGCCGCGGTGGCGCCCTCCTCGGCGCGCCGTGCCATCGCCAGCGTGCGCTCTTGGCATCGCTATGCCTACGAAACCGGGGCGGCTCGCTCGAATCCGACGAAAGGCATAGCGCCTGCCAAGGTCAGCACACACCTGCCCACGGTGTTGACCGTGGAGGAAGTCCAGGCCCTGCTCGAAGCCGCTAGTGCGCCCAGCGACGATAATGCGTTGCGAGATCGGGCGCTGCTGGAGTTCCTCTACGCGACGGGAGCCCGGATTTCCGAGGCGGTTAATCTGGCGGTTGACGATATAGACCTCGATGAAGAGATCCCGCTGGTGCGTCTGTTTGGCAAGGGCCGCAAGGAACGCCTGTCCATGTTGGGTCACCTGGCCAAAGATGCCCTGGAAGCGTACCTGGTGCGGGTGCGCCCGGGCTTGGCAGAAAAAGGTCATTCACAAGGGCGGGTCTTTTTGAATACTTTGGGGCGGCCTCTCAGTCGGCAAAGTGCCTGGGCGATTATCCAGGCCGCGGCGCAGCGCGCCCAAATTACGGTCCCGGTTGGTCCTCATACCCTGCGGCATTGTTTCGCCACGCACCTATTGCAGGGCGGCGCAGACGTCCGGGCGGTACAAGAATTGCTGGGTCACGCCTCGGTTACTACCACCCAGATTTACACGAAAGTCTCAAACGACATGCTCCGGGAAGTCTACGCTTCAGCACACCCCCGTGCGCGTTAACGGCGGAGGCGGCGTAAAAGCGACGTCTGGGGGACGTCGCGCTGCCGGAGCTCCAAGCAGGAAGGGGCATCGCGAAGCGAGTGAGCCATCGCGGTGGTGTGGTGGTATATCAAGGGACAACTTTGGGTAAACTGTAAAGGTGAATGCTAACCAACCCGCGATGATGCCTGTTCCCGATACGGATAAAGAGTACCCCGTTCCGAAGCCTCTCAAAGGCCACGGTCCGGCGCGGATTATAGCCATGTGTAACCAAAAGGGCGGGGTTGGCAAAACTACGACATCCATCAACTTGGCGGCAGCTTTGGCAGAATACGGCCGCAAAGTATTGCTGGTAGATTTCGATCCGCAGGGCGCGGCCTCGGTCGGTTTGGGCATTAACGGTCACGAGATGGACACCACTATCTATTCCCTGATGGTCGGCCCGCACCGCGACTTGACGACTGCTGATGTTATTCACCACACCAGCACGGAAAACCTCGACATCATTCCGGCCAACATTGACCTTTCCGCCGCGGAGCTGCAACTGGTAAATGAAGTGGCCCGGGAATCTATCCTGGCTCGGGTGCTACGGGAAGTAGAACCGGAATATGACGCGATTATTATTGACTGCCAGCCGTCACTAGGTTTGCTCACGGTCAATGCTTTGACGGCGGCTCACGGGGTGATTATTCCGGTATCTACCGAATTTTTCGCCCTGCGCGGAGTGGCGCTGCTGATGGAAACCATTGAAACTGTACGTGACCGGTTGAACCCGAAACTGCAGTTAGACGGTATTTTGGCGACGTTGGTGGACTCGCGAACCCTGCATTCCAAGGAAGTTCAGGAACGCCTGCTCGAAGCCTTCCAAGACAAAATGTTCTCTACCGTCATCAAACGCACCGTGAAGTTCCCCGACTCTACCGTGGCGACCCGACCTATCACCGAATTTGCCCCCACCCACGAAGGTGCCCAAGCCTACCGCCGCTTGGCGCGCGAAGTGATAGCTAAGGGCTATGTCGCCTAACCCTGACCCGAACCTGCCCGACACGGCCCCGGACAACCAAGAACCGACAGACTTGGACACGGCGGACACCCCCGCTTTTGAGGTCCATTCACCCGAGTACACCGGGCCGTTTCACCTGCTGGCGGACTTGGTCGCGAAACGCAAACTGGACATCACCGCTTTTGCCCTCGCCGAAGTGACCGCGGATTTCCTCGCTTACCTGGACAAATGGCCCAATCTGGCCGAAGCGACGGAATTCCTGGTTATCGCGGCAACTCTGTTGGATATCAAAGCGGCGCGGCTCTTGCCGGGCATGACCGACAGTGAGGAGGATCTGGAACTCCTAGAGGCCCAGGACTTGCTGATTTCCCGGCTCATTCAATATCAAACCTACAAAGAAGCCTCGAACTTTGTCGAGGAGCAGCTGGAGGCCTTTCAACTGGTGACAGGACGCGTGCCGGGAGACGAGCCGGCTTTGAAACACGTCTTGGCGGAACTGAAAACCCAGATTGACCCCGAGGAGTTGGCTCGCCGCGCCGCCAGCACCCTGTACGCGGTGCCTCCGCAAGTCCTGGTCGCCCATCTGCATGATCCGCTCGTTTCGGTTCATGAGCAGACTGCGGTGCTGACCGAGCGTCTGAAAGATGCCCGCACCATCACGTTTAAAGAACTTGTGGCAGACGCCAAAACGCTGCCGGTAATCATTTCGCGATTCCTGGCCCTGCTGGATATGTATCGCTCCGGGGTATTGAGTTTTACCCAGGAAAATCCTTTAGGTAAGTTAGTTATAACCTGGGTCGGCTCCAGCGAAACCGAGACCGAACCCCAGATTGAGGACGAATGGGAATGAGCGACGACCAAGAATTATTGGCTTCACTGGAAGCGATTTTGATGATTACCGAAGCGCCGGTAGGCGCGGACGTGTTGTCCGTAGCCTTGCAGACCCCGGAAACAGAGGTGTACGCCGCCCTGCAGGGGTTGGCTGCGGAATATCGCGGTGAAGGCGGGGAGGGAGCCCTATTCGGCCGCCCGCGCGGATTTGAGCTGCGGGAAGTCGGCGGCGGGTGGCGTATCTACGTGGCGCCGCGGTTTCAGACCTTGGTGCAGCGTTTCGTCACCTTGGGTTCGGTCGGTCGACTCTCACAAGCGGCGTTGGAAACGTTGGCGGTGGTGGCTTACAAACAGCCCTGTACCCGCGCCCAAGTTGCCGCCATTCGCGGTGTGAACGTGGATTCGGTCATGCGTAACCTGGCGGCGCGCGGGCTTATCGAGGAATGCGGCCAAACGAACCTTGGAGCTTTGCTGTACCGCACCACCGCGGCTTTCCTGGAACAGACCGGACTGGACAGCCTGGATCAGCTGCCGCCCTTAGCTCCCTATATGCCGGCTAACCCCGATTTGTCTCAGGTCTTGGCGGCGGAAACGGCCGACATGCTGTGGGATGCTCAAACCCAACGCAGCGCGGACGACAGCGAAATCAATGACACAGAAAGCAGTACAGATGACTGAGTCGGAAACCAAAAATACCGTGACCAGTGACGACACGCCCTTGTCCGAGCCGGAAACTGAAAACCAGACCCGCCCCGAAGCCACCAGCGAACCCGAGCGTCTCCAAAAGGTATTATCCCGCGCCTGTGTCGCCTCCAGGCGGGCCAGCGAGGACCTGATTGCGCAAGGCCGCGTCCAGATAAACGGCGAAACCGTGCGCGAAATGGGGGTAAAAGTCCTGCCCACGGACCGGATTACGGTGGACGGTCAGCGGATTCACACCGATACGGTCCTGCAGGTCTGGGCTTTTCACAAGCCTGTTGGCACGGTGTCTTCGATGCAGCCCGAGGACGATCGTCCCTGCATCGGGGACTGGGTGACGAAACTGCCCGAGCGGGTTTATAACGTGGGTCGATTGGATGCAGCTACGGCGGGATTGCTGCTGTTGACCAACAATGGTGAGTTGGCGAATCGGATCATGCATCCGTCCTACGAAGTCCCGAAAACCTATGTTGCGGTGGTGCAAGGCCAGGTCAAGATGGGTTTGGGTAAGGTGTTGCGCCGCGGGGTCGAGCTGGAGGACGGCATGGTGAAAGTTGATAAATTCAAGCTCATCGAAGTGCGCAAAGGATCATCAATCGTGCAGCTGACACTCCATTCGGGCAAGAACCGCGTGGTGCGCCGCCTGCTCTCTGAGGTGGGCCACCCGGTGTCCGCCCTGACTCGCACCGGCATCGCCAACCTGACTTTGGACGGTCTCAAAGAAGGCCAGTTCCGGCTGCTGCATGGCAACGAGTTGGCTACCTTGCAAGAAATGGTGGGACTATGAGCGAAACTTTGCCGCATTCCACCCCGCAGCCCGGTGTCGCCGTGGTCGGTACGCGCGGGCCGGTTTTAATTATCGGCGCGGGTTTAATCGGGGGGTCTGTTGGTTTGGCGCTGCGTCGTGCGGGAGTGGACGTTTACCTGCGGGACGCTTCCCCGACCGCGATGGCTTTGGGTGAGAGCCTGGGAGCCGGCCGGGTCTGGCGTGAGGGTTTGCCCGCGCCTTCACTAGTGTTGGTCGCGACCCCTCCCGATGTGACCGCCGGTGTCGTTTTGGCGGCATTGCGGGAGTTTCCCGCGGCGTTTGTGTTTGATGTCAGTTCCGTGAAGGATGCGGTGGTGCACGAGGTCGTGGCGGGGGATAGTGCCGCGGCGCCGCGCTATTGCTCGGTACACCCCATGGCTGGCAAGGAAGTGAACGGAGTAGGGGCCGCCACCGCGGACTTATTTGCGGGCCGTCCCTGGGTGGTGGTGGCGCACCAGACGACCCGCCCTGATGTGGTGTTGGCGGCGCGAACTTTGGGGACGGACTTGGGTGCGTTCCTGTTGACTTTGGACGCTGACGAGCACGACCGGGCGGTAGCGTTGGTTTCGCACGTGCCGCAGTTGGTGTCGTCCCTGATGGCGGGCCTGCTGGTGACGGCGCCTCCGGCCGCGCTAGAACTAGCGGGGGGCGGTTTGCGCGATGTGACGCGCATTGCGGCTTCTGACCCGCGGCTGTGGAACGCTATCTTGGCAGGCAACGAAACCGCGGTGCGCGAAATCCTGGTGGAGCTGCAAGGTAACCTGCAGGCTCTCATCGCCGGACTGAGCCCGGAAGGCCCTCGCGAAGCCGGCAACCCGGACGGTAATCCGACCGAAACAATCCCACCCACCCGGCCTTGTGACCCCTCTCAGACTGCCGTGCGCACCGCCTGGAATTCTCCCGCCGTAGGCGCCATTAATACCGTGTTGGTGCGCGGTAACGAGGGCGTGGGCCGGATTCCCGGCAAGCACGGTGATGCGGCCTCGAAGTATGGGGTGGTGGCAGTGCTGGTCCCGGACGAGCCGGGTTTCCTGGGACGTTTGTTCAACGAGGTGGGGTCAGCCGGCATCAACGTGGAGGATTTCCGCCTGGAACACTCTTTGGGGCAAGCACGCGGGCTGGCCTACCTGTACGTCACGCCGGCTTCGGTAGAGCCGCTGATGGAACATCTGGCGAAGCAGGGCTGGTCGCTGGCAGAGGTCTGAACCGGGGGCGCGGTACCGCAGTTTTTTGGCATAACGGGTCATAACAAGCCCTTTTTGCCGGTAAGATAGGTTTGCTTAGGGCGTTACCGGTTTCACTGTGGAATACTGGAGCGTTGCTTAATATTTGGAAAGTGTAGGGGAGCATGGAATACGCGAACTATGAGGCATTGCGCGAAAAAATTTTGGGACGCGGGGTAGTGGTCGCCATCGATGGACCCAGCGGTTCGGGCAAATCCACCATTTCGCGCAACGTGGCGGCGGCTCTCGATTTGGGATACCTCGATACGGGAGCGATGTATCGCGCCGCGGCCTGGGGGGTGGAGCACCGCGGCGTGGACCTCAATGATTCCGCAGCCATCGCGGCAGCGGTGCAGACCATGAAATTCACCATCAACGCGGTTCCCCACGCACCCAGGATTTTTGTGGACGGTGTGGATGTCATGCACGTGATTCGCACGGACCACATCAACACCATTGTGTCCGCCGTCTCGAGCGTGCCGGAAGTGCGTACCACGCTGATTGCGCTGCAGCGCGAGATTATCTCTCAGGCGCGCGAATCCACTCGCGGTATCGTGGTGGAAGGCCGGGACATCACCACCGTGGTAGCACCCGAGGCACAAGTGCGGATTCTTTTGACGGCTGATGAGGAGACGCGGGTCAGTCGGCGGGCTTTGGAAGATCAAGGTGATGCCCACAGCGAAACTTTGGACCGGGAACGCTCCCTGGTTTTGGACCGCGATGCCCGCGATGCCAAAGTCACTTCTTTCCACGTGGCCGCCGATGGGGTGACCACGGTGGACTCCACCGATTTGAGCGTGTCGCAAACTTTAGATACGGTTATGCGTCTGATTGATCAGGCAACGAATTGAGACTTGGCCAGGATTCTGGCCAGGCAGTAACGCACGGGGGGAAAATGACTGAGGAAACCACCGGAGACGCCGGGGGCTCGACAGCGGCAAACCAGACCAATCCGGTTGCGCCCAGCGGTGAACTTCCGGAAATGGAATACGAAAACTTTGTCGATGATGGCACGGTAGACCCGGCAGACGCGGCGCGGGAAGCGATGTTGCGCGAGGGTCTGGAAGATTACGACCTCGAGCCGGAGGACTTGGATTTGCTCTCCGGGGACCTGACGCTGGACGCTGCCGGATTGCCCGCCACCCCAAACTGGCCGACCCTCGCCGTGGTGGGCCGTCCCAATGTCGGCAAATCCACCCTGGTGAACCGCATTTTGGGGCGCCGTGAAGCTGTCGTGCTGGACGAACCGGGAGTGACGCGGGACCGGGTCACTTACGATGCAAACTGGAACGGGCGCAACTTCCACCTGGTTGATACCGGCGGCTGGGACGTGGGGGTTTCCGGGCTGGACCGGGCGGTTGCGGATCAGGCCGAAATCGCGATTGACCTGGCTGATGCCGCTCTGTTCGTGGTGGACGCGAACGTGGGGGCGACCGCCACCGATGAACGTTTAATGAAGCTGTTGCGCCGTTCCGGTAAGCCGGTGCTGCTGGTGGCCAACAAAGTCGACTCGGAGCGGCAAGAGGCCGATGCCGCCGCCTTGTGGAACCTCGGCATGGGTCAGCCCTACCCGATTTCTGCCCTGCATGGGCGCGGGACGGGGGATTTGCTGGACGCCATTTTGCAGGTGCTGCCTGAGACTGGGGTCACACCGGTGACTCGTGCTGAGGACTCTACGCCGCGGGTCGCCCTCGTGGGTCGACCCAACGTAGGCAAGTCCTCACTGCTCAACGCCCTTTCCGGGGCGGGACGAGCCGTGGTTTCAGAAGTTCCCGGCACCACCCGTGATCCGGTGGATGAGGTTTTGGAGCTGGACGGGCAGCAGTGGGTTTTTGTAGACACCGCGGGGGTGCGTCGGCGGGTCAAGCGCAGCGTGGGAGCGGATTACTACTCGGTGCTGCGCACTCAAGCTGCCATCGAAAACGCTGATGTGGCGCTGGTCTTGTTGGACGGGGGAGAACCTCTCACGGAACAAGACGTGCGGGTCGTGAACCAAGTCGTCGATGCGGGCCGAGCCTTAGTGCTGGTGAACAACAAGTGGGATCTGGTGGACGAATACCGCCAGGGCGAGTTGAAATACGAACAAGAGTCGGATCTGGCGCACGTGTCTTGGGCACCAAAGATTAACATCTCGGCGAAGACCGGCTGGCACACGAACCGGATTACTCGGGCGTTGCAAGCCGCATTAGAGGGGTGGACGATTCGTATCCCCACTTCGCGTTTGAATGCGTTTTTGGGTGAACTGGTCGCGGCGCATCCCCATCCGCTGCGAGGCGGCAAACAGCCGCGTATCCTCTACGCCACCCAGGCGGGGGTGTGTCCGCCCCGTTTTGTCCTGTTTACGACCGGATTCTTAGATCCGCAATACCGGCGTTTCATCGAACACCGCCTGCGGGACACCTTCGGTTTTGTGGGCACCCCGGTGCGCATCGGAGTGCGGGTGCGCGAAAAGCGGAAAGGTCGCTAAGGATTTTCCGCGATTTTCTAATGAATTATTGCTTTTTCAAGCGTCCGGGACGGCAGCGTTTTTCCCTTCGGTTGCCAATAGGGTAAAGTGTCTATGTTGCTTTTCGGGCAATCGGGCTGTGGCGCAGTTTGGTAGCGCACTTGACTGGGGGTCAAGGGGTCGCAGGTTCAAATCCTGTCAGCCCGACAGTTTGTTTAACGAGTGCTTTCCCACTATCGGCGGTGGCGGCCGGGAAGTTTCTGGCTTCCGAATTGCTGAGAATAAATGTTTTCCTCAAAGTTCGCTATCAACAATTAATTCAAACCAACGGTAGGTCTGAAAACGTGTTCATAAACGTTTGCAAATACCGCCGCACGATTAGCTGTTACGGCGAGATAACCACCATGAGTTAATCCCAAATCTGTGGACAAGCTGGGAAATCACTTAAATTCGCCGAGCGTTCCTGAATGTCTGAGTTTTTTCGGAGTATCTGTGAAAAATGAGTTGGTGGTCGGACAGGACATTTTCTACCTTCTCAGTGTTTTGAGTAGACAATAGACACTTCAGGCTGAGAAATACGGCTCTAAGTGCAATTATGTTAAAAAAATGCTTTTCCGATACGTTTAAATGTCAATACAAAAATCATTTTAATGTCAGGTCAAATGACACTCCCGCCCACACCCCGGATATGTGATGTTGCTCACATAAATCTGTAATCTTTTACCGCTTGTAAGAGTTTTGAATGTTGATAATTCAGCGATTTTTCCTGTCACCCAGCTGAAAACTTACTGAAATGAATAATTTCACCAAATTTTGGGGTGCTTGGGACAGCAACCAATCCGCGTCACTAAGCCAAAAAAGAATATACTTATGAGTACAGGTTGGCTGTCAGGCGGGTAACCGTCAGGCACCGACCGAGGAGCGATATACAGGGTATCGCTGGAGCATGGAGGTCTCCTTATTATGAAAAACTCGCATAAGCTTTACGCCGCAGGAGGCGGCTTACTTATAGCAGCGATGATGGGCTTTGCCCCGTCTTTCGCAGACGACGGCACTCAAGCCGCCATTGAGGCTGACCCCGCTATCGAAGTGGCGGGCGCTACAGCTACTGAAAATAACATTACTGTCGCAGGTGCTGAGGAAACTGCCGAAGCGCAGGAAACTCAGGCTGAACCTCCTACCTCAGAAGAAGCCACGGAAGAAGCTACTCCGGGTCTCGGAGCGGAACCAGCACCGGGTATAGAGCAGCCAGCTGCGGAGGAAACTACTCCAGCTGTTGGAGACCCTAATACTGAGGTTTCCGAGCCAGCTGAGGAACAGACCACTCCGGCCGAAGAAGGACCTGCTACCGAGACTGAGCCCGCTGAAGAAACCGAACCTGCAGAAACGCAGGCAGAAGCGGAGGAAGTTGCCCCCGCCGAACCGGCTGAGGCTCCTGAGCCTGCCCCGGCGCGAATTGTTCCCGTTACTTACGTGGTGCCTCATTACAGCGCAATGGCTTCGGTCTCCACTCCGGTGGCGGCACCTGATCCTCAGGCTCCTGCTCCGTTGCTGACCATGGCAAAGACCGAACAGACACCGGCGGCTGACCCTGCGGCTCAACCACAGGTTACGTGGTTCGAACTTCCGGAACCTGCCGGTCCGGCATTGGTTCCTGGTCAGGCTACGCCGTTGCTGAATGCCGCAGTTTCTGAAGCTCCGGCAGTCAACGCGAACGTGGTTCCTGCCACCGCTGTGCAGACTTCCGCTGTGCAGGCAGCTCCTGCTCAGCAGGCGCAAGCCAATCGGGCTCAGACCGTTGGCGAAGCTGGTAGCTTGAGCCGCTCTTTGGCTCGCACCGGTTCCGTTGCCCAGTATGCGGCTTTGCTCTCTGTCGCTGCCCTGATTGCTGGCGTCGGATTGCTGGCTGGTGCAGTCGCCACTTCACGGCGTCGCGCTACCACGGTTGAACAGTGATTCGTTCAATCTAAATAACAAAAACCTCCACTTGTTGGACCCGCTGTTTGCGGGTCCAACTTGATTTAAAAACCTCCATGCTACGTGCGGAGTTTATTTCGCGTAGATGGCTTCGATTTCCTTGGCGTATTTTTGAATGACCAGTTCCCGGCGTACTTTTAAGGAAGGCGTCAACAGGCCGTTATCCACGGTGAAGTCGCCAATAATAACCCGAACTTTGCGGATAGATTCGGCTCTAGAGACACTGGCAGAGGCTCTCTGGGCGCCTTTCATCAGAGATTCTTGAACAGCGGGGTGAATAGCGGCAGTTGCCGGATCCATGGCGGGAAGTTTGTGATTGGCCAGCCACGTGGGCAGCATTTCCCGGTCCAAAGTCACCAAAGCCGACACAAACGGCTTCTTGTCCCCGATGACGACCACGTTGGAAACCAGGGGATGACCGCGGAACGAGTCCTCCAACGGAGCCGGAGAGACATTCTTTCCCGAGGCGGTGACGATAAGTTCCTTCTTCCGTCCGGTAATGCTGAGGAATCCATCGTCGTCGATTTCGCCCAAGTCTCCGCTGGCGAACCATCCGTCTGGGTCCAGAACTTCGCGGGTCGCCTCAGGGTTGTTGCGGTAGCCGCGCATCACCAGGTCGGAACGGACAAATATTTCCCCGCTGCTATCAATTTTTAGTTCCACACCGGGCAGCGGACGTCCCACGGTGCCCATGCGGATATTGCCGGGAAGGTTTCCGGTAACCGGACCGGCGGTTTCCGTTAACCCCCAGCCTTCTATGACCGTCAGACCCACGCCGTGGAAAAAATGACCCAGGCGCGCGCCCAGGGGGGCACCGCCGCTGATGACCCACCGGCAGTCCCCGCCCATCAGCTCCAGGAGTTTAGAAAACAGCAGTTTATCTGCAATCGCGTGGGAACGATGCAAGCGGAATCCGACAAATTTGCGGTTTGAATCCTCTAATGCTTCCGAGTAATGAATGGCTTGCGCCACCGCCCAGCTGAAAATCGTGTGTTTCAGGCCTCGGCCAGACTTGACCTGAGCAGCGGTATAAATTTTTTCCAGAACCCGTGGAACCACAATCATGCTGGTGGGACGGAACGACTGCAGGTCATTCAGCAGGTTTTTCACATTTGGTACGCAGCCCAGCACGCCGCGCCCCGAGAGCACCGTGTAGGAACTGAAACGGGCAAACACGTGAGCCAGCGGTAAAAACAGCAGCAGACGGGTCTTTTTGCTGTCGATAACCTCAGGCAGACTGTCCCCAATCATCAGAGCCATATAGACAAAGTTGCGCTGGGTCAGCTCCACACCTTTCGGTTTTCCCGTCGTTCCGGAGGTATAGACGATGGAGAGCAGCGAATCGAGGTTGACTGCGGACAGACGTTCCCGAACCTCCTGTTTACGAATATTGGTCCCCTTGAGACGAATCTGGTCCAGCGCCCCGTCCTGGATGGCGGCCACGCCGCAATCCACAACCCGTCCAGTGGACTCCACCAAACGGGTCTGGGTCGCGGTTTCGGTAATGACAAACCGGGCCCCGGTATCCTCCAAAATCCAGTCCACCTGGGCCGCCGAATCGGTTTCATAGATGGGAACCACGGTCAGGCCAGCAGACTGGGCAGCATAATCCAATAAAACCCAGTCGTATGAGGTGCCTGCCATAATGCCGATGCAGTCCCCGGCCTCTAAGCCCATGCCGATGAAGCCGCGTGCCACATCGATAATCTGGTTAGCAAAGGTGGAAGCGGTGATTTCTTCCCAACCGTTACCGAACGGCTGGGGTCGCATCATCACGACAGCCTGGGGAGTGCGGCGTGCCCGGGTGAAAAACAGCGCGGGTATGGAATCGTTAGATTCCAAGCTAATTTGGGCGGGGGTGGCGTAATAATTCGTGGTCAACAGATCCTCCTGAATCAATAGGTTTAACATACCGCAAAATGGGTCGAAAGATTGGACAGAGCATTTGGCTCAAACCCGCTGAGATTATGGACTTTGTGACTGCGGAGTCTCATAATGAAACCAGGAGTGCCGATGTGAGAGATATCCATTCGGTGGGTGAAATTTGCCAGATAGATTTCATTGAGAGGGGGAGCGTCCATGAGTATACCTGCGGTCGGGCCCTCCTTTCCGCTGGGAAATCCGGGGGTTGCCAACGCTGCCAATGTGGCTAATGCCGCCCAAAACGCCGCTACCGCCGCACAAAACGCGCAAGCTGCGGTCAACAACGCGGCAGCCAACATGGGAGCGGCGGCCCAGCAAAATCTGAGTGCAACTGGACTGCCGATGCCACAAAACTCGGCCGCCATCGCCAATGTGGTGGCGGGGCTGGCTTCGGCTCAAAATACTTCCGAGGCCGCTACCGGAAAACCTAATCCGGCATCTGCCCAATCCAACGCTTCTCCGGCAACCCAGCTGCTGCCCAACACCGGAACTTCCAGCACCAACCTCGACTCCGCGCTGCAAAACTCCCGCAGCGCCTGGCAAAACGCCGCCGGGCAAGCCGCCACTCAAAAGAGTGGGGCGAATCCGAATTCCTTGGCACGAATGCTGCAAACCTTTTCCCAATCCACCGTGTCTCCCGGCACGGTACAAACGTCATTAGGCCGAGCCCAGATTATTCCTCCCGGACAGGGGGCGAACCTTTATGCCGCGGCTCAAAATAGCGGGTCCGCAACCACCGCGAACCCCGCACCCGCGACGGGAGCTGCGAATCCGGGTACAGCTGCGGTGGGCACTGCCGCCCAATCGGCCCTGCCCACCCTGGCAAATACTGCGGCCAATGCGAATCCCGCCCCAGCCACTACAACCCAGTCGGCAGCTCCACAGCAGGCTGCCGCCCAAACCGCCACGCAGACAGCTGCCGGCGCGGCCACCCTGCGGGCGGAAGGAGCCCAGACTCAGGCTGCTCCTGCCCCGGCAACCCCGGCCGGTACTCCCGCTAGCGCTCCCGGTGGGCCGGCGGTTCCGGCCGCATTGCCCGAAGCGGCGGTGCGTCAGGCCAACGCGGCCCAAGCCAACGCACAGCAAGCCGTCACTCAGGCACTTACTTCAACCGCTAGTGAAGGAAAAACTGCGGCAGCGCATTCCCAGAACCAGGCACGCAACGCCGCCGTAGCCTCCGACGCCAACCCGGCACCCGCTTTGCCAGCCCCGATGACACCCCAAGATCCAGCCCCGAAAGCCGGTCAGTTAGGCACCAGCGTGAGTGGCGTGTCGGAGGACCCGATGTATATGAGCCAAGTCGCGGCAGCCAGCGGATTTGGGGCCAGGCTGCAGCAGAGCCTGAACCTGAACCTGGGCATCGCCAACCTCACAGCCGGCAACCTCATTAGTTTCTGCGGGGTGCTGGTGATAACCCTGGTCGTTATGCGAATTTTTGTTGACGGGGTGGTTCCAGAGGAAATTGTCGCGCTGAGCTTCGCGGCCATCATTGGAATCATGCTGATGATAGGGCCGTGGCTGATGCGGGGCAAACCCGGGAGTAAAAAGACGCCGCCGCCACCCGGAAAAAGGTGACGGCAACGCGAAAGTGCGGCAGAACCCTTGTGACTTCCGTCCAATCGTAGCTATCAGCAGTTGTAGTACAGTTCAAACTCCAGCGGATGAGGATGCACGAACAACTTTTGCACTTCATTCTCGCGCTTCAGCCGAATCCACGTCTCTAACAGGTCAGTCGTGAACACGTCGCCCTCGGTGAGGAACTCGTAGTCTTCCTCCAGGGCGCGCAACGCCAAATCCAACGACGGCGGCAGCTTGTCGATGTCGCGGTACTCCTCAGGAGGCAGCTCGTAAAGGTCTTTGTCGATAGGCTCGGCCGGCTCGATACGATTGCGAATCCCGTCCAGGCCCGCCATCAGAATCGCGGGGAAAGCCAGGTAGGGGTTCGCCGAAGGATCGGGCACGCGGTACTCGACACGTTTCGCCTTCGGGGAAGTCCCGGTGACCGGAATGCGAATGCAAGCCGACCGGTTACGCGCCGAATACACCAGGTTCACCGGGGCTTCAAAGCCCGGCACCAGGCGGCGGAAAGAGTTAATGGACGGGTTCGTAAACGGCAGAATCGCGGCCGCGTGACGCAGCAACCCGCCGATAAACCAACGAGCCAGGTCAGACAGGCCGCCATAGCCGTTTTCACCGTAGAACAGGGGATTGCCGTCTTTCCACAGAGACACGTGGCAGTGCATTCCCGAACCGGCCTGACCCCACAGCGGCTTGGGCATGAAAGTTACGGTCTTGCCCAGTTCGATAGCCTTGTTTTTCACAATGTATTTGAACACTGTGAGATTGTCCGCAGCGTGCAGCAGCGTGGAATAGGTGTAGTTGATTTCCTGTTGACCCGAAGCCCCGACTTCATGATGAGCTCGTTCGATTTCAAAACCAGTCTCTTGCAAGGCACGCACAATGGCATCCCGGTCGTCGGCCGTGGCATCCATCGGGGGGACGGGGACGTAGCCGGCTTGGAATGGCATCTTGTTGCCCAAGTTGTGCCCGTCCTCCCAATCGCCCGAGGTCACCGGCGATTCCTGCGAACCAATTTTTACGAAAGTATCGTGCGGATCGGTGCGGAACTGGATGGAATCGAAAAGGTAAAACTCCGGTTCGGGAGCCAGGTATGCTGTGTCGGCGATGCCGGTGGACTTCAGGTAGGCTTCCGCCTTTTGGGTCACGCCGCGCGGATCGCGGGAAAATGGTTCGTTCGTAAAGGGATCCACGATAGAGGAATACAGCACCAGGGTCGGTTCCCGGCGGAACGGATCGACGAAAGCCGCGGTGGGGTCGGGAATCAGCTTCATATCGGATTCATGAATCGCGGTGAAACCATTGATGGACGACCCGTCAAACATCATCCCGTCAGTGAGTGTTTCCTCCAACATATTTGTGGGGATGGTGAGGTGCTGCATAGTTCCGTAAAGGTCGGAAAAGCGCACGTCGATAAAACGAATGTTTTTTTCTTTCACAAAATTAATTACTGACTGCGAATCATTAAACATGCCGGAACCTCCTGCAAAAAATTTATACATTTTTACCTTTCTATTTTTACCTTTCGCCCAGGTGTCCGCCAAATCGGCGCGCCCACAGATTTTGTCTGGCGATGGCATATACTTAGAGGCACGACAGGGGAGCGAAATTCGCTGAGAGTGCCGTGGCTTTTTGCGTTGCATGAAGCGGGCAGACCCTCGCACCAGGCAAGTAATGTTGCCGAGGAAGTCGAGTAAATCTCGGTTTACGTCGCCCAGGACGTGAACTTTTCCCCTGCTCTTACTGATTTTAGAAAGGGCAGTTATGTTTTCTATTACTCGTGGACCAGCCTCGTCCCGGGCTTTGGCAGCGTTGGCCGCAGCAGGGTTGTGCGCGGCTTTGGTGGCGGGTTGCAGCGATTCGCGTCCGGTCGACAGCGCCACCACCACCCCGGGAACTGACAAAGGCACGTCCAGCGGCACGGTAACCCTGGTGACCTATGATTCATTTCCCCTGAGCGATGAAACCGCCGCCGCCTTTACCGACAAAACGGGTTACCAGTTAAAGGTGGTTAAGAACGGCGATGGGGTAGAGCTGACTAATAAGCTGATTTTGACCAAGGATGCGCCGTTGGGCGATGCCGTGTTCGGGTTTGATAACAACACCGCTCAGGCCGCCGTTGATGCCGGAGCCCTGGCTGATTTCACCGGGAAACTCGCTCCCAGCGTGCAAAAACTGCGCGGGGATTCGAAGCAATTAGTGCCTGTGGACCGCGGCGAGGTTTGCGTTAACTACGATGTCGCCTACTTCCAAAAGAAAGGCCAGCAGCCCCCCGCGACTTTTGATGACCTGGCGAAACCTGAATACAAGAATCTCACCGTGGTAGAGGATCCCCGCACGTCCACGCCGGGCCTGGCTTTCCTGCTGTCCACCATCAACGCCAAGGGCGAAAACGGGTGGATGGACTACTGGAAGTCCCTGAAAGAGAACGGGGTCAAGGCCGTGAGCTCATGGGACGATGCATTCAACGTTGACTTTACGGCGGGTTCTAATGACAACGGCAGTGCGGCTTACCCCATCATGGTGTCCTACGCTTCCTCCCCGGCTTGGGCGGTCAGCGATGACGGTAGCGTTTCCACCATTGGCAACGTGCCGGCGACTTGTTACCAGCAGATTGAATACGCTGGGGTGCTGAAAGGTGCCAAGAATCCGGCGGGTGCTGCGGCGTTGGTCCAGTTCCTGACCGAGGAAACGGCGCAAAAGGACCTGACCGAGAACAACTATATGTACCCGGTGCTGGATTCGGTGCAGCTGCCGGAACCGTTGGCTAAGTTCGGCGCCCCGTCGGGTCAGGCGGCCATCCTGAAGGAATCCGACGTGGTTAAGAACCGCGAAGCCTGGGTGCGTTCCTGGGCTGAAATCATGGGCTAGTCGTCCCGAGCGTTCGAAAGGCGATAAATGGAAAAGACAGCCCCCAGGGTGGCTCTAGCGGTGATGGTTTTCCTGCCGCTGGCTTTCCTGGGGCTGTTTTTTCTGTGGCCGACCCTGCGTATTATCGGCATGGGGTTGAGTGGTACGGCGGCTGGCCTGGGCTCCGGCGGGAGTGCTGGCTTTGGCGGGGCTTTGCGCGAAATGCTCGGTCGAACCCGGACCTGGACGACCCTGTTTTGGACCTTGGAGATGGGTTTGCTGGGGACCATATTTTCAGTTTTCCTAGGTGTCGCCGGGGCTTGGGTGCTTTACGGGCTGCGGATTCCGGGGCGTCGAGTGTGGCGCACCCTCACCGGGGTGCCTTTCGTGTTGCCCTCCGTAGTGGTCGGGGTGGCGTTCCAGAATTTGTTAGGGCCGGGGGCTCCCCTGGGTTTCCTGGGTCTGTCCGAGAGCCGTGCCGCGATTATCTTGGCGATGGTGTTTTTTAACTTTTCCCTGGTCGCGAGGATCGTTGGTAACGCTTGGATGCGTTTGGATCCGCGTCCCGCACAAGCCGCGCGGGCGCTCGGAGCCAGTCCGGCCCGGGCGTTCTTGACCGTGACCCTGCCCCGGCTGGGGCCGGCGATTTTTGCCGCGGCCTCCCTGGTGTTCCTCTATTGCATTACGTCTTACGGCCTGATTCGAGTGCTGGGTGGGGTAAAAATCACGACGTTGGAAGTCGAGATTTACTTGGAAACCGCCAGTTACCTCAATCTTTCGGGAGCCGCGGTTTTGTCTATCCTGCAGATTCTCATCGTGTTGGCGGCTCTGGGTATTAATGGGGTGGCCCGGGCGCGTTTTGAACGCGCGGGGGCGCTGCGCACCGTGCCGCCCCGGCGGGTGCGCCGCGAGGATATTTTCGCGCTGGTCTTGACCGGTTTTGGAATTCTGTTGGTGGCGATGCCGCTGATTTTCATGGTGGTGGCTTCGCTGCGTTTGGCGGGTCGCTGGACGCTGGCGAACTATCGAGCCTTGGGCCATCCGGGGATTGTGGCGCAGCTGCCGGGCACGGCTTGGGCAGCGTGGGAGTATTCCCTGCAGGTGGCGTTGCTGTCCTGCGTGATTTCCCTGGTCATGGGGTTGTCGGTGGCGCTGGTCGTGTCCCGCCGAGTACCGCCGAACTCGCGGTGGCGCGGGGCACAGGAACTGTTCGATATGCTGTTTTCCTCTCCCCAAGGCGTTAGCGCGGTTACGGTGGGTTTCGGAATGCTGATAACTTTGCAGGCTCCGCCGCTTTCTCTGCCCGCTAACGCGGCGTTTCTGGCGGCCGCACAAGCGGTGGTGGCGGTGCCGCTGGTGCTGCGTTCGGTCCTGCCGACCTTGCGAGCCATCAATCCGCATCTGCGCGAGGCGGCCGCGACTTTGGGGGCGAACCGTCTGCAGTCTTTCGTCACGGTGGAGCTGCCCGTTTTGGCGCGGGTCAGTGGGGTCGGGGCCGGTTTCGCTTTCGCGATTTCTCTGGGGGAGTTTGGGGCGACCAGTTTCCTGGCCAGGCCGCTGGAGCCGACACTGCCGGTGGCGATTTTTGCTTTGAGTTCGCGTCCGTCCGCGCAGGCACAAGGGGCGAGCGCCGCCGCGTGCGTGGTGCTGGCGCTGACGTGTGCATTGGTCATGTTCGTGGCAGAAAACGGTTTTGCCGCTGCAACGCGAGACCCGCAGTGGGGACTGCCTAAGAAAAGGAGAACAAGGACGTGAGTGAAGAAACCTCCCAACCGGGCTTGTGCCTGCGGCAAGTGACCTTTTCCTACCCGCCAAACCGACGCGGTGAGGCTCCCATGCCGGTTTTGCAGGCCGTGAACCTGGACGTGAACCGGGGCGAAATTATGGTGCTGCTGGGGCCGTCCGGCTGTGGAAAGTCGACCCTGCTGCAGGTTGTGGCGGGATTGCTGCCGGCCGATTCCGGCACTTTGACCTGGGACGGCGTCAACCAGGAGCCCATTCCCACCCATAGGCGCGGATTCGCGATGCTGTTCCAAGACGGCCAGCTGTTTGCCAACCGCAACGTGGAACGCAACGTCGGCTACGCCCTGGAACTGCGCCGCCCACGCCCTTGCAAAACGGAAATAGCCGCCACGGTGGCCGAAATGCTGCAGTTGGTGCGGCTGGAGGGCATGGAAAAGCGCCGTGTCGACACGCTTTCGGGAGGGCAGGCCGGGCGAGTCGCTCTCGCTCGTGCCCTAGCGGCCAGGCCAAAACTGCTGCTACTCGATGAGCCGCTTTCCGCCCTTGACGAACAGTTGAAGTACGAGTTAGCCGCCGAAATCCGCGACATTGTGAAACGCAGCCACATCACCGCCGTTTACGTCACCCACGATCAGGCAGAGGCCGCCCTGGTGGCGGATCGCGTGGGGATCATGCTTGCTGGGGAGATTCGTCAAACCGGTACATTAGATGAGCTGAAAACCCACCCGGAGACCCGTGAAGTCGCCAAATTCCTGGGGGTCGGTTTACCTCCTCGGTAAGTTCGAGAAATTCGTTAGACTGGTGACGCCAGCGCCCCGAGACCGGTGTATTCGTACCATTCTTGCGGTATGCAGTGGTGTTTCGGAAAGGAAACGACAATGAAACAAAACATGATAGCCCCCCTCGCAACCACGGATTTGTATGACGAATACGGTGACCAGCTGCGGGTTTGTGATATTCAGATGGCTAACTTTGGTGGGCACAAGGCTTTCGCCGGCCAGATTACAACAATCCACTGCCACCTGGACAACGGCCTGGTGAAAGCCACGCTGAACTCCCCGGGGGAGGGTCGGGTCCTGGTCGTTGACGGAGAAGGCGACCTGCACACGGCCTTGTGCGGTGACATGATTGCGGGTGCCGCGGTAAAGAACGGTTGGGCTGGGGTCGTCATCAACGGGGCGATTCGCGACTCGGCAACGATTCGCGGTCTGGCTCTGGGCATGAAAGCGCTGGGCACTACCCCTCGTAAATCCGCCAAAGACAGCGTGGGTGAAACCGATGTGGAGCTAAACTTCGGGGGCATCACGTGGCGCCCCGGAGACATCTTGCACGCCGACATGGACGGAATCGTTTTGCTCCCCAAAGAGTAAGCCAACCCCCTGTATCACGAAAAGACGAAAAAGTAACAGAATACGGGGCTTAAGAGTCAGGTATTTCGGTTCTAACTGTCATGGTAGTGGCGGTGCGTGTCCGGTTCGCAGATGGGTGCCAAGGTGCCCGCAGAGCGTATTAAATTCTCCACGGGCTTTTCTTGTGTATCCACTACAAAAATAACGGTTTAGTAGAATCCGTCTACCAGAATATGAGAACCTCCGTCAGGCAAAGTTACCGTTTTGTCATTATCGGTATTTTTAATTTTGTCAAAAACCCAACGAGTTTTTCCATTTACTTCCTGGGGGGTTAGAGTAACTGGATACGTCTCTTGCAAAAACGAAATCCCGCCGTCACTATCAGTCCAAAGATTCGGAGTCATGCTACCGATAGTTACCCCGTCAGGATAGCCAGGGTGGCTACTAAAAAGAATGGTAGGCTTATTGACAAATAGTGTCGATTCTAAGAACTGGCAGTCGGGTTTTGGTTTTTCAACATTAATTCCGCAAGCCCCGGTAGAAGCGTACTCATCAGTCAAAACCGGAACCATATGCCCCATCTGCATAAAGGTTTCCAGTAATTTTTTATTAAGCTCGGTAGCATCTGGTTTATCTCCATCTGAAAACCACTTTCTAGCATAAGTAAACGGATTTTCGACCTTTCCGGATTCAATGTCATTAATCATGGCTAAAGCTTCGCCTTCCGGTTTCCAAATGGTTTTGAAAGCCTTGAGGTGTTCTTCAAAAGAAGCTGTGCGAGGCATACTAGAACGAAATTCGCTCATAACCTCTTTGCGGGTCAAGTACTCTTTCCATGCGGGAATGAGACGCTCTCGGATTTCATTAGCAGAAATATTTTCACTCTTTGGAACCATAACCATGTTTGCAGGGAAAGTGCGTAAGTAAACTATATCCCAGTTATCATAAAGGGAAGCTACAGGGATTCGGGCGGTATCTACCGCGTCATCAACCAACTTCTGAGCCTCTTTTTCGCCCAAAATGTCGGTAATAGAAACATAGTCTTTCCAGCGGTCGGGAACAACTAAGTCTGCACGAACTAATCCTGTTTCATCAACAGGGAGCTGTTGCATTTCCCCAATCTCCAAAGGTTTGTCAGGACTCGGAACCAAACTCTTTGGAGCCAACTTATCGGGTCGCTCCATTGTAGCTGTTGGTTTTGGTCCATCACCCGCAGCTTTTGTTTTAGGTATATCAGTACTAGCACAACCTGTGAGCATAAGGGCAACGGTTGCTACAACCGCTATCATCGTCTTTTTCATTTTTTCTTTCCTTCCTAGAGCTGCTCTGGCTATCCTCCGCGAAAGACTGTAACTGGGAAGGGAGCGGACTGTTTTGCCTAGAACTGTCCACAGACTAATGCCCATTTACTGCTACAGTTTATAAGATAACGTTTCGCAGCGTACAGGGTTTCCACCCGAATATGCGGGCTGACGGAAACCCCGCGGAGCTAGCCCACTTGGGCGAGGAGGCGCGGTTCTGAGGGCGCATCCGGGGTATTGGGGACGTGGAAAGCGGCGCGGATACGCGCGCCAACCTGTGCGGTGCACCCGACGAATAGGTATTCCAGATTCCGCAGGTGGGTGACTTTACCGACCTTGGTTCCCTCCGGGTTATAGATGCCGATTTGGGCACCCACGTAGCGTTTATAGTCAAAAGCCAGCGCTACGCAGTCCTCAAAACCAGCCGCCACCGCGTCAAACAGGGTGTCAAAATCAATCCAAGATTCATTGTTATAGGACAGCATCAGCGTGTCCGTGTCGACCTGCGCAATCAGGCTTTGCAGAGCCTGGGGCATCTCGCGTTTCCGGTTATACGCCGAATGCGTGGCAGAATCCCGAGCGTCCACCCGCTTTTGCGCCACGCCGTAAGCCTCGGGGCAATCCCAGCGAATCAGCGTCTCCCAAATGTGATAGTTCGTAAAGTAACGATGCTGGTTATAGGGCGGATCGAGGTAAACCAGGTCAAAACGCGGGGTCGCGGGGTCGGCGATGAGTGCGTTCGTGTCGCGTTGGTAGGTGGTGCCAGTACCGTCCAAAAGCTCGGGCACTCGCAGTTCCAGGTCATTGTACGCGCGCGGAGCCCACTGTTTCAGGTACGCCATCTGCAGCCCGGTCGTGGAATCTACCCGGTCTGCCGCCTCCATCAGGGAGGTCAGCAGGATAGGGTAGCGGGGGTCGGCGGCAAATTCCGCCTCAATCCGATTGCGGATTGCATCGATGCGCGCCCCGTTCCGCGGTTGAAAGAACCGAGACTTTTCGCAAAACGTTTCCGTGAAGTAGCCCGGCTCTCCAGGGGTGGCTTCTAGGTCGCACAAGAGAGTTCGTAGCTCGCGGTCGTTTACCTGACGTTTGTCGGTGGCGATATAGCAATCCGAGAGTACCCGGGAATAGCTGGCCACATCGTTGGCGGCGGTGGTAATCCCGAGAGCTTTAAATGCCTGGGCGACCCGGGTCGTTCCGGTAAAGGCGTCAAGGGCGGTGCGTGCGCCTGACAGGTCCGCAATCTGTGCCAATGCCGGCACCAAAGTGCGTTTTGAACCCAGGTACTTAATCACACGCGCTCCCTCTTTTCCTCGAGATTAACATGAGAAAACGGGAAAACCGCGCAGGCACACGGAAAACCGGGAAATCGTGACTTGTGACCAGGAAAAATGAAGCTACATACCGCCGGTGTAGCCGAGCTGACCCCAGGCGTAATAGAGCCCAATGGCCGCTGAAATCGAAAGGTTCAAGGAGCGGCGCCCCTCCAGCATGGGAATGCGAACCCGACTGGTGACCCGCGGGTCGTCCATGACTTCAACCGGCAGCCCGGTATCTTCGGGGCCAAACATGAGGCCGTCCCCGTCCTGGAACTGAATCTGGGGCAGCAGGAGGTCCGTGTGGCCGGTAAAGGCGTAAATGTTTCCGGGCACGTGCGCTAAGCAGTCGTCCAAATTGGGGTGACGCTCCAGGTGCGCCAGGTCGTGATAGTCCAGTCCTGCCCGTTTCAACTTGGTGTCGTTATCCAGGTCAAACACGGTCGGTTCGACCACGTGCAGGGTAGCGCCGGTACAGGCAGCCAGGCGAATCGCGGCACCGGTATTCCCGGCAATGCGAGGTTGAAAGAAAATCACGTGCAACATAACGTCCCTATTCTAGGGAGGTTTTTCGCTGCAACGGAAAATCCGGCGCTGAAACCTGTAAAATGGACAGAATGGCTTACGAAATGGATTGGCGCGGGGGGCTCGGCAGCTTGCTCAACGCTGGCGAGGTTGATGTTACGAACCAACCTTTGGCCATCCAGATTGAGGGAGAAACCTTAGTTCCCCTGCGTATCAACCCGTCCGGAGACTGGTCAGAAAAGCGCGCCACTTGGCGTGACCTGACCTCACGCTGGGCCTCGGTCACCAAGGGGCTGAACGCGACGCAACTCGCCGCGATGCGCCACCTTTTTGAACACAGTGCCCGAGCACAACTTGTGAAGTTAAGCCACCTGGACGCTACCGGTCTGGACCTCCTGGAAAAGTGCATCACCAGCGGAGTTAGCGTGTTTTCTGACACTACTCGCACCACCGTGTTGCGTCCCGTGGCTCCCGACCCCCAAACTGTCTTGGTCATTACCCAGCACGAGGACGGCTCGGTTACGGTGGCGGCCGGCACCGAAACTGCGAGTGCTGGCGAGCCCTCAGAAGCGCCCGAAAACACAGAAGCCGTCTGCCAGCCTCTCGGGCCGCAACTGGACGCCCTGCACGGTCGATTCGTGGCGTGTGCCGGCTTAAAAGCTGGTGTGAACGAGGAACTAAACACTCTGGCCGCGGCTCAGGTTCGATGGGAAATCCCGGCTGCACAAGCCAACGAATTTTGGGCCAACTACGCCAAACGCCTGGGGGAGCTGGGAGTGCTGTCCCGTGATTCCATGCATCTGAACCAGGAACACGCTTTTGGTCCTCCCCGATTGTGCGGATTGCTGCGACTGAACGAAATGAACCCGAAACTGGTCGAAATCCGCTGGACCGTGCGTCGCCGCTCCGCCACCGCCGCGGTAGAAGTGGCTTTGGACCCCGACACCCCCGATCCGGAAATTCAGGAAGCTATGCGGGGCGTCGGCTCCCTGGGGGGATGGAATGAATCCGAAATTCAGACGTTCTTTACGAAAAAATTTCCCATTTTTGAGTTGGATCGGATTCGCGAGTTCATCAATACCATCAACGTTTCCGAACGCGCTGAAGTCAACATTTCCCCCGAACTGCAACACATTCAGATTTTCTCTGACGGACCCGCTCTCGATTTGCAGATTGACCAGGCGCTTTCTCCCACTGAAGGAACGCTCCGGTCTGACGACACAGCCCCGGACTTCGAGGCAGATTTTTGCGAGTTTCCCGAGGGTGAGCCGCGTGGCTGGGGGCTGCGTTACGGGCTGAACCTGGGACTGCGCCTGGGCCAAGAGGACTTGGATACGAAAGAGTTTCTGGCGGCTCTGGGGCGGGTGGAGCGCTGGTGGCAAACTCCCGAGGGTAACTGGGTGGATTTGTATGCAGCGAAAAATCAACAGCTGAAACGCTTGATTCGCGAGTTCACCGATTTGGGGCTCAACGATTTTTCCGGCAGCGCTGATTTTACGGTCGGGATTTCTAATTTCGGGCTGATTTCGGCATTGGATGCGATGGCCGCGACGCGCCATTTTTCCGGCGATTGGGAACACGCCGTCAATCTACTGGTGAATCCGCCCGAAGTATCGACTCCCGCGTTGGCACAAGGCACTTGGCGTGGGTATCAAGAGGATGGTTTCCGTTGGATGACGGCTCGGGCCGAGGCGGGTTTGGGCGGCATCTTGGCTGATGACATGGGCTTGGGCAAGACTATGCAGATGCTGGCGGTCATCGCCGGGCAAAAGCTGCAGTTGGTGGGTAGTCCCGCGGACGCCGCAGCGGTGTTCGTGGTGGTCCCGGCCAGTTTGATGGGGACGTGGGAGGAACAAGCCTCGCGATGGTTCCCGGACTTGCGGGTATATACCCAAAGGACGAGCGTGGGCAAAGCCGCCGCGGACTGGAATCAGGTCGCCCGCGAGGTTCAGCAAGCCGACCTGGTGCTGACCACCTATACGCTGGCGCGAATGGACATAGATTTCTGGCAAACTCAGAGTTTCTCGGGTCTAGTTTTCGATGAAGCCCAGTTTGTGAAAAACCCTTCCACCGCCACCCATAAAGCCTTGGTGCGTCTGCGTGCGAAGTGGGCTTTTGCCCTGACCGGCACACCTATCGAGAATACAGCCACCGACTTGTGGTCAATTATGTCCCTGACAGTTCCTACGGTGCTGCCCAGCTTGCCGGTATTTACGCGCCGTTTTGCCGCCGAGACACTCAGCGATCGCAGCGAGGCGGCTGCCGAGCTTTCGGATCGGGTGGCACCGTTCCTGCTGCGTCGCACCAAAGACAGTGTTGCCCAGGAACTGCCCGAAAAGATCGAACAGATAGTCTCTATCGACCTGGAGCCGGTGCAGCGAACCTGGTACGCCAAGTATTTGACGGCGGCCAGAGCCCAGGCGGCGAACGCTAATTCTCCACGTATCAATATCCTTACGGCGCTGACCCGCCTGCGGCAACTCGCTTTGAGCGCCCGGCTCATCGACCATCACGCGCACGAGGACGGTGCGAAAGTCACGTATCTGCTGCAAACGTTGGAGGGTCTGCGCAACGATGGCCGCTCGTCTTCCCGGAAACGCCACCAGGCGCTGGTGTTTTCTCAGTTCACTTCCTTCCTGGCGATACTGCGGGAAAGGCTGGACGAGGCGGGAATTGAGTACGCCTACCTAGACGGCACCAGTCGGGACCGCGACCGGCAGGTGGCACGATTCCAAAACGGGGCAGTCGAAGTGTTCCTGATTTCGTTGAAGGCCGGTGGGTTTGGTTTGAACCTCACTGAGGCGGATTACGTGTTTCTCACCGATCCGTGGTGGAATCCGGCGGCGGAGGCCCAAGCTGTCGACCGGGCACACCGGCTGGGTCAAAAACGGTTCGTGAACGTCTATCGGCTGGTCGCCGCCGACACTATCGAACAGCGCGTTTTGGAGCTGCAAGAAAAGAAACGCGACCTCATCGGGGCGGTGCTCTCCGGTCAAGAAAACCGGGACGTGTCCGCGGGAATCACCCTGGAACAGTTGCGTAGCCTTCTGGGCTAGCGCTTTCGGCGGGATAGCAGAGGGGTGGCGCGCGGTAAATTTTTCCGAAATTACGGCGCGGTCTGAAAGGTCATGAAACAATGAAGCTATGAATGATGACATTGTTGAAGGGCGTAATTATTTCCAACGTTCCGCCGTCCGGGCGAAGTCCTTGGTACGCGGCGACCCGCTGGTGGGTTCGGGTTTGATTGTCATTGGGGTGTACTCGGGTAACGCCGAAGTCGCTGAGGTGATGCGCGGTTCGGCAAAAACGGTTCGTTTTATGCGTCCTGATGGAACGCTTTCCGCTGAAGCGGCGACGGATCCAGCTCAGATTGGCATCAAGTTAGCCAGTGGTTACGTGTTGGTGAAAGCCAGCGCAACCGGCAAAGATGATGTGGATGAGAATGCCTTTTTCCTGACCCCGACCGCTTCGATGGTCGAGATTTGGCAGTTCGCCGAAGCCGATTGAGTTCAATTCGCTCTCTGAGCCGGCAATCCTGGGGTTTTGCGCCAAGTTTCGCACGGGTGCGTTTCCGTTGCGGACTTCGTTTTGAGAATGTTGCCTAAACCCGCTAAATTTGATTTGCCTTTGGCACCAGCGAGGGTGGCGGAATGGTAGACGCGCAAGCTTGAGGTGCTTGTGACCAATTGCGGTCGTGAGGGTTCAAGTCCCTTTCCTCGCACAAGACCCGGAAATCCGGGTCTTTGTCGTATTTTCGTTCGGGAGGTTGCATGTCTGAAACACCTTTCGTTCGAGGAATCGCCAAATCTGTTTCTACCAGCGCCGCAATGGGGGAAATCGGCGCACATCGACCGTTTCCGGTTTACGGCGACCTCCTGACTTTGGATGTGCCGCGGGCGGCGGACTCCCCTGAAGTCGCGGCAGCGTGCCAAGATCCCGAAATTCAGCGTTTTACGACGGTCCCAGTGCCTTTCGGTCCGGAACACGCGGATAACTTTTTAAACGAACTTTGCCCCCAGTTATGGGACGAGGGGGGAGCCAGCTGGATTATTCGTACTTATGATGCCCAAACCCCCCACGTGGCGGGCACGATTTCTTTGCGGGTCGGGTTGGAAAAGACCGCCAATGTCGGGTACTGGATGGCTCCCGAGTGGCGGGGGCGCGGGCTGATGCAAGAGGCTCTGCAACTGGCGGTCACCACCGCGTTCAACCTGTTGGGTTTCCAATGCGTGACCTTGGAATCACACCCGGACAATCTGGCGTCTATCCGGGTCGCCTGGCGTTGTGGATTCCGTTTTGGCGGTATCTTGCGCGGTATTGGCTTACATCAGAACCAGCGGGAGGACCGGGCCATGGCGACGTTGCTACCGGGGGACCCGCTGGAACCGGCGACCTCGTGGAACGCCCTTATGAAACTATTACAGCAAGGTAACCGGGGAAACGCCTCGGACTAGGGAAAGAAGTACAAAAATGAGTGAACCAACACTGCCAGCCCCTGACCCACGCGACCCCGAAGCCCTCGTGCGGCAATTTCATCACGTTTACGGTCTGCCGGTGGTGACTACAGGACCAAACATTGAAAATGAGCGGATGCATATGCGCTTGTCGCTGATTTTAGAAGAAACTTCCGAGCTGGTGCGCGCCCTGTACGGTCAAAAAGCCTATGCGGCGCTGCGCGGGGTTATGGACGGGATTAGCGAGCTCGATGAAGGGGAGCGCGATACGGTCGAGGTCGCCGATGCTTTGGCGGATTTGGCCTACGTTGTTTACGGCATGGCTTTGGAAGCGGGTATCAACCTGCCGGCAGTATTGCAGGAAGTTCAGGCGTCCAATATGTCAAAGCTGGGTCCCGATGGGAAACCGATATATCGCGAGGACGGCAAAGTTTTGAAGGGGGAGGGATTCTTTCCCCCGAATATCGCCCGAGCTTTGCAGGTCCCGCTAGCCGCGGAACTATAGACATCGACGCTTCGCGGGGAGAAATATCTGACCCGAAACCGGTGTACCAGCTGGCTTTTAGGTTAGGATTAAGACGTTTTGTTTGAAATTTGTCAATTCTATGTGAGCCGAAGCGGGAGGTAGTGTGGTTCGAGTTACTGTAGTCGGCGGCGGTTACGGTGGAATCACCGTAGCCGGCGGTTTGGATGATGTCGCCGAAGTAACTTTGGTGGAGCAAAAAGACCAGTTTGTGCATCACGCGGCGGCTTTGCGCGCCGCCGTTGACGATATTTGGACCCACACCATATTCATGCCCTACTCGCGCCTGTTAAAGCACGGCCGCGTCGTGCACGGGGAAGCGACTCGCGTCGAGGGAACTACTGTTCACCTGGCAAATCACGACCCTATTGAGGCGGACTATTTGGTTTTAGCCACGGGGACGACCTACCCTTATCCGGCGAAACACAATATTCCGACCGCATCGTTGGCGAAACGCCGTCTGGAAGAAACCCGGCGTAACCTGTCTCAAGCGAAGCGGGTCATGTTGGTTGGTGCGGGTACTGTCGCTATCGAATTCGCCGGCGAGTTGTTCACGAACTTCCCCGATATGGAAATCATCATGGTGGACCGTTCCCCGCATATTTTGGGTTCCAACGAGTACGCCGAAGACTTGCGTAACGTTTTGACCGCGGAGTTGCAGCAAGCCGGTGTCCATCTGGTTTTGGGCGCTCCTTTGGCTTACTTGCCGCCGACCGACATCGGCGAGCTGGCTCCTTTCCACGTCGAGACTGGGGCCGGAGTCGGCATTGACGCGGACATGTGGTTCCTGTGCTACGGCGCCCAAACGGCTTCGGGCTATCTGCGGGCAAACTACGGTGATTCCCTCAACAGCGAGGGGCAGGTCGCGGTGGACGAATACCTGCGGGTCAGAGGGCAAAATCACGTTTACGCAGTCGGCGACATTACCGATGTTCACGAGTCTAAACGGGCTGATGCCGCCCGGGCGCACGCGCGGGTAGTGGTGGCAAACATTAAGGCAGAAATCGCCGGGCAGGCCCCTACCACCACCTATACCCCTGGCAAGATGTGGATTGTCCTCCCGCTGGGGGTCGAGGGCGGAGCATCCCAGTTGACCGGTCCAAACGGTGAATCTCAAATCGTAGGTCCTGACGAAACCTCGGAAATCAAAGGCACCGACCTGATGGTGACGATGGTCAGAGGTCAGCTGCACCTGCCTTAGGCCGTTTTTGGCTCAACCGTGGTGAATGGTGAGCCCGCACCAGGGCACTGCGCTGGCGTTATTGGTTGGCTCAGGTTCGCGGGGGTAAGCCGCGGGTTTCGCCCGGAATACCCTGCAAACTTTGGTCGTGCCGATTAGAATTGACCCTATGAGAGATCCTCGCACGGAGTTAGATAATTTGATTGCCGCGCTGCAGCGGCATTTGGAAGTGGCGTCTGTGGCGGACAATGAGATGGACGATTCGCCGGTTCTGAGCAACGCCGAAGAAAAACTTCGTGATGCCTTCTTTACCTATGATGATGCGCTGTTCACCGCCACCGGAGTTGAGTTGCCTTTCGACATCTTAGACGAAGACGACGATGACTACGATGATGATGATGATGACAACGACGATGATTTCGTAGATGACCTCGATGATGAAGATGATCTCATCGATGACTTCGACGGCGATGACGACGACGATAACGATTATCTCGATGAAGGCGATTTAGAGAACTTTGACCTGCACGGCGAGGACTGATTTCGTCTGTCTCGGTGTCGCCTCTCAGAGGGCACGCTGCGAGAGCAGGGTGCAAAAGCACTAGGCCGCCGGGAGGCGCGGGTCAGACACTTCATCCAATGCCGACATGACCTGACGCGGCACTTTCGTGCCTAGTGCCCCCAAGATTTGGTGGAACTGCTCGGCGCTACGCGCACCAACGATAGCGCTGGAGACGCCGGGCTTTTGCAAAGCCCAAGCAAGCGATACCGCCAGCGGAGAAACCTCCAGGCCCTGCGCCGCGGTCGCCACCGATTCCACAATGCTGCGGTAACGTCCTTGCAGGTAGGGCTGCACAAAACCCTGCAGGTGAAGGGAGGCTCCGCGAGAATCCGGGGGCAGGGAGTTGCGATATTTACCGGTCAAAACCCCGCGTCCTAACGCCGACCATCCCAAGAATCCGAATCCCAGCGACTGGGCGGCGGGCAAAACTTCGGCTTCAGCCTGCCGGTTTAACAGCGAGTATTCATTTTCCACTGCCGCCAAACCCGGCACGTTGACCGTGCCTTCCCGCAAGCGCGCCGCCGCGTAAGCGCACTGCCAACCTGCATGGTTGGACAGTCCCACGTACCGCGCTTTTCCGCTCGACCAGGCCGACCACAACGCGCCCAGCACCAGGTCAAAGTCAGTTTGCGGATCGGGGACTTGAATCAGCCACAAGTCTACGTAATCTGTGCCCAGGGTGGTCAAAGTGCGGTCCAGGCTGCTCAATAGGTTGTGGCGCGAGGCATCCACGAAAGACTCATCGTGACGCCGTGAAACCCCCGCTTTTGACACAATGACCAGGTCCTCACGGGGAAAACCGGACGAGTCCGCGCTGGTAGCATCCGCTGCGGTCGAACCGGAGTGACTCAATATACGGCCCAGCACCTGCTCGGCCTGGCCGTCTCCGTAGGTTGGGGACGTATCGACCAGATTCCCTCCCGCCTCGACAAAGGCCTCTAACTGAGCGGCCGCTTCGGACTCTAAGGTATCTCGACCCCAGGTCAGGGTTCCCAGTCCCAAGGCTGAAACCCGCATACCGGTATTTCCCAGACGACGCATTTCCATGGTTTCCAGCCTAACCGAGGAAGCGCTCCGAACTGCCTAGCCCGCGGCGATGGGACCGATTTCTGCAATTTTTTCCACTTGCGCCGGGTCCAGGTCCGGGGCTGTGCCCCCAAAAGCGGGACACAGGTTTTGAAAGTAGCACCAGTCGCAGAGCCGGGATTGCCGGGTTTCAAAACGTTTCGCTTGCAGGTGAGCGGCTATGTCTGACCACAACGCGTTAAGTTCAGTTTCAAATTCGCTCACATCGGCATCGGTCGGGTCAAACGTCAACACCTGGGGGTTGCCTCCCAAGAACAGCAGCTGGGTGCGTTTGGGGGTGATCTGATACTGTTCCCGGTACAGCAGGGCATACATTCGCATCTGAAACACATATTCCCCGGTAAAGCGCATATCGGGAGCCTTGCCGGTTTTGTAATCGATAATGCGCACGTCCCCGTTGTCTGCCTGTTCCACCCGGTCAATGAAACCGCGCAGCCTTAAACCGCTGGATAATACTGTTTCCACCCCCAGCTCCCGGCCGCTGGGACGCAGGCGGCGCGGATCTTCCAGGGAAAAATATGCATCAATAAGCTGTCGGGCCGCAGCTTTCAATTCGTCCTCGGAAGTCTGGGCCAGGATTTCAGAAAGTTTGTAGGCTCCGTCCGTGACCTTTTCCCAAGCGCTGTCCACGGTTTCGCGTACCGTGGGGGCTTGGCGGTCGGCGGGCGGCAAATCAAACATATCCTCCAGGACCTTATGCACTAAACTACCGCGCAGGGCTGCGGGGCTTTGCAGCTCAGGGAGTTTGTCGACATACTTGAAACGCCACTTCAGGGGGCATTGTTGAAACTGTTTCGCCGAAGATGCCGAAAGCGCCGGGGGACGAGAGGCCTGGGCAGGAACTGATTCACTCATGCTTTCAGGCTAATCGCCGGGCCGCCAAAAATCCGTCCGTTTACCAACCGATTGTGTCGGGTCGAAAAACCATAGGTTAAGATAAAGGTTATGGCTCAATCTCAGGAAAAACCATCCGTTCCCGGCGGTCCAGCGCGCCGCCGCGGCCCTTTTCGCAGTGGAGAGTGGGTCCAACTGACCGACGAAAAAGGTCGGGTGCATACGACCCTGCTGCGCGAAAACGGCTATTTCCAATGCCATCAAGGAGCCCTGCACCACAGGGAAATCATCGGGAAACCGGAGGGCACAATTGTTCCCGCGGAGCGCGGCGAACACCGCTTCACCGCGCTGCGTCCCCTGCTGGTTGATTATCATCTATCCATGCCGCGCGGGGCACAAATCCTCTACCCGAAAGATGCCGCGCAAATCGTGATGGAAGGCGATATTTTCCCTGGCGCTACCGTTGTTGAAGCCGGGGTGGGCAGCGGTGCGATGACCATGAGCCTGCTGGGGGCGGTAGGGCCGTCCGGGCACGTAACCAGTTTTGAGGTGCGTCCAGATTTTGCTGAGGTAGCGCGTTGCAACGTGGAAATGTGGTTCTGCGGGGAAGTGGACAACTGGGAGTTACGTCTGGCTGATCTTAGTGAGGGGCTGCACGAGGGCGTGGCGGACCAGACGGTGGATCGCGTGGTGTTGGATATGTTGAAACCGTGGGAGCACCTGGAACAGGTTCATCGGGTGCTGGTGCCCGGTGGGGTGTTGACCTGCTATCTCACTACCATTACTCAGCTGGCGCGGATGGTCCAAGACTTACGAAACTTCGGGGGTTTCACGGCCTTGCGCTCCTGGGAGTCCCTGGTCCGACCCTGGCACGTTGACGGTTTGGCGGTGCGACCCGATCACCGCATGATTGCCCACACCGGATTTATATTTACGGCCCGCCGTTTGGCTGACGGCGAAACTTCCATTCGGCACGGCGAAGAAGCGGTTGGTCAGTTCGACCCCTGCGATGCCCTGTGGGAAAACGACAACCTTGACTACGAAGCGTCACGGCCGATTTCGGACCAAAAACTGCGTCGCGTCATCAGGGATGCCCAGGAAAAAGCTGCCTACCAGCGGGAACAGGCGGATCGCCGCACCGTGCTTGAGGAGGAAAACGATGAATGATTCCGACACGAGTATTGAGGACTTGAAACGTGAGGTCATCTCCGTTGGCGAACACAACGCCCGCCTGAAAACCGCCCTACGAGAATCAAAAACGCAACTCGAGTCCCTGCGCTCCCAACTGCGACAAATCGGTCAACCTCCCTTGTCGCGAGCTATTTTTGAAGGGTTTTCCACCGACAAGGTACCCGGTGCGGACGCGAGCCAACCCTCCCGACTGGCCGAGGTCGCTTGGGAAGGCAAACACGTGCGCTTGGCGGTGCAGGAATTCGCGGGGGTGGACCAGCTGCAGCCGGGGGACGCCGTGTGGATAGACGCCACCCCGGTAGTTGTGGGCTTTGCGACCAGGGCCCTGTCTGGGAGCGTGGCGGTCATTCGTGACCTGAAAATGGACCGGGCGGTCGTGCGGCTGTCCAGCGGCACTGAAATTGTAGTGCGCCTGCGTGCCGGATTCGCCAAAACCCTGAAAGCCGGCGACACCCTGTTGGTGGATACGCGGGCCGGTTGGGGACTGGAACTGCTGGAAAGCGCCGGCGTGGAACAGGCCCTGCAGCCCGAAGTTCCGGAAGTCACCTATGACGATATCGGGGGGCTCGACACGGAAATCAAACATATCCGCGCTGCCGTAGAGATGCCCTATACCCATCGCAATCTGTTCGCCTCTTACGGACTGAGTGCACCGAAAGGAGTCTTGCTGTACGGGCCTCCGGGCTGCGGCAAAACCATGCTGGCCAAGGCCGTAGCCACGTCTCTGGCGGTGCAATACGATCAACCCAGCGTGTTCCTCTCCGTGAAAGGCCCCGAACTGCTGAGCAAGTTCGTGGGCGAAACCGAACGGCAGATCCGCGCCATTTTTGACCGCGCCCGGGAACTGGCGGCGGGTACTCACCCTGTGGTGGTGTTCTTTGATGAGATGGAGGCCCTGTTCCGTACCCGCGGCTCGGGCATTTCCTCCGATGTGGAAAATATGCTGGTACCCCAACTGTTAACCGAGATGGACGGTTTGGACGAACTGCGCGATGTCATCGTCATCGGCGCTTCGAACCGGGAGGACATGATTGATCCGGCGCTGCTACGTCCCGGCCGTTTTGACGTCAAAATTCGCGTGGGGCGTCCGGATGCGTCAGCTGCACGCGGTATTTTGGCGCACCATCTCAGTCCGGCGACCCCTTTCGATGAGGTACAGATGAACGCTGCCGGGGGAGCGACAGTTTTTGCCGTAAACCTGGTGGAGGCCGCGGTCAATCGCCTATTTGTCCAGGAGCCAGCCACCTATCTGTGTACCTTGCGCTACGTTGAGGTGGGGGGCAAAGAGCAGGAACGCAAAGTGTTCTTTAGCGACATGATTTCCGGGGCTTTACTGGTTTCGATTGCGAACCAAGCCAAAAATCTGGCCATAGGCCGCGAACTGAACGGCGAGGGTCGTGGGATTCGTCTGGAGGACCTCAACGCCGCGCTCACGGACACAATCGCTCAGACCGCGGCGCTCACGGCGCTGCTACCCCCGGAAGCTCTGGCACGAGACTTGGGAATCAACTGTATCGCCAGCGGGGTAGTCCGCGACCCGTCATATTCCTAGTCAGGGGCCGGAATGATGACAAATCAGCGTGTGGTAGGAATCGAAACCGAGTATGGCATCGCGCACGACCCGGATACAGAAGTTTACGCAAATCCCAGTCTGCGGGATAGTCCCGAGGGTTTGTCCGTGATTGCAGCACAAGCGGTGCGTTCTTGGCAGGCGAGTTTGCGTCCTGACGGGCGGGCGATTGGTTGGGACTGGGACGGGGAAGACCCCTTGAACGACCTGCGCGGCACTCGGTTGGAACGTGCCAGCGCTAATCCGACCATGCTGACCGATGATCCCCACCGGTTTGCCCCGGCAGCTTCCCCTGCAGACGCTACCGCGGATGACACGTTTTCAGCGCAGGAACTGGTGGGTCAATCCTCTCCCATGCTCACGAATGTGGTGTTGACGAATGGGGGACGGTTCTATGTCGACCATGCTCACCCCGAATACTCCACTCCCGAAGTGTTGACCGCCCGCGACGCGGTGGTGTGGGACGTAGCTGGGGAATACGTGGCCAGACGAGCCATGAGTATAGCCGCCAGCTACGATTCTCCGATTGCGCTGTACAAGAACAACACCGATTCCAAAGGGCTGGCATACGGTTCGCACGAGAACTATCTGTTGGCCCGGGAAGTGCCGTTTGCGCTGCTACGCGACTGCCTGGTGCCGTTTTTGGTGACACGCCCGGTTATCTGCGGTGCGGGCCGGGTCGGTATCGGGAAAAACAGTGAAACTTGCGGTTTTCAAATGTCGCAGCGCGCGGATTTCGTGGGGGATTTGGTTGGTTTGCAAACGACTTTCAACCGTCCCATCGTCAATACTCGTGACGAATCTCATGCCGATTCAAAGTGGCGCCGCCTGCACGTTATCAACGGCGATGCCAACCGGTTCCCCGGCTCTATCCTGGTAAAAGTCGCTTCGACTAGGGCGTGGTTGGCGGCTCTGGAAGCAGCTTGGAGGTCCAGTCACAGTGCCCCGCCGGTAGAGGGCCTGTTCCTGGAGTGCGATCCGGTAGAAGCTGGGTGGCAAGTCTCCCACGATATTGACTTTGTGACGACCCTGCGGTGTGCTGACGGGACAGAACGCAGTGCTTTGGAGTGGCAGTGGGCGGCAGCGAATACAGTGGCGGATTTCTTACATTCCTTAGACCGGGACGTATTAGTGGCGGATGCCCTCATTGATGCTCTGACCTGGGTAGATACCGTGCGAATGCTGCGCGAAGATTCCGGAGCCGCAGCGCGGCGCATCGAGTGGGTGGCGAAACGCACGATTTTCCAGGCTCTAAGCGAGCGGATTCCCGGGGGATGGTCCAGCGCGAAACTGGCAGCCCTGGATATTCAGTGGGCTGATTTGCGCCCCGGTTTGTCTCCGGTGGATAAACTGCGAGCCAAAGGCCATGTTGAGGATGTCGCGCCCGCTACCGAAATTATTTTGGCGGCTACCCAGCCTCCTACCGGCACTCGTGCAAAAGTGCGGGGGGATGCGGTAGCTCATCGAAAAGACCTGGTCGCAGCCAGTTGGACATCGTTGGTAGTACGTGCCGGGTGGGACCGGCTGCAGCGCGTTTCCCTACTGGATCCGTTCTCGGATGAGGCTCCAACTTCGTAATTGCGTCAATAGCGCATAACCTAATGAATTAGACGAAGTAGCACAATGGAGACTGTTATGAAACAAGACCAGACGAATTATCCGGGAACTCCTGCCTCACCTGACTCGAGCGCGGTCCCGTTCGGACGCGGTCAGATTCAAGAACCGGCCGGACTGGATGACTTGCTCGATGAAATTGAGGACCTTGTCGCCGAGGACGCCGGTACTTTTGTGCAAGGATTTGTGCAAAAAGGCGGGGAGTGAACCTTGGCGCGAAACGCTCACCTGGAACAGTTGCCGCGCCGCATTTTCGGTATCGAAACGGAATACGGCATTCTCGCCGCCGCGGTGTCGGGCGGTGCTCCGGTGGTGGACGCCGACAAGGCCGGACGGGTGTTGTTTCATGACGTGTTAGCCCGCAGCCAAAGCACTTCAGTGTTCCTCCCCAATGGTTCACGCCTCTATCTCGATGTTGGGTCCCATCCTGAATACGCTACGGCCGAATGTCTGAGCTTGGACGATGTGTTGAACCAGGATCGTGCCGGGTCGGAAATCCTGGCAGATATGGCTGGTGGAGCCAGCGAGCGCCTGAGTGCCCAAACTGGCACGAAAACCCAGGTACATCTGTTTAAGAACAACCTGGACGCGGCGGGTCACTCATGCGGTTGTCATGAAAACTATCTGCTGTACCGGGACGGGAAGTTTCGTTCCCTGGTTGATTCCCTCGTCTCATTCCTGGTGACGCGCCAAGTCTTTACCGGAGCCGGCGCCCTGCTACGAATCCAGGGCGAAACCCGCTTTTGCTTTTCGCAGCGAGCTTTCCAGATAGATGACGCAGTCTCCGCCGCCACGACCTCCACCCGTCCTTTGGTCAATACTCGTGACGAACCCCACGCGGACGCGAAACGGTATCGCCGTCTGCATGTTATTGTCGGGGATTCCAACGTTTTGGAGCCTCCAACACGCTTCAAAATTGCGACGATGAACCTGTTGCTGGCCGCTTTGGAGGCCGGGGTGGATTTCTCCGACCTAGCTCTGGTTTCGCCCATCGCCGCGTTACGCGATATTACCTCGGACGTCACGAGTTTTGGGGGACAAGTCCGGGTGGAACTGACGGACGGCCGGCGCTACAGTGCCCTGGACGTGCAAGAGGTTTTCCGCGACCGTCTGTCTGACGTGTTCTCCGGGGCTGAGTTGGGTGCGGGTTACCGCGAGGTGTTGGCCCAGTGGGGGCAATGGTTAGAGGCTTTGCGGAATCAGGATTTGGAGGTTTTGACTGGCCAGCTGGATTGGGCGACAAAGTTGTCTTTGCTCAATGGCCTGCGCCAGCGCCATAATCTGGCGTTGGGCGATCCGAAGATGGCTCGTTTGGATTTGGCATACCACGACATCACTCCCGGCGGACTTCGCCTGGATCAGCGCGGCTTAGCAACCCGATTGACCCGCCCGGACGCAGTTGAGGCTGCGAAAAATGTGCCTCCGCAAAACACTCGCGCCAAGGTACGCGGCGCGTTCATTGCCGCGGCGCGAGAACACCGGGCGGATTTGCAAGCCGATTGGACTCATTTGCGTTTGCCGGAATCAGGGTTGGGAACCGTGACACTCAGCGACCCCTTCGCGGTTGACAGCGCGGAAGTCGATATGCTTATGAAAACAATGGAGGCAGCTTGAGCGAAGAAACTCCCCGGCGTTCCTCGCACCGAGCCGCGGGCCCGGTTGATGCAGGAACTTACGTCAGGCGTGAGGTTGACCCGAACCTTTCGCCACGCCGGCGTGCCAGAATGCAGGCGCAAGCTGCCGAGCAACAGTCCGCCCCGGCCGCCCCGCCGATGACGGACGGCGCCAAGGACTTACTGACCTCTTGGCTGAAGGCGAACGGTTTCGAGGACCTGGAGTCTTTCCAAGAGATGACCCGCAGAGCCGAATCCCAGCTTCGTCAAACTCCACCACCAGGCGATACGCCCGCTCCCTCCCCGGCGCTTTCGGCGGAAAATCCCGTGTCCAGGTCTTTGGACCCGGCAAACTTGGAGGTGCCCTCCTCACTACCGCCAAGGTCAAGCACATTGCCGCGCCGAGCCACTCGCTCGGCGGTACGCCAGGGAGTGCAAACTCCCGCCGCGGCCTCCCGTCAACTGGATTTCACCTCGCGTCCAGTACCTGCCGGTCCTGACGTTGCGTTGCCTGTCGTGTCCCCGGAAGCGCCAGCAATCCCGTCTCTCGCCGTTGCGGACACGCCAGCTCAGGTTGCCGCGCTGCCAGAACCTCCGGTGCGAGACTCGGTTTTAAACCTTCCTCCCGAAGTCGTGCCCACGGTCAGTTTGCGGCGTGAAGATGTACAAAACCTGGCTGTAGCGGAATCGAAAAAGCCGAAAACTCACAGTCCGCGCCGAGCAGCAAAACTCCGTCGTGCCGCATCTTTACCCCGGACTCCGAAGCCGTTGGCGAAAACGAAAGTTGTTCCGATTGCCCTCACCTTGGGGATTTTGCTGGCGCTGAGCGTGGCATTGTTGCTGTTGATTATGTGGTACCGCAGTGCCGTGGCCGTCAGCGACCCCGCGAAATCAAAAATCGAAGTCTTGGGAGCAATTGGCGCCCAACCTGTGTTGACTCTGTCCGAACCCATCCCTCTGGAAAAAAGTTCCACTGAACTTTTGATAAAAGGTAGGGGACAACAGATCAAAGACGATTCCATCGTGGCGCTGCGGGTCACGGTCTTTTCCGGAATGACCGGGAAACTGCAGTCCACCTCTGGCGATGAATCCGTGCTGGTCGGCCCGCTTTCGGCCAAGGTCTTTGGTACGGAACTGTATAACGCGGTGCGCGGCGCCACCGAAGGCTCGCGCTATCTATTGAAACAACCTGTCGAACAACAGGGTACTTCCACCATGGAAATCGGGGTTATCGATATTATCCCAACATCCCTGAACTCCCCGATGGCAGCCTTGCCGCCCGATGCTGGGCTGTCCGTAAGCGAAGACCAGGGCCAGGTGCGCCTGGCGATTCTTTCGGACTTTAGCGGCGATTTTCGTTTTTACCCCTTGATAACCGGCTCTGGGGCAACGGTTGCACCCGGTCAAACCGTACTGGTGAAATATCAAGAATTTTCTTACTCGAATCCACCTGCGTTGTTGAAAGACCACTGGTCCGAGCCGGTGAAGCTGAAACTTGATGATAAAGTGCAGCAGGGGGTGGCGCGCGGCATTGTGGACCGCAAGATTGGTTCGCGGATGCTCCTGGAGGTGCCGCCTGCCGAAGGCTCTGGCAACCAGGCGACCATCCTGGTGGTGGACATTTTAGCGGCTTGGGATAATCCCGAAGTGACGAAAGAATCTTGAGGTGACAAATGCCGAATTGTTATGCCGACGACACCCTAACAGTGCGTGTCATTCCCTGTTTGGACGTGAACGCGGGCCGCGTAGTCAAAGGTGTCAACTTTGAAAATTTGCGCGACGCCGGAGACCCGGTCGAGCTGGCGGCGCGCTACTGCGGAGCCGGAGCGGACGAAATCACGTTCCTGGACGTGTCGGCCTCCGTGGAGGGTCGGGCGACGATGGCAGAAGTCGTGCAGCAGTGCGCTCGTGAAATTTTTGTCCCCCTAACGGTCGGCGGGGGCGTGCGCAGCGTTGCCGATGTGGAACGGTTACTGAAATCCGGTGCCGATAAGGTCAGTATCAATACCGCCGCGATTGCCCGTCCGGAACTCATTACCGAGATTGCGTCCCGCTTCGGGGTGCAGGTGTTGGTGCTGTCCGCCGATGCCAGGCGGGTACAGGGTGGGGTACGCACCCCTTCAGGCTATGAAGTCACCACGCATGGCGGCAAACAATCGACCGGGATTGACCTGTTGGAATGGATTGGTCAGGCTTGTGAACGCGGAGCCGGGGAAGTGTTGTTGAACTCGATGGATGCTGACGGCACCAAGGCCGGCTTCGATATTGAGATGCTGCAGGCGGTGCGTCCGGTCTGTCCCGTTCCCCTCATTGCTTCGGGCGGGGCGGGTAACGTTGAACATTTTGTGGCGGCTGCACAAGCCGGGGCGGATGCGGTGTTGGGCGCTTCCGTCTTTCACTTCGGTGAGATTACAGTCGCTGAAGTTAAGTCAGCTCTCAGCGCGGCGGGCTTCCCGATTCGCTAGTTTTTGCGGTAAAGCGTGAAATTTTTGCGACCTTGTTTCGTGACGAGTTACTGCTCTTTTCATTTTGAAAATTAATTTTGCTCTCAGCGATTTGGGTAAATATCCCGTCAGCTGGCAATATAATTCCGTGACCGAATTACCCGATGATGTGTCCCAGCGTCTGAAACGTGATGCTCAGGGGCTGTTTGCTGCGGTCATCCAAGATTTTGACACGTTGCGTGTGCTCATGGTCGGCTATATGGACGATGAGGCTTTGGCGCGCACACTCTCCGAGGGGCGGGTCACCTTCTGGTCGCGCAGCCGTAAGGAGTACTGGCGCAAAGGCGATACTTCCGGTCACGTTCAATTCCTGCGCCACATCGAGATTGACTGTGATGGAGACGCGTTGCTGCTCCAGGTCAAACAGGTAGGTGCGGCTTGCCATACCGGCACCAGGTCTTGCTTTGATGCTGGAGGAGTCATCGAACCAGCGCGATTGGACGCCGATGTCGCCCCACCCTCGTGCGGACCCGACGGCCGGCCGATAGAGACGGTGGGACGCTGATGCTGACGTATGAGGAGTTTTATCGCCAAGCCAAAGCCGAGGTGGCCCTGCGTGAGGCCACCCTGCCTTTGGAACTTGTGAAAGAACAGGCCCGCCACACTCCCAGCCCGAAAGACGGCCTGGCGGTACTGCACTCCCGCCCCGGTTTTGTGGCCATTATGGGGGAAATTAAACGGCAGACTCCGACAGCAGGTTTTCTCAATCCCATTGAAGATCCGGTCGAGTTAGCCAGGGAATACATCGAAGGAGGGGCAGTAGCGGTTTCCGTGGTGACTGATCGCCCCAATTACCTGGGCACCACCGAAGACTTCGTGCAGGTCCGCCGCGCACTGGACGTGCCGATGTTGCGGAAAGAATACGTCGTCACTCCCTACCAGATTCACGAGTCGCGGGCGATGGGTGCGGACATGGTGCTGCTGATGGTGGCCCTACTGGAGCCGATGGTGCTGGAAGCATTGGTGGAACGGACGCATTCCCTGGGTATGTGCGCCCTAGTGGAATGCCATTCTCGTTTGGAGGCACGCCAAGCCATTTCCGCTGGGGCGCGCCTCATCGGCATCAATGCCCGGGACCGGGAAACGGGTGCGGTAGACCTGTCCATGTGCGAGCAAACTATTGACGTGATTCCCCCCGACATCACCGTGGTGGCCGAATCCGGGGTCCACGGCCCACAGGAAGTTTTTGACTATGCCCGAGTCGGGGCTGACGCTATCTTGGTCGGCGAGGCGCTGGTGCGTTCCCCGGATCCCGTGAGCCTGTTGCGCAAGATGACTTCCGCGGCCCAGCATCCCGCTTTGCGGCCCGACCGAGCCTCCCGCTATCGTCATAACTCCGAGGGGCACGATTGATGTTCTCCCTGCCTTTTGCCGCAGTGCTTTCGGTGCCGCTTTCCTCACACTGCCTTTTTTCTGCCGTTTGCACCAGCATTCCCTCCCCGCCTTCGCCGATTTTGCTCAGCCTCGGGCCGCTCACCATTCGCTGGTACGCATTTTGGATTATCTTGGGCATGGCGCTGGCGATTTTTTGGACCTCCAAGCGTTACCAATCCCGCGGAGGGAACCCCGGCTTGGTGGGCGACATCGGAATCTGGATTTGCCTCCTGGGCATTGTTGGGGCGCGGGCTATGGCGGTGTTTTCCTATCCCGGAGATTACTTTGGTCCGGGTATCCCGTGGTGGAAACCCTTTGCCATCTGGCAAGGCGGCTTGGCCATCTATGGTGGTCTGATTGGTGGATTCCTCGCCGCCGTGTGCTTCCTGCGTTTCAAGAAGCAACCCCTGGGGGTGTTCTTAGATGCCCTGGCACCCACGGTTCTGGCCGCACAAGCCTTAGGCCGCCTGGGCAATTACTTTAATCAGGAAGTCTACGGCAAGGCCACGACCCTCCCTTGGGGGCTAGAGATTAGCCCCCAGATGGCTCCGGCAAACACAGCCCCCGGAACCCTGTTCCACCCGACTTTCCTCTATGAAATCATCTGGAACCTTTTGGCCATGGGTATCTTGCTGCTGTATGAAAAGATTCGCAAGCGTTCCCATGATTCCGAGTTTGCGCAACAAGTCAATGTTTGCCCCGCGACGGGTCAGTCCTGGGGACGCCTGTGCGCGTGGGAAATCATTGGTCTGTACCTGTTCCTGTACAGTCTGGGGCGATTTTTCCTGGAGTTCGTACGTATCGACTACCAGTACACGGTGGCCGGGGGAGTCCGCTGGTTCCAAGTCGTCGCTGGCGTCATCGCCGTTGTGGGACTAGCCGTGTTCGCGGCGGCTCGGCACCGCAAACTGCCTGCTGTCTTAACTGAGGCTTCACACCCCGCCCCGGATTCACCGAAAACGCCACCCACAGAGCCTGACCGGGGGCAATCCCCTTGTGACGCCGAATCTGAAGCCGAGATAAACACGACCGCCGATGCTGTAAAAAACCCCGAAAAATAAACTTGTACCTGGTCCTAACCCAGATTAAACAGCTATTTTACGAGTGTTACGGTACAATGGTCATATTGAAGCAGTAATTCCAAGGGGGTTTTACTGCGGGGGGTTACCGGCGCAACCTATGCGTCCGCCCCTCAGAGGATGAAGAGGAAGAAGGTAAAACATAATGAATATGAATGAATCTATGCATCATCTCACCTGGTCACTTTTTGACCGTAACTCTGACCGCCAAGCTCTAAACTTGTCCCCTCGGTCGATTCTGTCCGAGGTAGTGCGTCCTTGGTTTGACGCTTACCGTCATGATCCGATGATTGAGTCGGCTCTGCGGGACTTGAACGAGGGCGGTGCTCGCCGGATTCGGGCCCTGGATTTCCTGGGATTGGATTTGGTTTCGGCAGCCGCCTAACAGCTAGGCGTTTTGACTGTAAATTCGCGGTAAGCCCTCGGGCTTGCCGCGAATTTTTGTCTTTCTGACCAAACGGGATAAAACATGCTAAAATCGAACATATGTTCGAAGATAAGCGGTCTGTGAAATCGTGGCGCTCCTACGCATTAGCGCAGTCAGCGCCGCACCCCGGTCTTCCTTTTGCGCCGGATTTGGTGCCGGCTGGCTGGCCTTCACCGTCTCAGGATTATTTCGACCGTGACATTGATTTGAACGAACATCTTATCCGCAATCGACCCGCGACTTTCCTGGTGCGGGTCGCGGGGGATTCCATGATTAACGCGGGCATCAGCGACGGGGACGAACTCATCGTGGATCGTTCCTTAGAAGCGGGGGACGGCAATGTCGTTATTGCCGTTATTGACGGTGAAATGACGGTGAAACGCCTGCACTTTGGGGCTCGCGGCCCGGAACTGCACCCCGCTAATCCGACCTATCCCATACTGCACCCCTCCGAATTGCAAATTTGGGGAGTGGTGACGCGATGTCTGCACCGACTCTGAGCCCAGGGGTCCGCCGCGCACTCGAGCGCACTCCCAGTTGCGGGGAAATAACCTGTGAGACGGAGGAATGCCAGAACGGGCTGGTGCATCGCTTTGCCTTGGTAGACGTCGATTCTTGCTTTGCCAGCTGCGAACGGATTTTCCATCCGGAGCTTTCCGGGCGTCCGGTAGTGGTGTTGTCTAACAATGACGGTTGCGTGGTAGCGCGCTCGCGGGAGGCGAAAGCCTTGGGCATTAAGATGGGCATGCCGTGGTTTCAAATCCGGGCATGGGCCGAGGCCTGTGGCGTGGTCGCCCGGTCCAGTAACTACGAACTTTACGGCTCTATCTCGGCGCGAATTATGGAGATCTTGCGCCAGTTTTCCGCCTCGGTAGAGGTCTATTCCATCGATGAGGCATTCCTGAGGCTCTACGGCAGACCCGCGGAGCTCCTAGGTATAGCCCGCAGTTTACGGTCCCGAATCCTGCACGACCTGGGGGTGCCAGTTTCGGTCGGAATCGCCCCGACCCGGACTTTAGCGAAACTCGCTTCCCACGGTGCTAAACATACCCCGGCCCTGGGCGGGGTAGCCAGCTGGGATGCTTATACCCCAGCCCAGCACGACCGGATTTTACGCGGTACCGAGATTGGCGATTTGTGGGGAGTAGGGCGACGTCTGAAAAAACGCCTGGAGGCTCTGGGGATTACGGATGCGTTGCAACTACAGAGGGCTGACCCCAGCGAAATTCGCCGCCGTTTCAACGTAAATCTGCAGCAAACAGTGCTGGAGCTCAATGGGGTGCCCTGCATCGAGATTATTGAGCGGGATGCGGTGCGCACTTATCAGGTCATGTATTCGCGTTCATTTTCCACGCCGGTGCGCGGAGTCACCCAGGCTTATCAGGTCCTCTCCATTTACTCCCAAAATGTGACGCGCCGTCTGCGCCGCCAACAGATGACCGCCGGGGCTCTGTGGGCTTTTGCCTCTACCGCCTGGTACAAGGAGCCTTTCTCACGAATCAGCGCGATGGCTCCGCTGCACCCGCGCACTGACGACCCGGTAACAGTCCTGAAAGCGGCCGCAAAGGTCCTGCTGGGACAAGTTGATCCGCGAGCGGATTACGTGCGGGCGGGCATCTGCCTGACAGACCTGGGCAAGCCCGACCCGCAGGATCCGCTGCCCATGTTTGCTCCGGATCCGGAAGCGCTGCGGCGGGGAAAAATTATTGACCGGGTCAACGCGGCGGTGGGGGAGGGCTCTGTAGGGCTGGGTCTGGCAGGACTGAAAGCTGCCCCGGACTGGACTATGAAGCGAGAAATGCTATCCAACCGCGGCACTACGCACTGGTCCGAGCTGGCTCTGGTGCACTAGCGTGATGGCAATACTTATTCAGCTATCACCAGGTTTAAGAGCTGCTTCCTGGTAGCGATACGCATTCGGGTGAGCTCCTGAGGGGCTCACCCGAATGGTTATAGTAAAAGTTCAGAGTCACACCGGAAGGGGATGTTCTAGCGTTTGCGGTACAGGCGCTTGCGCTGGAACTTGGGTTCCGAAGTGACTTGGATTCCGAGGTTTCTAAAGATTCCTTCGTCCACCGACCCCAAGATAGTGGTCGTGTGTACGTTCGTGCCATCGAGTTCCTTGAGCATCCCCAGCGCGGCGCGGGCTTCGGCAGAAGTCCCGGCGGAAACGGACAGGGCAATCAGCACTTCATCGGTGTGCAGGCGGGGATTGCGCGAGCCCAAATGCTGGGTCTTTAAGGTTTGGATAGGCTCAATCGACTCGCGAGATAGCAGGTCCAGCTCCGGATCAATATCCGCCAGGTATTTCAGCGCATTCAGCAGCATCGCGGCGGAACAGCCCAGCAGGGCAGAGGTCTTGCCGGTGATAATCGTGCCGTCGTGCAGTTCAATAGCGCTGCCGGGCTGGTTGGTGGCGGCTTCGACTTCCAGGGCGGCTCCCACTACGCGACGTTCCCAAGTGGAGATGCCCGCTTTTGCCATTAACACCGCAATCCGGTTGGATTCCTCAGAATCGCGACCGTCTCGTGCCTCTTCAACCAAAGCCTTATAGTAGCGGCGGATAATTTCTTGACGAGAGGCCTCCTGACACACTTCGTCGTCGCTGATGCAGTAGCCCGCCATGTTTACACCCATGTCAGTAGGGCTTTGATAGGGGGATTTACCGGTGAGTTGTTCCAACATGGTTTTCAGCAGTGGGAACGTTTCGGTGTCGCGGTTGTAGCTGGTGACCTGCACACCGTGTGCCGCCAAGTGGTAGGGGTCGATGAGGTTGATGTCCTCCAAGTCCGCGGTGGCGGCTTGGTAAGCCAAGTTCACCGGATGTTCCAAGGGCAGGTTCCAGATTGGGAAAGTCTCAAACTTGGCGTATCCGGCATCGATACCGCGTTTATTGTCGTGGTAGACCTGAGAGAGGCAAGTTGCCAGTTTGCCGGACCCCGGGCCGGGGGCGGTAACTACAATGAGGTCGCGGCTGACCTCCACATAGTCATTCCGGCCGAAACCATCCTCGGACAAAACCAGCTTCGTATTCGAGGGATACCCCTCGATAATACGGTGTCTGGCGACCTTCAACCCCAGTCGTTCCAGACGCTCCTTGAACGCGAAAGCCAGGGCGTTGTCGTCCGCGAGCTGGGTCATCACAACGTTTTCCACCAAGAAACCGCCTTCGCGGAACACGTCGATGAGCCGTAGCACGTCATCTTCGTAAGTAATATCCAAATCAGCACGCCGTTTTTGCCGCTGTAGATCCAAGGCGCTGACACAAACCAATATCTCAATTTCGTCCTTTAACTGACGCAGCATCGTAATCTTGTTGTCCGGTGTGAACCCTGGCAGGACTCTGGAGGCGTGCATATCGTCGTAGAGCTTGCCACCCATCTCCAGGTAGAGCCGCCCCCCGATTTCCTGGCGACGCTCCGCGATGTGTGTGGACTGCATTTTGATGTATAAGTCATGGTCAAACCCAATTTTTCGGCTCATCAAATACTTCACTTTCTCAGAAAATTTCAGCTTGGAATCAATAATTAATTATTGTCTTAGCTTACACTAGGGGAGTGACGTTCTCAGTGACCGCGGCCACCGCGGAACCCGCTTTACTGGATCTGCCTTGGGAATTACCCTTGGAAGAATGGCCAGAGCGCTATATCGCCTCTTTCCCGCACGGAATTTCACGCCACGTTGTGCGTTTCGTGAACCTCGGACCGCGAATCCTCGCGGTGAAAGAAATTTCTGAAGAAAAGGCACGTCACGAGTATTCCCTGTTGCGTGATCTGGTGCGTTTGGAACAGCCGGTGGTACAACCGCTAGCCCATGTCACTCACCGTACCAATGCTGACGGGGAAGAGCTCAACAGCGCCCTGGTGACCTATCACCTGCCCTTTTCCCTGCCTTACCGGACTTTGTTTAACGCGAACATGAGTCCCGAGACCGCCACTCGCCTCATCGATTCTCTGGCGGTGCTGCTGGTCAGGTTGCATCTGCTGGGGTTCTATTGGGGAGATGTCTCGCTTTCCAACACACTATTTCGGCGTGACGCCGGAGCATTTGCCGCTTACCTGGTCGACGCGGAAACTGGGGAGTTGCATCCTGAAGGCTTGACTTACGGACAACGTTCCTACGATGTCGAAATTGCTCGAGTGAACATCATCGGTGAGCTGATGGATCTCCAGGCCGGGGGCACTCTTGACGAAGCCGCTGACACCATCGAAATTGGTAATCTGCTCCAGGACCGGTACGACGCCTTGTGGGATGAACTGACCTCTGTAGAGACGTTCGACGCTGATGAAACCTGGCGTATCGAAGACCGCATTCGACGTTTGAATGATCTGGGCTTCGACGTAGGCGAGCTTAAGATGAAGACCAACACCGCGGACGGCGCTCGCCAAGTGCTGATTCAGCCTAAGGTCGTGGATTCCGGGCACTACCATCGCCAGGTAATGCGCCTGACCGGTCTCGATGTTCAGGAAAACCAGGGGCGGCGCATGATCAACGATATGCAGACTTTCCGAATGCTCAATCATCTCGAAAACGTACCGCTTGACGTGGTGGCGCACCGGTGGCTGACGAAAGTATACGAGCCGATTCTGGCGGCCCTCCCGGAGGAACTGCTGTCAAAGCTGGAGCCAGCTCAGGTGTTTCATGAGATTCTGGATCACCGCTGGTACCTGTCAGAAAACCGCGGGGAACAGGTCAGCTTACAGGAGGCCATCGATTCCTACATTCGCAAAGTCCTACCCCAGAAACCTGACGAAATCACCATTATGGGTGAGTGAGGTACCGGTTCTGTTTTGCTTATCCGCTGGGTATCCGCCCACATCAGCAGAAAATCGATTAGTAAAGAAGCAATGTCATTATTTGTTGGTACTGCAACGAAACGTGTAGTACCCCGGAAGGGATTCGAACCCTTAACAAGCCGGGTTTGAGCCGACCGCCTCTACCAGTTGGGCTACCAGGGCATTCTCTGTGAAGGTTAGGTAAATAACCGCCGCAAAGACTTCATATATACTAAAGTATCTAACGAGAAAAGCAAATCGAGTCCACTTACAGGGGGGATCTTAAGAGATGGCGAAGACGGCATCTGCAGCTAAGGACACCAAAGAGCACCGGCGAGTAATTGTGGCCGAAGACGAGGCGTTAATTCGCCTCGACATTGTCGAAACTATGAAAGAAAACGATTTCGAAGTGGTTGGCGAAGCTGCCGACGGCGAGGAAGCCGTAACCTTGGCTTTGGAATTGGAACCTGACTTGATTGTCATGGACATCAAAATGCCGAAGCTCGATGGCATTGCGGCCTCCGAAAAAATCATGAAGGAAGCCCCTTGTGCCATCGTGATGCTTACCGCCTTTTCCGATAAGGAACTCATCGAACGCGCCAAAGATGCCGGCACTATGGCTTACCTGGTGAAACCGTTTGACCCCAAGGATTTATTGCCTGCCGTAGAGGTCGCTCTGTCACGTCACCAGGAGCTACTCTCTCTGGAAGATTCCATTGCTGACCTGCAAGACCGGCTCAGCACCCGCAAACAGGTAGACCGCGCCAAAGGTCTCTTGATGGAAAAGATGGAACTGACCGAACCGGAAGCGTTCCGCTGGATTCAAAAGACTTCGATGGATCGCCGCCTGTCCATGCGCGAGGTTGCTGACGCGGTCATCGACCAGCTAGGCGATTAGTTCCGTTCAATCGTTTGCGTCTTCACCATTTCAGAAAAGGTCACTTTTCCAGGTGTTCGACGATAGCGCAGCTCATCACCCCGGTGGAAATGACCTTACCGCTGTCTTCGCTGACGTTCTCAAAACGGTAAACCGCAGTGCGTCGTCCCAGGTGAACCGCATCGGCGGTACAAACAACGTTTCCGCCCAATCCCGGTTTAATGTGGGTTATGTCAAGGTGTGCCCCCACTGTGGATTTTCCGGACTTTTGGGCCCACTTATAGGCCGCAAATGACGCCACCGTCTCAGCCAGCAAAGCGGCCGCGCCGCCGTGCAAAATTCCAAAAGGCTGGGTGTTGCCTTCCACCGGCATAACTCCAACAGCATGTTCGGGCGTAATCTCACGGAAAGTGATGCCCATTTTCGCAATCGCTGCACCAATGTTGTTCTCGTCCATTTTCGCCTCCGAGGTTACTGGTAGCCTTAAGTCATGGCTGAAAAACGTTTGCTGGTTTTGGACGGACACTCCCTCGCGTTCCGCGCTTTCTTTTCGCGTGATCCGGAAAGTTTCCGCACCTCTACCGGTGTCTATACTAATGCGGTACACGGATTTTTCTCTATGCTGCTGACGATGATCCGCACTGAAAAGCCTACTCATATCGGGGCAGCGTTCGACCTCTCACGTCATTCCTTTCGTACTGACATCTATCCGGACTACAAAGGCGGACGTTCCGAAACGCCACCAGAATTTATTGGACAAGTTGAAAATATCCAGAAGTTACTCAGCGCTATGGGGATTAAGTGGCTGACGGAACCCAATGTCGAGGCGGATGACATTTTGGCGACTTTGACGGCAAAAGGGACCAAAAACGGCATGGAGGTGTTGGTTTCGTCAGGGGATCGAGATACTTTTCAGCTCATATCCGACGAGGTTACCGTTCTGTATCCGGGACGTAGCATCTCGGACACCAAACGTATGACTCCCCAAGCGGTAAAAGACAAATACGACGTCTGGCCGCAGCAGTACCCGGAAATTGCCGCCTTGGTCGGAGAGAAAGCCGACAATTTGCCAGGCGTGCCTTTGGTTGGGGAAAAAGTTGCCGCCGCGTGGCTAAATGAATACGGCTCCCTGGATGCTTTGTTGGAGCATCGTGGCGAACTCACGGGCAAACGCGGGGAAAATTTGCGTCAGCACGTTGACGACGTCATGCGGAATCGTCAGTTAAACCGGTTGCGCACCGACCTGCAGCTTCCCGTTAGTGTGGAGGACATGCATTGGACCGGATTCGATTCACAGGCGGTTCAGGCGGTTTGTGATGAGCTGGAGTTTAATCAGATGCGCTCCCAGATTCTGAAACTCGGAAGAACTCTCGGTGTCGCGTCCGCCAACACCGCGCCATCCGGAGAGGCGAACAGTTCTGAGTTGGAACCGGAGCCGCAAGACGCGGATGGTTTTGGAGTGATACCGGATCCTGAACGTTTTCATCTGGGAAAGGATTTCACGTCGGCGCAGTTTGCCCAGTGGTTGCAAAGCACGGAAAGCCAGAGTTTAGGAATTTGGGCGGTAGGTAATATCGGAGTAACGAATCCGCGAATTGACTGGCTTTTGTTGGCTACAGATGAAACTCTCCAGGGTCAGTGTGTGCTGATTGTTCCTGATGAGCTCACGCCGGAAACGGAACACTTACTGTGCGATGCTTTGGCGGGATGTCGAAATAAAACCGTCTATGACGCGAAATCTCTGCGTCATGCGTTACGTGCCCACGGTTGGGAGCTGTGCGGTCCGGTCACGGACGTGAATATGCTCGATTACCTGGTCAATCCCGATGGGAATCGCACTAAGTTCGCCGGGGTGACGAAGCGTCTGCTGGGTTGGGAGATTGATGAGAAACCCTCCGATGTCAGCAAAATCAGTGAACAGATGACTTTGGATTTAGGCCTGGAACTGGACGGGGAGTCCCCGGCACAGCCGTGGCCCCAAACGCTGATTAATCAAGGCATCTATGCCTACGCCCTGCTACAGATGCAGCCCATGCTCCAACAACTGGCGCGCTTCCGCCGGGTAGACGGGTTACTGGAACTGGAAAACCCACTTTCCTTAGTTTTGGAAAAAATGGAATATACCGGTATCGGTATTGATACGATTTGCCTGGATGATTACGCGCAGAGTCTGCAATCTGATGTCGAGATGGCTCAGCATTCCGCTTTTGACTCCATTGGCCGCGAAGTCAATCTGTCCTCCCCGAAGCAGCTGCAAGATGTGCTGTTTACCCAGCTGGAGTTACCTAAAACAAAAAAGACCAAAACGGGGTATACAACGGATGCGAAGGCTTTGGAGGAACTTGCGCGGTACAACCCGCATCCTTTCCTCGAAGCACTTTTATACCATCGTGACCGGATAAAACTTTTACAGATTGTGCGCAATCTGCGTGACCGGGTAGGGGATGACGGCAGGATTCATACCACCTTTGGGCAAACTGTGGCGGCAACCGGACGGTTGTCCTCCATTGATCCGAACTTGCAAAACATTCCGGCACGTACCACGGACGGGCAAAAGATTCGGGAAGCGTTCGTGCCTCAAGAACCGTATACCGCCTTGATGACAGCGGATTATTCCCAGATTGAGATGCGGATTATGGCCCATCTGTCCGGTGATGAGGGACTGCTGGCCGCGTTTGCCTCCGGCGAGGACCTGCACCGTTCCGTGGCGGCCTTGGTTTATGGAGTGACGCCCGATGAAGTGACTTCCACCCAGCGCTCCCACGTCAAGGCGACTTCCTACGGCTTGGCCTATGGATTGAGCGCTTTCGGTTTAGCCGGTCAGCTCAACATCTCTCAAAAAGAAGCCAAGCAGCTGATGGATACCTATTTTGAGCGATTCGGAAGGGTGAGGGACTATTTGAATTCCATTGTCGCTACCGCCACCAAGGTTGGTTACACCGAAACTATGCGCGGCAGGCGCCGCTACCTGCCGGAATTGCGTTCTACCAATCGTAACGTGGCTGATAATGCCCGACGCGCGGCTCTCAACGCCCCCATCCAAGGCAGCGCGGCCGACCTCATGAAAGAAGCCATGCTCCAGGTCGATGCTGACTTGCGGCGCGACCATCTGCAGTCTCGTGTCCTGCTGCAAGTTCATGACGAACTAGTCTTGGAGGTGGCTCCTGGCGAAGAGCAACGTTTGGAAACGTTAGTACGTAAAGCCATGACGGGTATCGCAAAACTGCGGGTTCCGCTGGAAGTCTCGGTGGGCATCGGACCCAATTGGAGAGCCGCAGCCCACTAAAAACTCACGGACCGGCACCGGGATACTTGACCCGGCACCGGTCCGCAGTAAGTTGGGCAACGCCTACTTCACGTCTTCGAGATACTTATCGGAGTCGAAGTGGTTTTCACCGGCAAAGCTCTGGGCGATTTCCTTGTCGTTGTCGTCAATCTTTCCGCTAGAGAAACGAGCCATCAGCATAGCGATAGCTCCGTCACCAGTCACGTTCGTGGCTGTCCCGAAGGGATCGAGGGCAATGTAGGACGCAATCATCAACGCAACTTGTGCATCGTTGAATCCCAGCATGGAGGACAAGATACCGGTCGCCGCCATAATCGCACCGCCGGGAACGCCCGGAGCTGCGACCATCGTGACACCCAGCATAAAGATAAAACCGACGAACTGGGCGAGACTAACCTTAATATCGGAGGTCATGATGATGGCCAACGCAAAAGCGGTAATCTTCGAGGTTGATCCTGCCAGGTGAATGGTGGCGCATAGCGGCACTGTGAACGAAGCGACCGCGTCAGGAACACCAAGCTTCTTAACCTGGCGCAATGTCACCGGAATCGTCGCGGCAGACGAGGATGTCCCCAAAGCGGTTGCGTACGCGGGCAGCATCGTCACCAGAGCCTTGAACGGATTGACCCCGAAGGCCAAACCACCGACCAGGTACAGACTGACCAGGATAATGACCTCCAGTACCAAAACCAGGATGACCACCACCGCCAGCACGGCGATAACGTTGTAGACCTCCCCGGTCTTTGTCATGTTGAGGAAGATACCAAAGATGTGAATCGGCAACAGGGGGATGATGACTTTTTCAATCAACTTAATGATGATGGCACGGAACTCCACGAAAGCGCGGCGCAACGTGCCGCGGGACACCATAGACAAACCGATGCCCATGATAAAGGACAAAATGAGCGCCCCCAGTACGGAAATCGGGGCGGGAATCTCCAAAGTCACCGCCGGGGCAATGCTGGACGCCGAAGGATCCGTAACAGAAGCCAAGGAACCGTTGCGCAAAAAGTTGGGCAGTACGCTCTCAGAAATACCGTAGGTCAAGAACCCGGAATACATCGTCGAGATGTAGGCAACCAAAGCGGTCAACCCCAGCCACTTCGCGGAACCGGAACCGAGGTCAGCAATAGCGGGGGTCACCAGCCCGATAATAATGAGCGGGATACAGAAGTTCAGGAACTGACCAAACAAAGAATTGAAAGTGGCGAAAACCACAACGACGGGCTCGGGAACGAAAAGCCCGAAAACGATACCAAGGACAATCGCGATGACAACCCAGAGCAAGATGCCACCCTTTTTGAAAATATTCACAATAGACTGCATTCCTGCATTAAACCACACTTTTTACTTACCATTTTCAGTCGGTCGCCTCACCTCCGCTAACCAGGACCCAGTGTGTGCAAACCTGTTGTTAACCGGATTCCGCTCGCTGGGGGTCTGACGGTCAATTCAGAGTAGTGATTGAAGCGGTTTTAATTTGGATATGCCGGCAGTATCAAGTAGTATTGAGGCTTGGTGTTTTATCGCTTTAGGGTGGTTTATTCAGCCGTCTGGAAGTGATTCGACATCGGTAACTATTCCTACTACCTGACCTTGGAGTCACCAACTAAATGTCCAATACTACTAATGTCCCTACTACTGTTCCTCAGGTTGCCATTAACGACATCGGCTCGACCGAGGACCTCATCAAAGAAATCGACAAGACCATCAAGTACTTCAACGATGGCGATCTTGTCTCCGGTACTGTCGTGAAAGTTGATCGCGACGAAGTTTTGCTCGATATCGGTTACAAAACCGAAGGCGTTATTCTTTCCCGCGAGCTGTCCATTAAGCATGACGTGGACCCTGACGCGGAAGTCAAAGTTGGTGACGAAATCGAAGCTCTGGTCCTCCAAAAGGAAGACAAAGAAGGCCGTTTGCTGTTGTCCAAGAAGCGCGCTCAGTACGAACGCGCCTGGGGCGATATCGAAAAGGTCAAGCAGGAAGACGGGGTCGTCAACGGCACCGTTATCGAGGTTGTCAAGGGCGGCTTGATTATTGATATCGGTCTGCGCGGATTCCTGCCGGCCTCCCTGGTGGAAATGCGCCGAGTGCGCGACCTGCAGCCTTACATTGGCCGTCAGCTGGAAACCAAGATCATTGAGTTGGACAAGAACCGCAACAACGTGGTCTTGTCCCGCCGCGCTTTCTTGGAACAGACCCAGTCCGAGGTGCGTACTACGTTCCTGTCTACCTTGCAAAAGGGTCAGGTTCGCAAGGGCGTGGTGTCCTCCATCGTCAACTTCGGCGCGTTCGTCGATTTGGGCGGGGTGGACGGCCTGGTGCACGTGTCCGAACTGTCCTGGAAGCACATTGATCACCCCTCCGAGGTAGTGCAGGTCGGCCAGGAAGTCACCGTGGAAGTTCTTGACGTTGACTTTGATCGTGAACGCGTGTCCCTGTCCTTGAAGGCTACTCAGGAAGATCCGTGGCAGACCTTTGCTCGTACCCACAAGATCGGTCAAATCGTTCCTGGTAAGGTCACCAAGTTGGTGCCTTTCGGCGTCTTTGTCCGGGTCGAGGACGGTATCGAGGGCCTGGTGCACGTGTCCGAGTTGGCCACCCGTCACGTGGAAGTTCCCGAACAGGTTGCCAAGATTGGTGATGAAATCTTTGTCAAGGTTATCGATATTGACCTCGAACGCCGCCGTATCTCGCTGTCCTTGAAGCAGGCTAACGAGGGGCTGGACGTGACTTCTGACGACTTCGATCCTTCGCTTTACGGTATGTCTGCCGAATACGACGCTGAGGGCAACTACAAGTACCCCGAGGGCTTCGATCCGGAAACGAATGAGTGGATGGAAGGCTACGAAGAACAGCGCGCAGCTTGGGAAACCTCCTATGCCGCGGCTCAGGCTCGTTTTGAAGCCCACAAGGAACAGGTTAAGGTTGCTCAGGAAGCCGACAAGGAAGCTGCTATCGCTCAGGGCGTAGCTGAACAGACTTCCTATAGCTCCACCACCGAGGAAGAAGCTGATACCTCAGGTACCTTGGCCGATGACGAGGCTTTGGCGGCGCTGCGCGACAAGTTGGCCGGAGAGTAAAGCTCTCGGAGATTCCCGCGCGGCTGGACAGCCAGCAATAATTTCATAAGTGATGCGGAGACCGCTGGGTCTCCGCATCACTTTTAGGCTCGATTTTTGCACCAGCAATTGGCCACATTTCCCTGCGGCGTGGCTTAAGCTGAGAAATACTACGGTATTTGATGACCGGACGAAATATTTAGCACCGCCAGAATTTTGAGCGTAGCACAGAGAGGTTACTTGTCGTGAAAATTGTTATTGCCCCGGATTCGTTTAAGGGTTCTTTGTCCGCCGCGGAAGCAGTAGCTGCGATGAAACGCGGGGTTGAAGCAATTTTTCCCGAAGCCGAAACTGTAGCGGTGCCGGTGGCTGATGGTGGAGAAGGTACCGCCGCAGTCATGCTGAACGCTTATGGCGGAGAAGTTAAGACCGCAAAGACGGTAGATGCCCTGGGGCGTGAACGGGAGGGTGAATTTACCTGGATTCCGGCGCGGCGGATGGTCGTGCTGGATACCGCTGAAGCCTGCGGGATTATGTACATTTCCATGCTGGAACGCAACATTATGGAATCCAACACCGAAGGTGTGGGGATGTTGCTGAAAGCCGCGTTGGACTTGGATCCCGAAACTATCGTGGTCGGTTTGGGCGGTTCTGCGACCAATGATGGCGGCTGGGGCATGATGCATAATCTCGGCGCAAAACTATTTGACGAGGCCGGTCAAGAGCTCGAACCAAAAGTTCATGTTTTGGCTAACGCCGCCCGCCTGGATTTATCCGGGATGGATCCGCGCTTGAGCAAAGTAAGGATTGTGGCCGCGAACGACGTGCGTAACCCGCTGACCGGTTCCAGCGGGGCGTCTGCCTCTTTCGGTCCGCAAAAGGGCGCCAAGCCGCTGCAGTTGGGTAAGCTCGATCGCTGCCTTAAGAATTGGGGCCGGCTGTTAGAAGAGACTACCGGTACCAAAGTGGCAGACGTGGAGGGTGCTGGCGCCGCTGGAGGTATGGGAGCCGCTTTCCTTGCTTTGGGTGCTGAGAATCGCCACGGTTTCGAGATTGTAGCCGAAGCGACGAAACTTAACGAAGCTATGGAAGGTGCCGACCTGGTGCTGACCGGCGAGGGTCAGCTCGACCGACAAACTCAACGCGGCAAGACGCCCTGGGGTGTGGCACAGTTGGCTCGCCAGCACGGTATTCCCGCCTTGGCATTTACCGCGCGTCTCGGCTTGGGACACGAGATTTTGTTGCAGGACGGATTCACCGCGATTATTCCCATCATGCACCAGGCAATGACTGGTGAAAAAGCCGCTATCGACAAAGCCTCTATCTTGTTGGAGGACGCGGTCACTTTAACTTTGCAGCTGATGACGGTGGGGGCGAATCCCGCTATCAGTGACATTTTGTTGAAAGCACTTGATGATTAATCAGCTGCGTGAGTTTTCCGTTCCGGAGAATCGTGCCCTAAAAGTCGGTATCAGCGGCGGTATCGGTTCGGGGAAAACAACGTTCACCAACTGTTTAGCTGCTCTCGGTGGAGTTCGCTTTGACGCGGATGAGGTGTTGCGTGCCGCAACTGGTCCGCAGGGGAGCGCTACGGCACAAATCCAGGACGCGTTTGGTGCATCAGTGTGTGCCGGAGGTGAACTCAATCGCGGCGCCCTGGCGCAGCTCATCTTTTCCGACCCCGCCGCAAAAGCCCGTCTGGAAGGTATCTTGCACCCCTTGGTATGGGAGGAAATGGACCGGGTGTTAGCTCGACTGGAACCGGGAGACGTGCTGGTGGCAGAGATTCCTCTGTTGACCGAAACCGGTAACCACACCCGTTTCGACTGCTGTGTCATGGTGGATGCTCCTATGGAAGTGCGCCTCGCGCGCCTCACCCGAGACCGTCAACTGACCGAAGCACAGGCTCGGGCGCGGATTGATGCCCAAGCCAGCCGGGACCAGCGAGAGGCTATCGCGACGTTCTGGGTGGACAACTGCACAACGCCCGCAGACCTCGATGCGGACGCGGCTGCACTCTGGAAGATTCTGTCCGACCGCCCGATGCCGGAGGTTTCAGACTTTGTAAAGCGCGGTGGCTCGGATTTGCCTACACTGGGACTATGACTGAAAAAAAGGCGCTACCTCGCGATTTGGTGGAAAATCCAATTCCATTGGAAGTCGTCAGCGAATACACCCCCTCCGGGGACCAGCCGGAAGCCATCGCAGAGCTCGCTGAGAGAATCAATGCCGGTGAAAAAGATGTCGTGCTGTTGGGGGCAACCGGCACCGGCAAGACCGCCACCACCGCTTGGCTCATCGAAAAACTGCAGCGCCCCACCCTTGTGCTGGAACCGAACAAAACATTAGCAGCCCAACTGACCGCCGAGTTCCGCGAACTGTTACCAAAGAACGCTGTGGAATACTTCGTGTCGTATTACGACTACTACCAGCCCGAAGCCTACGTGCCACAAACCGATACCTATATCGAAAAGGATTCCTCTATCAACGATGAAGTGGAACGTCTGCGGCACTCGGCCACAAACTCGCTGCTGACACGCCGTGACGTAGTGGTTGTTTCCTCGGTATCGTGCATCTACGGTTTGGGCACGCCGGAAGAGTACGTGTCGCGTGGCATTCACCTGACTCGAGGGATGCAGATCGGGCGTCAAGACCTCATTAAACGATTCGTGCAGATGCAGTACAACCGTAATGACGTGGAGTTTACGCGGGGCAATTTTCGGGTGCGTGGGGACACCATCGACATTATTCCCATGTATGAAGAACTCGGGGTGCGGGTGGAAATGTTCGGCGACGAGATTGACGCCCTGGCTTTGCTGCATCCCGTGACTGGGGCGACTTTGCACGAAGTGGACGAAATCTATGTGTTCCCTGCCTCGCACTACGTCGCCGGTCCCGAACGCATGGAACGCGCTTTGGCTGGTATTGAGAGCGAACTGGAAGAGCGCTGCAAATGGTTTCACGATCAGGGCAAACTGTTGGAAGAACAGCGCCTCAGGATGCGTACCACCTACGACTTGGAGATGTTGCGCCAGATTGGGATGTGTGCAGGTGTTGAGAACTATTCCCTGCATATTGACGGCCGGCAGCCGGGAGAGCCTCCACACACCTTACTGGATTACTTCCCGGATGATTTCTTGCTGGTCATTGACGAGTCACACGTCACGGTGCCCCAGATTGGTGGCATGTTTGAAGGTGATATGTCACGGAAACGCACCCTGGTGGATTTCGGGTTCCGACTGCCCTCCGCGATGGATAACCGGCCCTTGAAATGGGAGGAATTCCAGGATCGCATCGGGCAAACGGTGTATCTGTCCGCCACCCCGGGGGACTATGAACTGGGTCTCAGCGATGGGGTAGTGGAACAGATTATTCGTCCGACTGGCTTGGTCGACCCCAAGATTGTGGTGAAACCGGTGGAGGGCCAGATTGACGACTTGATGGAACAGATTCGCCAGCGCACCGAAGCTGATGAGCGAGTGCTGGTGACCACGCTAACCAAACGCATGGCCGAGGACCTGACTAAATACTTGGCTCAGCGCGGAATCAGGGTCGAATACCTGCACTCGGATGTGGATACGCTCCGCCGAGTGGAGCTGCTGCGTTCCTTGCGTCAAGGTGAATTTGATGTGTTGGTGGGTATCAACTTGCTGCGCGAGGGTCTGGATTTGCCCGAAGTGTCGCTGGTTTCGATTTTGGATGCCGACAAGCAAGGGTTCTTGCGTTCCACGAAGTCTCTGATTCAAACGGTTGGGCGCGCCGCCCGTAATGTCCACGGGGAAGTCCATATGTACGCTGACGCGGTTTCTGACGCGATGCGGGAAGCCATCGATGAAACTGAGCGACGTCGCCATAAGCAGATTGCGTATAACGAAGCTCACGGTATCGATCCGCAGCCGCTACGCAAGAAGATCTCTGACGTGACCGACATGCTGGCACGCGAAGATATTGACACCGCAGAGTTGTTGGGAACCGGGTATCGCCAGCCTGATCAAAAGCCTTCTGCCGCGGCCCGCAGCGCAGCTCAGGATGCCGCGGCAGCCCGCGCGGCGCTGGAGGTCATCAGCCGAGCGCGAGCCAATGCGGCAGAGGACCGGCCAGCTCAGCATGGCGCGGATGACGATAGTGTGGACTTGGTTTCTCTGGTCGCGGAGCTGACCGACCAGATGCATGCGGCTGCCAGTGAGCTACGGTTTGAGCTGGCAGCTCGGCTGCGTGATGAAATTGCCGATCTAAAGAAAGAAATCCGCCGCGGGAAAGCCCTGGGCAACTAGTGTTTCGGGTCGTGTTACGGGTTATTGTTAGCAGCAAAGGTCGGCCGGGTTGGCTTAGTTTCGCCAGTTTTGTGCCCCGGTTGCTGGCGGGGTCGAGTATGCAAATGAACTGAACAGACCGGTGGCTGCTGAATATCAGCAGCCACCGGATGTATTAAGTTATGAGTTCAAAGCCCGAACGGTGGATTAGTAGTCCACCACGTGGTCCTCAAGGATGCCCTTGGTAATCGGGGTGGGATCGCCAAAGCGGTGGTTCGTCAAGGCAACCGCCTGTTCGTGGAGGAACGGAATCATTTCGACCCGACCGGAATAGGTGACCGGGTGATCCCAGATAGCGATGTCAACAGAACCGTCGATAGCTTCAGCGACCTTGGTCCGAGTTTCACCGATGATACGAATTCGCCCGTCATAGCCGGCATCGTGAGCAGCCCAGCTCCGTGCCCAGTTCAACCAGGCGGCTTCATCTTGAACCATCACACTGACGCCGTGCTGGGAGGCAAAACCAGCCAGGCCAGGGGTCAACGGCTTGGCGGTGGAAACCGTAATCTTGGAACCCACCAGCAAACCGGAGTGCAGCACGTGGGCAATCTCCCAGTTCTTGACGTTTTCACCGAAACGCACGATAACCGGAACGGGCAGGCAACGGAAAATGTTGCGTTCCACTCCGAGCTGAGACGGATCGCGATTAACCTGGAAATCCTGAGCATAAGCGGTTTCATCGCCAGCCAACGACTTCTCAAGTTTGTCCTGGTCTCCGATTTCATCGGCCAGCGCAGTCAATTCCCTCGCTAAGGTGCCGGAAGCTGAACCGGAAATGTCGCTCAAGGTGGCGTCGTCCGGGTTCCATTCACCCAAAGCGTACAGGTAGGAGGGACCGCCGGCCTTGGAACCGGCACCCACGACCGAACGCTTCCAGCCGCCAAACGGTTGACGGCGCACGATTGCACCGGTAATACCGCGGTTGATGTAGGCATTACCGACCTGAACGTGATCGAGCCAGTACTTGATTTCGTCCGGATTCAGGGTGTGAATACCGCCGGTCAAACCGTATTCAACCTGGTTTTGCAACTCGACAGCTTCTTCCAAAGTGTCGCAGCGCATCACGCCCAAAATCGGTCCGAAGTATTCGGTCATGTGGTACTCGCTGCCGGGTTTCACATTAGCGCGCACGCCGGGGCTCCACAGCCGCCCGGAATCATCGAGTTCTTTGGGCTTGACTGCCCAGCTCTGGCCGGGCTCCAACTGAGTCAAGCCGCGCATCAGCTTTTCGCCGGGCTTTTCCACGACCGGCCCCATCTGGATACCCAAATCCCACGGGTAGCCAACTTTCAGGGACTGTACCGCGTCAATCAACTGATTGTGGAAACGCTTGGAATTGCCAACTGTACCAACCAAAATGACCAAAGAGGCGGCCGAACACTTTTGTCCCGCGTGACCAAACGCACTTGTGACAACGTCCTTCACCGCCAGGTCAAGGTCAGCCGAAGGGGTGACGATGATGGCGTTCTTGCCGGAAGTCTCGGCCAGCAGGCCCAGATCAGGGCGCCAGGAGCGGAACATTTGGGCAGTTTCGATGCCGCCGGTCAGAATGACGCGTTCCACCCGCGAATCGGTGACCAGAATCTTGCCCAGGTCGTGATTGGCCAGGGTTACCAGCTGCAACACGTCCTTAGGAACGCCGGCTTCCCACAGGCATTCCGCGAGCAACGCCCCACAGCGGCGAGCGGGGGTAGCTGGCTTCAAAATAACCGGAGAACCAGCCGCCAAACCGGCAATGGTCGAACCGCCGGGAATAGCCACCGGGAAGTTCCACGGTGGCGTCACCACGGTAATCTTGGCGGGAGTGAACTTGGCCCCGGCTACCTTCGACATGGCGATAGCCTCATCGGCGTAATAGTGGGCGTAATCAACGGCCTCGGATACTTCCACATCGCCCTGGTCAAGGGCTTTACCGGCTTCGGAACCCATCACTTCGATAAACTCGGCACGATGTTGGCTCATGATAACACCGGCGCGGTGCAGAATCTCGCCGCGTTCCTCCGGGCTGAGCGCCCACCACTTCGCGCCACCTTCCTCAGCTCGCTTCAGTACACCCTGCAATTCGCCTTCGTTGTTAATCTTGGAGGCATCGACCGTGTCTTGACCAAGCTGAGAATCCTGCATCTTGGCGGCAATCGCCTCACCCCACGCCACGTTGCCCGGCAGGGACGGATCGGAATCCGGAACGTTGCGGAACGCCCACTTACCGGAATCGTCCTGGACCAGTTTGGCCAGTTCTTCAGCGGTTTCGTGGTTGCGGTCTTGATGACGTCGCGGCCCGAACTCCAGGTCATTGACCATGGAAATAGCTTTCTCGAAGCGGTTGCGTTCCCGTTCGTACATAGCTTGGTTCGTGGTCAGCTCAAAAGCCGCGCTCATGAAGTTTTCTTCCGCGGCAATCTCTTCCAGACGACGCACCAGGTAGCTGATGGCGACATCGAATTCCTCGGGGTGCACCACGGGAACGTAGTACAACAACGGACCGGTGTCCTCCATGACTGCGCGAGCCATGGAGCTGTTCATACCCGTCAGCATCTCGAACTCGCAGCCGTGGTTTTGGAACACCCCGCGCTTATTGGCAAGCTCGTAAGCAAAACCAGCGGTAAACACGTTCATACCAGCCACGCCGATACGAATGTTCCGAGTATGCTCAGGGGTCAACGCATAGTTGAGGATACGCATATAGTTTGCGTCAGTGTGCTGCTTTGAGGGCTGCGGGGTCATCGGCCAGCCGTGCATCATGGCGTCAACGTGTTCCATAGACAGGTTCGCTCCTTTGACCACACGGACCTTGACGCGGGCTCCGCCGCTTTCGACGCGTTTCGCGGCCCAAGCTTGTAGGTCTTGCATGGCTCCCAGCGAATCCGGCAGGTAAGCCTGAAGCACGATACCGGCCTCCAGATTCTTGAACTCCTCGCGGTCCAGCAGCTGCTTGAACACATCGATGGTCATGTGCAGGTCGTGGTATTCCTCCATGTCCAAGTTGATGAACTTCTTGGGGCTAAACTTGTTGGCTTCCCGATAAAGCGGCAACAGGTTTTCGACTGCGTAAGCCACCATGTTCTGGTAGTCCCAGGCAATGTGCGGTCCGGTTACGGCGGAAACTTTGATAGAAACGTAGTCCACATCGTCACGCTGCAGCAGTTCCACCACATCACTCAGGCGCCGGGAGGCCTCGTTGTTGCCCAACACGGCTTCACCCAAAAGGTTCATGTTCAGCCGAGACCCGTCAGCGCGCAGTTTTGCAATAGCTCGCCCCAGAGACTTGTTGGTCACGTCAATCGCCAGGTCGCCCACCAGTTCACGGAACACTCGTCGAGCCGCCGGAACTGCAATATCGGGAACGACCGTACCCAAAGCCCCACCGTAGACAGCCGGTAGCTTCAGGTAGGGAGGCAGGAAAGACGGTTTATTGTCTTTCACCAGGGCGGCCAGATTTTTTCCGGCAATTTTGATGTCCTCCGGACGCACAACTTCATCGACAAACGCAACGGTGAAGTCCAAGCCACGCGGATCTTTCAAAGTGCGTGACAGCAACTTAGAAGCGTAATCGACCGGGTATTTCTTTGAGGCCTCAATCCACTTCTGAGCGCGTTTTACAGCTAGCTGACCGACTTCTCTCAGCTCAGCTAATTCTTGTTCATTGAGCGGTTTCAACTTATCTCCTTTGGTGTTGTGTTTTCGCTCGGAGTACTCGTTGCTCGCGAGAGTAATTCCGTACCCTTTTACCTATCATTTACTGAGGTTTATTGCATAGACGTTAACGTCCATTGTGGAAAAATTCAGGAATTCTGTTCCTCCGCACCAGATTGAGACTGTTTTTCCTCGAGAGTCTTAATCAGACCCTTCGGATCGGGCTGCCCCTTAGCGATGGCCACGGCACGTTCAAATTCCTCAAGAATCTGAGGATCATCCCGCCAAGTCGCTTTGGATACTAGCCAAGCTACCAGCAGGCACAGCATGAACCCGGGCACGATTTCATACAGGTGCGTATAGGCAATCCACGAGGCGTCGCCGTTGTTGAACGCTTTGTTCCACAGCACCGCCACGACGGCACCCACGACCATGCCAGAAGCTGCTCCCTGCCAGGTCAGTTTCTTCCAATAGAGGGACAAAATGACGATGGGGCCAAAAGCGGCGCCGAAACCTGCCCAGGCAAAGGACACCAGTCCAAGTACGGAGTTCGACGGATCTATGGCCAGCAGAGCAGCCACCACGGACACCAACAGAACCGTAATCCGACCGAGCAGCACGCCCTTGTAATCACTGAGTTCTTTCTTGGTTGCCCCGTGATAGATGTCCTCTACCATGGCCGAGGACGTCACCAGCAGTTGCGAGGATACGGTGGACATAATTGCGGCCAGGATAGCGGCCAGCATGAAGCCAGCCATAATGGCCGGAAACAACGTGGTCCCCATAACCAGGAACACAGTTTCTTGGGGATTGCCCTCCATGCCCTCTTTCGGCATCAAATCGGGAATCATACCCTTTTCGCTCATGGCACGGCCGATAATGGCTGTCAAACCGGTACCGAGCAAGCAGAACACCATCCACCCCAACCAGAAGCGCCGGGCTGGAGTAGCTTGGCGCGGGGAACGCAACGCCATGAAACGTACGATAATGTGGGGCATCCCGAAGTAGCCAAATCCCCATGCTACGTTGGAAATCCAGTCCATCCACCCAACGGCGTCAAGTCCGGTACCGAGAGGGTTCAACAGGGAGCTGTCGCCAGTGGCCGACAGGCCTTCGGCAACACCGCCGAACCCACCAATAACCACCAGGCCCATAATCGGCACCGCCACCAAGGCCACCATCATAATCATACCTTGCACCATATCTGTCCAAGACACAGCCAGGAAGCCGCCAATCAGGGTGTAGAGAATCACGATACCGGCCACAAACACCATGCCGACGTGATAGTCCCAGCCGAAGGTGGACTTAAAGAAGGTACCACCGGCAACCATCCCCGAGGACACGTACAGGGTAAAGAACACCACGATGATAATGCCCGCTACGTAGCGGATAATTTTGGAGTCATCGTGAGTACGGTTGGAAAAGAATGAGGGGACCGTAATCGAGTCGCCAGCGACCTCCGTATAAGCACGCAAACGCGGCGCGGTGACCAGCCAGTTGATCCAGGCACCGACTGTCAAACCAATCGCAATCCAGCCGTTGAAAATCCCGCTGAGGTACATGGCGCCAGGCAGCCCCATCATCAACCAGCCGGACATGTCTGCTGCACCAGCGGAAAGGGCGGCTACGAACGGAGGCAGGTCACGCCCGCCCAGCATATAGTCGTCCAAGCTCTTGGAACGCGAATAGCCATAGATGCCAATCATGATCATGGCTACGAAATAGATAATCATCGCGATGGCGATGCCTGCGGGGTTAGCCGTGGTTCCAGCGGCTCCTGCAGGTACAACTGTAGTTATGCACATATTGGACCTTTCTGAAAATTATTAGACCGGCAACAATGCGGGCCGTACGCTTCGACAAGCGACATCATAGTACTTAAGTCCTATGTTTTAGAAACGTGACCGCATACTGATACAATTGTAGGTACGAGAGGGAGTATTCCCACTAATGGGGGCATCGTCATCACAGTGAAGCTATCCGCTGTCCATACTGCGGAATCGCGACACTCGGTGTCATCGGCCTGCGTGACGTCAGGCGGGGAGAGACTTTCGGTACCCAACTAGTTTCGTACCGGAGGAACGTTTACGCATGCATGTGCCCCTACTGGCTTGGATAATTCTCTTTGTCGTCGTTATCGGCATTTTGACTTTTGATTTTTTTGCCCACGTCCGCAAGGACCATTTCCCTTCCCTGAAGGAAGCGGCGACGTGGACCGCTATCTACATTGTCATTGCTTTGGCGGCTGGGTTGGTCATCGGTTTGACGCTAGGCTGGGAATTGGGCGGACAATTCTTTGCCGGCTGGGTGACCGAGTGGTCACTGTCGCTGGATAACTTGTTTGTGTTTGTCATTGTCATTTCGGCCTTTAAAGCTCCGCGCGAGGTACAGCAAAAGATCATTGCGGTCGGCATTACTTTGGCGCTGGCGTTCCGTCTCATTTTCATCCTGCTGGGAGCCGCCCTCATCGAACAGTTCAGCTGGATTTTCTATATTTTTGGCGTATTTCTGCTGTTTACCGCGGTGCAACAGATTCGTGAAGGTAGCGCAAGTTCCGAGGAAGAGGCGGAATACAAAGATAACTTTTTTGTGGCCTGGGTGCGCCGGATTTTCCCGGTCACACCTAACTATGTGGGGCATCAATACTTTGCGATGATTGATGGTAAACGTCGCATCACGCCCTTCCTCCTGGTGGTTGTGGCGGTGGGGTCAGCAGACGTGATGTTTGCGGTTGACTCCATTCCCGCCATTTTCGGTCTCACCAACGAAGCCTTCATCGTGTTCGCCGCCAACGCCTTTGCCTTGATGGGATTGCGCCAGTTGTACTTCCTTATCGAAGGCCTGATGGAACGCTTGATTTTCTTACACTACGGACTGGCCGCCATTCTGGCTTTCATCGGAGGCAAACTCATCATTCACGCGTTGAGTACGAACGAAATTCCGTTTATCAACGGTGGCCAGCCCTTTACCGGACTACCCGAAGCGACCATCCCAGTGTCCTTGGGCTACATAGTCGGGGTGCTGATTATTACCACGGTGACTTCTCTATTGGTTAGCCGACATCGGGCGAACCAAGAGCGCCGCGATTGACCCCGAAAAACGTGGAATTCTAAATACTACGCAGACTCGCCGATAAATTATCATTGTGAGCAGACATCTAATTCTTCGTCATTGGTGGACCGTACTGACCGTGGCTGTTTTCTCTGCCAGCCTTCTGGCGATGCCGGTTCCTGCTCAAGCTATCAAAGGTGGCAACCTGGCCGGAGGCTCTAAAACTGATTGGGCTGTGGCCCTCCAAATCGTGAACCGTATCGATTCCGGGTGGATGAAGTGCAGCGGTACATTTGTCACCCCGGACTGGGTGCTGACTGCAAAACACTGTGTAAACAACGCGAATCTTCAACATGCTTATGCTTCCGTGGGCGCGCACGTGAACTACAACTGGCCTTACCATGTCACCAATATCGTAGGTCACCCTTACCTGGACGTAGCTTTGGTAAAACTCAATGCCCCCGGAAAAAATACCTTGCCCTTCAGCATCCAAAAACTGAGTTCGGGTGCATCGGCTCAGTTTTACGGTTTCGGCACCGGAGTCGATTTGAAAGTCGGGCAGTTGAGTTCTCTGGGCAGTCCGGGGGATGGGTTTCTTTACGCTCGTTCTGCCAGCAGCAATATTTCCGAAGTTGGCGATTCCGGCGGTCCTCTGGTCAGCGGAGGGGTGGTCTATGGTGTGCTGTCCGCGGCGGTGCAAGCGCCGCGGGGATACCTGCGCCCTGAGGACTACAAATTTGTCCCCAGCGCAGCGTTCGCCAGATGGATTTTTGAGTCAATCAAAGCGGTTCCCTGGGAAGGCACGCCTTGGATAGTGCCGGCCCAACCGAATCCGCCCGCCGATGCCGGCCACAATCCGGCCCCCAATCAGCAACCGCAAACACCCCCTAATCAGCAGCCGAATCAGCAACCCCGAGCTGCGTTACCTGCCAATCCCGCACCGGGTCGTGTTTTCGGACCTGACCGGGTCACAACCTCTCTTGCCGCTTGGCGTCAAGGTGGATTTACCGGCCCCTCCCTGGTAATCGCCACCGGCACCGCAGCACCCGATGCCCTCAGCGCCGGCCCCTTAGCCGCGGCGCTGGGCGCTCCGCTGGTCCTGTCGAACGGTCCTGTGGTGGAACCCGCTACGGTAGCCGAAATCCAGGCTAGGGGAATTCGCGACGTGCGATTGGTGGGGGGGCAAGTAGCTTTTGACCCTGCTACGCTGGGAAATTTGCAGGCCCGAGGAGTGCAGGTCAGTCACATTTACGGAACGAATCGCTACGGTACCGCCGCGGCGGTTGCCGGCCAAACTATTGCGGAATGGAATCAACGCGGTATCACTCAAACACCAATCTTCTTGGCTGACGGCCTTTCATTTCCCGATGCGTTGAGTTCAGGAGCGGGTGCAGCGTTTGCGCACGGTGTGGTGGTGCTGAACGCAGGAGGTTCTCTCCCGCCGGAAACGGTCGAGTTTATTCGAAACCATAAAGCCCAATCGGGTGGAAGTATATTTCCCATTGGCGGACCGGCGGTACAGGCGTGGAATCAAGCCGGATTAGCAGGTTACAAGTCGCAACCCATTCAAGGTTTGGATCGTTATCAAACTGCTCAGTTTGTGGCCCAAGCCTTTGCTCCCGGTGCCACTTCCGCGGTCGTCGCCAGTGGGGTGAACTTCCCCGATGGTCTGGCAGGAGCGGCTTTGGCCGCACACCGTAACTCCTGCTTGCTGCTGACCAACCCCAATGTCCTGTCTGCACCCGCCGCATCCCGATTGGCACAGCTACCTAACCGTGGTTTGTCCGTGGTCATGGGTGGTCCGGGAGCTGTCAGTGAGGCCGTAGCTTGGGCAGTCCGAGGCTAGGTTTTCAGAAATCAGCTTTCCAGGAACCGGCACCGCGTCCCAGCTGTGAAGCAATAACCGAACACATAATGAGCTGCTCTAAATGCAGCAACATAATGGGTACCGCAATGGCGCCAAACATGGAAGTCGGAAAAATAATCATGGCCATCGGTAGGCCGGTAGCCAGAGACTTTTTCGAGCCGCACATCATGGCGGCAATACGGTCGGCACGATTCAAAGCGCAGAGTTTTCCCCACCCAAACCACGTTAAAATCAGCATGATACCAACGATGACGAAGGCATCCACCCCAATCAGCACGAAGTCTACAGCCCCCACGGTGTCCCACAAACCATGCAGCTTCGCGCCGGAAACAGCCGAAACCACCACCAGGTAAATCGTGCCTTTATCGACTGTTTTCGTGATGATGGGGTGAGCGTTCAACCAGTTGCGGGTCCACCGTCCGCTGAGCTGACCCAGCACGAACGGCAGCAAAATCAATACGGCAATATCGCGTAGAGTCGTCAGCGAGACGGTCCCGGCCTTGCCTAGTAGCAACAGGACCAACAGGGGAGTTGCGAACGTCCCGACCAGGTTAGAGATAGTGGCGGCCGTGACCGCTCCGGCGACATTGCCCCCGGCGATGGACGTAAAACCGATGGAGGACTGTACCGTGGATGGCAGCAGGCAGGTGTAATACATGCCCAAGGCAAAACTGGCCCCCAAGAACCACCCGGAGACTTGATAGTTCAAAAACCCCAGCAGGGGATAGAGCACAAAAGTCGATGCCAGAATGACCAGCTGCAGGCGGTAGTTCTTAAGCCCGCCCATGACCTCGGCAGTTTTCAGGCGTGCCCCGTAGACAAAGAACAGTACAGCAATCGCATAGTGGCTAACCTCTCCCACAAATGTCACTACTGCGGCAGGCAACGGTATAAAAATCCCCGCAATCATAATCAACAGCAGGGTAAAAACAAACCAGTCTACGTAGGTAAAAAACCAACGGATAAAAGGCATGGAATCGTGCCAACCAACTATGCAGTATCAGCAGTTAGGAACCGATGGCCGGTCCCCACAGGTGGGTCTCGATTTCCTGCACGATGCCATGAACCTGGTTGGGATCGTGTTTCAGATACGTCAACGCTTCCTCCGGAGTCTCAACGTTCATCAGCAGCAGCGCGCCGGGTTTTTCGGTTTCGTTCATCCAGGCGCCGGCTGCCTGAAGTTTCCCGGATTTTTCCAAGTTCCCCAGGTAAGCCAGATGTTCGGGTCGAATTGTGGCTCGGTCGGCCTCACGGGCGGGGTCATAGTGGTAGATAACAACGACTTTACTCATAGCTCAATTCTAGGCACGTGCCACGCGCAACGAAAACCGGCCCGAATCGTCAGAAACTCCCGGGGGCATTAAACTGAACAGGTGCATGAAACTTTGAAAGTCCACGGAGCGCGTGAACATAACCTCAAGGCCGTTAACGTTGAAATTCCTAGGAATGCCTTGGTGGTGTTCACTGGTTTATCCGGCTCTGGCAAGTCGTCGTTAGCTTTTGACACGATTTTTGCCGAAGGGCAACGCCGTTACGTGGAATCCCTGTCCTCCTATGCCCGGCAGTTCTTGGGGCGGATGGACAAACCCGTGGTCGACTTCATCGAGGGGCTGTCTCCCGCGGTGTCGATTGACCAAAAGTCTACGTCTCACAACCCGCGCTCTACAGTAGGCACCATTACCGAGATTTACGACTATTTGCGCCTGCTGTTTGCGCGAGCCGGCACCCAATACTGTCCCGTGTGCGGCGAGGAAATTACAGCCCAGTCTGCGGAACAAATTGTGAACTGGCTGTTCACTTTGGGGGAGGGGACCCGATTAGAGGTCTTGGCTCCGGTGGTTCGCGGACGTAAAGGCGAGTACTCGGAACTGTTTGCGCAACTGGCTGCCAAGGGTTTTACCCGGATGCGGGTGGACGGCGAGAATCATCGCCTGGAAGAACCCCCGACTCTCGAAAAACAGCTGAAACACGATATTTCGGTGTCGGTTGACCGGGTGGTCATCAGGGAGGGTTCCCGTTCGCGGGTGGCGGATTCTATCGAGACTGCTCTGGCGCTGGCAGAAGGACTGGTGGTGGTTGATTTTGTTGACCGCGACCCGGAGGATCCCGAACGTAGCCGTCGTTTTTCGGAAAAACGAGCCTGTCCGAATAATCATCCGCTGGCTTTGGAAGAAATCGAGCCGCGCACGTTTTCCTTTAACGCACCGTACGGCGCCTGTCCCGATTGTTCCGGGATTGGCTCCCGTTTGGTCATTGACCCTGAACTTGTGGTGCCCAATCCCGAATTGACCTTGCGCGAAGGTGCCGTCAGTCCTTGGACCAGTTCCAAAGACACCATGGAGCGCATCTTAAAAGGGCTGGGTGACGAGGTAGGTTTTGACCTCGATACTCCGTGGCAGGATTTGTCCGAGCAGGTGCGTGAATATCTGATGTGGGGCAAGAACTATAAGGTACGGGTGAAGTATCGCAACCGGTGGGGGCGCGAACGGGTCTACACCACCGGTTTCGAGGGCGCCGCGAACTATATCCAGCGTCGCTACGATGAAACCGACTCTGATTTTTCCAAAGCGAAATATGAAGGCTATATGCGGGAAGTGCCCTGTCCGACGTGTCAGGGGCGGCGCTTGAAGCCTGAAGTTTTAGCGGTTCGTATCGGGGAGCTTAATATTTCTGAACTGACCGATTTGGCCATCGACGAAGTTCAATCCTATTTAAGAGATATTCCTTTATCTGGTATGAAAGCTAAAATTGCCGCACCGATTTTACAAGAGGTCCGGGCGCGACTGTCGTTCCTCATAGACGTGGGGTTGAACTACCTGACGCTATCGCGAGCGGCAAATACTCTCTCCGGGGGCGAGGCCCAGCGCATTCGCTTAGCTACCCAGATTGGATCTGGACTGGTAGGCGTGCTCTATGTGCTAGACGAGCCTTCCATCGGTTTGCACCAGCGCGATAATCAACGCCTCATCGATACCTTGAAAGGTTTGCGCGACTTAGGCAATACCCTCATCGTGGTGGAGCACGATGAGGACACTATCCGGTCGGCCGACTGGGTGGTGGACATCGGTCCCGGAGCGGGGGAGGCCGGGGGACAAATCGTCCATTCCGGGACGGTGGAGGATTTGCTGACAAACCAATCCTCACTGACCGCAGACTATTTGGCCGGACGGAAATCAATCGAAATCCCACGTCAACGCCGCAAACCTGACCCACAGCGGATTTTGACGGTAAGGGGGGCGCGAGAAAATAACCTGCAGAACATAGACGTGTCGTTCCCCCTGGGTTGCCTCATCGCGGTTACCGGGGTTTCCGGTTCCGGGAAATCCACCCTGGTTAACTCTATTTTGTACCAGACGCTAGCCCGAGATCTGAACCGAGCCCACGTGGTTCCGGGACGTCACAAGCAGATTGAGGGCACGGCTCATCTGGACAAAGTTATTCACGTGGATCAATCGCCCATCGGCCGCACCCCACGGTCGAATCCAGCGACTTATACCGGTGTTTGGGATGCGATTCGGAAATTGTTTGCCCAGACCGAAGAAGCGCGGATTCGTGGGTATGGACCCGGACGGTTTTCCTTTAACGTCAAAGGCGGACGCTGTGAAGCCTGCCGCGGCGACGGTACCTTGAAAATCGAGATGAACTTCTTGCCCGACGTCTATGTGCCCTGTGAAGTTTGCGGCGGGGCGCGTTATAACCGGGAAACCCTGGAAGTGTACTATCACGGAAAAAATGTTCGCGATGTTTTGGATATGCCGATTTCTCAAGCCGCGCAGTTCTTTTCCTCCATCCCCGGCGTGTCTCGCTACCTGGACACTTTGACCGCGGTTGGCTTGGGATATGTAAAGCTCGGCCAGAGCGCAACCACGCTGTCCGGTGGGGAAGCCCAGCGAGTCAAGCTGGCCAGCGAACTACATAAGCGCACAAATGGACGCGCTATCTATGTACTCGACGAACCGACCACCGGTCTGCACGTCGACGACATCCGCAAACTCATGGCCATCCTGCAGGGACTGGTCGAGAAAGGAAACACCGTGGTGGTCATCGAGCACAACCTCGATGTCATCAAGTGCGCCGACTGGGTTATTGACCTCGGCCCGGAAGGCGGTAAGGGTGGTGGTACCGTGGTCGCGGAGGGCACTCCCGAGGCCGTGGCGCAGGTATCCGGTTCGTTTACCGGGCAATATCTGGCAACAATCCTGAAACCGAAAGGTAAAAAATGACTGTAGATGTTAGCGATGCGGAATGGAAAGCTCGGCTGAGCCCACGTGCTTATGCAGTGTTACGGCAAGCCGCTACAGAGCGACCAGGCACCGGGGAACTACTCCATGAAACACGTGCCGGTCTCTACAGTTGCGGAGCGTGCGGGGAGCCGCTGTTCGATGCCAATACGAAGTTTGACTCCGGATGCGGTTGGCCGAGCTTTTTCGAGGCGAAGCCGGGAGCGGTACGCGAAGTCACCGATACCTCTCACGGCATGATTCGCACCGAAGTTCGCTGCGCCAACTGCGGCTCCCACTTGGGACACGTGTTCCCGGACGCGCCGCAAACTCCGACCGGCAACCGGTTTTGCATGAATTCGGTGGCCCTGAGTTTCCGACCCCAGGAGTGACCCGCTGTCCCGCTAGCTGACGGCGTATTGGCCTCCTCGAGCGATGACACAGGCCGTGGTAACTGGATGAGTTCCGAAACAGACTCAGGAATCTAAGGGAAACTTTAGAGGGTAGCCTTTTCTAGCAACTTGTCATCCGACCCCAGACCGGTCAAGTCCACGACCCGGCCGTTGGCAATGTACAGGGGGGTTCCAGCACTGTCACGTCCGAGGCTCTTAATCCGCTGTTCGGCCAGAATATTAATTGCCTGCAAGCCAGACTCCGGGGTTGCCGGAGGAACAGACTTGTAATCGATGCCGTGTGCGGCAGCTATTTTAGCCAGCTCGGCATCAGGTTCGCGGATTGTCTGCGCCCACTCGGTATTATTCTGGTTCTTTTCGTAATCAGCCGACTTGTAGCTATTCATCGCGAACCCGGTCAAATCTTTGCTGAGTTCCCACAGCTTGTCAGGGTGATGTTCCGCTGTCCAATACATGAGATTATTCGCGGAATAAGCTATGTTGGGGAATTTTAACTGCTGGGCATGGGTCAGGGTCGGCCGCAACACAACAATGGCTTTACCACCCTCTACCAAGTCATTGAGCTGTTGGCCATCATTGAGTTGGGCTTCGACGTCGTTACAGATATTGCACAAGTAGTCGTAGTACAGTTCCAGGACCTTGGTGCCTTTCTTTGCTTCGGCGGTGATTTCTTCGTTCGTCAAAACTTTTCCGCCTTTGAGCCAAATACCCCGTCCAGTTTCGTAGGTTTGGGGTTCGGCGAAGTCAATCATCGTTTTCGTACCGGCGATGGTATCCGCAGGCTGGGCCGCGAGCTCGTGTTTCGTGGTTGCAATCTTAATAAACACGATAACCAAGGCCAGCACAATGGCGACCAATACAATAGCCAGAACGGTGCCGGAGCGATTACCAGGCCTAGATACCGTCAGATTTGGCTTAGACGAACCATTTTTTCGTTTTGACATCTGTGAACTCCAATCACTTACCGCCATTAAACCCTGAGTGGCAGGCACGTTTCAACATTTGAAAAATTATTGCAGATACAAATGACCCGCCCGGCGCCGCAGACGACCCGCCTGTTCCAAAGATTTCAGCCCGGCTTGCATTCGCTGACGAATATCTGTGCGTGCCGGAGTTAGATCCAAGACGCGCGCGACTGCTTCAGAGGTTTCCTCCTCCAGAGGGTGCTGTGTGTCAATAACCCAGGTCAAAGCGTTATTAAACTCCTCATCACAGATGTCCACCAGAGCGCGTTGGCCATAAATCGATCCGGTCCGGAAAACGGTAAAGTTCTGGGCAGAGGTGCCGGCAGGCCAGATGAACGTACCGAATTTGGTGACGTCTTGGTGAACATCGGAATCGAGCAATTCTAAGATTTTTTGACGACGTTTCGGGTGTAACCGTTGCATTCCGAACGCGTCGGCGACGAGTTTAGCCAGCCGAGCCTCCCCGATGGGACCTTCCGTATAGAGTACTTGTGCCATCGCATCCGCCACGGCGGCGGCATTGGCAGGATCCTGCAGATCGTCGAGGACTTCCTTGGAACCCTGGGACTGCAGGGGTTTACCGCGAGGTACGAACGGTTGCGGAACCGCAGCAGTAACGGCGTCAGCAGGAATTTGGGCGGTGAAATTGGGGATTACGGGTTCGGTAACTATCGGTTCGGAAGGTTCTGGTATTGGATTCATCAGGGGGTTCGCCGGAACCGGGGCGGTAGACGGCTTATCGGCATCTTCGGGGGACTCCTCAGGCAAGAAGAGGGGGGCAAACGCACCCAGACCGGGCTTAGAAATCTTGCCTAGCTCCGTGTTGGCAGCAGGATTTTGAGCGAGCTCAATAAAAACGTCGGTTTCTTGGTCGCCGAGTTGGTCGCCGAGAGTGGGAGCATCAGGAGCCGGGGTGAGCTCCTCACGGTCCAGATGTGTAAAAGCGTCAGCGGGCATGTCAGCAATGACCGGTAGCGCAGAGTGGGTTTTGCGTTGCCCGGCCGGGGGAAGGTCTTCAATTCGGGCGGAGGGCGATTCAACCGGGGTCGGCGTGGGATGCTCCGGCTGGGGTTCACGCGGCACAACTGCGGTTTCCTCCGGAGATGCTGTCTGAGCGGGAGCTGCAGAGGTGTCCTCGGTCTGGAGACGAGCTGCGGCCTCGCGCAGGGGTTGAGGTAGGTTCCATTCAGTTTCATCAGGAACTTCCCAAGGCTCGTCGCCGCGGTTATTTTGAGCGGCCGCGATGCGTGAGGGAGAGGTATAGCGGTCGTCACTAGCCACCGAACCATCGGTAACGTCTCCCGGAAAGGCCAGGTCCAAGGCTATGGAAACGAGACGCCGGGTCACTTCATCCGTGTTGTCCATCAGCTGAGTTAAATACACATGTTCGATAGCGCCGAAACCGCAGTTTTCCAGTAGGTACTGGGGCACGCCGACTTCGCGATCCCACGCAGAACGCACCTCTCGTTGCTCGGGGCTGTCCAGAATCAGGCCCAGCCAAGGCGCACCCCTGTCTCCGCGAACCGCTAGGTCTAGGCGTAACGGAGCTGGCCCCAAATTGGTGCGAACTTCCAGCCCCGCATGGCTTAGCAGCCGAGCGAGGTAGTCTCGCACTGCGGAAACGGGAGCGGCATCCCGGGCTATGCCAGGGGCGTTCAAAATATCTTGCAAGAAATCTGGCAGTGAGGATTGGTCTAGATCACGGTTCACTACGAACAGCACCTGACGATTAGTCTCTAGCAAGATTCGGGTCCAGGTCAGGGACGGGTCACGTGTGAGAGCGGATTTCGATGTTTCCGGCTGGGGGGTGGAGCCGAGGAAACACACCAATAAATCACAGGGGGCACCACCTTCACCATCGCCATAACCTCCGCCGAGTTCCGATACGCTCATAGCCGCATGGGGAAATGCAGCGCCGGCTGCACCCAGGTGCGTGACGCGAAGATTCATCAAATTAATGTCGCCCTGCCGATTCGCTTCATTGAGATACCAGCGAATTCCTGCCGCTAGCTCAGAAGTCCAGGTCAGCGCCGTGACGGATTTACCGCGGTTCTTCAGGCACAGATTCATCAGCAAATTTCCGGCCTTTTCAAACCACACATAGTCGGCTCCAGACCCCCTCCAGCCGGGATTTTCGTTGGCGAGGTGTAGGGGCACGGGGTGAAGTGCCGGGGGAAACTCTATGATTGAAACCGGTTGCGACTGAGTCTGCGCTACCGGCCATGTTTCTAACTTGTCAGGTATCAGCAGTTGCGCTAGGCGACTGGGAGTGGGTGTCAAATCTCGACCGTAGCGGGTAGTGAGTTCGTACTCAGGAAAACCGGCAGCTTTCGCGAACTCGTAAGCGTTGCGCGCCCGACCTTTTGCGAAACTGGTGGTCGCTGGCAGAACGGCGACAAACATCGCTTGGGCGGCGCCAGCCAGGGCTTTCACCACAGACCCGCAAGGCAGTTCGGTGGCGTCCAAAATGATTACCGCATCAAAGCTGGTGTTTTGGTCAGCAAAATCGGGCAAATGAGTGATGACTTCTAACGGAGTTAAACCCACAATCGGGGTACGGGTGAGGACACCTTCTAAATCTTCGCGTAAAGCTTGGTGAATGGAAAAATCCTCGGAACGCAGTCGTGCCCCAAAACGGCGCAAGGTCTCTTTGTCGGCTCGCTGGGCAAACTCGCCTGCCGCGGAAATGACTTCATTGATAATTTCGCGACGAGCTTCCGTGCAATTCAATGACAGGCGTTCCACTTGGGCCGCGTGGGTCACCGGATCAAACCCCTGTTGCGCTAAAGCCCGCTGGCGTTCACGTACCGCAGCAACCGAAAGGGCGTGCTCGAGTACTCCTTGAATGGCCATTCCGCTGAGCGTCCCCTCAGACACCCAGGTGACGAGGTCATCTAAACCCAAGGCACTCAGCTTGGGGGTCAGCGTCCGGAAAGCCAAAATATCGTCAAGCGTCGAGTCCTCAGAGCTGAGCGACGAGGCCCAAACCTTACGAACCTGCAGGTAACGACCCAGGGGCGGCAGGCCTTGTGACCAGGTTTCCAAATCCGAGGTAGCCACCTGCAAGGACTGCAAAACATCAGCAAAAGACTGGGAAATGGCCCGAACTTGCTGACCTAAATGGCCGCCTTGACGAGCCAGCGGCATTAAAGATTCCAAATCTGATCGTCGGTTGGGCAAATAGTGGCTCAGCTCAATCGCGCTCAGCACCGTATCGGCGTGATTTGAGAATTTTTCGCGGGCGTCTGGAGCTAAAGTGTCAAAATCTTTCAATCCCAGCACGGGGTTGGCGCCAATCCGCAATGCCAGGGCTTCGGCGCGCATTCGCAGGGCGTTGAGGTCCTCTAGCAAGTCCGCCACCTTATTAGGGGTAACCGGTCCCGTCAAGTAGGGCTGCAGCTGCGCCAAAACGGCTTTGCGCCTACTGTTGCGGGTAAATCCTCCGGAAGCTTCCGCGTGGCGTGCATCCATCAATAAGTCCAGGTCTTTACCGGAATGATAGGCCGGACCGGCAATTTCCAGCAGTGGAGTAGCCTCTTCCCACAAATCCCGCAAGGACTGCTGCAAAGTCTCAATGGCGGAAGTAACGGTACGGCGTTCGGGCTCGGTAAGCACGACCGGAGCTCTGCCGTATCCAATCTCTAACAAATCCAGCCATCGGGCAAAAATCGGCCAGGCTGCTAGCTCGGAAGTGGCGGACATGATTTCCAGCACGGCGGGGTGAGCTTGGGTAATGGCTTCTTCCAAGGCTTTCAGAGCCAATTTCAGTTCAGTACGGTCTACATTGCGCGCGGTTTCACCTACGAGAGACCAGGGATTAGCGCCGAGACCATTAACCGAGTTGGCATCCAGATTTGCCAGTTCCTTACCAAGTTTTGCTGCAGCAGACCGGTCGTTGGACAGGTAGGGGAAATTCGGAGCCGCTGCCAACCGGCCCGCCAAGACTCGTTCCTCGGGCTCCAGCTCAGCGGCAGTCATGATTTGCGCGGTATAGGCCTGCCATGCCGAAACGTGGTTGGGGCCGACCTCGTGAATCTGGTTCAGGTACAAATCCAAATCTTGGGACAGGGTTTTCAGGGAAGCCCGGCAGGAATCAAGGTATCCCGCATCAGCGTTGACCGGCCGATCCCAAGCCGCCCGAAGCAGCGCCTGGCTGCGTTCATCGCGTTTTTCAACTTGGGGGTCAAGGGTGAGGAACACGTGTTCAAACCCGGCTTTCCGAACCCGATTGCGCAGATTTTTCAGACTGGTTCGGCTGCCCACTACCAGTACGGAGTGTTCCTGCACGAGGGACTGTGCCAGGGCGTTCACGACGGCATCGGTTTTTCCCGTCGCCGGAACGCCAGAAAGAATGAGACTGTGGCCTTGTCCAAAGAATTTCGGTACTAGCAACTGTTTGCGGTCGGCCTTCAGGGGGGCAAAAATATCTCCGGATAGGGTAGTAGCGTCGCTGTCTTCGGAAAGTTGCGTGGGGGAGCTGCTAGTGGCATAGCGCTGCACCAGGGCGGAGCTGCGGTAATCCTCCAGGTGAGCTTTCAGGTCGGCCGCCGCTGTAGACCAGTCACAATGGGCCAACCCCACGGCAGCTTGGCGTTCCAGATGCATTTTGTCCTGGAGGGGGCTGTGTTTTAAAGCTTCCTGTAACGCCTCCAGAATGGCATCAAGGTCCAGACCACGGGCGCTTCGTCCCGCGCCCACCCAGCGGGAAGGTATCTGAAACTTTTGCTGCAACAAACGTACTAACGTGCTGTTGAGATTCAGCTTTTCGTCTTTTGCCAGCTGTAAGAATCCTAGCGGACTGTCAAGGTCAGGACTCAGCCGGCCCTGAAACACGGGGAAGCGGAGATTGCCGCGGTTCGCGACCAGAAAACCGAGAGCGAGCTGCAGTTCCAGTCCGTCACTACGGTTCGCCACCAGCCAGCGCCAGTGTTCAGCGGTGGTGAGCTGGGTATCGGCGTCCCCAGAAGCGTCAGAAAGCTGGAAAGTGCCGCCAGCACGCAGCTGGCGATAGGTCGTGTTCAAAGAACCATCGGAGAAAGGGAAAGTTAGCGCGGCGACAGGAGACGCCAGGGGAGTGACTCCGACCTGCTTATCAGTCAGAGAAAGCGCCCATTCAAGGTAGGCTGCATCGGCCACTGTAATGCCCCTTTTGACCTGGTTTCTATCTGAATACTTACATGCAAATGTCATTTTAGGGTCTATGATACCCTTCGAGCTTGTGACAGTCCGGAAGGTAACAAATTGGTTAACTTTTTTTCGGCGCTTCTACTAAAGTAGAGATACCAAGATTTTTAAAGGAGGACGAAGTGTCGGAAACGAATCCAGGACCGGATCCTACTGAAACTGCAGTTTTTGGAGCTATCGGCAGTATTACTGAAACGGAACCAGAACTGGGTAAGCGAGTTTTGTCCTCCGCAGACGAGGAGGCCGTAGCGGCTCTGCCTGCAGGTTCGGCACTGCTCATCGTGCAGCGTGGCCCTTCCGCGGGGGCGCGTTTCCTGCTCGATACGGACCGCATTACCGCGGGGCGGCATCCCAAGTCAGATATTTTCCTCGATGATGTGACGGTTTCTCGCCGGCATTGCGAGTTTATCCGTCAAGAAAACGGTTACCTGGTTCGCGATGTCGGCTCACTCAACGGTACCTATATTGACCGGGAAAGAGTGGAGTCTCACCTGCTGACACCGGGGGAGGAAGTCCAGATTGGCAAGTTTCGATTGGCTTACTACCCGGCGGTGAATTTTAAGCAATGAATCAGGCAGCCCGAAAAGTCAATGACGTTGACGGGTCGTGGCCTCCAGAGGTAAGTCATGAGCCGACTATGTCCATTGGACGAGTGCACGAGATTATCGTGAAGGAATTTCCTTCAGTGTCTCAGGCTAAATTGCGCAATTTTGAGAAGCACGGGATTGTCTGCCCGGCTCGGATGTCCAATGGTTACCGCGGCTATTCCCAGGCCGATTTAGAGCGCATTCGCTACGCCCTGAAAGCTCAGCGTGACAGTTACCTGCCGCTGAATCAGATAGGCGAAAATTTGCGGCTCTTGGATTTGGGGGAGGAGCCCCTACCGGTGCAGCCGGTCATGCGGGTTGTGGCTTCGGAGGGCCAGGTGCGTCTGCCGAACCATTCCCGCATCTCGTTGCGAGATTTACTGGTTTATACCGGCGCTTCCGAGGAACTGTTGGAAAAAGCGGTCAATGCCAAGCTGATTACCCCGGATTTTTCTTCCCGGTTTTCTTCCGGTGCGGTCGCGGTGGTGCAGGCGTTGGAAGTCTTGGAGAAACAGGGTATCGAGCCGCGGAATTTACGCTCCGTTTACTCGGCTGTCAACGCAATTTTGGATTTGATTGACCGGGTGGTGGCTCCGGAACGGCAAAAGAACAACGCCGCCGCCAAGGATCGTGCCCAGGTGCGGGCGGTAGAACTTTCTGCGCAATTGCAGGCTTTAGCCGAGGCTTTGCTGACTGTCGGAGTCGACGAGCTGTAGGCCATCGCCACAGGAGAGGGAACTGTTTGTCTCTCGACCTACCTTGCACTTAAACTTTAAGTGCAAGGTTTGGGCGCGCCGCGCATCAGACCACGTTTCTATGGTGCATAATCTAAAATAGAAACACACTTGAACGGAGGTTGCCTTGGAAAAGCCAAGCAAGACTGGAGTACCGCAAATCAAGCAGGGGATGCTGTTTGGTGAGACTCTGCCAGTCATCGACGAGGAAACCGGTTTTCGCGGACCGACTGCCTGCAAGGCAGCCGGAATTACTTATCGCCAGCTCGACTACTGGGCGCGCACCGGTTTAGTTGAACCGTCCGTGCGCAACGCCCGCGGTTCGGGCTCGCAACGTCTCTATTCTTTCCGGGACTGCCTGTTGCTCAAGGTTGTAAAGCGCCTGCTGGATACCGGCGTTTCGCTGCAACAGATTCGCGTGGCTGTAGCGACCTTGTCCAAGATGGGGGTCGAGGACCTGGCGGGGATTACCCTCATGAGTGACGGTGCTTCGGTTTACGCCTGTACTTCACAAGACGAAGTCATCGACTTGGTGCAGGGCGGTCAGGGTGTGTTTGGTATTGCAGTAGGACGCGTCTGGCACGAAATTGAGGGTGAGCTGGCGCAGCTGCCTGTAGAGAACATCAATGACGACAACGTGGTAGTGCGCGATGAATTGGCAGAGCGTCGCGCACGCCGCCGCCAAGTCAGCTAACAGATTTTTTCGCGCTCACCAGCGCGGTGCCAAAACTTTGGCAAGACAGTGTCCCGGTCGGAGGTTAGGGAGATGCGTTCCGACCGGGACATTTTTTGCACACAAAGTGGGGGGATAGAGCGCTATGTCCCCGGCATACGCAAAATGACATAATATATATTATCGGATTGGAGCGGCACAGCGAGAGAACAATACCAACGCTACAACACCGCTTTTGAGCAAAAATCCCCTAAATCGGTTAGAATGAACCGCTAAGCATAACAAGGAGGCACTAATCGTGGCTGATCGCGCACTACGCGGGATGCGTATGGGTTCCAATTCTCTTGAGTCCGAAGAAGGCGTTGTTTTTGTAGAGCGCCAAAATGTGGACTACACCTGCCCGGAAGGACACGCTTTCGATATTCCCTTCGCGATTGACGCTGAGGTGCCAGATGCCTGGGATTGCCCGATTTGTTCGAAAATCGCAGTACGAAACGGCGCGGAAGACTTCCAAGAAGAAAACACCGCCAAACCGCAGCGCAACCACTGGGAGCATCTCATTGAACGGCGCACCGAGGAAGAACTCCAGATTCTGTTAGACGAGCGCTTGGAGGCTTTGCGCTCTGGCCGGCGGCACTACGGACGGTAACGTTAAAAGCGCTGTCTGTTTCATTATGACGCGGTTTCTTTTCCTAGAAAAATGACATAACACTATGCCAGGTTGCGCAGTTCCCGTATCCGCCATTTAACAACTTCCAGGAACGCTTCCTTGATGATTGACCCGCTCATTTTCGAAGTTCCCGCCCGGCGTTCCACAAAGGTGATGGGCACTTCCACAATCTTGCCCCCCGCCCGGCGCGTCCGCCAGGTCATCTCGATCTGGAAACCATACCCTTTTGATTCAATGACGTAACGCTGCAGCAAACGATTTAGGAAATCGACCCGATAGACCCGAAAACCCGCCGTCGTGTCGGCTACGTCCAGCCTCAGTACCGCATTGACATAAAAGCTGCCCGCCCGACTCAGCAGTTGGCGCGACCTTGACCATCCCGCGGTCGCTCCCCCGCGCCGCCAGCGCGAGCCGATGACTAGGTCCGGGCGACCGCTGCCGTGAGCCAGAGCCAACAAACGCGGTAAGTCCTCAGGCCGGTGCGAGCCGTCGGCATCGAATTCCCCGACCCAGGTAAATCCGTGACTATCCGCCCAGGCAAACGCCGCTAAATACGCTGGTCCCAGACCTTCCTTGCCCGCCCGGTGCAACACGTGAAGCTGCGGGCGGTCCGCGGCTAAGGCATCTGCCAGCTGACCCGTACCGTCAGGCGAGTTATCATCCACGATGAGGATGTGGATCCCCGGTGCTTGGGCCAAAACTTCCCCGATAATCCATTCCAAGTTTTCCCGTTCGTTATAAGTCGGGATAGCGATAACGGTTTTCGCATTGAGATTAGTGTTTTCCACGTTTCCAACTTTCTGTCATAGCTAATAAAACTTGCAAAGCCGCAGCCAGAACCACCAATACCAGCGATCCCAGCCCGAGCAGCCCCCCGATGACGGTGGCGGGGGTAGTTCCGCTGCGCAGGGGAATATCTGTAACGAAACTGCCGGCTGTAAAGTTCGGAATGACCCGGCCTACAATCTGGCCGTGGGCATCAATTCGAGCGGTGGAATCCATGGTGGATACTTGAATAGTGTCCAAAGCGTGTTCGGCGGCGCGAAAGCGGGCAATGGCGAGTTGCTGGTCAGCTTCATCGGAAGAACCAAAGAAAGAATTCGATGTCGGCACGTAGATGAAGTTCGCGCCAGTCACCGCTTGGCGCACCAGGTCATCATCGGCAATCTCGTAACAAATCGGGCTGGCCAAGCGCGTGTCTCGACCGGACAATGAGACCTCGAGCTGGGCCACGCTTTCGCCCGCAACCAAATCCGTGGGAACCAAGGTGGCGAAAGCAGGAATGACAGTGGCAAAGAATTTACGCCAGGGCAGATACTCGCCGAAAGGAACCAGGTGTTTCTTGGCGTAAGTGTCTCGGACCTCCCCGTCTGACCACACCAATATGGTGTTCTGCAGGGAACTGGTGTCAACTTCGTTCCCGGCAAGGCTGGCGACCCCCGGTCCGCGCGCCCCGGCTCCCAACGTTCCGGTGATGAGCGGGGCCTGGAAGGCTGCGGTGACTTCGTTCACCAGCGCGGCGGCACTAGGGCTGGTGCGCGGATCCACGTCTGCCGCGTTTTCTGCCCACAACACCACGTCAACGTGTTGAGCCGTCCGGTGACGCAAACGTAGAGACTCATCCACGTGATTTTGCAGAACTTCATAGCGTTTTCCGAATGCTGTTTGCGGGTCACGGCCCGGCGTATTGCCTTGGACTGCGGCAGCCGTGACATGCCCGGTAATCTCAGGCAATGCGGGGTGTACCAGGGTGGGAAAAACGACAGCAGCCACCAGGGCGGCCAGCGACACAATACGTAGGATCAAGCCGCGGTGTCGGCCCAGAAATTCCAGCGCGGCGGCGGCAATGAACACGCAGACCCCGCTGACCAGCGCACTACCGCCCCACGGCGCCCATGCCAACAACGGCGTGTCCACCACCGCAAAGGCAAGTTTGGCCCAGGGAAACCCCCCGAAAGGAATCAAGGCACGCAGCTGTTCCACCCCGACCCAAGCCAGAGGCGCCCAAATCAGCCGCGCCACCCCAAACAAACGGGGAAAGCGCGGGATGGCCTGTTCCCCGCGCACCCACACTTGTGCAAAGAAACAGATAAACAGCGTCTCTAGAATGGTCAAGGCAATCCACGGCAAGACCGAACCGGCGGAAACCCCGGTCCAGGTCAACTGCGGACCGAAAAAACCGAACCCCCATACTGCGGACACCAACAGAACCCGGCGCCCAGACTTGCCGTGCCGATACTGCCAGCGCAAAGTGCCCAGCAGAATCATGACGGAAGGAATCAGCAACAGCCAGAGATTCCAGTGCGGAAAAGCGAGGGCTCCGGCCACTCCCCCTAAGAAAGACAGGGGCAGAGCTATCAGAAGTCCCACGTCACCACTCCCCGTTTGACCTGGTTGATGACGCTGCGGAATTTCGTGTGCAGAGCCGGATTGAGATTCAGTTTGCGCAGCTGGTCAGCGAGGTCAATGACCTGGCGAATGACCCGCACAAAGTCCCCGGCGCTCATGCCGGTCAGTTCCAGACACTGCCCAAGGCTGATTTCCTGGGCCCACGCCACGACCCCGGGCAGCAAATCCGTTTCCAACGGCGGATAGGCCTCGAGGTAGTGTTCTTGCTGCAGGGTGGCGATTTCAAAGTTAATCCGTGCCATGGATTCCAAGGCCGCGGCCAGGCTGGGGGAAGCCTCGGCTGGAATCAAGCGAGACAAACCTCCGGTGCGATTTTGCGCCAGGCACACGGAGAGCGCCCCCGCCAAATCCGCCACATTCAAATCATCGAAAACGCCGCGGCGCAAGCATTCCACAACCAATAAATCCCGCTCGTTATACACCGATTGCAGCATGGTTCCGGCGTCACGCAGACGGAAATCATCATCAACATAGTCCAGTTCGCGCAATACTTGACAGGTTTGGTCCAGCTGGCGAGCCAGGGACTTGGTGCGGTTTTCAATCCTCTGGCGAGTCATCTGGGCAGATTCCCGATTTTTCGCGGCCTGACGGGCTTTCACCAGGTGTTTGTCTCGGTCGGGACAGCTGTAGACCGGGTGGGATTTCATCTGGGCGCGGGCCTGTTCAATAGCCCGGCGGTCGGCTTGCTGGTTCTCGGGGGTGTTTTCCCCACTGTGGCGCCGCTGTTTGGCCTGCTTTTCCGCTTTGGAAAGGGCGTTCATTAAGTCCAATAGCGCCAGCACGTCCCCGCGCTCACAGCTCGCCGCGCCTGCTTGATCCGCGGCCAATTCTTCAAACCGGCGCAGCTGTGAAAACAGTTTGCGCGAACTCCCCAACGCTACGTATTGAGCAAAAGATTTTTCGACAGTTTCCTTCGCACCCTCCAAGGTAGTGCGGGCCAGCAGGTTTACTGCCATGTTAAAGGTCGGGACGAAAGCTGAGTGCAGCGGGTATGTTTGCTGACTGGCTAGATTGGCCAGCAACTGCGGCGGATTCTTCACTTCCATCAGGGTCAGGGCGTACCCCACCGAGTCAATCCCGCGTCGCCCGGCACGGCCCGTGAGCTGGGTGTACTCCCCCGGCGTCAGGTTTGCGCGCTCCTGGCCGTTCCACTTGTTTAGTGATTCCAAGACGACGGTACGAGCGGGCATATTAATGCCCAGAGCCAGCGTTTCGGTCGCGAAAACCAGGCGAATCAGGCCTTTTGCGAACAGAGATTCTGTCAGCTGCTTTTGAATCGGTAGCAACCCGGCGTGGTGCGGAGCGATACCGGCGGCCAGGGTTTCCTCCCAATTCGAAACGTCAATCGCGCTCAAGTCGCCCTGGCTGAAACCTGCCAGGTTCGTCTCGATTTCGAGGCGAATCTGGTCGGCTTCCGGTTTGGTGGTGAAGCGCAAACCGGCGTCAAATACTTGCGCAGCCGCATCGTTGCAGCCCTGCCGGGAAAAGATAAACACAATCGCCGGAAGCAGGTCTTGCTGTTCCAGGCTGCGCGCTACCGCGGGTCTGTCCGCGCGTATCCGGCGGGGCATGCGGCCGCGGCGTGGCATGACCTGCTGGGCGGCTTGTGCTAAAAGAGCCCGGTTCAGATGTCCGCCCACCTCGCCTTTGGCGAACAGGGGCAGGATTTCTCCCGAGGCACTGACCATAAAATGTTTCAACGGCACCGGCCGGACTGAGGTCGAAACGACCGTGGTAGGACCGCGCAGGGTCTGAAGCCATTGTGCGAACACGTTAGCGTTGGAAATCGTGGCAGAAAGGGAAATGAGTCGCACGGATGCATCGAGGTGAATAATGATTTCTTCCCACACCGGCCCGCGGAAATGATCGGATAGATAGTGGACCTCATCCATAACGACATATCCCAAGTCAGCCAGCGGAGCGGCGGCATAAATCATGTTTCGCAGGACTTCCGTGGTCATCACAATGATGGCGGCGTCGCCGTTTATCGCTGTGTCGCCGGTCAACAGTCCGACGTTTTCCGCACCAAATAACTCCACCAGTTCCAGGTACTTTTGGTTAGATAACGCTTTAATCGGTGTCGTGTAAAACAGGCGTTTGCCCTGGCGCAAAGCCAAGAAAATCCCATACAGGCCAACGATGGTTTTTCCGGCCGAGGTTGGGGCGCTGACCAGGACATCTTGCCTCTTATCAAGTACCTGGCAAGCCTCGATTTGAAAGTCGTCCAAGGGGAAATCGAACAGGGCTTGGAACTCGTAGAGTTCCGGGGACTGTTGGTTTGCTTTGAAAGCCTGATACCGCTGTGCAGGAGAGGGGTTAGCAGCGTCGGCGGCTTCCGTTTGCGCCAATCGCGCGGCGGCTTTCTGGCTTTCGCGGTAACGGTGACGTTTGGGACTCATAGTTTCAGATGTTTACTGCCGCGGTGCCACCAAGTCGTAGCTCGCCCAGCGGTCATGCGCGGCGTTCAGGCGGCGTTGCTTGTTGGCTTTGCGAGCCTGTTTCACCTCGGCGCGAGACACTCGTGCCGCGCTCAAAGTTGCGGGGGCGCCCGTGGGTGCGGGCTTTCGGGCCGGTTCGCGAACCGACTCCGGGGGATCGGCGGCGGGCAGTTCTATGTCACGAACTGTCCGATAGAGATGTAATCCGCGATAAATAATCCACGCGGTTGTGGCCACAAAAATAATCACGGCGCAAATTACTGCGATGAGCCACACGATGCCCTGAACACTCATAGCTCAATCTTACCCGTCCGCAGCTGACTGTGCGGAGTCGACCTGTGCGTAGAGCGCCAGAGCCGCGGCGCCAACTTCACGGGCCGCCAACACCACCGGCTCTATCGCCGGTCCACCAATCATGGCTTCTATATCGGGGGCGAGAATCTGTATTACCCGCTGCAGCCAGGCGGCATCTTTGACTTTCAAACGCACCCGGTACGTAGTCGCGGATTGCTCTACTGTCCGGGCGTGAAGAATCGTGTCCACGTAGGATTTCGCCTGATTTTTTAGCTCCAGGTCCACTGTCTGGTACTTGTAGCTCGGTTTTTGCGGAAGTTTTTCGGGAATTGTCTGCGCGGTGACACGCAGGTCACCGAGGCGATCCAGACGGTACTTGTGCCATTTGTTCTTTTCAAGGTTCACCCCCACCAGATACACATGGTAGCGGTCTGTATAGACCGACCGGGGTGCCACGCGGTGTTCCGCAGTGTCCCAACTGGCGTTCGTGTAAGTGAAAAGGACCGTGTGACCCAGTTCGATGGCCCGGTTTAACGTCTCGATAGAGTTTTGGATGGAGGGCGACACCGTGTTCGCCACCAACTGCGGAGCGGTCAGTTCGTGCGCCTGGACCAACCAAGAGGCGACCTTCAGACGGGCGGTCGCAATCGCCTCTTGTGACGATGGGGCCAGATAACCGGCGACTTCCAACCCCAACAGGAGGGACAACGCCTCGTCACCGTTAAAGGACGGGGGCATCACCCAACTGCGAGAACCGTTGACTTCAATAGTCCCGTCCTTGCGTATCGAAGGCAGGAAACTGTCATAGTCAGATTTTTCGTTGCTGGCGACCGCGTCCAAGTCCAAGAAATCCCAAATAATATTTTTGATGTCCTGAGGTTGTAAGCCAAAGTGTTTAGCCAGTTCATCTACCGTACAGGTGTTGCCTTGCGTGCTCGCATTAAAGATAAACGTCATCACCGCCAGGGATTCGGTCGTCACGCGCGTCTGGTTATCGATAGAAACACCGGTATTGCGCGGAGTGAAATCGTCAAACTTGAGCCGCCCCGTTTCGTACTCTCCCTCCGTCAACCTTAGTTCAGTGAGACTCTGAGCCGCCCGCACGGTCGCTGTCACAAGTTTCGGGGGGTCGAGCACCACCAGGTGGGTCATTGCTTCGGCGGCCAGACGGCTCCAGGTATAGAAATCAGGTCGTTTCGCCCGATACAGATTCCATCCGGAAGGAACCCAGTCTAGCCCAGTCAAACCCAGTTCCGGTCCTGTGCGGGCAAAATCGGAATGCTCACAAATGAGTTCCGCGTTCATTACTGCTTCCGAGGCTTTTGCGGGATCTGCCACAAAGATAACCCGTTCCAGTGGACTCTCCAGAGAAACGTTGCGCGGAGATTCCACGTGTTCCGTAGCATCGAAGGTCTGCCCTGTCACAACCGGATTACTGAGACGGGATAGCTTGAACGTTCGAAAACCTTGGCGGTTTTCGTCAAAACCGCGGACATAAAAAAATCCGCGTGACAGCATCATCATCGTGGGACGCACCTGTCGATGCGTAGATTCGCCGTAGCGGGCCTGGTAATCGAATTCGATGTAATGGCGTGCGGCGATGGCGCGAAAAATGTCTTGGGTCAGACGCGAAATGAGCACCTGCGACTGGACTTCCAACGGATTGTCAGGGTCAATGTCGCTGACGGAACGGACGTGAGAATCAATTTGGGTAAAGTCCCCTTCTAATAATCCCAGCGCCAGGTGGACCCAAACTGATTCGGCTGCATCAAAAGCTAGCGTGGGGCGGCGCGAATCGGGGCGCAGCAGGTATCGGTGTTCCGTTCCCGCATTATTGCGTTTATCATCCACGATGATATCGCCCAGGATTTCGTTGAGGATTTTGATGTCGTTGCGGATTTTGACACTGTAATTTTCATGCGATTGAGCCAAGTCGTCACCGCCGGGGCGAGCTGGGAAGTACGGTCCGATGGCGGCGGTATAGGCAGCGTAGATTTCGTCATAAGTGAGCGGGCGGGCTTCTCGATAAAAAATCGTTAAAAGCCCCTGGTAGCGCCTGGATGCAGAGGCGAGAGCCATGTCAGACGGCAGGTCATCGCGCCATTCATAATCGTCATCTTCATCGAAAATGTCGGGTTCGCTCGGTGCCTGGTGCATAGAAAAATTATAGCGGCGGACTTCCGGGATTGGTCTGGACTCCAGTTTGAAGCGGTTATGCTTAACCCGTGATGATTCGCAAAGCACGTGTTCTGGAAGTGCAGCGCCAGACCCCACATCAGGTTTTGCGCTGCGAAATCGTGGCGGCTCCCCCCCGCCAGGATTCCGGACCCGCCGTGAGTTTCCAGCCCGGCGATACTTGCCGAGCCCTTTGCTACCCGGAGTTGCTCGGAGCCGCGCAGCCCGGCGACATCATCCAGATTGAAGTTTCTCCCCTGGCGAAAGCCTTGGGTACCGGCGGCGAAGCTATGGTTCTGGCTAACGAAACCCGCCTGCCAGCAGACGAATTACCTAATCCCGGACACTTGGTAAAGGCTCGCTACACCCCACATCAAAAGGTCGTGCTGGGTGCCGATGAACCGGACAGTCCCTATCATTCCCTGTTGCGTTCGGCGGATAACCTGGATGAACTTCCCGTCTTGGTGACGGATTTACATTCGGCTCTGCCCGCCATCGTAGTGGGATTCCTGCACCACAGCCCGCATGCCCGTCTGGTCTATATTCAAACTGATGGCGGCGCTCTGCCCCTAGCGTATTCCCGTACCGTGGCCCAATTGCGTGAGTCCGGTAGTTTAGCCGCCACCATCACCTGTGGGCAGTGCTTTGGTGGTGATTACGAGGCCGTCAGTTTTCCTTCCGCCCTGTTCGTGGCGTCCGAGGTGGTCAAGGCCGATGCGGTCATTGTGTCCCAAGGTCCGGGCAACCTGGGTACCGGCACTCGTTGGGGCTATTCGGGGGTGGACGGGGCGCAATTTTTGCATACAGCTTCGGCGTTGAATGGTCATCCCATTGCGGTGCTGCGGATGTCTAGCGGCGACGCGCGTCCCCGGCACTACGGTATTTCGCACCACTCTCTGACCATGCTGACCTGGATGGGGCTGCCCCCGCTGGACGTGGTCCTTCCGGTTTTCGACCTCGACAATCCCGTAGAAAAGGCCCTAGCCGACCCGAAAGGAACGTTCTCTCCCCTGGTGACCTCTCAACTGAGCCTGTTGAGAGAACACCATCGGGTCATCGAACAACCCACCACGGGACTTTACGCAGCCCTGGAAGCCTTCCCGGTGAAACTTTCCACGATGGGGCGAACCCTCAGTGAAGACCCCGCCGCTTTCCTCGCGGCGGCGGCGGCGGGAGCCTACGGAGCGACCGTGCCCACCCGCGAATCCAAGAAACCACAAAACGATTCCAGCGCCGCGTAGCTGACGCTGCACGGCAGTTACAGACGGCACGCTTTCAGGTCCGTCACCAGGATGCCGCGCGCCCCGGCCGCATAGAGACGATCCATAATCAGGTTCACGTCCGTGGCTTTCACCATGACCCGCACGGCTTTCCAAGTGTCCTCAGCCAGGTCAGAAATTGTCGGGGATTCAATGCCGGGCGTAATCGCCAACAGGTCTGCCAGCTGGGCGGAAGGAGCGTTGTAATCCATCAGTACATAGGTTCGCGCCACCATCACGCCCCGCAGACGAGCCGCCAAAGTTTGCAGTTGAGCATGGTTTTCTTGGCCCTCGGCAGTGATTAGCAGGGCTTCCGACTCCAGCAAAGGCTCCCCGAAAGTTTGCAAACCGGCAGCCCGTAGCGTGGAACCGGTTTCGACCACGTCAGCAATTAAATCGGCGATGCCCAACTGTACGGAAGATTCCACCGCGCCGTCCAGGTGTACCACGCGGACTCCGGAAATCTGGTGTTCATCGAGAAACTTTTTCAGCAGCAGGTCATAGGAAGTCGCCACTCGTTTGCCCTGAATGTCCGCCAAATCGTGGAACCGGCCCGCCGGTCCGGCAAACCGAAACGTAGAGCGGGCAAAATCCAAGCCGAGATATTCCACCGCGTCCACCCCGGAATCAATCAACAAATCCCGCCCGGTGATGCCGCAGGACACTACCCCGGAACCAACATACACCGCGATATCACGCGGACGCAGGAAAAAGAACTCGACATCGTTATCCTTGTCGATAATCGTCAACTCGCGTCCGCGCCGGGTCACTTTGTATCCGGCTTCTTTTAACATCGTGACTGCAGGTTCACACAGCGAACCTTTATTCGGCACCGCGATTCGTAACATGGCTGACACTTCCTCTTCTCAAGCTGTGTGTAATGTCTACGGGTGGTTTCAAACGGTTTAGCCAAGCCGCTCTCTACATATGCTGATAAATATCTTGGGGCGTAAAGCCTTTCGCTACCATCATGACCTGCAAGTGATAGATGAGCTGGGACATCTCAATCTGAGCGGCTTCGTCCGATTCGTATTCGCACGCCATCCACACTTCCGCGGCTTCCTCAACAATCTTTTTGCCGATGCCGTGGACTCCCCTGTCGAGCTCCTCAACAGTACGGGACCCCTCCGGGCGTTCGTTCTTTCGGCTCTCGATAATCGCATAAAGGTCTTCAAAGTTATTCACGCTTATAGATTATGCAATGGCAGGAGTTTTCCCAAATATCTATATGACTGGATTAAGATAAGGGTTTGTCCCACCCGAATCCCGCTTATTGCCCCGGATTTTACTGTGCCGCTGAGGCTTGGGCGTGCAGCGATTTCCACGGCCGCGCGATTTGTTCCAAACCCGCCTGGTCCAAAGATGTAAGGTCGACCTTTTTGTCCAATGCCCCGATCTCATCTAACAGGGCTATCATGTCCTTGAATTTTTGCGGGTCGGGAGCGGCAGCGCGACCAGGGTCAGCCGGGTCGTAGTCAGACAACTGCTCCAACTCCAGCGTTGCCAGGTTGACTTTCTGGGCGGCCTGCAAGGAAGCGGCGGTGTTCAGCGTTTGATCATACTTTTTCGTATATTCCACTGCTTTTTCCGGATTCTGTTGGATACTGTTGATGGCCTGAGCCATGGCGTTGATGACGCCCTCATTCACGGAATCTTCGTTTTTGCACCATTCGCCCGTCGTCACCACGGCGGCACCTACTAACGGCAGATTTGGAGGCAGGGGAATCTCGGTCACCTCCAGCCCCGCCAACTGAAACTGAACCAGGTCATTATTGGAAAATCCCACCACCGCATCGACTTTCCCGGTGGCCATCTGAGTCTGCTGGGTATATCCGATTTCCGAAATTTTCACGTCATCAAGGCTCAAACCCGCCTGCTGCAAACCTGCCTGGAAACCAAACCAGCTCGAACCGAAGCGGCCCGGTACGCCTACAGTTTTTCCTTTCAAATCCGCCCAGGAAGTAATCCCTGACTGCTTGGTCGCGATAACTTCCACCGGATATTTTTGGTACAGGATACCCGTGACACACAAATCCATACCCGCGGATATCGCCTGTACCGCTTCGTCAGCGAACGCCACCACGTAGTCTTCTTTGTGGGACAAAAGAGCGTTGAACAGTCCCTCATCGGCACCGTGGTGACGCAGGTTAACGGGCTGCTGGCTAACTCCCCCACCACCGTCCCAACGGAACAACCTGTCTTGTGCCGCCACATAGAACGGCGCAAACTGAACATTGGGGATATACGTCAAACCGATTGTGACCGCCCGGTCCGCCCCGGCGGGACTGTCGGCAGACCCGGCGGAACTTCCCTTTTCGGCAGTGGAACCGGCAGCACAACCGGCCAAGACCGCGGCACTGACGGCCAATCCGGCTAGGGACCTGATAAAACGATGTGACATCTGGTGAACCTTTCTTTGAGACGCAGCTAAACTGCGTTTACCGTTTTGGAATGACGCTCCAGGCGATAGACCCCCATGTAAATCAACGCGGCCACCGTGCAAATCATGATTAGACTCACGAACATGCCGGGTGTATCCACGTTGTGTGACTGCAGGGTTATCAGGGTGCCCATGCCGCGTCCACCGATGACCATCTCGCCCACCACCGCTCCGGTGATAGACAGGGTCACGCCGTTGCGAATGCCGCCCAGTAGGGATGGCAACACCAACGGAAACTCCATGTATTTCAGCAAGTCCCAGGTCCCGGCTCCATCGAGTTTGGCAGCTTCCAAAATACTGACGTTTAAGTGATGCAAACCCACGGTGGTAGAAACCAGAATGGGGAAAAACACCATCAGCGCGCACAACACCGCAATGGCGAGACGCGGCGTCGGCAGCCAAATCAACAGCAGCGGCGCCAGCGCGACCGCCGGGACCGCTTGGGAAGCTCCCAAAAACGGCTGAACCGCCGCATTGAGCAGACGCAGGTGATGAATCGCAAATGAGAGCGGCACACTCACAAGCAACCCCAAGACGGTTCCTCCCATCGCTGCCAGCAACGTGTTGCCCAGGTAAAGCCAGAACGTTTTGCCACTCAACAACTCCACACCGGACTGCACTACGTCACTGGGACGCGGCAAGATAAAGGTCGGGATGTTTCCAGAACTCGTCGCGAGGAACCAGACTGCCACAATGAGCAGCGCCAAAGCGAGCGGGGCAATGACATTGAGCGGCCGGGAATCCGGGACGGCGTTGACCGTTGACGGTGCCCGGTTTTGACTCATCGACATCTTCACCCCTTTCGGTTTGTCACCTCATTGGACAGCCCAGGGCAAAGAAAGATGAACGTTCACCAACACCTCAGTAAACATACGCAGGCGCGGTGGACGTGCGGCTCTTCCCATCCGGACTTTAACCGTCGGTATCGGAATTTCACCGATTCAACTCGTGCGGACACGAGGTCGCGGACTATACCGCCGGTGCTGAATTACACAGCCCCCAGAGCTACTTCCAGTATAGACCCTCGATAGCCCACTGAGGTCAAATCCCACAGGCGGGCTAATGAGTCTAATGGGCGTGCGCGGTAGCGCCGATGGTGCGCAGCGTGGCAATAGCCTGTTCGGGCTTACGTTTGAACACGTAGGACCCGGCCACCACCACGTTTGCTCCGGCTTTCATCACGAGGGGCAAGGTTTCTTCGTTGATGCCTCCGTCAACCTCGATATCGAGATTCATGCGGGCATCTTCGGCATATTTGCGCAGCTTGCGAATCTTTGGCAACACCTCGGGGATAAACTGTTGCCCGCCGAAGCCCGGCTCCACACTCATGACCGTGACCTGTTCAAAACGACCCAAAATGTCTTTGATGGCGCTGGCCGGAGTGGCTGGATTCAACGCAATCCCGGCCTTGGCACCTAAACTGTGCAGCACGTCAGCGGTCCGTACTGGCGCTTTCGAGGCTTCCAGATGGAAACAGACAATGGCGCAGCCGGCCTTGGCGTATTCCAAAGCCCACCGGTCTGGATTTTCAATCATCAGGTGGGCGTCAACCGGTAGTCTGGTAGCGTTCAACACCGCCGTGGCGGTTGGCAGTCCCCACGTCAGATTGGGCACAAAGTGGTTATCCATAATGTCGAGGTGTACCCCGTCGGCGCTCTTGATGTCCTGCAGCGCCTGGGCGAAATGCATCTGGTCGCAATTCAGCACGGAGGGGTAAATCTTAAGGCTCATATCGGTTCCCTTCTTTCCTCTATTGTCTAATTCCGCGGTGAGCTTCGGACGGTTTTAGCTGGGATTTATTCCTGAGAATCAGGCAACTTTTCAATCAGAGCCAGAAACATGGCGTCGGTACCGTCACGGTCAGGCCACAGCTGCAGATAAGGCCCCGACCCAAGGTCATGTTCCGGGTTGACGATAATTTCACGGGCCACGGCGGGGGCATCCAACACCCGCAAATCCGCGCGATTCTTTACCACGCTTTCCACCACCTGACGAGTTTCAGCCAAATGCGGGCTGCAAGTCGCGTATCCCACCACTCCCCCAGGCTTAACCGTTTGCAACGCGGATTGCAGCAGAACTTGTTGCAGTGCGGTCAGGTCCTTCAGGTCGGTGGCGGATTTATTCCATCTGGCTTCGGGACGGCGCCGCAGCGAGCCCAAGCCCGAACATGGCACGTCCACTAGGACCCGATCGGCTTTGCCCGGATGAAGCTCACCAAAATCGCGGCCGTCGCCCTGTAGAACCTGCACAGTCTGGTCCGGAAATGCTTTCGTGGAGTCACGTACCAGTTCAGCCCGGTGCGGCGAAACCTCGTTAGCGATGACGGAAACGTTACGCGAACTAGCCAACCCCGCCAGCAGAGCCGTTTTCCCGCCGGGTCCGGCACACAAATCGACCCAGGTGCGCTCCACCCCGGTCACCCGTGCTGCGGCCAAAACTTTGGCGACAAGCTGCGAGCCTTCGTCCTCGACCCCGGCGAAGCCCCGCTCGACCGCACGCAGTCGCCGCGGGTCGCCCCCGGAAAGCACCACCGCGCAGTCAGAGAGTTCTCCCAAACGAGTATTGGCATCAAGATAGGTTTCAGCTGCGGTCGCCAGCTCATCAGCGGTAATGAAACCCGGTCGGGCGCACAGCGTCACATAAGCGGGACGGTTTTGCGCGTGTAGGAGTCCTGGCAAATCGGCGGCATCCCGGCCGTTGGCAACCAGGGCATCGCGCAGCGCCCACACTATCCATTCCGGATAGGAAAATGCTCGGCTCAGGGCTTTTTCCCCGGTCAGTCCCGAGGTGATGGCATCGAGCCAATAGGGCAGGTCATGCTCAGTAACCTTGCGCAACACTGCGTTTACCATCCCGGCAGGGCCGGCGGAGAGACGGTCGCGCGCCAGGTCAACCATCGTGTCTACCGCGGCGTAGTCTTCCACCCGCATCTGGAGAATTTGATGAATCCCCATCCGCAGCACCGTGAGCAGCTCCGGATCTAAATCCGCAACATCCCGGTCGCTGAGCAGCCCGATAATGGCATCGTAGCGCCCTTGTAACCGCAATGTTCCGTACACGAGCTCGGTGGCAAAAGCCGCGTCTCGCCGATGCAAATGCGCCCGTTCAATCAGGCCGGGCAACACCAGATTGGCGTAAGCATGGTCTTGGTCGACGCGGCGCAGGGCTTGAAAAGCAACGTCACGAGCGGGGTCGCGCCGGGCTTTGCTCCGGTAGGTGTAACCGGTGCGAGAGTTACGGAAATTTCGAGCTGCACCCCCGGTTTTCGCAGTGTTGCGGCGAGAGCCAGATTTGCCCGCGGAAGCGCCCCCTGGATGGTTCACTCCTGACCTCCCATCGAGCTCGAAGTCGTAAACTTCGCACTACTTTCCAGGTGAGCTCCGCGTGCCCAAGCCTCAGCCGGCATTGGTTTTTTCCCTGCGGGAGCTACGTTGCCTAAGCACACGGGTGCGGAACCGGTGCCGACCCAGACCTCGTGACGAGTGGTAAAAATCTGACCGGGTTCCAGAGGTGGGATTGGCATAGTCACAGGCGGATTCGACTCCAGGACACCGAGTTTCATGCGGGATTCCTGCCATATCGTCCAGGCGCCGGGAGACGGTGTAAATCCTCTGATGTGGTTGGCGATAGTGTCGCCTGGCGCGGACCAGTCGATTTCGCCTTCCGACGGGTGTAGAGGTGGCGCATAGGTGATGCCGGTGTCAGCTTGCGGTTCCGGGTCAACTCCCCGTTCAATCATGGACAGGGCTTGTTCCAGAGGTCTGACGCTGAGTTCGGCGAGTTCGAGCAATACGTCTCCCGCTGTCGCCGACTCCGGCACCGCATAAGAGCAGGTCGCGTAAATGGGACCGGTGTCCAACGCGGGTTCGAGTTGAAAGACTGTGACGCCGGTGTGAGTGTCCCCCGCCTGGAGAGCACGCTGTACCGGGGCGGCTCCCCTCCACCGCGGCAGCAGGGAAAAATGAATATTAATCCACCCGAATTTGGGAATCTCTAAAATCTCAGCCGGCAAAATCGCTCCGTAAGCCACGATGACACCCAAATCAGGCTGGAGGTCACGTAAAAAAGTGGCGGCTTCTGTATTGTTCTTAAGGGTCTTTGGCTGATAGAGCATCAGGTCATGCTGGGTCGCGTAACCGGAAACCGGTGACTGGGCCAGTTTTCGACCCCGGCCGGAGGGCGCATCGGGTCGCGACAGCACCGCCACCAGGTCGTGTGCAGATCGCTCAAGGTATGTCAATACAGGAAGGGCCGCCTGGGGAGAACCAGCAAAAACAATACGCATACAAACTATCCTATCTAAGTTCAACTGGGGTTTTTCGAGGTGACAGCGCGGTCTATCCGATTTGACCGGCGGGATCTGGAGGATCTACTACGATGCGCAGGGCGTCGCTACCGGATTTTCGCTCCCGGGCATTTTGCAGTTCCACCGCGCGCAGCGCCCGGCCGAAATCCTGACTATCACGCAGTGCCACCGACACGAATGCAGTGCTGAGCGCGGGGTTTTCCCGTGCTGGAACCGGGCCAAATACCGTGATTTCGGGAAATCTCTGGCGCAGGAAAGCCAACACCTCACCCAGGGATTGCCCCTGCAACAGAGCCGTGCGCCACGCGGGGGCAAAGTGTCCCGCTTCGCGTTCTCGCAGGTCTAAGGCGGCGAAACCCCAGGGATCCCACCGTACCAAAGCCTGTTCCAGGCGCGGGTCAATCCGGTTCGTTACCAATATGCGCCCCTGAGGTTTCACCAAAGCTCCGGCTGCCAAGAATTGCCGCATGACTTCCTGGGCAGTCCACAGGGCGGTCCGATTGGCCCACATGTGAGCCCGTAAGATAACCGCGGCTTCGTACCCGCCCACGGCGAAAGGTTCGCCCCCCGGATGGGCTATGACCAGTCGCGATGCTGTGTCTATGAGGCCGACCCGGCCTTTTCCAGGACGGGAAACCAGCACTGGCACGCCGGAAAATGACCGCCCGATGTCATCAATTACCGTGCGCGACTGGAGGTGGCGCCCGCGCATTTTCATACTGGCACAGTTCGGACAGGCATAGTTGGTGGGGACATTGCCGCAGCGAGTGCAAACCAGCCGGGAACCCTGGAAAGTCAACGGTCCGCCACACACTTCGCACACCGCGTTAGCGCCGCAGTTTGCACAGCTCACCACCGAAAACGCACCGTCGGGAGGAACCAGCACCAAAACTGGACCGGATTTCAACCCCTGGCGCACCAGACGCAAAGCAGCGTTTGGGAGGAGCATCGCCCCCGTCATGCCTTCCGCCAGCTGTGCCTCTTCGCTGAGAAATTCAAAGCGGCCCGTACACTGGCGCAAAACGTCGCGGTGGGGGGCCAAGCCACTGGCGAAGTGACGGGTCACCAGCTGCAAATCCCCCGCGTTGACAGAATAGTGCGCCAACACCACAGCGGCACCGCACAGCTGGGAACGCATCAGCAGGACTTGCCGAGCAGAAAAGTTCGGGAACATGTCCGAACTAAGCGACCACGCCAAGTCGTCCCAGAGGTAAAACAAACCGGGGCGGGCCAGCGGCAAAAATACGGCGCCGCGGGTGCCGACCACTATCGCGGCGGTGCCGAAGCGAGAACGCAAGAACGTTTCATAGGAGGCGGCAGTGGGAATTTCCGAGGTATACAACACAACTTTGTCCGAGTCGGCAAAGTAGTCACGCAGATACAGGTAGGCTTCATCGGCTTGCTCTACCGTGGGCATCACCAGCAGGGATTGTTCCCCGTTAGCCCAGGTTGCCGCCGCTAATTCGGCAATGGGTTGAAAACGCGAGGCGGGTTGAAAATGTGGATTGTTACCCAGCGGCAGCGCACTAACCACGGCACGAGGGTGGTGTCCCCGACACAGTTCAGAGTAGAACTCAGCGCCCCCGGCATAACGCGCCCAGGTCGTTTGTTCCGGTGGCTCCACCGTGACCGCGGTCGTATCCCACTGAGGAGGGTCGGTAGAAAAGGCCTGTTCCACTTTGACGCGCCGCTCCGGTAGGGCGTAACGCAGCAGTGAGGAGGGTCCTGTCCCGTAATAGAGAGAGACATTTTCCAGCAGTTCCAAGGTGGAAGTGTCCAACAGAGGCAGGTCGCCCAAGGTGCGTTCGATTTCCCGCAACGGTTTTTGCCAGTCGGTGCTGTCTTTACGCTCCACGATGACACCGGTGTAGCGTTTTGTCCCTACTTTCACTTTCACCAACACCCCCGGAGCGGCCGCGGCATCGAGCTTTGGGGGAATCAGGAAGTCGAGAGGCCGGGACAAAGCGGGGGTAAACGTGTTGAGCAGAACCGCTGCCACGGGCTTTTCCACACCATCGACCAGCACCGCCCGCGGTCCGGGAGGTGCGAAATCGTCCAGTGGCAATATCGGTTCAGCAAACACGACTTAATTACAACTCATACCCCGGATACGAAAATCCGGCAGTTGCCATTTTGTCCCGGAAGTCGGGGCCATAACCAGCCCCCACAGCCGGTTTTACTGGAAATAATCCTTGAGAGCTTGCGCCCGATTGGTTTCTTCCCAACTGAAACCGTCACGTCCAAAATGGCCATAGTTACTGGTGTAGCGGAAAATCGGACGGGTCAGGTCCAAATCCCGAATGATGGCGGCGGGACGCAAATCGAAAGTCTCACGAATCGCCGTGGCCAGTTCCTCATCCGCCACGACACCGGTCCCGAAGGTATCCACTGACAGGGACACCGGGTTGGCTCGGCCAATCGCGTAAGCGATTTGGATTTCGCAGCGCTTTGCCAAACCGGCCGCCACAATATTCTTGGTAATCCAACGTAAAGCGTAAGAGGCGGAACGATCAACCTTTGAGGCGTCCTTACCGGAAAAAGCCCCTCCCCCGTGACGCGCCATGCCCCCGTAGGTATCGACAATAATCTTGCGACCGGTCAAACCGGAGTCCGCGGCGGGTCCGCCGATAATGAACTGACCCGAAGGATTCACTAAAATTTCCGCTTCCTTCGTGTCCAAGTCGATATTCAACTGATCGAGTACCGGACGAATAACCTCCGCTTCGACCATGGCGTGCAGTTCCGCCTGGGTGCGATCAGGGGCATGCTGGGTTGAAACCACGATAGTCGACAGGGCGCGCGGCACCCCGTCCTCGTATTCAACCGAAACCTGGGTTTTGCCATCAGGACGCAATCCGGAAACAATCCCCTCTTTGCGCACCTGAGCCAGGCGTTGGGACAGTTTATGCGCCAACCAAATCGGCATCGGCATCAAATCCGGGGTTTCATCGCAAGCATAGCCGAACATAATCCCTTGGTCCCCGGCGCCTTGCTGTTCTAGGGGATCATAGGCTTCGGGACGCTGACGCACTTCCAGGGAATGGCTGACGCCCGCTTCAATGTCCGGGGATTGCTGCCCCAAGGACACCATCACGCCGCAACTGCGCCCATCAAAGCCAATCTCAGAGGACGTGTAGCCAATCTGGGCAATCTCGTGGCGCACAATATGGGGAATCTCTACGTAAGCCTCGGTCGTCACTTCACCCATAACATGAACCAGCCCGGTCGTGACGAACGTCTCTACCGCAACGTGCGCCGCCGGATCTTGTTCCAAGATAGCGTCCAGAATTGAGTCGGCAATCCGGTCGCAAACCTTATCGGGATGTCCTTCAGTGACAGATTCAGATGTGAAAGTGACTTTTTTACTCATAAAAGAATTCTAGTGGCTTTGTGAGATTTCTCCAGCTAGTTGGAGCAAGACCTCGGCTACCTCGAGTTTCGTGCCGCTGGCTTGACCTCGTTCGTTACCTTGGGAATCGAAAAAGAACAAGGTGTTCCTCGAGGCTGCGAAGCCGTGGCCGTCCCCGACTCGATTCACACACAGCAGATCGGCGCCTTTGTCCAGGGCTTTCTTGCGGCCTTGTTCCCGCACCTGCGCCTCGCTGCCGGTCAACGCCCCAAAGCCGACAATGGTCTGGCCCTCGCGGCGGTGCTTTATGAGATTCATCAGGACGTCGGGGGTGCGTTCCAACTGCAAGGTGGGTATAGTGTCGGCGTGGCGGGTTATCTTGCCCGAAACACGGATGGGGCGGAAGTCCGCTACGGCAGCGCACATGACTATCAGGTCTGCCCCCGCGGCGGCGGCGTTCATTTGGTACAGCATATCCTCCGCGGTAGGGGCCTGCACAACCTTCACCCCGCGAGGAATCAGAGCTGCTTCCACGTTGGCGACCACTAATGTGACCTCGGCTCCAGTCTTTAGAGCTGCCCGAGCCACCTCGCAGCCCTGGCGTCCGGTAGAACGATTCCCTAAATAACGCACCTCGTCCCAAGGCTCGCGGGTCCCCCCTGCGGAAACCACTACGGAACGAAAACTCATGGGTCGGCCTTGTGAAAACTAATCGATAGAACCGGGGGCACTCAGAGCGAGCTGCGCCAAAACCGCATCACAAATGACGTCTGGTTGGCTGAGACGTCCGATGCCATGGGAGTTGTCGGCCAGTTTGCCGGTTTCGGGACCGATAAAGCGCCAGCCCCGTTCACGCAGCACCGCCACGTTGTCCTGGGTCGCCGCGTTTTCCCACATTGTAGGGTGCATCGATGGGGCTATGAGACGCGGGCAGTCAACCGTGATTGCAACTAGGGTGAGGAACTCGTCAGCCAGACCCATGCGGAAACGCGCCATCAAATCGGCGGAAGCTCCCACCGTTAAGAACAGGTCAGCTTTGCTGGCTAGGGTGACGTGGGTAATGAAGTCAGGGGTCTGGAACACGTCCGTATGAATCGGGTGATTACTCAGGGATTCCCAGGTCGCCTTCCCTACAAAATTGAGCGAATCAACCGTGGGACAAACCCACACGTTGACCCCGGCAGCGATGAGACTGCGCAGCACCTCAATGGCTTTAAACGCGGCCACGGAGGCGCCCACCCCCAAGATGACGGTTTTCTCTGGACCGCGGGGGGCGGCAAGTTCAGGCGTTGTCATCTTTCGCCAGGCCTTCGGAGAAAGAGGCCGCCAAGGCTTCCAGCGGATTTACCGATTCCGAGGTGTCCTCCTCGGGAGCCTCGTCTTCTGGCTCATCGCCTTTCAACTGCATATCTAACATGCCCTGCGCGATTTCATGCATGGCGATAGACAGGGGCTTTTCCCGCGGACCGTGATCAACCAGCGGGCCGATAGTGTCCAACAGACCCGCTTCCAGCTGCTGGTTATAGGTGTTAATCTGGCGTGCGCGAGCCGCCGCGAAAGCCACCAGGGCGTACTTAGAATCAACGTTTTCCAGCAGATCGTCAATAGGCGGGTCGGTGATACCTTCGGGGTGAGCGACGGTTCCGGTCATAAAAAATCCCCCTCAATAGTGATTTTTGGTTTCTTCAGCCCAGCTATACTAGCGCAAACCCATAATTTTAGCCAGTTGCTCGGTAGCGTTAGGCACTTCGTCATTGACCACGATTTCGTCAAATTCCTCAGCGGCAGCCAACTCGGTGCGCGCCGTGTCCAAGCGCAGGCGCTGCTCTTCCGGAGATTCCGTACCGCGGCCTTGCAAGCGGTGCACCAGTTCCTCCCATGACGGGGGCTTGAGGAAAACGGTGTGTGCATCCGGACGTAAAGCTTTCACTTGCCGGGCTCCCGCCAAGTCGATTTCCAACAGAACTGGTTTGCCCTGACGTAAAGCCTCATCGACCGGGGTGGCTGGGGTACCGTAGTAATTTTTGCCGTGAACCTGTGCCCACTCCAACAGTCCCCCGGATTCGATGAGCTGTTCGAACTGGGGTTTCGTCATGAAAATATAGGACTGCCCATCAACTTCCCCCGGTCGAGGATCTCGAGTGGTGGCAGAAATGGACAGATAAAATTCTCCCGGAAAATTCGCACAGAGAGAACCCACCACCGTTCCCTTTCCAACAGCAGTGGGTCCGCTAAGTATGAACAGCCCGGCAGCAGCGCCGGCGGTCACCATCAGCCGAAACGCTTGATGAGTTCAGCGGTCTGGTGGGGACCAAGACCGCGGATACGGCGAGCCGGAGAAATCCCGATTTCTTCCATCGCCAAAGCGGCGGTCTTAGCGCCGACGCGAGGAAGCGACTCCAGCAAAGACTGAACTTTCATCTTTGCTAGGGCTTCGTCCTTTTCGGCAGCCTTCAAAACTTGCGACAGCGTCTTTTTGCGGTTCTTTAAATCAGCTTTGACTTCAGCGCGATGTTTACGCGCCGCCGCAGCCTTTTTCAAGGCTTCCGCGCGCTGTTCAGCGGTAAGTGGAGGAAGTGCCATTTGCTATACTCCTGTTTTTCTGTCTTCTTAATGGACGTGAATTGGTCAACGACCAACCCTAGTGAGCATTCTATACAGGATTGCTTCACGAAATGAGGGATTTAAGGGAATCTAAATTTTCTTCAAAGGCGGCTTGTAGCGCACCCGCCTCAGGACCGCGGCGCAAAATCCCGCGAGAACTCGAAACAATAATCCGGTCTGCGGCTTTCCCAAAGACTTTGGCGATACTTTCTGGGTTTCCGCCCTGAGCGCCAAAACCGGGTACCAGCAGCGGCGCATTCGCGGCATCCAGCAGAGACTCCAAGCCGCTCATCCGCTCCCCGACGGTGGCTCCCACGACCAAACCCACGTGACCCCAGTATCCCGCTTGTGCCGCCTGACGATTTTCCTCACCCGCACGTTGCATAATATCGGCAGCCAGGGACTTCTCAGGTGTTCCACCCTCATTCATAATCATCGCTGATTGGATTGAGGCGGACTCCGGGTTTGAGGTTAACGCCAGTACGAACGTCCCCTTGCCGTTCTGTTTTGCCAGGTCAAGTGCAGGGCGCAGGGACTCGAATCCCAGGAACGGGCTCAGCGTCATCGCGTCAGCCTCCAACGGCCCTTCTGACAGGTACGCCCTCGCGTAGGCGCTCATGGTGGAACCGATGTCGCCTCGCTTCACATCCGCAATGCTGATTGCGCCAACGTCATGAATTGCCCGCAAAGTCGCGGTGAGCGCGGAAATGCCGGAAGCACCATATTCCTCGAACAGCGCCGATTGCGGCTTAAAGAATCCACACGAATCTCCCAAAGCATCCAGCACGCGCATGGAAAAATCCCATACGCCAGCCCCGCTGCGCGGCAAGCCCCAGGCCTCCAGTAGTTCCGGGTGAGGATCTATCCCCACGCAGAGAGGACCCCGGTCCGCAATCGTTTCGAGGCAGCGTTTTCCGAACGGTTCGACAGGATTAGATTCTGGCGCAGCGCTCATAGCTTCCCTTTCTCAAGTGGCATCAGGAACTGGCTCGGACCAGAAATCCGAGCTCACTGAAAAGCCATTTTATGCCTTACCGGGCATCCGAGTACCGGACTTTTCCATCTCAATTTGTCGTTCCTGCAAAGACCGCACTGTGAAGGTCTGCCCCTGGCTGAGGAAATCCATCACCTGGACAGCTACCTGGAGAGTGCGCATAGTCGTGATGATGACCTTGTTGGCGGTAGCGGCCGCGGTACGAATCCGGTATCCCGCTTCGCGAGTCCCCTTGCCGCGTTCCGGAGTGTTGACGACCATGCCGACTTCCGCAGATTTCACGAAAGAGCTGAAGGCCGTGTCGGCTGACCCGTCGGTGAGTTGCCGATCCTTTTCCACCCGGGTGACCGGAATCCCATTGCGTTCCAAGACCGAAGCCGTCCCCTCGGTAGCCACCAGCTTGTAACCTAGCTGGTGGAGGCGCGAACACGGCAGAATAATGTGGCGTTTATCCCGGTCAGACACTGTCACCACGATAGTCTTGCCCGGTTTGGGCAGCGCTCCCACCGTAGCCAGCTCCGACTTGGCATAGGCCATCGGCAGATTCACACCCAAGCCCATCGCCTCGCCGGTCGAACGCATTTCCGGTCCCAGAATCGTATCGACCATCGTGCCGCTAAAGGTGCGGAAACGTTTGAAGGGAAGGACCACTTCTTTGACGGCGATGTCGGGAAACTTACTCCACTGGGCAAAGTCCACAACGGGCAGTATCCCGCGCTGTCGCAACTGGGCAATGGTGGTGCCGGTCATGACTTTGGCGGCTGCCTTCGCGAGGGGAACCCCGGTCGCTTTCGCCACGAACGGAACGGTACGGGACGCTCTGGGGTTTGCTTCAATAATGTTGAGCACCCCGGCCGCCAGCGCGAACTGAATGTTAATGAGCCCGACAGTGCCCACGCCTTGGGCAATGGATTCGGTCGCGGCACGTATCTGGTTAATTATCGTGCCCGAGAGCGTGGCTGGGGGCAGCACGCAAGCCGAGTCGCCGGAGTGAATGCCCGCCTCTTCGATGTGCTCCATCACGCCAGCCAGGTACAGCTCGTGACCGTCATAGAGCGCGTCCACGTCGATTTCGATGGCATCGTCCATGAAACGGTCAATGAGCAGCGGTCCGGCACCGACTCCGGCCGAGTCCGGCCCCAATCGACTTAGGTAATCCTCAAAATGGTCGGCGTTAAAGATAATTTCCATGCCGCGTCCCCCCAGCACATAGGAAGGGCGCGCCAGCAGGGGGAACCCAATCTCGGCGGCGATGTCTCGCGCTCCGGCGTTCGTGGTGGCGGTGCCATGAGCGGGGGCAGCCACCCCGGCAGCGGTATAGACCCGTTCAAACTCTTGCCGATCCTCGGCTAGGTCAATCGCGCGTGCTTGGGTGCCCAGAATCGGCACTCCGGCATCGGTGAGGCGCCGCGCCAGGGACAGCGGGGTTTGGCCCCCCAGCTGGACAATCATCCCAGTTACCGGACCGCAAGCCAGTTCCGCCCGGTACACCTCATAGACGTCTTCAAAGGTCAAGGGTTCAAAGTAGAGCCGCGAGGCGATGTCATAGTCGGTCGACACGGTCTCGGGGTTACAGTTGACCATAATCGTGTCGTAGTCGTCTTTCAGCGTCAGGGCAGCGTGCACGCAAGAGTAGTCGAATTCGATACCCTGCCCGATTCGATTCGGTCCGGAACCCAAGATGATGACTGCCGGTTTCTCACGCGGCTGTACCTCGGTGCTGAGGTCGTAGGATGAATAATGATAAGGGGTGTTCGCGGCAAATTCCCCGGCGCAGGTGTCAACTTTCTTGTACACCGGGTGCAGTCCAAAAGCGTCGCGAACTTCCCGCACGGTGTCTTCTGAGATGCCCCTAATCTGGGCAATTTGCAGGTCTGAGAATCCGTGGCGTTTCGCTTCGCGCAGTAGCTGAGGCTGCAAAGCGGGAGCTTCCCGCAGACGCTCGGCCACCTCGCGGAGGATAAACAGTTGGTCGATGAACCACGGGTCTATTTTGGTCGCAGCATAGATGTCCGCAGCCGACGCTCCCCCACGGATTGCCTGCATCACCTGGGTCAAGCGTCGCTCCGTGGGGGTAGTGATTTGTTCCAGCAGCTGCGCGGTTTGCTCCGGGCTGGGAGCGGGCTGGACAAAGTCAAAACTGGACCCGCGCTTGTCCAAGGAGCGCAGCACCTTTTGCAGGGCCTCGGTAAAGTTTCTGCCGATAGCCATCGCTTCGCCCACCGATTTCATGGTGGTGGTCAGTGTCGGGTCGGCCGCGGGGAACTTTTCAAAAGCAAACCGCGGGGCTTTCACCACCACATAATCCAAGGTGGGCTCGAAGGACGCCGGGGTGGACAGCGTAATATCGTTGGGAATCTCGTCCAGGGTGTAACCCACCGCCAGCCGCGCGGCGATTTTTGCAATCGGAAACCCCGTCGCTTTCGATGCCAGAGCTGAAGAACGCGACACCCGCGGATTCATTTCAATGACGATAATCCGACCGGTCTGGGGGTGGACGGCGAACTGGATATTGCACCCGCCCGTGTCCACACCGACCTCGCGAATGACGGCAATCCCGATATCGCGCAGCCGCTGCATTTCCCGATCGGTCAAAGTCATGGCGGGCGCCACCGTGATGGAATCCCCCGTATGCACCCCAACCGGGTCCAGGTTCTCGATAGAACACACAACCACGACGTTATCGGCGCGGTCTCGCATCAGTTCGAGTTCATATTCTTTCCACCCGATGATGGCTTCTTCCAACAGAACTTCGTTCGTCAGCGAATCGGCCAGACCCGCCGCGGCAATCCGTTCCAAATCCTGTTGATTATAGGCAATCCCGGAGCCCAAGCCCCCCATAGTAAAGGACGGGCGCACCACGACCGGAAAACCGAGCTGCGCGACCGCGGCGTTGATCTCCTCTAGGGAATGAGCAATAAAAGACCGGGCCACTTCCGCACCGCAGCGTTCCACGACTTTCTTAAATTCTTCCCGGTCCTCGCCCGCGTTGATGGCCGCGGCATTAGCGCCGATGAGTTCGACCTGGTATTTGTCTAGAATCCCGGCTTCACTCAAGTTAATCGCTGCGTTCAAGGCCGTTTGCCCGCCCAGAGTGGGCAGCAACGCATCGGGGCGTTCCTTAGCGATAATCGATTCCAAAAATTCGGTGGTAATCGGTTCGATATAGGTGCAATCGGCAACCTCCGGGTCGGTCATAATCGTGGCGGGGTTGGAGTTGACCAAGATAACTTTCAAGCCCTCATTACGCAGCACTCGACAGGCTTGCGTGCCCGAATAGTCAAATTCGGCCGCTTGACCGATGACAATCGGCCCGGAGCCGATGACCATAACAGAATGTAAATCTTGACGCAGCGGCATCAGGCATCCGCCTTCCCGGTGGGTTTTTCACAGCGGTGTTGCAACATCATCTGTAAAAAGTCGTTGAATAGGTGTGAGGCATCGTGCGGACCGGCGGCAGCTTCGGGGTGATATTGCACGGAAAAGGCTGGGATGTCCAGGCACCTCAGTCCTTCTACGACATTGTCGTTCAGTCCGATGTGGGTAACTTCCGCTCGGCCGTATTTCCCGTTGCAAAAGGGCGTTACCGAGGCTTCTCCCAGCGGCATGTCTACCGCAAAACCGTGGTTGTGGGCGGTGATTTCGACTTTGCCGGTGCATCGGTCCAGTACGGGTTGGTTCACTCCCCGGTGGCCGTAAACGAGCTTGTAAGTTCCGTAGCCTAGGGCGCGGCCCAGCAGCTGATTGCCGAAACAGATTCCGAAATACGGCAGTCCCGCGTCCAGTACCTCGCGTAGCAGCTCAATTTCATGGGTGGCCGCGCTGGGGTCGCCGGGTCCGTTTGAGAAAAATACCCCGTCGGGGTTGATGGACTGTAGGTCTTTCAGGGTCGAGTCCGCGGGAAACACGTGAACTTCCACGCCTAGGGAAGCCAAAATTTCCGGAGTGCGAGACTTGACCCCCAAGTCCAATGCCGCCAACACCGCCCGTGGGCTCCCACCGGCGAATTCACCGGTGGGAGCAATCACGTAGGGGGTTTTGGTAGAGACTTCGGCGCTGAGCGCCGCCCCCGTCATCTGCGGGGAGTCTTGAATGATGGATCGTAAAGCCGCTACCGCGTGGGGTTCCAAGTTTTCGGCGCCGACCGGCAGGGCGTCGCCCGAAAAAATGCCTCCCCGCAGGGCACCGGCTTGACGAATATGCAAAGTCAAGGCTCGCGTATCCACATCACTGATTCCCACGATGCCGTGATGCACCAGCTCATCTTCCAGGTCACTTTCGGCCCGCCAGTTCGAGGCTCGGCGAGCCGGATCGCGCACCACATAACCCGCCACCCAAATCTGGTTAGATTCCGGGTCGGTCGCGTTCATGCCGGTGTTGCCGATATGCGGTGCGGTCATGACCAAGATTTGACGATGATAGGAAGGATCCGTGAGGGATTCTTGATAGCCGGTCATTCCAGTGGAAAACACGACTTCACCCAAGGTTCGCCCGCTGGCTCCGAACGCCTTGCCCGTCACGGCAAAACCGTCCTCGAGAACCAGCACCGCGTCCGCCCGATCCATCGGGAGCGCGGGGTGGGCATTACCTTGCGGATTAGTGCTTTGACAGAGCATTTCCGTCATGGTTCGGTTCTCAGCGCTGATCGAGCGGGATAGCCGTGGCGTCCATAATCGTGAACTCGCCCTTCCACATGGTGTACCGCGCCTGACCGGGCAGTTCCATGCCCAGGTAGGGGGTATTGGTGGACAGGGAATGTTGCGAGTCCAGGTCAATGGTGCGGCGCGTGGAGGGATCCCACAAGGTCAGGTTCGCCGGTTTGCCGGTGACGATGCCCTGACCTTGTTCCTTGACCCGCCCGATGTGCGCCGGCGCGGTGGACATGACTCGTGCCACGTCCTCCCACGTGAACTTGCCAGTATCGACCATGACTTTCTGAACTACCGGCAGGGCGGTTTCCAAACCAATCATGCCGAAAGCCCCGGCTTGCCACTCGCAGTCCTTTTCCTCTAAAGGATGGGGCGCGTGGTCGGTGCCGATACAGTCGATGGTGCCGTCCATCAGGCCGGCCACCAAGGCTTCGGTGTCCGCAGCAGTACGCAGCGGCGGGTTGACCTTGTAGCGCGGGTCGTAGGTCTGAGCCATTTCCTCGGTCAGCAGGATGTGGTGCGGGGTGGCTTCGGCAGTCACGGCAATGCCGCGGCTCTTGGCCCACCGCACAATATCGACCGAGCCCGCGGTGGATACGTGACAGATGTGGACTCGTGAACCCACGTGAGAAGCCAACTGAATATCTCGCAAGATAATGGCTTCTTCCGCGACCGCCGGCCATCCGGGCATACCCATTACAGCTGACAGCGGAGACTCATTCATCTGTGCATTTTCAGTCAGACGCGGGTCTTGAGCGTGCTGAGCGACCACACCGTCAAAGGTCTTTACGTATTCCAGAGCGCGGCGCATCAACACCGGGTCGGAAACGCATTTTCCATCATCAGAAAACACCGTAACGTGCGCGTCTGAACGGTTCATGGACCCCAAGTCCGCCAGATGTTCCCCTTGCAGACCGGCGGAAACGGCACCGACCGGGCACACCTGTACCCAACCCGCCAAGTTCCCCAAGTGCACGACTTGCTCGACGATACCGGCGTTGTCCTGGACAGGAGTGGTGTTAGCCATAGCGTGAACGCAGGTGTAACCGCCGTAAGCCGCCGAAAGCGTGCCGGAAGCGACTGTTTCCGCGTCCTCGCCGCCAGGTTCGCGTAGGTGAGTGTGCATATCGACCAGGCCGGGCAAAGCCACCAAGCCGTTGCCATCAATGGTGGTAGCGCCAGCAGAAACAGCATCCGCCGCATTGGCGCCTACACCCGCAAAAATGCCGTCCTTGACAGCAATGTCAGCCCCCTCACCGTTCGGCAGGGTCACGTTCTTAATCAAATATTCCTTCACAGCAGGCCTCCTTCCGGCGCGAGCAAAAGATAAAGGGCAGCCATACGGACACTCACGCCGTTTCCAACTTGTTCAACAATGACAGACTTTGCGGAATCTGCGGCTTGGGCGCAGATTTCCACCCCGCGGTTCATCGGACCGGGGTGCATGATAACCGTACGTTCGGGCAGGTTAGCGAAACGGGTGTTGTTCAAACCGTAAGCCCGGTGATACTCGACCACGGACGGGAAGTAGCCCCCGCCGGCAGAACTCATACGCTCGCGCTGCACCCGCAACATCATGACCGCGTCGGGATTGGTGGCCAGAGCCGCATCCAAGTCGTAGGACACATCGCACTTCCAATCTTCCACCCCGACAGGCATCAGGGTTGGCGGACCGACCAGGGTCACGTGAGCACCCAAAGTTGACATCAGGTCCACGTTGGAACGGGCTACGCGAGAGTGCAAGATATCGCCCACAATGACGACATTAGCGCCGTTGAGGTCTTTACCAGCGAGGTCGCCGCCGCTCAAGCCCAGATAGTGCCGGCGCAGGGTCATCGCATCGAGCAGAGCCTGAGTGGGGTGTTGATGTTCGCCGTCCCCAGCGTTGAGCACGGGCACGTCAGACCAGCCGGCATTGGCCAAACGGTAGGCCGCTCCGGAGGAGGAATGGCGGATAACGATGCCGTCAACCCGCATGGCCTGCAGGGTCAAAGCCGTATCTTTCAGGGATTCGCCTTTCGCTACCGAGGAACCTTTCGCGGAAAAGTTGATGACGTCCGCGCTGAGGCGCTTGGCCGCGGTTTCGAAAGAAATCCGGGTTCGGGTGGAGTTCTCAAAAAAGAGGTTGACCACGGTTTTGCCGCGCAAGGTCGGCAGTTTTTTCACCTTTTGAGCCTGGGTCATCGCCATGGCTTCGGCAGTATCCAAAATTTTCAGGACATCTTCGTGGCTCAAATCAGCCGCAGAGAGTAAATGTCGCATGATTTTTATTCCTTCCCGTCTGCAATAATCACGGCGTCTTCGCCGTCACTGTCTTGAAGTTTTACGAGTATTTGTTCCGTCCGTGACGTGGGCAGATTCTTGCCGATGTAGTCTGCACGAATCGGAAGTTCCCGGTGACCGCGGTCTACCAGCACGGCTAGCTGCACTTGGGCAGGTCGGCCGTGATCGTTCAACGCATCGAGCGCAGCCCGAATCGTGCGTCCGGAATAGAGCACGTCGTCGACGAGGATGACCGTTTTGCCGTCAATGCCGGTTTGGGGCATCACGGTTGGTTTGGGTACTCGTATCGGTTGACGGGAAAGATCATCGCGGTACAGGGTGATGTCCAGGGTGCCAATCGGAACATCTGTATCGGGATTATTTTCCTTTAAAAAAGTCCCCAACCGATTGGCTAACTCAACGCCACGGGTGGGGATTCCTAACAGAACGACATCTTCAAGACCTTGGTTTTTCTCCATTATCTCGAAGGCCAGTCGTTTCAGCGAACGGGCAATGTCAGCACTGCCCAACACTGTTTTTTCCATATTTTTCCTTTCTGCCTCACAGGGCGAAATTAAAGGTTTTATTGCGGCTCAATATTACACGTTTTTTCCCGCTCTACCGAATCCCGCGTCCGCGCCTTCGAAAATTGGGTCGAAAATGTTGAATTCCTCCAGGTGCTGAGGCAATTTCTGAACACGGGCGTTTTCGAGCTAAACTCCGGGGAAAAATCGCCGATAATAGGGTCATGGATGAAAAACGCGAGCTATTAATGCAGCTTCTCTTTGGCAACGAGGACACGCCGGAGCTGAACCAGGATGAGGTCACGCAACCCGATAACTCTCCCGAGGCCGCGGCTCGTTTCCAAAAGTGGGCAAAAGCGCAAAAGAAAGCCCAGACCATCAACGAAACTCTGGACAACTCAGAAAAATCCGCGGATATCCTGCGCGAAATGATGAACCGCGACTAACCGCGGACGCTATTCCAGGGTGTCTAAGTCAATCTGTTCCAAGACACCGCCTGCCGCTGCTGTTTTTGCGGCGGTGTCGAAACTTTGCGGCATCGAAGATTCCAGCTTGGCACTCGCTTCACCGCTCAAGGCTTGCTCACCCTCGGTTTTACACAACGCGTCTTTCATATCGTTGATAGCACCCAGCAAACCGTTGATAAACTTCGGCGACTCGTCAGTAGAACGTTCCTCCGCGATTTGCATAGCGGCGGTGATGGCAACGGCTCCTTCCACATCGGGATTGAACAGAATCTCCCAGGTCGCAACCCGCATAATAGCCAGGTCGACCTCAGGCATCCGATGCAAAGGCCACGCTTTTGAATATGTCGCCAAAGCCGCATCAATCCGCTCTAAATGCTGAGCCACACCTTCCAAAATTTCGATGGCATAGTCCGGAAGCGGGGTCTGGGCGGTCGTCTCGTCCTGACGAATCTGGGCCAGGGAAAAAATGCCTTCGGGAGTATCCCAACCCCGAACATGTGCCTCATAAAGCACATCTACGGCTCTAACCCGCTCCCGCGTGCGCCGCGGCAATTTATGTCCCACTATCTCGTCCCCTCACAAAATGCGTAACGCGAGCCGGAAGCCTGCGCCCCGACTCGCGTCCACTGCAGTATTAATCGGTAACCCGCGAAATGTATTCGCCGGAGCGGGTATCAACCTTCACTTTGTCGCCGATATTCAGGAACAGCGGCACTTGAATGTCATAGCCAGTCTCCAGGGTTGCCGGCTTAGTACCCGCATTGGAGCGATCGCCCTGCAAGCCCGGTTCCGTGTGCGAAATCTCTAAGACGACGGAGGCCGGCAGTTCGATGAACAAAACGTTGCCTTCATTGAAAGCCAAAATGCATTTCTGGTTTTCCAGCAGGAAGTGTGCGGCGTCCCCAACAATTTCGGGAGTGACACTAACCATTTCAAAAGTCTTTTCGTCCATAAACACATAATCGGTGCCGTCGTTGTATGAGTAGGTCATGTCGCGGCGATCCACAGTAGCGGTTTCAATCTTTAGTCCCGCGTTAAAGGTGCGGTCGACGATTTTGCCAGAAAGGATGTTTTTTATCTTGGTGCGCACAAAAGCCGGCCCCTTGCCGGGCTTCACATGTTGAAATTCGACAACCTGCCACAACTGGTTGTCAATCTTCATTACCAAGCCGTTTTTCAAATCATTAGTCGTTGCCACGTTTCATCCTTCACAGTTTTAACAGTTAGCAAATCAGCTCAAACAGTTTACCGAAAAAGCGGGCCGTTGGCTAACTGCAGCCGTTTTCAGCGATAACTTTCAACAGTCGCTGCGCCAGTTCGGTCAAGGTTCCCTCGGTTGACACCGTGTAGTCACTGTGTGCTATTAGTTCCTCACGGCGTTTTTGGGCCAAACGGCGATAGGTGGCACGCCAAGGCAGGCCGTTCGGGTCGCTGAGTTTTTCCGGGTTCATGGCCTGCCATGATTCCTCCCACGGCAAATCTAGGAAAAATACCGGGTTTCCAGCCTGTCGAAAGTTCCCTACCAGGGCTGATGAACCACTCTCGAGCACACCAGAGGGCAGCACAAAAATGGCGGGTGCGCTTTGCGACGACCAAGCATCAAGTCCTGAATCAGAAGCCACGGGCAGGCCGATGTCAGATGAAATAGACTGGGCTAACTCTTGCAAACGGGCTCCCGGCAGGGATACTAAAGCCAGCGAACAACGTGAGCTCACAGGGCAATTCCCGTCATTTCGGCGGCTTTTGTCAGAGCCTCAGAATCAGCCACGGCAGTGACCACGGGTTTGCCCCAATCCTCCAGCAGGACAAACCGCAATTGCCCGCCGCGCACTTTTTTATCGCTAAACATGATAGGTAACAGTTCCGCAAAAGTGTGGGCGGTATAGGTGGTGGGTAGGCCGACCGCATCCAGCTGATTGCGCAGCCGCACCACCAAGTCTTGGGGACCGATCCCCAGCACCGCGGCGAGGTTTGCGGCATAGACCATCCCAATAGAAACCGCTAAGCCGTGGGGAAAACGGTAGTCCTCCACCCTTTCTATGGCGTGGGCCAGAGTATGTCCGTAGTTCAGGTACTCCCGCTGACCCGATTCATACAAATCGGTGGAAACAACGTCGGCTTTCACCTTCACGGCGCGGCGAATGATGTCGCGAAGCTGAGGGGAATCCGGGTCCAACAGCGCCGACGCATGGTCCTGGGCAATGTCTAAAATCTGTTGGTCGCGGATAAACCCGCACTTCAGAGCCTCTGCCAGCCCCTCTCGCAGGTGGCCTGGCGACAGGGTCCGCAAAGTCGTGAAATCCACTGCCACCCCGAGAGGAGGATAAAACGCCCCCACCAAGTTTTTCCCGGTACTCCAATCAATGCCGGTCTTGCCTCCGACAGCGGCATCAACCATCGCCAACAGGGTCGTCGGTACCGTAATGAGGTCCACGCCGCGCAGCCAGGTCGCCGCTGCAAAACCGCCCAAATCGGTGGTAGCTCCCCCACCGAGAGCGACAATCGCATCACGGCGTTCCAGACCCGCGCTGGCCGCCGCCTCCCACACCTCGGAAAGCACCGAGAGCTGTTTCGCGGCTTCTCCGTCAGGCAAGACTTTCACCGTGGTTTGTTTGCCCAGCGATTCCAAGTGCTGCGCCAAATTGTTCGCCGCCGACGCCACCGGGGGCGCACTGATCACCAAGACTTTGTTTGTGTGCGCCTTCATCAAGGCCGCAACCTGGGCGTTCAAGTCTTGCCCGAAGCTGACGGCATAGGGTTCGCCGGGGGTGGATACCCAGATGCAGTCAGCCAGGCGTTCTTCATGAGCGATGATTGCCCCAGCCATTTCGCTGCGTTTGCTCTGTGCGTCAATAATGACCGTGGCCGTACTCTCATAGATGTCTTTTCGCTCCCGATACAGCTCATGCATCCTTTCCCGCAGGTCACCTGCCAGCAAGGGACGGACTTGGGCATCCTTTTTCTGGCCAGAGCGCTCGGAACGTTGGATTTGCCGGTTCACCAGGAAGTCCGGGTCCGCTTTCAGGTAGTAAACGGTGTGTTCGCTCAGCAACTCGCGGGTCGGAGCGTATGTCGGGGCGCCACCCCCCAGAGAAACAATCCGGGCTGAGCCTTGTAACGCATTCCGAACGACCGCATATTCGAGAGCGCGAAAGCCTTCTTCTCCGAGTTCTTTAAAAATCCAGGGAACGGATTGGCTGAAACGCCGCTCGATTTCCAGGTCAGTGTCAAGCCAGGTGGTGTGCAAAATTTGGGCCAAAATCCCGGCAGTTTTCGATTTTCCGGAAGTGGGCAATCCCATCAGAACGATTTTGCGTGTCATGAAAAAGTCGTCCTTTGTGTAACCTCATCCAGGTAGGCCCACAAGTTTCGCGAGCATTCCGCCACCGAGTCCCCGCCCGTTTTTTCCAGTAAAGCGTCTGCCAGCACCAGCGCGACCTCGGCCTGGGCGATGACGGCTGCCGGCACCACCGCGGTCGTGTCCGAACGCTGGTGCAGCCCAGTCGCCACGCTTCCATCAGCCAGATCCAGGGTCGGCAGGGCGTGAGGCACGGTAGAGATAGGTTTCACGGCTGCGGAAACCACGATGGGATTGCCGTTGGACATCCCGCCTTCGATGCCGCCCGCCAGGTTAGTCGGTCGCGCTATCGTTCCCAAGCCCGTGTTTGCGTCGGCTGGCTGATCAGCGCGGTAGAGCGGGTCGTGGGCTTCGCTGCCCGGCAGGGAGGCTTGCAGGAAAGCCGCGCCGATTTCCACCCCTTTTACGGCTTGAATAGAGACTAGGGCGGCGGCCAGACGCGCGTCCAACCTGCGGTCACGGCTCACGTGAGAGCCTAAACCGATAGGCACCCCGTAGGCGATGACCTGCACCACTCCCCCCAACGTGTCGCCCGTATGCTGCGCGTGGTCGATAGCCTGCACCATCTGTTCAGCCGTATGCGCATCGAGGCAGCGCACCGGGTCGCTATCGAGATAATCCGCATCTTCTGGCCGCGGCACTGGCGCGTCCAGTGGAATGGAAACTGAACCAACGGACGTAACGTGAGACACTAAACGAATCCCCGCGACCTGATCCAACAACGCTTGTGCGAAAGCCCCCAAAGCCACTCTGGCGGCCGTTTCCCGAGCGGAAGAACGCTCCAACACGTTACGAGCATCAGTGAAACCGTACTTCATCATGCCGGCAAAGTCGGCATGTCCCGGCCGCGGCTTCGTAAGCTGCAGATTCCGCGCTAATTCGCGCTCGTCACCTCGCCCCGCGTCGCGCAGTAACGCCTGACGAGACACCGGGTCGGGACTCATGACCGTTTGCCACTTGGGCCATTCTGTGTTCTTGATTTCAACCGCGACCGGGGAGCCCAGGGTTTTCCCGTGACGTAGCCCCGAAAGGATGGTCACCGCGTCTTGCTCAAAGTTTTGGCGCGTTCCCCTGCCGTAACCCTTCCGTCGCTGCGCGAGGGCTTTGGTCAAGGTATTGGTGGTGATTTTTATCCCTGCGGGCAGTCCGCTGAGTACTGCTATCAGGGCGGCGCCGTGTGATTCCCCGGCAGTGACACATTCCAACATGAGTTCATCTTGCCACATTTCGCCACGCATCCCGAACCGGATACCTCAGTCTGGACGGTGGGAAAGCAGCTAGATACCGACTAATATCGAAGGCAGATACACCACCCACGTAATGTAGGCGCCCGTAATGAGCCACGGGCCGAAAGCAATGTCTTTGTCTAAATCAAGTTTCTTGCGGATGACCTGGATTAGGGCAAATACGCCACCCAAAAATGAGGCCAGTAGCAGCATCGTTAGGGGCGCGAACCAGTTATAAAGACCTATCCACGCACTGAGCAGCGCTGCGAGTTTGACATCACCCATCCCTAAACCGAAATACGTGGCGAGAGCTAGAACCAGGCCCATGGCTAGCCCTAAAACCCAAACCCGCGCCAGCGCTTCGGGTCTACGCAGCATCAGGGCGACGATACTCAGTACGGGCAACAGCATCGCAGCTCCTAGTCCCAGCAACCGATTGGGCAACAGTCGAAAGCGGGCATCAGTTAATAACAGCGCACAAAATGGGGCGGTCCCCAGGTAAACCGGCAAGGTGACAAGGAAATGGGTGAAGCACGAACCGTGTGAAAAATAGTTGAGGATGAACCACTGGGTTACATTGAGGAAAATTGTAACCAAGGTGAGGCACAACGAAAAGGGTAGGTAGAACAGGTCCGGCAATTCGATGTTACGCTGGCGCAGAATTTTGGTCGTGAGTGTGCCCACCGCGTAACCCCAAATTCCGCTGAAAATCCACGCCAGGACATGCCAGAGCATCCCTCCCCCTCCTTGCGCAAAAGCTTAATCATTGCCTACATTTTTGCTGATCAACAGCTGTAAATTGCTTCTATTTTAGCTGGGTAAAGCGTGAAGATGGTGCTGTTTTCTCAAAAATTGTACATAGAGCGCTGGCGGGCGCCCGTAGCGCCCACACTATCGAAGCATCAAGGACTCGTGCGACCAAACAGGCGAATCTTAAAAAATTCTTTTCTCAAATACTTGTTTTCTATCACAGTGAAGTGTAGTCTTTATCTATACGGAAACGTTTCCGTAACGACTCCCCAGCACCGGTGCTGCGGAGCGGACGCTAGGAGAAAAAATGGCAAGTAAATTCACAAAAATCGCCGCCTTATTGTCGGCAACCGCTTTGACCCTGACCCTGAGCGCTTGCGGTGGATCTGATAACACCGCCGCCGATGACGGTAAGGGTAAAGTTTATTACCTCAGCTTTAAACCTGAGCAAGACGAAACTTGGCAAAAAATTGCCAAGGCCTACACCGATGAGACTGGCGTTCCGGTAAAGGTCGTCACAGCAGCATCCGGCACCTATGAACAAACTCTTAAGGCAGAGGTGACCAAGAAAGAAGCCCCGACCCTGTTCCAGATCAACGGTCCGATTGGTATGCAATCGTGGAAAGACTACACTGCAGACCTCTCTTCCACAGATTTCTACAACAATCTTTTGGATAAGTCGATGGCAGTCGGCGAAGACGGCAAGATTTACGGCGTTCCCTATGTGGTAGAAGGCTACGGCATCATCTACAACCAATCAATCTTGAACAAGTATTTTGGTCTGCCCGGTGCCAAGGTCACCTCGATGGAGGAAGTAAAGAATTTCGACACCCTGAAGACCCTGGTAGAAGACATGCAAGCTAAAAAGGCGGACTTGGGAATTGATGGGGTATTTGCCTCCACTTCGCTGAAACCCGGTGAAGATTGGCGTTGGCAGACTCACTTGGCGGATTTACCTGTTTACTTTGAATACCAGGACAATGACACCGAGGACATGGATGAGTTGGAATTCAAGTACAACAAGGAGTACAAGAACATCTTTGACCTTTATCTGAACAACTCCACAATTGCGCCGACTTTAGCGAGCTCCAAAGCCGTAACTGACTCAATGGCAGAATTCGCTCTGGGTAAAGCCGCAATGGTGCAAAATGGTAACTGGGCATATGGTCAGATTTCCGAAGTCGCCGGGAACACGGTTAAGGCTGAAGACGTTAAGATGCTCCCCATCTATACCGGCAAATCCGGAGAGGAAACTCAGGGCTTGAACATCGGTACTGAGAACTTCTTCTCAATTAACTCCCAAGCCTCACCTGCTGATCAAAAGGCCTCCATAGACTTCGTGAATTGGTTGATTTCTTCCGATGCTGGCAAGAAATACATGGTTGACGAGCTTGGCTTCATTCCCCCGTTCAGCACCTTTAGCGAAACCGAACAGCCTGCTGATCCGTTGGCAAAGGAAGTTGTTTCTTACATGTCCAACAGTGAACTTAAGACCATCCCGTGGGTATTTACTACGTTCCCGAGCCAAACCTTTAAGGATGACTTTGGCCAAGCGCTGTCCCAATATGCTGCCGGTCAGATGAAGTGGGATGAGGTAGTCGAAATGTTCAAGACTGGCTGGGCTGCTGAGAAGCAATCCTAAATAGTCATATTCCGGTGAGGGGCGAACGCTTCTAACCTGGGCATGTTCGCCCCTCACCGATGCTACAAATACACAATCTTAAAAAGAGAAAACCATGGAACAAAGTCTTAAACGATGGGGTTTAGTATTTACCGGTCCCACTCTGCTCGCATTTACAATCGCTTTTTTGGCGCCATTCTTTATTGGCATTTACCTTTCCTTCAGCAAGTTCACCACGGTAACTAACGCTACTTTCAACGGAGTTGAAAATTACATCAAAGCCTTTAGTGAACGTCAGGGATTTGTCCACGCTCTGGGGTTCACAGTATTAGTCACGGCTATAGCAATCATTACTGTCAACGTGTTTGCCTTATCTATCGCCTATCTGTTGACTCGCAAGCTCAAAGGAACCAACTTTTTCCGCACTGTATTTTTTATGCCGAACCTCATCGGTGGTATCGTTTTGGGATATACTTGGCAAACCATCATCAATGCAGTACTGCGGAACTTTGATACTACTCTTGTCTCCGATGCACGACTTGGCCTGTTTGGTTTAATACTCCTGTTAAACTGGCAGCAGGTTGGCTATATGATGGTCATTTATATTGCCGGCTTGCAATCAGTTCCTCCAGATTTAGTCGAAGCTGCGCAAATTGATGGTGCCAGTCGTTGGCAGGTAATCCGGCACGTAACGTTACCGATGATTATGCCTTCCATCACAATTTGTACGTTCTTAACTCTGAGTAACTCATTCAAATTGTTTGACCAAAACTTGGCGTTAACCAACGGCGCCCCATTGAAACAAACAGAAATGGCTGCTCTAAACATCGTCAACACCTTCTTCGGCAAGGTCGGCTTCGAGGGCGTTGGTCAAGCCAAAGCTGTCATTTTCTTCCTCATTGTTTCTTTAATCGCATTCTTACAACTACGCATCACCCGCTCAAAGGAGGTTGAATCATGAGCATTCCTGTTCTGACTTCTGCGCCCGGCAACCACACTAACCAGGCCACGATGAACACCGCTCACTCAGGCGGCGTAACTGTCGGTAAAATCATCACCTATCTTTTCCTGACGCTTCTCACAGTCATTTTTATCGGTCCGTTATTGTTCATACTCATGAACTCCTTTAAGGGACGTTTCTTTATTTCCGACGCACCCTTTGCATTTCCCGTTGGACAATACTTCGCGGGAGTTACTAACTATGTGCAAGGGCTAGCAGCCACCGGCTTCTTTTCAGCATTCGGCTGGTCAGCTTTTATCACGGTTTTTTCCGTAATCATCATCGTATTCTTTGCAGCCATGACCGCTTATTACATCACGCGGGTGAAAACGTGGTGGACCAATCTGATTTATTTGGTACTGGTTTTTTCTATGGTGGTTCCATTTCAGATGGTCATGTTCCCAACCGTGAAAATCGCTGATTCATTAGGTTTAGCTAATCCCCTGGGCATGATTTTGTTGTACCTGGGATTCGGTGCAGGTCTTTCAGTATTCATTTTTTCTGGATTCATCAAAGGTATTCCCGTAGATGTTGAAGAGGCTGCCATGATTGATGGATGCGGACCTCTGCGAAATTACTTTTTAGTGGTTCTGCCAATGTTGAAACCCGTAACGATAACAGTATCGATTCTGATGACCATGTGGGTATGGAATGACTACCTGTTACCATACCTGGTCATCGGTCTGTCCACTCCCTACAAGACTATTCCCGTAGTAGTACAACAGCTAGTTGGTTCCCACGGTTCCAACGACATGGGAGCAATGATGGCTATGCTCGTCTTGGCAATCATTCCCATCGTGGTTTTCTATCTATTCTCACAGAAGTACATCATCGAAGGTGTTGTGGCAGGGGCGGTGAAGGGCTAACCATGCGAAAGAGGCAAGCTGGTATCTTGCTACCGGTGTTCTCCCTACCCGGTCCCTACGGGATGGGCTCATTGGGCAGTTTTGCCTATCAATTTATAGATGCTTTAGCTCAAGCGAATCAAAGTATCTGGCAAATTTTGCCCCTCTGCCCCCCGGGATATGGCGGCTCGCCTTATTCAAGTCAATCAGCCCAAGCCGGAAATCCCCTCTTCATTGATTTAGACAATTTGATGAAAAGGGGGTGGATTGAAGCCTCCCAATTGCAAGGATTGGATTGGGAGGCTCAATCCCCCTACATTGATTATGAGGCAGTCAGCCAATCAAAACACCAGGCACTGCGCTATGCTTACGCTACGTTTTGTGCACATGTTTCACGCGATTCATTTGAACAATTTCGCGCCAGCAATCCCTGGGTTCGAGATTATGCCCTGTTCCTGGCACTCAGTCATGAATTCAAGCACAAGCCGTGGCAGGAATGGCCCAAAGAGTTAAGTCATCGTGAACCACAAGCTTTGGCTCGAGTCACCGCAGATCTGCGTGAAGAAATCGAATTCCACGAATTTTGCCAGTGGGTCTTTGAAACCCAGTGGAATGAACTACACGACTACGCAACCGGTAAAGGAATCAAAATTCTGGGTGATATACCCATATACGTCTCTCTCGATTCCGCAGATACCTGGGCTAATCCGCAACTGTTCCAACTGGGTTCCGACTTTTATCCCGAAAAAGTGGCGGGAGTACCTCCGGATGGTTTCTCTGCTACCGGTCAAATTTGGGGAAACCCACTTTACGACTGGCCAGCGCACCAACGCTCCGATTTTTCCTGGTGGAAGGAACGCGTCGGTCGCCAGCTACAACGCGTAGATATCCTGCGAATCGACCATTTCCGCGGTCTCGAGTCATACTTTGCCATTCCTGCTGACGCGACCAGTGCGGTGGCGGGAACTTGGGAACCTGGACCGGGCATTGACTTTTTCACAGCCTTAGAAAAGCAATTGGGCACGCTACCATTGGTGCTTGAGGATCTCGGCTATTTGACTCCTGCAGTCGAAGACCTGCGCAACGCGACGGGTCAACCAGGCATCCAACTCATTCAGTTTGCCTTCGACAGCCGCGAACCTGCAGATTATTGGCCTCATGAAATTCCGAAAAATTCGGTTGTTTATACAGGAACTCACGATAACGACACGCTGCAAGGCTGGTTTGCCAGTCTCGCCCCAGAAGATCAAGAACTAGCCAGGATCTATTGCGGAGCTTCACACACCGCAATTGAGGACATGCCCCAGTGCTTCATAGCCCGGGCAATGACCTCCGTGGCGGATACCTGCATTATCCCCGCTGCGGACTACTTGGGGCTGGACAGCTCGGCACGTATAAACACTCCGGGGCAAATGCAGGGCAACTGGGGGTGGCGATTGTCGCAATCTGACTGGAATGCCTATCCATGGGATGAAATTGCACAGCTTACTGCCATCTCTGGACGTGCTCCGGGTACGCATCATACCCAGCACTGACCATCATCTCTAATAGAATGGGAGCCATGTTACCTGCGGAATACCCGGATAAACACCAAGTTGCAAATATCAAAGACGTTGCCCGGGCAGCCGGGGTCGGTATAGCCACTGTCTCCCGAGCTCTCAATGGTCAAGAGGGGGTCTCTGCACAGACACGTAAACGTATTGAAGAAACCGCTGCCACTTTGGGATACCAGCCCAATCGTCACGCGCGGTTTTTAAAACTCAACTCAAACCGCTCGATAGCAGTTGTCATCAAGGGTTTAGAGAATCCCCTGTTTGCACGAATTTTAGATCAGTTAGAGAGGGCTATCCGCAGCCACGACTATCAAGTCAACATCGTCTCGGTTCCACACTGGTCGGATGAGCTGAGAGACGCCATTCAAACAGTCGATGAAGATTCCGCTCTCGGCGTCATTTTCTTGGGTGCGCATTTCCAACATCGCGTGGATGATTTAGAGAAACTTTCGGTTCCTTTCGTGGTTTCTACGGTCAGCATGAAAGACAGCGCGCATCGTGAACGTTACGCTTCGGTTGCCATTGACGACTATGGAGAAGCCGGTCGCGTAGTCGATTATCTCTATCAACTAGGACACCGTCAGATAGGCATCATTGGTTCAGATTCTCTGGATAATTCCGTAGGTTCTCTCCGTCTGGCTGGATACTTCGACGCCTTACGCAAACACGGAATAGAACCACATCCCCAATGGGTGCGGTCTTTTGACAACTCCGAAGATTCCCCCTATTCGTTTGAAAATGGTTATCGAATGACCCGTGACCTGCTGCAAGAATGCCCTGATGTCACTGCCATTTTTGCCATTGCCGATGTGCTGGCAATCGGAGCAATGCAAGCAGCCAGAGATATGAATCTATGTATTCCTCGAGATATTTCGATTGTCGGTTTTGATGGAATTCCCTTGGGTTCCTACGTCTATCCAGCTCTCACGACTGTTAATCAACCGGCTGATGAAATTGCCGAAATCACCTGCGATTTATTATTCTCTCAGCTCAATGGAGAGCAGCCCCGACATATCATCGTACCCGGTCACCTGTTACCGAAAGGTACTACCGCTGCCCCTGCGCAGCTTTCTGATATTAGAGAGAACAGATAGTGAGGCATAGTCTTTCATGGCAAACCCGTTCGCGCCAGATTCTCGCCTGAACCAGGTTCTAGCTTTCATCATCACGGTATTTTTGTCTAACTTGGCAGCCATGCTGGGTCTAGGCTTAATCCTCACCGGTGGCTGGGCATGGTTGATGCTGTTTGCCATCAACTTATCCCTCATTGAAAACAACACCGCAAGTTTTCGCTCAGTATGGACAGCAATCAGGCAAAATTGGTTGATAGCTACGTTGCTATGGTTCGTTGACTTACTGTTTTTTGCCTTGGTGATTTGGGAATTTTATGCCCTAGGTAGCCTCAAGTCTGGGGTATTCAAGCTCCTGTGGGGGGCGTTGCTTTGCCTCGCGGTATTCCTTGTATTGAGCGTAAATGTGTGGATTTGGCCGATGTTGGTGAAAAGGAAAATTGCCTCAGCTGAGATTCTTGATTACCTACGTACCTGCTTGTTGCTCTCTTTTCACTATTTGGGTCGTACCGTCGTCTGTATCGCTGTAATCACCGTGCCAGCCCTCATAATGATGATTTTTCCCAGTTTTTTTTGGCAAGTAGCGACTTGGCTAATCTGTTTTGGCGTATCTTTTGGTGTTTATCTCATAGTTTTGCTGATTCACCAGCCTCTAGGCGATTTTTGTACAGAACCCGGCGCCCCAACACGGCCGTTTACGTCCTAAATGTCTGGCTTCGCCCCCACTGTCCAGTTTCAGTGCCGATTGGGCAAATTCCTCAGCAAAGCGGGACGCAAAATTTCGGCACTGACTTCCTGTCCCGTAAACAGCTTTACCTGGGCGACACCTTGGTGCAGCAGCATTTCCCATCCGGGAATGACCTGCGCTCCGCACCCCTGTACACAACTGACAATCGGGGTTGGCCACGGCGCATATGCCGCGTCAAGGAAAATTGCGTGGGAACTAATCTGCAGCTGTAACAGGGGCAGAGCATCTTGGGTCGGGGCGGGAACAGTGCCCATCACCAGCTGTGCCGCGCGCAGTGCCCGGTTAACGGCCTCGACCTGGTGCCACGCCACTACTCGGACGCTCAAGCCCATCCGTTGTGCCGCCTGGAAAGCCGCGCCCGTTTGGGCAGTAGTTCGGGAGATGACCGTCAGCTCTGTAAGTCCCAACTCGGTGAAAGCTGCCAAGGCCGAAGCCGCTGTAGAACCCGAACCGAAGATAACCCCGCTGCCCCCGGACGGCAGATTCGTCGCGCCACCTTGGCGGAAAGCCTCGACGATACCCCGGACATCAGTATTAAATCCGGTCCAATCTCCTCCCGCGGCGGGGACCAGCGTATTCACCGCCCCGGTGACCTTGGCCAAGCCGTCTGCAAAAGTGGCAGTCTGTAGCGCCTCGGGTTTCAAAGGCATGGTTACCGCCAAGCCGCGCAACTGAGAATCTGCCGCGGCCAGAAGAAACGCTTTGAGCGTTCCCGACCGAACGCGCTGGCAGCGAAAATCCCAGTTCAGACCCAGCTCACGATACGCAGCCAGATGAATTACGGGAGACAAGGAATGCGCAATCGGATCCCCCACAACCAGACAGTACGGCACGGCCCGCTATCCTTTACAAATATCGGGGTGATCCTTGCAGAACTGCTTCAACAGCTCCACGTTGGCTTTTTGTTCCGCCATGGTCGCGCTGAAACGAGTCTCACCAGTGTTCAAATCCACCGTGGTGAAGTAAAGCCAGTCCCCCGGCGGCGGGTTATGGGTGCCGTCAAAAGCGTCCTGGCCCACGACACCGATAGGCCCGGGAGGCAGCCCCTTGTGGCGGTAAGTATTGTACGGATTAGAAGCGTCAGCAACCTCGGCGGCGGTCGGAATTTTGCGTGACTTCGAGGCTTCGCCCAAGCCGTAGATAACCGTGGAGTCCATATTCAAAAATCCGACGGTTTCCTTGCTGGCGTCCATCCGGTTTTCCAGCACTCGAGCAATCTTCGCATAGTCCTGTTTTTGCAGGTCGCTACCCTCACGCTGGACAATAGATGCCTTGGTCAGGAACGTCTCCCACTGGGCCTGCGGAATCCCCGCGTCCCGCAGTCGCTTGACATTGGCGGCTACCATCTGGCGCACTGTCTCGGTCGCGTCCTGACCAGGTCCCACCAGGTAAGTTCCGGGAGCTAGCCACCCTTCGATGTTTCCACCGGCAACTTTGGGCAGTCCCGGTGCGTTGGCAAAAGCTGCTTCCACATCAGCGTCACTGAAACCGGCAGTCGTCACGAGTTGCTCTTTGACCTGCCACTTTGTCAGACCCGGACCAATCGTAATCTGATCGTCAACCCGGTTCGCTTTATCAATCAAGATGGACAAAGCATTGACGGCAGACATATGTTTGGCCATCGCATAAGTTCCGGGCTGAATCGCCGAGCAGGCCGCTTCCTGGTCCCGGCACGCGTTAAAGAACGCCTGCGAGGATGCTACGACCTGGGCCTTAGCCAGAATATTGCCGATGTCTGAGCCCAGAGCGCCCTCGGGAACTGTTACCATCACCTGACCGGTGCCGCTGCCTTCGTAGTCGGCGCCCTTGGCGCTGAGCCAACGATTGAAAATGATTGCGCCAAAAACAATGGCCACCACCAGCAACGCGACCACAATCGCCAGGACGACAAACGTGCGATTCCGCATGGTCTTACGGCGCCGAATACGAGACCGTTTATCACGCCGATGGTGTTCGCTCGGGGTGACTTCCGGTTGCTCAGCGGGGGCAACCTGCGTCTCTTGTAGGAGAGATTCCACGGTTGTGTCCGCGGCCTGGGGTACTCCTGAGGTCACGCGGGGAAAAGACGGGTCGTCGAGTTCCTCTTGGTGATTGCGGCGGCTGGGAAGTGTGCGTGGCGTCGGCTCGGACGCGGGATTGGAGGACTGAGAGGGTGCCACCTGGGGCGGAAGTTCCGGGTTCGAGGGGGCTGGCGAGTCACTCTGGGGCAACGCGGCTTGACCGTGCTGCGCTAAATACCGGCGTCGGCGTCGCGGTCCCATCGATGCTAAATCTTCAGTGTCTGACATGTACTTCCCTCGTTACGTGGTTTACTCAATGATAACCAACTCGCCAGGTAAGTTCCCTGTTTGAGTCAAAGTTTCTAAAGCTCGAGTAAGGATGGTCACAGCGGCGAGTTGGTCAACCATCTCCTTTTGCCGACGGGAACTAACCCCGGCCTCGCGCAATTTGGAGTGGGCGTCAGCCGAGCTCAAACGTTCATCAATGAGATGGACCGGCAGTGTGTCAAGCCGTCTGACCAGACGTCGGGCGTAAGACCGCGCCATCCGGGCAGCCTCGCCCTCTTTGCCGCTCATCAATTTCGGTAAACCCACGAATACGGCCTGTGGGTCACTTTCCGTAATAATGTCCACCAGTTCGTCCAGCTCAGAACCGTCCGGCCTAACCTGCAAGGTTTCCACTGGCAACGCCAGGGACGTCCCCGCTACCGAGCGGGCGACACCCACGCGCGCCTTACCCACGTCTATGGCGAGAAAGTTTCCGGCGACCATCCTGTGCGTTATCCCCTATCGGTGTGCCGGTTCGGCGCAAAGCCCGAACCGGCAGTTGTTTACTTGGCGAGTACTGACTGCAATGCGGCCACTACGGCGTCCAAACCGGCTTCCGGTTTGCCTGCAGGAGCTCCGCCGCCTTGCGCCAAGTCATCCTTGCCACCGCCGCCACCACCCATGGCTGCGGCACCGGCCTTCACCAACGCTCCGGCCTTCACACCCTTGTCGCGAGCCGCTTCGTTGCTGGCCACGACCAGCATCGGTTTTCCACCGATATCGGCCGCTAGCGCAACGACCACGGGATCCGCGTTAGAGAACCGCCCGCGCAGAGTGGTGGCAGCCTGACGCAAGTCGTCCACAGAACCTGCCTGAGCGACCTGGTGAATGACCTGCACGCCACGGAGTGGTTCGGCGGATTTGACGTAATCGTCCAGATTGGACAGCAATGCGGCCAACCGGGTCTTTTCAAGTTCTTTTTCCGCAGCCTTGAGCCGATCCATCAGGGAAGTAATGCGCTCCACCAGGGTATCCTGCTTGGCGCCGACCAGCTGGGTAATCTGAGACACCAAGGCGTGCTCTTTGGCTTGGAATCCGGAAGCACCATTTCCTACCAGCGCTTCGATACGCCGTACTCCAGAACCAATCGACGATTCTCCCAACACCGCTATAGAGCCGATATGCCCGGTCAGCGGTACGTGGGTGCCGCCGCAGAACTCGCGAGACCAGCCATCGCCGATATCAACGATGCGCACAATCTTGCCGTACTTTTCCCCGAAAATGGCCTGAGCGCCGGTCTTTCGTGCCTCCTCAATGGGCATCTGGTAGTCGGTAACAGTCATATTGGTCTGGACTCGTTCATTTGCTTCTGCCTCAACGTCCGCCACCAAAGAATCCGGCAAAGCCGTCGCGTTACGGAAATCGAAACGGACGTGCCACGGGGCGTTTTCCGACCCGGCTTGGGTCGCGCCCTGCCCCAGGGAATCCAACAGAATTTGGTGAATGACGTGGGTAGACGTGTGGGCACGGGCAATCGCGCCGCGGCGCTCCACATCAATCGTGGCTTGGGCGTCCTCACCGAGAGTAACCTGACCTTCCGTCAAAGTCCCCCGATGCATGGGCAGTCCCTTCACTGGAGCTTGCACATCAGCCACATCCAGCACTCCGCCGCCCGCGAAGGTCACCTGCCCTTGGTCAGCCAGCTGCCCGCCGGCTTCTGCATAGAACGGGGTCCGGTCCAACAGGACTTCAACGGTAGCTGGGGCTGTTGCGACCGGTACCGGTTTGCCGTCCTGCAGAATGCCGACCACCCGCGCCGGAGCGCTGGTTTCGGTGTATCCCAGGAACTCCACTGTGTTGCTCTCACCAAGTTTTGCCGCCATCTCATGGTAGACGTGGGCGTCGACGTGACCGGTTTTCTTGGCCACCGCATCCGCCCGAGCGCGTTGCTTTTGTTCGTTCATCAACTCGGTGAAACGTTTTTCGTCCACCTTGACCCCAGCCTCTGCCGCAATTTCCAGCGTCAGGGAGAGAGGGAAACCGTAGGTGTCGTGCAGTTGGAAGGCGTCGTCGCCGCTCAGGGCCGCACCCGACTGTTTCGCTTTCGTCACAGCGGTATCCAATATGACGGTTCCGGCATCGAGGGTGCGGCGGAAAGCGTCCTCTTCAGCGTAAGCCACATCGGAAATGGTGTTCCAGTCCTTTTCAAGCTCGGGATAGGAGGCTTTCATTACGTTCATCGAAGCGGGTAGAAGCTGCGGCATGACGGCCTCGGACACGCCCAACAGCCGCATGGAACGCACCGCGCGACGCATGAGGCGACGCAACACATAGCCCCGTCCCTCATTGCTGGGACGAACTCCATCGCCAATCAGCATCAGGCTGGAACGCACGTGGTCAGCCACGATACGGAAGTGCACGTCCATCGGGTTAGGGCTGGAAGTGTAGCGGCGCCCGGACATTTCCTGAGCGACTTCGATGACGGGGAACACCTCGTCGATTTCGTACATATTGTCTTTGCCCTGGAGGACAAAAGCCAGACGTTCCAAGCCCAAGCCCGTATCGATAGCGGTTTGGTCCAGCTTGCCCAACAGTGGGTAGTCTTTGCCGGAGCCTTCGCCGCGCAGGAACTCATCAAAAACCAGATTCCACAGTTCCAGGTAACGGTCGCCTTGCGTGTCAACTTCCGGACCACCCTCGGGACCGTATTCAGGTCCGCGGTCCAGGTGAATTTCCGCACAAGGGCCGGCGGGGCCGGGTTGGCCGGTATCCCAAAAGATTTCTTCGCGCGGAAGTTTTTGGACGTGGGTCGGATCCAAACCGATTTGCCGCGTCCAAATATCCCAAGCGGCCTCGTCTTCCTCCCAAATCGTGACCCAGAGCTTGTCGCCGTCCAAGCCGTAGCCACCGTCCTTTTGACTTCCGGTCAGCAAATCCCAAGCATAATGAGACGCGCCTTCCTTAAAGTAGTCACCGAAAGAAAAGTTCCCGCACATCTGAAAGAAAGTACCGTGACGAGTGGTTTTCCCGACCTCGTCGATGTCGTTGGTGCGGATGCATTTTTGCACCGAGGTGGCACGCGGCCACGGCGCCGGTTCGGTTCCCACAATGTAGGGAATGAACGGAACCATGCCCGCAATGGTGAACAAAATCGAGGGGTCGGGCGAAATGAGCGGGACTGAGGGGCGAACCTCATGACCGTTCTTTGCAAAAAAATCCAGCCAACGCTGACGAACTTCCGCAGTACGCATGTATATGTATCTTTCCTTCGTGTCCGGGCAGTTCCCGGATTATCTGTCCTGGTCCCCCGGTCAGTTTGCTCCGGGCAACTTTCGTTTATTGTCAGTTAGTTTCGCTAAAAGTCCAGTTCGTCGTCCAGCGTGGAGTCACGGTGACGTCCCCGTCCGACTTTAAAGCCGCCGCGATCTTCCTTTCGGGCGCTCCAAGTGTCGTGGGCTTGCTCAATCTCTGAATCGCTGGAGCTCAGAGCCTCGATGAGTTCCTCCTCGCGCTGTGACATATCCGCACGAAACCCCTGGGTCATCTGATCGACAGTCTGCCGGAACGGGGTCACGGTAAAGTACGCAGCCAGCGCCGCTCCTGCGGAAAGCAGCAGCGTCGCCCCGACCGCTTTTGCTGTATTCGACATCGGTCCCCCTACTTCGATTTCTTCTTGTCGATACCCATGGCTTTACGCACCGCGTAGTTAAACGCAGCGACTTTAATGAGCGGCCGTCCCAGCGTTGCCGTAAACAAGGTCGTCAGAGCCGAGAGATCCTCCACAGAACGATTTGCCGCCGAGGTCATAGAATCGACCCGTTCCAACTGATTGTTGACCTGATCCAAAGACGTCTGTCCCTGTTTGACCGCCACCACCGCTTCATCGGTAACAGTTTTGATGGATTGCTCCAATTGGGAAAACACCCCGCCCAATTTCCACAGCGGCACTGCCAAAAATAGCACCAATACCGCGAAAGCCACGGCGGCAATAATCCCGGCAATTTCACCAATCATGTCATTCTCCTGTCCCGGTGTAGCGAGCGAATTCTGCGCTGTCTGCGCGAAACGCACCGTGATATTCTAACTTTAAACAAGTGACCCCGGGAAAATCCCGGGGTCACTGAAAGTTTTAGCGGGAATAGTGCTCCACAACCAGTTGCACTTCACACTGAATCGGAACTTCTTCACGCTTCGGCTGGCGATCCAGAGTAAAACGCAGCTTTTCCAAATCTACCTTGAGGTAGTCCGGTACAGGAGGCAGCACATCGCGGTGCGAACCGCGGGCAGCCACTACGAAGGGATCCTTGACCTGTGAAGACGGCTTGACCTGGACGGTCTGACCGGGACGCACCTTGTAAGAGGGGCGATCCACAATCTTGCCGTCAACCAAGATGTGACGGTGAGTTACCGCCTGACGAGCCTGGAACATGGTGCGTCCGAAACCGGCACGCAACACCAGGGCATCAAGCCGCGTTTCCAACAACTCCACCAGGTTGTCACCGGTCTGGCCTTCCATGCGGCGCGCCTCCTGGAAGGTCTTGACCAGCTGCGCCTCACGAATCGCGTACTGTGCGCGCAAACGCTGTTTTTCCTTCAAACGGACCGCGTAGTCAGATTCGCTGCGGCGACGGGCACGGCCGTGTTCACCGGGTCCGTAAGGACGACGTTCAAAGTACCGCTTAGCTTTCGGGGTCAGCGGCATCCCCAAGGCGCGCGACAATCGCACCATTTTCCGAGAACGGTTTCCCATTTATATTCTTCCTGTCTTATTGCAAAGTCACCCCGCGAGGGCATCTCGACGGGGAGGGGTCACCTTTATGGCTAAGACCCCAGGTGTCCGGACGTCGACCAATCGGGAGTTGGACAATGCGCCGGGCAACTTGGCTATCTTACCGCATTTTTTGAATCTTGCGTATTTTGGTCAGTCTCTCGCCCAAGGTGACTTCCCACCCGTGGGTGGAAGGTTCGTAATAAATCTTGTCTTTCAGCGGGTCAGGCAGGTATTGCTGCGCGACTATGCCGCGGGTGTCGTCGTGGGGATAGCTATAGGTCCCTAGAGCTTTCCTATCGGCGTCAGCCCCCGGATAATGCTGGTCACGCAGATAGGTCGGAACGACGCCTATGTTTCCGGCCTCCACATCGGCTATAGCGGTGTTGATGCCGACATAAGCCCGATTCGACTTCGGGGCCGTCGCTACCGCGACCACCGCCTCAGCCAGCGGAATCCGCCCTTCCGGCATCCCAATCAACTGCACCGCTTGTGCCGCCGCGACCGCGAGGGGCAGCACGGTGGGATCAGCCAACCCGACATCTTCGGCCGCCGCAATGACGACTCGGCGGGCAATGAAACGCGGATCTTCCCCGGCTTTAATCATCCGCGCCAAATAGTGCAGGGCGGCATCGGGATCGGAACCGCGCATCGACTTGATAAACGCCGAAGCCACGTCATAATGCTCGTCAATGCCGTAACGCACCACGGCCGTGTCCGCCGCAACCGCGACATCATCTTCAGTAATCTCGCTGGCGTCGCGGGAATCCGCTCCCCCGGCGGCAGCTTCCAACAGTGTCAAGGCTTTACGCCCGTCGGCGCCGGCCAATCTGATGAGGCTTTCCCTAGCGTCCGAGGTCAGGGTGTACTTTCCGGCCAGTCCGCGTTCATCCGCCAAAGCCCGGTCCATAATGGTCTCGATATCCTGGTTTGTCAGTGGTTTCAAAGTCAGCAGCAAGGAACGGGACAACAGTGGAGAGATAACGGAAAAAGCCGGATTTTCGGTGGTGGCGGCGACCAGGATAACCCACCGGTTTTCCACTGCCGGCAACAGCGAGTCCTGCTGCGATTTAGAAAACCGATGAACCTCGTCTAAAAACAAAATGGTTTCTTGACCGCTCAGGCTCAGCCGTTGTTTCGCCGCGTTAATGACCTCACGGACTTCCTTCACTCCCGCGTTGATGGCGGAAAGCTGGGCGTATTCCCGGCCTCCTGCCTGCGCCACCAGATATGCCAAGGTTGTTTTGCCAGTTCCAGGCGGACCGTAGAGAATCACAGACGAAGTCATCTCGCTGTCTGCCCGCAACAGCCGCTGTAACGGCGAATTGGGTGCCAATAGGTGTGACTGTCCCACCAATTCTGCTACGTTACGTGGACGCATCCGCACCGCCAGAGGAGCATCCGGACGAAACTCCGGAACTCCTCTTCCGGTGTCACTCAAGGAATCAAACAAGTCCATGAAACCACCCTAGTGAAAATTACCCTAAAGTGTGTGAGACAATGCATAACATGTTCCTGAAACTATATCGCCGTTTGAATCGACGCCCCCTGCCCACGGTGTTGATTTGGGCTTTGGTGATAGTCATCTGTGCAGTCTTTACTTTGACCGGTTTTGGTTTTGGAAGCATGTGGAATCGTGTTGAAAACCGCCTGGTTTCTATCCCCGGTTCGGAATCATACGTCGCGTCACAAATCCTCAATAACAGCCGCAGTTCCAACTATCAGGCTTACCTCATCGTCACCGGGGTGGACATGGATAAACAGCGTGCGGAAGTCAAAAACGTGTTGGACTCCGCAGCGGCGAGTTTCAGTGAGGTTCCGGGAGTCATTCCGGCGGGAGTACTGTATCCGTTTGCGAAAGGCGACGATGTTAATAACCCTGATGCAAAAACTTTGATGGACAAATTTATTGCCGCGGATAAGCAGGGTTTCATGATGGTGGTGCTGCTGGACTTGACCCAGTTCCCCCAACGTGCCGACGATATCCGTGCCATGACTGAGAACGCTTTGAGCCAAATTGCCGGTGATATGCGTTCTTTCGCACCTCACGCCGCGGGTATCGTCACGGATGAAGACCTGAATAATCAAGAAGTTGCCGCGAGTGCACACCATGATTCTCTCAAGGCGAATCTCATTGCCTTGCTAATGATTTTTGTGGTGCTGTTCGGGGCTATGGGACGTCTGCGTCTGGCTTTGCTTGCTTTCATCCCGAGCTTTTGCGGATGGATTGTGACGCGAACCATCGCCACCCTGGCTTCCCTCATAGTCAAGCCCGCTCCCGGTGACTCTGCCCTGGTCACCATGCTTTCGCTAGGCGTGGTGACCAGTTATACGGTGTTTCTCATCAGCCGCAGCCGCTCCCGTCTGGCAGTGGTCAAATACACCGCCGAAATTCCGCGTATTTCCAAGCCGAGCGAACGTCGGTTGCGCAAGCGCCGTGATTCCCTCACGCCGTTAGACGAAGTGTTTACCCACTCGGCTCCGGCCATGCTTATTTCCACGGCGCTAATTGTGCTGGGCCTGATTATGGTAGCTATCTTCCCTGCTAGCAGCCTGCGCTGGGTAGCTCTGGTTAGTATGTTCTCCATTCTGGGATGCTATGCAATTGGGACGACGTTGATTCCCTCGCTGCTGTACCTCGGCATCGGGTGGCTGGAATACCCGCGTCCGCAATGGCATCGGCGGATCTTTACCACGATTTCCTCCTGGTTCCGTTCTCTGAGCGACCGGCTACGGGCACTTTTCGACTCACGGAAACCTGCCAAACCAATCTTGACCGGTGTTCTGGTGGTGTTTCTGTTAGTGATGGCAATTCCCGCCTTCGGAATTACCTGGCACACCTCGGGGCAGACGACTTTTCCTCCAGGAACGAATGCCGCGAAGTTTGAAACTCTGCGCGCCGCTCACTACGGCACTACCGCAGCCACCCCGGATATCCAGATTCTAGGGAAAACTACGGCAGCAAATATGCAAAGCTGGTCTGTCGCGGTGGGCAAGATTCCCGGTGTCGATGCGATGACTGCCGGAAACACCGAAATCGCCGGGAACTACAGCGTTTTGGACGTTGATTTGAAACCGAGCGTCACCAATCGTCAAGCCGGGGAAATCGTGAAAACTATTCGCAACTTACCTTCGGATTTCCCAAAGTGGACCACCGGCCAGGCTGCCAACCAGGTTGACTTTGCCTACCAACTCACTAAGTTTGTTCCCCCGCTGGCCGGAGTTATGGTGCTGGCGACTTTTCTGGTCATTCTGCGCGCCACCAGGCGTGCTAGGGCAGCCGTATGGGCGACTTTGTTGAACTCCCTGAACCTACTGGTGGCTTTGGGGCTGACGGCTTTGGTGTTCCAAGACGGGTGGGGCGCGTTCCTGCCCAAACTGGCGCGTTCCGGAGGTGTAGACCCTAACGTGGCAGTGTTGCTGGCGGGTTTCGGTTTCGCACTATCCCTTGATTACCAGTTCTATGCCATGAATAGAGCGAAACACCATCTGCCGGAGGAACTGGCAGACCTGGACGACGACCCGCTGCTGAACGAGTTGACCCAAACCCGCGGCGCACTGTGGACACGCTCTGTCATCCACCTGGCTATTTTCCTGGCTTTCCTGCCAATGAACGCCATGCCCGTGAAACAGTCAGCTCTCGCCCTGGTTATCGTGGTGCTGCTCAACGTGCTGTTCAGCCGTCTGTTTCTCTCTCCCCTTCTGGAGCCCTACCCGGATCAAAAACCGCAAGACCCCGGTTTGGTGTGGGAAGACGACCTTCCGAATCTGTCCGATTCCGACACAGCGGACAACTCAACCGCGCTTGCGCACAATCAGCACATCGACACCGCCGAGAGCACCGGCGAGTAACCTACTGCAAGAAATCAACCGGACCGGCTCCCTCTCGGGTTACCACCGGGACGTCGTCCTCCATGTTGATAACGGTAGTGGCCTGGTCCGAACCAATCGGCGCGTCGACGATAATATCCAACAGGTGCCCCAGCTTGGCGATGACCTCGACCGGATCGCTCAGCGGTTCCGTATCGCCGGGCAGCAGCAGGGTGCAGGACAAGATGGCCTCCCCCAAGGCTTCTACCAGCGACAAAGCAACCTTGTGCGCGGGAATCCGCACGCCGACAGTGTGCTTCTTTTTGTTCAGCGTGGCGCGTGGGACTTCCTTGGTGCCTTTCAAAATAAACGTGTACGGCCCCGGAGTCAGCGATTTAATCAGCCGGTACTGGGAATTTGACACCATCACCAGCTGACCCAGCTGGGCAAAATCGTGGCACACCAGCGTGAAATGGTGCTTGTCATCGAGCTGGCGGATTTTCCGGATGCGTTCCAGGCCAGCCCCATTAGCCAGAGCACAGCCCAGCGCGTATCCCGAATCAGTCGGATACGCCATTATGCCGCCGTCCTGGATAATTTCCACAATCTGGTTCAACGAACGAGTCTGCGGATTTTCCGGGTGCAGTTCAAAAATTTTTGCGCTCATAGTTTCCCCTTGGTGAAGCCCTGCCAACTATTCCATCTATTGTAGAGGGGACAGTTGGCAGTTGAGAGACAACTCGCGGTGATTTTCCTCAGAAGTACCTTTTACAGCGTTTTTTCGCTGTCCTCGGCTTCCTCAGCGTCCTCGGCGTCTTCGTCATCTTCCGGCACGTAGTCCACGCCGGTTTCTTTGCGCTGTTCGTCCGTAATCGGGGCGGGCGCACCGGTGAGCGGATCTAAGCCGTCGCCAGCCTTCGGGAAGGCAATAACATCGCGAATCGACGGGGAACCCGTCAGCATTCCGGCAATGCGATCCCACCCCAGAGCCAGACCGCCGTGCGGCGGAGCGCCGTACTTGAAAGCGTCGAGCAGGAATCCGAAGCGCGCCTGCGCTTCCTCCTGCGAAAAGCCCATTACCTTGAACACTCGTTCCTGCACATCGCGGCGATGGATACGGATGGAACCACCACCGAGTTCCACCCCGTTGCACACGATGTCATACGCGTACGCCAAGGCATTGCCGGGGTCGGTATCGAAGGTATCGAGACATTCCGGTTTTGGCGAAGTAAATGCGTGGTGTACGGCGGTCCAGGCGGAGTGGCCCAGTGCCACATCGCCTTCCGCTACTGCCTCGCCGGAGGGTTTGAACAGCGGCGCGTCCACCACCCAGGTGAAGGCCCATGCCTTTTCATCAATGAGGTCGCAACGCTTCCCAATCTCCAGGCGAGCTGCCCCCAGCAACGTTTGCGAAGCGGTCTTGTCCCCGGCGGCAAAGAAAATGCAGTCCCCCGGCTGGGCTCCGGTGGCAGCAGCCAGACCGGCCTTTTCCGCGTCAGAAATATTTTTGGCCACCGGACCGCCTGCGGCACCTTGTTCGTCCAAGGTTACGTAGGCCAGACCCTTCGCGCCGCGGGCTTTCGCCCATTCTTGCCACTTGTCAAAAGTACGGCGTGGCTGGGAACCGCCACCGGGCATGACCACTGCCCCCACGTAGGGTGCTTGGAAGATTTTAAACGGAGTGTCTTTAAAGAATTCGGTCAAATCAACGAGTTCGTAGCCGAAACGCAAATCCGGTTTATCCGAACCGAAACGATCCATGGCTTCCTGGAAAGGCATCCGCGGAATCGGAGTGGTCAGGTCATAGCCGATAACTTTCCAAATCTCTTTCAGCAGGTGTTCGGTTACCTCGATGACATCGTCTTGGTCGACGAAACTCATTTCCATATCGAGCTGCGTAAATTCGGGTTGGCGATCGGCGCGGGAATCTTCGTCACGGTAGCAGCGAGCCAACTGGAAGTAGCGTTCCATACCGCCGACCATCAGCAGCTGTTTAAACAGCTGGGGCGACTGCGGCAGGGCGTACCACGAACCGGGCCGAATCCGCGCCGGAACCACGAAGTCGCGCGCCCCTTCCGGGGTGGAACGCGTCAAAGTTGGGGTTTCAATCTCAATAAATTCGTGTTCTTCCATAACCCGCCGGGCTATCTGAGAAATCCGCGAGCGCAGCACCAGATTGTCGTGCAGCTGACGGCGGCGCAGATCGACGAAACGGTAACGCAACCGGATATCCTCACCAACATTAGAGTCCTCGGCGTGTTCAGAAACTTGGAAAGGCAGCGTCGCGCAGGAGTTCAAAATCTCGACGTCATCGGCCATAACCTCGATATCGCCGGTGACGATTTCGGGGTTTTCGTTGCCTTCGGGGCGTTTGCGCACCTTGCCGGTGACCTTGAGCACGTATTCGTTACGAACTTCCCGGACCACTTCTTCGCTGACAACCAGCTGGACAATCCCGGAGGCATCACGCAAGTCCATGAAAGCTACCCCGCCGTGGTCTCGGCGACGATCCACCCAACCGCAGAGGGTGACGGTCTGACCATCGTGTTTCAGGTTCAATTCCGCACATTTGTGAGTTCGCAGCAACTTATGCCTTCCTTTGAAAGTTCGTCTCAAGTCAATCGGGGTGCGACACCCCGCTCCCATAAGTGGGCTCTCTAAAGTTTAACGCCTATCTGAGCTGAGGGGAAACCCTGGAAGCTGTTATGTGAACGGGTAGCAGACGAAAGCTAACCCGATTGGGTGTCGCGAGAACGCATTTCTGAAACCAGTTCGGACAGCTGAGGGTATAAATCCAAATTCTGGTTCATTTTGACCAAGAAACCCTGACGGGTCACTTCCTGGATGAGCGAGCGGAATTTGTCGGCACATTCCCTCCCGTAGTTTCGCGCCCCGCAGTGCAGTATCTTGGCTCCCACCAGGCTCCACACCAGGGTGCCCGCAACTGCGGCAACCAAGACCAGGAGAGGGAACGGCACCGGTCCGACCATCCACACGGCTGCGCTGGTACCAGCCCCGCCGAGGAACGCCACCCCCGCAACGAGACTCCACAGCAGTCCCACCGCTAACGCTGCTAACCAGAACCAATGTCCGAGTCGCCAAATCCGCCACCAGGTCCGGGCGGGACGAGCTGGGAATTTCCAGGATTCCAAGGCTAGGTTGAGGGCGCTGACCAGGTTGCCGGACAGTTCCACGGCCTTGAGCTGGGCAAAGTCCACCCATTTGGACGGGCGATGCGCACTGGCGGTCGCCGCGTAGGTACGAGCCGCGCTGGTAATTCCCGCCACGTTGACACGGGGGAAGAAACGGTTGAGCGAGTCGGTTTGCGGGGCTGCCGAAGGAAGGTCCGGGCCTGGAGTGGAGTCAGGTACGGCTGGGGTCGCGCTCTCGTCTGCCGTTTGCGCTGAGGAAGGGTCAGCCGAGCGAGCAACGGATTTGTCCTCGGGGGCTTCGTCCACAGCAGTTTCACCCATCGCAATTGTTAAGTCTTGATTGGAGCGAGCCAGGGGTTTGATTCCCGCCAACCAGTTCAGCACCGGCCACAGCGTCCAAAAGCCTCCCGCCCTCAGATATTGTTTGGAAAAGTTCGCTTCCACGGCCGGCAGACCGCTGACCTGGGTCACCTGGTCCACCAGTTTTGTTTCGGCAGGGGACGGCGGCGAAGCAACAGACGAAGCCTGAACCGGCTGCGTTGAGGACTCTCCGGTCATGTCGAGTTCTAGGTTTTGGCCTAGCCTCGTGGCGGCATGATGAATCGCCGCTTGTTCGCCTCTCCAGCGGGCTTCTGGCGCGTGAGACAACTCGGCTACCGTTTCGCGGAATCGCGCCAAACTGGGCTCATCGTAAAGCGAAATCTGCAAAATTTCAGGACTGACCCCTATCCGTTCGGCAATGGCGGCCAGCTCCTGGTTCAGGGTTTGTAGCTGAGACTCAGTCAAGCCCTCGGTGTGGGTCAGGACAAAGTACGAGTTCGGGTGGCGTGGGAATGCCGAAATTCGGCTATGGAAAGCAGCATCGGCATATTTTTGGGAATCCGTAGTCCACAAGATGAGATCCGCCGTGTCCAGGACCTGGGACGCTGCCGAGGTCAGTGCCGGAACCAGCAGTGTATCGGGAACTTCGACCACAATCGGGTGACCGCACTGTGTAAGAGCCGACCGTACCTGGTGACCCTCACCTACCATTCCCAAACTGTCCCGGAGTGGATTGGAACGGGTGGTACAAAACTCCACGCTGACACTGTGGGGAATTCCGCTCAGTTCTAAAAATGGTGCGGCAGTCACCTCTGCGTCAACATAGGCCACCAGCTCAGTTGTGGTCGGTCGGTGCATCCCCGTTGGCACCAAGTTGTTGCGACGGGCCAGAGTGTTTACCACCGTGGACTTTCCAGTGCCGCTCGGTCCGGCTACAGCTATCACGGTTACTCGGGGGTCTAAGACATCTCGACGTTCCAGCTGGTTCTCTATACGGCGCAAATCTTCGCGGGCTTGAACCAGGAACGTCTCGGAACTACACGTTCCCTGAACACCATCGAGGCACTCCGCCGCGCGGTGCAGGGCTGCTTGCAATCGAGTTTTGCGTTGTTCGGGATTATTCCGCGGCACTAGGACCACTCCTCTCGCAGGGTACGCAGCGTTTTTCGTCCCGCGGCGATTAGTTCAGAGTTGTCGGAATCAGGAATGCTTTGACGCAAGGTGGCGATACGCTGGTTGACTCGAGCGTGCAGCCCGCGGCGAAGCGTGGAGCGGCTCCACGACCGCAGTCGCAAACGTGTCGAGATATCAAAAAAAGTTCCCAGGAGCTCGTCAACCCGGGTGAATTGGCAAGTCTCGGGCGAGGCCATTCCGGCAAAGAGAACCGCCAGGAAGAGCGTCTGGGCATCGTCCGTCGAGAGCTTCTCATCGCGATTCCAGCCAGCTTGGCGGCAACATTCCGCAGGAGTCAGAGACCACTGCTCTAAGAGTTCGCTACCGTCCAAGGACTGCGCGGTTTCGTCTACAATCTGAACAGAGTTGGGCAACACAGAGTCCTGGAGAGCGTCAGCCATCATTTGCTCCATCTGAAAGCCGAGGTTCGACACGCTGCTCGCCACCGCCCGCTTTACAGCATCCAGCGCCGCATCGGGTTGAGGTTGCTGATTGAGCCAGACTTTTTTCCATTTCAGCCGCTGGCGTACCCAGCTGTTTTCAGCCTGGTACTCCTCGAGTTGGCAACGCACACAGGGCTCCAAAAGGTCAGCGGGCTCACCTTGAAACCAGGTGGGAGCCACAATCTGGGCATCAACAAATTCCAGTAGTTGCTGTTCCAGCTGATCCACGGTTTGCTGGACATCGCTGCGCATTTGTCCCTCAGTGGCGGCGGCATCGAACACTTTTTCGCTCAAATCCAGGACTTCATGCAGAGAACCAAACAGGGTCTGACGCGCCATGGCGGAATGCATCAAGGCGTCACCAGCCAGGTTATCGAGCCAGTTACGCAGGGAAACTAAATCTTCGGCGGGCAGTTCTCCGTCAGCAATTTGAGTTTCCATAATGGCAAAAATCGGAACATCTTTGAGGTTGCTAGCAGCGATTTCCGCGCTGAGATCCTGCTTAGCCGCCAGCAGGGATCCTTGTGTGACCCTGTTCAGCACCGCACCGATAGCAACATCACGCCGGGCAGCCTTCCGCAGCAGCTCCAGCCCCGGCTCGTCCCGGTAACGGTTGGCGGTAGTCACAAAGATCCACAGGTCAGCAACTTCCAACAGGTGCTGAGCTAATTCACGGTTCGTGTCCAGATAGGAATCCAAATCGGGACAATCGATGAGGCACATTCCTGGAGGCATCTGGGGAGTCGAACGCAAGATAAGCTGCGGCGCCGGCGCTGTCGCAGCCTCCTCCGCGGCTGGCACACGTTCCGGTACGGCAGACGCGACGGCGGGATCGTCCCAGGCATCGTCGTCTAACAGACGAATCTTTTCAAATCCTCCCAAGATGCGGTCTGCCGCCAGCCACAGCTCGTCGTCGGGATGGTACACGAGTACCGGGGTCAGAGTCGTGGGACGCCTCACGGAAGTTGGAACTTGGGCACCGACCAAAGAGTTCAGGAGTGTCGATTTGCCCACCCCGGTAGAACCGGCCAGTACCGCTACGAGGGGACCGTCCAGGTCAGTACCCCGCGCGCTAAGATGCTCACGCAGTCGAGAAATTGCCGTGTTTCGCAGCTTGATAGCATCAGCCTGCTCTGCCGGAAAACCAAAGTTCAGGTCCTCCAGCTGCTGAGCTAACTCATCCAAACTCTTCGATGGCGAACTACTCATAGTTAGCAATCACCTGCGGTTTCAAAAGTTCGGGGGCGGGGGTAAACGTGTCGGCTTGGGCACTTTCCTGGGTCTCGCTAATGAGATTCTTGACTTCCCCGGATTCCACAAACCACACGTAGGGTATGCCGCGGGTCACCGCGTATTTGATTTGTTTCCCATACTTGGCGGCGGTGGGGCTGACTTCCGTACTGATGCCACGAGCCCGTAACTGCCAAGCCACCGCCTCGGCTTGTCCCCGTGTATCCTCGCTATCCACCGCAACCAAAACACAGGTCGGAACCGGACGGGACACTTTAGCCCAATCATTAGCCAGAATAATCGAGATGAGCCGGGTCAAACCGATAGACATCCCCACCCCGGGAAAGTGGCGCTTACCTTGGGAAACCAAGTTATCGTAGCGCCCCCCGGAACAGATCGAACCATAAGATTCAGCCCCTGTAATAAATGTTTCGTAGACCATGCCGGTGTAGTAATCCAGCCCGCGGGCAATCTTAAAGTCCGCTACCACGTTGCCTTTCTCTTGGTCGGGAACGCTGCGCAGCATTCGCGCCACGTCCGACAGACCTTCCTCCAACAGGTCATCGTGCAGTCCCAAATCGCGCACCTGCTGGATGACGCGTTCGTCGGCGCCACTAATGTCTGCCAGGCTGACCAGGGTTTGTATCTGAGACGCATCGAGGCCAAGTTCGCTGAGCATCTGTGCGAAGTCTTCGGGGCGCACCTTGTCATGTTTATCGATGACTTGCAGAACCTCGTCCACTTGCGTGATACCTAGAGCGTTGCAGACTCCCTGCAAAATCTTGCGGGAATTCACGTGTACCACCGGGGTAGGAATCGGCAGAGATTCCAGCGCTTGAGCCATAATCAGCGGGGCTTCAATCTCAAACTGGGGCGGTAAAGTTTCCGCGGCGACCATATCGATGTCGGCCTGGACAAACTCGCGAAAACGACCTTCCTGGGGTCGCTCGCCGCGCCACACCTTTTGAATTTGGTAACGCTTAAAGGGGAAACGCAACAGGTGGGAATTCTCCAGCACGTAACGAGCCAATGGCACGGTCAGGTCAAAATGCAACCCGTTCTTGCGGTCCTCTTTGCCTTCCTTGTCCTGCAGCCGAGACAGTACGTAGACCTCTTTGGAGGTTTCTCCCTTGCGTTCCAGCTCGCTGAGAGGTTCGATGGCACGCGTCTCCAGGTGCGAAAATCCGTGCAGTTCAAATACCCTGGTCATACGGGAAATTAACTCGTCCTCAAGGATTTTTTCCTCCGGGGTGAACTCGGGAAAACCTGAAAGTGATGTCATCATGGGCATATTCTCTCATTTTCCCAAGTCATCTCAGAAATGGGTTATTCGCGAGCTCTGCCGCCCAGGTGGTCGTCTCTCCGTGACCGGGCAGCAGCAGAGTGTCGGGGTTGATGCTGATTTTGAGGGTTCGCAAGGTTTCCGTCATCACCTCAGGGTCGGAATGGGGCAGGTCAGTGCGACCAATCGAGCCTTTAAAAATTACGTCCCCGGACAAACAAAATGCCTGGTCGTCGCGGCCATCAAAGCCGAGCCCCTGACCGTGATCCTCGCCTTTGTCAGCACCAAAGAACATGGTGCATCCGGGCGAATGTCCCGGAGCCGGTAGGGCACGCAACATTAGATCGGGAATAATTTGCGCTCCCCCGCCGGTAAACAGCGCATCAGGTGGAGTTTGGACTGTGACCGGTTCCCACGCCCCGTCCATTTCGGTGAAGTAATTGTCAACACCTAGCTGAATCCCCGGACCGGGAGCATCCATCCAGAAATGATCCGGTTTTGCCAAGTAAATGGGTGCCTCGGGGTTGTAGGCAGCGACCTGAGCCGTATTCCACAGGTGGTCAGCATGGCCGTGAGTCAGCAAGATTGCAGCCAACTCAGCATTGAGCTGTGTCAATAGTTCCTTGATTCGCGTTGCGGTTTTCGCGCCGGGATCAATAACCAAAGCGGATTTGTTCGCAGTGACCAAAACATAGCAATTTTCCCCGTAAATCGGCGAAACAATCCGTAACACATCCATAGTTCAAGGCTAACTGATTTTTTCCGTCACGAATTTTCTTTCACCCAGTTTCCCGAAACCGTGTCTTTTCAAGTAAAGTAATCCTGGAAATATACTTACCAACGCGAACGGAACGTGCCGCGGCACCAACCCCGTCAGGAGGAAAAATTCATGGCCACGTCTGAACAGGAATCCATCACCAGCGAAATCAAGGAAACGCAGGAAAACCAACCTGATAAAACCTCAACAGGACCTGCCCAGACAGCAGCTGAGGCCGATAGCTTACCTCAGACTGAATCGCCAGCCGCTTCCCTCCCGGACCCCACGGCGGCACCGGAATCTCCCACCGTTCCTGCACCAACCCCGACTGAAGCATCTCCCGCGGCATCCGCGCCCCAGACTGGTGAAAAAAACCCGCAAATCACGCCGGTGCACCTTGAAGATGCCAATAAAAACAAGCCCCTGGGACCTATCGAGAAGATCGCTATGGACGAAGCCTCCAAATACGGGCGCGTTGATGACCAGGGTCGGGTTTTCGTCAAAGACGGCGATACCGAGCGGGAAGTCGGCCAATACGCGGACGGAATCCCGGAGCAACCGTTAGCGCTTTACGTACGTCGTTTCCTCGACCTGCAAGCCCAAGTCGATTTGGCTCAAGCACGTTTGGCAACGTTAAAGGCTCACGATATCGATGCCACCCTAAAGTCCTTAGACAAGGCGATGGAGTCCCCCATGGTGGTGGGCAACCTCGACGGTTTGCGTTCACGCATTGAAAAACTGCGGGAACTGGGTGCAGCTCGCAAGGAACAGCTGGCTGAAGAACGCGAAGTCGCCAAGGCACAAGCCCTGGAGACACGCAACAAGATCGTGGAGGCAGCCGAAAAAATTGCTGCCCAAAATCCGGAACGCACCCAGTGGAAGCAATCCGGGGAACGCTTGCGCGAACTGCTGGAATCATGGAAAGAATCCCAGCGCAAGGGACCGCGTATCGATCGCGCCACCGAGGACGCTTTGTGGAAGCGTTTTTCAGCAGCCCGCACGTCTTTCGACCGGCATCGTAAGTCATTCTTCTCACAACTTGATACCAAACGGGCAGAAGTCCGCAGTACTAAAGAAGCTCTGATTAAACGTGCTGAGGAACTGGCAAACTCGACCGATTGGGCGCGAACCTCCGCAGCATACCGGGATTTGATGACGGAATGGAAAGCTGCCGGGAGGGCTTCCCGCAAGGACGACGACGCACTGTGGGAACGTTTCCGCGCTGCTCAGCAGGTCTTTTTCGATGCTCGTAGCGCTGACAACGCCAAGACCAGCACCGAGGAACAAGCCAACCTTGAGGTGAAAGAAAAGCTGCTGGAACAGGCAAAAGCCCTCATGCCGGTGAAAGACTTGGAAACCACCAAGGCAAAATTCCGCGACCTATTGGATAAGTGGGATGAAGCCGGGCGGGTTCCCCGCGGCGATATGCAGCGTTTGGAAAACGGTTTGCGTTCCGTGGAACAGGCTATTGCGAAAGCTGAAAACGAGGCGTGGGTTAAGTCCAATCCGGAAACGAAAGCCCGCGCTGAGGGTCTGGTCGGGCAACTCGAAGAGAAAATCGCCAAACTCGAAACCGAGATTGCCGCTGCGAAACAAGACGGCAAGGACACCAAGAAACTCGAAGAAGATTTGCAGGCCCGCAAGGGCTGGCTCGACCAGGCTCGTAAAACCGCGGCGGAATAATCCGCCCCCGAGCGTCCCGCTGTTCTGCTGTATCTTTCTGGGTTATCGCCTCGCAGTCTAAGGCTGCGAGGTTGGCTCTGTGGCCCCGTTTTGTCCAGGGGTCACGCGAGTTGCGGAATATACCCCCGAAATGCGTCCCAAGTCATTGAGAATGTCTTGCAGATGGGAAGGCTCGGCCAGCTCAAAAGCCCATCGGGAATACGCTACCCGGTCGCGCGTGGTGGAAATATTGCCCGAGAGAATGTTTACATGATTGTCGGTGAGAACCCGGGTCACGTCGCTCAATAGCCCTCCTCGATCCAGAGCCTCGATTTGCACCTGAACGAGGAACGGAGTCTTGGAATGTTGCGCCCACTTAACAGAAATGACGCGTTCCTGTTGAGCCAAGCTGAGATTCTTGGCATTCACGCAATCGACACGGTGTACGGAAACCCCATGACCCCGCGTGACGAATCCCATGATTTCATCGCCGGGAACCGGGGTGCAGCATTTTGCCAGCTTAACCCACAGGTCGTCAGCGTCTTGACCATCGACCAATACCCCCGAACCCCCGGCATGAGATTCGGTCGTGGGCGTATGGGTGGGAACGGCTTCTTCCTCGGCCAAAACCTCTTCATCATCATCTTCTGTCAGGGAGCCGGTAAAGCTCAGCAAGCGTTCCACCACATTTTGGGCACTGACGTGGGCATCTCCGATGGTTGCATAGAGGGTATCGACGTTGGGTAATCCCAATTGGTTTGCCACAGATTCCAAAAATTCGTGGCTGGCCAATTGATGAATCGGCAACTTTTGTTTACGAATTTCTTTCGCCAGGATTTCCCGGCCTTTATCGATAGATTCCTCGCGGCGTTCCTTTGAAAACCAGGCTTTTATCTTTGATTTTGCGCGCGGGGTGGCCACGAAGGACAACCAATCCCGACTGGGGGACGCACCGGGAGACTTGGACGTAAAGATTTCCACCGTGTCGCCGTTTTCCAGTTTTGATTCCAGAGGAACAAGCTTGCCGTTGACCTTGGCGCCGACCGTCTTGTTTCCCACTTCGGTGTGTACGGAATAAGCGAAATCAACCGGAGTGGATCCGGCGGCCAGCACTACTACCTGGCCTTTCGGGGTGAACACATAGACCTGGGCGGAGTTAATTTCGTAACGCAGCGAGTCTAGGAACTCTCCTGAGTCTTGGGTTTGCTTTTGCCAGTCAACCAGTTGCCGCAGCCAGCCCATCTCATTTTCCAGATCCAAGACTTTGCCGCCCTCGGATTTTTTCAACGATTTGGCATTGGGATTTTCCTTGTATTTCCAGTGGGCGGCAATCCCGAATTCGGCGCGGCGGTGCATTTCATAGGTGCGAATCTGGATTTCGACAGGTTTTCCCTTAGGGCCGATCACCGTGGTGTGCAACGACTGGTACAGGTTGTATTTCGGCATTGCGATATAGTCCTTGAACCTACCAAGCATCGGAGACCACCGCGAATGCATCAACCCCAGCACGGCATAACAATCTCGCACGGATTCCACCAGCACGCGCACCGCCACCAAGTCGTAAATATCGTTGAAATCACGGCCGCGCACAATCATCTTTTGATAAATCGAGTAGTGATGTTTCGGGCGCCCGTTCACGGTCCCTTTGATTTTCGCGTTCCGCAAGTCGCCTTCAATAGTCTGGATGATAGCGCTGAGCTGTTCCTCCCGGCGGGGCGCGGCCTCCTGAATGAGCTTGTCGATTTCTTGGTAAATCTGAGGGTAGAGGGTTTTAAACGCCAGGTCCTCCAGCTCCCATTTAATGGCGTTAAGCCCCATCCGGTGAGCCAGCGGGGCATAAATTTCCAGAGTTTCCTTAGCTTTGCGCGCGGCACTTTCTTTGCTGACATAACGCCAGGTACGCGCATTATGCAGACGGTCAGAGAGTTTAATGAGCAGGACTCGGATATCCTTAGCCATCGCGACCAGCATTTTTCGGATCGTCTCTGCCGGGGCGGAATCCCCATATTTCACTTTATCGAGTTTGGTGACCCCGTCGACCAAAGCGGCAATATCTTCGCCAAAGTCACGCCGACATTGTTCCAAAGAATAGTCGGTGTCCTCTACCGTGTCATGCAGCAGCCCGGCCGCAACCGTTGTTTCCGACATGCCCAGTTCTGCCAGGATAGTCGCGACTGCGACCGGATGCGTAATGTAGGGCTCCCCCGACTTTCGGAATTGTCCCCGGTGGTAACGTTCAGCGGTCACATAAGCCCGCTCTAGAAGGTCAAAGTCAGCTTTGGGATGGTTTTCCTTGACTGCCCGCAACACGGGTTCGAGCTCGCGGTATGAACTACGGGAACGAACTAATCGAAACAGAGAGCCGCGCAGAGCACCAGTATTCTCACTGGGCTCGTTGACAATCTCCGGCGCTTGCTCCATACAGAGATTCTAATTCTTTTGCCCGGTAAACGTTAGTTTAATGGGGTGTGACCAGGATTTTTTTCTAAAAATCGAGCACGAAATCAACGAATTCCTCTGCCTATCCCCTTACGGGTGACAGATGCTGAGCGCGTTTACAGTTCCACGAGGGAGTGGAAAGGGGTATTGCCCAGGTGAGTGCGTCCGTTGAGGGCTTTCAGCTCCATCAACACCAGGATTTCGCAGACGTGTCCCCCTGCCTTTTCCAACAATTTCACGGAAGCGGCAGCGGTTCCCCCCGTTGCCAAGAGGTCATCAACCACCAGGATATTGTCAAAGCCCTGCACCGTTTCCGGTTGGACTTGAATCGTCGCAGAACCGTATTCCAAATCGTAGGATTCGCTAACCACGTGCCCGGGCAGCTTTCCGGCCTTACGCACCATAATCATGGGCACACCCAGTTCGACTGCCAGAGGAGAGGACAGGATAAACCCGCGTGACTCCAACCCGGCTACTGCATTGATTCGTCCCCGATAATGCTGGGCAATTCCTTGAATTAATTCCTGAAAAGGCTCCCCGGAAGCGAGTAGCGGGGAAAAATCCCGAAACAGAATTCCGGGCTGGGGGAAATCAGGAATCTCAGTCAGGTGCGAAACGATAATCTCGTGCAGGCGCGAGTCGAAGTCAACGGAGAAATTCATTTCTTGGTCTTCTTCCGTTTCGGTTGCGCAGACTGCCCCTTATGGTGTCCAGGAACCATGGGGGCCGCCACCACGGCGGGCGTGACCTCCTTGAAAGAGCCGTCCTCGTTGAGAGTAGCGGCACCCGATTCCACAGCGGCGGCGCGAGCCTTGTCAACCTTGGCGTTGTGGTCTTTGATGGCTTGCGAACGGCCTCGAATCAGCGTCAGCATCGGGGTGGCGATAAAGATAGAACTGAAAGTACCCACAATCATGCCGATGAACAGCGGCATCGAGATATCCAACAGAGTGGAGGTACCCAGGAGTGCCGCACCCAGGAACAGAATCGCTGACACCGGCAAAATACCGGTGATGGAGGTGTTGATGGAACGCACCATCGTTTGGTTGATGGACAGGTTCGCCAGCTCGTTGTACTTGGAGCGCGACTGATTGAACATATCGCGGGTGTTTTCGCGGATTTTATCGAAAACCACCACCGTGTCGTACAGGGAGTAACCCAGGATGGTCAGCAAACCTATAATCGTTGCTGGAGTAATCTCAATCTGCGTGTAGGCAAAAACCCCCAAAGTAATCAGGAAGTCATGCAGCAACGCGAACAGTGCCGAGAATGACATGGTCCAGGTGCGGAAGTATGCCATCAGCAGCAGTGCAATCATGCCCATGAATACCAGCAAACCTACTAGAGCCTGCTTGGACACCGAAGCCCCCCAAGACGGACCAATCGAAGTCTTAGAGACTTTCGATATGTCCACGTTGTAGGCTTTGGCCAGCTCCTTTTGAATCTTCAGTTCCACGTCGGTGGGTTGCTGACTGGTTTGGACGCGCAGACCGTTCGTACCCATCTGGGCAACCTTGGTCTGTTCGTTCAAGCCGGCGGCTTTCACTGCATCGTAGGCGGGTTGCTGGGGCGGATTCGATGCTGTGTTAGTGACTACGAACTCGGCACCGCCGGTGAACTCGATAGACGGATTCAACCCAAAAACCGCGATTCCGATGGCGGAAATAGCCATCAAAATAGCTCCGACAGTGAGTGGAATTCGGCGATTCTTAATGATTCCGTAAGACTTTTTCCCGGAGTAAAGCGCATTACCCCACTGGGCGTAACTCATCATTTCGCGTCCTCCTCTGTCTGGGTGGATTCATCTTTCGGGGCGGCATCCTCGCTTCCATCGGATTCCGCAGTTTCGGAAGTGGATTCTGCTGGGGAAGTGTCCGACGGTTCTTTCGCGATAGTCTCCGGTTCGGTGTTCTCAGCCGGGGTCGCGGACGTTTCCTCAATCTCGTCTTCCTCATCAGCCTGAGGCAGACCAGCCTTTTGGCGTGCCAAAGAGATAGTCGGCGCGGCGACCTTTTGCGCAGATTTCTTTTTACGGGGCGAAGATACCGTCGAGGCAGACTGCATATAGATACGGTCGCTGCTGGCACCGAGGTGTAGCGGATCCAGACCACTGAATTTCCGACCTTCACCAAAGTAACGGGTCTTGATGAGCAACGACATCATCGGGTGGGTGAACAGGAAGATGATTCCCAGGTCAACCAGAGTAGTCAAACCCAAGGTAAATGCGAAGCCCTGCACGCCGCCAACAGCCAGAACGTAAAGGACCACCGCAGCCACAATGTTCACGATATCGGACACCACGATGGTTCGTTTCGCGCGGTTCCAGCCGGTTTCCACCGCCGTAGCCAAGGGCTTACCGTCACGTACCTCGTCTCGAATACGTTCGAAATAGATGATGAATGAGTCCATGGTCACACCGACGGCCACAATCAAACCGACCACGCCCGCCAGAGACAGACGGTATCCCATAGACCACGACAGGATAGCCACAGCCAGGTACACGATGCCGCCCGCGAGGAACAGGGAGGCCGTCGCCAAACCTGCCAAAGCGTGGTACTGCTGGAGCAGGTACAGCACAACCAGAATCAAACCGACAATAGCGGCATAGAACCCGACTTTCAGGTGTTCGCCGCCCAAGGTCGCCGAGATGGTCTGCTTGGACTGCTGTTCAAAGTTCAAAGGCAGAGAACCAAACTGGAGCTGGTTCGCCAAAGTGGCGGAGGATTCCCGCGTCAAAGAACCCGAAATAGATGCGGAGCCGCCAAACGCCGGAGCGTTAACCCCCGGGGCGCTAACGACCAAAGAGTCCAGCACAATCGCGAAACGGTTATTGTCAGGATTGCGGTTCGTTCCCTTGGATTGGTTTGGGTACAGCACCTTGGCCACTTCATCGAATTTCTTGGCGCCATCAGCATCGAGTTTCAGCGCAACTTCCCACTGACCGGTGGCGTTGCCCTGCTGGTTGGTTCCCATCCCGGAAGAGGCGGAAACCAGGTCGGTACCGGAGAGGACTTCGGGGCCCAAGATGTATTTCTCGAAACCTTCCTTAGAGCAGGCGACCAGATTCTTTTTCGGGTCGTCCAGTGAGCCGCCCTTGAGAGAGGCCGGGTCGGTACAATCCAGGTGGTTAAAGATGAACATGTCCCGCACGGTAATGTGTTTGCGGTCATTGATGACATTGGACTGGCCAGCCGGGGTGTCGGGATATTTTTCCGCCTCTTTCATGAGTTCATCGAAAGGAATCGCCGCGGAGGACGGCTGTTGCGCAGCCGGGGTGTTAGCGGGGGCAGTCTGGTTCGGGGCGCTCGGGGTGGGGGTAGCGTTGGGATCCGTTGAGTTGAACACCAGGGACTGCGTCTGACCTGTCTCGGCCGGTGCAGACGGCGGTATCGTCACGGTGTTGTTGCCTTCACCTACCGTAGTCTGAGTCTTTTGGTCACCAGTTTCGCCCCCCGCTGGCTGGTTTTGCCCGGCAGGAGCCGCGGCACCGGTCAGCTGCCCCAAGAGCGCTTGGGGATCTTCGTTGTTCGTGGCGTTGCCAGGCGCGCTAAGCAGGACGGTACGGAAACGCATGACCGCGGACTGCTGAATCAAAGCCAAAGTTTCTTCACTGGGGTTGCCTGGAATACCAACCGAAATGTTCTCTTGACCGTTACGAGCAATCTCAGCTTCGGCCACACCGGAAGCGTCAATACGCTGGCGAATAACCTCAATAGCCTGTTCAATGTCAGCATCCGAGATGGCCTTCGCTTTGGCTTCCGTATTCTTCGGGGTGAGAATCAGCTGGGTTCCGCCTTCCAGGTCGATTGCCAGCTTCGGGGCGTACGAGCCATCTGAGAATATGGTCGAACCGACCAAGGTCCCAGCCAGAGCCACCACAATCACGGCGAAAAATATGAGTGTGCGCAACGCCTTGTTCTTAGTCTTCTTGGCAGCCACAGATTTTCCTTCTTTTATCTAACTTTCACTGTCTGTTTAACGAATCTTCGGGTCAATAGGTGTGACCCTCACCTTTTTCGGTGTCATCACCTAACGAGGAATCGTCCCCCATATTGGAGCCGAAACCAGATTCTTCCGGCTCGGTGTCAGGCGTTGCCGGGGTGGACTCAGACGCTGGGTCTGCCTCCGCTTCCACCGCAGAATCGGAATCGGAGTCGGCGACCGTTCCAAAATTCGGATCCTCAACTTTGGCGATAGCCTTGAGATCCCACAATGTTTCCTCACCGGTCAGATTAGCCAAGGTAATAACTTCCCCACTAACTTCAACGACCTTGCCAAAGAAACCGGAGGTGGTACGCACCCAGGTTCCAGGAGTCATCATCTGTTCCATGCTCTTACGCTGCTCTTCCATCTGAGACAAGCGTTTCTGGCCGGAGCGGCGCATAAAAACAATCATCAACACAAACGCGAGACCGAGTATCACCCACGTAAAAATGGGATTTTGAGAGCTGGTTGCAGCATTTTGAAATGGCAGCACAGATAAACCTTCCTTAAATAGGCGACCGTCCAAGTCTAAAGCCTGCGGGTTAAAAACGGAAAATATACCCTCTAAAACAGGGCATTTTCCGCCGGCGGGGTGACCCCGAGGTGTTCGCAACCCTTCGGAGTAATGGCACGTCCCCGGTTGGTGCGCACCAAAAGGCCCTCTCGAACCAAGAACGGTTCCACGACTTCTTCAATCGTCTCCGGTTCCTCCCCGACCGACACCGCGAGGGTGTGCAGCCCGACCGGCCCGCCGGCAAACCTCTCTATCACCGCCCGCAAAACACTGCGGTCCAAGCGATCCAAGCCGAGTTCATCGACCTCAAAAAGTTCTAGGGCACGGCGAGCCGATTCCAGGTCGCACCGGGGATGGTCGTGGACCAGGGCGAAGTCAATAACCCGGCGCAGCAAGCGATTTGCCACCCGCGGTGTGCCGCGCGACCGACGGGCGATTTCCTCTGCTGCATCCTCGGTAATTTCAGCACCCAACAAACTGGCGGAACGCTTCACGATGAGAGCCAAATCGGGAGGCTGGTAAGGCTCCAGATGGGCGGTAAAACCGAAACGGTCGCGTAGCGGGGCAGGTAGCAAACCCGCCCGGGTCGTGGCTCCGACCAGAGTGAAGGGCGGCAGCGTCAAGGGAATCGAAGTTGCTCCCGGACCTTTGCCCACCACGACGTCGACCCGGAAATCTTCCATCGCCAGGTAGAGCATTTCTTCGGCGGGACGCGCCAACCGGTGAATTTCGTCGATAAACAAGACATCGCCCTCCTGCAGGGAGGACAGTATGGCCGCTAAATCACCAGCGTGACCGATAGCTGGCCCGGAAGTCAGACGCAGCGAGGAGGACATTTCCGCGGCGATAATCATTGCCAGAGTCGTCTTGCCCAGCCCGGGAGGGCCCGCTAACAGAACATGGTCAGCTGCTTCGCCGCGTTCTTTGGCCGCCGAGAGGACCAGTTCCAGCTGAGTTTTAACCGTTTCTTGACCGATGAAATCGCTGAGCGTCTTTGGTCGCAGAGCCGCTTCGGCGGCGCGTTCCGCATCGGGAGCGGAGGAATCAACCAAACGCTGCTCGTAGGAAAAATCTGTATCTTCAGCCACGTTTGCTCCCCAGGTACTTTAAGGCTTCCCGCAGCGCGGTGGGGGCATCACTGGCCTGCACCGCATTGACGGCTTCGGTGGCGAGGGCTTGGTTGTAACCCAGATTGCTCAGTGCTTCCACAACGGTGCTGGCGTTAAACCCAGATGCCGTCCCCGCGGGCGCCACCGCGCCGGGACCGCCACCGAGTTTGTCCCCAATCTCCAGAATCATCCGTTCGGCAGATTTCTTGCCGACTCCGGGAATGCTTTGCAACGTGGTCACGTCATTGTTAGCCACCGCCACAGCCAAAGCTTCGGGACTCAAAACCGACAGGGCGGCCAAACCGAGCTTGGGACCTATGCCCTTAACCTGCATCAGAGTCGCGAAAGTATCGCGTTCCGAGGCGGTAGCAAATCCATAGAGAGTGAGGGAATCTTCGCGGACCACCAGGTAGGTTTGCACTGTGGCGACCGTATCTGGGACCAAAGTGGCCAGAGTGTTGGGGGTAGCAAAAAATTCCAGCCCCAGTCCCCCCACCAGTACCGTGGCACGGTCCAGAGTCTTGGAGACGACTTCCCCTTTAATTATCGAAATCACTGATTGTCCTCGCGGTTGGCAATTCGAACATTTGTACTATAGCGGTTTCTGACGCCGCCGCGGATCCACCGCGCCGGAACGTCGAGTTTTCGCTTCCGCTTCTGCCCACAAGCGTTGGGCGGCGGTCAAGTGGGTTCCGGCCGGAGTTTTCACTTTCCCACTGAGGCTGACACTAAAGTCTCCATCTGAACTGGCGCCGAGAATCCCCGTGCCACGCCAGGCTTGAGTGATGGCGATTGCCAACGCATCTGCCGCATCGGCGGGTTTCGGAGGTTTATCCAGTCGCAGGATTCGCGCCACCATGGCTTGCACCTGCGCTTTCGAGGCGCTCCCGTTGCCACTCACGGCTGCTTTCACCTCCGAGGGAGTGTGCACCGCCACGGGCAGACCTTGACGAGCTGCCTCAACCATCGCGATTCCCATAGCCTGCATGGTGGTAGCCACGGATTGACGATTTTCTTTCGCGAAAGGACGCTCCAAAGCCACAATGTCCGGCTGAAAGCGGTCGATTGCCTCCGCTATGCCCTGCGAAATTTTCAACAGCCGAAACTGGGTGGCAGTGTTCGGGTCGCTGCGCACCACATCGACATACACCAAGGTACACTGCCGGCTCGTGTCAAAGTCAACGACCCCGATACCACACCTGGTGATACCGGGGTCGATGCCCAAAACTCTCATGTAGACGTTTACTCTTCAGCCTCGTATTGCTCAATGACGTCATCGGAAGCATCGCCGTTCATATATACGTTCTGAACGTCGTCGCTGTCGTCAAGAGCATCAAACAGGCGCATGACCTTGCGGTAGGCTTCCAAGTCCAGGTCAACCTTGACCGAGGGAACGAACTGGGATTCAGCCGAATCGTAGTCGATTCCCGCGTCTTGCAAAGCGGTCCGCACTGCCACCAAATCCGTCGGTGCGGTCTCAATGATAAAGAGTTCACCGGCATCTTCTACGTCATCGGCGCCAGCGGCCAGCACCGCGTCAAAAATCTTGTCCTCGTCCAAGCCGTCAACTTTGGCGACCTCAATGACCCCGCGGCGGGCAAACTGGTAGGACACTGAGCCGGAATCAGCCATGTTGCCACCGTTACGGCTAAAGATGGTACGCACTTCAGACACGGCGCGATTCTTATTATCGGTCAGGCACTCCACGATGAAGCCCACACCACTGGGTCCGTAGCCTTCATAAGTGATGGACTGCCAGTCGGCACCGCCGGATTCAGCACCGGAACCGCGCTTCACCGCGCGATCGATGTTATCCGCAGGAACGGAAGATTTCTTGGCTTTCTGAATGGCGTCAAAGAGGGTCGGATTGCCGGCAGGATCGCCGCCGCCGGTACGCGCCGCCACTTCGATGTTCTTAATCAGGCGCGCAAACAGCTTGCCGCGCTTGGCGTCAATGGCAGCCTTCTTATGTTTCGTGGTGGCCCATTTTGAGTGACCCGACATTGGTGTATCTCCTTAAACTTATTGCCTATAACGAAGACATTTTAATAAAACATTCCTCGAATCGTCTAACTGAGGTTACCGCAAATCCGACTCAATTCCCGAACCACAGTCGCGCCGAACCCAAATTTCAGCTCCCCAGCGAACCTTTCTCAGCATTCCACAACATTGACCGCCAGTCCCCCGGTAGCGGTTTCTTTGTATTTCGAGCTCATATCCAAGCCAGTTTCGTACATAGTTTCAATGACTTCGTCAAAGCTGACCCGATGCGTTCCGTCTCCCCACAAGCTCATGCGGGCGGCATTAATGGCTTTGACCGCGGCAATCGCATTGCGTTCGATACAGGGCACCTGCACCAGTCCCCCGATAGGGTCGCAGGTCAAGCCAAGATGATGCTCCATGGCGATTTCAGCTGCGTTCTCAATCTGATGGGGACTACCCCCCAGAGCCGCCGCTAAACCTCCCGCAGCCATCGCCGCCGCGGAACCGACTTCACCTTGGCAGCCGACTTCTGCCCCGGCCACGGAGGCATTCGTTTTAATGATTCCTCCCACGGCACCGGCCACCGTCAGGTAGTCTCGTTGGGCCGGACCGCATTTCGTTTCCACTTCAGGACAAAACCACTGCAAGTAGCGTCCCACCGCGGCTACAATACCCGCCGAGCCGTTCGTGGGGGCTCGCACCACCATTCCACCAGCCGCGTTTTCCTCGTTCACCGACAGTGCCCACAGGTTCACCCAATCCATCGCCCGCATGGGGTCTTGAGCGAAACTACGCCAAATGGCGGGAGTTCCGGGTTTGCCGTCACGAGCCCGCAAGTGGGTGAACAGTCGATGGGCTCGGCGTGGCACGGACAACCCGCCCGGCAGGATGGTCTCCACGTTTGCGCAGCCGTTATCGATGCATTTGTTCATCATCTTGCGCAAATTGTCCAGCCCGTGTCCCAACTCCGCACGGGTCATGCGGCTCAACTCGTTGGCACGCACCAGTTCGCCGAGGGATTTGCCTTCGCTTTGCGCCAGTTGCAAAAGGTCGTCCATAGAGTTGTACGGGTACGGCACGGCAGTTGCGGCGGCACTTTCATCTAGCGAGGTCAACTCTCCGGGTTCCCCAAAATCCGCCTCGTCACGGGTGACGAAACCTCCGCCTATCGAATAGTAGCGTTTCGAAAAGGTAACCTGCGTATCGTCATAGGCCCGAATGACCAAAGAATTCGCGTGGAACGGGGCAATCGTTTGCGGCCGATAAAGCAGGTCCCGCTCAAAGCAAAAAGGCACCGTCAACCCGCCCGGCAAGACTAGTGACCCTTCGGGTGTCACCGCATCTAACAAACGTGCGACCCCACCAGGCTGTACCGTGGCTGGAACGAAACCGGAAAGCCCACATAGCACAGCGCCGTCGCTGAGGTGTCCGCGACCGGTAGCCCCCAGAGAACCCTGGAGCTCAACTTCCAGACGCTGGAAGGGCTGCCCGGAATCAAGCAATAGTGCCACGAAATCAGCCCCGGCTCGCATCGGACCGACGGTGTGCGAAGCGGAGGGGCCGACACCGACTTGGATAACATCAAACACGGAAAGCGAGGACGCGAGCATGAATCCAAATTTTAGCCTGAAAGCCCCCATCGGGATAGCCCCACGCACCTGTAGCACGTTTCCAGGCCAAGCCCACGTTGCCCGTAAATTCAGTACCGTTAAGTTTGCACCAACCTGCAGTCCACCGAAATCGCACATATCCTGGAGTTTTACGGGTAGAATAGGTCCGGGCTGCGAATTTTCCGGTCCTTCCCCATTTTTGTCAAGGAGGCCTCAATGAAGCTCAGCTCCCTCGTTAAAATTTCTTACGCTCTCATTTCACTATTCGCAGTTCTCGCGATTTTCGCGACTGTATTCAGCCAGGTGCAGTTCGGAACCATGCGCGGGGACATCCAAGAAAAGGCTAGTCAGACAGCACAAGCGGCACGGGTTTCTACCGCCTCAGCCAACCTGACGAACTATGTTCAAGAATACGTTGTAACTTTGGACCCCAAGTGGTTGGACATGTACTGGAAAGAAGTCGCGGCTAACAATAAGGCTGATGCCGTCCAACAGCTGGAAAAGCTGGGCGCCCCCGCTTCGGAAACCGATTTGGTTAAGCAGGGCATGGCTAACTCAGATCATTTGGTGGATTTGGAGACTCGCGCCCAGCGGCTAATTATGGATTCACAAGGGATGGACACCAGCGAGATGCCTCCTGCGGTCGCCGAATGGCAGGTCAGCCCGGAAGATGCCGCCCTAGACCCCGACGCGAAACAGGACTTGGCTCGGGAGCTGATTTTTGGGGACCAGTACAACGATGAGGTCGAAAAAATCATGACCCCAATCCAGAAGGGCGTGGATCACATGAACCAGCGTTTGGACAGTAGCGCCCGGGCCTCGGCTACCGGTGCCGGGGTAGCTTTGTGGATTCTTTCTATCGTGGCGATTGCCCTGGTAGTTGCCGTAGTCGTGCTGCTGCTCATGTTTAATCGGACTACTGCCCGCCCGGTGCAGGAATTCCGTCGAATTTTGGAAGCCCACGATGCCAAGGATTTGACGGTGCGGCTGCGTTCCCTGGGTGTTCAGGAAACCCAGCAGTTGGCGCAAACCATCAACACCAAGAATTCCAGCATTGCTGAGTTGATTTCCGTCATCGCAACCAGCGCCCAAAGCCTTGAGAAACACACTTCTCAGATTGAAGACACCACAAACAAGATGAATGCCGAAGCACGGCAAGCAGCCGAAGAAGCCAGCAAGACCGCCGCCAACGCCAATGGGGTTTCCGCCGCTATCTCTACTGTCGCTGCCGCTTCGGAAGAAATGGGTGCTTCTATCCGCGAGATTTCTTCCAATGCCACCAATGCCGCGGAAGTCGCCAATCATGCAATGGAAGTCGCATCTCACACGACAGAAATCATGTCCAAGCTATCCGATTCCTCCCAGCGTATCGGTGAAGTTATTGCTTCGATTACCCAGATTGCAGAACAAACCAACCTGCTGGCTCTCAACGCCACTATCGAAGCCGCCCGCGCCGGGGACGCCGGCAAGGGATTCGCGGTCGTTGCTGGGGAAGTGAAAGACCTCGCTTCTCAGACCGGCACCGCGACTTCAGATATTTCCGCCCGGGTGCTGTCCATCCAGGAAGATACCGCGAACGCGGAGCAAGCCCTGCAACAGATTACGGAAGTCATTAGCAAAATCAACGAATCTCAAACGGTCATCGCGGCGGCGGTCGAGGAACAGACCGCGACCGTGAACGAAATTTCTCACTCCGTACAGAGCGCTGCCGAGGGCTCGGCCGGAATTGCCTCAGATATTGAGATGATAGCCGGGGCCGCCACGAGTAACTCTGAGGAACTGGAGAAAGTCTCGGAAACGATGCAAACCGTGTTGAGCATCTCTACCGACTTGGCTGAATCCGTGTCCGGGTTCAAGGTGGATAACCCCCCAGCTGCCACGTCTGACGAATCGCCTACCGAGCAATAACTTCGGTCGAATAAATGCTTTTGGTGCCTGGTCTTTGACCAGGCACCAAACGTTTAACCGGCGCAGTGGGGTTTCCCCACGGTCCCTTCGCTAATCTCCGGGCACGTCCCGTCCCAGCCTCGCACCCAGCCGCGAGCTAGGGAAACCAAATCCAACGGGTAAACCACCGCCCCGTCATCTATTTCATGCTGTAAAGCATCGAGGTCCCACCATTTCAGTTCATCTAAAACTTCTCGTTCGACCTCAGTAAATCCATCACGCACAAACACGGTCGCCCCGGGAAGCCTGGTGAAATAGAAAAGTTCGTCCTGACGGCAGGTGAGTGCGTGAAAATCGAAGGTAGCGTGCCGGCGCAGCACCGGCCCAACCAGCTCATCCGGATTCAGGCGGTAGCCGGTTTCTTCAAAGAACTCCCGCACGGCCCCGTCTCTAGGGTCCTCCCCCACCTCCAGTCCGCCCCCGACGGTAAACCACCACCAGTGCTCAAAGTCTGAAAAGTCGTGCCCGCGCAGCAACAGCAGCTCATCGTGGCTGTTGAAAGCCACAACTCGGGCTGCCTGACGATGGTAATAGCCAGCCTCGTCCCGAGGCCATTCCCGCCGGAAATAGTCGTCAATAGAGGCTTCGGTATCGTTGTCAGGTCCAGCGACCGGCTCAGTTGCGTGGTGTCCGTGTGAGTGCAAAACCTCGTCCATGACCTGTTCCCTCGCCTTTCGGCATCGTCTCAGTTGGCTTGAGTTTTCACAAGGTCCAGGAAGTAGCGGTGTACGCGCAGGTCGTCGGTGACTTCGGGGTGGAACGAGGTCGCCAGCAGCGGGCCTTGGCGCACTGCCACCACTCGCGGAACCGACTGCGGGGTCTGCTGCCAGGTCGACAGTACTTCCACCCCCGCTCCTACCGATTCCACCCAGGGGGCGCGAATGAATACAGCTGGGAGGGGTTGGTCGCCACCAAAAGAACCGGGGTCGACGAAGCTTTGCGCCGAATCGACTTGCCGGCCAAACGCGTTGCGCCGCACGACCACGTCCAATCCGCCCAGAGTTTCTTGGCCGTCTATCCCGTCAACGATGTGGTCAGCCAGCATAATCATGCCCGCGCAGCTGCCATAAATGGCTTTTCCGCTGTGGACAAAGGCTTTCAACGGGTCGAACAGGTCGAAAGCGCGCGCTAGCTTGTACATGGTGGTCGATTCCCCGCCGGGAATAATCAAACCGTCCAAATCCTGCAGGTGGGAAGGAATTTTCACCTCCACCGGCAGGGCTCCCAGCGTGCGCAAAGCCCGCGCGTGTTCAACCACCGAACCTTGCAGAGCGAGGACGCCCACCCGCCATTGATTTTGCTCCAAAGTCATCCTTTTCTCTGGTGTCTCCACCAAACTCAGCAATACCGCGGATTACCAGCCGCGCTGAGCCAAGCGCGCGTCATCGGGAATGTCGTGAACATTGATGCCGACCATAGCTTCACCCAAAGAACGGGACACCTCAGCAACGACTTCCGGTTCGTTATAGCGAGCCGTGGCCTTCACGATTGCCGCCGCGCGCTTCGCCGGATCGCCCGACTTAAAGATGCCAGAACCCACGAACACACCTTCAGAACCCAGCTGCATCATCAACGCCGCGTCAGCCGGAGTGGCAATACCGCCCGCGGTAAACAGCACGACCGGCAGCTTCCCGGTTTCCGCAACCTCTTTGACCAGCGGATAGGGAGCCTGCAATTCCTTAGCGGCATCAAACAGTTCATCGGGACGCATGGTGGTCAACCGGTTGATTTGCGAAGTCATGGTGCGCATATGGGTCACCGCGTTGGACACGTCCCCGGTACCAGCTTCACCCTTGGAACGAATCATGGCAGCGCCCTCGCTGATACGGCGCAAAGCCTCACCGAGGTTAGTGGCTCCGCACACAAAAGGCACGGTGAAATCCCACTTGTTGATGTGATGTTTGTAGTCAGCCGGGGTCAAAACTTCGGACTCATCGATGTAGTCCACCCCCAGGCTCTGCAACACCTGAGCTTCCGCAAAGTGACCAATCCGGGCTTTGGCCATCACGGGAATAGACACCGCGTTGATGATGCCGTCAATCAAATCCGGGTCGCTCATGCGCGCGACGCCACCCTCGGCTCGAATATCCGCCGGCACACGCTCCAAAGCCATCACCGCCACGGCACCGGCATCTTGGGCAATCTTGGCCTGCTCCGCGTTAACGACGTCCATAATGACACCGCCCTTGAGCATCTGGGCCATGCCCCGTTTCACCAAATCAGTCCCGGTTCCTTGCGCCAGTTGATCAGACATTTTGCCTTCTTTCCTTGTTCAAATTCAGGTTACGATTTCTCAGTCGTCCCCATTTTAGCGATTACTGCACGATATCGGCGAAACCGGCCGACACCACTTGTGCCAAATCCTGAGGATTGACCACAATTTGCCGGCCACGCAACCCTGCCGAAACATAGAACTTATCTTGCAATACGGCGGTTTCCTCGATGACGGTGGGGAACAATTTTTTCATCCCCAACGGGGAGCAACCCCCGCGAATATACCCCGTCACGTCCCGCAGCGTCCGCCAGTTGATGAGCTGGACATGTTTCACGCCGAAATGCGCGGCGGTCTTTTTCAAATCCAGCTCAGCATCGGCGGGAACAACCGCTACATAGTGTCCGCCCTGCCCGTCCTCCAACACCAGGGTCTTGTAGATGAGTTCGGCGGATATCCCCAAGACTTCGGCGGTGTGCAGCGCACCGATGTCACCGTCCGTGGGGTAGCTCGAGGTCTCATAAGCTATCCCGGCGCTGTCCAGCAGTCGCATCGCGTTAGTCTTAGTGGTTTTCATCGTAATTGAGCTGCAGTTTCTCAAGTCCCGTACCGAGAGGTTTTCAGATTTCGCGCGACTGCCAGTCTCCGAACGCCTCAGCCAGAATCTGGCGGGTCTGGCCCAACAACTCCGGGACAGCTTTCGTGCGCGCTACGATGGGGAAAAAATTCGCGTCCCCCGCCCAGCGCGGCACGATGTGTTGATGCAGGTGACCCGCGATTCCGGCACCCGCGACCGTGCCTTGGTTCATTCCCAGGTTAAAGCCTTGCGGCGCTTTGACCTGGCGAATGACCTCCATAGTATGCGCGGTCAGCTCGCCGAATTCGATACGCTCAGCAAAGTCCAAATCGGTGTAGTCAGGAACGTGCCGATAAGGCAAGACCAAAATATGACCGGGATTGTAGGGAAACAGGTTCATCACCACAAAGCAAGTCTTGCCCCGATACACAATCAAGTTCTGTTCGTCATCACCTTTCGGGCCCTCGCAAAACGGGCACGCTTGTACATCACGATGCGGCCCATCGTCGATGTACACCATTCGGTGCGGCGTCCACAGGCGCTCCAGTCCGTCAGTTTGCGCACCGAAGTTCTCGCTTGATTCCGCGGGTAATTCAGTCATATTAATCGTTCCTGCGGTTGCGGATGGCCTCCAGGATTTCCGCTATTGCCTGGTCAATCGGGACACCGTTCTTTTGCTCCCCGCCGCGGTACCGGAAGGACACCGCGTTCGCCTGTGCGTCCTCGCCACCGGCAATGAGGGTGAAAGGAATCTTGTCCTTGGCGGCATTGCGAATCTTCTTGCCGAAACGGTCATCTGTCGTGTCGACCTCGACCCGCACACTTTCCGCCCGCAACCGGTCCGCAATGTGCTCACAGTAATCATTGAATGCCTCTGCTACCGGCACCAAACGCACCTGCACCGGCGCCAGCCAAGCCGGGAACGCTCCGGCGTAGTGCTCGGTCAGCACCCCAAAGAAACGTTCGATAGAACCGAATAGGGCACGGTGAATCATGACGGGACGCTGCCGGGTGCCATCCGCCGCGGTGTATTCCAAATCGAAACGTTCAGGCAGGTTGAAGTCCAGCTGAATAGTCGACATCTGCCAGGTCCGCCCAATCGCATCGCGGGCTTGCACGGAAATCTTGGGACCGTAGAACGCCGCTCCCTCAGGATCTGGCACCAACTCTAAGCCCGAGGCTGTGGCGACTTCGGCCAGTGTATTGGTCGCTTCCTCCCAGATCTCGTCCGTACCCACGAACTTGTGCGGATCCTTCGTAGAAAGTTCGAGATAAAAGTCATCCAAACCGTAGTCTTTGAGCAAATCCAGCACGAAGTTCAACAGTTTCGTCAACTCGTCTTTCATCTGTTCACGCGTGCAATAGATGTGGCTGTCGTCCTGGGTAAAGCCGCGTCCGCGGGTGAGGCCGTGAACCACACCGGATTTCTCGTAACGGTAAACGGTCCCGAATTCGAACAATCGCAGCGGTAGCTCCCGGTAGGAACGCGAGCGGGATTTATAGATGAGGTTATGCATGGGGCAGTTCATGGGCTTCAAGTAATAGTCGAAGCCTTCCTTCGTAACGTTGCCGTGGTCGTCGCATTCCTCGTCCACGCGCATGGGCGGGAACATGCCGTCTTTGTACCATTCCAAGTGCCCTGACGTTTCAAACAGCTGACCCTTAGTGACGTGCGGAGTGTAGACGAAAGAGTACCCCTCCTCCAGGTGGCGACGCCGAGAATAGTTTTCCATCTCCATGCGCACCATCGCCCCCTTAGGGTGGAACACGGCCAAACCGGAACCGATTTCCTCCGGGAAACTGAACAGGTCGAGCTCATTGCCCAACCGGCGGTGGTCACGTTTGGCGGCCTCCTCCATGCGGGTCACGTACTCTTTCAGGTCGTCTTTGGTCGCCCAAGCGGTGCCATAGATACGTTGCAGAGAGTCGTTGGCCTGGTCGGCACGCCAGTACGCGGCCGACACCTTCATCAGCTTAAACACGCCGTTCAACAGACGAGTCGAAGGTACGTGCGGGCCGCGGCACAAGTCCTTCCAGGCGACCTCACCGTTCTTGCGCACGTTGTCGTAAATCGTTAGTTCGCTACCACCGACTTCCACCGAAGCCCCGGCAGCAGCCTGGTCATTGTCGGCATCCGCTCCTTTCAAGCCAATCAATTCCAGCTTGTAGGGCTGGTCGGCGAGTTCCTGGCGGCCTTCCTCTTCGGTGACGACCCGGCGCACAAACTTTTGGTCTTCTTTGCAGATTTGCGCCATGTATTTTTCAATGGCTTTCAAGTCCTCCGGAGTGAAAGGTTCGTCAACGCCGAAATCGTAGTAAAAGCCGTTTTCGATGAAAGGTCCGATACCGTACTTTACGTTCGGGCGCACTTGCTTGACCGCCTGAGCCATCACGTGAGTGCAGGAGTGGCGCAAAATGTTCAAGCCCATCTCAGAATCAATAGTGATGGCTTCGACTGTGTCCCCATCGTGAAGTTCGCGATACAGGTCGCGAGCCTGACCGTTGATGAAGTAAGCAATGACTTCTTTGCGATCCCGGTACAGGTCCTCGCCGGTGATGGTGGATTGAATCTGGGTTGCTTTCCCGTCAATAGTGACGTTAATCTCGGACACTTTGCGCCTTTCTCAGTCTTGGTTTACTAAACAATCTTATACGCGACGCAATTAAACGGAAAAAGTTTTAGCTCCAGTCCTCTAACGACACGACCGGAGAAAGACACAAAATTCGGGAAAAAATCTACTCAAAATTGAACGTAGCCCACACCGCAGTGCCAGCAATTTTGCTACGCAAAATTGCGCGCCACTTCCTTGGCCTCGGATAAAGCCGCCAGCGGGTCCCCCGCTGACGTGTTTTGGTTTTATGGACCTTTGCAAGCAAGCTTGCCCGGTCCATCAAACCAAAACACGCAGGTCGCGGCTTTATCCTCGACCTGCGTCGTGGTGGGCGATACAGGACTCGAACCTGCGACCTCTTCCGTGTCAAGGAAACGCGCTAACCAGCTGCGCCAACCGCCCGTCGAAGTGGGTACCGGATTCGAACCGGTGTATACGGCTTTGCAGGCCGCTGCCTAGCCACTCGGCCAACCCACCAATGTGGTTTTGAGTATTTTACTCTACAAAAGGAACTCGAACCCGGTACACATCACGAACCCGGCACGAGCCCTCAGACAGCCAATTTTTGAGGGGAACCGAACCGAGGCTCGATTCCCCCAAAAACCGAGCGGATGACGGGACTCGAACCCGCGACCCTCACCTTGGCAAGGTGATGCTCTACCAACTGAGCCACATCCGCGACAAGCCGGAAAAATCCAACCCCAGTATCTTACACATAAGTGAGCGGGGGTTGCAAATACTCGACACACCGAAATTGCCCAACGGAGAAAATGCGAGAATCGGAGCTTAGCAAAATCCTGTGGTACCGCCGTTTACTAGCCGCATGTTCACATGTTTGACCCGCTTGTCCAAACGGGACCGATGGCGAATCTGGCTAACCAGCTGACGCACGGCTTCCGTGCCAATCTTTCGGTAAGGAACTTCGAGGGTGGTAGTTCTGGGCTGGTGCAGCCGTCCAATAAAAGCATCGCCGATAGCTACAACGGAAACATCGTGCGGCACCGAGACTCCCAGAGATTCATCTAACTCCTCCATAAAACCGATGGCGGAGAGGGCTCCACAAAAGACCGCGGCACTGTCCAGATGCTTACGCCAAGCCGACACCGCACGATGCCCTGATTCCAGGCTATCCCCGACGTTTCCCACCGTATGCAGAACTAAACCGTCCCGTTCGCACCCAGACCGCAAAGCCTGCAAAATACTCCGGCTCAGCCAACTATCTTTGGCGTAAAAGTAAGTTATGGATTGATGCCGCAACGACGTCAGATGCGTCAGCAAGGCTGCAACCCCCTGTTCCGTATCCGGCACGACGCAAGTCGCTTCGTCCATCAAGCAGTTCGTCACCACTAGAGGCTCGGTATTGGGGATTTCCAGGCGCATACGTCCGGGAATCTGGGGATTATCAATAATCAACCCATCGACGTTATTGAACTCCCGTTTAACGGTCTGCAGGACTCGCGTAGAAACAGCGGGATACAAAACCGGTAAGTACTGCTCCAGAATCAATTTGTCCTGTATCGCAGCCAACATTTGGTACTCTTGGAGACGAATCGTGACCCCGATTTTTTGGGTCAATACGTGTGTTCGTCGCCAATAATTTTCCGGTCGTTCATAGCCCAAATCGTTCGCAACTTGGCGCACCAAGGCTTCCGTCTCAGCATTTATACGCCCCGGACGGTTCAAGGCCCGCGAAGCGGTAGAGGTCGCCACATGTGCCACCTTTGCCACATCATCCAAAGTCACACGCCTTTTGACGGCAACAGCAGAATCTGAAACCTCATACATGTCAGAATTCTAAACGTACCCTGTAGGATTTCTGAAAATTATCTGGGCATTTGTCTTAACATATACGGTTTGCTAATTTGAACCTAGACCGGCTTTGGCTAAAACTCGGGGATACAGCCCAGCGCTTTTTCTCAGGTTCGCAATAGTGTTCCCGAAACGCACCGAATCGAAGGAAACTGCCATTGCGCCGCAGTACACCGAGGTTTTGCGTTCAGAGCTGCCTAAGGCTAAACTTGATAAGCCTTGGGCCATTAGCGCAGCGGTAGCGCGCTTCCTTCACACGGAAGAGGTCACTGGTTCGATCCCAGTATGGCCCACCAAACTTGTTTTTTGCGCGCTTAAAACGGCGCGAGCCGGGTAGGCTAGTGTCGTGGCCGCCAAAAAGATTTCTGTCGATACAGTACTTGAACTGTTTCGTGAGTTACCCGCTTCCTCAAAAGTTTCCGCCCTCGCCGCACTGGGAACGTCATCATCCCTGGTCTGGGCAGGCACCGCCGCTGCGGGGATGTGGAAAGTCCATCAAGAGGTTTCCAGTCACCGTTGGTTCTGGGAGGACCACGTCATCTCCGGGCTGGCAAAGCTGGACGAACTGGGGATGCTGGCAAATCCAGAACTCTATACCCCCGGCTTCGAGATGTTTTCTAACGGTGCGCAACGTTATATGCATCGCAGCGACTGGTACTCCAACAAGCCGATTTTTCCACAAACCGGTCAAAATCTGCATCGACCCTCGAAAATTAAGAACGCCCCTCCCCTGATTTACGTCGCTCTCGGTGATTCTGCCGCACAAGGGGTGGGGTGTGAGGACGTGCAGGACTCTTACGTAGCACTGTTTGCCTCCTATCTGCGACGGGCCACGCAGCGACGGGTTATCGTGCTGAATTTTTCCATCTCCGGAGCCATCGCCTCGACCGTAGTCAACACGCAAATTCCGCAGCTGCTGGCCACGGGCTTAACGCCGGACATCATCACCCTGGACATAGGCGGCAACGATGTGTTTGCCTCTGAAGGGCAAAGCACCGAAGATTTCCAGCAACAGATGGAAATTATCCTGAAATGCCTGCCTGCTCGCGCTTTTATTGCTGAAGTTCCCCCCGCAAAACCCCTCCCCGCAGATAAACGCGCCATCGAAATGAATGACATCGTTATCAACTCCGTTTCTCAGTCGAACCACATTTTGGTCCCCATGCGCCACTTAGGAGATGTGCCGCTGTGGAGAACTCTCATGATTCGAGCCGAGGACGGTTTCCACCCCAACACCGACACCTATCGCCAGATTGCTGCCGAATTCGTGCGCATGGCCGAACCGCTACTGCAGGAACGCGGCTGGTGGCAAGCCTCGACTGCCGACATAGTTCCCCCGCTGCCTGACGAAACGGAGGCCAGTCGTTCCAACCCATTAAGCGGACTTCTGAAACTCAATTCCACCGAAAAAGACGACGTCCCGCCCGGCGAGGAACAGCCCTGATAACCCACATTCAGCACACCACGCTGGAGTATGAGATATTTGGAATATGGAAATTTGGCCAGGAAAACCTTATCCGCTGGGGGCAACTTATGATGGGAGCGGAACAAACTTTGCACTTTTTTCAGCCAACGCTGAAAAAGTGGAACTCTGTTTAGTAGAGGACGACGGACGGGAAACTGAACGTTTCTCTTTGGAAGAAGTCGATGCCCACGTGTGGCACGGCTACATCCCGAATCTCCGTCCCGGGCAACACTACGGATACCGGGTCCACGGCCCCTATAACCCCACCAATGGGCAGCGCTTCAATCCGAGCAAACTGTTGCTGGACCCTTATGCCAAAGCCATCGCCGGTGACTTAGACGGCGACATGTCCATTTTTGCCTATCCGGCCGGGAATCCGGATGGCTATTCCGAGGCGGATTCGGCCGCGCACACAATGCATTCAGTCGTCATCAACCCCTTCTTTGATTGGGGCAACGACCGTCATCCCCGCTTGGACTACCCGGACCTGGTTATTTATGAAACCCACGTCAAGGGGATGACCATGTTGAACCCTGCCATTCCCGAAGCGCTGCGGGGCACTTACGCAGGAATGGGACATCCGAACAACATTTCCTATCTGAAACACTTGGGCGTCAACGCCGTGGAGCTCATGCCGGTGCACCAATTCGTCACCGATCCTTCCCTGGAGGCAAAAGGCCTGAAAAACTATTGGGGTTACAACACTATCGGCTACTTTGCCCCGCATAATGGCTACTGTTCGGATCGTCGCGGCGACCGCCAGGTCGAGGAATTTAAGCAAATGGTCAAAGACCTGCATTCAGCCGGTATCGAAGTCATCCTCGACGTCGTCTACAACCACACCGCTGAGGGCAACCAGATGGGACCGACACTGTCTTTCCGAGGCTTGGACAACGAAGTGTACTACCGCCTGGTGGAAGGCGACCGGGAACACTATTTCGACACGACCGGAACTGGCAATTCCCTGCTGATGCGCTCCCCTGCGGTGCTGCAGCTGATCATGGATTCGCTGCGCTATTGGATTACCGAAATGCACGTAGATGGTTTCCGGTTCGACCTCGCGTCAACCCTGGCCCGGGAACTCAGCTCGGTTGACAAACTTTCGGCATTCTTTGACATCATCCACCAAGATCCGATTATTTCCCAGGTCAAGCTCATTGCCGAACCTTGGGACGTCGGCGAAGGCGGCTACAACGTGGGCGGTTTCCCGATTTTGTGGTCGGAATGGAACGGGAAGTATCGCGATACGGTGCGGGACTACTGGCGTGGCGAGCCCGCCAAACTGGGCGAATTCGCGTCCCGGTTCAGCGGTTCGGCAGACCTCTATGCCCACACCGGACGCCTGCCGGTGGCCTCCATTAACTTTGTGACCGCTCACGACGGATTTACCCTGCTTGACCTGGTCTCCTATAACGATAAACACAATGAAGCCAATGGTGAAGGCGGAGTTGACGGAGACAACAACAACAAATCTTGGAATCACGGGGAAGAAGGTCCGACCCGCGACGAGTCCATTAATGAGCTACGCCGCCGCCAACGTTTCAACTTCCTCACCACCCTGCTGCTGTCCCAAGGGGTTCCCATGATTTCTCACGGAGACGAGTTGGGGCGCACCCAGGGCGGTAACAACAACGGATATTGCCAAGATAATGACACCACCTGGATTCATTGGAACGAAGACGCGCGTGACCAAAAGATGTTCGACTTTACCCGAGCTCTGATTCACCTGCGCAACGAGCACCCGGTGTTTCGCCGGCGCCGGTTCCTGGCTGGGGACGCAGCCCGCGGCGGAGAATCGGATCGTGGCGACATCGAGTGGTTTAGCGTCAACGGCGAACATATGACCGATGAAGAATGGACGACCGCTTACGCTAAAGCCCTAACCATTTCCCTAAACGGGGCTTCTATTGACGAGCCGGGCAAACGCGGTGAGCGCGTGGAAGATGATGATTTTATCCTCATGTTCAACGCCTCCGAAAAAGACTTGGAGTTCACTATGCCCCAGTGGGCTCATGATTTGCAGTGGTATCGGGTCATCGACACGACCGCGGAACAGCCGATTGAGACGGATTTCATACGGGCCGACCTCTTAGGTTCCCCCGAGACCGTTACGGTGTGTTCGCGTTCCATTGTGGTTTTGGCCTCTCCCTTGGCCGACCGTTCTCTCTAGATTTGAGGCGTCGGGCAGCCCGAAAAGGTATTTCGGGTTTGCAGGGCGTGGTACGGTCGGTTTTCCCTCTCTCTCGCTTACGCTGAGAGGGTGAGCGAGGCGAGTTCAACGGCACGGACGCAGGTACCCCCGGCGTGGGAACTTGCTCTTTTGTCGCTGCGCCAAGCCACGGTGCCGCCCCGGGTCTCCGTTCACGAGGTGCCTGCCCCGATGAAAATTGCCCCTTATGCGGTGGCGATTAGCGCAGAAACGGCGCTGCACGTGGAGGCGGAGGCCCCCGCTACCGGCCGGTTCGTGTGTCTCTACGATCCGCAGACCCAAGAAGGCTGGGGCGGCGAGTTTCGGGTTATTGCTCTGGTGGCGACCGATACGGAGTTAGCTTTGGGTGAAGATCCGCTAGCCGGAGAAGTCGCCTGGTCTTGGCTACGCGAGTGTTTAGCGAGCCGAGACGCTGATTACGGACATCTGGTCGGTACTGCCACCACGACCATCAACCGTTCTTTTGAGGGCTTCGCACTGCGCGCCACTTCCGCTACCCTTGAGATTCGCGCTTCTTGGACTCCTGGCAGTCCCGATTTGAGCGCTCATTTCCTGGCGTGGCTGGACACCATGCTACAGTCGACCGGGCTCTCCCCCGAGGAAAACGTCACTCAGCTGCGACATTAGAACCCTCCCGACCGCCCTTGTGCGCTAACGAACATTACCCCAGAAACACCCCTACGGTGCGGCAGGACGGGGGTAAGTGCGACAGGTTATAACATAGAACCGTTATGTCAAGCACCACCTCAAAACTGCAATCCCCCCGGCTGGTCACCCGTACTCGCGAGCCTTTGGCTCCGATTGTGGACACCCCCGCAGCCCTGCAGCACGTTTGTGAACTTGTCGCTGCCGCCGCGGGTCCGGTGGCGCTCGATACCGAACGTGCCGGATCATTTCGCTACTCACAAGGCGCCTACCTGGTGCAACTGCGTCGCGAGGGCGTGGGCACTGTCCTCATCGACCCGATAGCCTTTCCCGATTTGAAGCCCTTGAACCGGGCTATTGGCAAGGCGGAGTGGATTTTGCACGACGCGACCCAAGATTTGCCCTGTCTGTCGGAACTGGGGATGCGCCCGCAGCTGCTGTTTGACACGGAACTGGCGGCAAAACTGTTGAACTTTGAGGGGTTTGGCCTGGCCGCGGTGATGGAACAGGTGCTGGGCATCACCTTGGCGAAAGAACATTCTGCGGCGGATTGGTCCACCCGCCCCCTGCCCTCCGACTGGCAAACCTACGCTGCCCTGGACGTGGATTACCTCATTGACCTGCGCAATCAGCTGTGGCTAAGACTGCAAGACGAGGATAAAGACGACTGGGCGGAGCAAGAATTCGACTATCTCTTGGATTTTCAGCCCCCTGCACCCAAACCCGATCCGTGGCGTCACGTCCCCGGTTCTGGAAAAGTTCACGCCCCGCGCAACCTCGCCGCCTTGCGGGAACTGTGGTATTCCCGCGATGAACTGGCCCAAGACGAAGATTTGGCACCTACCAAAGTGCTGACGAACGCGGCGATGATTGCCTTGGCGGCGGGGCTGCCAAAGGGGAAACGCTACATGGGGGCTTTGGAGGATTTTCGCCACGACCGGGTCGGTCGGAAACGAGCCGACCGCTGGTTTGCAGCCTTGCGCAGGTCCTATCAGCTGTCCACCAAGGAACTCCCCCCGCGGCGTGCCCCGCGTATCCCCGGCGAGGTTCCAGATTCGCGTACTTTTACGCACAATCACCCCCTGGAGGCCGATCGGTGGCGGCGTTTGCGTGAAACCGTGGCCGGACTGGCTGCCCAGTTAGATGTCAACTACGAGGTCATGCTAGAACCGAAAACCATCCGCAGGCTGGCTTGGGTGCTGCCTGACGATGCCCCGGAGTCCCAGGTACTGGAAGTGCTGCAGGCCAGTCAGGCGCGGCCTTGGCAGATTGAAAATACTTTGGATTCGCTGGTCCAGGCCCTTAAATCCGAGAATTAATGGAATCAGCCAGCGCGCTGGGGGTCAGCCCCAGTTCTTCCCGAATTTCGTCACGCGTGGCATGGTGCAAAAACTGTCGCGGAATCCCATAAGACAACACCGGAGTAAAGATGTCCTGCGCTGCTGCCGCGTTGCGTAGCTGGGACCCGAAACCGCCTTCCACCAGGCCGTCCTCCAGGGTTACGACCCGGTCGTAGGCTCCTACCGCCGCCACCAAGTCGGTGGGCACGGGAATGAGCCACCGCGGATCGACGACGCGCACCGCCAGGTTGTTGAGGGCCTGGAGTTCCTTCGCGACCTCCACTCCCAGGTGGGCAAACGCTCCGGTCGCAACAATCAAAAGGTTCTGGGGCCGGTTTGAGCTGGCAGTTGCCTCGCGGGTCGGTGCTGACGGTGACACGAAGTCAGCCGATTCCCACAGCACATCGCTACCGTGGGCCCGTTTCCAGGCCGGCAAAGGCTTGGGCAGCGAACCTTTCGGATAGCGCACGATGGTAGGTCCGTCCTCAACTTCCAGAGCCTCGCGCAGTTCTTCACGCAAGGTCGCGGCATCGCGCGGCGCGGCCAAGCGCAGACCGGGCACTGTCCCGGCCAGAGCTATATCCCACATTCCGTTGTGGCTGGCGCCGTCGCTGCCGGTAATCCCGGAACGATCCTCGACAATCGTCACCCCAGCCCGGTGTAGCGCGATATCCATCAGCAACTGGTCATAACCCCGGTTTAGGAATGTGGAATACAGGGCGATGACCGGGTGCATTCCGCCGTATGCCAAACCGGCGGCGGTGGCCAGGGCATCCGCTTCCGCGATACCAACATCGAAAACCCGGTCGGGGAATTCTCGTTGCATCGGGCACAACCCTACGGGCCGAAGCATCGCGGCGGTCAGGGCGACGATTTTTTCGTTCTCACGCGCCAGGTTGCAGATTTCCTCGGCAAAAACCTGGGTCCATTCAAAGCGTTCCGGCTCTATGGGCAGGCCGGTTTCGGGATGAATCCGTCCGATTGCGTGGAAGTGGTCGGAGACGTTTTCTTCTGCCGGGGTGTAGCCGCGACCTTTTTGGGTGATGACGTGAATCAAGACGGGCTTCTTGGCAGCTTTTGCCCTGGTGAAGCTAAACTCCAGGGCGGCAATATCGTGTCCGTCAATGGGACCGGTATAGGTAATACCCAGCTCGTCAAACAGGACCCCTTCGGCGGAGGCGACCATGTCGCGCAGCCCGGCTTTCGCGGCATGCAACCCGGAATACACCAGGTTCCCCACCGGCCCGCCGCCTTTCAGGGTTTGTTTGCCCCACTTCAAGGCTTTGTCGTACTGGGGTGTAACCCGCAAGGCGTCCAGGTGATGCGCCAGCCCGCCGATGGTCGGAGCGTAGGAACGCCCGTTGTCGTTCAAGACAATAATCAGCCGGCCTTCGTTTTCTTCGGCAATGTTGTTCAGGGCCTCCCAAGCCATACCGCCAGTCATCGCTCCATCGCCGATGACAGCTACGACCCAGCCTCGTTTGCCGGTCAGGCGGTTTGCTCTGGCAATCCCGTCCGCCCAGGACAGCGCAGCTGAAGCGTGGGAGTTTTCCAGCACATCCGTATCAGATTCCGCCCGCGAGGGATAACCAGACAGGCCGCCGCGTTGACGCAGCCGGGAAAAGTCTTGACGTCCGGTCAGGAGTTTGTGGACGTAAGTCTGGTGTCCCGTGTCAAAAACGAAAGTGTCTCGGGTGATATTAAACACGCGGTGCAGGGCGATGGTCAGCTCGACCACGCCAAGGTTCGGCCCCAGGTGTCCCCCGGTCTTTGCCACTGATTGCACCAGGAATTGACGAATTTCCTCGGCCAGGCGATTGAGTTCCTGGTGGTTTAGATTCCGCAAATCGCGCGGCGAAGAAATCGTCGGCAATAGGCGCAGCGACATCAAGTCAGCGTTTTGCGCGTTTACGGGTTCAAGTTGGGACATAGAATCGTAAAACTCCTCATGAAGATACCGTCCCATTCTATCCGGTTTTTACGTTTTCTTTCATGTCGTGCCAGTTTGGAGCGGTGGCCGCGCAACGGTTTGGCCGGTAGACCGAAAAATAGCTCCCCGAACTGACCAGAGGGCAATTCGGGGAGCTATAAACGGTTGAACCGCTAGCACCTAGGCTTTCACCAGGTTACGCAGCACGTAGCGCAAAATGCCGTCGTTGCGGTAGTAGTCGGCTTCTCCAGGGGTGTCGATACGTACCACCGCATCGAACTCGACCTTGGAGCCGTCCGTCTTGGTGGCGCAGACTTTCACCGTCTCCGGAGTCTTACCTTCGTTCAAAGCGGTTACACCGCTGATGTCAAAGGTTTCCGTCCCGTCCAGGCCCAGCGAGTCCGCGGACTGTCCCTCCGGGAACTGCAGTGGCAGGATACCCATCCCAATCAGGTTAGAACGGTGAATACGTTCAAAGGACTGCGCGATAACGGCTTTCACACCCAGCAGGCGGGTACCTTTTGCGGCCCAGTCGCGGCTAGAACCCGTGCCGTATTCCTTGCCGCCCAGCACGACCAGCGGAATCCCGGCGGCCTGGTAGTTCATGGAGGCATCATAGACGTAGGCCTGAGGGCCGCTTTCCTGGGTAAAGTCGCGGGTGAAACCGCCCTCAACCCCGTCCAGCAGCTGGTTCTTAATGCGGATGTTGGCAAACGTGCCGCGCATCATGACTTCGTGATTGCCACGACGCGAACCGTAGCTGTTGAAGTCCTTAGGCTGCACCCCGTTGCCGGTCAGGTACTGGCCAGCAGGAGTTTCAGGCTTGAAAGCGCCGGCCGGAGAGATGTGGTCGGTCGTGACGGAATCGCCCAGTTTCAGCAAAACCCTGGCGCCGTGGATGTCCCGCACCGGTTCGGGCTCCATCTTCATTCCGTCAAAGAACGGTGCCTTGCGCACATAGGTCGAGTCATCGTCCCAGGTGAAGCGGCTGCCTGCCGGAGTCGGCAGGGACTGCCAACGCTCATCACCGGCAAACACGTTTGCATAATCCTTCGTGTACATATCGCGGTTAATGGTTTCGTCGATAGTCCGTTGCACCTCAGCGGGGTCGGGCCAGATGTCACGCAGGAACACATCGTTGCCGTTTTGATCCTGCCCCAGGGGCTCCGTCTCAAAATCGAAGTCCATAGTACCGGCCAGGGCGTAGGCCACAACCAGCGGCGGGGAAGCCAGGTAGTTCATCTTAACGTCGGGGCTGATACGCCCCTCAAAGTTACGGTTACCCGACAGCACCGCTGTAACGGCCAGGTCGTTGTCGTTGATGACCTTCGAGATTTCGGGCGGAACCGGACCGGAGTTACCGATGCAGGTCGCACACCCATAACCCACCAGGTTAAAGCCCAGCTCATCAAGGGGACCCCACAGACCGGCCTGGTCAAAGTAGTCCGTGACGACTTGGGAACCGGGAGCCACCGACGTCTTTACCCACGGCTTTGACTTCAGTCCCTTAGCGCGGGCGTTGCGAGCCAGAATGCCGGCAGCCATCATCACCGAGGGGTTGGAGGTGTTCGTGCAAGACGTGATGGAGGCAATGACCACGCGGCCATGATCCAGGTTCGTCTTGGTACCGTCAGCGGTGGTCAGGTCCACTAGCTTGTGCGCCTCTGGAGCGTAGGTCGGCACCAGGGTCTGCTCGAAGGTCTGCTTGGCTTCGCTCAGCTTGATGCGGTCTTGCGGACGCTTCGGACCGGCAATGGAAGGCACCACAGTAGACAGGTCGAGTTCCAGGTACTCCGAGTACTTGGGTTCGAAGCTCGGATCGTGCCACAAGCCCTGTTCCTTGGCGTAAGCCTCCACCAGAGCGCAACGTTCCTCGTCACGTCCGGTCAAGCGCAGGTAGTCCACGGTGACCTGGTCGATGGGAAAGATGGCGGCGGTCGAACCGAATTCGGGAGACATATTGCCGATAGTGGCGCGGTTAGCCAGCGGCACCTGCGTAACTCCCTCGCCATAGAACTCCACAAACTTACCGACCACGCCGTGCTCGCGCAGCATCTGGGTGATGGTGAGCACCACGTCCGTAGCGGTAGCGGAGGCAGGGATGGAACCCTTGAGTTTGAATCCGACCACGCGCGGAATCAGCATGGACACCGGCTGACCGAGCATAGCGGCCTCGGCTTCGATACCGCCGACGCCCCAGCCCAGCACACCCAGACCGTTGACCATCGTGGTGTGGGAGTCGGTGCCGACGCAGGTGTCGGGGTAAGCCTGCACCGTGCCATCGGGCAGTTCTTTGGTGAACACGGAACGCGCCAGGTACTCGATGTTGACCTGGTGGATAATGCCGGTCCCCGGCGGCACTACGCGGAAGTTGTTAAAGGCACCTTGGCCCCAACGCAGGAACTTGTAACGTTCCGAGTTGCGTTCGTATTCCTTATCCGTGTTGAGTTTTAGCGCGTCAGGGCGGCCAAAGTAATCAATCTGGACCGAGTGGTCGATGACCATCTCTGCCGGAGCCAAGGGGTTGATTTTCTCCGGGTCCCCACCCAGGTCTTTCACAGCTTCGCGCATAGTGGCCAAATCAACCACGCAGGGCACGCCGGTGAAGTCCTGCATTACCACGCGAGCCGGGGTGAACTGGATTTCCGTGTTGGGCTGCGCATCGGGATTCCACGCCGCCAGAGCCTTAATTTGGTCGGCAGTAATGTTGGCACCATCCTCGTTACGCAACAGGTTTTCGCCCAAAATGCGCAGCGCATAAGGAAGCTTTTTTAAGCCTTCCACGGCATCGAGAGAGAAAATCTCGTAAGATTTACCTCCCACCTGCAAAGTCTTGCGAGCATTTAAGCTGTTCAAACTGGCCATAAATAACCTCCTAAAGGGTGGCAGCAACGCCACGAAGAATTTATCTCGACATCAAGATATATTTTATTTCGTCATTTCACAACACATTAGAGGTTGCGCCGCGGACAATTTTTCATTGCCGCCTCAGATACATTCTCCAAATAGGCTTTTACCTGGGGCGATAGGTTGCAAAACGGCTCGCCTCGTAACTGCGTCTCGAATTCACAAGGGCGTTGCGCGCCGATTTGTCGGTCCTCTAGCGTGAGCAATTCGCAAAACTTCTGTTGCGCAAATCCCAATCCTTTGCGCTTTGCTTTCCTATGTTCCTCCGGAATTCTCCCACAGCAACCCGGCAATTGTCCGCCAGCATACTTAGCGGCAGGTGCATCCAGAAGAATCAATCTAATTCTGCGTAGGCATTCGTACTAACAAAAGACAATAATAAGGTAGCTAATGCTATGAAAACAGCTAAAAGACCATAAGCGATGTTCGTATGGAACGCGCCCAGGGACCACAGCGCAACCAAGCAATAACCGTAAATTACGGCCCAAAAAATCCCCAGAACGAAGTCGTGATTCCCTCGTATAGTAAAAGTATGCCAGCGTTTTGCAATCTGGGTTACCATCTTCACCAATATGGCTATCCACAGTACTAAGAATGCGACAACGGCGAACCACTCATCGCTGATTTTGTTTAGCAGCAGAGACAAACTACTGCCCACGCCTACGGTAATAACTGCTCCCATTCCTGCGCCGAGGACGGTAAGGATTGCCATCAGCCGGGATTTTTCAGAGAGTTTTTTCAGACGCAATGTTAGGTAAACGACTGCCGGGGTTTCGAACAGATAACCCAGGAAGTTTACCCAAATCACACTCATGAACACATGATGATTGATGTCCCAGGAGAGAACGCGTCCGTCCCAAATCCAAAAACCCCCGTTGAGTCGGATGGCGGCCACATCCAGTAATAAATCCATCGAAACGACTAGCCAGCCAGTAAAAAGGCTGATTTCAAAACTGCTATCGGAAAATTTCGTCGCGATTCTGAAACCGCAGACGGCCAACGCACCCCACATTAATCCACCAAATACAGGAAACTGATTGGGCGGCGCGCCGATGCTGAAAAAATAGTCGTTGCTGTAGTGATAGATATCCGTGGCTCTCACAGCCAGAATTTCAAGGATGAATCCCGCCATAGTCGCCGCTAAGAACAGACGCAGTTCCACCCGGTTGCGCTGCTTGGCAATGTCTCCTAGCAACAGAACGGTTAGCAGGTAGCAAATAATTTCAAAGGCATTAATCCAGTTCACCGCACCTCCCAATAGCCTTCAATGCACTGTAAACGAACTCTTTAATCCCGATTTAACACCGCAAGGGTCTCCAGCCGCAAACAAAGTTTGTTATCATTTAAGTGACTTTAAATAATCTTTTTGTTTCGGTGTAATGCGGTTACTCTCACGGGCTTTCGTTATTGCCTTATTGTGAGTCCGTGTATCTAACTGATGATCTTCGATGTGTTCTATTGTCATGTCCTCCAGACTATTTACTGCAGTTATGGTGAAAAGAACCACCGCCTCAACCCTTCTGCCGGAAACGGTATTGCCCTTTTCCCGCCATTTAAGACTCTTTTTGTTCAAAATATTCTGAGTTAAAATAATAGACGTTCCCATCACCCTCATAATCATCTAATCCAGGATAATGTTTCAGACCGAGCGATATAGCGGTACGAATGGAAGGTAGATTTGTATTCAAGGTCAAGGCAACAACTATACGAGATTGGGGCGAAGGACATTCCGCCTCACCCGCCCTATCTGACCCATCATCTTGAAGCACAGTATCAATAATTGCTCGGGCTGCTTCCTTAACATATCCGCGGCGCATTTTTTCTGGAGTAATCCGGTAATAGAGATTCAAATAGCGCTGCTCTTGAATAAAGATGTGTTTAAGCCCACAAACACCCACGTAACCACTATCGCTTTTATCGATAATGACATAATACCCAAAACCGTACTTCTCGTGGTGTTCAATCCACGTCTTCAATTCTTGCTGAAAAGTCTCACGGTCACGCACTGGTCCAGCTGGGTTATAGCGATTAGTAGCTGGATCCGCATGGATTTGAAATAGAGGTTCTAAATCCGATAGTTCAGGTTTCCGCAGTATCATGCGTGGTGTTTCGATAACCTGCATACATTTACCTAACCTGAGCCGATAGTAAGCATAAACTCTCTACGTGGCTGGTGTAGGGGAACAGGTCGAAAGCTCGCCAGGTCTTAACCCGGTAACCCAACTGGCGCATGGTTTCCAGGTCCCTGGCACAGCTAACCGGGTCGCAGGAAAACAGTGCCACTAAATCCGGATTCTGCTCACAAATCGCTCGTGCCACTGCTTTACCCAACCCCGAGCGCGGCGGATCAGCCACCACCAACGTGCCGGCACTGACCATCTCGCCCAGCGGCAAGGAACGCAACAACTGCGGGGAAACGTTACCGCGCTGCACCTCAACGTGCTCGAAACCGGCCTTTGCCAGATTATAGGCAGCCGATTTCGTCGCCGGACCGTCGCCCTCCACCGTGGTCAAACGCCCTTTTGCACCCACGGCCTGAGCCAGGAACGGAGAAAACAACCCCGAACCGGAATACAGCTCCCACGCTTCAAACCCCTCGACCTCACCGATGGCATCCAACAGTGCGGCCGCGAGAGTCGCGGGCGCTCGCCGGTCAGTTTGCCAAAAGGACCCGGCAAAAATCCGATACGTAAAAGTCCGGTCCCCGACGCTGACCGTTTCCCGTACCCGCGATGTTGTCGGCTCGCCGTCCACGCTGAAAGTCTGACCCTCAACGAACAGCACCGGCGCGGAACTTGACGGGGCAATGACCCGCAGACGGGTTCCCGGCGCAAATTCCCAATGCCGCCGGAACAAATCCAAGTCGACCAGCTCGGGTACCATCAGCGGAAAAGAACGCACGGTGTGGACGTTGTGCGCTGCAGCTTCATACATCCCTAGTCCCCCGCCCTCGCTGATGGTAAAGCTCACGCGGGTGCGCCCCGGCTCGGGCCCCAACGATTCCACTTCCCACCCGGGGTGAGCTTGGTCCAGCTGTTCCAGCAGTTCCGGGCTACCATTTCGCCGGATGGCGTCACGCACCACGTCACGCTTCCAGCGCAGCTGGGCTGGATAGGCAACGTGTCCCAGCTCTACCCCGCCCAGATCCTTCGCCTCGCCTTCGGGCCAGATATGTGCGACCCGGTCCGCGCTGGCGGCTTTCACCTGCACAACCCGCCCATAGGCAACTTTGGAACGCTCCGAGGTGACCTCGACCTCGACAGTTTCGCCCGGCAGTCCTCCCCGCACCATAACGACTTTTCCTGATGTCAAACGGCCCACGCAATATCCGCCGTGAGCCGGCCCGCCCAGTTCGATTAGTTCAGTTTGCATATATTTCCCTTCAAGCCGTCAAGGTGACCCAGGTAATCGTCACTCGTTCTAGGCGTGCCAAGTGGCGGGCATAAGTACGTTCAGCCGCGTTGTGCAGCCATCCCAGAGCTCTGCATTTCGGGACGTACCGCGGCAAATAGACCGAGATAGAGGTCAGAGAATCCATATCGAGTTTGGCGTTCAGATATTTTTGAACCGACCCCAGGTGATTGCCGCCCTCGTCAGGAATCAGGGTCAGCGCAGCGGTGATTCCCAACTCCTGCCACTGGCGGCGGACCTCAGTTTCGTCCTCATCTGGTTCAAGCACGTGCACGACCTCGACATTAGGGTGGTGCGCGGCCCACGCGTAACGAATAGTTTTTAGGGCAGAGGCGTCAAAACGCGGCACCAGCACGAGGGCGAGAGTATGTTTCACCGGGGTTTCGGCGTGTTCCAGCTGCGACATTTTGTTTTGCACCCTCCGGTAATAGAAGTTGAGACAATAAATCAGCAATCCCAGGCCGGCCCAGGCGGCCAGCACATAAAGTTCAAAAATGGAATTGAATGCCACCGAAACCACAAGCAGGATAATCAGACTGATAATAACGCTGATGATGGCGATGCGATAGTACCGCTTGGATTGGCGGCGCTGTGCATACGTTGCCCCGCTGTGGAATCGAGAACGCCACATGCGCATCCGGGCGACTTGGCCCAAGAAGCTGGAGATGGCCACGAAAGTCACCCAGGTCAGCGCTGCCACCCCCATGCGGCTGTGTACCGTCAGCGCCAACGCAAACGTAACGACCATGAACGTTAAAATCGAAGCCGAACGCCCTCGGCGCATCCAAGACACTGGAACCTGATGGACCGCCAGGTCATGCCCGCTCAAATCCGTTAGCAAAGTGGAGACGCTAGAGACATAAATATAGGCGCTGATGAGGCATCCCACCGCGAACAGAGACATGATTGGGACGACCAGCCACCCGTTCTTGTCCAGCAAAACCCTCAGCAATAAAGCCAGGTTGCCCGGCCCTTGAATGACCGTATCCAGGCGGGTCCAGTGGAATCCGGCGACCGTAAACGACAGATATACCGTAGCGGCAAACATGGCGGCGGCGGAACCACCCAGAACTCTGAACATGAGACCAGAAAGCGGCTGACGGCTTTCGTTGCGGAACAGTGTCACCGCCGGAGTCACCGGAACCAGCAGTAGCGCCGCTACGGCAGCAGCTTTCCAACCGGACTGCAGGTTGGCATCGGCGACCGCGTTCTTGGCTTTCGTAGTGGAACTAAGCAGCTCCAACAAACCCGGCTTGGCTCCGTTACGCAGGTAGTGCCAAAAACCATAGGCCAGCAACAGGAAACCCACTACGAATATCACCAGGGTAAGCCACGGAATCGCTCTGCGTATAGGTTCGGGGAAAAACAGCGCCAGCAGTAGCAAGACGAAACCGGCAATGAGAATCCACACGCGATAGTCTTCGGACAAATCCGCGGAAACCACGATGAAGGTGGTTGCGGTAGAGACCAGGGCTGCTACGGCAACGACCATAGCCAGCAGCGAGGCTACGGCAGTGAGAGCTCCAAGGAAAGACCCCAAGTAGGCTTGCACCAGAGCAGCCGTGGAATCTAAACGGTGGGTCTGGCCTAGTGAATACCCGTGGGCCAGCGTTGTTATCAACCCGGCTATCAGGACAAACGCCACAATCCACAGGGCTACCGCGGAAAAAATCGGTCCCGAATACGCAATCAGAGACGGAAAAACGGAGGCCGCAATGAGGGCTGGAAACCAAAATTTGGGTGCGAAGAAAGCCAGCTGGGTAAAGGTCTCCAGCCAACCCTCCTTCGGAGTCAGATTCTTCAGCACGTCTCAACTTTAGCCGCTCGGATTCAAACCGGAAAGAATTTCCCTCCCCAACCCGTGAAATGTAGCCGAATTTGTGCCTTTCAGGTTATGTTTTAAGAGTGCATTTTGTAATCATGGGCTGTGGACGCGTCGGAACCACGCTGGCGAAAGCGATTGAGGACCGGGGACACACCCTGGCAATTATCGACAACAACACGGATTCTTTCCGCCGACTTTACAAGAATTTTCAAGGACAAAAGCTGACTGGTGAAGGGTACGACCGCAATACACAGTTGCAGGCCGGTATCGAAGATGCCTACGCTTTTGCGGCGGTGGCTGATGATGACAATGCTAATATCCTGGCGGCACGCGTAGCTCGCGAGATTTATCACGTAAAGAAGGTGGTGGCGCGCATCTCCGATCCGCGGCGCGCCGAGGTTTACGAACGGTTGGGTATCCCCACCGTGGGCTCTGTGGATCGCACCGCCGCATTACTGCTGGCGCGGGTGTTACCGCTACCCCCAGATGTCGTGTTTACCGAGGATACCGGGCAATTGAGCCTGTGCCGCGTTCCCGTGGGACCCAGCTGGGTCGGTCAGGAGGTTTCCGCTTTAGAGACTGAACTGGAGATTCGGGCCGCTTATGTGCTGCGTTTTTCTAAAGTGTTGATGGTTGAAGCCTCGACTGTGTTACAGGAAAACGACGAGTTGTTCTATTTTGTTTCCGAGTCTCAACGCGAAGCGGTGGCCTCCCGTTTGGCCCGGAATTTCAAGGAGTAAAGATGCTGATTGTTATTGCCGGGGCGGGCTCAATCGGCCGCTCCATCGCCAGGGAACTGCTAGCCAGGGGACACGAGGTCACAATCGCCGACTCCAGCCCCGAGGCGATGAAAGTTTCCTCCGTGCCGGACGCGAACTGGATTCTGGGAGACTTATCCACTCCCGAAACGATGGAACAAGCGGGCGGGGCGCAAGCTGATGTGGTCGTCGCAACTACCGGAAATGACCAGGCTAATCTGGTTATTGCGCTGCTGGCAAAGACTCAGTTCGGGGTGCCCCGCGTGGTCGGACGGATTAATAATCCCAAGAACGAGTGGATGTTCAATGAGTCTTGGGGCGTGGACGTGCCGATTTCTACCCCCCGGATGATGACTGCCCTGGTCGAGGAGGCTCTGAGCGTAGGTACCCTGGTGCCGATTTTCCGGTTCTTTAACTCCCGCAACAGATTGTTCTCAATAGTCCTCTCCTCTGATTCCCCGGTTTTGGGACGTCCCGCGGGCGAGTTGGAGTGGCCGATGGGGGTTTTGTTGACCGCAGTTATACAAGACGGGAAAGCACTGGCTCCCCACGCGGTCGCGAACTTACATGCCTCGGATCAGTTGCTGTTCCTGTTCCCCGAGCAAACTGAGGATACCGTTGAACAAGTTGGAAAACTATTGACGGCCGCGGATACCACGGATTCAGCAAGCACTGTCGGGGGTGTCGGCCTTACCGGTGTCGAGGGTGCCGGTGTCGGGAAGGCCGGAGTCGAGGAACTTCCCGTGAGTGCGGCGCAGCAGGAGCCAGCTGAGGTAGAGCGCCAAAGCAAATAGCGGCACGCCCAACAAAATCTGGAAAGTTCCCAGCCAAGGGACATTTCCTCCCAGGTAGAGAGGCGTTTTTACAGCCAGACGAAGCAGGAAAACGCCCAGCCAGATGACGGTCACAGCGTAGTATGCTTGCTTATCCGCTTTCAGCCTTGAATCTGTCCGCCAGCTCAAGCCTTGGGTGCGAAACCACCCGACCAGCAGACCGATAACGGGGAAACGCACCAAAATCGACACCAGAATCACGCTGGCATAAACCGCGTTAATGATTAAGCTCATCAAAAAGTAGTTTTCGCCTTTGCCGCTGAACATGGCCCACAGCACACCGATGATGACGACCCAGAATCCCGCAAACGCCTGCATAATCGAGGAATGCCCAATGAGCCGCGCGATAATCAAACCCACGGCAAATCCCAGGGAAACCGCCCCGGCCTTCATGACGTCCCAGCCAGCCACGAACGCCACCACGAACACCAGCGTGGGGCCGATGGACTCGACTATGCCGCGCCACCCTCCTACCGCTTGGCGCAGGGAGAATTCTTCGGCGTCCAGTCTGCCCCCCATGTTTCGACCCAGAGCATCCTTGAATTCGTTGAGTCCAGCTGTGACTGCTTCCTGGTCTTTTTCCTCGCTCATTTGTCCCCCAAGAAGTGATAATCCGGGTTTATCAGTTCCACCCCGTCCTCGCCCTGCAACGGGATTCCACACACTTGCAGGCGGCGTCCCAAGGTCACTCCGGGAACTTCCATCCGTCCCAGCCAGCGCACGTTGATGAACCCTCCTGCGGTCTCCAGGCAAACCCGGAAAGACGGCACGTCAGAAGGAGACAGGAAAGACCTGGAAAGCACGGTGCCGACCCGGGTTATCTGTTGACGCGGTGACATGGTGAACTCGCTTTGTTTGCGCTGCGGCTAGGCCTGTTGATCGCGCAGAGCCGCCAGCTGACGCGCCAAGTCGTCGGGCAAAACCACGGGAATAACCGAGCGGGGGCTCATCGGCCGAGAACCACGCACCACCACGACCTGACGAACAGCCTGTTCTAGGGCTTGCAAATCCGGGTCCTCGGCTTGCACCATGCCGTTAAAGACTAGACGCACAAACCAGTTCGGGCCGTCCACTCCGCAATAGCGAACCTGCACGCGCCCCCGGTTGCCTTGGGCGTCTTGCGCCGCTAACTGCACAAACAGTTCCGTGCCGAAACTACCCTCGCGTTCATCACAAGTGTTGCCCGCAGCGGTGGTTTCTCCGCGTACCTGCGCACGAAGCTCGGGCCACAGGCGTTTCGACTTAGGTGCAGCTACCGCCAGCAACTCTACCGCCGCCTTACCAATCTGCATGGTCAGAGAGCCAAAAGTTTTTTCATCCAGGGGAGATTCGGGATGAACCGCCAGCCCAGGAATCTGTGGCAGCAGGAACACTCCAAAGTCCGCATACTGGGAGGTGTCCTGGTCACCAAGTTGTTTGACGTCCAGGGGTCCTGCGGGCTGTTCTTTCGTCCCCGGAGCATCAGATGCGGTCGACACCGAGGCGGATGTATCCGTTTTTACTTCGCTGGCGGAATCGTCCTCGAGCTCACTGGGGGATTCATCCGTCTTACGTTTCTTAGAGAACAGTCCCATCAGGCTACACCCGCACAATCCATGCACACCGGCTGGCCGTTTTCTTCCCCAGCCAGCTGGGACGCATGATGCACAATGAAGCATTGCGAACACACGAATTCATCGTCTTGCTTGGGAACTACGCGAACTGAGAGTTCTTCGTTGGAAAGGTCCGCGCCAGGCAACTCGAAGGAATCCGCAGCTTCATTTTCGTCCTCATCAACGGAAGCATCTTCGGAATTTTTTCGCTGAGTTTTTAACTCCTCGAGAGATTCCTCCGGGTTTTCCTCGTCTCGCTTGCGCGGGGCATCGTAATCGGTAGCCATTGCACTCCCTTAAAATAATAGTTTTGGTGCGTCGCGATATTAGCACTACTTTAAGGAAATTGCGACCTCTCGGCAACGCTACGGCGGGTTGACGTGAAAACTGCCTATGATTTTGGCAATGTTTAGTTTAGGAGGAAATATGCGCAGTCTTTCTTTGCTTGGAATTCACACCGACGGCGAACACCTTGTCTTGGTTGACACAGACGGTGAGCGCTTTCTTTTACCCCTCGACGAAGAGCTGCGTTCCATTGTGCGCCAACAGCGCCGGAAAGTGGTGGCAGCCCTGTCTGCCTCTGACACTCAGGACTTGCGTCCCAAAGACATCCAAACCTTGATTCGCGGCGGCGCCACCGCCCAAGAAGTCGCCACTAGCGCCGGTCTGGACTTGGATCAGGTCAAACGATACGAAGCCCCGGTTATGGCGGAACGGATTTATGCCGCCCGTCAGGCTCAAGAAACTCGTGTAGCTCCGGACAAAGATGCTCCGGCCTTGGGTGAACTGGTGATAGACCGCCTGGCCACCCGCGGGGTCAGCCCATCTTCCCTAATTTGGGATGCTACTCGGCAGCCCGGCGAAAATTGGCTGGTCCACCTGGAGTTTGTACAGGATGCCAAAGCGCTGGAGGCGAACTGGGATTTTGACCACGAAAACCACACGTTGACGGCGTTGGATGAACAGGCGCGCTGGCTGACAGAGACAGCCACCCCGGCCGGTTCGGACGCTCTGTTGAGCCGGGGACATTTCCATTTCGGTTCCACCCCAGAGGCCGAGGCCTCCCCCACCACGGCTACGAAACCCGTCCCGGCACAGTCTGCGGAAACCAGCGCTACCGAAGCCTTGCTCGATGAGCTCAATGCCGCCCGGGGAACCCGTCTTTCCGTAGTGACCGGCGATGAAGAGGACGATGTTTCCGCGATGGAGGCAGCTATTGCCTCCGGATTTTCCCCCGATGCTGAGGCCGCTCCGCCAGCCGCCCCCGCCTCGGATGCCTCCTCAATCCAGCCTGATGCAGACGTCCTATCCCTCGATGCCGCGAAACGCCAGTCCTCCAAATCTGCTCAGCCACCCGCGCAGCCGACAGAAACCGGTCTGCTACCGGGCATGGAAGATTTGCAGCCGAATCCGGCTTCAGCCCCCGCCGACAGCGGTAAACACACCGCACGCCGGGGACGTGCCGCCATGCCCTCATGGGACGAAATTTTATTCGGCTCTAAAGCCGACTGAGATAGACTCTCAGCTGCAATAACGCAGCATCGGGACGCGCATTTCCTGTTCACTCAAGCCTCCGTGCAGGCCTTTCATCTGGAATACCTGACTTTTGAAAAAGCGTGAATCCAAGGTCTGACCTGTCCCTGCAGCGAATACGACCACGTCTCCCAACAGTTCCCGCCGGCGCACCGTGGTGCCGTTATAGGAGGCAAATAACGTCTCAGTTTCGTCTCGATTTAAGACTTTGGCTGGCCCCAACAGCGTCTGCAGACTAACTTGCAGCGCCGCGGCGGCTCCCGGTTTGGCGTGGAGGTGCAAGGCGCGTCCCTCTCCGCTGGCGTCCGCAATGAATTCTGCCGCCGCAGTGTTCGCCAAATCCACGGTGACCTCTGGGGACGTGTTTAACATGCCGTGGTCCGCGGTAACGATGACCCTCACGCCAGGAGCCAGACTGTCCAGCATGATTCCAATGGCGCGATCAGCCTTTTCCAGGTTTTTCACCCACTTATCCGACCCCACCCCGTAACCGTGTCCGGCATGATCGACTTCTGCCATATAGAAATATGTCAGTCCGCCCTGCTTGGACACGGTTACGGCGTCACGGGCTCGCGCATCCAAGTTTTCCGAAGCCACATATGTGGCGCCCCGCAGAGCAGCCCGCGTCAGTCCACCGCCGATAAATTTTTTCGGCCCCAACGCGAAAGCCGGAATTTTCGCGGCGTTGAGGCGTTCAAACCAAGTCGGTTCGGTTTGGAATTCCTCCACCCTTCCCGGGTACTCCTCGAAAGTAATCAAGCTAAATTTCGCCCGTGCTACCGGGTCTATCAGCTGATAGGACAACATATTGTGACGTCCGGGGACCAGCCCGGTCAGGGTGGAAGTAATAGCGGCTGCGGTAGTGGAGGGGCACACGCTGCGGCCAGTCAGAGGCTGCCCTGAGGCAGCGGCGTTTTTCACCAAAGCACGTAAGTTCGGCGCGTGTCCCAAATATTCGTTCAGGTTCCACCACCCCAGTCCGTCAATCAACACGAGGACGATGGGGACACCAGCGGGGTTGCCAGCCGCATCAGGTTCCGCAGTGAGCCCCTGGGGCAAGGGAGACCAGCCGGCAGCCGCGAACTCGCTTTCCAGTAGGGCATCAAGGCGTAAATCAGGATCGTTCGCAGCCATGATTTCGGTGTGAAATTCCGTCTCACTCACCCTTCCATTCAATCATTTCCGGCCTCGCCGGTGTGGCAAGCGGCGCAAGAGCGGGAAACTTCGTAAGAATTAGTGTCATGTCTGACTCCTCCCTCGAACGCATCCAAGACATCGACATTAACGAGGAAATGGAGCACTCCTTCCTGGAATATGCCTATTCAGTCATTCACGCGCGCGCCCTGCCCGATGCGAAAGACGGGCTGAAACCGGTCCAGCGCCGCATCCTGTTCCAGATGAAACAGATGGGCTTGACCCCGGACAAGGGGCACGTGAAGTCGCAGCGCGTCGTGGGCGACGTCATGGGCAAACTGCACCCGCACGGAGACTCAGCCATCTACGATGCCCTGGTGCGTCTGGCGCAACCTTTCACCATGCGTGTGCCGCTTATCGATGGTCACGGCAACTTTGGTTCGCTGGATGACGGTCCTGCCGCCGCGCGCTACACCGAGGCTCGTCTGGCTCCCGCCGCCCTGGCTCTGGTGGACGACTTGGACGAGGACGTCGTCGACTTTGTGCCGAACTATGACAATCAGCTCACCCAGCCCGCGGTACTCCCCGCCGCTTTCCCGAACCTGCTGGTCAACGGCGCGAACGGTATCGCGGTAGGCATGGCCACCAACATTCCGCCCCACAATGTAGGTGAAACCATCAACGCCGCCATCTACCTGCTGGATCATCCGCAAGCCGATACCGCGGAACTCATGAAGTACTGCCCCGGCCCGGACCTTCCCGGCGGCGGAATTATTGTGGGCTTGGACGGAATCCGCGAAGCCTACGAAACCGGCAGAGGTATCTTCACCACTCGTGCCCGGGCCACAATCGAGCAAGTCACTGCCCGTAAGCGCGGCATTGTCATTACTGAACTGCCTTACCAAGTCGGCCCCGAAAGGGTCGCGGAAAAGCTGAAAGAAACCGTCAGCTCCGGCAAGGTCAAAGGCGTTTCGGGCTGGCAGGATTTGTCCGACCGGACTCACGGAATGCGCCTGGTAGTCGAAGTCAAGAACGGTTTCCATCCCGAAGCTGTTTTAGCTTCGCTGTACAAGTACACTCCCCTGCAGGAATCTTTCGGCATCAATACCGTCGCCCTGGTCGATGGTCAGCCGCGCACGCTGGGTCTGAAAGCAGCGCTGCAGGTGTTCGTCGATCATCGTGTTGAGGTCACGCGCCGACGCAGCGAATTCCGCCTAAAGAAAAAACAGGAACGCCTGCATCTGGTCGATGGATTGCTCATTGCCGTGCTGAACCTGGATGAAGTCATCGAGGTCATTCGGACCTCCGATGATTCCACCGCGGCCCGCCAACGTTTGATGGCGGTATTCGATTTGTCCGAAGCCCAGGCGGAGTTCATTCTGGAGCTGCGGTTGCGCCGTTTGACCAAGTTTTCCCGGCTGGAACTGGAGGCGGAGGCTGACGAGCTGCGCCAAGCGATTGCCGAGCTGGAACAGATTTTGGCGTCAACGGAGAAACTGCATGACGTGGTGCGAACTGATTTGCGTCAGACTGCCGCGAAGCTGTCCACGCCGCGGCGTACCGTGTTGATGGAGGAGGACGGTTCGGCGGTGGCGGCCTCTGAAGATGCCGCGTTGCCAGTTCTGGGGGCGATGACGGTTACGGATGTGCCTTTGGAGGTCCCCGATGTGCCGTGTCGGATTGTCCTGGGTGCCGACGGGCGGGCTATCCGCTTGGCTCATACCGGTCCCGTGACGCGCTTAGAGGGATTCAACAGCACGATCGCCGGCTCTATTCTGACCCATACACGCGGTTCTTTCGGTGTCGTCACCTCATCGGGTTTTGTGGTGCGTCTGGACGTGTTGAATCTTCCTCCGGGGGAAAAGTCCCCGCTGGCGAGCTCTGCCAGCTCCGGCGATGCCGAGTCCACAGATTCGGCTCAGACGGCGAGCGGGGAGGCCAACGTTGTGGAGAGCCTCGCAGAAAGCGCACCCCCTTGGTCTTTTGACGGCGCTCCGCAACTGTCAGCCGCAGCTCGACTGGAGGATGGGGAAACCGTGGTTGGCATCCTCACCTTGGATGAAGATGAAACGGTGGGAATGATGACTGAACAGGGCATCGTGAAGCGGATGCGGCCGGACTATCCCAGTACCCAAAACCGCTTCACCATCATCAATCTGGAAGGCACGGACCAGCTGGTCTACGCCGGAGCTTGCCCGGACGACGCCCAAATCGTGATGATTTCAACGGATGCTCAGTTATTGCGCACCCCAGCAAATAAAGTTCGGCCCCAGGGCCGCAACGCGGGCGGGGTCGCAGGCATGAGCCTGAAAGACCATACGCAGGTCATTGCCGGAGCTATCGTCCCTGATGAGCTGGTTGCGGCCACCACCGTGGCTACCGTCGCTGCCATCATGAACGCCATGCCCGGAGCAAATCAAAGTTCCATTAAGCTCACGCCTTTGGATCGCTATCCCGTGAAGGGCCGGGGCGCACAAGGGGTGCGAGTGCAGCGTTTCCTCAAGGGCGAGTACGCGCTCGATATGGCCTTTGTTGGTCCGGATCCGATTCATGCCGTAGATGCCAAAGGAAAACCGGTCAAGCTGCCGGAGTTGGATGAACGCCGCGATGGTTCCGGCTCGAACTTAAAATCTAACATCGCCTATTTCGGTTGATACCGGATTTTAATATATTTCCTTTTCGGCTTGGTGGAGTCCGCCGAAGGCGGTGGCGTTGCGCGCGCGACGGGGTTTAGAGAGCCTTACGCCCCGTTTTTCTCTCTTTTTCTAGTCGGCAACGCGGCGGCTGACTGACGGTTCATCTGGGCGACTTCTTCGCGTAAAACTGTGGGGTCCACGGGTTTTTGTTCCTCAGCAGGCAGGTTCACCACCCACTCGGTCGAGCCTCCCGTAACTTCATACCCAAAGTCAGTATAAAGTTTTGCGACTTCGGTCGGGTTTTCTTGATCCAACCCCACCGCCGCGAACTGCATTCCCGATTCCTGGTAAGCCGCAATGGCGTGTGACAGCAGTGCCGCGGCGACCTGTGTTTCCGCATAATCGGGCAAAACTCCCAGGATTTCGGTATAGCCTTGGGTGAACCCCATCGCCTCCCAGTCCTGCTCGTAGCGAGCGGAAAGCAGATAACCCGCGACCTCGGCGACATCGCTGGACTTGTCCAAGGCTATAAAAGACCACTGTGGAGCAAAGAAAGGCCGATTCGACTGCCACGTTTGCAAATCTTGGGCGGGAGCCCCCGTCGCCAGAGCCATCAACTCATTGTGAGCCCGGCGCACATGGTCATCGAAATCCGCAGACCACGGGATAATTTCCAGATACTGGCCGGGTGCCACCAGTTCCCCCGGTGCTGCCAAATCTCGGCGCAGTTCCAGGTAAGTATGGGCGGGCTGAAAACCATTCTCCTGCAGTTGGTGCGCCGCATCTCTCGCCGCTCGATCCACGAAACACACAATCTGGGCCGGTCGCGGCTTTTCCGCCAGCATGGCGTGAGCGGTTTGAACTTCCCATTGGAAAATGATGGAACCGACTCCGCGATTCCGCCAACTCGCCTCCACGCCCCCGGAACAAACCGCCTGGAATCCATCGGTTTCCTCGACACGTACGATGGCGTAGGCGACCATCCGCGAGTCCTGGTCCCAAGCGCTCAGGCCACAAAAATCGGATTGAAAAATCGAATCAACTTCTGCCTGCGAAGTGCGATAGGGCGGATTGTCGATACGTTCCATATCGACTATGAGCCGCATCAGGTCCCGCTTATGCGCGGCTTCCAGCGGTTTCCAGGTGATGCCTGGAGTGGCAGCTGGATACGCAAAAAGTTGAGCCAAGTCTCTCCCTCGCTTGTTAGGAGCCGTTGCCGTGAGCTCGGTTAATGCGACCGGTGAAAAAACCGCATATAAACCTGGAGCTTATCTGACGATTCTAGGCGTCAATCATCTCGGCGTCCAACTTGGAGGCTCCCTCGATGATGAATTCCCGCCGCGGCGGCACCGCCGAACCCATCAACAGTTCAAAGACTTCTTCCGCCCGGTTGACAGCGGCTTCATCACTTAAACGGATTCTCCGCAGCGTGCGATGTAACGGATCCATGGTCGTTTCTGCCAACTGGTCGGCGTCCATCTCGCCCAGGCCCTTGTAGCGCTGAATGGGTTCCTTATAGGTTCGCCCGGTCTGCTCCAGTTTCCCCAGTTCTTTGTGCAGCTGTTCCTCGGAATAGGTGTAGCGGAACTCGCCCGGCGTCTTGCCTTTCGCGTTGACCTGAATCCGGTGCAGCGGCGGAACGGCCGCAAAAACCCGACCTGCGGCAATCATGGGCCGCATATAGCGGAAGAACAGGGTCAACAGCAGCGTGCGGATATGCGCCCCATCCACGTCCGCATCCGTCATCATGATGACTTTGCCGTACCGGGCTTGTGAAATGTCAAAAGTCCGCCCCGACCCGGCCCCAAGGACCTGGATAATCGCTGCGCACTCCGCGTTCGCCAGCATCTGGGCGGTTCCGGTCTTTTGCACGTTGAGGATTTTGCCGCGAATCGGGAACAGGGCTTGGAATTCGGAGTTCCGGGCGGCTTTCGCGGTGCCGAGCGCAGAATCGCCCTCCACGATAAACAGCTCGGATTTCTGAACATCGTCACTGCGGCAATCCACAAGTTTCGTCGGAAGGGTCGAGGTTTCCAACGCGTTTTTCCGCCGCGTGATTTCTTTGGACAGCCGGGCGGACAGGCGCGAACGCATCTCGGCCACGATTTTGTCCAGAAGGGCGGAAACTTGGTTCTTGTCCTCGCGCTTCCGGGAATTCAGTTTCGCTTCGAGCCCCTCAGTTACGACTTTGGTCACAATCGGCTTAACTTTGGCGCTGCCCAGGGCTTCTTTCGTTTGCCCCTCAAATTCCGGTTCGGGCAGGCGCACGGTGATGATGGCGGTCATGCCCGCCAGAATGTCTTCTTTCTCGATTTTCGATTCTTTAGCGCCCAGTTTCAGGCGCCGCGAGTTGGCTTGGATTGCCGCGCGTAGGGTTTTCACCAGTCCTGCCTCGAAGCCGGCCAGGTGCGTGCCACCGACCGGGGTCTCGATAATGTTCACGTAGCTTTGTTCCACGGTGTCATAGCCCACTCCCCAGCGCAGCGCCACGTCAACCTCACAGGTGCGCTCCATCTCTTTAGGCTCCAAATGCCCCGTCTTTTGGTTCGGTACTTGCACAATCTCCGTAAAGGTACCGCTCCCCTGCAGCTGCCAGGTGTCAGTGATGGCCCGGTCCGGCGCGAGATAGTCCACAAAGTCGACCGTACCGCCCTTGTGCAAGAACGTATCGGTGAGGGGTTCCTCCCCGCGCAGGTCGGTCACAGTGATGGCTAGGCCGGGAACCAGGAACGAAGTTTTGCGCGCCCGGTTGGACAGGTCCTCATAACTGAAGTCAACGTCCTTGGGGAAAATCTGGTAGTCCGCCCAGAAGCGGACCCGAGTCCCGGTGGTGCCTTTCTTAACCTTGCCAAGTTTCGTCAACTTGGAGGAATCCTCGAAAGGCCGGAAATCGTTGTTGGGGTTCAGTTCCTCCGTGTCACTGAACACCCCGGGTTCGCCCCGGCGAAACTGCAGACTGTGAGTATAACCGCCCCGGTCTACCGCCACGTCCATACGGGCGGACAGGGCGTTGACCACTGAGGCTCCCACCCCGTGCAAGCCTCCCGCGACCTTGTACAGTCCGGCATCGAACTTGCCGCCCGCGTGCAGTTTTGTGTACACGACTTCCACACCGCTCAAGCCCGTGCCGGGCACTTCGTCTATCGGCACCCCGCGTCCGTTGTCGCGCACTTCCGCCGAATGATCGGGATAAAGCACGACTTCGATGTGGTCACAGAACCCCGCCAGGGCCTCATCAACCGAGTTGTCGATGATTTCCCACAGGCAGTGCATGAGTCCTCGCCTGTCGGTCGAGCCGATATACATAGCGGGACGCTTGCGCACCGCCTCCAGCCCCTCCAAGACGGAAAGGTGGTGGGCGGAGTAATCAGAGACATCTTTTGCTGTAACCACGGGCTATATCCTATGCGTACCGACGCCGCGGTTCAGGTTGCCTTGCCGAGCAACCCGCTTTTTGTCCCCCGTGCTCTCGGTTTTCGCTCTGTGTGGTCCAGGTAAACCGCTGGTAGACTAAAAGGCCGATAAGGCATGAAACCCACGACACAGGAGGCGTCACCTTTGGAGCTGAAGGTTAAGACTTTTGCGCAGCTTAGTAACACGGAACTGTATGCAATCTTGAAACTCAGGGTTGATGTTTTCGTAGTCGAACAGGCTTGCCCCTACCCGGAAGTTGATGGGCGCGATGAGGATTCTCTGCACGTGTGGCTGGAACAGGACGGCGAGATTCTGGCTTACCTGCGCGTCTTGGACCGCGGCGTGGAGAGCGAATATGTCGCAATCGGCCGCGTCATTGCCGCGCGCCGCCGCCAGGGCTTGGGGTCTGAAATCATGAAAGCGGGAATACGCGTGGCCCAAGAGCGTTTCCACGCCGAAGCCATCTATCTGGAGGGACAGGTCTATGCCCAGGGGTTCTATGAAAACCTCGGGTTTCGCCAGATTTCTGAGCCCTACTTGGAGGACAATATCCCCCACATTAAGATGCTGCGCGAGTCTGACCCGAGCTGAGCACCGCCCGCACCGGCTGGCACCGCGCCAAGAACCGCGCGGAGATTTTGTATAGTGCTGCTGGGCTCCGGGCAATAATTTGTGCTCAATTGTTGGCATAAATGTGTTGGGGGTGTCTGCCATCTGGCAGACACCCCCAACATGGTCAGGAATGCGAGTTTCTGACCATCAGCCAGTTTCAGATGCTGTAATCTATAAAAAACCAGTGCGGATTGTTTTCGAACGAGTAGGAACAAAAACTCAGGACGCTTCAATTATCGTTCGCTGGAAACATCAGGTCCGCCATTGCAGCTGAAATTGTATTTATAATAAGCTGGATTAGAAGGGTTCTGGTAATGTATTTCCCCATCATAGAGCGAGAGAGTATATTTTAATACTGCTCGATTCGCAAATTCTTCGAGGCTAATTACCCCCTTCATATATGCTATTTCATTATCATCAGTTGATTCGACTCCAAATATTTTAACGCTACCTCCAGAATTGACCATAAAGTAATGCATAATAGAAAAAAAGGCTTGAGCCTGAATTTCCTTCTCATACTGTGACACACGCAGCGTATCAAGCATAATCAATGTATCAGGAGGGATAGTAGAGGCTGCATTAATTATTTCCGATTTTATGACATCTTTATTGATCGGGCTCTCGAAGCCCATAAACGCATCTGAAGGAGATGAAGAAGTCGGCGAGGCATTAAACTCAAATACGGCATATTTCTTCGAGACCTGATTAATGCAATTTGTCGCATATTTATCAAGCACAGCGGCACTACCAAACCTTTCATAATGTTTTTTAACTGACAATTCGGCAGTTTTCGTATAAACTAATCCCCCTGCAGAGCCTAATGATATGTCTATAAGAAAATCTCGTTGGTCTGTCACGTATTTTTTGCCATTATTTAGCATAATAGGAAGCTGCTTGGCATCTTCCCAAGTCATGTCTTTAACTGAAATTTGAGATCTCGGGATGATGCCGGTGGTGGCGGCTTGGACGGTAGCATCGGGCATGACTCCGGCCCCGCCGATAATCATCAGTTTGCTAGCACCCAGGACGTCAGCTTTTGCTTTCACACCCTCCCCGTTAGCCGGACTCAACAGGATGACCCCGTCTTTGGCGGCTCCAGCGACCATCGCGTCTTTCAACCCAGTACCCGACGCCAGGTACACGACACTGCCGGACTTTTGAGCCTTAGCATACTTAGCGATAGTGAACGCGGTCTCATACCGGTTCGCCCCCGCCAAACGAGCCGTCGCCTTACCACCAGCAGCCGTGTTCAACACACTATCGGGCACGACAGCCCCACCACCCAGGGCAGTGACTTTCGGGGCTTTCAACTCAGAGACAACCCCGGGCAAGGCTGCCGCGGAAGTCTCAGACGTAAACGTCAAAATCGGGCCATCACGCAGTACGCTCGCTGCGACCGCGTCAGGAGAACCCGAACCAGTATTCTTGGTAATGTAAACATTCTTCGGGGTACCGTTAACCTTCACCCACTGTTTCGCGATAGCCCCCGCCGTAGCATTACGATCCGCACCCGCCAAACGAACGACTTCCACACCGCTGGCTTTCGCCTGGTCCTCAATAGCCTGCGGCACCGCACCCACGCCACCAAGCAACACAATCTTGCCGGGTTTCACCCCACCCAGATTCAGACTCTTACCATCAGTCAACACCACCGGACCGTCCCCAATAGTCGCTGCCGGTAGCGCATCCACCGGGTTACGATTAGACGCCACATACACCACCGACCACGTGGTTCCCCACGTATGTTTCGCCACCGCCAACGAGGTCTCCACCCCAGACGGGCCAGCCAAACGCTCATGAGCCAACTCACCAGCCACCGCCGGTGCTACCGACACACCAGCCAAACCAAGCATGGAACCAGCCGCAACCAGCCCCACCAGCCATCTCTTCACACCCATAACCAAACTCCTAACGTTAGAAAAAACCTGGGTAACAAAATGCTAAGAAAATACCCCCCCCCCCCGCATGCTGTTCACCACCAGCGAACACCACACCGACACAAAACCAAACCCCTCACCCCGGCTGGGAGGGCATATGCACTAACGACCGATTTCAAACCAAAATCCGCCCCGCGGCTCCCCCGAGCTTTTGCAAAGTCACTGGTAGACCCGTTTCCAGCTGAATCAGGGTGCGCCAAAGCGAAAAGAAATAGGTCATTCATGCACACCTGCTAGATTCCCCTGCGTGGATAACTAGGGAGATTTGGGCTGCAGCTGCCAATAATGGCAGCTGCAGCCCAAATCCCACATTTTATCCGCAAACGCAAGACGAACTGGGCGTCGGGCGCGACCGGAGCAAGGGGGCGACTCAGCGAGAGGCTGGGGGGTGAGCGTTTTGCGACAATAGTCGTGCAAAACGCGAGGGGGCACTCCCCCTTCCGCCTCTCGCGAGCGCCCCCAGCGACGAAGCGCCCACCACTAAAACCGATACGCCACTAACGCGATAGTTCTTTTCTGCTTTGGAGCTACGGCGGCGCGACGTCCCCCGGACGTCGCTTTTAGCCGCCTCCGCCATTAACGCGATGGCTCACTCACTACGCGATGCCATCGCGCACAGGGGTCGCTATTAGTTCAAGTAATCGCGCAAAGACTGAGAACGAGCCGGGTGGCGCAGCTTGGACATCGTCTTGGCCTCAATCTGGCGGATACGCTCGCGAGTGACCCCGTAGCGGCGCCCGATTTCGTCCAACGTCTTGGGCTGACCATCTTTAAGACCGAAACGCATGGCAATCACGCCGGATTCCCGCTCGCTCAACGTGTCCAAGACACGCTGCAGCTGTTCTTGGAGCATCATAAAGCTGACCGCATCGGCGGGAACCACTGCTTCGGAATCTTCAATCAAATCCCCGAATTCGGAGTCTCCGTCCTCGCCCAGCGGGGTGTGCAGGGAAATCGGCTCGCGACCGTATTTCTGGACTTCCACGACCTTTTCCGGGGTCATCTCGAGTTCTTGCGCCAACTCGTCTGGGGTGGGTTCGCGTCCCAGATCCTGCAGCATTTGGCGCTGCACCCGCGCCAGTTTATTGATGACTTCCACCATGTGAACGGGGATACGAATCGTGCGCGCCTGGTCCGCCATCGCGCGGGTGATGGCCTGACGAATCCACCAGGTTGCGTAGGTCGAGAACTTGTAGCCCTTGGAATAATCGAACTTTTCCACCGCGCGAATCAGGCCCAGGTTGCCCTCTTGAATCAAGTCAAGGAACAACATACCGCGCCCGGTATATTTCTTTGCCAGTGCTACCACCAGACGCAGGTTCGCCTCCAGCAGGTGGTTCTTGGCCATTTGCCCGTCTTGAACCACATAGTGCAGTTCCCGAATCTCTTTCGGAGTCATGGTTTCCTGCTTGGTTTTCAACAGGTGTTCCGCGTAGAGTCCAGCCTCAATTCGCTTGGACAGGTCCACTTCCTGTTCCGCGTTCAGCAGCGCGACTTTACCAATTTGCTTCAGGTAATCCTTAACCGGATCGGAAGTCGCCCCAGCTACGGTAACTTTTTGAGCCGGCTCGTCCGCATCGTCTTTTTCTGAAAGGGTGTATTCCGCACTCGTCGAGTTTTTAGTTTTAGAATCCTGCTTGGCGTCGCTGTCTTTCGACTTGTCCTCGCGGGAAGTGTCCTCGTCCTCGGTTTCTTCAGCGTCTTCTTCGCTGTCTGAGTCTTCTTCCTCGTCAGTCTCGTCGTCGTCCTCGAGGTTTTCTAAGTCCTCATCCGCGATTTCCGGGTCTTCCAGTTCGCCTTCATCAGGTTCGTTGTCTTTGTCTTCGACTTCTTCCTCGATTTCGTCCTCAGGGTCTAGCGCCTGAGTTTTTACAGACTCTTCGGGTAATTCTTGATCTGTTACTGACTTCTTCCGCTTCGCTCCTGTGCCAGTCGCTGTGGCGCTTGCCTTGGTGGCCCGGGTTTTACGGGCGGTACTCTGTTTATTCGCTGCCTGCTTGGTCCCGGCTTTCGCGGTTGTTTTAGCAGCAGAGCGCGCGCTGGCTTTCGGTGTCGTTTTCTCGCCAGATTTTGCACTAGCCTTGGTGGTCGCTTTGGCCGTAGTCTTCGTGGAGGTCTTAGCGGCCGGTTTAGAGGTAGTTTTCGCAGAAGTTTTCGTGCCAGTCTTTGCACTGGTTTTCGCAGTAGTCTTGGTGGCTTTCGCTGCGGTGCTCTGGTTTCCGGTCGTGGCCTTGGCTTTCGTCGAAGACTTGCCGGTTGATTTCGTATCCGACCGTGTCGTCGAGGCTTTCTGTCCTGCCGCAGACCTGGTGGTGGCTTTTCTAGTAGTGGAACCAGCCTTGGTGGCTGCTGCTGACTTACCGGCAGTCTTACGAGTGGTGGAAGTGCTGGTTTCGCCTTGATTTTCAATAGGCTTTTCGCTGGTAGACACCGAGAACCTTTCGCATTGAGGATTTGTTTCAAAACGTACAAGGCACAATTATAATTTCATACTAACAAAATTGCTCATGACATGGTAAATTTGGGTCATGCTCGAGGAGATTTCCCTAATAGCTGACGTGCGCTCTGAGGTCAGCGCCCGCCTCACTGAACCGTGGAAATATTGCACCAGCAAAGCCTTAACTATCACCCAACTTGACGAATTCTCTGGTCCCACTATCGGCCTACTCGCTCGCGGTAAGCGTTTCCGGGCTATCGCCGCCTACATGGGGTGGATTAGCGCCGCTGGCCCTCTCAAAACGGATGAAATTCCCGACCAACTTCTGGACCTGGGCACCAGCCTCGAGCTTTTCCAGGCTTCGGCCCTAGTTCACGATGACATTATTGACGATGCCATCAAACGCCGTGGCCTGCCTTCCGCACAAATCGCATTTATGACTTCTTTCCCCATGGGTGGACCTCGTTTCGGCGACTCCGCCGCTATTCTGTGGGGTGATTTGCTCTATGCGGCAGCGAATTCTTACTTTTCCCAAGCTATCAGCACGCTCTCTACGGAAAATGCGCGCCGGGCCAGCAATCTCTACGTTTCGATGCAAGCCGAAGTCGCCTACGGACAGTTCCTCGACCTTTCCGCTGAGACTCGCGAGATTTCCCCCGATATGCCCCCATCTCGGGACGCGGCTATGGAAATCATCAAGCACAAGACCGCACGTTATTCCGTGGTGATACCGCTGTTGTTGGGGGCGGCGTTGCGCGGTGCCAGTGATTCCCTGATGGAACAGTTGGAAGGTTTTGCCACTCCTCTGGGGGTGGCTTACCAGCTGCGCGATGATGATTTGGGAATTTTTGGCGATCAAGAACTGACCGGGAAACCAGCAGGCGATGATATTCGTTCCGGCAAACGCACCGCACAGCTCGCCCTCGCTTGGGAAATGACTGATGACCAGGGACGGGACTACTTGATGCGCTATTGGGGAGCGCCAGACTTAACTCCGCCCATAATTGACAATATTTGCGCCATCATCACCGGTTCCGGAGCTCGTCGCGCCATTTCGGATTTGATGAATGAACATCTGGAACAATCCCAGAGATTCCTTGATGCCATGCCGTGCGATGCGGAAGTGAAACGGCAACTTGCAGACTTCGGTTCCTCCCTGGTGAACCGCGCTAATTAGAGAGCCAGGGCTCCAGCCACTCGGCGCACAGCTTTCTTGCGCCCCGCCCGCAGAGCATTCAGCGGGGTGTCCCCCAAACTGTCATCCTCGCTCAACATCCAGTTCATCGCTTCGGCATCACTGAACCCGCCGTCACGCAGCAGGATTAGGGTGCCCCGCAGAACCTCCAGCGGACCGCGGTAGTCCCCCTCAGACTCGGCAGCCACCAGGAAAACCTGGGGAATGCGCAACTTTCCGTCCTCTGGGGAAGGCAGGGCCAGCAGGGATACATCTTTCAGCCAGGAGCGAATAGCCTTCGCTTCCACGCCCAGATAAGCCGCCGCTTCACTGATAGTCAGCCAGCTAAATTCCTTCCAGATATCACTCACAATGCAAAACTAATGCAAAAAGCGGCGCGTCACGGGGAGGGACACAGAAATACCGGACAATTTAACCTAGACTTTTGGGCGTGAGTGACAAAGAAAAGGAAAATTTTGACGGTACCGGAGCCACGACCGCGGTACCGGCGCCAAAACCGACTTCTACGGGACGTCACTCTAACGGCAAGATGCCCGACTCTTTCCCGCCAGCTCAGCCCGCCGCAGCCCTCAAAGCCGCGCCTGAGCCTCCGGATCGCCTGGTAGGACAGACTATTGATGCCCGTTACGTCATTGAAAAGCGAATTGCCCGCGGCGGGATGGCAACCGTGTACCGGGCGCGAGATACGCGCTTAGACCGGCCGGTGGCCTTGAAAATCATGTATCCTCACCTGGCGGAATCCGCGGACTTCGTCGCCCGGTTCCGCCGGGAGGCGCGGGCAGCGGCAAAACTGACCCACCCCGGCGTTGTCGCCGTTTATGACCAGGGCAGCGCCCAGGGTTCCAGCTACCTGGTAATGGAACTGATAAAAGGTCCTAACCTGCGTACTTACCTGCGTTCGCAGGGATGCCTGCCGGTGGGCGAGGCTCTCAAAATCACCAAAGAAATCCTCCAGGCTCTCGCTGCCGCTCACCGTTCCGGCTTGATTCATCGTGATGTAAAGCCAGAAAACGTGCTGCTGCCAGAAACCGGCCAAGTTAAAGTTGCCGATTTTGGTTTGGCGCGCGCCGCCTCCGAAGTCACGGCTGCTACTACCGGCTCAATCCTGGGCACGGTAGCGTATCTATCTCCCGAAACTGTCTCTGGAACCGCCGCAGATTCCCGCGTCGATGTTTACGCGACCGGCATAATGCTTTTCGAACTCCTCGCGGGAGTTCCCCCGTTTTCTGGCGATTCTCCCATCCAAATCGCTTACGCCCACGTGCATGAAGACGTCCCGCATATCAAAGAGACGCAGCCTTGGGTACCGCAGCCCGTCGACGACCTGATTGCGAAACTCACAACACGCGACCCTGCCAAACGCCCTTTGAACGGGGACGCCGCCCTGGAACTGGTCAACCAAACCATTGCCGAACTGGACCCCACCGAGATGGAACTGCGCGGGGATACTCCACCGGCAACCACTCCTGCCGATTCAGACTCTGACCAGGAGCTGACCCCGACTCTCAGCGAAGTTCCGCTCCCTGGTGCCCCTGGTTCTCCCTCGCATCACAAGTCCTGGTGGAAGAGTCACCGGGGACGGCAATCAGAGTCCGCGCTGGACTCCGCAACTCCATCCGAAGGCACCACCCGCAGCAAAACACGGGGACGTTTGATTGGGGGAATCGTCGGCGCTATAGTCCTCTTGGCCGCCATCCTGACCTGGTTCTTTATGTGGGGACCGGGATCGTTTAGACCCATGGTGGACGTGGTCAATCAACAATGGCCGGATGCCTCCAAATCCCTTACCGCTGCTGATGTGACTTTTGAACGAGTAGATGTGTTCGATGACAACATTCCGGCCGGTAACGTGGCTCGCACCAATCCTGCGCCCGGTAAACCGCTGGGGCGTTTTCAGACTGCAAAGATTTTTGTGTCCAAGGGCATCGAAATGCTGACTATGCCCGATTTGACCGGAAAAACCCGTGAGGAAGCCCTGGAGTTGGTGAAAAAGGCTCGCTTCAATACTCCGCAAATCAGCGAGGACTTTCACGACACCGTACCGGAAGGCCAAATTTCTTCCCAAGACCCGGCTCCCAATGCCAGCGTGGCACACAACACCATCGTAAAAATCACGGTTTCCAAGGGACGCCAACCGGTTTCAATGCCAGATTTGGTTGGTAAACCGAGCCAGGAAGCTCAAAACGAGTTGACGAAGGTCGGTTTGCAGCCCCAGGTCACGGAAGACTTCTCAGATAACGTTCCCAAGGGCAAGGTCATCAGCCAAAGCGTGGCGCCCAACACCACGGTTCACCGTCTGGATCAGGTGAATCTGGTTATTTCTAAAGGTCCGGAAGTAGTGGCGGTGCCGAACGTCTTTGGCAAGAGTGAAGGCGATGCTCGCGCCGCCCTAGAATCCGCTGGCTTTACGGTCAATGTAAAACGGACTTTCGGGGATTCCAAACGGGTTTTGAATTCCAATCCTAGCGCCGGAACTCAGGCAAGAGTCGGCTCCACGGTGACCATCACCCTGTTCTGAGCGCGCTTGATACCTGGCAAACCGGAGTCTGTCACTCGAAAATCCCCAACAGGTTAACGCCGCGCCGCGCGCAAGGCACGGATTAAAAACCTAGAGCCGGGAAGTTCTCTAAGTCCGCCGGTTGGATTCCCGGCTTCGCCTGCGCCAGCATTTGCGCCACCAGGAAGGCCAGTTCCAGTGCTTGTTGATGGTTCAGACGCGGATCGACCAAGGTTTCATAACGGTTCGCCAGAGCGGATTCATCGATGGTTTCCGTACCGCCAACGATTTCGGTCACGTCCTCGCCCGTTAGTTCCACGTGAATGCCCCCGGGAACCGTCCCCACTGCCTCGTGCGCAGCAAAGAAACCCCGCACCTCGTCCAGAATCGTCTCAAAGTGACGAGTTTTGTAGCCCGAACCGGTCTTTACCGTGTTGCCGTGCATCGGATCGCACATCCACACAATAGGGGTGCCGGTGTCTTTGCCTGCTTGTAACAGGGCGGGAAGTTTTTCCCTGATGTTGCTAGCCCCCATCCGGGTAATGAAAGTCAGGCGTCCCGCCAGCCCCTCCGGATTCAACCGTTCCACGAGCCCTGTCACGTCATCGGGTGTCGAGTTCGGTCCCAGCTTAACTCCCAGGGGATTCTTCACTTGAGACAGCAAAGCCACGTGCGCCCCGTCCAGCTGGCGGGTGCGTTCCCCAATCCACAGGAAGTGCGCAGAAGTGTCATACAAATCGCCACTAATGGAATCCACACGAGTTAGGGCGCTTTCGTATTCCAAAAGGAGCGCTTCGTGTGAGGCATAGAAATCGGTGGTTCGCAGCGCGTCTGAGGGAACCCCGGTAGCTTTCATAAACTGCATGGCCGCGTCGATCGCGGTAGCTAGGTCGTCGAATTTCGAGTAAGCCCGGTTGCGCATAAAGCCTTTGTTCCACTCGTGGACTCGGCGCATATCCGCGTAACCGCCCTGGGTGAAGGCTCGAATCAGGTTCAGCGTGGCGGCTGAATACTGGTAGCAGGACATGAGCCGGCGCGGGTCGGGAGTGCGCGAGTCTGCGTTGAACTCATGTCCGTTGACGGCGTCTCCTCGGTAGGATTCCAAAGTCACCCCGTCTCGGGTTTCCGTGTCAGAAGAACGTGGTTTGGCGTACTGGCCAGCCATACGGCCCATTTTGATGACGGGCAGCCCCCCGCCATAAGCCAGAACGACTGCCATTTGCAGGATGGTCTGAATTTTTAGTTTCAGGTGGTCAGCAGTGGATTCCGCAAAAGTTTCAGCACAATCCCCGCCGGTCAGCACGAAAGCCTCGCCGACACAGGCTTGGGCCATCAAGTTTTGCAACTCGTTGACCTCTCCGGCAAAAACCAGCGGCGGGCGCTGCTTCAGAGCGGCACAGACCTCAGTGACCTTGGCCGGGTCGGGATAGCGTGGCTGCTGGAAAGCAGCTGCGCTGCGCCAGACAGTTTCAAAATCCCGTAGTGTATTCAAGACCATTTCCCGCGTTCTCATTTCGTGTTTGCCATTAAAAGCCCTCGCTCCGGGCAACTTTCCTATAGTTTAACCCGGAGCGAGGCAGGTGAGAAAACCTGAAAAGCCTAGGCTTGGCCAATCTCCTGGAGCATCTGACGGAACCACGGCAGGTTCACGTCGAAAGGCTTGCCGCCCTTGATACGCTGGAAATCGATACAGCTCAAACGGTTGCCATTTTCCTCGTCGTGCCCAATGACCCCGGATTCACCGGCGATTGCACACTGCACGCCCAGGTCCACCATGCCCTTGATGAGCTGCAAGTCAGCTTGATTAGACGGGGCTGAACGTGCAAAGTAGCCGGATTTTTGAACCAAGACTTTTTCAGCGTCTAATGCCTTGGCAAACCGCTTGGCAAAGTATTGTCCCGGATTGATTTCGTCGAGGCGTACATGGCCGAACGCGTCACGATTGACGACCTGGTTCTGAGCCTCCATCTCGGCCACAATGTCCATGACTCCGGCGCCTTCGGACAGGAAAATGTTTACGGTGTCATTTTCGTCCATAATTTTCTTGAGGCGTTTGCCTTCGGATTCGATGTCCATATGCATCTCCGGCACGTAGATACCGTTAATATCCCAGTGTTTACGGTCCAACCCCACCGAAGGCACAAAGGTTTGTTGGTCCAGCCACTCGCGATACAGCTTTGCCGAGTACGCCGTCAGCCAGCCACAGTTACGTCCCATTACCTCGTGCACAATCAGCATCCGCGGAGAGACCCGGGATTCGGAAATGATGTGCTGGGCAAAAATGGAAGTATTTTCGGCTGCTGTGTAGGCACCCAAAGATTGACGAATCGGCACTACATCGTTGTCAATAGTCTTGGGCAGTCCCACCACCGTGAGATGATATTTGTGCGCTTCCAGGTAGGCTGCTAAATCGGCCGCGGTCGTGTTCGTATCGTCCCCACCGATGGTGTGCAGCACATCAACGCCGTCCTTTACCAGCTGGTCGGCAGCGACTTTCAGGGCGTCCTCACCCTCCTTGATGAGACCGCGTTTCACCAGGTCGGCGGTGTTTGTCAGCTTGACTCGGGAGTTACCGATGGGCGAACCACCATAGAGCTGCAAACGGGAGGCATGTGCCCGGGCATCATCATCAATCTGCAAATACTTGCCGGTCAGCAGACCGTGATAGCCGTGCTCGTAAGCGATGATTTCCACCTCCGGTTCCAACTCGGTGTACCGTTCAATCAACATGCCCACCGCGGTGGACAGGCACGGCGCAAAACCGCCGGCTGTCAACAGAGCTACTCGCTTCAAAGCCATATTTCTGCCTTTCTCGTTATCTGATTTCTTAACATTCTAAGATTCATCGCCGGGTTGGGTGGCTAAGTCCGGTGTGGTATCCGGCTGTTCCTCGGAAGGGGAAATATCCGGAGTCCCCGCCTCACTCGCGGCTGTTTCGGAGTCTTTGCCAGCGTCCCTGCTAGTTTTTCGCTGTGCCTCCAGGCGTTTTTTCACATTGGCGGCATATTCATCAACATATTCCTGACCGGACAGCAGCATCAAGTCATACATGACTTCATCGGTTATGGAACGCAACACGTAGCGATTATTCTCCATACCCTTGTATCGTGAGAAGTCCAGAGGCTTTCCAATGATGACCCCGATACGCTCCAGCTTGGGGATGGTCTTGCCGATAGGCTGCGATTTGTTCGTTCCCACCATCGCCACCGGAATAATCGGAGCGCCGCTAATCAGCGAGAGCCGGGCAATCCCAGTTTTGCCTCGATAAAGCCTGCCGTCCGGCGAACGCGTGCCTTCGGGATAGATGCCGAACAAACCGCCGCGTTCCAGGACTTGCAGACCTTTATCCAAAGCGACCTGGGAGGCTTTGCCGCCGGAACGATCTACCGGAATGACCCCCACGGACTGCATAAAATGCTTGGTAATCCAGCCTTTAAAGCCGGTGCCGGTAAAGTAATCGGACTTCCCGACGAAAGTAATTTCTCGCTTGCTCATCAACGGCAGGAACACCGAGTCGATGACGGCGAGGTGATTGGAAGCCAAAATTGCCGGCCCGGTTTCGGGAATGTTTTCCGCTCCGCGTATCCACGGCTGAAACAAGAGGCGTAACAACGGTCCGGCGACAAACTTTGAGAATCTGTACACAGTCGATACCTCCAGTGCCCCAAGGGCTTCATGTATAGTTCAAATATGACGTTTCGTAAACGAAGCGGTCACAAGGATCGCGATGAGGAAACCCCTGAGGAGGTCAATCGCCGTTTCGAGCAACTCGCGGCGGCTACTCCTGAGCTCGGAGGTTTCGGACCTCGGGACTGGACTCCAGCGGAAGACAACGAAGGCTTCGTAGCACCCAATCCCCCTTTACCGACTTTGCGCACTCGCACTAAGGTCGGTTGGCTGCTGCTGGTTGCCGCCATCATCGGCTTTATAATCCTGGGGATTACCCAACCGGCTTATTCGGCAGTGGCAGCCACTATATGTTTACTGGCACTAGCGGTGGGTTTGGGTTTGCTCCTGCCCATCCGCCGTCGCTAAGGCTCTCAAGTGGTCTGTGAAAGAGCCTGTCTCAGAGCAGCCATCACGGCATCAGCCTCATAGGGAGCCGGTACGTTATAGCTCGCCCCGGACCAGCGCGACATCCATTCGTCCTGTTGGCGAGCCACCAGCATAATGATGGGCGGAACTTTATCCGCATGAATATTGAGCCAACGCGCCACTGATTGCCCGCCCTCTTGATAAGTTTCAGCATCAAGCACCAGAGCCGCATAGCGGTTCTCAGCGAAATTTTGTTTCACCGCATCCGGGGTCGCCACTTCCTGCCAGTCTATCGGCGGTATATCGAAACTACCGCTGAGTCCGGCTGCATCCATGACGGCTTGACGGGTATGGGGATTGCCACTGAAAAGCATAACTTGCACGGCATCGGTGCCTGCTTTTGCTTCCATAGAATTCGCTCCTTTACCAAAGACATGAACATTTTACCTACCGATTGGGTGCACGCCAAACAGTTCTGTGGGCGCCCCCCGATGGGTGCCGGCCAAACTCGCCGACTCGAAAATCCTGGTGACAATCCCCGCCCTATCCCAAAGTCGGGAGGGCGATTGCGTCTACGATATCGACAATCTGGACGACCCCACGCGGCGCTGATTTGTTCGGAGGCCCCACCATCACCAGTCGAGAACCGACGGTTTTACCCACGGCTTTCATGGTTTCCGCATCCGCCCACAGCACGCCCTGACCGTTAATCCAGGTCGAGACGGGCTTGTCTCCCCAAGAACCGGAAACCACTACATATCCGACCTGGTCGCCGGCCTGAATGGGCTGTCCCTGCCCTTCCAGAGTCCACACGTTCGCGGGCTGGCCGGGAACTTTTGAACCTTCGATGTAGGCCGGCTGAGGTTCTGCACCGGGGCCGCAATAGATTCGCAGACCGTCAGGAAGTTTCGCCCCGGTAGGCTGTGATTGAGCCAAAAGCTGGGTGTATGCGGCCAACTGGGTTTCTTCCGTCACCGGAGGCGCGAACAGAATGTCGATAACAAAAACCAAAGTTTCGCCAGCCAGCGGGTGATCCTTGCCGGGTAGAGGCTGCCCGGCGTCTTTCGCGGCTTGTTCCCGTTCCGTGAGTTCCCCGTAAGCTAAGCGCGGCGGAATGACGAGCTCAATCCGATCCCCCACATTGCGCCCGGCCAAACCCCAGGTCCAACCCTCGATGATGTTGCTACCTAGAGAGAAGTGGGCGGGTTCGCCCCTTTGCCAGGAGTCGTCAAAGACTTCGCCGTTCCACTTTTGTCCCTTGTAATGGACGATGACGTCAGCGTTCGCGGAAACGACGGTCCCGGTGCCTTCATGCAGCACCGTGCGGATGAAGTCTTTAGGAGCCGGTCCCGTTCCCGCCGCAATGTTTGGTTCCGTCCCGAAGCTATCGGGTGAGTCCACCGCGGGAACCGGTCCGTTTTCTACCGGTTTTACCGCCGCTGGTTCCGCAGATGCGGCTGGGGTAATGGTCTTAACGCAGCTCTTCGGGGTGGCTAGCGGGGCGTTTTGTTCTCTGGGGGCCTCTTGGCAAGCTGTCAAACCCGCGACTGCCAAAGCAAACAGGGAGAGTACCGCTAGTTGTTTCTGTAGGTGTTGCAAGATTGTACCTCTTTTTCCAAAATTCAGGTTTCGTGTCCCTCGCCCTGCGGTGTTAACGGTTGGTATCGTAGGCGGCAACCAGCTGCAACAATGTTGCCTGGGGATCAGCCGTGGGCGTAGCCGGGGTGACTACCAGCACCAAACTACCCAACGGTAAATCGGCTAGTTCTAAAGAATCAGCTGAAACCGAGGTCAGCTCACCGGCATTCCAGTCAGCCGCGGTGGTCTGGGTGTTCCAATCCGTACTGACTCGTTTCACGATGACGCCCTGCCCCACTTTGACTGCCGGACCGTCGCCGGTGGCGTAGACCGAGGTGGATCGTTGAGACGGATACGACCCTGCCGCCACAGCGTTGACAGTGTAGGCACCCTGACCGTCCGCTTCGATGCTAATACCATCCGGCAGCGGGTTATTGGTGGGAGTGACCTGGAACTTGGAGGCTGCGTCCGCGGACACCGCTAAACGCACGTCCACCACGTAGGCCAGCGTGTCGCCCTTCTTAACCCCGATACTGCTGGCACCCATCTCGCCGTAGGCTTTACTCGGGGGCAGAATCAGCATAACCCGCTGACCGACCTTGACCCCACGCAGCTCTTTCCATCCTTCAATCGGCGGGTGAGCCAGCGAAATCGCACGCGGTCCGGCCGCATCGGTGATGGTGGAATCAGGCATCAAAGCTCCACCCCAAACTTTGCCGTAGTAATCCACAACGACAAGGTCGCCGTCCTTAACCTCCTCGCCTTTTCCGTTGCCGTCATCAAGCACCTTCATCACGGGTACTTCAGGCGGGGGGGCTGCCGGGAAATTAATCTCCGGTACCGTCCCGAACTGGGGTGAAGCCACAGTAGGCATCTCGCTACCAGCGGGTTTAGAACAGGAAGACAGTAACAGCGCGAGGCTGGCGGCCGCTAGGGCGAAAGCAAATTTTCGTAACACGATACTCCCCAGAATACTCAAGTTCAGATTCGTTTAAACTTGATTTTACCTTGAATAAGTCGGTGTCCGAGCCTAATCGTTGTCGACTTTTCTACTTTATCGCTCCACCCAGCCGTTTATTCTGCTTCAGAACTGTAAAAAACGGCGAGCCCAGATAACTAGGCTCGCCGCGACACTTAGTAGTTTTTCTCTAGTGGAAAGATCCTCCACATGAACAGGTATTGACCGCATTGGGGTTATCGATAACGAACCCGGTCTGGGCCAGAGTGTCCTGGAAATCAACTGTGGCGCCAGCCAGGTAGGGCACGCTCATTTTGTCAACGACCAACTCAACGCCATCAAAATCCCGTACCGCATCGTCTTCGGACAGCTCATCATCGAATTCGAGCTGGTAAATCAAACCGGAACAACCCCCGGGAGCTACCCCCACGCGCAGCCGCAAATCATCACGGCCTTCCTGTTCCAGTAAGGATTTAATCTTGGCTACTGCGGCATCAGTCAAAGTGACCTCGTGGGTCAAAGAAGCGGTCTCCATCTATATTTCCTTTCCTGCAAAAAACACTGCAACTTAGTCTAACCTTATTTATGTCGTTTTTTCTTCCTCAGTTTTGGTATCGCCCTGACCTGGGCATATTGCCGCCTGACGGGCAACCGTTGCTCTCAATCGGGCAGATGCCAGGTTTGGCCCAGGATACGTCCCCACTCAGTTGCCCCGCGCTGGGGATGTTCGGCGAAGAAGTAGGCTTGCGCGATGCCTGATTCTTGCAGCTGACGGCGCGAAAGCGGGGAATCCGCGGCCAACACCACCACAGGTTGAATGCCTCGCCGCGCCGCCCGGGCCACGACCAGGTTTGCCAAGTCAGCCGGCCCGGGCGCATCGGTGATTTCCGGCTGAATGACCAGGTACAAATCGGCCTGCGCATCCAGCCGGACTTGCCGAGGGCTGGCAATGGTCAGTCCTTTCACAAGCGCGGTGCCGGTGCTGTCCGGGTCGGGTACGGCCGGGCTCACACTCTGCGCTTGTGCCAGCTGCAAATTCGCCACGTCTAGGTGCAGGGTGTCCGCCGGATGGTACTGGCTCCACGCCTCGCAAAAGTCCTGGGCAAACTCGGCGAATTTGGGAGTCGCCAGAATCTGAATCCGCACCGGGCTGAGCCTAACTGAGCGCCGGGACAGAGCCGTTAGACAACCGCCCCAACAGCAGGGTTTCGGCCAGCACAGCCCCTTGCAAATCCGCTAAATCTTGAGATTCATTTTCCGAGTGGGCGTTGGTGTAGGGATCCTCGACCCCGGTCACGAGGACTTCGGCAGCGGGGAAAAACTCCTGGAACGTGGCTATAAACGGAATCGAACCGCCTTGCCCGATATTGACGCTCTTGACCCCAAACGCATCGGTCAAGGCTCCGTGCATCAAAGCCAGCACCGGAGAATCCAGATTGGCTGCATAAGCCGGACCGGTCTCCAGGCACTCCACGTTGACTTCGGCACCGAAAGGAGCGTTAGCTACCAGGTAATCCGATAGCACTTGCGCCGCCTTTTGAGGATCCTGACCCGGTGCGATACGCATCGAAATCCGCGCTTTCGCCTGCGGGATAATCGTATTCGAGCTGGTCGCGATGCTGGGCGCGTCAATCCCGATGACACTGATGGCTGGTTGGGTCCACAGGCGGGAGGCGAGGTCACCAGTCCCCGTCAGTTCCAGCCCCGCCACAGCACCCATTTGTTTCCGCAAGTCATCTTCCGGGTAGTCCACGTCCGCCACCGGGTTCGCCACCAAACCCGGCACCGCCACACTGCCCTTCTGATCGTGCAAAGTGGCGATGAGCCGACACAGGCAGGTCAAGGCGTCTACGGTGACCCCGCCAAAAGCCCCGGAATGTACGGCGTGATCCAAAGTCTTGACACTCACGTCTACGCTCAACACGCCGCGCAGACCGGTGGTCAAGGCCGGCTGGTGAACGTCCCAGTTTCCGGAATCCGTCACGATGATGACATCAGCCTGCAGGAATTCCTGATTCTGTTCTAGGAAGGCGGTAAAGGTTGGAGAGCCGACTTCTTCCTCGCCTTCGATAAAGATTTTCACGTTGACGGGCAGTTCGTCACCCCATGCGCGCAGCATCCCCAAGTGAGTCGCCACCCCGGCTCCATCATCGCTGGCACCGCGGCCATAAAGACGGCCATCGCGCTCCACCGGCTCAAACGGATCCGAATCCCATTTGTTGAGATCCCCGGTGGGCTGCACGTCATGGTGCGCATAGAGCAGCACCGTGGGAGCACCGGCCGGTCCGGACTTTTCAGCCAAAATTGCGGGGCGAGAAACTAACCCGGTTTCCGAATCCGTCACGGTCACAATGCGTGCCGCAGCCCCGGCTGCCTCCAGATTTTTCACAATGTATTCCGCACTGGCCTGCATGTCCGAAGCATGTTCCGGCAGCGAGGACACCGCGGGAATCCGCACCAAGCCTTTTAAGAACTCGACTAGATTGTTGAAATCGGCAGTTGCACGTTCACGCAAGGTTACTTCCTCCACCGTATTTTCCTTTCCCTATTTTTGTTTGCCGGTCGCTTTCCCGGTTTTCCAACATAAAAAATCTGTGGCATGATTTGCCTATCATGAGTCTATTAAAAAAGCAGCAGCCAAGCGAAGCTGAAAACACGGGCGAATCGAAAACCGCCGCCAATCCACGCCAAAAGAAGGGGCCCACCCCTTCGCGCAAACAGCAGGAAGCCCGCAACTACCAAGGACTGCTGGGTGTTGACAAGAAAGTCGCGAAGGAACGGGCGCGCGCGGAATCGCGCCGCCGCTACGAGCGTGAACAGGAAGGTCTGCGCACGGGTCGCGAGGATTTGTTGCCTTACCAGCATCGCGGTCAGGCTCGCCGAATGACCCGAGATTACATCGATTCTCGCTATTCTTTTGCCGAATTTATGATTGTGACGATGCTAGCGCTCATGGCTCTCAGCTTGATTGCTGTGTCTATTTTGAACCGGCAAAACTCGGATTTGGCTCAAAAAATCAATACCTGGACCTTGATTGGTTCTTATGCTGTCTTGATTCTGGGCATGCTTGATGCCGGTTTCATTGCGGGACAAGCCCGGCGCAAAGTGGTGAAGCGTCTGGGCGCGGACAATGTGCCGCGCGGACTGCGCTGGTATGCCTTTACGCGCGCTATCATGATTCGCCGGTGGCGTAGCCCGAAGCCACAGGTGGGGCGCGGCAAGGCCGCTAAACAGCAGCGGGATTCCTGATAGCTGCCCCAATTTATTGTTAAATTGGCGTAAATTCAGCGTTTACCATCCGTTAACAGTCGCGGTCATGGCCCTGTAGCTTATAGACTGACATCATGGACACACGTTATTTAGGCAACTCTGGACTCAAGATTTCTTCGCTGATTCTCGGGAACTGGCTCACTCACGGAGCCCAAATAGAGGACAAAACTGCGGAAAAAACCGTTCGGACCGCCCTTGAGAACGGAATTTTTACATTTGATACCGCCGATGTTTATGCCAATGGTGCCGCTGAAAAAGTCTTAGGGCGGGCTTTAAGGGACGTGGATCGTCAAGACTTGGTGCTGATGTCCAAGGTTTATTGGCCAGTTAAGGGCTTTGGGCCGAACGATGCCGGGCTGTCTCGCAAACATATTTTTGAATCTTGCCATAACTCCTTGAAGCGACTGCGCACGGATTACCTGGATGTCTATCAGGCACATCGCTTCGATTACGAAACTCCGCTGGAAGAAACCATGCTGGCTTTTGCCGACTTGGTGCGAGCCGGGAAGATTCTCTACGTTGGGGTTTCCGAGTGGTATCCCGACCAGATTCGCGATGCGGCGCATTTGGCCCGCGAACTGAAGATTCCCCTAATCTCTAATCAGGCTGAATACTCTCTGCTGTGGCGAGTCGTCGAGGACGGGGTCGTCGAGGCTTGCGAACACAACGGTATGGGACACTTGTGCTTTTCTCCCCTGGCACAAGGGGTGTTGACCGGAAAGTACCGTCCCGGGGAAACTCCGAAGGAAAAAACGCGTGCCGCCAGCAAAGTTGGAGGAAAGTTCATGCACCGCTGGATGCAGGACGACCTGCTGGCCGCAGTACAGGGATTGCGCCGGGTAGCAGAAGAAGCCGGTTGCCGCATGAATCAGCTAGCTTTGGCCTGGCTGCTGGCTCGCCCGAATGTTTCCGGCGTCATTATTGGAGCCTCCAAAGCGTCCCAGATTGAGGACAACTTGGGAGCTCTGGACGTGACGATTGACGACCATTTGAACGCTCTCATCGATGATGTGCTGGGTGATTTTGTGGTTCATACCCAGCCCGATGATTGCCACAAGTCTCCGTTGAAGCGTCCTTAGGGTCGTTCCTTTTCTGTCCCCGACTAGACTTGTCTCTATGTACAAGTTTGTGTTTCGTCACCTTTTCGTGAAGCTCGATGCCGAATGGGTGCATCGCCGCGCTATCGACTGGCTGGAGTTCTGGGGGCGGTTTAGGTTGGCGCGCCAGGCGGCTTCCCGAGTAGTCCGCCGTAGCGAACCAACCTTTATCTGGCCTCTCCCCCGCCCCAATTTCGACCCCGACCTTTCGGGTAGAGAGTTTCGCACTTACGGCCCTCTGGGCTTGGCGGCAGGCATGGACAAAGAAGCCCGCGCGGTCGCCATGTGGGATGCGCTGGGCTTTGGATTCATGGAAATCGGTACCATCACCCCCCTGCCGCAACCCGGCAACGACCGTCCGCGCTTGTGGCGTATGCCCCAGCAGCGTGCGCTACGCAACGCGATGGGCTTCAATAACGAAGGCGCGCGAGTGGCAGCCCGCCGGTTACGGCGCTGGCGAGCCGAATATGGGGAGCAAATCATCATCGGGGCCAATATCGGTAAGAATAAGGTCACTCCCCCCGAAGAAGCCGCGACGGATTACCGTAAAGTTACGCGAGTATTGGCTGCCCTCGTAGATTTCCTAGTCATCAACGTGTCCTCACCAAATACCCCCGGATTGCGGGACCTGCAGGCAGTTTCCTCCCTGCGCCCCATCGTCAAAGCTGTGCGGCGCGAACTGAAACTCCAAGGACTATCCGAGCTGCCCGTGTTTGTAAAAATCGCCCCGGATTTGGCTGATGAAGATGTCATTGCCGTGGCACAGCTGGCTATGGATGAGGGCTTAGCTGGAGTGGTGGCGACCAACACGACCATCAAGCACGATTTGGGTGCTGGCGGAGTGTCGGGCGCGCCGTTGCGGAGCCGCGCCCTGGAGGTCGTGAAAGTGTTGCGAGCGAACCTGAGCCCTGAGCAAACCATTATCGGGGTCGGCGGCATCTCGACCCCTGACGATGCCCGAGCCATGCTGGCTGCCGGCGCGAACCTCATCGAAGGATTCTCGGCTTTCATTTATGAAGGCCCCGTCTGGCCGGCACGCCTCAATCGGGAACTGACCCCCAGCTAGCTTCTGACCGGTTTTAGACGCCCTGCCCACCTCGCGTTGAGCCTAACTAATCCCACCAAAAACGCCACAGTTGCCGATTGAGATGCCGATTATAAAAGACGCTGACTTCATCGGGACAGGCGTCCTCACCTAACTCAAACCGCTTCAAACCAGCATAGGCCGCATGCGGATCCTCATCGTCAGGACCGAGCCCCAGCAGATGCGGCGAGACGAAAATGGTATCTATGCTCAAACGCTCATCAAAGCGCTGGGGTCCAATCATGTAGCCGGAAAAAAATGTTTCAGCGGGATGCTGAGCCACGAGCTGCAGCAAATCCTCCACCCGCGGAGCGTAGTTTTGCCGCTCGTCCAACGCGTTGGGCGGTATCACTTTCAACAGTTGGGTGGCTAGCCACGCATCCCCATCTGAGTATGGCAAATAGTCAACCATTTCCTCCACATCCACGTCGGGATATTCGCGAGCCATGTCAAACCACATCCAATCCGAATAAGGCAGAGTCAGGGTGGTAACCCCCTCCAGCACCGTCCAGCCCCGTGGCCCGTAAATGCCCGGATCCAGCTGAGGATTACCGATGAGTCCCCGCAGACTTTCCAAAGACATGGTCTTTGCTAAGTTACAGCGCTCACAATCGCAGCTAACGTCATGATGCGGTACTTCCTTTGCCCTCCAATTCCGTAGTTCTTGCATAATTTCCAAAGTCGCCATATGTGTTCCTTTCTGTCATTTCCCCCAGGCCCGGTTGGCGCCGCGCCTTCTGGGATTTAGTGTTCTGAAAACCGGGGCGGGTGTCGAGAACAGATTTTCTTACCTGTGGAAAACCCCCATTTCAGCCACCTTGTGGAAAACTCTGTAAATCCGCTTGTTTTCGGTCTAAAGTTGGGAATTTTGGGGATTAAAAGGCACAATTAAGCGTGCTAATTGACCTGGAATCCCTCACTGCCTACCCGGAATTTCTCCGTGACTACACCCAGTTAAAAGACGTGAATCTGCGCCGCAGTCTGGAAGCGGAACAGGGACTGTTTATGGCGGAATCCAACGAAGTCATCGGCCGAGCCCTGCGCGCCGGATATACCCCGCGCTCCCTGCTCTTAGCCCCGCATTGGCTGGAAATTATCCGCCCGCTGCTCGCCGCCAGTCCCGCCACCGGATTTGCGGACGACGGCGGACCTATCCCCGTGTTTGTGGCTCCGGAAGACCTCTTGGAACGCCTGGTGGGTTTCCATCTGCACCGCGGGGCGATAGCGGCCATGCAGCGCAAACCGGCCCTGGATCCGCGCGAAATCCTGAACCGTTCGTCCCGAGTCTTAATCTTGGAAGATTTGGTCGATCACACGAATGTGGGAGCAGCGGTGCGCAGTGCCGCGGCCTGCGGCTACGACGCCATCATGGTCACGCCCTCGTGCGCTGACCCGCTGTATCGCCGGGCGGTACGGGTTTCGATGGGCACGATTTTTCAAGTGCCTTGGACCCGGTTGGAACGCTGGCCCGACCCGGCGTTATTTCACGAGTCTGGTTTTGAACTGGTCGCGCTGGCGCTGCGCGAGGACTCTCAGGACTTGCGAGATTACGCAGCGGAACTGGCCACTGACCCGACTCGAAAGGTGGCTTTCATTGCAGGAGCTGAACGGGATGGATTGAAACCGCGGACGATTGCCCGCGCCGATAAAGTGGTGCGCATCGCGATGGCTCACGGGGTCGATTCCCTGAATGTGGCCGGGGCTATCGCTATCGCCTGCTGGGCGACGGCCGCGAAACCGCCTGTAAACGGCTCATCACCAACCGAAACTTGGAATCGCTAGGCCAGCAACCGCCGCAGCCAGGCCAAAGTGTCCGCGGGACCGCTCACCGCCTGACACGGCACCCCAGTCGCCAACACCGGGTAATCATTGCCCCGCTCGTCGAGACGATCCCCCAAGAACACAAGGTTGAGCGGGGTGTACCCAGTCGATTCCATTAGGGAGCGGATGCCGTAAGCTTTGTCCACTCCGCGTGCTGTGACGTCCACCGAGGTAGCCCCGCCGCTACGCACCTCCAGCTGGGGCAACTGCTTTCCCAGCGCCTGCACCAACGCGGCTTTCTTCGAGCCGTCGGGGTCCCAGGCTCGTTTTGCCGCGAGGGGCGCTTGCTGACCCAAGGCGGAAAAGGTCACCTGGGTGCCGCGGTCCTCGATGATGTTTCCCCACGGTGAGGATTCCCAAAAGCCAAGTTCACGAGCAGTTGTTTCGATAGTTTCAACAGTCTGTCGCCGCAGGTCTGCCGCGAGGTCTCGGCGGTAGACGCGCACCAGTTTGTCCGGGTCGCTTCCCGGTTCCATCCGGTAATACTGGGTGCCGCAGGTGGGCAGCAGATGCAGCGTGTGCTTGGGAGCCGGCTGGTCGACGAGTCGAGAAAGAACCTGGGTTTGGAACTGAGAGAGCTGGCCGCCAGAAATGATGGCCGCTTCATACCTGTTCAGGAGCTTGGCCAGGGCGGCCGCCATTTCGGTGTCGAGCGGCATTTTTGAGGGTGCCAGCGTGTCGTCCAGGTCGAAAGCAACCAGACGCAGGGCTTCAGAGGTGGTAAATTGCAAACTCACTAGACAATCCTGAGGAGGCTAGACCGTAAACCTAGCCATTCGCTCGTCCAGGGTCGAGACGGCGTCTTGCACCACGTTCATATGCTCTTGGAACTGCTCGGATTGAGCGTGGGCACTTTGTGAGTGGGACGCTAAGGATTGCGAATGGGTGAACAGTTCATTAGAAAACGAACGCACCTCATCGATGCCGGTATTAGCTTTGGACAAAGCGATTTCTTGACGGTTCACGTCCTGGTTGACGGCCCGCTGCGAGGCACTCAATGCCTCCAGCTGGGTCAACAGAAATTCGATGCGCTGTTCCCCGGCTTCCGCTTGGGTCTGCAATTGGGCGACCTGGCTGATGACCTCACCAGTGGTTTCGGCAGTTTGCGAAGCCAAATCTTTCGCCTGATTGGCGACCACGGCAAAACCGCGCCCGGCTTCCGCACTGCGGGCAGCCTCAATGGTAGCGTTCAGTGCCAGCATATTGGTTTGCTCCGAGATCACAGAAATATCCGTCATCAAAGCCATAATGTTTTCCACCGAGGTTTTCAGCTCGGTTACCGCGGTGTTCAGATTGCGTGCCGCCGCGATACCGTCGGAACGCAAAATTTCATTGCTGGAGGCGATTTCGGACAAATGCGCGATATCCCCCGCCACCGCGATACCGTTGTCTGTCAAAGTTTGCGCCGTTTGTCCCAGTTGCGTCCCGGTCTCAGACAGCCGATTGCTGCTATCTAGAACCCGGTCGTTGCCCGTTTTGACGATCTCGGCCTCGCTGCCGGCGACCGCGGCAAAATTCCGCAATCCGTCCACACCGCTGCGCAGATTGACCACCAAGGAGGATAGGGAAACCATCGCTTCGTTGACTGCCTGCGACAAATCTGCGATTTCGTCTTTGGTATAGATTTGGGCACGGTTCGTAAAATTGCCCGCCGCGGAATCTGCCAGGGTCAGGGATACGGCTTTCACCGAGCGGCGGATTCGAGCTCGCATGGTAAAACCAATGACCGTTCCCAAGATTGCCAAAATCACTATCAAAATGACCTGGATGATGATTTGGGTGAAAATTTCGCGCTGTTGAACCTGGGGTTGGTCTCCCAGAGAGAGGATTCGATTCAACCCCACCAGTAGCAACACCACTGAAAGCGCGGAGAATCCAAAGCTCAAGTAGGCAGTGAGCCGGAACTGTCCGGCGATGGAGACCAGATTTCTGTTCATGACTGTTCCTCCGATTCCCCCAGCTCTCGCAGATTCAATTCACCCGCGTCCTCAACCATCTGGAGGTTGTGAATCATAGCGCGGATGGTAGAAATAATTTCCTCCACCTTGTCAGATTCTGAGTCAATGTTTTGCAGGCTGGTTTGAGACTGGACGGCAGCCTCGGTGATAGTCTCGATCTCCTCGCTCAGGGCGCGACACTGGTCGAGAGCTCCCGCGCAGGCTGCCTCCATCGAGGCCACTACCGCGGCCTGATCAGCCACGGCTTGGGCGGAAACTTGCTGCGAGTCATTAATTTGGTTCAATTTTTCGGAGACGTCGGCAGTCACACCCACAGCCCGGTCACAGCGTTCCTGGATTTCTGCGGAAGCCTCCGTCACCGCCGCCGCCGCGGTGCTGGTTTGCACGGCAAGTTCTTTTATCTGGCCGGCTACGACCGCGAAACCCGCCCCGATTTCCCCGGCTTTCGCCGATTCAATGGTGGCGTTCAAAGCTAACAGGCTGGTTCGCTCTGCGATTTGGGCAATCTGATTCACAGAAACAGAAATGTCCTGACTGTGGGACTGAAATTCTTGAATAATCTGAGAGAGCTCAGCCAAGTCCTCCACTTCGCTGTGTCCAATGGTTAGGGCTTCCTGAGTGTGGCGGGCAATGTCACTGCGGGAGGAGGAAATCTCGGCAGCGGCATCCGCCAGTTGTGCGGCAGACTTGGCGAGCATCCGGGCTTGTGGCATCACCGTGTCGACTTCCTGGCCGACCTTGCCACCGGCCTCTCCCAAGGCATCGACCGCACCGTTCAATCCGGTTTGTTCCTCAGAAACCTGATGGTACACGCTGCGAGTTTCATTCATCAGCTGGCTGAGCGCCAAACGAGTTTCATTCATGACCCGCGCCAAATCGGACAGCTCGTCATTGGTCACTCCCCGCGCCGCAACCGTAAAATCTCCCGCCGCTATCGCCTGGGCACTGCGCCGCACCGAGTTGGCCGCATCGGTAATGGAACGGGAAATGAATCTGATGAGTAACCATGCCCCGGCGGCTCCGGCAGCTACCACAACAATCAGCACCCCAACCACCACGGTAAGGTTCACGCTGAGCTCGCCTTGGGTACTGCTGCCAGCCCTCCTCAACAGGCGAAACAGGACCACCAGAGAAACTAAAAATATCAGCCCCGGAGTTAGCAACACGGCAACCCCACTGACCAGGTTTTTCGCCAAAAGGTTAAACCTGATTCCGCGCAGACGCAGCGCAGTCGGGTTATCGGACATGCGTTAATTCTTACCAGAATTCCCGGAGTTGTTCAGGAATGCCACGAGGTTTTCCGCTGTTTTCAAGCCAAAACCGGGGACTTGGGCAATCTCGGAGGCGCTGGCCTCACGTAAACGCTTGACCGACCCGAACTGTTTGAGCAACGCCTTTTGCCGGGCGGGACCAACTCCCGGGGCAGCATCCAGAATCGAACGGGTCATGGCTTGAGCGCGTTTTTTGCGATGCGCGCTGATGGCAAAACGGTGGGATTCGTCACGCAAATATTGCAGCAGGTACAGGGCTTCGGAGGTTCGCGGGAAGATGACCGGAAAGTCATCGTCTACCCGCCAGACTTCCTCCAATCGCTTTGCCAATCCAACGACAGGAATATCCCACACCCCTACCTCATCCATCGCCGCCCGAGCAGCATGAACTTGGGGCAGTGCTCCGTCCACCACGACCAAATCGGGACGGTAGGAAAACCGCCGCGGTTCTTTTTCCGTTTCCAAGGGGGGTATAGCGCCAGATTGTGCCGTCTGGGGGGAAGGATTCGTCGTTTCGACAAGCTCCGTGCCGCTTGCCGTGGCTAGCGCATCGGTTCCGGGAAGTCCCGCGCCCGGGCTGTTTTCCTCTTGAATGAGGCGTTCAAAGCGCCGGCGCAGCACCTCGTTCATGGCGGTTGTATCGTCGGGGGTACCCGTGCCGTCAGCGCCCCGGATTGAAAACTTCCGGTAAGCGTCTTTGCGGGGGGCGCCGTCCTCAAACACCACCATGGAACCCATCTGAAAGGTTCCTTGCGTGTGAGAAATGTCGTAACACTCAATCCGCAGCGGCGGATCAATGTCGAGTAGGCGTCCCAGCTCATTCAAGGCCAGGTTTCGCTGGGTCAAATCCCGGACTCGCCGAGTCTTGTACAAGCGCAACCCCTCCACCGCGTTGAGCTGCACTCGGGACAAGGCTTCGCGTTTCGCTCCCCGTTGTGGCACCCGAATACTCACCTGAGACCCTCGCAACGCGCTCAACCAGCGCTGCAGTACACCCACATCGGTTGGGGAAACGGAAACCAGAATCTCCTTGGGAATGACGGAAGTATCGAAATGCGCCGTATCGTTGGCGGAGCTGGGACCAACCCGCCGCGGCCGCGCAGCGCTCCCCTCACGAGCAAGGTCTGCCGCCGCTTCTCCATAGATTTGTTCCAAAGCCCGCGCCATCAGGGAGGGCTCGTCCAGGTCCTCTTCCCGCGCGCTCACCCAACCGCGCTGCCCGCGAATTCGCCCCGCCCGCACATAAAAAACCTGGACAGAAACCTGGAGTTCGTCGGCCTCAAGGGCGAACAAGTCCGCGTCCGTGTCGTCGCTGAGCACCGCAGCGTTTTTTTCTAAAACCTTACGCAGCGCCTCCAGCTGGTCTCGTTTCCGGGCCGCGTCCTCAAAGCGATAAGCCTGGGCATCGTCCCACATGGCAGTCTCGATTTCGCGCAAGAACCCGGCATCACGCCCGCTCATGAAGTCGCAGACCTTTTCGGCTAGTTCACGGTGCTGTGCAGCGCTGACGCGGCCGATACACGGCGCGGAGCATCGTCCGATATAACCCAGCAAACATGCCCGGTTAGCGGCTTGAGCCCGGGCAAACACCCCATCAGAGCAGGTCCGCACCGGAAACACGGTTTGCAACAGCTCCAGGGTTTGACGAATTGCCCATACCGCCGTGTAGGGACCAAAGTAACGCACTCCGCGTTGATGCGCGGTACGCAGCACTCCCATGCGCGGATATTCCTGGTTCATCGTCACCGCAAAGTACGGGTAGGACTTATCGTCCTTAAACATCACGTTGAACTTGGGGTCGTGTTCTTTAATCCAGGTGTATTCCAAGGTCAGGGCTTCAACCTCGGAGCCGACCACTACCCAGGACACCGAAGCGGCACTGGCAACCATTTTCGCGGTGCGCGGGTGCAGACGCGCGGGGTCTACGAAGTAAGACGTCAGCCGATTACGCAGATTCTTGGCTTTACCCACATAAATAACCCGGTCGCGGCCGTCGCGCCACCGGTACACCCCCGGTTGCGTGGGAATCTCGGATGCCTTGGGAAAGTCTGGCGCTTTCATGGAAACCTCACGTCGCCGCAAACGAGGTTGCTCGGATTCGGGCTCAGAGTTGCGGCGGTACCACCGGCGATATTCATGAGTCCAACACTTCGGAATTCAACCCAGATTCGGTGTCGGGGATTCCCAGCTCCTCTGCCCGTTTATCAGCCATGGCCAACAGGCGGCGGATTCGGCCCGCCACCGCGTCTTTCGTCAGCTGCGGTTCACTGAGCTGACCTAGTTCTTCCAGTGAAGCCTGCTTGTATTCCAGGCGCAAACGCCCTGCGGAAATGAGATGCGGAGGAATGTCGTCCCCTAGGATTTCAAAAGCCCGGCGCACGCGTGCCCCCGCCAACACGGCTGCCCGGGTGGACCGGCGCATATTGGCATCATCAAAATTCGCCAACCGGTTGACTTCCCCGCGCTTCTCACGCTTTTCACGCTTATCTGCCCACTCATGCAAGGCCGTTTCCGCGCCCATCTGGGTCAGCAAAGCCCTGATTGAGTCGTTTTCCCGCACGGCTACCCGAAACAGTTGACGCACCTCGCGTGACTTGGCGTTCGCCCCCATCCGTCGAGCCATGCCTACCAAGGCGAGGGCCGCCTCAGGGCCGGGCGCCGTCACTTCCAGCGCTGAGGACCGGGTTGGTTCCGTCAGTGAACCGCGAGCTAGGAAAGCTCCCCGCCATGCGGCGACGCAGCCGGATAGGGGCCCGGACACGATTTCCGGGGCTAACCCCCGCACTGGGCGGCCCTGTTTATCCAACAGCCCGGTTTCTTTTGCCAGCTTCTCTGCCCCGGACACGACTCGCACCACGTAGCGATCTGCTTTGCGGATTCCGGTTCCACTGACCACCACCACGGAGGAGTTCGTGTGGTACAGATTCAGCAAAGCCTGCTGCAGCCGTTTCGCGCTATTGGCGTGATCCAACTCCGCTTCCACCACTATGGAGCCGGCCACCAGGTGGATTCCCCCCGCAAACCGCAGCAGCGCAGAAATTTCAGCGCGAAAATCAGCTCGCGACTCGACGCGAACCCCCGCGAGTTCATCTTTCGCGACTGCCGTCAGGGACATAGTTTAACTTCCTCCTGGTTGTGAAAACCGGCATGGTTGAAAGCCGGTCAGTGAGTCCAATCACTATTCTAACTAATGATTGTCGAGCTCTTCGATACTGGACAAATCTCCCCAGTTTCCGCTCATGGCATCTCTGAATGCGGCTGCCAATCGCAAGAAGTCATGACGAGCGGTGCCGTCCCCGACCGAAATTTGGCGCAACATGACCTGACATCCCAGTTCGTTAGCGGCATTTTGCAAGTCGTCGATGTCCGTCACCGAAACGGGATCACCAATCACCACTGAGAGCCGCAGCTCGGGGACAATTCGATGTAAAACCCGCAAATGATCGGGAAGGGTCAGGTCTTGCGTTTCTCCGCGTTGGCGGCTGAGATTCAGCACCAGGGCTTTCCGCGCCGGCGAGTGCACCAGCGCTTCCCGCAAGTCCGCAATCAGCAGATGCGGCATCACCGAGGTGTACCAGGAACCCGGACCCAACACGACCCAATCCGCACTTGCGACCGCCTGCAGAACCTGCGGGGTAACCGGCGCATCGGGAGGATCCAAGCGGATTCCCCGCACCACCCCCGGTGCTTTCGCAATCTTGGATTGTCCGCGTATCGTTTGAATCCGCCCGTCCTCTTCTAAGTCAGCTTCGATAGCCATCGGGACGGTAGACATCGGCAACACCCGGCCTTGCGCATCCAACAACCGAGTCATCCATTCCAGACCCGCGACCGGGTCATCGAGAATCTGCCACAAACCAGCCAGCAACAGGTTGCCCAGGTTGTGTCCGTTCATCTCCCCGTTTGATTTAAACCGAAACTGCAAAATATCGCGCCAGGTCAGACCCCAATCGGATTCATCGCACAACGCCGCCAGCGCCATGCGCAAATCCCCCGGAGGCAGCAGGTCAAACTCTTGACGTAAACGTCCGCTGGAGCCTCCGTCATCGGCCACGGTGACGACTGCAGTGAGATCTGTGGTGAGGTGGCGCAAAGCCGAAAGCGTAGCGTACAGCCCGTGTCCCCCACCAAACGCCACCACTTTCGGGCCGGTCGCGCGTCCGGGCCACACGGAATCTTGGGGAGGCTGAAAATAATGTCCCTGTACATTCATACCTATCTCACCCCCGAGTCATTCCTTGCCGATATCACGATGCACGGTGCGTACCTGGAAACCTTTAGAGCGCAGCAGGTTGGACAGGCGTTCTGCCATCGCCACCGAACGATGCTGCCCCCCGGTACACCCCACGGCAATTGTCACAAACGGCTTTAACTCGTGCAGGTAACCGTTGAGCACCGGGGCCAACGTGTCAACATAATGCTGAGCAAACTCGCTGGCTCCGGGCTGACTCAAGACGTATTTCGCCACCGCTTCATCCCGACCAGTCAAGTGCCGCAGCTCCGTCACCCAGTAAGGATTGGGGAAAAATCTCACATCCACCACGTGATCGGCGTCCATGGGCAGACCGTATTTAAACCCGAAACTCATCACTGTCACGTTCAATCCATTGACGGTTTCCCCGGACACGAGTTCACGAATTCGCCGGGCTAGGTCGTGAACATTCATGTGGGTCGTGTCCACGTAGATATTGGCGCGGTCGCGGATAGGCCCGAGCAGTTCCCGTTCCGAGGCAATTCCGTCCATAATCCGACCTTCACCCTGCAAGGGGTGGGGGCGGCGCACCTGTTCGTAGCGGCGCACCAGCACCGCGTCAGAACAGTCAAGGAACAAAACTTGCAGGTCAACCTGGGCTTCCTGCAAAGCATCCAGGGTAGACATGAATTCCGAAAAGAAACTGCGCGAACGCACATCAACCACCACGGCCAGACGGTGCACGCCATCCCCGCCGGGAGTCATCATGCGCGCCAAAGGACCGAGCATCCGGGGAGGCAGATTGTCCACCACATACCAGTTCAAATCCTCCAAGACCTGAGCGGTTTGGCTGCGTCCGGCCCCGCTCATGCCGGTAATAATCAGCATCTGGGCACGTTCAGTGACATCGCGCACGGACTGGGCATCCAGCTCGGGAATACCCGATGGCACAGTAGGGGTGGGGTCTTCACTCATGTTTCCAGCTTATCGAGTTGTCGAGGGAAGTTCAGGCTTTGCAGATACCCAAATCTAAAGCTCTTCCGCCGCGTCCAGCCATTGCTCCTCAAGTTGTTCGACCTGACGGCGGGCAGTTTGCAACTCTTTTGCCAAATCCGCGAGTTTTTCATAATCGGCAGGATCCGTGTCAGCCAGCTGTGATTCGATTTGGGCCACCTGCGCGGTGGCTTTGGCAATCTTACGTTCCAGGGATTGCAGACGTTTTTGGGTTTCGTAGTCGGCTTTGGAACCGGTTTTTCCATTCACAAGGGGTTTCTGCGACGTCGACGGCTCGTCAGACTTCGGTCGGCTGGTCGGACGTGCCTGTTCGGCCAGCTCCAAGTATTCGTCCACCCCTCCGGGAAGGTGGCGCAAACCGTGTTCAATGACGGCGTATTGATTATCGGTAATCCGTTCGATGAGATATCGATCGTGGGAGACGACCAGCAACGTTCCCGGCCACGCATCCAACACGTCTTCCAGCGCGGTCAAGGTATCGGTATCAATATCGTTGGTGGGCTCGTCCAGAATCATCACATTCGGTTCTTCCAGCAGTAGCAACAAAATCTGCAGACGCCGTTTCTGTCCCCCGCTCAGCGCCCCCACTTTGGCTTGCAGCTGGGAGGAGTTAAACCCCAAACGTTCCAGCATCTGGGCGGGGCTCAGCTCCTTACCTTCCACCTCGAAAGAGCCTTTGAGCTTACCTAACACCTGATAGACACGATAATCCGCAATCTCGCGCAGCGCCCGAAATTCCTGGTCCAAGATACCAATCTGGACTGTCTTGCCTTCGCGACGCCGCCCCCGAGTCGGGGTGAGATCCCCCGCCAGCAAACCGAGTAGGGTCGACTTCCCGGCCCCGTTAGCCCCCAAGATTCCGGCGCGCTCCCCCGGCGCTACCCGCCAGGTCACATCGCGTAAAACCGGATGGGAATCGTCTGGCTCCTCGTAGGAAAAATCCACGTCCACCAGGTCCACAACAATTTTCCCAAGCCTTCCGGTGGCCAGTTTCACCAGCTGCACCGTGTCGCGCACCGGCGGAACATCCTCAATGAGTGCGTTGGCGGCATCGATGCGAAACTTCGGTTTGGAAGTTCGAGCCGGGGCTCCGCGCCGTAGCCAGGCTAACTCTTTGCGTAACAGATTTTGGCGCTTTTCGGCGGCGAGGGCGGCCTGCCGGTCACGTTCCACGCGAGCCAAAATATAGGCCGCGTATCCCCCCTCGAAGGGTTCCACCATACCGTCGTGAACTTCCCAAGTGTCGCGCGACACCGCATCGAGAAACCACCGATCGTGCGTCACCAGCAACAGGGCACCCTCCCGGGCTGACCAGCGGCGATTAAGGTGACGCGCCAGCCAGGCCACCCCTTCCATATCCAGGTGGTTCGTGGGCTCATCCAGTCCGATGACATCCCAGTCGCCAATCAGGAGTTTCGCGAGGGCGAGGCGTCGACGCTGTCCCCCGCTCAGCGCCTCTACCGGCGATTCCCACGCGATGGCAGGCAACAGCCCGTCCAGCACTTCGCGAATCCGCGGGTCACTGAGGACTTCGTGGTGTTTAGAACCTGCCAGCAACACCGTCTCCACCGTGTCGGAGCCGCTCAGAGTGTCCTCCTGTCCCAGCAAGGCGACTCGCAGCCCGTTGCGCCGGGTCACGAGCCCGGAATGCGGCTGCTGAGTTCCAAACAGCACCCGCATCAACGTTGATTTGCCGTCTCCATTGCGCCCGACAATCCCGATACGATCCCCGGCAGAAACCCCGACCGTGACATCGTCAAGCAGCAGCTTGTCCGGGTACTCCACGTGCAGGTTTTGCCCACCCAAAAGGTTACCCAAAACGCCTCACTCCAAAACCTGCCGGCAGACCCCGGCAAAACCGGGCAGACTGCGAAAAAACCGGGAACTACCCTTGTGAAACCACAATATCGGCGTCAGCGGAATCCGTATTGATGACTCCGGTGGAAGCGGCCCGGCGATGGCGGCGGCGCGGCGCGGCGCTCTCCGTGGAGCCGTTGGCGCTGGTGATTTCCAGGCGTGTTTGCGCCCCGTCCAGAGCGAGTTTCTCACTGGCTTTATCCAAGGAGGGCTTTTCGTCGGGTTGTTCCAGAGAGGGCTTTTCCGGGGGTGTTGTCAGTAGTTTCTGCTCCTTGGTTCGCGACGAGTCGGATTGCTCGGGTGCGGGCTCGTGCTCCTCGGAGGCGTGCGCGGCGGTAGCAATTGCCGCCATAGTCTGACGCACTTCCGGATTCGTTTCTTTCACGGATTTAGCGCGAGAGCGGGCACGCTTCGAACTGGAACCAGACGAGGATCCGCGCCGAGGCGAGGGATGGGACACCACGTCTTCCGGGGCTTGCCCGTTGTTCTCGACCGGCACATCGTGAACGATGAAGCCGCGTCCGTCACAGCATTCACACTGGGTCGAAAAGGCTTCTACCAGTCCCTGCCCGACTCGTTTACGAGTCATCTGAACCAAACCTAGGGAGGTCACTTCGGTGACCTGGTGACGAGTCCGGTCACGTCCCAGACATTCCACCAAGCGCCGCAGCACCAAATCCCGGTTCGACTCGATAACCATGTCCACAAAGTCGATGACGACAATGCCTCCAATGTCGCGCAGCCGCAGCTGACGCACGATTTCTTCGGCTGCTTCCAAGTTGTTCTTGGTGACGGTTTCTTCCAGGGTTCCCCCCACACCAATGTAGCGCCCGGTATTGACGTCAATAACCGTCATCGCTTCGGTCCGGTCAATAATCAGGTAACCGCCGCTGGGCAACCACACCTTGCGTTCGAAGCCTTTCGCGAGCTGTTCATCGATGCGGTGGGCTGCAAAAATGTCGTCCTCGCCTTCCCAATGCTTCAGGCGGTCCTTTAACTCTGGAGACAAATCGCGCACATATTTGGAAATGGTCTTCCACGCGTTGTCACCTTGAATAGTCAGAGAGCGGAAGTCCTCATTAAATATGTCACGCACGACTCGCACGGCCAGTTCCGGTTCCCCGTGCAGCAGGACCGGTCCGTTGCGGGTCTTGCGCTGTTTTGTCTCGATTTCTTCCCAAATTCGAGTGAGGCGTTCCACATCAGCGCGCAACTGTTCTTCCGTAGCCCCCTCAGCGGCGGTCCGTACGATGACTCCGTAACCGGCCGGAATCATCGTTTTCAGCAGAGTCTTGAGACGTTTGCGTTCTTCCTCGGGCAGCTTGCGCGAGATTCCGGTCATCGCCCCGCTGGGCACCAACACCAGGTGACGGCCCGCCAGAGTAATCTGAGATGTCAAACGGGCACCTTTATGTCCAATTGGATCCTTTGTGACCTGCACTAAAACCAGGTCGCCGGGGTTGAGCGCGTCCTCGATACGCCCGGTTTTGGCATTCAGACCGGCAGCGTCCCAGTTCACTTCTCCGGCATAGAGAACGGCGTTGCGTCCCTTGCCGATGTCCACGAAAGCTGCCTCCATCGAGGACAACACGTTTTGCACCTTGCCCAGGTAGATATTACCCACGGCCGTCTCTTGGGTGTGCCGCGAAACGTAATGCTCGACCAGCAACCCATCCTCGAGAACGGCAATTTGATTCAAACCGTCGCGCTCGCGCACGACCATTTCTCGCTTCACGTTCTCTCGACGCGCCAGGAATTCTGCTTCCGTGATCGGGGTCCGTTTGCGACTTTCTTTACGCCCCGCCTTACGGCGAATCCGTTTCGCTTCCAGCCGCGTGGAACCGTCCAGTGTCTTGACTCCCTCGCCTTCCCCGCCATCGGAACGAGTCCGGCGCCGCCGCCGACGCGTCGTGCTGTTTTCGTCCTCTGAAGTCGTGTCTTTCTCGGCGGCGGGCATGTTCCCGCTTTCAGACTCATCGTGCGCCGAGGTTTTTTTACGGCTGGAGGTTTTCGAATTGGCCCGAGAGCTCGATGCCGACTCGTTCTTAGTAGAAGAGGACTTCTTTCGGCTGTGGCTTTCCGGCTCAGTTTCGGCGGCAGATTTGGCCTGATTAGAACGGTTATTACGAGTCCGTTTTTCTTCAGCTGGTGCTGCCGGCGCAAAGCTGGACAGGTCCGGAGCCTGGAACAGCAAGCTGGCAGCGGGCAGGGACACTCCCGCGCTCGGCGCACTGACGGCAGACGGCGTTTCTGAAGCCGAGAAAGTCGGACTGGCGTCCTTTACCTTCCTTGAGGATGTATTAACTTTTTGAAAAGTCTGGTCTTTCGTATCTTTAGTCGCGGAGGCACGAGTACGAGTTCGTGCCGTACCGGAATTACGCGAAGTTTTTCTAGTAGCCGCATTTGTTTCGGATTCTGTTGTCTTATTCACTTTAAAGCTCCTGCAAGAGACCGGCTAGCAACCTGCCAGTCTATTTAGTTATCAGTCATCACCAAACGGTGGAAAGTCTATGAGAGATAAGGGATAAACCGGGCTAATGAAACCGTGAGACCGGGCTCACAAAGGATTCCGAGTTGCCGACTTGGGCTGCTCAAGACATCCCTATCTCCGCTCAACATCCTATCGCACAGTCGGATTTTTACCCAGAAAAAAACTTCCGATGAGGCGCGAAATGTACATGTTGGTAAAATTTTAGGGTAGATTTAGGGAGTGGCTCAGGTTCACTTGGCGATTACGCTATGTGACCACGAAGTAAATCTGGTCCTAAATGCAATTTCTATAAATTCTACGGAAAGGCGGAAAAGGTGACCGTCGTCTCAATGGGGCTTGAAAGCCTCGACTTGGCGCGGTGGCAGTTCGGTATTACAACCGTCTACCACTTTATCCTGGTTCCGTTCACCATCGGCATGTCCTTGCTGGTAGCACTGATGGAAACATTGTGGTACCGCACCGGCAAGGAATACTGGCTGAAGGCGACACGGTTCTTTGGAAGGCTGTTTATTGTTAACTTTGCCCTGGGCGTTGCGACCGGTATCGTGCAGGAATTCCAATTCGGCATGGGCTGGTCCGAGTACTCCCGCTTCGTCGGTGATATCTTCGGCGCTCCTCTGGCTTTTGAAGCTCTGCTCTCATTCTTCATGGAGTCCACGTTCCTCGGGGTGTGGATTTTCGGTTGGGGCAAGATCTCCAAGAAAGCTCACGTTGTCGTGTCTTGGCTGGTAATGGTCGGCGTCAACACTTCTATGTTGTGGATTATCGGCGCTAACTCCTGGATGCAGCGCCCGGTTGGTGCGGTCTTTGACCCGGCTACCGGTCGTGCAACTTTGAACGGCGCTACCGCGTTCTTCCAAGTTGTTACCAACTCCACCATGTGGCTCGCTGTGTTCCACGTGGTAACTTCTTCTATCTTGCTGGCCTCCACCATCGTGGCTGGCATTTCTTTGTGGTGGATGGTTCGCGCCGCCAACGCTGGCGGTATCGGCGATACCGAAGCTCGCGAAGTCTGGCGTCCGATTGCCCGCTGGGGCATGACCATCATGTTGGTCGCTGGCGTCTTGACCATCGCTTCGGGTCACCTGCAAGGCCAGCACCTGGTTTACTACCAGCCTGCCAAGATGGCTGCCGCGGAAGGTCTGTGTGCTGGCGAATCCGGTGCCCTGGCTCTGGTAGCTTTCTCGGACTGCCCGCAAGACATCCAAAAGAACGACGACGGTACTTGGCCGTTGACCGAGGTCGGTATCGGTAAGATTCCGGGTCTGCTCGGTTTCGTCGCGCACAACTCGTTCTCTCGTTCCATCGCTGGTATGGCTGACTCCTCCGAGCGTACCCAGACCATGCTGGAGAACGCAGCGGACAAGTTTGGTGATAAGGCTCCGAATATCGACACCGCTAACACTTCCGGGATTAAGGGTGAAACCGGCGTTTACACCTGGGCTCCTTACTCTCCGTCCGTCCTGCTGGTGTTCTGGTCCTTCCGTTTGATGATGGGCCTGGGGTTGTTCTGTGCAGCCTTGGCTCTGGTTGGTCTGTACCAGACTCGCGGCGGCAAGGTTTCCACCTCTAAGGGTCTGAAGCGTCTCGCCCTGATTACGCTGCCGATGCCGTTCCTGTCGGCGTCCTTCGGCTGGATTATGACTGAGTTCGGTCGTCAGCCGTTCATCGTGTACCCGAACCAGGATGCCTTCGGTTCTGACCTCGCGGTTAAGACCGATGCTGCCGGCGTATTCATGCTGACTGGCGATGGTTTGTCTGGTGTAGTCAACCCGCTTGAGTTCTTGATTTCGTTGATTCTGTTCACTTTGGTTTACCTGGTGCTCGGTATCATCTGGTTCAAGCTCATGGTCCGTTACTCCAAAGAGGGCATCAACACCCCGGCCTCCGATGGTGGTCCGAACGCTGCCTCTCAAGACTTGTCGTTCGCATACTAAGGAGGAATTCGGACAATGACTTTTCTGCAAATCCTTTGGTTTATCCTCGTAGCGGTCCTGTGGGCTGGCTATCTCGTCCTGGAAGGCTACGGCTTGGGTACGGGCATGTTGCTGCGTATCATCGGTAAGACCGATGACGAACGCGGTCAGATGGTTCGCGCCATTGGCCCGCACTGGGACGGCAACGAAGTGTGGCTGCTCACCGCTGGTGGCGCGACCTTTGCTTCTTCTCCCGAGTGGTACGCCGTGATGTTCTCCGGTATGTACATCGCTCTGTTCCTGGTTCTGCTGTGCCTGATTGGCCGTATCGCGGCTATCGAATGGCGTAACAAGGTTGACACGCCGCAGTGGCGTGGCCGCTGGGACACCATCCAGACCATCTCTGCTTGGCTGGTTCCAGTTCTGCTGGGTGTGGCCTTCGGCAACCTCGTGGCTGGCATGAAGATTATCGTGGCCGACCCCAAGACCCCGTTCGTCGAGGTCGGTCCCGAGAACGTCGACATCGCCAACGCTGGTATGTCTCAGATTCACTCCTTCATCGGTTTGGGCGAGTTCCCCTTCAGCCAGCTGCTGAGCTTGCTGATTGGCGGTTCCGGCTTCGCGATTCTGGGCGGTTTGGTGATTGCCTCCCTGTCCTTGGTCCAAGGCGCCAACTTCTTGGCTCTTAAGACCGACGGAGCTGTTCAGGAACGCGCGGTCGCGTTTGCCCCGTGGTTGGGTCTCATCTCGACCATCCTGACCGCAATCTTTGCGGTGTGGGGCACCTTCGTCTTCAAGGGCGCTGGTTTCATCTTCTCGCTGATCTTCCTGGTCCTCGCGGCAGTCTGCCTCATTGTCAGCCTGCTCTTCGCGTTCAAGGGTGCTTCGGCAAAGGCTTTCACCTTCAACTCCGTTGCGATTGCAATGTGTGTTGCTTGGGTGTTCGCCATGCTCTTCCCCAACGTGATGAAGTCCTCGATTGATCCAGCCTATTCGCTGACTATCGCTCAGTCTGCGGCTTCCGCCAGTACCCAGATTGTGATGACCGTAGCGGCCATCATTCTGGTCCCAATCGTGTTGGGCTACACCATCTGGTCTGTCTACATGTTCCGCGCTCGTATCAGCGTGGCACCTGCGGGCGGCCTGGAGCCTGACAAGATTCGCGAAGGCGCGAACTTCCTGGTTGGCTAAATAAAGCGACGACGGTCTGAAACCGTTGCGGGCGGGTCACTACGGTGGCCCGCCCGCACCAGTTTAACCAGGGCTTTTAATCCCCGTAGCAGTCCCGCTTTGTGGAGTTTTTTTCTAAAATGTGGAAAGCTGAGGGGGTGAAACCAATGGATCCTCGACTGCTAAAGTACGCTAAATCTGCGCGCGGATACATCATCTTTATCACTGTTTTTGGTTTTCTTTCAGCAGTTTTCATCATCGCTCAAGATTGGCTCATCTCTAAAGCTGCGACTCCGGTCATCATGGAACATCAGCCTTTGTCTTTCATCGTTCCCACTCTCGTCGTGTTGGTTTTAGTTCTTTTGGGCAGAGGGCTGTCCCTGCTGATTCGGCAATGGTTTGCGCACCGGGCAGCAACGGGAGCTATCCGAGAAATCCGAGAGAAAGTCCTGACCCATGCCACCAAGCTCGGCCCCCGCTGGCAGACCCAACACGGTCAAGACACCGTAACCACGGTCGTGCGCGCTTTGAAAGACCTCGACGCTTACTTCGTCTTTTTCCTCCCCCAGCTTTTACTCTCGGTGACGGTTACTCCCCTGACGTTGTTGGTAATCGTCTACCTCGACTGGATTAGTGCCATTTTCGTACTGGCAACTATCCCGCTCATCCCCCTGTTCATGATTCTCATCGGAATTTTGACCCAGGAATATTCCGACAAACGCCTAGCTTCCATGAAACGCATGGGAGGACAGCTGGTGGACCTCTTGGCTGGCCTGGCTACCCTAAAATCCTTGGGACGCGAGCAAGACCCGGCCAAGCAGGTGAAACGGGTCGGCTATGAATATTCCCGTTCCACAATGCAAACGTTGCGCGTCGCGTTCATGAGCGGCGGTGCTCTGGAATTCCTGACCACCCTGTGTGTGGCTCTGGTCGCGGTCGAAGTTGGGATACGCCTGTTGAATAACCAACTCGACCTGTTCACCGGGCTGCTGGTCATCATGCTGACCCCGGAGGTCTTTAGCCCGCTACGTGAAGTCGGCAAGCAATTCCACGCCTCCTCCGACGGTGTCACCGCCGCAGAAGCTGCATTTGCCATCCTTGAGGAACCACTGCCGACAACCGGGAACCTCGCGGCTCCTGACCTCACGAAAGCCACCATCCAGTTGCGTGACGTAGGCGTGAAGGCTCGTGGTATGTGGGCCCCCGCCAGCCTCACAGCCAGCCTCGAACCAGGAAAAATTTACGCCCTGACCGGCGCCAGCGGTTCCGGAAAAACGACCACGGCCATGAGCCTCCTGGGACTGCAAACCGTGGACCAGGGAGAGCTAACGGTGAGCGGACCTGGGGGCGACGTGCCGCTACACGACATCGACCCGGCCTCGTGGTGGGAACAATGCGCCTGGGTTCCCCAAAATCCCGCCATCCTGCCCGGAACAGTGCTGGAAAACTTGGGCGAATCCGGAGAGAACCCCAGCCCCGCCCTTATGGAAGCCAGCCGCATCACTCACTTCGATACGGTGGTGCAGGGGCTGCCAGACGGTTGGCTGACTCAACTCGGCGCCGGGGGTTTGGGCCTGTCTGTCGGTCAGCGGCAACGCTTGGCACTGACCCGCACCCTGACCCAAAAGGCACAGTTTATCGTGCTGGACGAGCCGACCGCGCACCTGGATGCAAACCTGGAAACCCAGGTTATTGCCGGGATTAAAGCCTTGAAAGCCCAAGGGAAAACGGTGGTTGTCATCGCCCACCGCCAAGCCGTGCTAAATGTCGCCGACGTGTCCATTCCGGTCGACACCAGGATTTTCACCGCTGTCGAGGCAGAACAGGAAGCCCGGGCGGCAGCAGACGCGAAACCAAAGCCACGGGAGCGCAAACGTAAACCGGATGGGCGTGAGGATTTACCCCCGCTCATTTTGAACCTGGATTTTGCTGATAACGAGGTGCGCGCATGAGTAGCGACAAGTCAACTTTCCCCGTCGAGCTTATGGAATCAGCTCCGGGATTCTCCGGTTCCACCATGAAAAACACCGCGTTTATTTCTCGCGAAGAGCTGCGTAACCTGCGCTTGACCTACCGGATGATGCGCCTGAATCGCACCAATATGGCGCTGGCTATCCTCCTGGGTGTCTCGACATTAGCCTGCGCCATCGGGTTGTCGGTGGTGGCGGCATGGCTCATTGCCCGTGCAGCTCAGATTGACGCCCTGTGGATGGACTTGGCAGTTGCAGCCGTAGCCGTGCGTTTCTTTGGAATTGGCCGGGCGCTATTCCGCTATCTGGAGCGCCTAGCGTCTCACAAGGTCGCCCTGTTGGGGGTTGCCGATTTGCGTCACACGGTTTACCGTATTCTGGCAGGTCGTCCCGCAAAAAACATCGCGGCCTTGCGGCGCGGGGAAATCCTGGCCCGTACAGGTGGCGATGTCGATTCGGTCGGAGACTTTGTGGTGAAGTCCGTCCTTCCCGGAATGGTTACGGCCATCACCGCTATCGCCACCGTTATTCTGTTCTGGTTTCTGGCTCCCCTGGCGGCACTCACGCTGCTGATCTGCCTGCTGATGGCGGGAGTGGTAGGGCCTTTGCTGACGATTCGTTCCGCCCGCATCGCTGAGCTGGCTTCCCAACAGGCCCAGATTGAGCTGACCGCCAGCGCCCAAAACCTGATGATGAATGCCAGCGAACTGGCGGTTTCCGGACGTTTGCAGGCCGCGCAAGACCACCTGAACCAGGTCGAACAAGTCATTCAAAGCCTGAAAGACAAGGCCGCTCGTCCCTCTGCCATCGCCGCCTTTATTGACAATATTTCGATGGGGGCAGCAGTCCTGTGCGGTTTCCTAATCGGCACTCCCCTGGTTGTTAGCGGCCAGCTGTGGGACGTGAACCTGGCGATTTTGGTGCTGGCCCCCCTGGCGGCTTTTGAAGGGACCTCCCAACTAGCTGCCGCCGCGGTACAGCTGGTGTCCTCCGGTGCTGCCGCCACCCGGCTGGTGGATTTGATGGGCGGAGCTGACTACGTCGAAGCCGCCCTGAAGCAGATTTACGCAGCAGACGCCGCCCCAAACAGCAATGCGGCCCCGAAAGCGGCAGTCAACGTGGAGGGACGCAGCACGGAAATCCCCTCAACGACCGAAGTTGAGGCTCACCTGGTGGCCAAAGACCTGGAGATTGGGTGGCCCGGCGGGCCGATTATTGCCAGCGGGATTGACCTGGAGCTACGCCCCGGCAAGGCTTTGGCAATTGTGGGGCGCTCTGGAATCGGCAAATCCACGCTGCTTTACACCCTGGCAGGTTTGATTCCACCGCGAGGCGGTAGCCTGACGTTGGGAGGATTCGACATCACCGCGCTGCCGCGACCCATCTTGAGTGAAAAAATCGTCATGACCGCGGAGGACGCCCATATTTTCGCCACCACCGCCCTGGAGAACATTCGGGTTGCGCGAGCCAATGTGGGGAGCGTGGAGGCGGAAAAGCTGCTGCAAGAGGCAGGAATGGGGCCGTGGCTCCAGGCCGCCCCGGATGGCCTGGATACCCAGCTCGGCATGGACGGGGCCGCGTTGAGCGGCGGGGAACGCCGACGCATCCTGTTAGCGCGAGCTTTAGCAACCCCGGCGCAGCTCCTCGCCCTGGACGAACCCGGCGAGCACCTGGACGGAGCTCTGGCCGACCAACTCGTGTCTGACCTATTGGCGACCGGCAAGAGCGGGGAACGCGGCGTGCTGCTGGTCACGCATCGGCTCAGCGCCTTGGACGGAGCCGACGAAGTCATAGTTCTTGGTAAGCTGGATAGCGAAAACGATGAGGGCGTGACCCATATCACCGCTCGCGGAACGCACGCCAGTTTGGTCGACACCAACCCCACCTACCGTTGGAACCTAGAACAGGAGAAGAGCTACGTCTGAGCGAGTCAGCCCCAAGGTCAATAAATATTTGGGGGAAAGCCACGCTGTTTTGCGTGAAAAAATCAATGCGCTGAACTTGGAGCTCGAAACTTTGCAGCGGTGGAACCACATGAGCCAGAGCATCACCACGGCGCTGCTGGAAGATACCGATGAGGAAGAAGCGCTGTCCCTCATCGCCTCCTCCGTGCGCAGGGTGGCAGAAGCCGATACGACCCTGATTGTGCTGCCCAGTTTAGGTGGAAAATACATCTGTGAAATTGCTGACGGCGAGGCTGGCGAACAGATGATTGGTTTGGAATTTCCTCCCGAAGGACGCGCCCAGTCGGTCATTCGCAACAATGTCGGTATCATCGTGGAATCTATGGAACGCGCGAACTTACTGCGGGTTCCCGAACTGTCCATTTTTGGGCCGGCTCTCTATGCCCCCATGAGCGAGCGCGGAGCCGCCGGCGGGGTCATTATCCTGTTTCGTAACCCCGGCAGCCCCGAATTTACCGTCTCAGATTTGCGAGCCGCCGAGAACTTCGCAGCCCAAGCCACTTTGGCGCTGCGTCTGTCTGGCGTGCGGCAGTCCGAGGACCGCGCGGAACTGCTGGAAGAACGCCAGCGCATCGCCCGCGACCTGCACGACCTGGCTATACAACAGCTATTTGCGACCTCCCTGCACCTTGAAGCCTTAAAAGAGGACCTCAGCGATCAGGAACTCACAGCTCAAACAATTCGCACCACCCTGGATGAAGCGCTGCGTTCGGTGGGTGACTCGGTGGGGGAAATCCGCCGGATTGTCAGCGAGTTGAAAGATCAAGACACCGCGGAACCGGAGCTGTTGGGCGGATTGCGGATGGAGGCTTCGCTGTCTCGGCGTTCCCTCGGATTTGCGCCGTCGCTCATTGTGCGCGTAGACGATGAAGTTTGCACCCTGGACAATATGGAACGACTGGAGGAACGGCTGCGCCGGAAGCTGCCGGAATCCCTCATCTCGGATGTTTTAGCAGTCGTGCGTGAGGGCCTGACGAACGTGGCTCGCCACGCTCACGCGACCGAGGTGCGTCTGGAAGTCGATATTTGGTTCAATCCTGAGTTGATTCCTCCCCGATGCGCCCTTACCGACGCGAGCGTACCCACACCAACCCAGCCCAACGGACTGCTGCGAGTGGAAATTCAAGACGACGGGTGCGGGATTGATTCCAAGATAGACCATCATTCAGGCTTGGCTAATATGACCGCGCGCGCCACGATTCACCTGGGGATGATGCGCATCGGAAAACGCCCTGACGGTGCCAGCGGAACCCTTTTGACGTGGTGTATCCCACTTAATTAACTAGGGACTAAAGCCGCGTGCCGGGCAGATTCACAGTTCCGAACGCGGAGAGTTCTTGCGCCACTCGGCGGAACGCTGCGAAGCAACCCATGCCGCCACCTGGGTACGCCGCTGCAAACCCATTTTCGACAGCAGTGCGGTAATGTGGTTTTTCACGGTCTTTTCGGCCACACCCAGAGTGTCTCCAATTTCTCGGTTAGACAGGCCATCGCCGATTAATCCCAGGATTTTCTTTTCAGTGGGGGTCAAGTGTTCGGTAGGGTCGCTGCGGTTAGCGCTGGTGCGGGTCACGGTACGTTCATCAAGCAGGGTGCGCCCCGCCGCCACGGCCTTGATGACGTTCGTAATTTCCACGCCTGCCACGGTTTTCAACAGATAAGCGGCCGCTCTCACTTCCAGGGATTCTGCCAACGCTTCGTCATCGTCAAAAGAGGTCAGCACAATCATGCGCGCGTTTGGTGTCAATACTCGCAGCTGGCGAATCAAATCGATGCCGGTGCCGTCGGGCAGTTGCAGGTCCACCAAAACCACGTTCGGGTTGGCCAACTCGGCCCTCGACAGGGCTTCGGCAACCGAACCAGCTTCGGCGACGACCTGCAAACCTGGAGCTCTGTCCACAATCTCGGCGATTCCACGGCGTACAATCTCGTGGTCGTCAACAATCATGACGCGAATCTCCGACAGCTCAGTCATCTTTGGTCCTTCCTAACGCTTTCGCTGGCAGCGTGGGCAGAACACGCTGGAGCGACCGTCAATAGTCATCTTATCGAGCCGGGTCCCGCAGCGGCGGCAATTTTGGCCGCCCCGACCGTAAACCTGCAACTCTTTCGCGAATTCACCAGGGTTACCCCAAGAATTCACGTACAGGCGGTCAAATGAAGTACCTCCGAAATGCAAAGCCTGCTCCATCACCGCCCCCACGGCACTCAGTAATTCCCGTAGTTTCCTCTCGCTGAGTGACCGGCCGGGCGTAGCGGGATGTATCCGGGCCGCAAACAGGCCTTCATCTGCGTAAATATTACCAATACCGGAGATGATGCTCTGATCTAATAGCTTGGTTTTTATAGCTCGGGCACTGGCGCGAGTTTTTTTCACGAACTCCGTTGTGTCGCGGCTCGGATCCAGCACATCGCGGGCAATGTGTTCCACGCCCTGCGGCAACAGCGGTTCCGGGGCCCCCGTTCCTCCGGGGGCACCATCCGCGGTGAGGCGCAGTGGCCTGAGTTCGACATGTCCAAAGGTACGTTGGTCGCAAAATATCAGGTCTTTCCCGTTGTCAAGGGTGAAGCGGAGGCGCTCATGGGTGAAGGAACGAGCCTCCCCCTGACGTTGCTGGGCGGTTTGCGCTGGAGTGGCTGAGCTGGCCGAGTGCTGAACTGTGCCTCCGGATTCGACCCGCAGCTGACCCGACATGCCCAGGTGTATCACGAGCGCAAGCGAACCTTCTACACTGGTGACATCTGTCGCCAGGGGAAACCACAAAAACTTTCCGCGCCGTACTGCCGCCCCCAGACGCGCTCCCTCCAGCCCCGCGCGCAACCCGGCGATTCCTTCCTGCTGGTTACGCAAAGTCCGCTCATGGGTGGGGTCGCTGACGCTCAGGATCCGCGCACCCACCACGGTTTGTTCCAGATTCCGGCGAATCGTCTCCACTTCGGGAAGCTCAGGCATCCGCCACCTGATCCCCGAAACGGTCTTGCAGCGCCTCAAAAGCGGCCTCGGCAGCGCTATGTTCGGCGGATTTCTTGGAAGTGCCCTGACCTTCGCCCAGGACCTCACCCTCCAAGCGAATTTCGGCTCTGAATACACGGGCGTGATCCGGGCCGCTGCCCTGCACCGTGTACTCCGGTTCGCCCAGCGAGTTAGCGGCGGCAAACTCGCTCAGATGGGTCTTCCAATCCATTCCGACCGCCCGGCGCGGCGCGTTACGCAAGTATCGCCGCAGGTGACGCTCTATGGTAACGCGTGTCGATTCCAAACCTGAAGTGAGGTAGGACGCGCCAATCAGGGCCTCTAAAGTGTCGGACAAAATGGAGTCCTTTTCCCGACCTCCCTGACGGTCCTCGCCGATTCCCAGCAGGACGTAATCGCCCAGGCGCAGCCGTCGCGCAACTTCTGCCAGCGGGGTTTGACTGACGGTGGCGGCGCGCATCGGAGCTAACTCCCCCTCGGGAACATCGGGAAAGTTGCGGAACAGGTACTCGGTGACCACGATTTGCAACACCGCGTCCCCTAAAAATTCCAGTCTTTCATTTGTGCCGGCCGAGCCGGTTTTCCCGTGTTCGTGTGCAAAAGACCGGTGGGTCATCGCGACCACCAAAAGTTCTTTATCGACCGGCTGCCCCCAGTCGGCAAGTAAACGTTCCAAGGTGGCTCTGGGTTGACCCGGTTCTCCGATTTTGTCTGTGTTTGGTGAGGACTGGTTCACGAGGTTTCGTCCCCTCCAGCTTCCTGAGCTCGCAGCTCATTGGCTAAATCCCCCAGCACGGCCCAGCGCGGATCCAAGACTTCGTGATGGTGATCGGGGGGCAAATCCGCAAACTTTTCCCCGCAATCCGGGCATAACCCCCGGCAGTCGGGGTTGCACAGCGGCAAAGTCTCCATGCCCAGCACCAGGGCATCGCGTAGCACCGGCTCGAGGTCAACCTCATCGTCGGCGCTCACTTCGAGGATGTCCTCCCATTCCTCGTCACCCTCCTGGCGGGCAGCTTCGCGAGCGCCAGGAAAGAAGAACATCTGGGTTTCGTTGACTTCTACTGTCCCCGGAACCGGGTCTAAACAGCGCGAACATTGGGCATCTGTCGGTACCGTACCCCGCAGGTTGACCAAAATTCCCTCGTGCAGGGACTGCAAACTGACCTCGAAACTGCCTTCATCCTCCTGCAGGGTCACGACTCCGTTCGTCCAGGTGTCCGGCAGTGGCAACAGGTAATCGTGCAGTTCGAGTGTCTTTCCGGGATTGCCTGGCAGGGAGGTTAACGCAATGCGGTAGTCAGACCCGGCATCCTGATTGTCTAACCGAGCCGACTTTTTCCCGGCATCATGCGCTTTGGTACCGCTAGTCATGTTTGGCCTCCGGGGTTTCCGCCTCCGGTTGGGGCAAATCATCGGGGTTAAACCGGGCGCGTTCACTCAAGACTCGCCTTCCTGCCGCGGACTGTTCCTTTAGCTTGTCCAGAGTTTCTTCCAGCGCCGTCAGCTTTTCCTCACAATAGCGGTCAGCTCCCGCAGTCAGGTCGGTCGCCTGACGAGTCGCGGCCTCAATTATCATCTCGGCGCGTTCCTTGGCCATAACGACGATGCGTTCCTGGTTGACCAGTTCGTCAGCCCGCGCGTGAGCATCGGCTTGGATTCGTTCTGAAGTGGAATTGGCTTGCGCTAAGGCGGCTTCAGCCTCTTCCTGGGCACGTGCGATGACCGCATTGGCTCCGGCCACAATCTGGTTCGCGATGCGAATATCGGTAGGCATCGCCTCGCGCGCTGATTCCAGCAAAGAGAGAGCCTGGGCTTTATTAACCAGCACGGATGAACTCATGGGCAGGGAGCGCGCCTGGGCAATTAAGGCTTCCATCTGGGCTAATACATCCAACAGCTCCGAGCCCTTGTAATCCTGGGCGTTCAGTGCGGCCACCATTTGCTCTGAGGTTAAGGCTTCGGGCTCTACAAATTCTGCTTTGTCGGCTTGGTCCGTCGCTGTCGAGTCCGAATCTGGACCGGGGGTCGTGGAGGTCGCCTGCCCGTGATCGGGTTCATCTGAACTGTCCTCAGCAGTGGCAGGTAAATCCGCTGATTCCATCATTTGGTCGTCCCTGTTTTCCTCGCTCATTTTTCTCCCTAGCTGTTGTACTTGTCGAAACGGGCTGATATGACATTATTATCCCGGTTTGGGGGGCTAACTTGGTAAGCCTCATACAGAGCTTGCGCGGTATCAGCACAAACCATCGTATAGACATCAGCTCCATAACTGGCGACTTCCTTAACCATAGAACTTGAGACGTGAATCAACGCCGGTTTGCAGCCCACAAACACGGTCGGCGGAGCCCCGATTTGGCGATTCATCTGACTCATCGGATTTTCGTAATCAAAGTCCTGGGAGGTTCGCAGTCCTTTTGCAATAACGTCAATATGATGTTCTTTACAGAAATCAGCTATCAGTCCTTCCACGATTTCTACGTTGACGCGGGTATCGAGTTTCGCTTCCCGAATCGTGGTCTGAGCCAATTCGATGCGTTTATCCAACGAAAACAGCGGAGTTTTCTTTGAATTCTCGGCGATTCCAATGACTACAACATCTGCAAAGGTCAAACATTGGCGCACCATATCGAGGTGTCCATAGGTGAACGGGTCAAAAGTTCCGGGGCAAAGCGTTTGAGTCACATATCCAGATTACCGGCAAATCGGCTAGGCTGTGGTCTGTGACACGGATTGTTGCTGGCGAAAAAGGGGGCTTGCACCTGACTGTGCCGAAGTCGGGAACCCGCCCCACTTCAGAGCGGGTGCGCGAAGCGATGTTTTCCCACCTGCTCTGCTCTGGGTTCCCACAAGGTGCCGCGGTTCTGGATTTGTTCGCCGGTTCGGGAGCCCTAGGTCTGGAGGCGCTGTCTCGTGGCGGGGCAAGCGCGGTTTTTGTTGACGCAGCCGGGTCGGCAGCCAAGGTGCTGCGTGCGAACATAGATACCCTGCACTATCGGGACCGCTCCCGTGTCCTGGTGAAAGATGCCGCCAAGTACGTTTCTGAACTGAAACCCACGGATTGTTTTGACCTCATTTTCTTGGACCCCCCTTATGCTTTAGCACCTTACGTGCTCTCAGAGATTCTGGCAGGCCTGACCGCGCACTTCAGCCCGGAGGGGGTCATGGTACTGGAGACATCAAAAAAGTTTCCTACCCCTGAGATTCCTTCGGGACTGCAAGCCGCTGGCACGAAGAACTACGGGGATACCCTGGTCACTTATTTGCACCAGGCTCGGAGCTGCGGTTGAGTTGGATGGCTCGCTGTGCAATCACAGCACTCAGAGCTGGCAGTACCAGATAGATAGCTTCCTTCACAATCATCATCCCGGAATCGTTGATAGGCACAGCCACCACCATACCCAACAAAATACCCAAAGCCACTACGCGCAGGGCAGGCAGGTCAGTGAGCTGATCCCAGGTGGACACCCACCACGGCCAGGACACTTGGCGGCGTTTTACCATCACTGTGGCCACCACTAGCGCCACTACTACCAGCGCTATTAGGATGACGACCCCGAGGTTGTTCACAAAAGAACGCAGCACATCGCGGACTTTTCCGGAAATCAACTCCTGACTTTCACTGCTGCCCAGATTCGACCAAAAGTTCCCGATATGACTGTCTGAACCGCGGGAGAACCAGCCGATAGCCCCCATCACCCCCAGCGTGAGCACCACCCAGACACCGGCATGCCACCAGCGCGGTTGTACTCCAGCAGCCATCAAGGCGACTATCCCAAAGGCCAGAATAATTCCCGGAGGTCCTCCGAAGTCCGCACCCCAACCGGGCAATGCATCAATCAAGAGGACTGCGACACCGAGTCCCGCGGTGACCCAGGCGGCCCGGCGCTGACCCCAGAAACGTTGCAGGACCGGCAGTAATGCCAGGAGAGCCCCGACAATGAGAATGATGTAGGTCCGGTTAGAAATGCCGTAGTAGCGCCGCGAACTGAGGACCAGCGAGCCCATGAATCCGTTGCGCTGATGGGCGGAACCCAGGACAATGTCCAGCGCCAAAATAAAGAATGAAATCCCCGCCAGAATAGACACCGCGTGCGGGCTACGCCACAGGATACCCACCAAAGCCGCCGCAATCACCGCGGTCAAGGCCAGGGCTACCGCGATTGCTCCAATCGTAGAGTCGGTACCGGGCAAGTTCCACCACGGAATCCAGTTCAGAATCAGCGCTGCCGGCAACATAGCGAAGGCAATAAGGCCCAGGAGACGTACCGCCCACCAGCTGTTTGCTAAACGCCGCGAGCCGCGCGCCGCAAAAGCCCAGATTATCAGCGCCCCAATCGCCAGGTAAGACAGCAGATGAAAGACCTGGTACCACCGTGAGTTGGCGCGCAGGGCGGAGCTGGCGTGACGCTGCTGCTCGGTAATCACGGAACAAGCCTCGGCGACGCTAGCGACCGGGTTAACTCTCAGCTCAGGAAGGGTGATATTCGCCGGCGGGACCAGCTTGGGGTCCAGGTATGTGCGCGCGTTCAACACTAAACCGCGTACGTCGGCAAGAGTTGCTAAGCCGACGGCGCGAGTCGTGGAAGTGTAGAGAACACCAGTGCCAGGAGTCCCAGCGTCGGAAGTTGCGGCCGACTCCCCTCCCGTCAGCGCCAACCCGGGAGTCTGCGCTGCCAGCAGCTGCAGGGACCTGGCGCCTTCAAAATCCCCCAAAGAAGCGATAATGACCGGACGAGGGTGCGCCGCGCTCTGATTTGCGCTCAGGATGGCGGCCAGCTGCTGTAGGGACAGGGTCTTTGCCGTGTCGTAGGTGTTCTGATTCAGCACAGCGGTGTCAACCGTATCCAAATCCACCACAACATCGCTGGGGGCGGCGGCGAGAAGGCTCTGCCACGCAGATTCCAAAGATGTCCGGTTCTTTAAGGTCTTGCCTAGCGGCGAGGTGGGCTGTTGGGCTTCGGCGGCGAGGGCGGCTCTGGCGCCAGCCCCGGTACGCTCGTTATAGAGGGAATCGAGCGTGGAAGGATTGATTCGGGCCATTTCGGGGACGACAGGCAAGGGCAGCCAATGGGCGACCTGACCGCGGCGATTTGCCAGCGGTATTCCTGCATTTCGTCCGACGGCCCAAGCATCCGTCGCAAAAATCCCGCGAGTGGGCCAGGTAATGTTTTCGGTGCGGCCCTTGAACTGGGCATAGGTGACAGCTGCAGATTTTGGCAAGGGCGTGGCGACGGCAGGTCTCAACTGAACCGGTGTCTGCACGGCTGTACCATCGTCCTTTACCAGCTTCATCCCCAGGCATTGCGACCCTACAGTTTTAGCCAACCGGCGTCCTTCTTCGTCGGCAACATCGCCGTGAGCCCGCAGCTGCATCCATCCTTCGGTGGGGCAGGTATAAATCCGAAATGACCGCGTGCTCAGTGCTGAAAACGTAAATGGAACCAGCATTTCCCCCAGCTGATTACCCTGTAAATCGAGGTCGCTGGGCTTCAGACCGCTCATCCCCAAAAACAGCACGCCTGGAGCGTCCGGGGAAGGCACCGCAGCATTGATACCCTGCGTCCACAGGCCAGGAGCGGCCAACGTCCCGCGGGCAGCGGCAGGTATCGCGCTAGCTTGGGGAAGGGCCGCCAGCGTCACCGTCAGCATCGCGATAAATGCTCCCAGACGCCGCCACCATGAACACACAGAGGGAATTTTACCAAGTTTAAACACGCCAGCTGTACTCCCTAGGACTTCGTGAGATTCTGAGCCCCTTCGCCCAGGTCAAACACCAACCGAGCCAACTCTGGATGTGCGCTGAGCTGGGGATCTTCCGCCACCACCGCGGCCGCCGCGGTTTTGGCGGCCGCAATGACTTCCGCGTCGCTGACCAGGGAAAGCACCTTTAGCCGGGAACGGCGGCCCGATTGGCTTTGCCCCAGTACATCGCCCTCCCGGCGGATTCTCAAATCAGCTTCAGCCAGCGCGAACCCGTCCCGGCTCACCGCAAAAGCCAGCAGGCGCGCCAGGGCCGGAGCCAGCGTTCCCTCCCCCGCTTGTGCCATCAAATCTGCCAGGTTGTCCGAAACGGGCGGGAAATCCAGGGGGGCAATGGCGAGGCAAACGCCGGGACGCGAACCGCGGCCAATCCGCCCTCGCAGCTGGTGCAGCTGTGAAATCCCGTAACGGTCGGCATCCAAGATAATCATCATGGAGGCTTCGGGCACGTCCATACCGACTTCCACAACCGTGGTGGACACCAGCAGCGGGGTGCGACCCGCGGCAAAATCCGCCACGGCCTGTTGTTTGGCGCCGGAATCCAGGTTGGAATGTGCCACCCCAATCTGAATATCTCTAAATACGGGCAGGTCAGCCAGCTGTGCCGCGGTCTGGGTGACGGTGTGCAGGACCCGGCCGGGCTCCAGCTCTTCGAGTTCTCCAAACCCGGCTAAATCATCGCCCCAGCTGGTTTGCGCGGGGGTCTTTCGCTTTTTTCGTCCGGTTTCCGAGGGATTCTGAAGATCAGCAGAGTCGGCAGAGTCCAGTTCAGAGGCGTCCGGCGCAATCTTGGGGCAAAGCACATAGACTCGCCCTCCCCGCTCGATTTCTTCCGCGGCCCGGCTCCAGGCGCGCGTGACCCACCGCACATTTGCTTCGTTGACCAGGAACGTCTGGACCTCCGCGCGTCCCGCGGGCAGCTGGCGCAACACGGAAACATCCAAGTCCCCAAACACCGTCATGGCGACGGTTCGCGGTATCGGCGTAGCGGTCATCGTCAAGAAATGTGGGGCTCGCTCCCCTTTCGCCAGCAGAGCGCCGCGCTGTTCCACCCCGAAACGGTGCTGCTCATCAACCACCACCAGGGCCAGGCGAGACAAATGCAGCGACTCAGTCAGCAGAGCCTGGGTTCCCACCACCAGCATCGGCTCACCGGCCGCTCCCCGGTCGGCAATTTCTCGTTTCTCCGGGGCGGGTGTCGAACCGGTCAGCAAACGTAGCGGGACACTATCCGTGCCGGGCTGTGCCCCCGATAGCTCGCCCAGAGGATTCGCCAGTGCCCCCAACAACCGATTCAGGGTCTGAAAATGCTGGTGGGCGAGGACTTCGGTGGGAGCCATGAAAGCGGCTTGAAAACCGTTTTGTACCGCGGCGACACATGCCAAAGCCGACACCACGGTCTTGCCCGACCCCACTTCTCCCTGCAACAGCCGATTCATCGGGACTTCGCGGGCAATGTCCCCCGCGATTTCATCCCAAACCTGGCGCTGCCCGGCAGTGAGCTGGAAAGGCGACCCCGCCACGACTTGTGAAACCAGGTCGCCAGGTTCCCCACCCGCACCCGCCGTCGGCGCGGAAGCGTCCCGAGAAACCGGCAAGGACCAGGCCGGATGGGCTTGGACCTGGTTGCGGGCTTTGGCCAGTGCCGCGCCCAGCGTAAATGCCTCACGGAACCGCAGATAGTCCACAGCAGCCTGGTACTGAGCATCGGTTTCCGGGTGGTGTAAGCCGAGCAAGGCTGCGTAGGCATCAGGCAGGTTTCTCTCGCGGCGCAGCGAGTCGGGGATGGCTTCGGGAATCTCCGCCGGGTTTAGCATCAGCAGCTGAGTGTCGATGATTTTCCCGATTTTCCACGAGGGCAGGCCCGCGGTGGCATGATAGAGCGGCTGGGGGCGGGTTGAGAGGGTCTTTACGACTTCCGGGTCATAATCAGCCAGCACCCGGTATTCCGGATGAGCCAAGAAGGCTTCGCTGGCCCGGCTGCCCGGTTTACCCGAAAGTCGCCCGGCAAAAACCGCTAAAGTCCCCTTTTCCAGGCGATTTGCGTGCATGTTTAAGGCGTTGGGGTGTTTCGCAAAGAAACGCACGGTCAGGCGGTTGGCCCTCTTTCCCCACAAGTCCGGACGGAATCCTCCCTGGTCAAGGGCGTCCGTTTCCAGCTGGTCCTGCAGGGTTACCGTGAGCATGGCTTTGTCGTGGCGGCGAGTCCAACCCAGACGCGAATCCATCACCACCGCAAAAACTGTGACATCCGCCCCGGGGATTAGCGAGTCAAAACGGGTCAGTTCTCCCCATCGATAGGTTCGCCGCGGCGGGTACCACAGCAAATCACCCAAGGTCAATACCCCCAGGTGAGCGAACTTAGAGACGACGGATTTCGCCTTAACTATCCGCTCCAGAGGGGTCTGCAAGTTCACCATGGTTTCACCTTATCAGGGAGCCTCTCACTGAAAATTCGGAAGTGCTGGAAAGCCGGAGGTCACCGCGGGGAACACACCACAGACGTCAAAGCCGAACTCCGATGCAGGTGGGGCCGGGCTGTCCTCCGTAATAGGCGACAAGCTCAATGTCCGCGTAGTTCGCCAAAGCGAGCTGCAACTTCATCCGGTCCGTGCTGACATTTTCGGAACTGATGACCGCGTGGAGTTCCCGGTTCGACCCCAGGTCGTTGACAAGATCGCGAATCTGGGTGTCCAAGTCATGATTAGACAAGGGTTCAACCCGGATGCTGGCTTTCAAATCCCGGCAAGCGGTTTCCAAATCGCGCAGCTGCTCCGAAACTGCACCGCGAAACCGTTTCCCCTGCAATGATTGCACCAGCCACGCCGCGCTCAACTCGTCGTCGGTATCCGCCACCATCACAGGAGCGTCCGCGCACTCGGTATCGTCCAGGGAATCGCGCATTGTCAGAGCCATTTCGCGCGCTTCAGGGGTGGTGGGAATGATGAGAGTAGCGCGGCCTTTGGGGATGGAGCGCCAGGCCCAACAAATCTGTTCGGGATTTTCCGTGCCTAAAAGGACCGTGGCTCCCGCTCTAGCGTAGGTCTCCACCAGTGCCGGCGCGGCGCTGAGGACCAGCAGACCCGGAATCACGAGCGGGGCCTGACGGGCGGCAAAGTTAGATAAAACCACCACATTGTCAAAATCAGCAGTGAGTTTAGTCAGGGGGTCTTCGTCGCCTTCGAGGGTTTCAGGGCGGAGGCCGAGATGATGAATCAGCACAGCTCCGTGCGGATATGGCAGGGCTGCTAGAGGCGAGGGGGTGTGTACGTGCGCTACGAAACGTCCCACTCCGATTTCATCTAAAATTTTACAAACCAGCACTTCAGAGCTGGCCGCCCGCAGACTGTCCCGCAGCTTTCCGGTAGGTATATCCATGGCCTCAAAATGGAAAGTGGCGGCAAATTCGCCGCCCGGCACCGTGTGTCGCAGACTTTCCGCAACGATACGCGAACGATTAGCCCAATCGCGCAACATGGCTTGCACCGTGGAAACATTGGTGGCGGCGTCGCCTTCAGCGGTCGCAGCCAAGTCAGCCAAGGACGCAAAAATCAGGCAGGCCCCCGCCAGACCGGCGTCTCCCACCCCGCCGTGAGCGTCAGCGGAATCAATGGTAGCTTCCTGCGCACAAACCAAAGCCGTGTCCACGACTTGTGACAAAGTCAACAGCTCCAGTTCCGAAAGTTGTTCGGAAACGGTAGAAATGAGTCGCGATAACCCAAATTCCCAAGTATCTGAACCACTGATTGCCTTGAACGCCTGGTCCATAGCATCGATGGCCATCAGCAAATCGGCCGGACGCACCACGGGCGCATCCCCCCAGGCCTCGGCACAGGCGGCAAAACCGGAAGCAAGGAAAATCCCGACTGATCCGTAGGGAAATTTCGCGACTTCCCGGCTCAGCGCCCCCATAAATTCCGCGGGGCGCAGGGAGGGACTCAGGGCTTGCGCCGCACGCGTGGCCGCCGCCCAAGAATTCCCCAGATTGGCCCCAGTATTGAAATTCGGCACGGGGAAAGTGTTGAGGTCGTCCAGCAAATCCCGCGCATGATTCAAGACCTCCCCCGTGCGCACGCACCATTCGCGAAGGTCTTTTGTCTCCAACTTTTGTCGCGCGGTATCCAACCTGTTTCCTCCCTGGTCACCTCCTAAGTTACCTGTTGCCGCCCGGTTTTCCCGGTTCCCATTCCGGTTTGGCCAGTTTTGCGTCTGGTGACAATAAACGTCGGTCCCACTGCCGCTACCCGAAACGACAATGGGGCCAACCAGACTGGGGAATTAACCTCACCACGGAATCAACGCTGGGGCAGACCCCGTTCGTCGTCGCCCCAGACCTTCCCGGTGTAGTGGGGACTCATGAGTGACTCCAAGCTGAGAACTTCGTCAAGCTCCGCGGGGGTCATCAAGCCTTTTTCAATGACCAGTTCCCTGACTGACTTACCGGTCTTCGCGGCTTCTTTCCCAATCAAGTCACCATTATGGTGACCGATGATGTCGTTGAGATAGGTGACGATTCCGATGGAGTTATGCACATACGCTTCGCAGACTTCACGGTTGGCGGTGATACCGTCAATGCACTTGGTGCGCAAGGTGTCAATAGCGTTGGTCAGTAGCTCAATGGATTCAAACATGCACTGAGCCGCGGCTGGTTCCATGACGTTCAGCTGCAGCTGACCAGCGGCGACAGCGTGAGTGAGGGCGACATCGTTTCCCATGACCTTGAAACAAACCTGGTCGACGACCTCGGGAATAACCGGGTTGACTTTGGCGGGCATAATCGAGGAACCCGGCTGCATCTCGGGAAGATTAATTTCATGTAAGCCACAGCGCGGTCCCGAGGAAAGCAAACGCAGGTCGTCACAAATTTTCGACAGCTTGGATGCCAGCCGTTTCAGCACCGCATGAACCGCCAGGTAAGCGCCGTTATCTGAGGTGGCTTCCAAGAGGTTAGAAGCGGGGACGATTTCGTAGCCGGTCACCTCCGCCAACTTCTGGCACGCGACTTTCGGATAGCCCTCAGGTGTGTTCACGCCGGTGCCGATAGCGGTCGCTCCCAAGTTCATTTCCAGCAGCAAAGCCCCGGCGACACTCAGGCGCGTCAGCTCCTCGGCGATGTTGACCGAAAAACCGTTGAATTCCTGGCCCAGCGTCATGGGGACAGCGTCCTGCAGCTGCGTGCGGCCCATCTTAAGAATGTCTTTGAATTCTTCACCTTTGCGAGCAAAGGCGTCAGACAGCTCCTGCACCGCCCGCTCCACTTCGTGAAGCTGGGTGTACACCGCCACGCGAAAACCGGTGGGATAGGCATCGTTGGTGGATTGGCTCTTGTTCACGTGGTCATTAGGGTTAATGATGTCGTAGCGGCCTTTTTCGTAGCCCAACAGTTCCAGAGCCAGGTTCGCCACGACTTCGTTGGTGTTCATGTTCACCGAGGTGCCCGCCCCGCCTTGGAACACATCCACGGGGAACTGATCCATGGCTCGGCCCTTCTCTAGCACTTCGTCGCAGCCGGACACAATGGCGCGAGCGATGTCGTGGGGAAGCACGTGCAACTCTTCATTCGCTAACGCCACTGCCTTTTTGACCTGGACCATGGCTCGCACGAACTCCGGAACATCCTGGATTTTTTTACCCGATATATGAAAATTCTCGATTGCCCGCAGGGTTTGCACCCCGTAGTAAACATCCTCAGGAATTTCACGTTTCCCCAGCAGGTCCTCTTCGATACGCCCAGCCATCATCGCTCCTATCTGTTCCCCGGAAAAAGGATTTGTACACCGTTGTGCCAGAACAACGGCGTTCTAGCAATCCCATTCTAGTCTGCGGGTTCAGCGTCGTGTTTCAGAAAGACCGGTGTCTTGGGCACGCGTAACGAATCTGCTTTCAAAGCGGGGTTCGATTTGAGAATCGACCCAGTTTGCCTTATCATAGTGAGGTTGCTCGTTGAGAGCTGCGGGTTCAAAGCCCGTGAAAGACTTTGAAGAATTACAAGAAATCAGAGGTATGAACATGGCAGCGGTATGCGATGTATGTGGAAAAGGTCCCGGTTTCGGGATGAGCGTGTCTCACTCTCACCGGCGTAACAAGCGTCGTTTCAATCCGAACATTCAGCGGGTTCGTGCCATCGTAGAAGGTACCCCCCGTCATTTGAACGTCTGCACCAAGTGCATCAAGTCCAATCGAGTGGTGCGCAACACGGGTCGCTAACCCCGTTTCACTTCTTGAATGCCGCGTCAAGGTTCTCCTTGGCGCGGTTTTTGTTTTTTCACGTTGTCAGCACAAGCCCGCTTCCGACCGCAGCTCTAAATGATAAGTTTTTGTAAATAAAGTAGTAGTTTTCGTACAGTTGTATTCACCTTTTGAACTCCGCTAGAATTGGATGAAATTCCAGTTCAATGCCTATTTTGCGCCCCATAACTGCAGTAAAACCCCCGCCACAGCAATTTTTGCGCAAAAACCAGATTTCACCTCCCCTCGACCCCGATTTTTTCGCACTATTTAGCGGTTTACTCGCTCTAATTGGAACATTTAACGGACATTCTTTTCTGAATTTTTCCTGAGCGTAGCCTGGTGATAATCTCTCCGTAAGCTGGGTGCGCAGCGACAGGGTTGTCTCTGGCTCTGAACATTCAGCGGTGAATATAACAACTACGTATGGAGAAAACATGAAAGTAAAACACATTTTCGCCTCTGTCGCGGGTGCAGCCTTATTGGGCGGCGCCTTCTTAGTTCCGGCACACGCCGACTCCTTCCAGGACTTCACCCCGGAAACCGTTCAGAATAACGACAAACTGCCCGTGGTCAACACCTACCGGGCAAACAACTACCTGAAGGCGAACGTTTTGAACGCTTACCCGGTGTGTAACGCCGGTGAGGACCTGCGTACCGTCATCTACAAAGTCTCGACCAACTTCGAGCCCAAAGGTACGATTTCCACCACCAACCGTACCAACGCCTCGGTACCGCTGACCCAAACTCTGTCCAAGACCGAGACCATCAGCTTCTCTTACCACAGCGACTTGAACGCGGGAGTCAGCGCCACCGCTTCGACCAACACTCCCGCAGGTGAAGGTCCCAACGCGTCTATCACCGCTTCCCTGGCCAAGACTATCGGCTACTCCATCTCGTACTCGCTGTCCTACACCGCTGGTCAACAGATTGGCCCTTACCAGGTTCCTGCCGGCAACACTGGTGAAGCCACTTATGGCTTCCGTACCATCACCATGACCGGCACTCAGCAGGCTTGCAAGCCTAACGGCACTTGGGGACACGCCTTCGCTTGGACTTCTACCGCCCCGGTGAAGAATGAAGTTGTCGTCAAGATGTACGCCACCCCAGATGGCGCTCTGGGCGGCAACGGCGACACGAATGCTTCTCAGGATGCTGGTTTCCCCCACCCCACCGAAAAGTTCGTGGCCTCCACCGAGCTGAAGCCGGTTGACCCGAACGCCGTGAATGATGGCAAGCTCGACTTGGCCCCCTTCCTCACGGTTTCGACCGCTAAGGCTGCCGGTTACGCCGGTACCGTAGCGCTACGGGTTAAGAACGTGGGTACCGAAAACTACTACGGCGAGTTCCCGACGGTGTCTTTCTTGGTCAAAGTTCACCAGGTTTCCGGCCCGCAGGGTGTAGATCGCCGCATCACCACCGGCCAGTTCAAGGGTTCTACGGTTGAGGATCTTGGCTTCGATCGCGCTACCTCCACGCGCACCTTCCGCGTTACCATGTCCAACCTGATTAAGCCCCAGCAGGAGATGCTGCTCGCTAACTTCAACTTCGGCGACGGCTACATCGGCAGCGCGAATGGCAAGGACAAGCGCTTGCAGAACTGGATTGAGGTTTCTCAGCTGGGCCGCTTGGCGAAAGATGTTTCTATCAGCAATGACCGTTACCTGGATTCCCGCACCTTGGGTGTCACCTTGACTGACGGCCGCAAAGCCAAAGCGAACCTGGGCGTTTTCTAAGCCTGTTGCGTGCAAAAAATTTGCTCAGAAAATAAACTTTTGGGGAGGTTCGCCACGGCGAGCCTCCCCAAAAGATTTTTTAACAAAAATTCTGCCCATAATTTACACGCATTTAACATTCGTGCACTGTTCAGTTAACAGTCGAAAGGTAAAGTTCCTTTGGATTACCGGGTGAGGGCTGCCAGTTACGAACGGCGGCTTGAACTTCCGGCAGTCACACTCACAATCCTAAGGATGCTGCTTTGGAAATAACTGCCACTATCGTGCTCGCAATCGTCATCATTACGGCACTTTCTTTCGACTTCACTAATGGCTTCCACGACACCGCCAATGCCATGGCCACTTCTATCTCGACCGGTGCCCTCAAGCCCTTTCAAGCGGTGGCGATTTCTGCCGGTTTGAACATGGTCGGAGCGTTCCTCTCCGTGAACGTCGCCGCCACAGTCGCCAGCGGCATTGTCGATTTGAGTTCTTATGACCTCACCAACCAGGCCGAGGGCATCAACCTGTTGATGGTGGTGTTTTCCGCCCTGATAGGAGCCATTATCTGGAACCTGTTTACGTGGCTGCTGGGGTTGCCTTCCAGTTCCTCCCACGCCCTGTTCGGCGGCATGATTGGCGCGGCGTTCGCGGCGATGGGTGCCGGGGGCGTGGAATGGGGTTCTATCCTGGGCAAGATTGTGATTCCTGCCGTGGTCTCTCCCCTCATCGCGGCCGGCGTGTCCGCCACAGCTACTGCCCTGGTCTACTGGATTACGAACACGATTCCAAAAGAGCGAAAAGCCTCCCACTTCCGTCACGGCCAAGTCATCACCGCTTGCCTGGTGTCACTGGCTCACGGCGCGGGCGATGCCCAAAAGACGATGGGCGTGATTTTCCTGGCCCTCATCGCGACCGGTAATGCAAGTGCGGAGGATCGGATCCCCGTCCTGGTCATCCTGGCTTGCGCGGTAGCAATTGCGGCAGGAACGCTCTCCGGTGGCTGGCGGGTTATCCGCACTTTGGGTAAAGGTCTGGTCGACCTGGAGCCTCCCCAGGGAATGGCTGCAGAAGCGACCTCCGCGGCTATCATTCTGACCTCGGCTGCTGGGGGGATGGCTTTGTCCACCACCCACGTGACCACTGGCGCTATCTTAGGCACCGGATTGGGCAAGAAGGGCGCTACCGTGCGCTGGGGAGTCGCCATGCGGATGGCGTCCGCTTGGGTCATCACCCTGCCCTGCGCCGGTGTGGTCGGCTACGCAACCTGGTGGATTGCCGCGTTGGCAGGTCGAGCTCATCCCATAGTCGGGGCGCTACTTGACCTGGCCATCCTGCTGGTGATGGTGGTCCTCATCGTGCTGCGTTCGCGCAAGAATTCGGTGGGGGCTCACAACGTGAACGAAGAGTGGGATCCGAACGCCGAGTCGATTGATTCTTCGCTACAAACCGCGCCGACCCGCGAGATTGACGCGAACCTGCGTGAGGACATCGACGAAATCATGCAAAAGGGCTTGGATAAAGCCGCCGAAGCCGCCCTGGTGACCTCACAGTCGCGAGCTCACCAGATAACCGAGCTGAGACGCCAGCGCGACGACTTGATTGAGCAGCTGCGCAAACTCGATCGTGAACTCGAAGAAGTGCTCTTTTCAGACGAGCATCTGAAGGGCGAACGTAACGTTCCCGTCACGGCCAGCGCCAGCGCGGGTAAAACGGTTGCCGCCACCGCTTCGGAATCGCCGGATAAGTAACCTCGGAAAGGACGAACAATGACTGTCGAAATGGCTTGGGCAATCGTTCGAGTGGCCGCTTTGGCCCTCATTTTTGGAGCCGGGATTCCCATGCTCTATGCCCTGGGGATGCGCGCTCATGCCGGGGATCCCATTCGTGATGAAACCGGTGAAGTTATCGCCGACACCGAGCCAACGCCGCAGATGCGAGCTCTGGGCTGGGCAGTCTACGGTTCTCTGGCGGTCATTATCATGGCCGCTATTGTCTGGGTGGCAAAAGACTCCATAGAGTTCTACACTGGATGGGCACCCTTTGGGGCAATATAAATACTTTCTGAAAAATTCGACACTAGTTGCCTCGGTTTCCGGCCGAGGCAACTACCTTTTTAGACTCCAGCCCCCGAATTAGGGGTCTTTTCCGGGTATATCGCGAGCGGGGCGTTAGAAATCGGGGATTAAACAGGGATAGGTGGCTATATAGGCCAGCAACCCCGATTTAAACGCAAATTTCGATCGCTTAGTCTCACTACGGTTTCGACCTGACCGGGAAAAGACACTGTTAGGATGAAAGTATGGCTACAACTCATTTGCAAGGTAATCCCGTAAATACTGTTGGTTCACTGCCCGCGGTGGGTTCTCCCGCCCCGGACTTCGTGACCGTCAAACAGGACCTGTCCGAAGCGAAACTGTCTGATTTCCGCGGCAAGACAGTGCTCCTCAATATTTTCCCCTCCATTGATACGGGGGTTTGCGCAGCCTCAGTACGGCGTTTCAACGCCGAAGCCGCGAAGCTCGATGGGGTGGAAGTCGTCTGTGTTTCGCGCGACCTGCCTTTTGCCCTAGGGCGTTTTTGCGCCGCAGAAGGTATCGACCACGTCACCACGACTTCGGCGTTCCGTTCCAGTTTCGGCCAGGACTACGGTGTCCAGCTAGCAGACTCCCCTATGGCCGGATTGTTCGCTCGTTCCATCGTGATTATTGATCCGAACGGTGTGGTGAAATACACCCAGCTGGTCGACGAAATCACCACGGATCCTGACTTTGAATCGGCTCTGCAAGCACTGAACTAGGCTTCCCTGTTTTCGTTTCGTACTAGCGGCGACCGGCAAAACCACCGGTCACAGCCGTTGCGCTGCTGCGCTCATCCACAGGCACAAGGTCGCCGCGGACGTTACGTTTAGGGACTCGGCACGCCCAAACATGGGAATGGACACGAGTACATCGCACCAGGATTCCTCGGTTGGGTCCAGCCCGTGCGCTTCATTGCCCATCACCCAAGCGACCTTCTTGTCACTCCAGGTCGCGGCTGTAACCGGGGTCAACATGACGTCGCCGGATAGCGACGTGCCCACAATGGTCCACCCTTCGGCTCGCAGAGCCGCCACTACGGCTTCTAAATCCTGAAACCGCGGCGTGGGAACATGGAACACACTACCCACCGAAGCGCGAATGACTTTCGGACTGGTCGCATCGGCACAGTCTTGCCCCATAAACACCGTTGAGGCCCCGCAGGCATCAGCCAGCCGAATCAGCGTCCCCGCGTTGCCCGGGTCTTGAGTAGCGGGCAGAATCAAAGCCAAGGTCCCCTCCGGCGAGGCCGGCACGGACGGAAAAGCCTCAAAACGCGCCACCGCAATCCACCCTTGTGCGGCATCACTCAGCGCCTTCTCAACTTGCGGGGAAACAATATGAATATGCAGTCCCCCCGCAGATACTGTGGACTGAGCAAAATCCAGTAGCTCCGGGCGAGTCTCGGCGCCTGCCTCGGTCACAAATAAATCTGTCACCGCTCCCTGAGGGGCACTATGCAGCAGCTCAGTGACCGCTTGGGGACCTTCGACCCGCGTTAAACCCGAACGCAAACGCGCGGAACGCCGCGAAAGCCCCGCCACCTTCCGGATGCGTTCGCTTCCGGGGTTGTCGAGGATTTCGCGACGTTCCACCATAGAATTGTCGATTGATAAACGCCGGGCTTTAGGCAGCCGCGGGAGCGTTTACATCTTTGGGCAGAGCGGCCTGCGCAGCTTTAACCAATTCGTTGAAAGCCGCAATGTCGCTAACTGCCAGTTCGGCCAGCATCCGCCGATCGACTTCAATGCCAGCCAAACGCAGACCCTGCATGAAGCGATTGTAGGTCATGCCCTGGGCGCGGCAGGCCGCATTGATACGGGTAATCCACAGCCGACGGAAGTCGCCCTTGCGCGCCTTGCGGTCGCGGTAGTTATACACAAAACTGTGGGTGACCTGTTCCTTAGCCTTACGGTACAGGCGAGAACGCTGGCCGCGGTAGCCCTCGGCCCGTTCCAGAGTGGTGCGGCGTTTCTTGTGAGCGTTTACTGCGCGCTTAACACGTGCCATGATTTATCTCCTTTTTCCTTTACTTACCCAACAGCTTCTTCATGCGTTTCACGTCAGCGGGAGCCACGACCTGGTCCTGGCTGAGGCGACGAGTACGCCGAGACGACTTGTGTTCCAGCAGGTGGCGCTTGTTAGTCTGTTCGCGCATCAACTTGCCGGAGCCAGTAACACGAATCCGCTTTTTAGTCCCAGAATGGGTTTTATTCTTTGGCATATTATTTCTCCTCTTTCTTAAGCGGGGCCTTCTTGGTGGCCGGTTTATCGGTTTTGCCCGCGGTTGTCTTGGGGGCAGCTTTCTTGGTGGTGCCAGTCGTTCTCCGGGCTGGAGCCTTGGCAGTGGTGGCAGCAGGTTTATCAGCCGCCGCAGTGGTTTTCGCCGCGGTTTTTGCAGCCGGTTTCGCGGTCGTTTTTCGAGCCGGAGCTTTCCGCGTGGCCGGTTTTTCGTCGGCTTCCGGGCTTTGGTCTGTATTAGCTGCAGGTTTCGCCGCTGGCGTCGAAGTTTCCGACGCGGTGGAGCTGGCGGGTTTCTTTCGCGCTGGCGATTTGGCAGCCGGCTTCGCGGCGGGAGACTCGGAAGCCTGGGAAGCCACGGCGGCCAGGTTGCCCGAGCCGAGCTGATCGAAAGTCAGCGGTTTCAAAACCGGAGCGTTCGCTTGTTGAGCCACCCGTTGCTGATTGCGCAAAGCCCGTTCCGCCTTGGCGTCACGCTTCGCCTGACGTTCGTCTTCGCGGCGCTTGCGTTGTTGGCTCACGGCGTCAGTCTTTTTCTTAACCGGGCCGATTACCATAGTCATGGAACGACCGTCCTGCCGGGGTGCGGACTCAACGACACCGTCATCTGCGATGTCTTCAGCCAAGCGTTCCAAAAGCTTGATGCCCATTTCGGGGCGGCTCTGTTCCCGTCCGCGGAACTTGATCATGATTTTGACTTTGTCTCCGCCATCGAGGAAACGCAGAATGTGGCCTTTTTTCACCTCGTAGTCGTGGTCGTCAATCTTCAGTCCCAGGCGGATTTCTTTCAGCTGCGTACTGGCCTGATTCCGGCGTTGATCGCGAGCCTTCTGCGCGGCTTCGTACTTGTATTTGCCGTAATCCATCAGTTTGCACACCGGAGGATGCGCTTCGGGGGCGACTTCCACCAGGTCCAGACCGGCGTCATCGGCCAAGGTGATAGCCTTCATGGTGGCCACCACTCCGATTTGTTCGCCGTTTGCACCAATCAGGCGCACTTCTGGCACCCGAATTTGGTCATTAATCCTTACGTCAGTAATGAGGACTCCTTGCTTGTAACCACGCCGCGAGCCGAAGCATACACAAAGTTACCCCACGTCTGTGGCATAAAAAGCACAGCCGAGCGCTTTAGACCGTAACCCAAGACGTGCGTCTCCAAAAGAAAACTGCACCGGGTGGAGGTGGGAAAAACTTTCCGCTTGCTTCGGCATACAGCCGAACAGACTAGATTCTAGCGCATCCGCGAGGTTTTCGCACATTTCGTCTGGCTGAAGCCTGTATAAAACCCAAGCAAAACTGTAACTATCGAAAAATTGCCTACAAGCGACAACGGATAGGACCGGCCTGGTGACTGCCGAGGTTGACATTGTCAGGTACAACCCAAGCTCACCCCTAAAAGCCCCAAAAATCCCGGAAATGCCACCTAAAATTACGGGTGAGGTAACGACCTATGGAAACGAGGCAGACCGATGATTCCTAACCTGAAAGCTCTGGCTGCAAGCCTGGCGGTGGCACTCCCGCAAACTAGCGCGAGACAAGGCGACGGACCTGGCGGCGGGGAGGCAAACCTGATACTTCCCGACTTGTCCCTCGCCAACATACACGGCATCCCCGGAACCAGCCTGCTGATTTTCGGCATGGTGGTGTGCATCGCCGGTCTAGTGTTTGGAACAGTGACGTTCTTTAAACTCCGCAGCCTGCCGGTGCATAAATCCATGTTGGACGTTGCCGAACTCATTTACTCCACTTGCAAAGCCTACTTGGTGAAACAAGGTAAGTTCCTGCTGTTGCTGTGGGCATTCATCACGGTCATTATCCTCGTCTATTACAAGGTGTTAGTGGGCTTTAGCTGGGGCAAAGTCGGAATTGTGGTGCTATTCAGCTTGCTGGGGATGGGCGGTTCGTTTGCCGTAGCCTGGTTCGGCATTCGTGTCAATACTTTCGCTAACGCCCGGGCAGCTTTTGCCTCGCTGCGTGGCAAGCCCTACCCCGTTCACCAGATTCCGCTGCAGGCCGGGATGTCCATCGGGACCGTGCTGATTTCCCTCGAACTATTCATGATGCTGGTTATTCTGGTGTTCCTACCCGCTGACGTGGCCGGTTCGTGTTTCATCGGTTTTGCTATCGGGGAGTCACTAGGGGCGTCCGCGCTGCGTATCGCGGGGGGTATCTTTACCAAGATTGCCGATATCGGTGCGGACCTCATGAAGATCGTGTTCAAAATTGACGAGGACGACCCGCGTAACCCCGGGGTCATCGCCGACTGCACCGGGGACAATGCTGGAGACTCGGTGGGGCCTTCCGCTGACGGCTTTGAAACCTACGGCGTCACCGGCGTGGCTCTGGTGACTTACGTCATTCTGGCAGTGCCAGACCCCTCCATTCAGGCGCTGCTGCTGGTGTGGATCTTTACGGTACGCGCGGCGATGATTATCGGTGCGGCACTGGCCTACGCCATCAACGCCTTGTGGGTCAAGGGACGTTACGGGGACGCGAAACGCATGAACTTTGAAACCCCGTTAACGACGCTGGTCTGGTTGACTTCGATTCTGTGCATCGTATTGATTTTCTTGGTGTCTTTCTTTGTGGTGGGTGAACAAAGCAACCACTTGTGGCTGAAACTGGCCACCATCGTGACCTGCGGTACTCTCGCGGGAGCCCTGATTCCCGAACTGGTGAAAGTATTTACCTCCACAAAAGCGCGTTTCGTGCGGGAAACCGTGAAATCCTCTCGTGAGGGTGGTGCTTCACTGAACATTTTGTCCGGCATGGTTTCCGGCAATATGTCCGGATACTGGCTGGGAATCACCATTGTGGGTCTGATGGGAATCGCTTTCCTGATTTCCCTGCTGATACCGGAATCCCTGATGGCAGCTCCGGCAGTATTCGCGTTTGGCCTGGTAGCTTTTGGTTTCTTGGGGATGGGTCCGGTAACCATCGCCGTTGATTCCTACGGTCCGGTAACCGACAACGCTCAATCAGTCTATGAACTGTCGCGTATCGAATCGGTAGAGAACATCGAAGCCGAGTTGATGGCTGACTTCACCATCAAACCCGCTTGGGACACCGCGAAACTCATGCTGGAGGACAACGACGGAGCAGGTAACACGTTTAAAGCCACGGCAAAGCCGGTTCTCATTGGTACCGCCGTGGTAGGCGCTACCACCATGATTTTCTCTATCATCATGACGCTCACAGATCGTCTGCAAGATGCACAAGCCGTGGGCAATCTTTCACTGCTTCACGCTCCGTTCCTGCTGGGGTTGATTACTGGCGGCGCCGTCATTTACTGGTTCTCCGGGGCCTCTATCCAGGCCGTAACGACCGGAGCGAACCGCGCCGTGGCCTTCATCAAAGACAATATCCACCTCGATTCCAGCAATGAACGCGCCAGTGAAAAGGACAGCCGCGCGGTCGTAGAGATCTGTACGCAGTACGCCCAGCAGGGGATGCTGCTCATCTTCCTGGCTGTGTTCTTTGCCACGCTGTCTTTCGCTTTTGTCGAGCCGTTCTTTTTCATCGGCTACTTGATCTCCATCGCTATTTTTGGTCTGTACCAAGCCATATTTATGGCTAACGCCGGCGGGGCTTGGGACAACGCAAAAAAGGTCGTGGAAGTCGATTTGCACATGAAAGGCACCGAACTGCACGATGCTACCATCGTCGGGGATACAGTCGGCGATCCGTTCAAGGACACGTCCTCGGTGGCTCTGAACCCGATTATCAAATTCACCACCCTGTTTGGCCTGCTAGCTGTGGAATTGGCGGTGAGCTTGACGAACCAGGGTCAGGCACGCTTGGTGCATATCCTGGCCGGGGTCTTTTTCGTGGCTTCAGCCTACTTCGTGTGGTGCAGTTTCTATCAGATGCGTATCCGCGGCGCCTCTCGTGACTCCATGCACGATCACGAACCTCCGGTCGACACGGCTTTGAACGGAATCCCCAGCGTGAAAGACCGGGTCACCCGGCCGGCAATGAAGATTATGCCGCGTCCCGGCGGTATCGACGCCCCCATTGACGCGGCCGCGCTAGACGAGATTCTCGACTCCTCACCAACGGATGACAGCCCGGACACCGACCTCTTGAGTCAAGTTCCCGACCTTGAACTAACGGAAGAATCATCGCAAAGCAATCCCCCGCAACCACCCGACCAGGCTGCGGAAAGGAAAGGGGAATAACCATGAAACTGGCAATCAAATGGGAAAATGCCCAAGTTGACGAAGCCGGGCGAGTGTCCGGACACTCTGCCGGAGACACCCTGGTGCGACGGATTTTGCGCAACTTCCCCGACTCCATCCTCATCGGCGGCTCCGCCCGCCGCGCTGAAAACTTCAGCGTGGCTCCGATTGAGATGCTCGACCCAACTGACACGGCCGTCATCAACATGGACGTCATCGACTCGCCGCGACTGTGGCAAAAAATGCACAACGCTGGGGCGGAAAAACCGCACATCATGAACTTTATGTGGTGGTCTCCACGCGAAATGACTACGGTAGAGGGCATTGCCTCGATGGCCCTGTCTTGCGCACTGTTCCCCACTTTTGCGAACTCGGAACGTACCGCCATGGAAGTCCGGGAGATGGCAGAAAAGTGGACCGTGAAACCGCTGCATGAACAGATGCAGCTGGGGTGGGTCAACCTGGGGTTCCGCCTGGCCCACGTCCGGCCGCGGGTTGAGACAGAGTTCCCCGTCGTGCTCTACCCCTCGATTTACCTTTCAGCAAAGAAGCGCCCGGATATTTTCTTGGACGTGGTCAACTGGGTACACCGCCAGATTCCGCTGCGGGTAGAGATGCGTTTGCACGAAACCCACCTGGTCAGCGAAGCCGCCATGAAGTTTTCCCATCGCGACTGGATTTGGGTGGGACCTTTGACCGCCACGCGTCAGTCCTATTGGGAGGCTCTGGCGCATACGACCGCTTTCCTGGCGACCACCGAGGAAGAATCCTACGGCATCGAGTACGTAGAAGCCTTGGGCGCGGGAGTCATCGGCGTCTTTCCTGACCTCGAATGGGCTCACGCCCTGGTGCCGCCAGACTACCCGTTCTTTTATAGGTCGGTGGAAGAAGCCAAGAACATGCTGTGGCAGGTCCTGGTTAAACCCGCGGAGGCTCGAAAGAAAATGGACGAGTCAGCCGGCGGTTCGATTCAGAAATGGATTGGCGAACACCACTCGGACGATGTCTTTGACGAAGCCCTGATTCAACACGTCGTGGACTGGCTGGGCGATATTCCCCACGCCTAGGGTCTTTCACAAGGGTGGTGGGGCGCTGGTAGCACTAGCGTCCCGCGTCAGGTTCACCAGCGTTCCCGCCGACCTTTCCGGTAACGCTGCGTCACCGAGTGCGAGTGTGGCTCGTACGGAGGCCGTCAGTGAATGGGGATGAGTTGCACGTAGGTGGCGCGTGGGGGGATTTCTGGCGACCGCAACAGGGATCTGTAAAAGCGTTTAACGGCAAGTTTCGCGGCTTCGAGGTCGCCTGAGGTGCGGACTGTGACGACCAGTCCCCCCGCCGGACCGGCTGCGATGGTCTCAATTTCGGCACCCGTATGGGCTGATAGCGAGCTGAGCAGTGTCGCGAGTTCGGCATCATGCCAAGCTGGAAGCCAATCGTCGCCGCTGACCAGGGCGTTCAAAGCGGGCGGTCCTAGTATGATGCTCGGCGCATAGGCGTGAATCCACTCCGGGTTTTTCGCTAAAGGCTTCGCTTCCGTGGCGCCACCCAACGCCACCGGAGCATCCAACCACAGAAATCCCTCAATAGCCAACGCCGCCAAAGCTATTCGCGCGGGGTTGACCAGCAGCGGCCGATGGTGTTTCGGATCCATCAACTCCGCGAAGCGTGCCGCGCTGGAATACACCGGCAGGGCAGCCCCGTAGGGGGCATAAACGGACGAAAATGATGGCGATTCGCAGCGCCCCGAAACTGCCACGGGAGCATTCACGATGAGTCGTTCCGTTTGCAGCGCTGAAAACAGCTCAACCTGCGCTGCCCCCACATCTTTGGCCGCGGCCAGCTCCAGGGCGCGCTGGGTTCCGGGCAGTAAATCACCGCAATCTGACGAATAGGGATTTTTTGCCAAATGTTTCATGAATGTTGCCGCGCTTTCAAACAGAGTCCCGCAGTTTTACTCCGCCAGACTCGCCAAGGCTTCGGCTACCGTGAATCGTTGCTCATAGATGGCTTTGCCGACAATGACACCCTCCAGGTTCAGGTGGACCCCCGCCAAGTCCCGCAGGGCGTGCAGGTCGCGCAGGGCAGACACACCCCCGCTTGCCACAACTTTTGCCGGACTGGATTGGCACACGTGAGCCAGCAGTTCCAGGTTCGGCCCAGTCAAGGTGCCGTCTTTCGACACATCCGTCACCACGTAGCGGGCACACCCCAAGGCGTCCAAATCCCGCACAATCTGGTCCAACAGTGGCCCTTCACTGACCCAGCCGCGTCCATAAACTCGCTCGCCGCGCACGTCCAAACCGATTGCGATACGCTGCCCAAATCGCTCAATGGCCGTGGCGCACCACTCGGGATTTTCGATTGCGGCGGTGCCCAGGTTTACCCGCGCCGCTCCGGCATCGAGCATGCGGCACAGCGAGTCGTCGTCACGTAATCCCCCGCTGACCTCAACTTGCAAACCGGGATAGGCCCTAACCAGGGATTCGACCAGGTCGGCGTTGGAGCCCCGCCCGAAAGCCGCATCCAGGTCGACCAGGTGCAACCACTTGGCGCCAGCCGCCAGGAAGTCCGCCGCAACCTCCCTCGGCTCTCCATAGGTTTTTTCCGTCCCGGCTTTCCCTTCGGTCAATCGGGTCGCTTTCCCGTTCACCAGGTCAATCGCCGGTAACAGCACCATCTGCGTCAATGAAAGTCCTTTCCGGGGTCGATTTACGACTCGCCAACTTTAGAGCATCTCTAGCCAGTTTGCGAACACGCGAGCCCCGGCTGGTCCGGACTTTTCCGGGTGAAATTGGGTGGCGCACAAGGCTCGGTTTTCCACGGCCGCCACAAAGTCGGCTCCGTAATGTGCCCAAGACACGAGCGGGGGGCGGAACAGCCGTCGTGATTCCTCATCCATTCCCAAGGCCTCAGCGGGGTCGCTGAGGCAAGCATAAGAGTGTACGAAATAGAATCTCTCTCCGTCGAGGCCCGCCAACAGCTGCGACTGGGCCGGGACATGCACCTTTGACCAGCCCATATGCGGTAAACGCGCCGCCGGCAGCGCCGTCACCATTCCGGGCCATTGATTCAGCCCGGCGGTGACTTCCCCGTTTTCGTCTCCGGAAGTAAACATGACCTGCAAGCCGACACAGATGCCCAGAACCGGGCGGCCTCCAGCGAGCCGGCGTTCAATCATCAACGGCGCCCGCGAGGCTTGCAGGGAACGCATTACCGCCGCGAAGGCTCCCACTCCGGGAACGACCAAACCGTCGGCCTGCGCGACTTCAGCCGCGTCAACCGAGAGAGACACCTGGGCTCCCGCCCGCTCCAGGGCGTGCGCGACGGAAAGCACATTGCCGTATCCGTGATCCAGAACGACAACTTTAGGGTCGGTCATGAGGCGTCCCCCCGCCCTTCTGAGTCCTCACCCCAGGTCGCGTCATCGGAGGAATCTGCCTGACCATGTTGACGCCGGCGTTCCTCGCGGGAATCTTTGATACCTTTACCCAGCATCCGCAACGCTTTCCAGCGGGGCATATCGACGGTATCAACCGCCCCGTCCACATCTGCCGGATTGACCCTCCCCAGCACCAGATCCTCGATGACCATTGGCATCTGCGCAATGACCAAGCCGGCCGGCAAATCCACCTCAAAAGCCTGATTGGCCCAGCGGCCCGCCAGGACTTGACCGGTCACTCCGGGTTCCTGTTCGGTGCCGGGAGCCAGCAAGGCAGAAAACACCACCACCGGCATTCGAATAATCTCAGTAAGCGTAGACGCCACCGTATCCAAGTCCGAGTCCAGCTCATTGAGGCTTTCAACCAGCAGTGCCATTCCCCACTGTTCTTCGGTCAACTCCAGGTTTTGTACCACCAGCGCCCCGGCGTCCGTCGGCACCACCACGGCCGAAATATCACTCAACGCACACAGCGCCCCCAAGGCTTCCGCCGAAGCCACCGGAGTTAAGAAACACGCGGTGGCTCGCCGGTTCACCAGCGGAGGCTCCGATTCTTCCGGTAAATCCAGCTTTTCGTCCGAGCCTAAAATCGGGGATTCCGGTTCAAAGTCAACATCTCCCAGTTTGGCGATGAGGTCGGCAAACTCGGCATCGTAGGCCTGCTGGTCGCCAGGTTTGTCCCCTCTGTCCTCAGGATTTCGGGCTTCTTGCGGTTCACTCATCACTAGCCTTTCCCGATGCTACAGAGTTCCTTTGGTGGAGGGGACGCCCACCACCCGCGGATCGTATTCCACCGCGGCCTTTAACGCCCGCGCGAGGGCCTTGAACTGGGCCTCCACGATGTGGTGCGGGTCCCGGCCCGCCAACAGGCGCAGATGTAGGCATATCCCGGCATTCAGCGCCAGGGATTCAAACACGTGATAGGTCAGCGAGCCGGTGAAGTGTCCGCCGATGAGGTGATACTGCTGGCCTTCCGGTTCCCCCTCGCAAACAACGTAGGGCCGTCCCGCCAAATCCACCACGGCGTGAGCCAAAGCCTCATCCAGAGGCACGCACGCGTCACCGAAACGGCGGATACCGGCCTTGTCCCCCAACGCTTCGCGCAGCGCCTGACCCAGAACTATGGCCGTATCCTCCACCGTGTGATGGACATCAATGTCGGTGTCTCCCGTGGCTTCAATATCCAAATCAATCAGGGAATGACGTGCCAAAGCGGTGAGCATGTGGTCATAGAACGGCACCGTGGTGTGTATGTTGGCTTGGCCCGTCCCATCCAGGTTCACCCGCACTTTTACTCGCGATTCCGACGTTTCCCGCGTGACCTGCGCCACCCGGGGCATCCGAGTTTCGTTCATTGCAATACCTCCTTCAGGGCGGAGAGAAACACCTCGGTTTCCTCCTCGGTGCCCACGCTGGCCCGCAACCAGCCATCGGGTCCGACTACGCGAATCAATACGCCGCGGTCAAGTAAATCTTGCCAGACTTTTTGGCGGTCGCCGAACTTTCCAAAGAAAACAAAGTTCGTATCCGATTCTGCCACGCTCAACCCCATTTCTCGCAGGGTTTGCACCATCCGGTCGCGAGTATGACGCATTTTGTCCACCTGGGCTTGCAACAAATCTGACTGGGACAGTGCCGCCAGAGCTGCCGCTTGGGTCAAAGCCGACAGGTGATAGGGCAAACGCACCAGCATGAGCTGGGAAATAATCTGGGGATGGGCCGCCAAGTACCCCAACCGCAAACCGGCCATTGCGAAAGCCTTGGACATAGTTCTGGACACCACCAAGTGCGGGTGCGCCGCCAACAGTTCCAGTGCGGAAGGTACCCCATCACGGCGAAACTCGCCGTAGGCTTCGTCAATGACCACCAGGGTCGCGCTCCCGTGCGGTCCGCTGGTACGAGTAAAACTCAGGATTTCAGCTACGTCCGCGGAACTCAGGTGGGTTCCCGTGGGATTGTTGGGGGAAGCCAGTACCAGCAGCGCCGGGTGAGCGCGGGCTACAGCTTGCTGTAACGCGGCCACGTCCACGGAAAAATCCTCCCGCCGCGGCACGTCCAGTAACTCGGTGAGGGTGTTGCGAGCGTATTCGGGATACATCGAGTACGTGGGCGAGGACGACAGCGCCGGATGTCCCGGCCCCCCAAAAGCACTGAACAAATGATGCATGACCTCGTTAGAGCCATTCGCGGCCCACAGCCATTCGGGAGCCACCCGCACCCCGGATTCTCGCTCTAGATAATCGCTCAAGGCAAGGCGTAGAGCCGGAAAATCCCGGTCAGGATAACGATTCAAGCTGCCCGCCGCCTCGCGCACCGCCGCGGTAATCGCTTCTATCACCGGAGCCGGCACGGGATAGGGGTTTTCGTTCACATTGATGGCCACCGGTACCTGCAGCTGAGGAGCCCCGTAGGGTTCGAGCCCCGCCAAGTCCTCGCGCAAGGGCAGTTGCATGGAGCCTTCCGGCGTGGCAACGGCGTCTGTTGCGCTCATTTACTTGCCTTCCCGACGTGCCAGCAGGGATGCTCCGTGGCCTTCCAGGTCCTCGGCATGACTGAATACCACCAGGCGGTCGGTCAGCGCGTCCGCGGCTTGTTGGGTGTATTCAATCTGTTGCACGGACTTCAGGAATGCCATCACGTTCAGGCCCGATGCGTGGGAGGCGGTGCCTCCGGTGGGCAAGACGTGGTTGGAGCCTGCCAGGTAGTCCCCCAGCGGCACCGGGGTGTAGTCGCCGACGAAGATTGCCCCCGCATTGTGAATTTTTGCTGCCACTTCGCGGGCATCAGCGGTTTGAATTTCGAGGTGTTCAGCTCCGTAAGCGTTAGCCACGGCAATGGATTGTTCGATATCCCGAGTGAGGATAGCACCCGATTGCGGCCCGGATAGGGCGGTGGCGATACGTTCGTGATGGTCACGTTGGGGAACCAGGCGCTCCAGTTCCGCTCTCACCTGGGTCACAAGTTCGGACGAGTCGGTAATCAGGACCGAGGCGGCGGCCGGGTCGTGTTCGGCTTGGCTGATTAAATCCGCAGCGACAAATTTCGGCGTGGCGCTGCTGTCCGCGATGATGGCAATCTCGGTCGTACCGGCCTCCGCGTCGATACCGCAGACGCTGGACACCACACGTTTCGCGGCCGCAACATAGATATTGCCCGGACCGGTAACGACGTCCACAGGCTCCACCAAAACCTGACCATCCTCGGCCGTCTCGCCCTTGGCACCGTAAGCAAACGCACCAATCGCTCCGGCCCCGCCCATGGCATAGACTTCGTTCACGCCCAATAAAGCGCAGGTCGCCAGCACGGTGGGGTGTACCGAGCCCCCGAAAGCCTGCTGCGCCGGAGAGGCCAAAGCAATCTGGCTCACCCCCGCCACCTGTGCCGCCACCACGTTCATGATGACCGAGCTGGGATAGACCGCGAGCCCGCCCGGAACGTACAGTCCCACGCGCCGCACCGGAATCCAGCGTTGCGTAACGGTGCCACCGGGAATAATTTCGGTAACGACCGGCCGAGGCAGCTGCGCCTCGTGACCTTTCCGGTTATTGGCAATGGACGTTTCAATCGCTTCGCGCAGCCCCGAATCCAGTTCCTGTAAAGCTCTCTCAATTTCAGCCGCCGGGACCCGCAACAGGCGGGGACGCACCCGGTCAAACTGCTCGGCTTGGTCACGCAGGGCCTTAGCACCTTCACGGCGCACCGCATCGATTAGGGGCACCACCGCCTCCACCGCCCGCTCGACATTGAGAGCCGCCCGGGGCAGCCGCTCGCGCAGCACCGCGGCATCTACGTTTTCTTTTGAAAAATCCAATACGTTGAACACAGTAACATCTTACAGCTATCCCTTAGTAGCACCTTGGGTTAGGCCAGCTACAATCCACTTGCTAGCGAAAGAGAACAATATCATGGTGGGAAAAATCGTCAACACAGCGGCTGCAGACATCGGCCCCCATTCAATGTTGAAACTTGAGATGAAACTGTTCAACGCAGTGGGAATCGTACGTTTAGAATCCGAGTTGATTAGGGTTACAGACAAGAACAGCTCATTCCAAATATTGACAAAGTTGAAGATGAAAGTGGCTGTAATCCCCGGCAACATAACCGGAACGATAATACGCCAAAGCGCAGAGAACCTGTTCAAACCATCAACCATGGCTGCCTCTTCGAGAGAGTCAGGGACGTTGTCGAAGAACCCTCGCAACATAATCGAGGAGAATGGTATGGTCATGGCGATGTAGATGAGGATGAGACCCGCACGGGTATCAACCAGACCCAGAGTGGTGAACATCTGGTATAGCGGACCAAGAGCGATGAACATCGGTATCATCTGCGTGATGAGAAAGGCGATGAGCACCGCCCCTTTCGATCGAAAAGTAAAACGTGACAGAGTATAACCGCTAAGGAGAGCAATCAACGTAGCCACAATCGAACCCAACAGGGCCACCGTCAATGAGTTGAACATATAGGTGCCGAACTGAGCCTTGGAGAAAAGATTCGTGTAGTTTTCTAACGAAAAAACGCGTGGCCAATAGCGGACGGGATATTCCGCGATTTGATTGGCTGGCTTGAAAGACGTGAGGAGAATCCAATACAGCGGGAACACCGTAATGATAAGCCACAGGCTCAAGCCGCAGAATTTGATTATCTTAAGATACATCGGTGTCTTATTTAGCATCATTACTCCTCGTCAAGAGCAACAGATACACTCCGGTAAACACTGTGAGAACGCCGACCACGATGAAGCCCAATGCGGAGGCCAAGCCATAACTGCCCTGCTGGGTGAACTGAATCATCCAAGTCGTTGCGATGTGTGTCTGGTTGCCGGGCCCTCCCCCGGTCATCGCGTAGATGATATCCGGGAAGTTAAAAATCCAGATTATGCGCAGCAAAACTGTAAGTACCAAAGTCGAACGAATCGAAGGAATCATGATACTGAACAGAGTGCGCGTACGGCTCGCGCCATCAATCGCCGCTGCTTCCAACATATCTTGAGGCACAGATTGCAAGGCTGCCAAAATCATAATTGCGAAGAAAGCCACTCCGTACCAGATGTTCGCGATAATCACGGCAACGAAAGCTAACTCCGGTTTCGCTAACCATGGGACAGGAGAATCCACGATGCCGACCCGCATTAACAAGTCATTGAACACACCGAACTCACTATTGAACATCCACCTGAAGAGGATGCCAATCAAGAACCCTGACACTGCCCAGGGGTAAAAAATAACAGCTTGATACAAACCTCTGAACCTGAAGCGATTGCGCAAGGCTAAAGCTATTAAGAACCCGATTACGAACTGGGGAATGAGAGATGCTGCTACCCAGATGAGCGAGTTCACCATGGTGTGCAGAAATAGAGGATTCGAGATGAGTTCATGGAAGTTACCGAGACCAACAAACGGGGTGTCATTGAGATCCCACAAGTTCCATTTTCGGAAAGCCATCTGGGCGCCACGTAGCATCGGATAGTAGGTGAAAATGGCTACAAAGATGAAGGCGGGCGCCAGAAATGCCATTATCGTCAGGGCAGACCTGCTCGAGAATGGGCGACGGCTGTGGGCGCGCCCGCTTTCGTCAGACGCACCCACAGCTTTCTTCCCTGAAAACATCGTAGCTAACCTTGCCACTTTTCTGTCCAGAACTTATCCCACCCGGAGAGCATCTGGGCGGTAGTCATCTGGTTCAAGAGGACCTTCTGCAAGTCTGCTTCTGAACGCTGCATCCATTCGGTCCACCAGGCAACCCCGCGAGGTTCCTCAACGGATATCCAGGTATCTGGGTTGGACGTCATTTCTACGTAAGCAGCCCAGGGACCAGTCTTGAAGAATTCGTCTTCCCCAGCAGCCTGCAGAATCGGCACCAGAGAGTTTTCCTTCGCGAAAGTGGTGGAAGGATCGCCAGCCAGCCATTTCACTAGCTCTACTGCCTCAGCCTTATGCTTAGAGAACTGCGTCACACCCCAGCCCGCCGTAGCCATTGGCCATGCGGCCTTCCCCGTCGGCCCTACCGGGTTGGGAGCAACACCCCACTGATCCTCAGTCAGGGACGACTCTTTCACCGTAGCGATTACCTCAGGATCTTGGAGCAGGAAGGCGGTAGAGCCATTGGTGAAGCCCTGCACCATTTCTGCGTAGCCCCAGGAAACAGAGGACTCCGGGGAACCTGTTTTGTATAGCTCCACATATTTATCTAAGGCAGTTTGAGACTCGGGGGTCGTGAAAATCGTCTTGCCACTCTTAACCTTGTAGGCATTGGCTACGTCAAGGTTGTCTGCGTTGTAGGCTTCGAGAATACTCATCAACTGCCCTGCAGAGTTGGGGCCTCCACGGAAGGCGTAACCGTAGCGGTTTTGCGCGGGATTCTGAATCTTAGCTGCCTGTTCCACCAAGTCTTCCCACGACTTAGGTGCTCCTTCAAAACCAGCCTGTTTCACCAGGTCAGTCCGATAGAACAAGCTCAGGCCGTAGAAACCATAGGGGATAAAGTAGGACTTCCCATCAGCATTGATGGTGAATTTTTGAGCCTGATTGGTGAGCTTATCGAGGCCATCCCAAGTTTTGAGATCCGGGGCCATGTCGTAGAGCCACCCGTTATTGCTGAAAGGCCCCACAGTCAGGTCACGAACTTCCAGGACATCAACCCCGGAACCGGATTGAAGCATTTGCTGTATTTTTTGATCTGCTTGCTCTGTTGGCGGAGAAATCAACTCTACCTTGATATTCGGATGTTCTTTCTCGAAATCCTGAAGCAGACCTCGAATCAACTCGGTACGAGCAGGGTTAGTCAAGGACTCCACCATTTGGAGCTTTACAGCTCCTTGTGAGTCATCTCCATTACTTGAGCTGCAACCAGTTAGCCCAAGTGTCAGGGCAAATGAGGCTGCAATTAACACGGCGATGTGTTTGCGCATTATTCCTCCTAATCTTTGTTGTTCATACTATTGGGTTCAGTTGAAACCTGACTCGCCCACTGGTGCAGCAGTGGAAGACCTTCGCTGGCGAGATACTCAAAATCTGTCAATGAGTTGTATATGTGGGTTGAAAAGCGAAGAAAACCTTGGCCGTGAAAACTTGTGAAGGATAGCGCTATTCCCGTGGCTTCGATGAGGGGAATACGCAACGCATCACTTTGTTCCCGCGTACGTCCCAAACCAAGAGGCAAACGCGCCAAACGTAACGGGCCGACTTTCTGCCCAACATCGGGGAAAGGATCGTCCATCCACTGACGCAGCGTTACGTCAAGAATCTTCTCTCCCTCGTCGGCCAAACGACTAGACCACTGCCTAACCTTGTCCCAACCAACCATCTTATCGATGAGACTCCAAGCAAAAGGTGCTGTGAGCCACGCCGTGGTGTCCATTGTTCCGGTGTGGTCAAAACGTTTGGGGAACTCGAGTTCTGCGCCCCAGGAATCTATTAGAGGGAATAACTCCTGATCAGCATCGCGCGAATAGAGCAAAGCTGCACCGCGTGGCGCACAGGCAAACTTGTGCAGGTTACCAACCCAGTAATCTGCGTCAAAGCAGATGGGATTTTCCAAAACGCCAGGGGAATGCGCCCCGTCCACTAGGGTAGTAAACCCTAATTCCCTGGCTTTTTTACAAATCTCGTTCGTCGGGAAACGCCGAGCAGTGGCTGACGTAACCTGATCGATGACAAGCAAGCCGGGTGGGATGCTTTGCATCTTCTCTGTCAGAATATCCACAACTTCCATCGCTGTAGCATTCAAAGGAACAGAAGCCACATTGAAAGTTCCACCAGTACGCTGAGATAAACGCCTAGCTCCCATTGAAACCGCACCGTAACCGTGATCTGTTACCAGGGTATGGACAGGACTCCTTGCCATAAACCTTTGGAAAACAACCGATGCGCCTGCCGAAACATTGAAAACAAAAGCCAGGTGTGACGGGTCCACACCCAAAAGCCTCGCCATTTCCTCGCGCGCCCTGCCTACCCGTTCGTGAGCTGCCGAGAACCAACTCACGGGGTTTTGCTCCATTAAAGTACGCAGCCGGTTTTGTTCAACTTGTACCTCCACCGGTACTGCGCCGAAAGAGCCGTGATTGAGATGCTTGCATCTTGGATCGAGAGACCAACTGGGGCCTGAGTTATACGAGTAAGCAGCAGAGAACTTCATCGTTCCAACCTCCTTGTCTGGCAATTCTAGCACCTGAAGCAGTAAAAGGTATTAATTTGTGCAATTTTTGTTTAATTGTCTGACAATTTATATTTTCGGAGGACTGGAACTATTTCCTTGTAAGGTAGAACTATGCAAGATGCAGTAGAACAAGCCCGCTTGGGGCTATGCAGAATGATTGCCACAGGGGAGCTGAAACCGGGACAGGTGCTCCCCTCTGAAATTGAGCTATGCGAACGATTTAATGTTTCGCGCAGCTCACTTCGCGAAGCTCAAAAAATGCTGCATGTGGCTGGAGCACTGGATTTACGAAGGAACTCCAGTGCGCGTGTATCTCAGCTCACACCGAAAAACGTGGTGGATGCACTTACCGCTATCGTACCGCTGCTACCTCTTGATTCTTTTATCGAATTATTCAACCTGAGGGAAATACTGGAAGGTTACTGCGCTGCTCAAGCAGCAGCAAGACTCTCGGATTCTCAAATTGAGAAGCTAGAGCAAATTGCGATGGATTTGAGGAAATGCACCCCAGGACACGATGCGCAAATCCTAGATACCGAGTTCCACAAGCTCATAACCAGCGCTGCGAATGACCAAGCCATCATTTCCCTACTCAAAGTGCTGCGTCAACGCGGTAGGGATTACCACATTTATGAAGAACCTGAAAGACTCGAATTGAAAAAAGTTAGCGATAACGCCCACCTAGAGATTGTCCAAGCGATAAAAAACCGTGACCCCGAACGAGCCTCATTCTTGGCACGAGCCCATGTCCACACCACTAAAACCTGGCTAGAGACTTACCGTCCTAACCCAGACCTTTTTTCAAACAACCTTGAAGATGTCTAGACACTACAAGCTTCACAAAGAGGCCATTCTACAGAGAACATGGTTACGGATTTAAAGGCTGGATGCGTCGAAAAGAGTCGTATCCGACAGCGTCTGCTCCGCACGAGACTCAACCGGGGAAATCTCAGCCAGTTCAGCGGCTGCACTGGATTCTAAGGGGTTTGTTCCCGGGGCGATAATCGAGTCATATCCCAGCATAGCGCGCAGCTCGCCTAAGAAATCCGGGCCCGCGTTCACCAGGCGTTCGGGACCCAAGTCCAGAACCTGCAGCTCCCCTTGCTCCAAAATATACAGACGCACGGGAGCCTGACCGGGGAAACGTTCCAGCAAGGACCCAAAAGCGCGCATATTTTCTGTCGTGCAGCGCTCAGCGGGTAGCAATAGATCCACTTCGTCCAAGTGATCCAGACGCAACGATAAGTTCGGTACGCTCAGGTCGCTGGCGTAAATCGAAACGGATTCATCCTCGCGGCGCAGCCGTCCACCGACCACCACGATATTGTCTTGAACCAGGTCAGCGGCAATGTTTTCGTAGGTTTTCGCAAAGAACAACACTTCCACAGAGCCGGTCATGTCCTCGATTTTTGCAATCGCCCACTGCTGGCCGGAACGTTTGGAAATTTTTACGTTCACCGCTGTCACCAGACCGGCAATTTTGACCGGGGAATCATTGCTCTTGCCTTCGTCCGAGGTCAAATCCACGATATGATCCTCAGCCAGGCCTTCCAACACCCGTTTCATCCCCGAGAGCGGGTGGTCCGAAACATACATTCCCAACATCTCACGTTCAAACGCGAGCAGTTCGTTCTTGGGCCACTCCGGGAGATCGGGAATATCGATGCTGGCTGAACCCAGCAAATCATCCTCCGCCTCGGCCCCATCCATCTCTAAGGCGGCAAACAGGTCGAACTGTCCGTTAGACTCTTGACGTTTCGTGGACACCACCGCTTCCACTGCCTGTTCATGAATCGCGGTAAGCGCGCGGCGCGAAGCACCGAAAGCGTCAAATGCCCCGGCCTTAATGAGTGAACCTATGGTGCGTTTGTTACAGACTTCCGCCGGAACTTTTTTCAGGAAGTCGGAAAAGGACGTATAGGCGCCTTTTTCCTGCCGCGCCTTGATGATTTCCGCAACCACGTTTTCTCCGACGTTGCGAATCGAGGCCAGTCCGAAACGAATGTCGTTTCCGTCAGGTGCAAAAGCTCCGTAGGACTGGTTCACGTCAGGAGGCAAGACCCGAATCCCCATGCGACGTACCTCGTTCAAATACATCCCCAGCTTGTCTTTATCCGTCTGGGTAGTCAGCACGGCCGCCATATATTCGGTCGGGAAGTTTGCCTTGAGATAGGCAGTCCAGTACGCAATCAGCCCGTAAGCGGCCGAGTGGGATTTGTTGAACGCATAGTCGGCGAAAGGCACCAGGATACCCCACAGGGTTTTACAGCAATCCTCGGAGTAGCCGTTAGCAATCATCCCATCGTGGAACTTCACGTACTGTTCAGCCAGAACGTCTTTCTTCTTTTTCCCCATGGCTTTACGCAAAATATCGGCCTGCCCCAGCGTGAACCCGGCGACCTTTTGGGCGATAGCCATGACCTGTTCCTGATAGATAATCAGGCCGTACGTGTAGCCGAGGATATCTTTCAGCGGTTCTTCCAGCTCACGATGAATCGGCTCAATCTTTTGCAGCCCGTTTTTCCGAAATGCGTAGTTCGTGTGGGAATTTGCCCCCATCGGTCCGGGTCGATACAGTGCGACCAGAGCGGAAATATCGTCGAACTCGGTAGGCCGCAACTGCTTCAGCAGGGTGCGCATGCCCCCGCCATCGAGCTGGAACACTCCCAAAGTCTCGCCCGTGGACAGCATCTCATAAGTCGCTTTGTCATCAACTTCCAAACGCTCAAGGTCGGGTGGGGTTTTCCCGTTAATCTTAATGTTGTCCAGGGCATCGGAAATAATGGTGAGGTTCTTTAGCCCCAGGAAGTCCATCTTTAGCAGACCCAGGTGCTCACAAGTCGGGTAGTCGAACTGGGTAATCATGGCTCCGTCTTGCGGGCGTTTCATCATCGGAATGACGTCGGTCAAGGTTTCCCGCGACATGATAACTGCACACGCGTGTACCCCCCACTGGCGCACCATGCCCTCAACGCCGGCTGCCAGGTCAAAAATTTGGCGGTTAAAGGGATCTTCAGCCACGACTTTGCGGAATTCTTCTGCCTCTTTGTAGCGAGGATGCTGCGAATCGTACATGCCGGACAACGGGATGTCTTTACCCATGACCGCCGGCGGCATTGCCTTGGTGAGCTTTTCACCTTTTGAGAAATCCGCGCCCGAAATGCGTGCCGCATCCTTAAGGGCTTGTTTTGATTTAATCGTGCCGTAGGTCACGACCTGGGACACTTTGTCCTTGCCGTATTTGCGGGTCACGTAGTCAATCACATCTTGACGGCGACGATCGTCGAAGTCCACGTCGATATCCGGCATGGACACCCGTTCCGGATTAAGGAACCGTTCAAACAATAGCCCGTGCTTGATGGGGTCCAAATCTGTGATGCGCATGGCGTAGGCGACCATGGAGCCTGCGCCGGAACCGCGCCCCGGTCCGACCCGAATTCCATTGTCCTTCGCCCATTGGATGTAGTCCGAAACAATCAGGAAGTAGGATGGAAATCCCATTTGGATAATAATCTCAACCTCGTAGTCGGCGCGTTTGCGGACTTCCTCGGAGATACCGTTCGGGAACCGATACTGTAGACCGCGTTCGACTTCCTTAATGAACCAGGATACTTCGTCCTCGCCGGCTGGCACCGGGAAAACCGGCATGAAAGTGCCTTCCTTCACGTCTGGGAATTCAACGTTGCACTGCTCGGCAATCAACAGGGTATTGTCCAGAGCCTCTGGGATTTCCGCAAACAGTTCGTGCATTTCTTCGCTGGGTCGCAGATAGTAATCCGTACCGTCAAAGCGGAATCGATCCGGGTTGGACAGCCGATCCCCGGAGTTGATGCACAGCATCGCGTCTTGAATTTCCCGGTCTTCCTTATAGACGTAGTGAGAGTCGTTGGTAGCGATGACAGGTGCGTTGATTTCCCGAGCTAAGCGCAGCAAGTCTTTGCGTACGCGGTTCTCGATGGATAGACCGTGATCCATCAGCTCCACGTAAAAATTTTCTTTGCCAAAGATGTCCTGCAGTTCCCCGGCAGCCCGCCGAGCCTCCTGGTACTGCCCCAACCGCAACCGGGTCTGGACCTCCCCGGAGGGACAGCCTGCTGTGCCAATGAGCCCCTCGTGGTAGCGCTCCAACAGTTCCCGGTCAGCCCGCGGCCATTTACCCATCTGTCCGTCCAGGGAGGCATAAGAACCCAGCCGAAACAGGTTATGCATTCCCTCGGTAGTTTGGGACAACAGCGTCATATGCGTATAGGCGCCCCGAGCGGACACGTCGTCACCGGCCTTTTGCTGTTCCAAAGTCCCCCACTGCACTTTAGTGGTGTCGAAACGCGAAGTTCCCGGAGTGACATAGGCTTCCAAGCCGATAATGGGTTTAATCCCGGCATCATGACATTCTTTATAAAACTCAAAAGCCCCGAACAGGTAGCCATGATCGGTAATCGCCACGGCTTTTTGCTGGTTTTCTACCGCTTTGGCGACCAGCCGCTTAATCTTTGCCGCCCCGTCCAAAATCGAGTAGTCAGTGTGGACATGAAGATGGACGAAATCGGATTTGGGCATGGGTTAATCCTAGTCGATTTTTGCCTGGTGAAGCTCCGCAGTCCTAGTCTCCCAGGTGGGGACGCGAGTCGAGAATTTCAGCCCAACTATTGACGCAAAAGCTCTAAAGCCGCCGCTAAATCAGCTGGTAACGGAGCCTGCACTGCCACTTCTAGCCCGGTTCGCGGATGCTTAAACGCCAACCTACTGGCGTGCAGCCATTGCCGCTCCAGTCCCAGCCGGGCGGCTGTCTTCCGATCCGCCCCGTATTCCGTGTCTCCCACCAAGGGATGTCCGATAGCCGCGAGATGCACGCGAATCTGGTGGGTTCTTCCCGTCTCTAGCTGGACTTTCAACAAGGTCGCCCCCGAAAGTTCCTCGGTGACGTCGTAGTGTGTCACTGCGGGCTTGCCCCCGGATACGACCGCCATCTTAAACTCACGCCCCGGCGCTCGTCCGATGGGGGCATCTATGGTTCCCACCGGGGGGTTTACCCTTCCCGTGGCTAGGGCGGTATAAATTTTTTCGACCCGGTGGTAGCGAAACTCGTTTTTCAGTTTGCCGTAGGCCAGTTCTGATTTTGCGACTACCATTGCCCCTGAAGTTCCTGCGTCCAACCGATGCACGATGCCTTCACGTTCCACCGGACCGGAAGTTGACACCGGAATCCCGGCAGCGCGCAACGCCCCAACTACCGTAGGCCCCTCCCAACCGGGGCCGGTGTGAGCGGCGACCCCGGCCGGCTTATCCACCACCACCACATCATCATCAGCATATAAAATTCCCAAGTTTTCCACGCGGGTGACTTCGGGAACATAGCCGATAGGTTCGGGAATTTCGATTTCCAACAGACTTCCCGGGGTCAGTTGATCGGATTTTTTCAGAGTCTCGCCGTTTTGCGTGGCCGCTCCCGATTCCAACAGAGTTCCCGCTTTTGCTCGTGACAGCCCCAAAAGCCGCGACAGCCCCACGTCAGCGCGAAGCCCCGCGAGACCCTCCGGTACCGGCAACAAACGACTCACTAATCTTTATCCTTTTCGAGACCATCCTGATCTGTACCCTCTTCGGCGCACCTCGGTTTGGGTTCGGATTGAGGAGTGGCGAACAGCGGTACGCCGCGAACCAGCAAAACGAAGACTACCGCTACCCCAACAACTACGAAAATGTCAGCCACATTGCCGACGAACCAACCGAAGTAATCGATAAAGTCAACGACCTCTCCGGTACCCCACGTCGGACCTTGGAACCTATCTACCAGGTTCGCCAGTCCCCCTCCCGACACAACCGCCAAGGTGTAAGCCCACATCCGGGTATGTGTCGAGAAGGACAACACAGTCAATATAAACACCAATATCAAGCTAAATATGGTCACGACCAGGGTCTGGCCCTGACCAATGGACAAAGCGGCACCGGGGTTGTGAGTGAGGTGCAAAGTTACGTATGAGCCCAGCAGGGGCTGCGGCTCTGTACCGGCAACCAGGAAACGCTGGGCCAGGCGTTTCGTCATCTGGTCGATACCGCCCACCGCCACCATGATTAAAAGCACCATCAGCCAGCGGGAGAAACGGTGGGAATCTCCCGTCGGCTGATGACTAAAGATGGATTTGAACGACAACTTAGTTGGTCGGGGCAGAGTTCGCCAAGTCCGAAAGAATGCCCTCTAGGAACGAACTCATCTTGGCGCGATACTCGGATTCGAAAGTCTTGAGCTCTTCAATCTTGCGCTCCAACATGCCGCGTTCTTGCTCCAACTGCGCCAGGACGCGGGAATGCTCTTGCTCTGCCTCGGCAATAATTCGATCGGCTTCGACGCGGGCATCGGCAATGATTTCTTCGCCCTTCTTTTGACCGTCTTGCACGTATTCGTCGTGCAGACGTTGCGCCATATCCAGCATTGAGACCGCAGAAGTCGACTCGGGGGCCTCTGCAGTAGCCGGAGCAGATTCCACCACCGGGGTAGGTTCCGGAGCTGCCGGTTCGGGAGCTGTTTCTGCCACTGGTGCCACACCGCTGCTCAGTTCGGCAATCTTGCGATTTGCTTCATCCAGCTCGGCCCGGAGCGCATCACGCTCTTTGGTCAGGGTATCGAGGGTATTCACCACCTCGTCCAAGAAATCGTCCACTTCATCCTGATCATAGCCTTCGCGGAATTTCGTGGGCTGAAACTTCTTGTTGACGATGTCATCTGTGGTGAGCAACGCCATATTCGTCACCTCGTCCGTATCAGGGGGCTTGCGCCCCGATTTCCAAAACCTTTTGGGCCTTCGCACGTTTTGTACAAAAGACATTGTTACACATTTTTTGTTACTTGTGTGAATACTGAGGTTTAAAACTTACTCCGAAAGAGGGGAAATTTGCTAATTGCCCGGAGCGATGAAAATGGATAAACGGCGTCTAAACCATAAAAGTGAGTCTGACCGCCAACCATTGTAGCCCGAACAGGAGGATGAACAACACTAAAAACCCCATGTCAAGCGCCAATCCGCCGATACGCAGCGGAGGTATCAAACGCCCAAAAAAGCGTACCGGCGGATCTGTCAAGGCATAAATCAAGTTAGCCAACACCAAAATGATTCCCCGGGGGCGCCAATCTCTAGCCAAAATCTGGACCCAGTCCAGAACTACCCTCAGAACCAGGATGAAAACATAGACGTTTATCACGTAGTAAATAACAAAGCCGATGAGTCGTACCGTATCCACGCAGACAATCCTACCTGACAGCTCTCGGCTAAGCAGACCAAGGTTCCCCCACCTCTAGACGCGATGGGGGAACCTCAGAATGGAAGGAAATTAGCAGTCACAGAGTCTGCAAAAGGGAGGCCGCGCGATTCGGACTAGCCTCGATGGTCTTAAGGTTCTGCGGGGAAAGCAGGAACACTCGGGTGCCAACTTCCTCAAAAGAACCGCGCAGACCGTAAGTCAAGCCGGAAGCAAAGTCCACCATGCGCTGCGCTTCCTTGGCGGAAAGATAAGCCAGGTTGAGGATGACTGGCACATTGTCGCGCAGGTAATCTCCGATTTCTTTGGCATCCGAGTACGTGGTGGGCTTGGCCGTCGTAATCCGGTCAATAGTGCCGATTGGCGCCTCAGCAGGTGCTTCCGGGTGGGCGTGCGGAGCGGTTTCCGATTCGGTGGAACCGGGAAATTCATGAAGCTCGCCCAAAGGAGCTTCATCTTCGAGGAATTCCTCATCTTCGTAATCGTCGATGTCGGGTTCCCGCAAGCCGACCTTCTCTAAAACGTTACGCAGCGCCAGACCCATAATTTCTCCCCTAGGTTTCGGTGTGATTTGGACAACTGGAATGAGACTATGCGAAAAACGGTGGTTTATTGGGGAATTTTTACGGAGTGTCGCTAATCAGAGCGAAAAATTGCGAAAGCCGCCCCGTCGATGACTGGTAGTCAACGACGGGAACGGTTTCTATTGGGAGAGAGGAAAAAGTTTCGAGCTACGCCGGTATCACCCCTGGAGCGCAGTGGAATTATTTCAAAAAGTCCGGAATGTCGAGTTCATCGTCTGCCGCGATGTCATCAAAGACATGTTCCAAGCGTAGTGCTGGCGCACGCTGTTCCCGGGAGGAATCGACGTAATCCGGTACGCTTGCCGCATCGGGCGACACTGGACGAATCCCGGAGGTAACGGCTAAAGGCTCCCGCTTTGCGTCAGGAATTCCGTTCAGGCCGGTGAGTTTGATTTCCGGTTGATGCGTCTCTGACTTGGGGCGCAAGGTGCCCATCGCCTCGGTTCCAGCGGGGAACTTCGGGGCTTTCAGCTCGGGGACTTTCGTAGCCGGTTCATGGCGGTGCTGAGCCAGCCGAGCCTCTATTCCGTCAAGGATTTCTTCCTTTTCCGGAGTCGTCTCAGCAGTTGCCGGGACGGGCTTCGGCGTCGCCGGAGTTTCCGTATTCGGCTGCGGTGCCGTTCGTTGGCTCGGTTCGCTAGTCCGGGGCGAAGCCGGCGGCTTGGCACTCGGAGCAGCTGGGGCGGGACGCGCTGCTGTGGTACGGGTGGCAGATGACTTCTGAGCGGCATGCGCGGAGGGGACGCTTCCACCCTTACCTTCAAAGCCCGCGGCGATAACCGTGACTTTAATCTCATCAGCAAATTCTTCGTTCGGGGCGTAACCGATAATGACGTTAGCGTCTGGATCGGCCAGTTCGCGAACCATCTGGGCGGCATCGTTCATCTCTTGCATCCCCAGGTCCGTCCCGCCTTGGAAGAAGATGAGCACACGGTCAGCCCCGTCCATAGAGCTTTCCAGCAGCGGCGAAGAAATCGCCATCTCTACTGAGCTGAGAGCCCGGTCCGGGCCAGTAGCGGTGCCAATGCCCATCAGCGCAGTCTTGGCATCTTTCAAAGTGGTGGTCACGTCAGCGAAATCGACATTTATGGTGCCGGGGATGGTGATGATTTCGGTGATGCCCTGCACGGAGGAATGCAAGACCTGGTCAGCAGCACGGAAGGCTTCCAGTACCGAGAGGTTAGCATCCGTAGATTCCAACAGACGTTGGTTAGGAATGACAATGAGGGCATCAACTTGTTCGCGCAGAGCTTCGATACCTCGATCGGCTTGCTGTTCTCGACGACGTCCCTCAAATTGGAAGGGACGAGTAACCACACCAATAGTCAAAGCGCCGAGTTCGCGGGCGATACCGGCCACAATCGGTGCCGCGCCCGTGCCGGTGCCGCCGCCCTCACCAGCGGTGACAAAAACCATGTTGGAATCGCGCAGCGCCTCACGGATATCCTCCTCGTGAGCAGATGCTGCCGCTTTGCCAACTTCGGGATCAGCTCCAGCACCCAACCCGCGGGTGGACTCCCTGCCAATCTCGAGTTTGACATCAGCGTCCGACATCAGCAGGTCTTGTGCATCGGTGTTAATCGCGATGAACTCGACCCCGCGCAGATTTGATTCAATCATCCGGTTTACCGCGTTGACACCGCCGCCCCCGACGCCTACGACGCGGATGACTGCCAGTGGTGCTGGTTCCATCATGGTTTTCCCCTTCCAACCTTAACCTTGAACTTAAGGGTTAAAGTAATGCCGTCTTTTTGACGCCAGAAATTTAGTGAGTGTTGCGCAATTAACCGGGATGTGCTTCGGCGTGTTTTGGAATTTCAGATTTTTGACACAGTTTAATTCCCGGCGGGCACGCTGTTAGACTGCGAAAGGCAAAAACAATTTTCACTATCTAAAGGAAAGACAATGGTTTTTAAAAAAATTGTCAGCCTGGCGGCAGGCCTCGCCGTAGCTTTTTCTCTGACCGCTTGCGGCGGCGATTCATCTCACAACGCCGGCACCGAAGGGGGAAACACCGCGAAAAGCGCGGGCGACAAGTTCGTGGTCGGCTTTGACGCGAACTTCCCGCCTTACGGTTACAAGGACGAAACGACTGGAGAATACACCGGTTTCGACTTGGATCTAGCTGCCGAGGTAGCGAAACGCAACGACTGGACCCTGGAAAAGAAACCTATTGACTGGGATGCCAAAGATATGCAACTCGATTCGGGATCGGTGGACTGCTTGTGGAACGGTTTTACCATGAACGGCCGCGAGGACAAGTACACCTGGTCAAAACCTTATGTAGATAACTCCATTGTTTTTGTAACTCGCAGTGCTGACAACCTGAAAGAAGCCGCGGCTCTGGAGGGCAAGACCGTCATTGTGCAGGCTGATTCTTCCGGTTTGGCAGCTCTGGAGGACGAAGCTAACAAGGATTTGCTCGCTTCGTTCAAAGCCCTGAACAAAGTTCCCGACTACAACAACGCTTTCATGAGTCTGGAAGCCGGGGCGGCCGATGCGGTGGCCGTGGACATCGGTGTCGCCAACTATCAGTTGGAGACGCGAAAGAAGGGACTGTTCACCATCATGGAAAAGCCGGTGCAGACCGAGCAGTACGGCGTGGGCTTCAAACTCGGCAACGAAGCCCTGCGTGACCAGGTGCAAAACACCCTGGATGAGATGATTACGGACGGTAAGTTCAGGGAACTGGCCCAGAAGTACGGCTTGGAAAACGCCGTCATCACCAAGTAAACGTAGCCAAAGTTGAGTTTTCGGTGTCGCTCTTAGAGCGAGACAGCAGTCAGCAGCACCGAAAACTCCTCAGTTTTAGAATGCAACATGAACGAGTGGACTTTCCTTCCTGAACTGGCCTTGGGCTTTGGCCGCACCGTGATTCTGTTCGCGCTGACGCTGGTCATTTCCCTCCCCTTGGGATTACTGGTGTACGCCGGGCGAGTGGTTCCCTTTAAACCCCTGAACTGGATAGTCCAGTTCTATATCTCGATTATGCGCGGCACTCCCCTAATGCTGCAGCTCATGGTCGTTTATTTCGGGCCCTATTATGTGTTCAAAGTGCCTATCAGTGCGTCTTACAATTTTTGGGCTGCCATCATTGCCTTTTCAATCAACTACGCTGCCTATTTCGCCGAAATTTATCGCGGCGGTTTCCAGGCTATCCCCCAAGGGCAAACCGAAGCGGCGTTTGTCCTGGGATATTCCCAGCAGCGCACTTTCTATACCATCAAGTTGCCCCAGATGTTTCGCACGGTGTTGCCTTCCATCACTAACGAAGTCATCACCCTGGTCAAGGACACTTCCCTGGCCCAGGTCATTTCTTTCTTGGAAATGTTTTCTATCGCCAGGGAATACGCCTCCACCACCGCTTCCATGGCACCTTTCGTCGCTGCCGGCATTTTCTATTACGTCTTTAACATGGTGGTGGCCGTGACCATGAACAAGTTGGAAAAACGCGTCAGCAAGTATCAAATCTGAAACAGTCACCAGCAAAGCAGGGAATCATGAGCACCGCACTATCTATTAAAGACATGCACAAGAGCTTCGGCGATTTGGAAGTCCTGAAGGGTGTCTGCGTACAGGTCGAGCAGGGCGAGGTCCTGGCAATCCTGGGCCCTTCCGGTTCGGGGAAGTCCACTTTGCTGCGCTGCGCCACTTTCTTGGACTACATGGATTCCGGGAGCATCGAATACTTTGGAGAAACCGCTCTAACCATGAAAAACGGGGAAAAGACCTCCAGTAGTGATGAAAAACGGTTCCGGCATGACTACGGATTGGTGTTCCAGAATTTCAACCTGTTCCCGCACTGGAACGTCATGCGTAATCTCACCGATGCCCCGATTAAAGTGCAGCATCGCAACCCGGCTGAAGTCCGCATCGAAGCCCAACAACTCCTGGATCGCATGAACCTGGCAGACAAAGGCAACGCTTACCCCTCCGAGCTGAGCGGGGGTCAAAAGCAGCGCGTGGCCATCGCCCGGGCACTCGCGTTGAAACCGCGAATGCTGTACTTTGACGAACCGACTTCCGCGCTGGACCCGGAGCTGACTGGTGAAATCCTAGCTATTATCCGCTCTCTGGCTGATGAACGCATGACGATGGTTATCGTCACTCACGAGATGGAGTTCGCCGCCCAGGTCGCTGACCGTGCCGTTTTCATGGACGGCGGGACCGTACTGGAAGAAGGCCCCGCGGAACAGCTCATTCACCACCCTACTCAGGAGCGCACTCGCCAGTTCCTTCACAAACTCCAGGGCGAACAGCCACACTAACGCCGCTTTTGACCAGGCTGCGGCAAAGCTAAGCAGATTGGGATTCCGGGTGGGACCCGGCAGCCGATGATTCCGCGGCGCTGGCCGAGTCATGCGACATCTGCATCCGCGCCAGGGATGTCAGCATCCGAATCTCGGGACCGAGACGCCGCACGGAGGGGAAATTCGTCTGTTCCAGCCCTCCCAACAGCAGCAAAGCGTCAAATCCTTGGTTGCATTCCAGCAGTGCTCGCGCCCGCAGCAGCCGCGCCATGAACCGAGCGTCCCCTTCGGTTCCTTGCAGCAACAGACCGTCGGGAAGGGGATGCGAATCCAGCAGCCCCAAAGACGAAGACACCTCGACATTGCCGTTACGTTCGTCATAACGGGCTGCCAGCGTGGCGGCTGCTTGGCCCAGCAAATCGCGAGCCTGTGCCACAGTCGGGTGTACCAAGGCGGGAATCTCGTGGAAACGCGAAGTCGGAGCCAGCGACACTTTCAAGGAATACCTTCCGTATCCAGCCCAGTCCAAAGACTCCAAAGCCCCGATGATAGCGCGCATCCCCACCAACAAATCCCACGGATCGTGAGTATGGCGGATTAAACCCAGGTGCCTCTCCAACAGCAGGAGCAGGCGCGGCCACATTCCCGCAACCCCCAGGAACCGGAAATGTTCACTAATCTCGGAAAGCCGGGATTCCTCGCGATCATATTCATAAGCCACCAAGTGCGCTTCCCAAGCGACCTGCCAGGCATCCGTGGCGACCAGCCCGGGCAGCATCACCCGTAGCAGTCGCGCCTTTTGCGGACCGGGAAGCTCATGAGTTAACATCCGCCACGAAACCTGCAACGCCTGTTCAGGGTGGCGTTCCCAAGCCAGTTCTACCTGAGAAATATCGACCGCACGTCCCAGCGCCGGATGATCCGCGGGGGTAATCCCATCGATAGCGCGGTCCAAGAAGTACCGGTCACTAGCGGGGTTCCCTAACGCCTCCCGCATCCGATGACGCAAATAGTCTCCGGCCGCGGACGAGGGTCCCAGGCTATCTTGGAAAGCCTGCAAACCTGCCAGTAAATGATTCAACAGTGACAGGGGAACGTCGGGATGGGTGCAGGCGCTTTCAATAACCTCGGGATAGTACCGGGCGAGCTGCTCCAGCTGGCGTGAATCATATAGTTCCGGGCGGTGCAGCAAACGCGTCAACGTTGAGGAAAATGCTTCCAGCGCCTTACCGGGGTTACGCCCTTCCAAATAGCAGCCAATCAGCTCAATTTCAGCCCCGGCCAGCAAGTCATCGTAGCCGGCGTCACGCGCCGCACTCACCACGTCCAAAGTCGCTTTCGTGCGTGGCAGCCCTGGCGGAATCGAAGCCGCATTCATCAACTGCGTGGCTAACACCGCAGCACTGTAAGAGGCAGAATCATCCGATGCGGAGTCGAAGGAGTAAGCATCATCTGAAAACGTTATGCTCAACAGACTCCCCCTTAAACTATCCGGTTAAACTCACCATACCGGCGCGCGTTGCCCCGGCGCGCGTGACACACCGGGAAACCGGACGGGGAATCTCGTGAATATGCAAGAATGGGTGCTGATGAGCATTTTCGAGTCCGACGGTTTCGTTCCGGGAGTGGATCCAGAGATTCTGGCCAAGCAGATTGGCGACGATCTGGAAACCGCCCTGGGTGAACCCTTGAGTTTAGAGCGCCTGCACCGTTTGGAGGAACTGGCGACTTTGGCTCGAAAACATGGCCTGGACGAAACGGAAACTACCGTCCGCTTGGAACTCGTGTGGGACGCTCTCGAATCCGGCGACACCGAATCTGCCTTAGCCACCCTGTCATGGGTGTTGCAACAGGTCGCGCAGGGCCAGATAGTTCCCAACCAGGCTCAAAACCAGGTCATTGCCCAACAGATGCTGCAAATCCCCACCCTGGCAGCCCGGCACCCCGGCGTGAGCGCGAAACTACTCGAGCACCTGACCTACTGGATGGAATATTTCACGACTGAAGCGGGTATTTCCTTACGTTCCCGCTGGATAACCCGTCACCAGGTGGAACTGGGACGAGGCAACCGCGAAGCCGCACGCGAAGCTCTCGATATTATTTCCGCTCTGGAGGAGGTACCTCGCGAAGTTCGCGATGAAGCGGACTGCCCCCTGCACCATTTTCGTTCCCGCATCGCTTGGGCGGTCAACGCTTCGGAGTTTCCCCAAGCCCTCTCCCTGTACCGCGACGCATTAGAACGTTGCGCCGAGTCAGATTGGCAGTGCATTCAACCGGATGACATCAACCCGCTCTTGATGATGCCGCTGTCTTGGGCGGGCGAGGGCGACGCGGCGTGGCGCGCCCACGAACGTTCTTACCGCCACCAGACCGAAACGTCCCAATATCTCGGCGACATCGCCTCTCACCTGCGTTTTTGTGCGGCTACTTGGAACATTTCCGAGGGCTTGGAACTACTGGAAACCCACGCGCAGTGGTTCTCTAATCCCGAAGATCCTTGGGATTTGCTGGTGGCGACCCGTTCGGCAGCGACTTTCCTGTCCCGAGCCGTGGGGGCGTTCATCGGGACGAGCACGAAAGTGCCACCCCTCGGTTTTACTATCAACGGGTCGAATCGCTGGCTTCCTTTCGAGAGTCTCAATCCGACAGATACTCTGGCGCTGGCACAAGCCCGGCTGGAGTCGGTCGCCATGAAACTTGCTCTGGCTTTTGACTCCCGCAACGCCAACAACACCATGTCCACGCGGGTCATTCAGAGCTTGCACGAAGCCCCGCTGTGTTCTTTCGCTTCGGTAAAAGACCTTTTGAGCGCCCGTTTTGGTGTGAAAAATCTGCTCGCTGAACAGGGCTTGAGCGAAAATAGTCCGGAATGGGTGCTGCCCGACCTAGACGCCCCGTCCTGGTTGCGCCAACCCGTTCCAGAGTTTCGATTGCTGGACTTTTCACAGGCCGCTGCGGTTGAGAAACAGTTGCGAGCTTTCGAGGAATTAGTCGATTTTTCGGCGCTGCCGGCCGCAATCTCTGTTGATAAGGAACGCTTGGTACTGGGGGCAAACCGGGTGACGTTCCTGGCCGCGGCCGGGAAGTGGAACGCCGTTATCGATACGGGCGAACTGCTGCTGGAAATTGGTGAAAGAATTGATGATCATCGTCAATCGCTGCGTTTGGCGTGTTACCTGGTGCAAGCCTATTGGCAGTTGGACGATTTGGGCGCGGCGCGCAACTGGCTGGTGCGAGCTGATGAATTCGTAGATGCTACTGTTTCGGACAAACCTCGCGCGCTATTGGACGATTTGTCCCTGTTGGCGGGATAAACTTTCCTCATGCAACGTTTCACCCTTCCTCCCGTTCCAGATTCTCTGGATGAGTTGTGTGAAGCGTACACAGATGCCACCGGCTCTTACGCGTGGCGTCTGGCTGACCGGATGCTGCGGGCTTTTCCCAATGCTCCCCTCAGTGCGGTCGCGCCCCACCACGCTATTTCGTTCCTGCGATTGCGAGCGACCATTTTGGACGCTTTGGGGGATGTCAGCGCGTGCCGGGCTATCTTTAAGTTCGCCGCTACCCAAGCCGCGGGGGCGGGCGATATTGTGTCTCAAGCGGCCGCCCTCGCGCAGCTGCACGTAGACCGGTCTTTCCGTCTCGATGATGACACCGAACACGGCTCACCTTTCGTAGGGGCAATTCGCCAAGATTTGCGAGACATCGTGGATTTGCTGTTGGATAACCCCGCGGCGATAACCCAAAATCCTGATTTGACCACCGCTACCCTCGCCCATCTGGTTCACGGGTTCGCCCTCATCGGCGCCAACGCCGATGGGCGGGAAACCCTGGACCAAGCTCGAGTCATCTGTCCCGAAAAAGAATCCCTCAAAGCCTGTTTGGACCTGGCTGACGCCGTGTTGTTGGCTTGCAGCGGGCAAATTGATGAGGCCTTAGAATTCGGCGAGCTTATCTTAGGGCGTGATTCCGAGGATCCCCTGGCTCTGCAGGTCGAGGTGCGTGAGTTCCTGGGGACCTGGTATCGGGCTATCGGACGTCACGTGGACGCGGCCAACCACCTCAGAATTGTGACCGACCTGTGCCGGGACTACGACCTGCCCTATATGGCTCTCGTTGCGGCAATGGAACAGATTTCTTCCCTGGTGGAATTGAACAAACTGGAAATTGTAGTTGATTTGGCTTCGTGGGCTCTGGACGTAGCCCACGATCTCGGCATCAATAACGAGGTGGTGCGAACCTTGGACATCGTCTTGGTCCAAAGTTTGGCCAGTTTGGGGCGTCACATTCAGGCCGTCAACTGTGCTGAAATCGCCGGCACGCGAGCGCGGGAGCACGGGGATGTGGATACCGCCATTCTGCTCTATGAAATGGGAGCCAAGTCCGCCCGAATCAGCGGGGATCAGGCTCGCGCCGCAAACCTCTACGGTTTTTGCGCCGAACTCGCCGGCGGCGAAATTTCGTTGCAAGCCCGTTTCCTCCGCAAAGAATCTGCAGCCATTTTGGCCACCGTAGGACTGAAACCACCCCGAGAAGAGCCCTCCGAGGAACCTTGTGCAGTTCCCCACACAGCGGAAACCACCGCCGCGAGAGCGGACACTGAAACCCTAAAACACCTCGAGATGGACCCGGATGTTAATTCCATCGAGGCACGTACCGCACTGTCCTTAGCGAAAGACCTCATGGATGAAGCCCTCTCCCTGCTGATGTCCACCCCGAAAGGAGAACGCGACCTCGCCGCCCCGGAACTCGCCAAGTGGAATGAGCTGCGTGCTTGGATGGCTGGGGTCGAGGACGGTGCTCAGCCATCGGTCGCGTCTGACGAAAGTGCGCCACCGTCGGATTTGCCCCAGGAGGACGATGCGTAATGGTCAATCGGATGGATACCACGCTACTGCTACCGGATTTAGCCAACCAGTATGCCACCGCATCCCACTCTGTCAGCTTGCGCCTGTTGGCTTATGCCCTGCAGTCTTTCCCCCTAGCCGAGCCTTTTGCCCCCAGCCCCAATCGCAGCGAGACAGAAAATCTGAATATTTTGCGTCTCTGGGCAGACATGCTGGTGGCTCGCGGTGAAAACGGCGCGGCTGCCTCCACTTGGAAGCAAGTCGCGGTGTGGTGTCACCATCTGGACGACTTGCAAGGCGCCACCTACGCCCTGGTGCAAGCCCATGCCCTGCTGCTGCCCCAGATTCCCCCGGCGGAGGCTTCCGACACCGCGGCGCAGCTGATTAAGTTCCTCACCAGAGTCCCCGATTCGCTGGAAAAGTCTGAATCGATGATTGTTTTGGCAACCAGTCTGCTGGAACTGGGGGATTTGCGAGCCGCCCAAATCCTTCGCGACGAAGCGGCCGGCAGCACCGCGCAAATTCGCCTGGATTCTGCGCTGTTACAAGCGAAAATATTCCTGGCTCAGGGACACCGGGAACAGGCACAGTTTTTCCTTGACGATTTGGAATGCAACCCGGGGATATTTTCTGACGTGCAAGGTGCCCGCATGACTATTGGCATGTTTCGCCTGAGCCTAGATCAGGACAGCGGAAACCTCACCGCGGCGCTGGAGCGAGTGAAAACGTTATCCCAGCAGGCTAAATCAGAGGGTCTGCTGCTCCAACAAGCCCTGCTGAGCGCCACGCGTACTGAGCTCAGCGCCGAAATACACCTGGATCAGGAGGTCATCGTCCACGGCATCGAAACCCTCCAACTCTTTGACCAGCTGAATCTGGGAGAAACTCGCCGCATCGGCATCAAAGCGATACTGGCTCGTTCGCTAGCGCGAATGGGGCGCGCCAAGAAAGGCATTGAATATGCCGAGGAAGTGTCGGCTTGGGCGCAGCGCCACGAAAACCTGGCACTGGAGCAAGAATTTACGGTCATCGCCGCAGACTTGGCGGCGCGCGACCTGCAAGGTATCCGCGCCGCCGGGCTCTATGGCTGCGCCGCGGATTTGTACAGCGAACAACCGCTCTTGCGGGCTCGCTACCTGCGAAAATGCGCGGTGCAACTGGTTTATTCCGCCGGGTCGGACCGGGAAACCACTATCCGCTGGGCGCTTTCGCTGCTGCGCGAAGCCGGGGATTTGCTCCACGGCATGGAACGCGACGGCGAAGTAGCCGCGGAACTCTCCGCTTGGGAATTCGACCGCCTGTGGATTCGCACCCGGAAATAGCCACCCTGCCCTGCAAGCCAATGACAGGCACGGCTGGTACCTCCGAAAAGACGACCGCACCCTGGTCTTAATCTGAACCGTAAGATAAAATATTGCTGAGTTTGGGTGTTTTGGAAGGCGGTTTCAACGATGAAAGCAAATTTGGTGATTCATCGAATTGTTGCCCTATTTCTCAGTCTCGCAGTCGTGGCTCACTCCGGGTTCGCGTTGTGGCAGCTGTACCTGAGCGGCAAAACATTTTACCCCTCAGGTAACACCGCTATTTACTATGCGTCGATTCCCCTTCCCTCCCAGCTGGCCGTGCTGGTCCTGGCGCTGGCTTCGTTTGGTTTCGTAGCTGCCTCCATTAAGCACGGGTTTTCTGTAGGGTGGCTCCTCCCGGCGCTGGTCCTTTCCACGCTTTGCCTTGTGGTGACCGGAATCGTGGGTCTGATTATGGCCATGCTGAGCCTCGTCACCGCCGCAGCCTACAGCTTGGTACGGCTGGTGCCCAAACTGGCTCGCGCCAAAACCCCGAGCCCGAGGTCAGTCTCCTAGGACGTAAAAACAGTGTGGGGCCGGTCAATCGTCAACCAGCCCCACGACTTTGTCAGCTCCCTAGCCGTTATTCTTTAAAGCGTTGAGCCGCGCTGCAACTTCCGCGTCTGCCGCGGACACATCCAGGGCGGCGAACTGCGCCTCCAGGGATTCGCTCTCTCCCGCCAGCTCGGCCTGACCGGCCGCCATGGCCTCGGCCCGGCGGACCTTTTCCTCAAAACGCCCCAGTTCGGAAGTCGGATCCATAATGTTAATCTTGGACACGGCCTGCTGCACCTGGGTTTGCGTGGCCGCGGTCTTCGAGCGAGCCACCAACGAGTCCCGCTTCGACTTCAACTCCTCCAACTGCATCTTCATCGTGTTCAGCCCGGACTTGAGCTTATCCACCGTGGCGGTCTGGGAAGCAATAATCGGAGCCGCTTCCTCGACCTCCTTTTCAAAGCTAATCTGTTTCGTGATGGCAACCTTCGCCAGGTTGTCCATCTTGTCGGCTTCGGCCGCGTTCCCGGCAGCTCGCAGTTCATCGGCTTTTTTGGAAGCCGCCGCAGCTTTCGCCCCCCACTCGGTGGCGGCCTGCTGATCCTCATCGCGGTCGCGTTCGGCCAAACGCAGATTCCCAATCGTTTGCGCCACCGCCTGTTCAGCCTCCGCGATTTCATTGGTGTAATCACGTACCAGCTGGTCAAGCAGCTTTTCGGGGTCCTCTGCTTTGTCCAGCAGCGAGTTGATATTAGCCTTGGTAATTTGGGCAATACGCCCCAAAATAGATTGCTTTTCAGCCATTTTCTGTCCTTCCAGTCGAGCGGCTTGTGCGTTTTAACGCTATCGCACCCGCCGACACGACCACTCACCCTTTGGGGTGATTTTTCGTTCCAGAATCGTTCGCCAGACGGATTTGTTGGTAGTTGCAGCTCAGGTCACAAGGCTGGGTCGGCAGGTTTTCGGTTCTGGCGGTTTTCCGACTAAACTCTTGGGGTGATTACTGCCACTGACCTCACCTTGCGGATTGCGGACCGTGTCCTGATGGAACACGCCTCGTTCCAGGTCAACAAGGGTATGCGGGTCGGTTTGGTGGGACGTAACGGCGCCGGCAAAACCACCCTGATGAGACTGCTGAGCGGTACCGGGCTGCCCGACGCTATTCAGGTTGAAGGAACCGTGTCCCGGTCTACCACCCCGGGTTACCTTCCCCAGGACCCTCGGGAAGTCGATCCTGACCAGATCGTGCGCGACCACATTTTGAGCGTGCGCGGACTCGATGTCATCGAAGCCAGAATCCGTAAGGCGGAAGAGGCGATGAGCCGCGAAACGGGCGAAAAACAGCAAAAGGCCATGGAAAAATATGTGCGCCTGGATCAGGAGTTTCATATGTCCGGCGGCTACGCGGCAGCTTCCGAAGCCGCACAAATAGCCGCTAACTTAGGGATTTCCAACGAAACGTTACGCCAGTCTTTGGGGACGCTCTCCGGGGGGCAACGCCGCCGGGTCGAGCTGGCGCGCGTGCTGTTTTCCGGGACGGACACCCTGCTGTTGGATGAGCCCACCAACCACTTAGACCACGATTCCATAGTGTGGCTGCGCAGTTACCTGCGTTCGTTTCCCGGCGGGGTCCTGATTATTTCGCACAACGTGAAACTTTTGGACGAAACCTTAAATCAGGTTTTGTACCTCGATGCGATGCGCGGCGCGTTGGACGTGTACCACATGGGCTGGAAAGCCTATTTACAAGCCCGCGCGGACGATGAGGCGCGGCGGAAAAGGGAACGGGCGGTAGCGGAAAAGAAAGCCGCAGCCTTACAAGCCCAAGGTGAGCGCCTGCACGCGAAAGCCACCAAGGCCGTGGCGGCCCAACAGATGCTGCGCCGCGCGGCGCAGCTGCTGGAAAATACCCAGGCGGAAGGCCCGAAAGAAAAAGTCGCCAAACTCGATTTCCCGCAGCCCCAGCCTTGTGGGAAAGTTCCCCTAGCTGCTGAGGGTATTTCCAAAACCTACGGTTCCCTGGAAGTCTTTACCGACCTGACGCTGGCTATCGACCGCGGCTCAAAAGTGGTGGTGTTAGGGTTCAACGGTGCAGGGAAAACGACCATGTTGCGTATCTTGGCTGGTCTGGAGACCAGCGACACCGGACGGGTGGTTCCCGGTCACGGATTGAAACTCGGATATTACGCCCAGGAACACGAAACCCTAGACGATTCCCTGTCCGTGGTAGAGAATCTGCGCCAAGCCGCTCCGGAACTTGACGACACCCAGGTGCGTTCCCTGCTGGGACAGTTCCTGTTCTCCGGGGCGGACGCCGACAAGCCCACCGCGGTGCTGTCCGGCGGGGAAAAGACGCGCCTAGCTCTGGCGACGTTGGTGGTGAGCGGGGCGAACGTGCTGCTGCTGGACGAACCGACCAATAACCTGGACCCCGCCTCCCGGGAGGAAATCCTGAACTCCTTAGCCACCTATGAGGGCGCGGTAATCCTGGTCACCCACGATCCGGGAGCGGTGAAAGCGCTGGACCCGCAACGGGTCCTGCTGCTGCCCGATGGCGATGAGGACCTGTGGGACGAAACTTATCTGGAACTCGTTGAGGTGGATTAAACCGTGGTCTCTCAACGCCACACGAAACGATAAACTGTTTGAGACAGACTAGAGAGGAAAACTGATGCGTTACCAAAAGACAGTCGCCAGCGTACTGGGGGCGGCGCTGCTTGTCGCGGCGTTGAGCGGATGTGCTGGCACGAAACAGACTCTGGACAACCCCGACAGTGCTTACCTCAAGCAAAAAGATTCTCTGCCGACGATGGTGAAACAGTTTTCCGGCCCGAACCTAGCCATTATTTTGGGTGGGTTAAAGATTAAGGGCGACAGCCTGAAAGTGTATGACGAGGAAACGACCGCTTCGTTCCGCTCCGCGGAACATCAAGCCTTGGATCCGCTGCGAGAGACTACCTTTAAGCCCGAGATGTGCCAGCAAAAGTTCATCGACTCCTATACTGACAAACCAGAAATCCCCGCGGCTTTTTCCCAAGCCAATCTCAACAATCACGCTACAGTAGTGCGCTCTCAACTGCGAGCCTACCCGTCCGTGGCGCAGGCTCAAAAAGCGATTCAAGTCCAGCGGGATTTGGCTCAAGCCTGCCCTACTTATGCGGTGACAGCTCCCGGAGGCGCCAGCTCCCAGCAAACCACCGCCGCGGCGGATTATCCGCTTGACGGAGCCCAAGACGGCTTGATGATGACTTACGGAACGGACCGCGGTGAAGGCCAGGTTGCCCCCACCGAAGTCGGGGTGTTTCAGCGAGTCGGCAACTTGGAAATTCGGGTGTATTTTGATGGCAAAAATCCCGTCATGGATGCCAACGAGGCTCGCGCCGAATTGCAGGAATTCGTAACATATCTGGGCCAAGCTCTGATTGCGAAAGCAAAGTAGCTACCGGAGGAAGCCTCATCCCGGTTCCAAAAGTTTCTGGTGGCGGCCTGCCTGGAGCTGGCGGCGTCAGCTGCGCGGAGTGCCGCTGATGTAAGGCTTGGGAATGGGGGCTTCGTCGCCCAAACGCGCCGCCCAGGCTAGGGGCAGCGACGGGTCAGTCAGCAAAGGCCGACCGACCTGGACCACGGAAGCTTGACCGTTGACCAAAATCTGTTCAGCTTGTGCCGGTTCAGTAATCATACCGACAGCCGAAACGGGCAGAGGCCCCCGGTCTTGAATCTCGGTGGCGTATTTCACCTGGTACCCCGGTGCCTGCGGAATCTCTACCCCGTCAATCAGCCCGCCGGTGGACACGTCGATAAAGTCAACCCCGAAAGCGGCCAAATCCTGGACAATCCGACCCCAGTCCTCCAGAGTAACGTCGCGCTGTAGCCCAAATGCTCCGCTGGGAACCCAGTTCGTCGCCGAAATCCGCATTAGGAGCGGGAACTTTTCCCCCAACTCTGCTCGGATTGCAATGACAAGTTCACGCCAAAAGCGGAAACGCCCGTGTAAATCCCCGCCGTATTCATCGGTGCGTTGGTTAGTCAGCGGAGAAATGAACTGACTCAACAGGTAACCGTGGGCGCCGTGAAGTTCCACAAAATCGAAACCGGCGGCCAAAGCGCGGCGGATGGCGCAGACGAAATCCGCTTGAGTTTTGCGTATATCCGCAGGGGTCATTTCGCGGGGAACCTCGTGGCGAGAGGTAAACGGAATCGGGCTGGGCGCGACGGTATGCCAGCCTATGCCTCCCAGGGAGGAGTCCTCGGGAGCCAGGGGCGTGCCGGAAGGAGACGTGGAGGCTTTCCTGCCGGCGTGAGAAATCTGGATACCGGCAGCCGCACCGCCCTCCTTGATGAGGGTGGCCAACCGGGCAAAAGCAGGAATTTTTTCGTCCCGGTCCAGCATCAAATCAAAGGGGGTGATGCGCCCCTCCGGGCTGACTGCGGTCGCTTCCACGATGACGGCGCCCACCCCGCCTGATGCCCTGGCTCCATAATGAACTTCGTGCCAATCGTTAGGCCACCCCGCGGACGGCCCCTCGGAAGATGCCGTAAATTGGCACATCGGAGGCATCCACAGACGATTGCGGGTCTCGAGGTTTTTCAGCCGAAACGGCGTAAAAAGGTGGGACATGGGGTAATTCTAACAAGAGCCGGGACATCTTTGTTGCGCAAGCTATCCCGGTAGCTGTCCCAAAATCGTCAAATACGATGCGCACTGCACAGATTTGCAGTACTCAACAGAAAACGCCTAGTTAGGTGCCTGTAATCAAATCACACGTTGAAACCGAGGGCCCGCAGCTGCTCACGGCCATCCTCGGTGATTTTGTCCGGGCCCCACGGCGGCAGCCACACCCAGTTAATGGACACGGTTTTCACCAAATCTTCCAGCACGAAACGGCACTGGCGCTCAATCATATCCGTCAGCGGACAGCCGGCAGAGGTCAGGGTCATATCAATAACCAGGTCGTCTCCGTCCAAGTGCAGCCCGTAAAGCAACCCCAAATCCACGATGTTGATGCCCAGTTCCGGGTCGATAACGTCCTTCAGGAGCTCCACGATTTCTTCCACCAAGGCACGTTGCTGTTCGGAGAGCTCCGCGCCGGGATTCGCCACGACATCTGCCGCTATCCCGTCAACTACGGTTGCCGACTCTGCTGGTGCGGCGCTGACCTCTGATTCCACCGCCGCACTGGCGTGCGGAGTACCCAGCTCGTCCAATAGCTCTTTACTCAAGGGTTCTTCACTCATTGGTCTACTCCTTTGTCGTTTGAGGGGTTTCAGGGTCACAAGTCCGGTTCATGACTTTCGGGTCACAGTGCGACGCAGTTTGGGTGCCGCCGCCGGTTCCATCCGTCGCCACAGCTTGGGCCAGCGCATCTTTCAATGCCATCCACCCCAACAGCGCGCATTTCACGCGGTTGACGTAGCGGGAAACTCCTTCCAGGCTGGAGGCATCGCCCAGACGATCGAGCAAATCCTCGTCCACGCCCCGGCCTCGTGAATGCATCATTTCGTTGAAATCCTGTTCCAGCCCGTGCACAGTTTCCAGGTCTTGGCCCTGCACCAGCTCCCACATCATCGACAGGGAGGCCTGCGAAATCGAGCAGCCGTGTCCGTCCCACACCAGGTTGCGCAACTTTCCGTCAGCCACTTCCACCTGTAGCGTAACCTCGTCTCCGCAGGTCGGATTGACCTGGTGGGAACTGGCAGCCCAGCCGGGCAGGGTGCCAGCGCCATGCCGAGCCTTGGACTGCTCCAAGATGAGCTGCTGATACAGGTTTTCCAGTTCGTTCACTTGTGTTCCTTCTGTCTATTCAGCTATCCCCTGGCGTGACACCAAAGAACTTTGCGGCCTGCGGAAGCGCTTGCAGCCAGCGGTCAATCTCATCAATAGTCGTGGTGGGGCTGAACGTGGCCCGCGTGGAGGCGTTCACACCAAAGAAACGATGCAGCGGAATGGCACAATGATGGCCGACTCGCACCGCCACCCCTTGCGAATCCAAGTATTGCCCCAGGTCATGAGGGTGAATCCCTTCCATTTCGAAGGACAACACCCCGGCGCGATGCGTCATGTCAGTAGGGCCCAGCAGCTTCACGCCGGGAATCTCCACCAGCCTCGGCAGGGCGTAAGCGGTGAGGGCCTGCTCGTGAGCAGCGACCCGCTCCATCCCCAGCCCCTGCAGGTACTTGCACGCGGCGGCCCAACCCACAATCTGGGCGACCGGTTGGGTGCCAGCCTCAAAGCGGTAGGGTGCCGGCATGAAAGTTGTTTCCTCCACCGTCACGTTTTCAATCATGGAACCACCGCTGAGGAGCACCGGCAGCTGTTCGAGCAGCTCACGGCGCCCCCACAAGGCTCCCACCCCGGTGGGGCCGAGCATCTTGTGGGCGGAAAAACACGCGAAATCAACTCCGAGCTGATCAACTTCCAGCGGCAGGTGAGCACTGGATTGGCAAGTGTCCATGACGACGATGGCACCGACCGCCCGGGCGGTGGCAATAATTGGCGCAATGTCCGTCACCGCCCCGGTCACGTTAGACAGGTGCGTGAACGCAACGACCCGCGTGCGCGGCGTAATGACGTCCTCTAGGTGGCACACGTCCAGGCGCCCGTCGGGGGTCAACTCGATGACTTTCGTGACGGCTCCAGTGCGTTTGGCCACCAGCTGCCACGGCACCAGATTGGCGTGATGTTCCGCCCTGGTGAACACGATTTCATCGCCCGGTTGCAAGGCAAAAGGTCCGCCCGCACGTTCCCAAGTGGCGGCTGCAAAACCGTAAGCCACTAGGTTCAGCGCCTCGGTCGCTCCCGAGGTCCACACGATTTCTTCGGGGTCGCTCACGCCTAAGAAGTCCGCGACGTCCTGGCGAGCATCTTCAAACAAAGCCGTGGCTTCGTCGCCGAGCTGGTGAGTCCCCCGGTGTACCGCCCCATTGTGGCGGCGGTAAAAGTCGTCAATGGCCTCCAACACGACCGCCGGCTTTTGCGAGGTTGCCCCAGAGTCCAGATAGTCAAGGGGCGAGCCATCGCGTCCCGAAACGCTGAGAATCGGGAAATCCGCACGAATCCGAGCGAGCTCCGCCTCGCTGAAATCTGTCGCCGGGCCTGTTACCATGACAATTCTTTCCCTTCGCCGCTCGCGCCGCCCTTAAGCAGCCGTCGAGGCTCCCAGGTACTTGTCGTAGCCCTCGGCTTCAAGTTCATCGGCCAGTTCGGGCCCACCTTCTTTGCTGATACGCCCGTCCACGAAGACATGAACGAAATCGGGGTGCACGTAACGCAGAATCCGTGAGTAGTGGGTAATCAGCAAGATTCCGGTATTGGCGGCCTCATGCACCCGGTTGATGCCTTCAGAAACAATCTTGAGAGCATCAATGTCCAAACCGGAATCTGTTTCGTCCAAAATCGCGAACTGCGGTGCTAACAGCTGCATTTGCAGAATTTCCAGGCGTTTCTTTTCCCCGCCGGAAAAGCCCGCGTTCAAATCCCGGCTGGCAAACTCTTTCTCCATCTTAAAGTCGTCAAAAGCCCCGTTGACTTCTTTCATCCATTGACGCAGCGACGGAGCTTGTCCCGCCACCGAAGTTTTTGCGGTGCGCAAGAAGTTCGACACGCTCACCCCGGGGACCTCGACCGGGTACTGCATCGCCAGGAACAACCCCGCCCGAGCGCGCTCGTCCACACTCATCTCCAGAATGTTCTTGCCGTCCAGCAGGGCTTCACCGCCAGTGACCTCATACTTCGGGTGTCCCGCCAGGACATAGCTCAGAGTCGATTTGCCCGAACCATTGGGTCCCATAATGGCGTGTACTTCGCCGGAGTTTATGGTCAGGTTTACACCTTTCAAAATCTTTTTCGGCCCTTCCGGGGTCTCCACCTGGGCTTTTAGGTTCTTTACTTCCAACACTGACACTGTTTTCTCCTGTTTCCTTTTTCCATTCCGAGCTGCTCGGCGCGTTTCCCCGCGCTGAAACCGGCTGAGTTACGCGCTCACATCCACAGCGACGAAGCTGTCGGCAATTTTGACTGGGTAAATCTTAAGGGGGTCGTAGGCCGGCGACTGTGGCTCGCCGGTTTCCAAATCGAACTGTGCCCCGTGCGCAGCACATTCCACGCAGCCGTCCTCAATGATGCCGTCCACCATGGAGAACCCGGCGTGCGGACATTCCTTTGCCATCGCGTGAAAATCTCCCTCATCGCTGCGCAAAACCACGATTTCAACGCCTTCCACAGTGACTTCTTTGCCAGTTCCCGGCTCGATTTCATCGATACTGCCAACTTTGGTAAAACTCATTGCAAACTCCCTGCACTAAGGTGACTATCTACGGTTTCCAACACGTAGTCAGTCAATTCCGGTACTTCTAACTTATTCAATAATTCCGCATAGAACGCGCGCACCACCAGTCGTTTGGCGTTGACTGCATCGATACCACGGCTTTGCAGATAGAACAGCTGTTCATCATCAAATCTGCCGGTCGCCGAGGCATGTCCAGCACCTTCGATTTCACCATTGTGAATCTCTAGGTTCGGCACAGAATCCACACGAGGTCCCTTGCCCAGCACCAGGTTTCGGTTCAGTTCGTAGGAATCCGTCCCGAAAGCCTGCGGCCCGATACCAACGTCACCGACCCACACAGCGCGTGCTTCCTGACCTTGCAATGCACCCTTGTAGGTCACTCGGGACTTCGATTTTTGCCCCGTGTGCTCGATAAACAGCCGGTGTTCCTGATGCTTTCCCGTGTTGGTAAAGTACAGTCCCAGCAGGTTCAAATCGCTGCGTTCTGCAGGGAGATTCACTCCCATCGTGATGCGAACTGAATTGCCTCCCAAGGTGACGTTGGCATGCTTGACACTGGCGTTCTGACCCAGAGTCATCTGTTGAGTTGCCACGTGCACCGCGGTGTCGTCCCAGGCCTGCAGGCTGACTACGTCCAGTTTCGCGCCCGGCTCCGCTTTCACTTCCAACGTCTCATTCAGGCAACCACCACCGCGATGACGCAGCAAGATGGTAGCTTGAGACGCTTTTTCCGCATGTATCCGCACGTGACCGACCGTATCTGGCTCCTCAGCGGTGACGTCAATCCAGACCGGTCGACTCACCGTGCCGGTAACCGCCACATCTAGAGTCTCGGAAATATTATTCCAGCCAACCACTCCAGCACGGTCGAAAGGTGCTCCGGCTAGGGGCGACAACTCCGCCACTGCGGACAGTTTCAGGGTCAGATTTACCTCAGGCTGGACTGGTTCGTCGGTACGCAAAGCCACACCGTCCACCGCAAACTTGGCGCTACCGCCCTGGAGAGATTCTTCCAGTAAGCTGGAGAACCGCGATAATGGGGTGAAGCGCCAGGCTTCTTCCCGCCCGGTCGGCATCGGAAAATCCCCTACGGAAGTAGAGGTCAGTCGGGTTGGGGCCGGAGCGGCTTGCGCGCCGCCTGTTGGTACAGTAACTTCAGTCATTTAGCCCACCGACCCTTCCATCTGCAGTTCGATTAGTCGATTCAGTTCCAAGGCGTATTCCATCGGAAGCTCCTTGGCGATTGGCTCAACGAAACCGCGTACGATGGTCGCCATCGCTTCCGTTTCGGTGAGCCCCCGGCTCATCAGGTAGAACAGTTGATCCTCGGACACTTTGGAAACAGTTGCCTCGTGACCCATTTCGACCTCGTCATTGCGCACGTCCACATAAGGATAGGTGTCAGAGCGCGAAATGGTGTCCACCAGCAGGGCGTCGCACAGCACGTTGGACTTGGAACCGATGGCGTTTTCGGCAATGTCGACCAAGCCCCGGTATGAGGAACGTCCGCCTTGCCGCGAGATGGATTTGCTGACAATGTGCGAAGAGGTATGCGGGGCTCGGTGCAGCATTTTTGCACCGGTGTCCTGATGCTGCCCCTTGCCGGCAAAAGCAATGGACAATGTCTCGCCGTGGGCGTGCTCGCCCAGCAGGTATACCGAGGGGTACTTCATGTTGATGCGCGAGCCGATGTTGCCGTCAATCCATTCCATCGTGGCGCCCTCCTCGCAGAAGGCACGTTGGGTCACCAGGTTCAACACGTTATTCGACCAGTTTTGGATGGTCGTGTAACGCACCCGGGCGTTCTTTTTCACAAATATTTCCACGATGGCGGCGTGCAAAGAATCCGACTGGTAAATCGGGGCGGTGCAGCCTTCTACATAGTGTACGTAGGAGTCTTCGTCAGCAATGATTAGGGTTCGTTCAAACTGACCCATGCTCTCCGTGTTGATGCGGAAGTAGGCCTGCAGGGGGACCGTACACTGCACACCTTTGGGAACATAGATAAATGAACCACCGGACCACACGGCAGTATTCAGGGCAGCGAACTTGTTGTCCCCCGCCGGTACGGCCTGCCCAAAGTATTCCTGGAACAGTTCGGGGTATTCTTTCAGTCCCGTGTCGGTGTCTAAAAAGACCACGCCCTGTTTCTCAAGATCCTCGCGGATTTGGTGATAGACGACTTCCGATTCGTACTGAGCGGCCACCCCGTCCACCAGGCGTTGCCGCTCCGCTTCGGGAATTCCCAGACGATCATAGGTCTGTTTGATGTCTTCGGGCAGGTCGTCCCAGGATTGGGCGACCTTGTCGGCAGCCCGCACGAAGTACTTAAACTCATCAAAGTCCAGGAAGTTCAAATCTGGACCCCAGTCCGGAATGGGTTTGCGCTGAAAAATCTTGAGGGCTTTCAACCTCAGTTTCAGCATCCATTCCGGCTCATCTTTCATCTCGGAGATGTAGCGCACCACGTCCTCATCCAAGCCGCGTTTCGCGGCTTGTCCGGCGGCATCGGAGTCATGCCAGCCGAATTCGTACTTATCGGAAATAGACTCGATAATCTCATCATCCGCGCGCTTTTTCTGATCTGACTCAGTCAGAGCATCGCTCATCTCTATCCTTTCATTTGAGGTTTTCTCTAAGTCTAGGTAGCCCTGTCGGGTCCTGATTTTTAGAAGTCGCCGGGAGACTGTCTCACTGATTTATTCCCCCCGACTTCGCTTCCCTCCGTTCAACACATTAATGCTGCTCAGAGCCCCATTTTTGCGCAAGGTTAGCGGCACACAGGTGGTGCAGGCATGGTCCCCCTCCGCAAGGGTGGCGAGGCGCTGCACATGGGTATCGAGCAACCGGGAGAAGGCTTGCGTTTCTGCCTCACACAGCTTTGGATAGGACTTGGCGACGTCCTGTACCGGGCAGGATCCTTGACACAGCTGCAGTGCCAGCCCGTGCGCGGTTTGTCGAACGGTTGCCGCGTAACCGTCCTGTGCCAGCGCATCCGCCAAGGCCACGACCCGGGCTTGCGGGTCATCTCCGGCGGCGTGAACTACCGGAGCATAGCGGCGTTCGACCTCTCGCGAATGCCGATTAGCAAAGTCTTCAATAGCTTGGTCGCCGGCGACTTGCTGCAGGTAGTCCAGCGCCTTGTTTGCCATCTGTGAGTACCCATCCGGCAGCGTGGCGCGTCCGGCATCAGTCGCCACATAGTGACGTGCCGGACGCCCGCGGCCGCGAATCTTGCCGGTCGATTCAAGGTTCTCAATCTGCCCACTCTCCTCTAGATAGATGAGGTGGCGACGAACTGCCGCTGGGGTAAGTTTGAGGATGTTAGCCAGGACAGAAGCAGTAATGGGACCCTTTTCAATGATTAGATCCAGTACGACTTGACGGGTGCCCTGATCATCCACGATTGCTGGCATCCCGCTCCTCCTTCGTTAAAATCTTTACATCAACGATGACTTTCCTAAATCTAGCATATTTTCCCAAGCTAGTCATTGCTTAAAACCTGCCAAAATAAGCCAAACTGCGGTTTTACTGGGAAAATTTGCGCAACATCAGTGTGCCAAAAATCAGTTTGCAGCCAGGCCGGCTCAGCGACGGCCGGCGGAAACCCCCGCAACATCTATACGGGGCTGCGAGCGAATCTATTCCGAAGAAGTTTTTCGAAACCACGGAGCTGACACCGGACGCAAAGAAACCGGGGAGACGTCGGGCAATCCCAGCGCCAGCGCAGTAGCCAACACTCCGACAACCGCGGAAGGATTGTGCATCTGTCCAGCAAAAATCGCCACCACTGCCTGCCGCAACCCTACCCAGCGCCGCGCCATAAACGCTTCTTCGGCTTCACGCTGAAAACTGCGCTCCGAGGCAGGAATCGGGGTTAAATCGCGAGCCAAGTACACCCGCAGCGCTTCGGAAGACCCGCCCGGCGTGGTGAAATAATCCACCAGCACGTCCCAGCGAGTAGCTTTCAAGTCGGCTTCTTCCTCCAGCTCCCGCTGCGCCGCACGCAGCGGATTTTCCCCGGCAATGTCCAATAATCCCGCGGGAATCTCCCACAAGGTCGCTCCCACCGGGTGACGGTATTGGTTGATTAGCAGCACTTCGGGCTCACCCGAAGCGCTCGCCTCACCTTCCCGCAGCGGAACGATGGCGACCGCCCCCGGATGCTTCACAAAATCTCGTGTTGCCACCCCATCGCCATAGCGAACCCGTTCAGTGAGCATGGAAAAAACTTTGCCCCTAAACACTTCCAGAGAATCCACCACGGGAAATTCAGTTCGTTCATCCTCCGGTGGTTCCAAGTACGGTGGGGTATCGCTCATTTTTGTTCTCCTGTTTGTAATATCGGGCTGCTCTTGGTTGTTCGCTGGTTTTGTCCCGCCAGGGAGCGCCGATAAAATCCCAGCCATTCGTTGGCGACCTGGTCATTGGTCGGCCAGGTGGTGGCGCGATGCCGGGCGGACTCCTGTTTTTCGTACCAGATGCTGGGGTTGGCCAGTAGTTTCGTGATGGCTTGAGCTGTCGCCTCGGCATCGTCTGTGTCCACCACGAGGCTGCCGATTCCGAGGTCTGAATCGTGGGACTGTCCCGCAATCTGTTCTCCTCCGACCAGGTTCTCGCCCTGTTGACTGTCCATCGCTACCCCCGCAGGCAGCAAAATGTCTCGCAATTTCCCGACCGGGGCAGCCACAATCGGCAGCCCCAAGCTCATGGCTTCTTGGGCAATGAAACCCCGCGACTCCCATTCAGAAGTAATGACCAATACACTCGCGGCTTGTAACCAGGCGTCCAGGGACTTGCGCCACCCCAGGAAAGAGACCTGCGCATCGCTACCATAGGAGCGTAGACCCGCTAACAGTTGGGGATCTCCATCCCCGATAACCACCCCGGTGGCTGGATAAGTCACCCGCTGCATAGCGCGAACAAACCGGTCAAAACGTTTCTCTTGCTCAATCGGACCAATCCCCAGCACCAGTTGGCCACGGTTGCGCAGCCGTTCCGCGGCCGCCAGCTTGGCCCAGTTGCCCACCCGCTCCTTACGATTGAGCATTCCGGTTTGCAAGAGTTTCTCTACCCTGGGGCTGACCAGGAAAGATACCGCTGAGTCCGTATCCGCCGATGATTGTCGGTCAATCTTTGCGGTCAGGCGTAACGAAGAGCCCGAAATGAGCGAAGCGCGGTTATCCATCCACCGAAAGAGTAGCTGGCGCCAGAACGTATCGCGGCGTTCATCGTTCAGTTCGTACAGCGATACTAAAAGCGGCGGAGTATTGGGGACGAACATGGTCAGTACCAGGACATACAGCGCCGCCTTCAGCCCGTGAACGTGAATGACATCAGAGTTTTTCAGCACGTCTTGCGCCCGGCGCAACCGCCGCAGATTCGTACCCATCAGGAACAGTCTGCGCGGTTTCACAATCCACAGCGGCAGAACATTCTTGAGACGATACAGCTTGGCGCTGGTGGGTTCGGCAATAATCTGAACATCGTGGCCTTTCGCCGCCAAAGTGCTCGATAGCGATGCCACGAAAGTTCCCATCGAGTGCGAGGCTTTGCCCATCACCATGGTTATTTTCACGATTCGCCTTCTTCCAAACGTTCTGTTTCAGGTTCTGCCGGGAGAGGATTCTGCGAGGGTAGGTTTTCCCCAAGGTCCTCAGTCGTTTCAACAGTTTCGGGAGCACGACGGGCCGCGCGGGTTTGTTTCCAAAACGGAGTGGCAATGATTTTTAATCCCGGTAAGGCGCAGGCTACCGTCACCAGACCAGCCCCGAGAGTCGCCCACAGCACCCCCACAGGCAACTCTAGGGAATTGACCCCCGCATACGCTAGGCGCCCCAAGACTCCGCCTAGGGCTGCCCCGGGAACAGCAATCAACAGGGCTTTCAATACCTGAACCGGGGAACCAACCTGAAGGCGACCCCACACAATCAGCAGGTAGACCCCGGCCGCGCTCATGCCCAAGGCATTGCCGACACCCAGAGCAATGAGCGTGGCGACACCGTTACCGCGCGAAGGAGCCAAAACGAGAATCAGCAGCCACCCACTCACGGCGGCAATCCCCCACCCTAGCAGCGCTGCGAAAAAAGAATGCCGCGCCCGGTTGACGGCGATAAACACTCGTGACAGGTGATAGAGCAGGGCGTAGCCCACCAGGGCGGGAGCCATCGCCACGACCGCCATTTCCAGTCCCGGAATGGGACGGTTCCACGCAAAAATGGCTGCCATACCGGGCGCCACCGCAATCAGACCAGCGACTCCCAACAGAGACAGACCGGCAATCAACGCGGTGGAACTGGTGGCCAACTCCCCCGCTTTTGCCGTCTGCCCGGCCGCAAAACGCCTGGTCATCAGGGGAAACACGACTGTCGCTACCGGGAAGGTGAACAGTGCGTAGGGCAGCAGGTAGATAGCTTGGGAATACTGAAAAACGTTGATAGTGCCTTCCACCCCACCCCACCGGGTCAGGAACAGCGTGGCGAGCATATAACCTTGGGCAGCCAGCAGCGCTCCGATGCCGTAGGCTCCCAAAGCGAGAGCCTGACGGAATTTCTCCCGCGGCATTTTCCACACGAACTTGAGGCGCACCCCCACGTTCCAGACGGGAATAAAAAGCGGAACGCTCAGCACCAGCACCCCCGCGGTAGTTCCCCAAGCCAGGGCGACGATAGCGGTGTATGCGGTCGGGTTGGAGCCACTGAGAGCGCCGTAGGCAGCATAAGCGACGATGGTGACGATGGAGGATAACGCCGGCATCAGGGCAGGCCACGCAAAGCGATGGTGGGCTTGCAGGATTCCTCCCAGCACCACGGCTATTCCGTAGAGCGGAATCTGCAGAGCAAAAACCCGCAGGAAATACGCGGTCAGTACATTTTGGGTAGTGATGTCGGAGCCCACTGAAACGGGTAGCACCGCGGCGATGGGTTCGGCTGCCACGAAAACCAGCAAACCCAGTGGAACCAGCAGGGTCAATGTCCAGGTAAACAGCGCTGAGGCGAGACGGTTCACTTCGTCTTTCAGCGAGCCGGCAATGGCTTGAGCCAACAGGGGGATGGTGATGGAAGCCAACGCTCCCCCAACCACGACTTCAAAAATCACGTTGGGGATTTGGTTCGCTGAAGCGTAGGCGTTGCCGACTGTACCCGCTCCGACCCAAGTGGCTTGGGCCAGCCATCGGCCGAAACCGAAGATTCTGGAGATTAGCGTCATCACCGCTACGGTCCCGGCCGCCCCCGCTAAGGCCGCCACCGGGTTCGTGACAGTTTGCTCACGCTTGCTCAAATCGACTAACGCACCTTTCAAGCTGTTTTACGTAACGCGCCGTTTTCCCGCTGCCGCTATGCGGGCAGACGCCCCCAGTTGTCCCCGGCTTTCAACACCGGGTGGCTGTCGATGACTTTCGAGAAACTGATTTTTTCACTAGCCAGGGTCAGGGCGGCGATTACAGCCAAGGTCACGAGGTTGGTGCGGGTCGTTCTTCCTTGCGCCCAGGTGGCTCCCAAGGCTGCTCCCAACGCGTTGGCGCCCGTGTCGCCCAGCATGGTGACTTCGCGCAGGTCTAGAGGCAGGGCCGCGGCTATAACGGCACAGTTCGTTGCCGCCATACGCCGACGCGTGCAGTAGCATCCGCTGGGTGCGGGTAAAAATCCTGCTGCGCCCCCCAACAGCGCGACTTTGAGGGCTCGACCCGGTCTGAGATCCAGCAGATTAATCAGGTTTGCGCTCCCGGCAATGACTCCGGCCTGAATCATCCAGCCCCAAATATCGCGACGAGGTCGAGCTGCCACAGCTCCCGTAGCCATCAGGGCCAGCATTTTAACCAGGCCGGGACTTAACCGGCCCTCCTTCAAAGCCCCGATATGACCGTGCAAACCTTTCGTAGATTTATTGGTGGTGTCACTGTCTGACATGTCGTCAAAGAACCCTGCTGCACCACTGCCAGCTGCGGCCACGGCGACCCGCAACGCCGCACGATTACCCCGTCCCGAAATAATCTGAGCCACTGGCAACAGGACGCCGACTGCTGTCCCACCCCACAGGCTCACTTTCCGGCCGTGAAAATTCGTGCGCTGGAAGTTAATCTGCATAACTCGCCTTCCGGTTTAGTTCCTGGACTGCTTGACCGGTGCTCACTGCGGTGCCGGTGCCGCGGGCGCCTCAGCCGGAGCAGGTGGAGCGGACACTTCCGTAAAGGGCGGAACCAGCGCGGAGGCATTCTGTTCGCTCCCCCAGGCTCCGACGGTGCCATTCATGCGGGCCACCAAAGCAAAAGGTAGGGAAAGGAGCGAAGTTTTCGTACCGATGCTATCCACCGTGGGAACGGGGTTTCCACCCGACCGCACCTTGGTCAACAGGTCATTCTCACCCTGCGCCGAACCGTAAAGAACCACTCCCGAGGCGAACGTGTTGAGAGTTTGAGCGAACTCTATGAGGTTCTTGGTCCGTTTTTCCAAGGCTTTCAGCTGTTTATCGTTCTGTGATTCCAGCGGTCTGGAGCCCACAATAATCGCGGCGCGAGCCGGCTGGGATGCCGGATTAGCGACTTGGATGAGGGGGGTTTCTTCCACCGTCAGGATTCCCGAAAGCGAATCGTTTTGGCCGTTGAAAATCAACTGACCGATAGCGGCGGCCAGGGTGGATTCCGGGGTGGTGGCGCGGGTGGTATCGCTCAGATACTGCCTAATTTGACCGGAAAGCGCCTCCCGGTAAGCCTGCTTTGCGGGCGAAAAAAAGTTGTCTTGCAGGTTAATCTGAGCGTTGATAGCGCCACCCGCCGCGGTGACGATTTCACTCACGGCCTTCACATCTTCGGCTTCAGCGTCGGGCAACACCACCAGGGCGATCTCCGTGCCTTGCAGGAACCCGTTGAATATCCGCGGCGCGAACTGTTCCACCGTCTGGTCTTGCACATTGATTTGAGACTGGGCCTGGGTCAGTTGCTCATTGAGTTGGTTGCGATCTTCACGAAGCTTGTCAACCTGGCCAGTCAAAGTATCCCCGATGGGATCAGCCAGCGGACCGGCGCCGAGGATAATTCCCACCGCCAGAGCCAAGAAAACCGCCACCAGGGAAACCAGGTGATACCGAAAATCAATCATAAGTTTTCTTCCAATCTAACTTTCACAAATTCGCCGTTAACCAATCAAGCCCCTCAGGCCATGCCACCAGGCATCCATATTCGCAGCTACCAATCCTATGAAGGTCTGTCCACCGGTAGTTGAACCCAGTGCCGCCAGCATTGCCAGCAAACCTGCCACAACCAATAAGCCCATCTGCCAGTTCGTAATCCGGGGACGGTAAAGTTTGGAAACGCCCTTGGCATCGATGAGTTTGCTGCCGACTTTCAGGCGAGTCAAGAACGTTGAGGACATTCCGGCACGCCCTTTATCCAAAAATTCCACCAAGGTAGCATGTGTCCCCAGGGCAACGATGAGTTCCGCGCCTTTCTCATCAGCTAACAGCATCGTGATGTCCTCGGACGTGCCCGCCGCAGGGAATACCACGTGGTCCACCCCGAGTTCCTGCACCCTGGACAAGCCGGGAGCTTTCCCATTGGGATAGGCATGTACCACGATTTCCGCCCCGCAAGTCAATGCCTTATCGGTCACGGAGTCCATATCGCCCACCACCAGGTCAGGCTTCAAACCGTTCTCTAACAGCGCATCCGCTCCGCCGTCCACCCCAATCAGGATGGGACGATACTCGCGAATGTAAGGCTTGAGCATCAGCAGGTCTTCTTTGTAGTTGTAGCCCCGCACCACCATCAAAACCTGGCGTCCGGTAAAGTTCGTCCGCAAATCCGGCACACCCACAGAATCAAGAATCAAATCCCGTTCTTTTTTCAGGTATTCCATAGTGTTGGCGGTGAAAGCCTCAATCTGCACTCCCAGGGAGGCCTTCGCTGCCTCCATATTGGCGGCGTTCGTTTCTTCGGTTTGCCGCACCCCTTCCGCAACAAGTTTCCCGCCACAAAATACCTGGTTATCCCGGATTTCGACCCGTTGGCCTTCCTTCAGGCTCATAATGTCGGAACCCAAATCGTCAATGAGGGGAATCCCCGCCTCGATGAGGACTTTTGGTCCTTGATTGGGGTAGCGTCCAGAGGTGGACTTTTCCGCGTTCAGTACTGCGGCAGGTTCGATTGCTTTCAGCGACTCCGCCGCGACCCAGTCCAAATCCTGGTGCGAGATAACGGCGACTTCCCCGGCACCCAGGCGTTTTGTCAGGTTTTTGGTACGCGTATCGATGCGCACCAGACCGCCCAGGCTAGCTCCTGTCTTTTGATTACGTTTTCGGCGAAACACTGCCATCATGACTCCGATTGTCCCACACGAGCCAGTTCGATTAACTCATCGGCGTGCGCAAGCGCCGTTTTTGTGAGCTTCGTCCCGGAAATCATCCGCGCCAGCTCCTCGCGCCGTGATTCCTGATCCAAAACTGTAATCTGGCTCTGTCCGCCGCTCTTAGTGATTTGTACCTGGCAGTCTCCAAATGCCGCTACCTGCGCCAGGTGGGTTACCACAATGACCTGGTAGTCCTTAGCCAGACGCGACAGTCGCCGCCCAACCTCGATGCCAGCTTGCCCGCCAATCCCCGCATCGACTTCGTCGAATACGAAAGTGCCGCGTGCCTCGGTGTTTTGCGAGTTCTGGAGGGTTTGACCGGTTTGGGATAACCGAGAGCCTCTGCCCGCCAAGGTCACTTCCAGAGCCAGCATGATACGGGAAAGCTCCCCACCGGAGGCCGCGCTGGATAAGGCCAGCACGGGGGCTTTCGGGTGGGGACACAGCATGAACTCAATGCGGTCGGCTCCGTGGGCGCCCGGCTCCCCCTGACGAACCTCCACGGTGACCCGCGTGTCCTTCATATCCAGATCCACCAGTTCCGCATTGATCGCCTTGCTGAGCGCACGCGCTGTCTTTTCGCGAGCCTCATGCAGTTTTGCCCCCGCCTGTTCTACGGTCTGCGCCGCGGATTCCATCTCGAGGCGAAGTTGCTCTAAATGCTCCGTACCGCCCTGCAAACCCTGCAGTTCCGTAGCGGTATCTCGCCAGGCCGTGCCTAAGTTTTCCGGTTCCACTCCCAAACGCAAACTCAAATCGGTAAACGTGGCCCGCCGGCTTAACGCCTCCTGGAGCGCCTCAGGGTCAGCGTTCAAATCTTGCAGATAAACCCCCAGCTCGCGGGCCGCATCATCGAGAGCATAACCGGCCCCGCTCACGCTTTGCGCAACCTCTTGCAAGCTCGGGTCCTCTTCCGTCGCCCGCTGTAGAGCCCGGGTGGCCACGGCAACCAAATCGGTGGCTGCCGGAGTGGAATCCGCCTCATTTTCAATCGCCCCCAGCGCCGCCGCGACGTTTTCACGCAAACTTTCCACGTTGGACAGTTTCGCGACGCTGGCGCTAAGTTCCGTGAATTCACCGTCCTCAGGGCGGAGACTGTCGAACTCTTCACAAAATCGTTCCAGCACTTCGCGGCGGTGTTCGCGCTTTTCAGCACTGGTTTCCCATTCGGTAAAAGCCTTTTGGGCGAGGCTCAAAGCCTCCCAATCCTGAAGGTATTGCTCCAAAGCCCGCTGATGGGCGGCGTCTCCATAAGCATCCAAAGCATCGCGCTGGGCTCGCTCGGTGCGCAACCGCCCCTGCGCGGCTTGACCGTGAACCGACACCAAGCTAGCACCGAACTCCCCCAAAATAGCGGCAGGAACCGTGCGTCCTCCCAGGTGAGCCTTGGAACGAGAATCTAGAGGCACCACTCTTGACACCTCGGCGACGCCGTCCTCAACCACCCCACCGGCTTCTTCCACGACCGACCTGGCCGCACCATCCACCAGGAAACTGCCTTCCACCACGGCTTTTTGGGCCCCGTGAGAAACCAGCGCAGGCTCAACTTTCGCCCCCAGCAACCAGTCCAACGAGGTCAGCAGCATGGTCTTGCCAGCCCCGGTCTCGCCGGTAATGACGGTAAACCCCGGACCAAACTCCAAGGCAACGGAGTTAATCGTCCCCAAATTCTCAATCCGCAGCGATTCCAGCATTAGCGACCTCGCCACCCTCCCACGGGCAAACCAAACTTTTTCACCAACCGAGCCGAGAACGGCAGGGATACTAACCGCGCCAGCTGCATATCCGTGGCGGACTTGGTGACCCGAATAGAGGAACCCAACGGCGCGGGCAAAATACGTCTCCCATCAGCCCAGACTTCGCAGTCTTGCACCTGTTGAGGCAGAACTTGAATCTCTAGCACCGATGACGGCCCCAGCACCAGGGAACGGGTAAACAAGCCGTGAGCAGCCAGCGGGGACAGCACCAAGGCTTGCACATCGGGCCACACCACCGGGCCGCCAACCGAAAAGTTATAGGCGGTAGATCCGGTAGGAGTCGACACAATCAAACCGTCCGCGCCGTACTCGGAAACCGCTTCCCCATCGACACCAAAAGCCAAAAGTGCGGGGTGGCCTTTATCGGTGCTCAACACCGCGATGTCATTGGCGGCCCATTCTGATTGCACCGAACCGTCAGGGTGACGCACTTCCACGTCAATACACATTCGGCGTTCTACCTGGTAGTCGCCGCGCACCACCCGCTCGCACAGTTCACCGAGTTCTTCTTCCTCTGCTTCGGCGAGGAACCCGACGTGCCCCAAATTCACTCCGATGACCGGAACGCCTTGACGATGGGCGATATTAGCGGCCTCCAAAATGGTTCCGTCCCCACCTAGCACAATGATGAGGTCAATCGGTTCCGAACTCGTCCGGTCCACCACGGTGATTCCGGCATTTTCCAGGTATCCGCGGACACTGGCCGCCGCCACGATAGCGGGCTGGCGGTAATGGTGGTGAAACACCATAATGGTTCGTTTTTTATTCACCGGACTGGGCCTTTCGTGCATATTTCTGGACCAACTGCGGGCTGGGAGGTTGGTATTCACAAGTGGGCGCGGCCTCGCTGGCCCCGCAGCAATCTGCGTATCCCCCCATGTCCTGACACGTGTCATCCCAGTTTTGCGGCTGCTCCGGCGACTCGCCACCCGGCTTGCCCCGAACTTCCTGTTCCATAACTTTCCCTTCTGTTTACTTAATTTTCTCACACCACCAGGACATTAGGACCCAGACGTCTATGGCTGAGGCCCTCTGGCAATAGCTTCCCCAACGGCGGTGTCCAACGATTCCCCCTCCAAGTCTGGCAGGTTTTGTTGCCGGGCCGTAGACTGCGCGGTGAGGTAAAGGAAGTATTCAACATTACCGCTGGGACCGGCCAGCCCGGCAGGAGCCACGTTCAGCACCGCCAGTCCGGCCTCGTGAGCCTGGCGCGCAACGTTCTTAACAGTCTGTCCGCGATCGTCTGGATTCCTGACCACACCCCCGCGCCCCAAGTTGTCACGGCCGATTTCAAACTGGGGTTTCACCATCAGCAGGTACTGCGCTTGCGGGTTGGCGGCACGTTGCAGCGCCGGCAGAACCAAACCGAGTGAGATAAAGGATAAATCCCCCACAACCAGGTCTGCGGGCGGGTCGATGAGGGCGGAATCCAGCGTGCGCACGTTGGTTCGTTCGAGATTCACGACCCGGCTGTCGCTACGCAAGCTCCATGCCAGTTGGCCGTACCCCACATCGACCGCAAACACTTTGGCGGCACCCCGGCGCAGTAAGACGTCCGTAAATCCTCCCGTGGAGGCACCCGCGTCGAGACACACCGCACCTTCTATCACTGGAGTCGATGGTCCATAAAGCTCCAGGTAGTCCAGCGCCCCCAGCAATTTGTGAGCGCCCCGAGACGCATAGTGGACCGTTTCAGGGTCGCGCAGCACGATAGCCGAACTCAACTCCACCTGTCGGGCGGGCTTCAGGGCCTCCTGACCGTCCACCAGCACCTGACCGGCGGTAATCATCTGTGCCGCTTGGGTACGGCTGGGCGCCAGGCGGCGACGCACCAGCTCCGTGTCCAACCTCGCGCGTTTAACCATGATTTGCTGACTGCGCCTCATCCCCGTTTAAGACGGTCTGCAGGTCGGCGGCTACCTTTTGCAGCAGTTCCAACTGTGATTCCAAGGGCGCCTCATGGGCGGCATCTATTTCTTCCCGGTAATCATGCAGGTCTTGAGCGTTCAACGTGGCAGGAGTGGGTAGTTGCTTATTCGTCATCTGCCGTCCTCTGTTCCACTGCCAGTGCGGCATCGTCACGGCGTGAATCGGCTTCGTCGAGGTCTAGATCGTCTCCCTCGTCATAGTCGCGTTCGACTTCACGAACCACGCTAAACTCGGGGCAATCCACCCGATTGCCTTGTTCTCTGGCATACCAGACGGCTGCCAGAATAGCGCGAAACTCCCCTAGGGATACGACCGTGCCGTCTTCGCTCAACACCCCCAGCCCGCGGACTTCAATATCGTGACCGTTCACGCGAGCCCGCGTGTTTTCGGTATACCACCAGCCACGATTGCGCAGTTCCGGGCGTTCAATCGGTACCGTCAGGTCGGACAAATCCAACCCCACAAAGGTCGGCCTTTGGGCTGGCGGAGCCATCACTAGGTCGCGAGGCTGCGTGAGTCCGGTCAGCACCACGCAAGACGCCACTTGGGCGTTGTTTGCCCCGACGATATCAGTAGCCAACTGATCGCCGATGGCCAGCGCGTGCCGCTTCAAAACCCGGTGTTTGCGTTCCGCCGCTTTCACCCGGTCGAATTCTTTTTCTTTCGCCAGGTCCGCTTCGCTGAGAACTACGGGTTCGCTATCCGGATCCGCCTTCGCTTCACGAGCCTGCCTGGCTTGCTCTCGCGCAGCAGCAGCGGCTTCTTCGTTAGCTTTAACTTCCGCGGCGATTTCCTCAATGTTCATCAGATAGTCCTGGCAGCGGTTAATCGCTAAATCATAGATGGAGGTTTCCGGTTTACCGCACACTATTGGTTCGCTCTTGGTGGCCCGGCGCACCGCTTCCACCAGGGAACCGTTACCAATGCCGCGGCCTTTTTCGGTAGGCAGGGCGTAATCCATGTTTGTGGCTACCCACTTAGCGCCATTCGCGATGGCGTAGCAGGCTTCGGACAGCTCAGCCCAGCCCACCTCAAAACCGAGTCCCTGCAAGACCCCGGCAGGCTCCTGATCCGCCGTGGACACGACTTCAAAGCCCGCCGCCTGTACGGCCTGCGGCACGCCCTCGCCGCCCACGCACAGCACTTTCGCGCCCGGTTCCAGCAGTTCGCTGAGCTTCGCGGCCCCATCTTGAGCGGAGGTGACGATGTCATCGGGACTGGTCTGAACCCCGGCAGCAGCCAATTTCGCCACCACGTCCTGCGGTACGCGCGCCGCGTTATTGGTCAGGAACACGAACTTTCCGCCCAATTCGCGCCCTGCAGAAATACTTTGTCCCACCCCGTCTACCGGCTGGGACCCGTTCCAGGTCACCCCATCCAAATCGGTGAGCAGCAGCGGGTAGAGCTGAGCCAGAGGTACGTTCGCTCCTTGCAGGGTAGTTGGGTTAGCCCGCTGTTCGGCTTCTTCAGCTTCTTGAATATCCAGGATTTCGACATCCTCCGGCTCCCGCGGAATGAGTGCCTGCGCGGCATCAGCTTCCTCATCCCGGCCCAGTTCGCGCAGCCGGTCAGCCTTCACACTGAGCAGTCGCCCATATTCGAACCTCTCTGACTCGGGATCCACCTGGGCTAAGGCTGCTTCAATAACAGCCAGTCCGGTCTCGTACTCGCCCAAATCTGCCCGTGCGGAGGACTCCACCAGAGCGAGTTCAAAATGTTCCGTTCGGTCCAGGTCACCTGGCTTGACAGCTTTAATGATTTCCAACGCCTTTTCGGGACGTCCCAGACCACGTTCCGAGTCCGCTTCCACCGATTTCAGCACTTCGACACCGCTCATCCGCCGGGCAGTTTTCACTTCGCGCAGCGCTTCGCTGTACTTGCCACAGGCATAGGCGGTCAAAGCGACAGCTTCGCGAACCACGTCGATACGCCAAGCCATTTTCAGGGCCGCCCGGGCATATTCATAAGCGAGTTCAGGCTGCGTGTCGAACAGCTCCGCGGACATGACCAAGTGCCGAGCCACGTTTTCCGCGGTTTCTTTCGGTAGCGGACTGAGCCGGGACCAAGCCTCTTTATCCAACATATCCCAAGTAATCGAGGCCGGGATCTCCAGGTATCGAGAGCGTCCCGTAGTGCCGTGACCGCGTTTATCCGACCCGGTATGACTGCGGTTGTACCCCCGATCATCGTAGCGGGATCGTTGTGAGCCAGAGGAACGGAAGCCCGAACGACCCGAGTCGCGTCGCTCCCCACCTCGTTCAAAGTTACGTTTGCCGCCGCGATCATCACGCCGCCAGTCATCGCGACCGGCGCGTCCCCCCCGGTCGTCGCGGTCATTATCGCGACGAGGGCGCCCCGAGTAGCCACCGCGTTTTCCGCCGCGATCATCACGGCCGTACTTGCCGCCTGACTTGTATCCACCCTTACGGTCGCCTTTGAAACCCCCGCGGCCTTTGCGTTCATTATCTCGTTTATCGCCGCGTGACTCGCGGCCTGCCTCTTCGTTCTCGCGAGACTCGCCTTTGCGCTCGCGCCAATTTTCGTTCGGTTCCTCTGCCAAGTTTTCCCAAGGGCGAGGATTATCTGAAGCTGTCACTTTCTATTCCTTTACAATCGATCCACTATTCTGTTTTCACCATTAAGTCTACACGTACCCAGGGTAGTTAAAATCCTCAGCCTGTTCGGCAGCGGGCAAGCCTCAGTGTCGTTTTCAAACTGTTTCCCCTTAGGATGGGGAGCATGGAAATCACAGTGGCGGCGGATGGTTCTGCCTTGGGCAACCCCGGACCAGCCGGATGGGCATGGTACGTTGACGAAAATTGTTGGGCGGCAGGCGGCTGGGCCAAGTCCACGAACAACCGCGGCGAACTGATGGCAGTGGTGGATTTTTTGGAGCAAACCTCTGGCATTCCTAATCTGACCATTCATTTCCTATGTGATTCTCAATACGTCATCAACTCGGTAACCAAGTGGATGCCGGGATGGAAACGCCGGGGCTGGCGCAAGGCTGACGGCAAAGCGGTGTTGAACGATGACCTGATGAAACGTCTAGACCAGGGTCTGGCAGGGCGAACGGTAGACTTCCGCTGGGTGAAAGGCCACGCCGGACACACCCTGAACGAGAAAGTCGATCAGCTGGCTCGTAGGGCCGCCACTGCCTATCAACAGGGACTTTCCCCCCACACCGGTCCGGGTTTAAGCCCCGAGCTGCGCAACTTAGCCACCCGCCCCCAGACTGCGGTGAACACGGCTCCCCCCGACCCCACTACAACCGCTACACCGCTAGATACTCGGGACACAGGTATTCAAGGAACCTTGTTCTAACCGTCCCTCGACAAACTGCCCCCTCGCGAGAAATTGTGCTCACCGCGATAGATTGGTTATATGCAGAAACTACCCCAAGACACCGATGCCCTGCTGGATGCCGTATTGGCCCTACCGGAACGGCATATTGAGTGGACGATTGCTCGGCTACTGGATAAACACCCGGGCATTTCCACGCCGGCGCTGATGAACCTGGTGACACGGCGCTACGTGCGGGTATCCCAAACTGCTTCCGCAGGCGTGGGAGCGGGAGCCGCGGTTCCCGGCTCCGGGCTGGCTATTGGGGCCGCTTTAACCGGGGTGGAGCTGAGCGTATTTGCCGCCAACACGGCGCTTTACGTGTTGACGATGGCGCGGCTTTCGGGCATTCCCACCCAAAACTTGGAGGCCCGCAAGACTTTGGTTCTCTCGGCGATACTTGGCGATGAGGCCAGCAAGTTGGTCTATGACCAGGCCGGATTCGGTGTCTGGAACTGGGCGCGTGCACAAGTTGCCGATAACGCATCCGCGACCCTGAGTTCGGTCAATAAGGCCTTAGCGCAGTTTGCCGGGAAAAAGATTTCTAAAAAACTTTCGGGACACGTTGTCGGGCGTTTTATCCCCCTGGGTATCGGCGGTGCCATCGGGTTTTTCTCGGGGCGTAAACTCGCCCTGGACACAGTCAAGGGCGTCAATGCCCAGATTGCCCTGCTGGCAAGTCCGCAATCGGTGCCCGATTGGCGACCTCCACTTTCAGCGCACGCCCCAGATTGGGACGCCGCGGAAAGTTAGTGGAACTGCTCCAACCAGGCGTGTTGCTTTAACAGGTGGTGCAGGTTCGGGTCGTCGTGTTCGTTAAAGGGATACACTTCCATGCACTTTTCTCCGCTCCACTCGTTGAAAATTGAGTAGGTGCAGGCGGGAGGCACGTATTCATCGCTGAGTGACACTGAGAAATAGGCCGGGTGCACGGCTTGGCGCGCAAAATTCACGGCATCAAAATACGACAGGGTGGTTTCGACCTGGTCGTATCGGTCCGGGTAGGCTCGCAGATAACGCTGCACCTCCCGGTATGGCATATGGTCATTGTGACCAACCCCATACATCACGTTACCCAAAGCCAAATCCGACAGTACCGCCCTCACGCCCTCGTGCCGCGCTCCGACACAGGCCGCCAAGGTTCCGCCTTGGGACGCTCCAGCCACAAAAACTCGCCGCGGGTCGATGAAGTTTAGCGTCAAGGCAGCGTCAATGGCTCGGTAAGCGTCAGTTATGAGACGGCGAAAGTAATAAGTTTCGCGGTTTTCGACGCCCAGGGTAAAGAATCCGAAGGCGTGTGGAGGAGCGGGGTGCGGGTCTGGGGTGGCTCCCCCGGTGCCGCAGTCTCCGCCTTGACCGCGGCTATCCATAATCAGATGCACGTAACCGGCAGAAGGCCAAAACATGCGTTCTCCGGGGACCCCGCGTCCCACCCCGTAGCCGAGGTATTCCACGATAAGGGGTTGGTTCTCGCGTTTCGTAAATCCAGGCGCCCCCGCCAGCCAGCCTTTGATGCTTTCACCGGCAAATCCAGGGAAAGTCACATCGTAGAACTCGAGGGTTTCTATCGGGCTATCGACACGCTGCATTTGAGCAAGTGCTGGAATCTGGCGCGATTCCTGTAGCGTGTTACTCCAGAAACTCACGAAATCTGCGGGCATCTGGACCTGTGGCCTAAACGTCTCGAGTGCGTTTTTCTCCATGTCGGTTAGCATCGTCCTCCCTACATTCGCCAAAATACGGCTGACCAAAACCATTATGCCCCCGGCTTGATTCTCGAGGAACATTCCGGACATCGCGGCGCAAAACATTTTGAAATTCCCCGATTTAAGGCGTTTACGGGGGCGTATTTGCCCGCGATTGTCTCCGGTGACCGGTCAGCTGCTTTGAGGCCTAGCCGCTCCCGCCATGATGAGGTCTGGCTGTAAAAATGATTCGCGGGGAAGCTCCTCGCTTCCCCGCGAACACATCATCTACAGAATGCCGGAATACGTTGATTGAACGTAGTCCCGAAAGGCAATAGAGCTATCGCTCTACATTTACAATTTCTTGTAGCTGTGTTGGCTGATGTCATCGGGTCCACCATAGTTCCCACCTGGGGTAATGATGGTGCCGGATTCGCCCGCGATAATCTTTTGAGCATCGCTGAGCTGCCCAATCGCGGCGACATCGCCGGTCAGCTCCACGAAACGGCAGGCTGCCTCCACCTTCGGCCCCATAGAGCCAGCAGGGAAACCGCCCGCGCGCATCGCAGCGGGACTAGCGCGATGAATTTCCTTCTGCTCAGGAGTACCAAAGTTCTCCATCACAGCGGGCACATCGGTCAGAATCATCAAGAAATCTGCATCCAGATGCTCTGCCAGGGTCGCGGCGGTCAAATCCTTATCAATCACAGCCTCGACACCTTGCAGTTTGCCCTTCTCGTTACGGATGACGGGGATACCGCCACCGCCCGCGCAAACCACGACAGCACCAACATCGAGCATCCGGCGAATTAATCGCGTCTCCACCACACGCTGTGGTTTCGGAGACCCGACGACCCGACGGAAATACTCCCCGTCAGCCTTCATCACCCAGCCACGAGACTTAGCCAATTCTTCGGCTTCTTCCTTGTTGTAAACCTGACCCACAAACTTGGTCGGATTATCAAACGCAGGATCCCCAGCCAAAACCAGAGTCTGGTTTACAAAAGAAGCCACCTGACGTCCCGGGAGGTTGTTCTGCAAGGACTGCAACAGCCAGTAGCCAATCATGCCCTGGGTCTGTGCACCCAAAGTATCGAAAGCGTAAGGCTGGGTCAGATTCGGATCATTAGCCGACTGCAACGCCAACACCCCAACCTGCGGACCATTACCGTGGGTAATAACCACTTCATGTTCCTCCGCCAGGGGAGCAAGTTGCTGCACCGCCAGTTCAACGTTAGCAATCTGCGTGGCGGAATCTGGTTTCTCTCCGCGTCGCAGCAGGGCGTTGCCGCCCAAAGCAATAACTATACGCATATCTACTTTTCTCCTAGCGTCGCCACCATAACGGCTTTAATCGTGTGCATCCGGTTTTCCGCCTGATCGAACACCGCGGAGCACTCGCCATTAAAGACGTCGTTAGTGACTTCCATACCATCCAACCCATACTTTTGGTAGATATCCTCACCAATAGTGGTGTGACGGTCATGGAAAGACGGCAAGCAGTGCAGGAACTTGGTATTGGGGTTGCCAGTCTTTGCCATCAAATCAGCATTCACCTGGTAAGGCTTCAGCAACTTGATGCGTTCATCCCAAACTTCCTTCGGCTCGCCCATCGAAACCCAAATATCCGTGTAAACGAAATCGACGCCCTTCACGCCCTCATCGACACTCTCGGTATGGGTAATCTTGGCGCCGGTTGTCTTAGCGATTTCCTCAGCCTTAGCGATAATCTCCGGAGCATTCCACAGCTCCTTCGGCGCCACAATCCGCACGTCCATTCCCAGCATCACGCCAGAAATCAACAGGGAGTTAGCCATATTGAAACGGGAGTCGCCAACGTAAGCAAAAGAAATCTCATTGTACGGCTTACCACTCTGCTCGTGCATAGTCAGCATGTCACACAACATCTGGGTGGGATGCCACTGATCAGTCAAACCGTTCCACACCGGCACGCCTGACATCTCAGCCAAAACATCCACCTTGTGCTGAGAATCGCCGCGGTATTCAATACCGTCATAGAAACGGCCCAACACTCGAGCAGTATCCTCAATAGATTCCTTGTGACCCATCTGAGAGCCGGACGGATCCAGATAGGTAACGTGAGCGCCTTGATCATAGGCTGCTACCTCAAAAGAGCAGCGGGTACGGGTCGAGGTCTTTTCGAAGATCAGAGCAATGTTCTTGTTCTTCAGGTACTGAACTTCGCGACCTTCTTTCTTCGCGGCTTTCAGCTCAGCAGCCAACTCGAGCAACTCCAACCACTCAGCAGGAGTAAAATCGAGTTCTTTCAAAAAGTGACGACCGTGAAAATCAGTCATGGGTTTTCCTTTCAAAATTGGTGTTTTCGTAATGATTGGTAATGTGCGGAGAGTATCTCTCCGAATTTCTGGCCGGTGCCGCACCGAAAAGGTCACGGCTGCCGGCCAGAAAAAACATACCCCCCGTGGGCTGCCCCGTTGATAACCTCCGAGGCAGCCCGGAGGGGAAACTTATAACCGCTTACGAGTGGCTCTACTTGTAGAGCGGGTCGCGAGCAATCGGGCAGCTCATGCAGCGCGAACCACCGCGGCCACGGCCGAGTTCGGCGCCGTCAATCTCGAGCACCTCGATACCAGCATTGCGCAGGTTCTTGTTGGTCTCGATGTTGGAGCGGTAGCCCATCACGACACCCGGCGCAATAGCCAGGGTGTTGTTCGCGTCGTTCCACTGTTCGCGTTCGACGTTGAAGTAGTCGCCGCCGGTGGGGGAGACATGGAACTTCACACCCAGCGCCTCGTTCAAGGTATCGACCAGCTTCGTGCCATCGCGGCGAATATCAATGCCGCTGGACTTGGACTCATCAGGACGCAGCGAGAAGGTCCAGGTGTTGTCGATGTAAGGCAGGTAAGCATTCACGACGTCCTCGGAGCAGAACGTAAAGATGGTGTCCAGGTGCATTGCTGCACGAGTCCGCGGAATACGCGCCACGATGACGCGCTCAGCAGCCTTCTTGGCGAACAATTCCTTGGCCAGCTCCGTAGTGGCGTTCAACGAGGTACGCTCGCCCATGCCGACCAGCAGCACGCCGTCCTTCAGAGGCATCACGTCGCCACCTTCGATGAAGGTGTTGGGGTGCCACTTCTTGTCGGGATCAGCGCCGAACCAGATGTTGAAGTCCTCGTTAGCGAAACGCGGGTGGTACTGGTAAATAGCGTGGGTCAGGAGGGTCTCCTGACGGCGGGCCTGCCAGTACATCGGGTTCAGGGACACACCATTGAACACCCAAGCGGAGTTGTCACGAGTGAACTGGGTATTGGGCAGCGGATTGAAGATCCAGTCGTCCAGGTTGTAACCGTCAGGGGTCACAGCCTTCTTGTACACGCCGCCGACTTCATCGGGAATCTCGTCGAGGTTGATACCGCCGATGAGGTAACGTGCCAGTTCCTTGGAGTCCATTTCCGTGAAGTAATCACGGAAGTCCTTGGCAACAATGGGGTTGACCATGTCGTCGGCAACGCGGCGATCCAAGATAAACTTGCGAGCTTCCTTGTTATCCAGGATTTCACCCAGCATGACCTGCATATCGAGTACTTCGATATCGCGGGCCTTCATCTGAGCCACGAAGTCATCGTGGTGTTTCTGTGCTTCTTCGACCCACAAGACATCATCGAAGAGCAGGTCCGAGCAGTTTTCAGGAGTCAGCCGCTTATGTGCCAAATCAGGCCTGCAAACCATCACAGTACGCAGAACCCCTGCCTCAGAGTAAACGCCAACTTTGTTGTTCATATTGATTCCTTCCTAACGTAATCGTTGGTTTGGTACGCACGCTGTCGCCCTGGGGCGCGAGGACTTTTAGTCATCAATACAAGTGTACGAACCGAGCCTAAAAAAACCCCTTTGGTCCTCAGGCTGTATGAATATGAAGTTATTTTTCATGAGACTTTCTTTGGCGATGGCTCGGGTCGGTCGGATGGCCTCACCGAGCCATCGCCAAAGAAAACGCAAGATTCAATTGTCGGTATAGTCTTTACAGACCGTTCCAGAACATAGCGCTGATGAAGTCACCCTTGAATACGATGACCCAGATAATCAGCAGTACTGTGAAGGCTATAGCCACGCCCAGGAAAATCTTATCCTTGCCTTGGAATGCCGGCTGGTCAGGATACTGTTCCTTACGGCCCTTGTAATACAGCGGAGAGCCAATCAACCACAGCAAACCGTTGAGGAACAGCAGCCCGATGCCGCCAGCCCACAGCAACCACACTGTGTAGATGGTCGCGATGACGCCGACGCACATCCGGTAGCCTTTAGACGACTTCACGCCTTCCGCCTCGTTGTTTCCCTTCTTGGTCTGAATGATTTGGTAGACGGCGGAAATGACGTAGCACGGAATAATCAGCGAAGCCGCGATAGTAATCAAGTCGGTGTAGCTCGAGGCAAAGCCCAAAATCATGATTATGTAAACGATGGAAGACACAATGTTGGTCACCCACAGAGAAACTGTCGGGGAACCCTTCCGGTTCGTCTTGCCAAAAGCTGCCATGATGTTGTGGTCAGCTGCCGGCACGAACAGAATCTCGGAGGCCAGCATAACCCAGGTCAGCATAGCGCCAGCCACGGAAATCAGCACTGCAATATTGATGAATCCAGCGCCCCAGGGACCGACAGCAGCCGCCATCGCACCGCCCATAGACGGATCGGCGAGTCCAGCCAACTCGGGCTGTGCCATCAAACCGTAGGACAGGACGTTGACAAATACCAGCAATGCCAGCACGGTAAGGAAAGCGATAACCGTAGCCTTAGCCACATCGCTGGACTTCTTGGCACGAGTGGAGTACACCGAAGCACCTTCGATACCAATGAACACCCAGACCGTAACCAGCATCATGCGGGAGACCTGAGCCATGACCGGGCCGAGCCCGGCTTCTTCGCCTTCGGAACCAACCTGCACCACGTTGCCCCAGAAGTCAGCCGTAAAGAAACCGACCTTGAAAGCCACAGCAGCACAGATGATAAAGACAACAATCGGAATAATCTTAACCGCGGTAACAATCGTGTTCACAAACGCTGCGGTACGAATACCGGCCAAAATCAGGAAGTGAATCAACCACAGGCAGACCAAACCGAAAATCAACCCCGCGATAGAAACGGAATCTCCTTGCATCAAGCCAGAGAATACCGCGAATCCGCCCAGAGCTGACGTGAAAAAGGCAATGTAAGAGAGGTTGCCGGCCCAAGCCGATAACCAGTATGACCAGGCTGACATAAAGCCGCCGAAGTTGCCCAGACCTTCCCGAGCGTAGCCATAAACACCACCGGTGATGTCTGGACGAGTCGTTGCCAAAGATTGGAACACGAAAGCCAGCATCAGCATGCCGATGCCGGTAATCAACCAACCTATCAACAGCGGCCCCGGCGCCGCTTTGCCAGCCATCTGGCTCGGTATCCCGAAGATACCCGCTCCAACCATGGAACCTATACCAAAAGCAATCAACGGGAATAGAGGAAGCTTAACTTCCTCTGTTTCCGCAACAGCATTGTCGTTGCTCATTCTTTACCCTTCTATATGGAGTGAAGTGTGCGGTCTCGAAAACAGCGTTCTCGGGGTATGCGCCCCATCGCCGCTGCCCTAAAAACATCTGTTGTTTTTCGCACTAATTCATTGTATTACCTGTTCACACGTAAATCGAGGGATTTCCGAATTTGAATAATTATGCGTATACCCTTCTTTGTCCCCCCTGTACTCCGTATTTAGAGAATGCATATATTTTCATGTTACAGTAGGCGGTTTCGGGGTGGTTGCATGCTCGAGAGGCTGCACAAGCGTCGGGCTCTGGCTGCACAAGGTGAGTGGGTTTTTGTTCGTTTCGTCAGGCTTTAAGGGGTACTTGAGTCTGTGCCTGGCAAGTTATTCCACGGGTTGCGCATGCATTGCTGGCGCTGACACACGCAAACAGACTAAAAAAACCAGGAAATGTGAAAACGACACCGCGACGAGACGGTGGAAATCATTTAGTGGCGCGCCCGAAGGGACTCGAACCCCCAACCTTCTGATCCGTAGTCAGATGCTCTATCCATTGAGCTACGAGCGCTTCGCGTACAAGTTTAATACAAGCCTTTCCTGATATCAAAATCCCAGGATAGCCAGCCACAAATCCACGACTACTTCCAGGTTACTGTCTAGGAAGTCATAGGCAGAGGTATGCAGTGGCGGCCAATCTTGCCCATTGCCGATATAGACCATCGCTCCGCTGGCGAGCTTCAAGTAATGTCCGAAATCTTCCGAGGCCCGGTAGGGCTTTTCCAGGTACACGACCGGCAACCCCGCACGTTGCGCGGCGGCGGCAACCAGGTCTATTGCCGCGTCATCGTTGCAAGTCTCTGGAAATACGTCGCAGTCAGTCATGGACAGCAACAGGGAAGTTTGTTTCGCCAGGTGGGAGGCCTCGTCGCAAATCAGGCTCTTTAGCTTGGCCAGGTCAGATTCGTTTTCGGCGCGCAAGGTCAGGTTCAGCTCTCCGTGGGACGCCGAGATGCCAAAATCTTTACGACCGACTTCGATGCCGACCACCGTGGCCAACACAAAACCCTTAAAACTGGAATGCGGATTGTCGAGTCTCGCCACGCCCGCCAAATCCATAACGTAGAGAACCAGCTGGGCAATCGTTTCGCTGGGGTTTAACCCCGCTTCCGGGTTGCTGGCGTGCGTGGTGATACCTTTAAATTCCAGACTCAACCCTTGCGAGGCGCACTGCGACACGCCCCGTTTCAGAGCCACGCAGCCGCGGGGTATTCCGCTCCAGTTGTGGAAAGCGTAAATCTGGTCGATTGCTTCCCGCCCGATGAGCCGCGAACTGGGGAAACCTCCAGCCCCGGTTTCTTCGGCCGGCTGAAAGATGAGATAAACGTCAGAGGGCACGTCGCGCCCTTCCAACTCCACAGCCAGTCCCGCCAGGGACGAACTGTGCCCATCATGACCGCACTTGTGCGACACCCCAGGATTCTGAGAGGCGTAAGGCAAATCCAAATCTTCTGCAATGGGCAGCGCATCGTAGTCCGCACGGAAACCAATGGAAGGCTGAGCGGGATCCGTTCCTGGAATCTTGACCCAAAACCAACTGCCTTCGTCATGAATAACAAAGGAGGTGTGTTCGGCTAGAAAGCTCATCAACCTGCGCTTAGTTTCAACTTCCTGCCCGGAGATTTCGGGGTGAGCATGCAGCTCGTGGCGCAGCTCTGTCACCAGTTTCAAGTTGCTTTTTTGCATCGTTCCAAGGTTCCTCTTGTCCGCTAACTACGCTCAGCCGCAGAATTAATTGGCGAGCCTCACTGCTAGTCTAGTCAGGATAAGCTGCGAAGTTGCGGTTCTGGGAGAGTTATTACAATCCTGAGATAGAGAGCAGAAGTTCGTGAAGTGCTTGGGCTGATTCTTCGTCAGGGCAGATAATCAGGACGGTGTTATCCCCCGCAATCGTGCCCAGGACTCCATCTAGGTTTTCCTTGTCAATGATGGAGGCCAGAGGGGAGGCCGCCGCCGGGGGGGTGCGCAGAATAACTTGATTGCAAGCACGGGTAGACTTCAGCAAAAACTGTTTCACCCAGTAGTCCAGACTGCCGTTAAGCGGTTTGGCGCTCTCCCCCGCGCCCTCGGTGGGAACCAGGGAATAGTGCAGGTTTCCGTCACGATCCCGAATTTTTGTGGCTGATAGTTCTTCCAAATCGCGCGAGAGAGTCGCTTGCGTCACGTTGAAACCCAGGACGTTCAGGTGATTCTGCAAAGCCCGTTGGGAGCGAATCACGTTTTCTTGCAGCAGCCGGGTAATCACGGCGTGACGGGTCGTCTTCGAGGGAACGACTCGGGTTAAAGCGTCGTCGGTCATAGGCAAATCAACCCCCAATAAAACTGGAATTCACTCACTGTAAACTTTAACCTACACCGGGTTGGTGGGGTTCTCTAGTTGGGGTGGGTGTTTAAATGGGTTTCGCCCCCC
>NZ_CAMUES010000003.1 GCF_947087965.1 uncultured Mobiluncus sp.
CCGTCGGTGCGATGGTGTTGCCCGTTTTGCCACCATTCTTCGGTTTTGGGGGTGCCGTTCGGGTTATATTCGACGTATGCCGGCCCGTCTAGACGGTGGCGTTTATCGTCTAACCGCCAGTCCTCATATTTGATGGTTCCGTCTTCATAGTATTTAATGAAGGCCGGGCCATCTATCCGGTGCGCCCCTTGACTTTGATACCATTCTTCTTCTTCGATTGTGCCATCGGGGTAATAGTATGTGCAGGCAGGCTCGTTGTCGCGGCACAATTCCCCGTCTTTCCACCACTCTTCGTAGTCGATGGTGCCGTTTTCGCGATACCGTACACGGGCAGGACCATTCTCGCGGTGTATTTTCCCGTCGCTATTTAGCCATTCTTCGAGCCGTGGGCTACCGTTAGGGTAATATTCCACGACACTAGGTTTATCGCTACTGTTGTCGAGGTCTGCGGGGGCTGTGGCGTGGGTTTCCGGGGCGAACTGGCCGCCCTTGCTGGTGCCTTTGGGTTGTCGGTTACGGTTGTTGATGTTGGTGGCCATTTTGGGGCTCCTTTTCTGGGGGTGGCTAGTTTGTGGGTGGAGTGATTTGTTCCCCGTTTTCCCAATATTCTTCACGTTCGATGGTGCCATCGGGGTTATAGGCTATGTAGGCCGATCCGCCGATACGGTGTTTCTTCCCGTTTTGCCAATATTCTTCACGTTCGACGGTGCCGTCTTCCTGGCGTTCGGTTATGGCTGGCCCGTTTTCACAGTGGCGCTGTCCGCACTGGGCCCATTCTTCGATTCGAACGGTGCCTTTTTTGTCGTAGTAGATACTGGCTGGCCCGTCTGTACGGTGGGCTAGGTCACACCGGCGCCATTGTTCGATTTTGGTTTGTCCGTTTTCGTCATAGACTATTTTGGCGGGTCCATCTAACCGATGTAGTTGCCCGTTTTTGTACCAGGCTTCTTGTTCGATGCTACCGTCTTCCCGGTATTCGATACGGGCTGGCCCGTCCTCACGGTGTAGTTGTCCGTGTTGGAACCAGAGTTCGTATTCGATGGTTCCGTCTTTCCGGTAGGAAGTGTGAGCGGGGCCGTCGGTGCGGTGTAGCTGCCCGTGCTGGCACCATTCTTCGGATACAATGGTTCCGTTTTTATCATATACGGTGCAGGTTAGTTCATTATCGCGGTGGCATTTCCCGTCTTGCCACCATTCTTCGGTCATGACTTTGCCGTCTTCGTAGTAGTAGATGCAGGCTGGCCCGTCTGCCCTGTCGAGTTGCCCGTCTTCGTTGAGCCATTGTTCGGACTCTATAGTTCCGTTGGGGTAGTGATCTACGATGCTAGGGGGAGTGTCGCTGCTGGTGGTGTCCAAATCTGCGGGGGCTGTGGCGTGGGTTTCCGGGGCGAACTGGCCACCTTTACTAGTGCCTTTGGGTTGACGGTTACGGTTGGTAACGTTGGTGGCCATAATGTTTTGTTCCTTAGCTTGTTGAGGAAGTTTTTGTTGCGTGTTTGTTGTGTGCGGGTCAGAGACTGTCGCAACAGTCGGGTGTTTCGGTCGTGTCTGGTCCGGGCGGGTCTATGAGCATGTCGTTTTGCCACCATGCCCAAGATTCGATGTTTCCGTCAGGGTAGTACCAGGTTTCGGCTGGCCCGTCGGTGCGGTGGAGTTTCCCATTCTGATACCAGGCTTCGTAGAAGGGTCCGCCTTCATCGAAATAGGTGATTTCGGCGGGGGCACCGTCACGGTGTGGGTGCCCGTTTTGCCACCATTCTTCGGCTTGAATAGTGCCGTCGAGGTTGTATGTGATACGGGCGGGGGCATTGTCACGGTGCAGTTTCCCGTTCTGGCACCAGTTTTCTTCTTCGATTGTGCCGTCTTCGTTGTATGCGATGCTGGCGGGGGCATTGATGCGGTGCAGTTTCCCGTCTATTCGCCATTGTTCGTAGCTGACGTTACCGTCCGGGTCGTATCCGACGTATGCGGGTCCGTCTGTCCGGTGCATTTCGCCGCCCTCGTTACGCCATTCTTGAAAGCGGACTTTTCCGTCCGGATAGTGGGCAATAATGTCAGGAGACATGTGATTGTTGGTGACCATTTGGGGGCTCCTTTTTGCTCTGTGGTAGTCACCGTGTGGGGGGTCGGCTATTTTGTGGGTGGGGCGATTTTTTCCCCGTTTTGCCACCATTGCTCGAATTTGACGGCGCCGTTTTTGCCATAGTAGGTGTAGGCTGGGCCGTCTGTACGATGTGCCAGCCCGTGTCGATACCATTGCTCGCTGCTAGGTTTGCCGTCTTCTTGGTAGGATATTTCGGCTGGCCCGTCTAACCGATGTGGTTGCCCGTTTTTGCACCAGGATTCGTGGCTGATGGTGCCGTCAGGCCAGCGGCGGGTGGAGGCCGGGCCGTCCTCGCGGTCTAGCTGCCCGTTACGGTACCAGTCTTCTTCCGTCAAAATACCGTCTGGGCTGTAGTGGAGGTGGGCTGGGGCATTGTCGCGGTGGGGTTGCTCGTGTTGCCACCAGGATTCTGCTCGTATGGTGCCGTCGGGGTAGTATCCAACGTATGCTGGGGCGTTGTCGCGGTGGATATCGCCGTGTTGGAACCACACTTTTGCTTTGATGCTGCCGTCGTCATTGTATTTTGTTACGGCGGGGCCATCTATACGGTGTATTTCGTTATTTTCGTACCAGGTTTCTTCCTTGATGCTGCCGTCTTCGTAATAGTCGGTGGCGGCTGGGCCGCCGGTACGGTGTGTTTTTCCACGCTGATACCAGGATTCGTGTTTGATGGTTCCGTCTGTGTTGTATTCGATACGGGCTGGACCGTCGTCACGGTGCAGCTGCCAGCCTTGGAGCCAAAATTCGGTAGTGATGCTGCCGTTGGGGTTGTAGGATATGTAGGCTGGTCCGTCGGTACGGTGCCATTGCCCGTCTTTCCACCATTCTTCGGATTCGATGGTCCCGTCGGGGTAGTAGCGTATTTCTGCGGGTCCGTCTGTCCGGTGGAGTCGCCCTTTTTCGCGCCATTCTGCGGTTTGAGGGGTGCCATCAGGGTAGTATTCGACAATGTTAGTTAGTTCAGTATTGGTGACCATTTCGGGCTCCTTATTTTTGATGTTTTTCTGTATTGGACACCGTGTGGGGGCTATTTTCGGGTGGAGCGATTTCTTCCCCGTTTTCCCAATATTTTTCATATTCGATGTCGCCGTGTTCGTCGTAGCTTATGACAGCCGGGCCGTCTGTCCGGTGGCGTTTACCGTGTTGATACCAGAATTCGCCCGATACTGTGCCGTTTGGGTTGTAGTATGTGACTGCTGGCCCGTCGGTTCGATGGTATTGTCCGTTTTTGTACCATTTTTCTTGGCTTACGGCACCTTTTGGACCGAAATGTTCGATGACGGCAGGTCCATCGTCACGATGATATTTGCCGTTTTGCAGCCATTTTTCGCCTAGTTTTTTCCCGTCTGGGGCGTAGAAGATATAGGCAGGGCCGTCCTCACGGTGTAGTATTCCGTGCTGTCGCCACTCTTCGGTCGTGTATATGTTGCCGGTTGGGTAGTCTAGTTCGTGGGTGGTTATGGCTGGGCCGTCGTCGCGGTGTAGGTCCCCGTCCTGGTACCATTCTTCGCGTGTAACATCACCGTTTCTGTCGTACCTGATGCGTGCCGGCCCATTGTCACGGTGCAAATCTCCGTCTTGCCACCATTCTTCGACCACTTTTTTGCCGTCTGGGGCGTATTCGATACGGGCTGGCCCGTCGGTACGGTGAAATTCTTTGTTTTTACGCCATAGTTCGAGTTTGGGTTTGCCGTTAGGGTAGCGGGTGACAGTATCGGGCGGCGTACTGTTAGCAGTGTCTAAATCGTTGGGGGTTTCAGAGTGTTTTTCCGGCGCGAACTGGCCGCCTTTGCTTGTGCCTTTGGGTTGACGGTTGCGGTTGTTCACGTTGGTGGCCATTGTCGGGGCTCCTTTATGGGGTTGGGGTTGTTGCCGTGTTTTAGTGTGCGGGCGGTATGTAGAATTCCCCGTTTTTCCAATATTCTTCACGTTTGATGCTGCCGTTGGGGTTGTAGTCCACCCAGGCGGGGCCGTTCTCGCGATGGATTTCCCCATGTTGGCACCAGCATTCGGATTTGATAGCCCCGCCTGGGGCGTAGGATGTGTAGGCTGGCCCGCCGGTACGGTGCCGTTGACCGTCCTGCAGCCATTGCTCGGATTCGATACCGCCATGTAGGTTGTATTCGATATAGGCTGGGCCGTTTTCCCTATGGGGTTGCCCGTCCTGATACCAGGTTTCGGACATGATGGTTCCGTCCGGGGCATATTCGATAATAGCCGGCCCATTATCGCGATGGAACTGGCCGTTTTTGCACCAGAATTCTTTTTGAGGGTCACCGTTTTTGCTGTATTTGGTGATGGCAGGCTTGTCCTCTCGGTCGGTGATACCGTTGCGGTACCATTCTTCGTAGTCGATGGTTCCGTCTGGGCGGTAGCCGGTGCGGGCCGGCCCGTCCTCCCGGTCGAGTTTCCCATACCGGTACCAGACTTCTTCTTTGATGCTGCCGTTTTTGTTGTAAAAGATTTGGGCCGGTCCGTTCTCGCGGTGGGGTTGCCCTTTTTGTAGATATTCTTCGGATGTGATGACCCCGTCGGGGGCGTATTCGATAATGGCTGGCCCGTTATCGCGGTGGAATTGCCCGTTACGGTACCATTGTTCTTCACTGATGCTACCGTCTTTCCGGTATCGTATATAGGCTGGCCCGTCGGCGCGGTGGGTTTTGTTGTGTCGATACCATTTCTCGTATTCGATAGTCCCGTCTTCCCTGTAGGCTGTGCAGGCGGGGCCGTCGGTACGGTCACGTTTCCCGTTCAGGTACCAGAATTCGGTCTGTATAGTCCCGTTGGGGTAGTAGAAGATTTCGGTTGGCCCGTCTGTCCGGTGGCGTTTACCGTCCTTGTTGCGCCATTCTTCGTAGCGGATTTTTCTGCCGAGATAGTAGGAAACGATACTGGGGGGTGTGTGACTGGTTGTGTTGTTGGTGACCATTGTCGGGGCTCCCTTTTTTTGATGTTTTTCTGCATTGGTCACCGTGTGGGGGCTGGCTATTTTTGGGGCGGGGCGGTTTTTTCCCCATACTGCCACCATTGTTCACGTTTGATGCTGCCGTCGGGGTTGTAGTCCACCCAGGCTGGGCCGCCGTCTCGGTGTAGGTGTCTGTCGTGCCACCATTCTTCGGTCACGATTGTGCCGTCTTCGTTGTATGTGGTGATGGCGGGGGCACCGTCACGATGTAGTTTCCCGTTGCGCCACCATTGTTCTTTTTCGATTATGCCGTTCTCGAAATAGGTGATACTGGCGGGGGCATTGTCACGGTGCAGTTTCCCGTTTTGTCGCCATTGTTTGCAGTCGATGATACCGTCCGGGTCGTATCCGACGTATGCGGGCCCGTCTGCCCGGTCGAGTTCGCCGTCCTTGTTGCACCATGCTTCATAGCGGATTTTTCCGTTGGGGTAGCGGACTACAACGTTATGAGGCGTGCGATTGTTGATATTGGTGGTCATTTTGGGGGTTCCTTTCCGGGACTGGTTAGTGTACGGGGCGGGGCGATTTTTTCCCCATACTGCCACCATTCTTCATGTTTGATGGCGCCTTCTGGTCGGTAAACCGTGACCGCGGGGCCGTTCTCTCGGTGCTGTTGCCCATGTTGGTACCAGGTTTTTTGGTGGGGTTGCCCGTTCGGCCAATATTCGATACGAGCCGGCCCGCCAGTTCGATGTAGTTGTCCGTCTTGCCAGTATTCTTCGCACGAAACGGTACCGTAGGAGTAGCGGTCTGTGTAGGCCGGGCCGTCGGTACGGTGCCGTTGCCCGTTCTGGTACCATTCTTCGGTTTTGGGTGTCCCATTTTTGTAATAGTTTGTGCGTGCCGGTCCGTCTACCCGGTGGAGTTGCCCGGTTTTGTTGCGCCATTCCTCAAATTTTGGGACACACCTGCCATAATATTCAACAACATTGCGGTGTGCGCCGTTGTTGTCTTGACCGGCGGGGTGTTCACCAACGTTACAGGGCATGCTATTTCACGATCGGGTCGATAGGGGTGCCGTCCAAATACCATCGCTCAGACTCGACATTGCCGCATTCGTCGTATTTGATGACAGCAGGACCGTCTAACCGGTGCTTTTTCCCGTCCTGCCACCATTCTTCGGTATCGAGAGTGTTATTGGGGCGGTAGAACAAGTTGGCTGGGCCGTCTGTCCGGTGGCGTTTCCCGTCTTTGTACCATTCTTCTCCCCATACGGGGCCGTTTCCGGGCCGGACCACGATGGCTGGTCCGTCTTCCCGGTGGCGTTGCCCGTCCTGCCACCATTGTTCGATTTTGGTTTGCCCTTTTTTGTCCCGGTAGATAACTGCTGGGCCGTCGGTGCGATGTTTTTTCCCGTCTTGCCAATATTCTTCCGTATGGATAGTGCCGTCGGGGTAGTAGATTGTGCGCGCCGGCCCGTCGGTACGATGCTCTTTCCCGTCCTGCCAATATTCTTCTTGTTGAATGGTGTCATCGGGATAATAGAAGGTGCAGGCGGGGCCGTCTGCCCGGTCAAGGTTACCGTTCTTGTACCATTCTTCTGCCAGAAGGGTGCCGTCTTTTTTCCTGTATCCGATAACTGCTGGGCCGTCTGCCCGGTCGAGTTTCCCGTCCTCGTTACGCCACTGTTTCGTCTCTATAGTGCCGTCGGGATAGTAATGAACAATGCTAGGCTGCTCGCCTGTATCCAGATCATTTGGGGCGGCTGTGTGTGTTTCTGGCGCGAACTGGCCACCTTTGCTGGTGCCTTTGGGCTGACGGTTACGGTTACGGGTGGACATCTCAGGACTCCTTCTTTTGTCGAATGTTTTTTCCTGGTAGCCACCGTGTGGGGGCTACTGTCCCGGCGTGTCGGGTGGGGTGATTTCTTCCCCATCCTGCCACCATTCTTCTCGTTTTATGGTGCCGTCAGGGTTGTAGGACACGTAGGCGGGACCGTCTACCCGGTGGCGTTGCCCGTTCTGCCACCATTGCTCAGATTCGAGGGTTCCGTCTCGCCGATAGTCGGTGGAGGCTGGGCCGTTGTCGCGATGTTCTTGCCCGTCTCTATACCAGGCTTCGTAGCTGATGGTTCCGTCTTTCCGGTATTCGGTTTCGGCTGGGCCGTCCTCGCGGTGACGTTGCCCGTCTTTCCAATATTCTTCGCGGTAAATATTTCCGTTTTCGTAATAGTCGGTGCGGGCGGGGCCGTCGGTACGGTGGCGTTCCCCGTTTTTGCACCATTCTTCGAGGCGCGGGTCGCCATCCGGGTTGTAGGATATGTAGGCTGGGCCATCTATCCGGTGAAGTTCCCCATATCGGTACCATTCTTCGCTCTCAACGTTGCCGTTGTCGTCGTATCGGACGATTGCAGGCCCGTCTGTGCGGCGGAGTCGGTCGTTTTGCCACCATTCTTCGGCTTGAACAGTCCCGTCTTGCCGGTAGTCGATGACGGCGGGCGCCCCGTCACGGTGTAGTTCCCCGTCCTTGTTGCACCACTGTTCGGTTTCGACATACCCTTCGGGGGCGTGGATAACGGCGCTGGGTGCGTCACTGGCGTTGTCCAAATCGTTGGGGGCGGCCTCGTGGGTTTCCGGGGCGAACTGGCCACCTTTGCTAGTGCCTTTGGGTTGGCGGTTGCGGTTGTTCACGTTGGTGGCCATTGTCGGGGCTCCTTTCTTTTTGATGCTTCTTGTGTTGCTTACCGTGCGGGGATTATTGTTTCGGTGGGGCGGATAGTTCGTTGTGTCGCCACCATTGCTCAGATTCGATGTCGCCGTTTTCGTCATATTCGACGATGGCTGGACCGTTGTTGCGGTGGAGTTTCCCGTTTCGCCAATATTCTTCGTGGTCGATGTTGCCATCCTGGTTGTAGTATGTGACGGCGGGGTCGTTTTCTCGGTGGCGTTGCCCGTCCTCGTACCATTCTTCGGCCATGATTGTCCCGTCTGGGGCATATTCGATAACGGCGGGGCCGTCGGTACGGTGATATTGTCCGTTTTGACGCCATTCTTGTTTCTTGATGCTGCCGTCTTTGTGATAGATCGCGGCGGCGGGTCCGTCTGCCCGGTGGGGTTTTCCGTCTTTGCACCAGTCTTCGCGTTCGATGTTTCCGTCTTCTCGATAGGCTATGATGGCCGGGCCGTCATCGTGGTGTTCTTTCCCGTCTTTGTACCAGGTTTCGATTTGCGGGTTGCCGTTTTCGTAATATTTTTTGAAGGTGGGGCCTCCATCGTCGCGTCGGTATTTCCCGTTGATGCGCCATTGTTCTGATTCGATGTTGCCGTTTTCGAAATAGGTGATTTTTGCGGGGCCGTCGGTGCGGTGATATTTGCCGTTTTGGCCCCATTCTTCGAGCCGTGGGTTGCCGTTTTCGTAGCGTCGTATGTTGGCTGGTCCGTCTTCCCGATGCCATTGCCCGTCCTGCCACCATTGCTCGTGTCTGATGCTGCCGTCTGGTCCGTATATTATGTCGGCTGGGCCGTCATTGCGGTGGTATTCTCCGTTTTGGTGCCATTCTTCTTTTTTGATGGTGCCGTCGGGGTTGTATGAGGTTTTGGATGGGGCGCCTACACGGTGTGGCTGCCCGTTGCGGTACCATTGTTCAGATTTGGTGGTTCCGTCTTGCCAGTATTCGATGGAGGCTGGGCCGTCGTCGCGGTGGGTGTAGCCGTTTTTGTACCAACGTTCGGAGCTGATATTACCGTCTGGGTTGTATTCGATGAAGGCTGGCCCGTCTGCACGGTCGAGGTCGAAGTTGCTGTCGACCCATTGTTCGCGTTTGGGTTTGCCGTCGGGATAGGAGTGAACAACGTCAGGGGCCGCGTTGCCGGCGCTGTCCAAATCGTCGGGGGCTGTGGCATGGGTTTCTGGGGCGAACTGTCCGCCTTTGCTGGTGCCTTTGGGCTGACGGTTACGATTGTTTATATTGGTGGACATTTCGGGGCTCCTTTCTGGGGGGGCGGCGACTATTTTCCGGGTGGAGCGATTTCTTCCCCGTTTTCCCAATATTCTTCACGTCTGGTGCTGCCGTCGGGGTTGTAGTCCACCCAGGCTGGGCCGTCGGTACGGTGGTATTCCCCGTTCTGACACCAGCATTCGGATTTGGTAGTCCCGTCGGGGTTGTAGGATGTGTAGGCCGGGCCGTCGGTACGGTGTCGTTGCCCGTTTTCGTACCAGGTTTCGGTTTTGGTTGCCCCGTTTTTGTAGTAGGTGATTAGGGCTGGGTTGTCGTCGCGGTGGCGTTTTTCGTTTTTGCACCATATTTCGGCTTCGATATTGCCGTTTCCGTAATAGCGGGTGGTTGCTGGCCCGTTTTCGCGGCACCATTCTCCGTTATTGTGCCAGTGTTCTTCTTTGACTTGTCCGGTGGTGTTATAGATAGTGAAAGCGGGACCGTCATCGCGGTGTAGGAGTCCGTTTTGTCGCCATGTTTCGGATTCGATGTTGCCGTTTTTGTGATAGCTAGTGGTGGCTGGGCCGTTGTCGCGGTGGACTAACCCATTTTTAGACCAGGATTCGGATGCAATGCTTCCGTCTTCTCGGTAGATCGTGGTGGATGGTCCGTCGTCGCGGTGGGGCTGTCCGTCTTTGTTGCGCCACAGTTCGGTTCGGGGTTTCCCGTTGGGGTAGCGGGTAATAACACTCGGGGGCGTGCTACTAGTGGTGTCCAGGTCGTTGGGGGTTTCCGTGTGTGTTTCTGGCGCGAACTGGCCGCCTTTGCTGGTGCCTTTGGGTTGGCGGTTACGGTTAGCAGTGTTGGTGACCATTTTGGGGGCTCCTTTTCTGGGGGTGGTTATTTTTGGGGTGGGGTGATTTCTTTCCCGTCCTGGAACCATCGCTCGAATTCGACGGAGCCGTCTGGGTTGTAGTCCACCCAGGCAGGCCCATCATCGCGGTGGAGTTTCCCGTTTTTCCACCAGGATTCTTCTTGTGCGGTGCCGTTTTTCCAGTAGTCGGTGGCGGCTGGGCCGTTTGTCCGATGCCGTTGCCCGTTCTGCCACCACAATTCGGTTTCGATGCTTCCGTCTGGGGTGTAGTTTACCCAGGATGGCCCGTCGGTACGATGGCGTTTACCGTTCTGCCACCATTGTTCTGATTCGATGGTTCCGTCTTTCCGGCGTTCGGTTATGGCGGGTCCGTCCTCGCGGTGGCATCTTCCGTGCTGGATCCAGGCTTCGGTAGTGGGGTTCCCTTTTTTGTCGTAGAACGTTCGGGCTGGGGCTCCGTCTCGGTGCATTACCCCGTTTCGCCACCATCCTTCTTCACTGACGGTGCCGTCCTCACGATACCGTATGTAGGCTGGTCCGTCTGTGCGGTGGAGGTCATCGTTTTTGTCGTGCCATTCTTCGAGTTTTGGGTTGCCGTTGTCGTAGTATTTCGCGACGCTGGGGGATGTGTCGCTACTGGTGGTGTCCAGGTCGTTGGGGGTTTCCGTGTGTGTTTCTGGCGCGAACTGGCCACCCTTACTTGTGCCTTTGGGTTGACGGCTACGGTTGTTGATGCTGGTGGACATGACGGTTCGTTCCTTTTGTCTGGCTGGGGTTGTTGTCGTGTTTTAGTGTGCGGGGTCGGTTTCCACCAGTTCCCCCACGTTGAGCCCAGAACCATATTTGGCACAAACCCGCAAAGCCCTTGGCAGGGTTGCGGAATCGAAAATCGAGACTTTGTTCGCTGTGTCCAGGTCGCGTTCGTCAATCTGAATACAGGTCGCGACCCTACTGCCACCGTCTTGCTGGTTGAGTTGTTCGAGGGCTTCGATGATGGTTGCTGCGCCCGCAAACGGATCCAACACCCGCAGCCCGGTCCTGCCGTCGGTGGTGATATGGATCCATTTGGCTAACAGTTCGGGATTTTTCGGGCAAGAAAACCCACTGTCTCCTAACTGTATTGATAGTTTTCGAGTGGCGGCACTACGGCGGGCAATATCCAACGATGTTGGTGTCTCTAGGCAGTGTTCGTCTAGGTAGATGCGTCTGGCCGGGGATAGTGTGTCGTCTGGTCCGAAGTCGGTTTCGTCACGACCTGCCCACGTGTTCCAGGTGGCGGCGGGCATGCGCCAACCCCACTCGTCCGGCATCCAGATTTTCCCAGTCGGAGCCGTAATCGGATACTGGTAGTGTTTGGTGCCTCTCGGCCCGTTTATCGGCCCCCGCCGGTAGAGGCGGCCTTCAAGCGTGAACCATTTGTATTCGCGTAGCCGCCAAATCTCCGGTTCGCTCCGGTGTTCCCGGTACCATTCCCGCATAGTTTGGGAGGCTGTGTCTGGCTGTAGCCAGTGTTGTTTCCAAACATGTTCGGCTTTTTTGAGGACCGTGCCGGCTCCCGGTTTGGTTACACGCCACCTGACACCGCTGCGCCTATATTTTTTGGCGCGGGTCATGTAGATGAGTAAATATTCGTGCCCGACCGACACGAGTTGTGCCCCTGGCCTGACTGAGCCTTGACAAATAATAGTAGCAATGAACCCGCCAGGGATAGCCTTGTCGAGGATGGTGCGGGCTTGGATTATCCGATTGTCGTCTATCGACACCAAAACAGGACACGCCCGTTTAGGGTCTAATAGTTTGACTGTGTTTTCGACGATGTTTGAGAATAGGTTGCACCATTGGGTGACGGTGAGACTGTCGGAGTAGGTGAGTTTTTGTGACCCGGTAGCGTATGGCGGGTCAAGATAGGCCAGATCGTAGCAGTCGCTGCCTGTGAGCAGGGGTAGTACTTGTTGGGAGTCGCCTCGGATTAGGCTGTGTGCCCCGTCCACATAAGGGGCCTGCCACATGATGTGTTCTATCATTGTAGGTCTCCTATCCCTATACCGAGGTCGATTTCGCCCAAATCTGTGACCGGTTCGGGGCTGGGGGTGGGGGTGTTGATGATTTTGCCTTCGAACGCGGTGGCTTCTTCAGTCTCGAACCGGGCGATATCTAGTTCGAGCCGGGCGCCAACGGGCCGGACTTGCTGTAAATGTTTCGGTAGGGTCTCTAGCGGGTCGCCGTCGTCGGGATACCAGGATTGGATTATTGAAGTAGCGCCGGTGACGGATTCGAATATGCCGCGTCCTTTCGGTACGAACGTGCCTAGTTCGGGGGCGGTGTCTGGGGAGCGTAGCGCGGACTGTTTTTCCCCATATGTGGCGTTGCCGAGCAGGATGCGTCCTAGGTTGGTGCGTAGGACTTCTCCGCCTTTTACTTGGTCGAGGGTTTTCGCGGTCACCCGCTGCCCGGCCAGGAGGATGTGTATTCCGGCGGAGCGTCCTTGCGCGGCGAGGTTGCCGGTTATGGCTCCTATGGTTTTGGAGCCGGTGAAGGCTTGTTCGGCTTCTATGTGTGTTTGGATGGTTTCTGGCGTGTTGTCAGCGGGTTGGTCTGGTTTGGGCATGGTTACTGCCGAGTTGAACTCGTCTATGACCAGTAGTAGTTCTGGGGGTTTTTGGTCGGGTGGTAGGTGGTAGATGTCTTGTACTCCGGCTTTTCGGTACAGGTCGAAGCGGCGGTTTTGTTCGGCTTTGACGGCTTTGATGGTGGCGGTTGCGTCGTCCCAGCTGGTGGCTACGTGTACGCACCAGGGTAGGTAGCATTTGAAGTCTGCGGCTTTTTTGATGGGGTCGATGATGACGACTTCCCAGTCGCGGGCCAGGAGGGGGTATAGGAAGGTTTGGGCGAAGGTGGATTTGCCGCCGCCGGTGGTGCCTACTACTAGCAGGTGGGGGTCTGAGTTGGGGTCCCAGCATACGGGGGCTCCGTCTACTCCGGTGGCGAACGGGTAATGTTTTTCGGTTAGGGCGAGGTCCCAGTTGAAGGGGGCGGGGAATGGCATGGGGTCGGTTTTGCAGGCCAAAACCTCGATTTGGGACGGCACATTGTCGGGTTTGATTTGTATGAATTGGTTGCCGGTGGCTCCGGTGAGTTTCTTTTCGGCCCGGCGGGCATCGTTAACGTCTAGGCCGGGGGGTAGTTTGAAGATGAGCCGTTCGACTTTATGGTTGGTGGGGAGGAACCCGGTTTCTACCGGTTCGGGGAGCGCCCCGTTTATGGTGACGCCACAGGCTTCCCAGGCGGCGGCCCATTCTACGTTTTGTAACATTTGGAGGTCTTCAGGGTCGACTATTTGGGTGTCCCTATAGTGGGCTCCGGCGATGAGGACACATTGGGAGGGGTTGGGGCCATCTTGTATGGCGCGTATCCAGGGGCATTGGATGGCTGCCCCGATTTGTTGCGCGTTTTTGCGGATGAGGGGGACAGTTAGGGAGTCGTAGAGTCTGAGCCGGATTTCCCAGAGATGCTTCCCTGCGGTGGGTGCGGTTAGGGGGCGGGCTTGGATGAGTTCGGGGCGGGGGAGTTTTGTTGCGTCGAAGGCCCGGTTTATGGCCCCCGCGAGGATCCATTCTTGGGCGGTGGTGTCGTCGTTGCGGGGCGGGGTGAGGCTCATTGGTGAGGTGGGGATTTGTTGGTTGGACCAGCGTAGGACTATGCCTTGGGGGTGCCGGTCGCCTTTGTGTCCGTTTGGGGGTGTGAATCCGACTATGGATACGAAGGGGGCTCCGCCGAGTACGGTGGCGATTTTGGGTTCGAGTTTGAGGAAGATGGAGGGGGGTATGCCTTGTCGGGTGGCGAAGGGTAGTGAGGTGAGGTAGGCGTGGGGGTTGTTGAGGGTGGCGGTTTGGCGTAGGTGGGATTGGGGTGTGGGCGGGTTTATGGAGCCGACTTCTTTTATTCCGTCCCACCGGTTGCGCCATATGTTTTCTTCGAGGTTGTCTTGCCAGAATTGTTGGACTCCGGTGGGGCCAGCATATTTGCCGTTTTTGAGGTTACTGATTTGGTTGTAGAAGTCGGTTTGGGTGTTGATGCCCATTGTTTGGGGATTGGCGAGTAGTCCGAGGTGGGTGTAGCGGGGGTCGTAGGTTATGGGGAGGCCGGATATTGCGATGTTGGGGAGTATTTCGGTTTTGAGGGTTTCTTCGGGGATGCCTATCACGGTGTAGCACCAGGCGGGTGTTCCGTCTAGGTTTTTGGCAACATTGTCGTCGGGGGTTTCGCTAGTGTTTTCGGGGGTTTCGTTGGGGTTGTTTGGGGTGTTGTTGTTGGGGGTTTTGGTAACATTTTCGGGTTTTTTGGTGAGTTGGTGGACCCACCAATATTTGTCTGTTTCTACTACCGGCTCGTCTTCGGGAGATACGAGGCTGATACTGTTTACTAGGATGCGGCTGCCGGGGGAGAGGCTGTCGCAGGCTGACGCTATCTCACAGTCGATAGCCAACCGGACTGTCTCAATATCTGCCGGCTGGGTTAGGTCGGGTTCTTCGGTCCAGACAGCGACCCTAAATTTTCCAGGATCGGTGTTGTTCCAGTCGATGTTGCCTTCCCGGCTGGTGACTGGTGAGGCGAGGACTACCGCGTTGTATCCTGCACCGAGTAGTGGCGCGATGCGGGTGGATAGGCTGATATAGGTTTCGGCGGTGGTGGGGGCTATCGCCATAAATTCGTCTACCGTGTAGGGGCCTGTGGTTTGGTGGGAGACGTGTACGGGCGGTATGTCTTTAGGGGCGAGGTTTTGCCACATGGCTTCCCACATGGTTGCCGACTTTTCTTCTTCCTTCCATTGTTCTAGGGCACGGCTGCGGCAGGCTACGGCTTCTATTGTGAGGACAGTGAGGGCAGCTGTGGTGAGGCCGTATGTCCAGGTGGGGAGGAGCATTGAGGGTAGCCACGGTAGGGTGACTATAGTTAGCGTCACAATGGTTGCGACCCCCACAACTACACCTGCAATGGCGCTAACAATGTGGATGATGGTGTGGTTTTCGGCAGCGTGTTTTATAGACAGGGCAGGCTTCGGGTTTTGCCCCGATGCTTTACGGATCGCGAACGTGACACTCAACCAAACATGAGCCACCAGTAGAGGCGAAACAAGAACCCCGGTGCTGGTCCATGTTGGGTCTACCGGCGCTAAAGTAGCCAAAACAACAATAGGGAACACGGCCAACCAGGAGAGGTTTACGTGTTTCCCGGGCAACAGTTGGGGGCCGGGCAGGAGGAGCCTGGTTAGGACTTGTCTGCAGGTTTGGTAGCGGCGGTTACGTGTTTCCTCGTCCCCGATAGGGGTAGCCAACCCTTGTTTGTCTTTAGGCCCCGTGTATTGGACTTTCGGCTCCAACACACACACGGTTATGGCTGCCGCGAACAGTAGCCCGCCTAGGGGGATACCGAAATATGTGCCACCAGCGACCACGACTACGGTCCCGGCTAGGAGCGGGTAGAAGATGGATTGTGGGGTTTGTTTGACGGCGGCCACTATGCTTCCCCCCTATCTTGCGGGTTTTTGTGTTAGTTGGGCGAGTGTTCCTTCAAGTAGCGGGTTCGCGGGCCGGTTGAAACCGTGACGGTCAAGCCAACCATCTAACCTGACGGCGGGGATAATGTTTGCGCCCGGCATGCGGGCGAACATAGTGTTGACCTGTCCTTGGCTGGAGGACGACCAGGCAGCAACCAGACAGACGATTGTGGCGTCCAGCCGGTGGGCGGCCAAAAATTTTGTTACCCCGTTTCTACCCATGAGCATGGTTTGTTTGTCCAGGTGGGGCACTCGGGTTAGGCCGCGGAAACTTTTAGAAAACACGGTCCAGTAGGTTCCGGGTTTCCATACTTTCGAGTCGAGGATGAGTATCCGGGTGTCGGCGATTATCAGGTGGTCGATGTTTGCCCGATATTTTGGGTCGAGGCCGGGGATCATGATGTCGTGGATGATGGTGGGGCCGGAGGGTGTGGCGGCTTTCTGGTTGAGGATTTGGGCGGTGCGGAGTTCTCCTTCACGGCCCAGGTCTGCGACTTGCTGGTTTTTGGCCCAGGTTTCGGCGTGTTGTAGCCCACCGCCGGGGGTTCCATATATTCGTCCCATGATTATGCGATGACGGTGAGGATGATGCGGACGGTGAGGATGATGGCGAGGATGATCATTATGGCGAATAGGGCTCCGCTGTGTTTGTGTAGGTAGGTGCCGATTTCGTTTTTTCGATTGTCGAGGTCGTCGGTGTTTTTGCCCATGATTGTGTCTCCTAGCTTTTTTTGGCGTGTTTCTAGGAGTGTTATTGTGTGCGGGCAGATTTTCGGGAAGTTTTAAAGACCTACAAAGGGTGATTTTCGGTAAGAGAGAACGAGAGCCGGAACAGTCGGCACAGCCCGCATGGCAAAAGCCGCCCGGCTAGATGGACGGCTCCAGATTCTCCTTCAGCACCTGGCTGACGAGATACACGTATTCTAGCTTAAAGAGGGATCTCCTCGGAAGACCCGCCTGAAAAACGGTCACATTCCGGGCACGATAACCGTAAATGTCAACACAATCCACACTGCTGCCATCAGCACGACGAGTGCAGCTTCCCGCATTGACCCGGCATCGCCCAGCAATGGTATACGTATTGTGGGCGGGAGGGGACGGAACACCGCCACCCCTTTCGTCGTCAAAATGTCGCCCAAAAGATGAACCAGATAGCCTCCACCGACCACAACAGTCAACCAGAGCGGGTCAGGCACCAACACCGCAGCCCCCGCAGCCACCATCGCAGCGACAGACAGAACAACCCACCGGTTCATCCCAGTTAATGCCGCCAACCCCAACCCCATAGCTATAAACACGACCAGGAAACCTATCGGATATATGGTCGCACCCGCCACTTGGAGTGTCCATAGTCCGGCTCCCCAGCAGGCGGCCGCAACCAGGCCCGCAGCCCAAACTGTGTGTGTCCCATGCCTGTGCCCGCCGGACACGGCACCGATAATGTTCACGATAGGGCCGAACGTTTTCGCCGCCCTAGCGTTGGGGTGGTCAGCGTCGGCCATCACTGCCGCACCTGCCGCTAACAGGCATGACATGGTGTAGGTTTGCGGGTTGGGGGCGATGAGTGCGGGCTGGAACGCTGCCACAACCGATGCAGCTGTGGCCCCCGATATGGCGTGCGCGTGTCCCATCATGGCGACTATCAGTCTCCGTATTTGAGTTCGTAGGCGAGTTCGCTCCGATATTCTTCGGCTAGTTCGCGCTGATAGTCTTCATCGTCGAGACGCAGGTCGTGAATCAGATCAGGAACAATATCGTCCACGCTCCAGCCGAATTTTTCTTCAGTCACCTGCCCCATACCTTCGGCCAGTTCTCGATCCCAACCGAGGTTGTTGAACGCATCCTGGAGGGCTTTGAAAACTTTTTCCCGTTTCCATCCCTCGTTTAGGGCTTTCCCATCCACACAGTCGAACACGCCCTGATCAATGCCTTCATCGAGTGCGGGTTCGGCAATGTTACGGTCGTGGGAGGCTTGCTGGGTGTAGAGTTGTTCTTCCCAGTCGTCGAGGTCGGTCGATGCGGGGTAGGGTTTTGCCGTGAATCGTCCATCATCGCCGTGATGGTTGCCGTGCGGGTCAATCATGGGTTTTCCTCCTTCAAAAGGGTTCCTGAAGGAGTGTTTGTGTGCGGGGGCTACAGTTTTTGTTTGACTTGTCCCCAGATGAGGGTTGCGGCCGCCCACCAAGACTCATACGGTAACAGTCTTGTGTCTTGTGTTAGTTGGGCGAGGCGAACAATATCGTCACCATATTTTTCGAGCGTGCCCCATGACGGCCCCGTTTTCGTGTCCGTGATGGCCGCAGCAATAACCTGCCCAGAATAGATGGCTTGAAACAGGGCCCCTTGGGTGGATGGTTTAGCCGTGACTTGTAGATTGTTTTCCCTACACCATGCCCAAAACGGTGGCGGGGCTGGCGTGTTCGCGGTGTTGGCAGGGTAGGCGTTCGGGTCGGGGATTAGCAGGTTCGCAGTAGCATCCAACTGTAGCATTGTAGAGTCTGCCGGTACGAGAATAAAACTGTCCCCCGGGGTCACATGGTTGGGGTTGATGAACGTGTAGCCGTCAGTGATCCAGGTTTGTTGAGGATTCACATACAGTACACTCTCCCCTGCCTGGGTGGTGTTTGTTTCAAACAGGCTCATTTTCCAGGGTTGCGGCGTTTTCATCACTGTTCACTGTTTTTTACGAGTTTCAGGCGGGGCGTGTTTTGTTGCTTGGCGGGTTGGGGCGGGTCGAGTTCTTTAGGTGCGAGACTCTCGGGGTGCCGCCCGTCTTCTATCATGTTTCGCCACACGGAGAGAACATTGTAGGCTGCGGAGATTACGCCACGGGTTTCTGCCCAAAACTCGGTTTCTTTGACGGGTTCTTTGGTTTTGTTACGGGCCGGGTTGGGTGTGTCGTATAGCCGGTCGATGGACTTGACTACGTGTTCTAGGATGTCGGCGGCTTTGGTGGTGTTCACATATATGTAGGAGAGGTTTTGGGCGTTGGGGGTCCATTCGTCGTACATGAGGGGCGGATGGTCGTATAGGGGCGCGAAGTATAGCATTAGGTCGCTCCAGGTTTTCATGACACTACCTTTTGTACAGTCTTTTTGTAGCACCCACAGGCCGGCGGCGTAATCTAGGTGCCATTCTTGCCCCCACGTGTCCCAAACTATGGTGAGGTCTTCGGGGGGCTGGATGTTGATTAGGGTGAATATTTCTTGGGACATTACCGGCTTCTTTCTTTGTTTTTTGCTCCTGTTTTGGGGGCGTGTTCTTGGGTGAGGGAGTAGACGGTGGCGACCTGGTTGAGGTGTCGTTCTAGGGCTGAGATTGGGTATCTGGTTTGGATGGTGGCTCCGTTGGTGAGCATTAGGGTGGTGCCTCCGGGGCTCACATATGCGACGATGATGTGGGCTGTGTTGATGATGATGGGGGTTTTTGTGTCTTTGGGTTGTAGGGTGATGAATGTTTCCACGGCGACTCCCTGTGTGCTTGTTTTTTCGACTGTTTTGTCTTGGGTCACCGTGTGGGGGGTTAGAATTCTTCTTCGGAACGTAGGGACCCGTATGCGCCTGGGGAGGCATAGATTTTGTTGATGTGCGGGTTGACGGTGAGGTCTTCGTGGATTTGGGGTTTGGTTTCGGAGCCTTGCCATTGATAGTAGCGTCCTAGCGCGGTACCAAGATCCCCCAAAAGATACTGCCGATATTTACTACGAACAGTGTCTACTTCGCCATCGAAATCTACCAATGCGTCGAGGAATCGTTGTTGTTCTTCTTTGGAAAACTCTTTATACGCATAGTTGGTGGCGAGGGCTATTTTCGTTAGCGAACGAGCCTGATAGATAGGCAAATCGGGTGGGTTGTCCGGGTAGTGTAGCAGGTACCATTCTTGGGCTTGGTCGTAGGTGTCGTTCCAGGCTTGGAGTTCTTCCGCATGCCGCCCGCCAGCATACCTGAGCGGATTTTTCTGGTCGGGGCGCGGGTTATCTTTCACCCACTGCTCCATCTGGGCACGCGCATAATCGTTGACTTCTTTACAGTTGTCGTGAATATGCCGGTAGAGGGATCGGGCCATTCCGATAACATGCTCGGGCACGGGTTCTTGCAGATAGAACGTGATGAGTTCTTCCGTATTAGAGCAATGCGGCGGGTAAATAAGTGAGCCTTCCGACCGGTTTCGGGGGAAGGACGTGAAGTCGAGTTGTCCTTCGTCGGTGACAAAAGGCCGCCATTTTCCGTGTTCGTCTCTCGGCTGGTTCTGGTTCATTCTCATCGCCCCTATGCACCTATTCCTTTCTGTTTAGTCTACCGATAATGTCTGGTCATGCTTGGGGTTTGGAGGTTTTTTCTCCAGCCCCTTTTATGGGGTCGTCCCCGTTGTGGTGCCGTCCGCGCCTGGACATGAACCTGGGGGGTTCAGGTTGGGCAGATAACGGTAGGTTGGGGGTTTGCGGTTCTTGGGTTGTGGGTGACGTAGGCTGCGGGGTCGGAACCTCCGGTGACTGCGGAACAGACCCTACCGGTGGCTGTGGGGCTGGTGTTTGTACCACGGGCATCGCGACGGGTGCGGTTTCAACGCTTGGAGCCTGTGGGGTTTGCGGGGTCGGCGGGGTAAATATGGGTGGAGCATCTTGAACCTGATTAGTAGCAGATGCCTGTGTTTCTTGCGCCAGCCGTTTAGCGTCATTTTCCATTTCTATCTTCTGGTTTGCCAACGCCTGTTTCGTGTTTTCGATTTCGGTTTGTTGGCGACGCAGCGTCTGGTCTGTCGTGTCCGTGTCAGCCTGGGCGACCCCGGTCATAGCCTCAGCCATAGTCTGCGCCCGTGGTTTACCGTCCTCCTGTTTGCCGGAGTTCTGGGCCGCTATGGTATCCATATGGGCCTGGATTTGGGCGTTTTCCCGCTGCTTCTTTTCCTGGTGCGTATCGGCCATGTCGCCGAGGAAACCGGTGACGGTCGCGGTAGCGTTTGAACTGTCGTGGCTGACGGTACCGGTTTTTTCTCGTACCGTAGTGTTGGTTTCGGGGACAGCATTGTTGCGGGGTTTTTCTCCCACCGGTATGCCGGTGTTGGGGGCTTTTTCTTCCGTCACGGGTTTCGGTTCAGCGTCTGGTTTAGGCGCGGCTTGTGCCGTCTCTTGTGGGGTTGTGCTCTTCACGTCGGGGCTATCCATACCCTGTTTCGCGGCATTGCCGCCGGATTTTTCGGCCTCTCCGCCAACACCACCAGCAGGCCCCCCATCCACACGACGAGCATCCGGCACACCAACCACACCCAAACCATGCTCCTCCAACCAAGCCGCATGCTCCTTACGCACCTTAACCGAACGCTCCCGCAAACCATCCGACATCTTCGACATAGACTTACGCAACGAATTCACACCCATAGCCGGCCCCGCAAACATACCTACGCCAGGAATCAGCGACCCCGCGACGGTAGCAGCCGCCGCCTTCGCACCGGCACCAGCCACACCCAAACCGGCCTTACCGACAGTCTTCACCCCAGAAACCGCCACAGACGGCAGACGGGCGAAGCGATCCGCCCCGGTCAAAGCCGCCTTACCAATAGTCTTAGCCCCCACCACAATCTTCCGGCCCGTGCTAGTAGGCTGAGCCGGCGCGGACGCACGCAAACTATCACGTACACCATCCACACTATGCTTAGAAAGAATCTCCCGGCCGCGCACAGCCTTTTCTTTGACCGCAGCCATGTCTCTCATGAATACGGCCCTGTTAGAGTTCGGGTGCATTTCGGCAAACATCTTCTGCTCCTCAACAAACCCAGACAGTCTGTCGGCTATACCCCTGCCACTGGTCTCGCCAGGTGTCGCCAAAACGGGAGCCGCCAACAAGCCGCCCCCTACCTCAACCTGGTTAGCGTTCAACAAGCCTGCCTCGCCAGACTTAGCCCCAACTGTGCCCGAAACCTGGGCGGAAGCCGCACGAATCTCGCTTGCAGAACCGGACTTGGCCTCCACGTCAGAGACTTTCACCGGGCCTGAAACGTCCGCCCCCTGTGCAGACATCTTCGGGCTACCCTCAATCTCCACACCATCCAAACCAATCTTGCCAGACCCTTTAGCCCCATCAATATTAAAGTTCGGAGTCTCCCCAGTAACCGTAGGTTTAGCCTTCGCCTTAGACCCTATAGTCAAAGAATCCGCACCATCAGAACCCCCAGACCCGGCAGAACGAACCCCCGAAATAACCTTACCCAAAGCCTTCGTCTGTGCGCGTCGCTCCAAACTATGCAAACCACGCGACAAAGCACGAGACGCCATGCCCGAACCGGCCAAAGCCGCCCCACCAACACCAGCAACAGAACCAGCCCAAGCCAACGCCCCCTTCGGGGTAAACATGTTCGGCAGCTTAAACACCTTCTTGAACAAGAAATTGACCGCCAAAATAGCCAACATAGGCGACATACCCACCCACAAAATCAGAAACACACCCGACCCAGACAGCATGGTTTCACCCATAGCAATAATCGCCTGAGTAATAATCAACAACATGGCCATCAGGGTCAAAGCGATAGCCGAAATCATAGAAAACGACAGCCATGCTTTCGCCAACTGTTTCAACTTCTCGCCCGTGTTCACGGTCGGAATCAAGGTAGCAGCCAGCAGGAAAAATATGGCCACCCCCATAATGAACAGAATCAGTTTCGACGCGATAATCGCCAACGCCAGTAGGGCAAACGTGATAAAAACACACAGGCCGGAGAAAAGATAGGTTAGCCCTGCGGCGACCGGAGCCCCAGGGTTGCCGGCCCCATGCAGGCTGATAATATATTCTGCCGCCCCAGGGTCTTTCACTTCCTTTTTGATTTTTCCGTTGTCGTCCCACCAGTCGAATTTTGCGTCCGCTGTCGGATCCAAAAAGTTGGCCACCCACCCTATAACCGGCATACTTTTCACTGCTGTTTCGGCTTTTTGTAGAGTGCTTGGCGGGTTCCACCATTCTTGGCATGCCTTCGGAAGGTTACAGTTGCCCAAAAGTCCTGCGCATGTGTTGGAGAAATAGGCCGGGTTTTGTTTCGCCCCTTTCGACGTGGTGACATGACCGGGGTCGAATGAGCCACCACCCCGCATAGTACAGGCCGCCCACCCCACGGCAGCAATATCAATCTTTGTTTCGTTAGAGTCATCGAACGCTATAGCGTCCGCACGTGCCCCTTTAGCCCCCGCCCTATCTACTAGGCGCACATGTTCGCTACGCGGACGGTTACTCATCATTTCCACCACGTGGCACCAGGAGCGTTCAGAATACGGTTGTACTTCGGGGGATGCCCCGAATTGGACTATTGACCAGGCTTTAGGGCCTACAGATTCCCATATCATTGACATGGCTAACGGCATTGCTGCCCCGACCTTCTCAGCCTGCCCAGTTTTGGATAGGTAGTCTTTACGCATCGCGTTTATCATGGCTTGGCAGCTTAACGGGTCGTTTTGGGTTTCTCGTTTTTGTTGCGCCATAACAGCTTTCAGGGGTGCTTCGGTGATAGCGGAGGCGACAGTGCCGATAGCGTCGTCTATCTGTCTGGTTATCCATGCTGGGGAGAATTTGCCGGGATGGTAGGTGGTGCCGGTTGTGCCCCCACCTGTTGAGGCTCTCGACCCGGTGATGAATATACCGATGAGGGCGATTACTAGGAGTCTGGTGCCGACCTGGCGCACTATCGCCATCATGCCTTCGCGTCGGGCGGTCCATAGGGACGCGCCGAGGACGAACACGATAAAGATGACTGCGATGGATGCGCCGCCTGCCGAGCCGATGATGCCTTCTCCGACGGTGGCGGCGATACGGTCGAGTTGGGCCGAACCGGCGGTGGTCATGTCTGCGGTGGCTGCAGTGGCGACTAGGGAGGTTGCTAAAACCCATAGAGTGTTGCTGAACCCCATGAGTGTCCCGCCGATGAATAGTTGGGCGGATTCGAGGGGTCGGGCGACAGGCAAGCTACGGCGGGAGTGGAATCCGCCCATTGTTCCAGCCCAACGGTTGAGTGGCAGGAGTTGCCCGGTGGCAGAGTCGGCGGCAACAATCTTGTCGGAGTAGTCTTCTGCCGGCACCATGTTGGGGACAGTCTGGCTGACGGTTTCAGGAAGGAGGTTCCCGACCGTTACCGTACTGGGGGCGGGCTGGTTGGGGATAGCGTAGGCACCATAGGCTGGCAACACTATCAGTATTGCTAGTGTGACGAGAATGATTGTTGAGACGAGTCCAGGTTTTTCCCGCATAACAGGCTACCTATCCCTCTCTATAAGGTTGGATGAGTATTGGTTTTCAGATTGGTGCCCATTTGGTTTGCATCAAATCCACAATCACGGGGGATTCTTTAGCTTCCACCACGATGCAGGGTTGGGCCAGGTTCGGGTTGAACGGGCGACCGCAGTACAGAATCTTGCCTGTGGCCGATTTCCTTTTCACAAGGAGCCGCTCGTAGGGGCGCAGTTGCATGCCTTTAGTGGAGCGGAATGTTACCGCGAACGCCCCTAGCATGGCTGAGGCGGGGAAGGCGATAATCGCCCACGGTCCGATGAAGAACGCGAACATGGTGGCGATTGGTGCCCCCGCTAACAGTCCGACCACGATTCCCCAGAAGGCGCGCCGGCTCATTTCGAAGGTCGCAACCTCTGTAGTACGGTCAGCCCCAGCACCCTTACCGATTATTTCGGTAAGGGTGTACACCTTGGGGATGTTGATGTTGATGTCGGCCATGTTAGGCGATCATGTGCAGGAACTTGGCCAGGACGTCGATAAGAATATCGAAGATGGCTAGGAATGCGGGAATAATTACTTTCGGGGATGCACAAATACCAGCGATTACGGTGGTGATTAGTAGGCCTTGGGTGAGTTGTGGGTTGCCTCCACCTTTACGTTTGGACCACAGGTAGCCCACTAGGGCTAGGACTAGGATGATTACGCCCACGACCGCCAACGGGGTGAGAATCGGGTTCAACATTTCTGTGATTTTGTTCCACCCGTTGACGAGGTTGCCGGTGGGGACGATTGTGGGGATAGTAGTCATGGTTCTTCTACCTTTCTTGAATAGAGTTGGCTACTTTGTCACCTACTGTTGTGTGCGGGGGTTTTTCCCCGCACACGACTTGTGGGGTATGGCGAGGAAAAAGTTTGGTTGGCTGCTGGTTGTAGGGTTGGCTGTGGGGGCGGCTGTTGCGGCTCCGAGTGTTCCAGGGGCTGATATCAGGTTGCCGAATCTGTTAGAGCAGGCCGGTGTTCCGGGGACGGTGCAGCGCACGGATGCGGACGGGTTGCGCGGCTCTGAAACGCTACAAAAACTGGATATGTTGCCGGTGAAGGGGCGTGCCCCGAAAACCGGATATGATCGCGCCCAGTTCGGGCCGGCCTGGAAAGACATTGACCGTAACGGATGCGACACTCGCAACGATATATTGCGTCGCGACCTCAAAAACGTGGAATCGAAACCAGGCACCGGCGGATGTGTAATATTGTCCGGAACCCTAAACGACCCTTATACGGGGGTCGAGATTGGTTTTAGGCGCGGAAAATATACCTCCAGCCTGGTACAGATTGATCATGTGGTGGCGTTGAGTAATGCTTGGCAAACCGGGGCGCAACAGTTATCCCAACCTCAGCGGGAAGCGTTGGCCAACGACCCGGACAACCTGTTGGCGGTGGACGGGGCCGCGAACATGGCTAAATCGGATGGGGACGCAGCCACCTGGCTACCCCCAAACAAGGGGTTTCGGTGCGCCTACGTGTCCCGCCAAGTGCAAGTGAAATCGAAGTATGGGTTGTGGGTCACGCCTGCCGAGAAACAGGCAATAATACGTGTGCTGAAAACCTGTTGACCCGCCGTTGGTGGGGGTCACAAAGCCTTTAATTTTTTCGCCCCCTTGGCGGGACTCGAACCCGCAACCCACGTCTTAGAAGGACGTTGCTCTGACCATTGAGCCACAAGGGGGATGCGCGTGCCAGCCTCCCATACTGGACTGGCGCGCTAGGGGACTGGGGAAGCCACGTTGTATGGGAGGCTTCCCGTCTCCTACAAGACCCCCACAATCGTCCCTTTTCCCCGTGCTACCGGAAAAACAGGCCAGGGGTGTCATCTTGGGGGTGTTGGTGTGGTGTGGGCCCAAGATAACACGCCGTCACATTGCCTAATTTTTCCCGGTCGGGGTTCGGAACGATTGTGGGAGCCGTCCCCTCAGCAGGATTCGAACCTGCAACCCGCAGCTTAGGACGCTGTTGCTCTATCCGTTGAGCCATGAGGGGTACGAAACAAGAAAAAGAAAAAAGAGGGGACTGTTTTTGGACTGGCATCGGTAGACAATCCCTTACTGTTCTTTGTCTTGTTTCGTTTTTTCTGGGCACCGTAGCCTTTTATGGCGAGGCTACGATTTCGGCAGTCCAGAGTGCCGGCGATGAAAGGAGTAACTCGCGTTGCGCCACCAGACAGGGGACACCCGTTCCCTACCTGGAATATCCACTGAATAATGAGTAGCTTTGGCTTGTTCCCGCAGCAGGACAGGAACGAGCCTCAGCCGTGCCCCCGGCAGGAATCGAACCTGCATAACCAATAAACCGAAGGGAGGTGTAAGGACTCCGGTTTTCGAGGGCTTATAGGGGACGCGGTGCCTACCGAGAGGAAGACTCCCGCAAGACGAAGATGAAAACGAAAAAGACTCGCGGAAGCCAAAATAGGATTAGTGTACCGTCCGGTACACTTCGCCGCGCCCCAGACCATCCCCTCTTTTTTTTACCACGCAGAAAAAAAGAAAAGAGAGGGGGCAGTCCAGTACACGAGCCAGGAATCGAACCCAGGAAAAACGCCCCCGCCAAAAAATTGGGGACACTCGTGCAAAACAAAACGCTCCACGCCAATATTCACAAAACAATATCGTCAAGAGAAAAACCCACGTCTTGGGTCGCTATTCTTTTCTCGACATACACACCGTGTGGGGGCATCATCCCCTACCCGGTATCCACACCGTGTGGGGGCAAAAAGCTAACCCAAACCTAGGGTGTCCTCCACCAGGCGACGCAACACAACCCGCGCCGGAACCTCACCCGCCACCCCATCATCGGGACGCACATCCTGCCCCCCACCCAAAACAGGAGTCAAAACCTTAGACTTCTCCCCCAAAATCCGCATAATCGTCTCGTCCAACGTGCCCGGAGCAACCAAAGTCACACACAACGTATCCCGCGTCTGCCCAATACGGTGGATCCTCGCTTGGGCTTGCGCCACGATAGCTGGAGTCCAGTCTGTCTCCACAAAAATCGCCACCGTCGCCCGTGTTAAAGTCACCCCCACTCCGGCCGCATGAATCGAAGCCAACAACACCGGTAGCCGCCCTTCCTGAAAATCGTCCACCATCCGGGAAACATCCTCAGTCGCCATCCCCCCACGAATCACCCCAAAATTTTTCACTCCCATATCCTCAACCGTCTCAATCAAGGCGTCCATCACCTCTCGATGGTGTGCCCAAACAATCAACGGCTCCGCAAACAGCCCATCCTCTCCCGCCGGATGGGTATCTAGCCAGTCTGCTAACAGTTCTTTAGCGGCCACAATCTTGCAGCGGCCCGCCGCAACCCTAAGTCTCGAAATGTGGGGCAAAGCCTCCGAACAGTACTCGTCAACCAGCTGAGGGGTTGGTGCGACACCCAAATCTTTAGCCCAGGCGCGTATCGCATCTACTACTTCCCTATGTGCTTTACGGTATTCGCCCAAATCGACATCCACAATTTTTGACTGGGACACCATTTCGGGAATATTGGCCACCACGGTTTGCGGATGCCGCACCCAAACGTGAGCATCCAATGTTTGACGCAGTTTGGGGAGTTGGTTTTTTCGTGGCAGGCGTGCCCCCCACGGGGTTTTCCACGTGTAGGTTTGCAGGAAAGCGCCAGGGTTTTTGAACCATCGGATAGTTTTTGTTACTTCCAGGATGGGTAGTAGTTCGTCTGGGGAGGCTAACATGGGTGTGCCGGTTAGACAGTAGCAGGGCGAGTCGGTGTGGCGGGCGATGGCGCGCACCTGTTGGGTGCGTTTCGCTTTCCCGTTCTTTATCCGGTGCGCCTCGTCCACAATAATCACGCCAGGAGCCCAATCTTGAAGGGTCTTCGTGAATTGGGGTCGGGCGGCAAGCAAAGAATCCGTCGTGATTACTGTCCCCCGGTCTGGCAGCGTGACTTTGTCTGGTTTGGTTTTTGCCGTGACTAGGGAAATCTCCGCACCTATCCCGCAGATTTGGGATTCTTCGATTTCTTTGCGCCAACCGGTCGCCATAACCGGTGGGGCTATTACGAGAAGCCTGGCTGGGTTGTGGCAGGCCGCCGCCGCCAAAGCGATACGGGTCTTGCCTAAACCCATCGGTTCAGCAATAAGCCGGTGTCCGGACGCGGCAAGACTAGCCGCCTCCTGTTGATAGTCGTAAAGGTTTAGACCGAACCAGTCGGGGATTTCGGGTGCGAACTGTGTCAAGTATTGTTTGGCCCCGTCGGTGAATGTTAGGTCTGTCCCGGTGAGGGTTTTGGCTAGGCTAGGGGTGATAGTGAACCAGCCGTCGGTGTCCCATTTCGCGGTCGGCCCTAATATTCTGGCCGTGTTTTCACGCCCCGCGAACCTAGGAAACACCACCAAACCCCCCGTCCGCCGGTTTTTGGCCAACAACGGTTTTTGCAGACTACTGATAGTGTGCCCGTCTAGCCGCCTGTCACGTAATATCCGGTATTTAGCCAGTAGCCGACGCGGGTCACCCACCAAAACATTAGTCGCCCATTCACTGTTGCTGTTTCGTGTCGTGTAAGGCAGGAGCGGGTTGGTGTCGAACACGAGCCTCGGCCTGGTTACGGTACCGGTCAGGATACAGGTGGGAGTGGTCATGGTTGTGACCGTGTGGGGCGCAAAATGTTCTTGCCGGTAGCATCAAAAAGTGCGCACCCTCCACCACAGCGCAACAGGCTATAGCCCTAACGGTTCCGCACCCTCAACAAACTCATCCACCACATACTTATCCCCGTCACGAACCACCGTAACTGTATACCCATACATGTCTGTAGAATGCAGTTCACCACTATCGTAAAGGCTAGTGTTCACCAACATATATAGGACAATCCTATCCGGGTCAGCCTTACCCGAGTCCCCCAAAACAGTTGAATCCAAATCGGCCCTAGCCTCAGCCGTGATACCTGCACCAGTCATGCCTGTCCAGTCCCGCTTGTCGGATGCGCTCAACGTTCCCGGATCATGGTCGTTAACAATTTTCTTGCTGCACAGTCCTTTCCGGTAAGCCGCCCGATAACCAGAATAAGGATTCGCATAATTTTTGTTCATAGACAGGGCTACGGAAATAAAGTCGCTGGCGGTCTTTTCTGCAGACTCCACCGCCTGAGCCCAGTCTTGCTCGCTCACACCATCCGGCAATTCGAAGTGTCCGCTCTCCACGGTTTCGATAGACTCACCGGGCTTTTTATCCCCTACAGTTTCGCCAGGGTATGGGGCACGCTCATCCTCCGGGTTGACCTTCTCGTCATCCTTCCCGGGTTGAGGCACAGTGGGGGCCGTGTCATCTATAGACGGTGCAGCTACAGGCCCTGGAGTGTCTGGGGTAGCGAACCTGCCCCACCCGGACACAACCCCCATAATAGCCACAATCACTGTCACCACGACAAGCACAGTCACAGCAACCCAAATCTTTTTATTCACAGTCCGCTCCTATCCGGTCAAGGAACCTTACGGTTTCCTGCCTTTACCGTGTGGGGTGGGTTCGCCCTGTTTGGGGGTTTCCTCTGTTTTTGTGCCGGTAACCTTACCGGTCTTCAAATCCACGCCGTTAGCCGCCATCCAGTCGATGGGGTTGATTAGCGGCGGTGACGCATACGTAATAATAGTAGTCGAGTTCGCCGGCCCCCTGGTGCCTATCTCGAAATGTAGGTGCGGGGCATAAGGGGAGCATCTCCTGCCGCAAGTACCGCCCACATAGCCGATAGGCTGCCCGGCCACCACCTTATCGCCCACTTTGATACCGTCAACGTACCTGCTCAAATGTTTATACACGGACCAATGCCCGTCCTTATGGTTAATAGTTATAGTGTTCCCGGCGCCCTCAACCATGCCGATAGCCGCGACTTCGCCAGCTTTAGCCGCCAAAATAGTCTCACCCTTAGCCGCCCCAATATCTACGCCACGATGCCACCGGCTACCGTAGCTAATGTTGCGCGGCCCATACCCTGACGTGATACGCCTGAACTGTTTCAACGGGTAAGTCCAACCGGTTTTCGACACTATCGTGCCAGGCATAGCCCCGGTAGCCCCCAAACTATCTACCCCGCAACCGTCCGTCACACCGCCCCCCACAGCGTCCACTATCATGGTGGCGGCTTCTTCCCACCAAGCATACTTGTATGGGTAGGCAGACCCTTGTACGGCCTGACATTTAGCACCCAGCGTGGTGGCTTTCTGTGCCCGCTTGTTTATCCGATAGCCCTGCCCGACCTTGGGACCGACCATGCCTAGGAATGCTTTTGTCGCATATTCAATGTTCATGATTTGTTCTTTGGTGCCCCACCCGGATGAAGGACGCTGCTGGAACAGGCCCAGCGAGTCACGATCCCCGCCGGGAAGATTAGTAAGATGTGTTTCGACGATTGCGGTCATGATTGCCATGATTTGTTCGTCTCTGGTTGCCCCGTTTTTTTGTGCGGCACGGATGATAGCGGTGGCGTTGTCGACTTGGGTTTGGTTCATTTTGAATGTTTCGCCTTTCCCGCCTTTGGCTTTCACTACCCAACCGACTGAGAGTCTGCTTTCGGGTGCGTCTTGGTTTTTTGGGGTTTTTGTGCCGGTCGCCTTGTCAACAGCGTCCTGTTCGGCTTTCTGTTTTTCGTCCGGATCTGTGGGGATAGCGGGGGGATATTCGGAGCATTGCGGCGTGTAGTCTCTTCCGAGCATCCAGGCGAAGGCGTTTTCATAAATTTTTTCGGCTTTATTTTTGTCTATCCCTACTAGAGGTAGGGCTTGCAAATTTTTGATGAGCGCGTCGCTGCGTTTTTTTACACACGCATTGTTTTCTGGTGTGTCCATTGTCATGTATGTGCCTTGATTGTTGGTGATGGTTTCGCAGGTGAGGGCAAAAATGTTGTGGTCGTGGTTGTATCCGCCACCGTTTTTGAGAATGTAGGCGACGGCGCGGGTTGCGGCCAGAAAATCGTTTGCTACCTTGTCGGGTACTAATTGTTTGACCTGGTTGTTGAATCCGTAGGGGCCGCGGCCTTCCCCGACACTCAACCCGTCATCTTTTTTGCCGCCGTCTGGCCTGATTCGGTCGGTTTTACGGACACCACCCGCGACAGGAGTAAACACAACATTAGTGTTGAACACTGCGGGAGCAAACACGACACTATTATCGAACGCGGCAGTTTTCGCCTTGGGTGTCTTCTTGAACGGGTCAGCGCTAGTGTCAGGACCAGACAATTGGGCTTTCTTGTCCACCGGGCCTCTCACAGAAATATGCACATGATCCATATGTCGGGTAGTGTCATTGTCAGCCGCCCGGGAAGGGAGTTTGTAGTCCTTCTGTCTGATAGTCCCATCCGGGCTCACCAACCAGATTTGGTTATAGTAGATAACATATTTAATGTTGAATGTTTTGGCGTTCCCGAGCGCCCATTGGACTATAGACTTTCCTAACTGTTTGGCTTGTGGCGTGTCCCATTTACGTCCATCGTTGACCATAAAATCGAGGGCGCGCCCGTTCTCATGATCTCCACCGCCGACACCGGCACGGTTGCCGATACCGTGTATGGTTTTCACGTCCGGGAAGCCTTCATGCCCGCACCTGTATAGGTAGAGTGCCGCGTCGGTGAGTCCTTTTTCTTTTTTTGAGTCTCCTGGGGCGCACCCGGTTATTGGTCCGGCGGTTTTCCCACCGAATGTGGGTGTGGCGTCTACGGGGGAGCCGGTTTCGTTGCGGGATAGTATGGCTGCCAATATTTGCCACGGCACATGCTGTTCGTTTTCTACCCTGATTACGGTTTTGAATTGTGTCTCGGATAGTGCGGTGTTGTTGACGAACGCGGCTCTGGATATGGATTCTTGTCCTTTTGGTGCGTCTGCGAGGGAGTAGATGAGTAGTGACGCTGCGAAGATAATGCTGGTTAGGGCGAGGAGTGGGGCGAGTATTATGACGGTGGCGACGATGGCTATCCGTTTGCGGCCTTGTGTGGTTTTGAAGTTTTCGAGGGTGGTTTTCCCGAGTTGTATTCCTCCTTGTATGGCCGCCCCGTGTAGTCCGCCTTTCATGGCTCCGTCTACGGCTGCTTTAGCAACGTTTTTGCCGTCGTTTATGGTGTCTTTCGCAATATCTGCCGCCCCGTATTCGTCACCGCCTACAGGTGTGGGCCGTGGGGATGCGGGTGGTGTAATGTTTTCCGCATGCCCGGACTGTGGTATCTCGTGGGGGGTGGGGGTAGTTTCAGGCACGTGTCGTGTTTGTGTGCGGTAAAGGTTAGGCTACGAGTTGTTTGTCCCAGTCTTTACGGACTTTTCCTGACGCGACAAGGACCCCGGCTTTGTATAGGCGTAGCGCGTTTTCGTAGTTGTGCCTGTCGTCTCCGTCATCAAAAATACGATCGTCGCCTTGCATGTGCGCCCAGAATGAGGCAATGTTGGTGTATTGCCGTCTGGTGGCTTTTTGCGGTTTGAGGGTGTGTAGCCAGAGGAGGGCTTGGGCACGGTCTGTGCCTTTCCATTCGGACAAGTCCTGCACGGCTTGTTGTAAATCTTCGATTGTGGTGATAGTTTTGAGGGCTTTCGCGGCAATATGTTTCGGTAACTGTCCGGGGGCGACTGCGGGGATTGTGTAGTCTTGTTTGATGGTTTCCCAGCCTTCCCCGTTTTCGCGGCGGCGACTGATTTCTGCCCCTAAATGTTGTTGCATCACTAGCGAATAGTCCCGGATTTTGTTTCCGACGGGGTTCTCTCCGACACGGCGTAGTTCTTCAAGTTCCTGTTCGCGTTGTAGCATGGCGTCTGTTTCGGCCTGTTTTGCTTGCCTAGATTTTTTCGCCGTAGTGTTTGGGGTGTCCCATTGTGGACCGTGGCTGGTTCGTATATCGCTGGTGGTGAGCCGGTCTCCTAGGGAGTCCCCTGTCTTGTCGTCGCCCTCGTACTGTTGGTCGAGGGAGTAGGGGCGGCTGTGGATTCGTCCACTAATTATTCCGTAGGCGATTTGTTGGTGGGCTTGACGGTTGCTACTGTCGGATTCGCGCTGTTCTTGCCGTATCTGTTCCCAAATCGTGGCTCGTTCGGCGGGTGTGAGGATACGGTTTTGGAGGGTTTCGGTTTCTTCGATACGTTTTTCGAGTTCTTTGATTCCTGCCGTGTCGCGTCCATCAATTTTGCGCATATATTCGTTGGGGTCTAGCCCAGCCTCGTCGATGAGGGAATATTTTTTGAGTACCCCCCGGACTTTCATGTTCATATAGTTGCCTTGGACTTTCGCTACGGCTTGCCGGATTTTTGCGCGACGTAGCCCTTCTGCCCGATAGTTGTAGGCTTCGTCGGTTTCGCCTTCTTCGCGTGCGGGCGGCCGGTTTTGGGGGCTGGTTTGGTCGATGGCGTGCCGGACGGGCACCATATAGTCTTCGGCAACCCATTGGGCGACTTCATCGGCGAGGCTGGGGTCTTTCCTGATTCGGGCGAAGTCTGACATGCGCCGCCGGGCGGTATCTTTAGCATCGTCGAGGAGTTCTGCCCAACTGGAGTAGGTGGGTGAGAATGCGGCGATGAGTTCGTCACTGATCTGTTCGCCTTTTTCAGGGTAGTGGATTCCGCCTTGGTCGGGGGTTTTCCACAGTTCGGGGTCTTTATAGTCGAGGGGCTGCTGCGAGTAGTCGATGAATTGTTCGGGTTTCATGATTGTTTCTTTTTCCTGCTGGGGGTCTGGTTTTGTGTTTTCCCGTGTGGGGGTTGGGGCGGTTTCGTCGAGGTCGTTGGGTGCGGTTTCGTGTTCTTCGGGCGCGAACTGTCCGCCGTCGGGTTGGCCTTTGCTTTTACGTTTTTGTGTTTTCGCGTTTTTTTTGGCGGCTACGTATCCCATTGCGGTCCCCTTCTCCCGGTTTTTTGGTTTTTCTTGCGACGGCTATTTGTGTGCGGGGGGAAGAGGGGCGGCGTATTTTTGGGGTGGTGAAAGGGCTACCGCACACAAACACATTCATGTAGGGTTGGGGCGTCGCCTTTGACGTGTCCCAGCTTGAGAGAGCGGAAAGAGAGTTACCCGATATGCCTATTCGTTATTCACCGTTTTTGTTGGAAGCCGGAACACCGTTGTTGTTGGGGCGTAGCCCGCTGGATGTGTTCGGGGACACTTTAGGGTTGAACGGTGAGGGTGGTGTATCGCGTTGGATTCCTACCCCGGTGGGGTCTGTCCCGTTGCCGTCTCCGATTGTTGATGGGGCTGATGTGCAGCACAGGTGGCCGGGGGTGGATCCTCAATGGTTGAAGAATCCGCTGTTTTGGTTGCCGAAACGGTTGGCGTATCCTTTCCGGTTTGAGGATGGTACGGTTGAGGATTTGTGTGCTTGGCAGGCGCGGGTTTTTGTGGAGATTGCTGGGGCTTTCCCGGTGAAGATTGGTGAACGGTTTTGGGTGGGGTTGCATTCGTATGCTGGGGTGCCGTTGCAGGTGCCTTTCGATCCGGACGCGAAGGATATGCCTCTATTGGAGTATGACTTGTCGGAGATGCGTCTTTTGCGTGAGGCGAGCGATGAGGATTTGGCGCATTTGATTCCTTTGTATGATAGGGATTCTGGTGGCTGGTTGGATGTTCCGTTTTTGGCTGGGGTTGATGTGGATACGCCGCGTGGGTTGGAACGGGTGCAGTCTTGGTTGTCTGGTGGGTCGGATCCGGATTTGGATCGGGTTGATTTGGAGTCTTTGTTGGTGGCTTCGGGGCGTGATTTGGGTTGGGCGCAGTATGCGTTGGATCGTCCGATGGTTTATTTGGAGTCTGGGGAGACTGAGGTGGCGTCGTTTTTTGATGACGTGTTTGGGGCGGGGCAGTATATGTTGGCGCGGGATATGTGTGATGTGTTGTTGGCTGAACAGGATGAGGGTGTGGTGCCGTCTGGGGTGGAGTTGACGAATTTTGGTTTGTTGGCGCAGCGTTGGCTTGTTGGTGTTGGTGAGGGTGATGATAGTGGTTTGGCGGGGGATGTGCGTCGGGTTATTTCGGGTGGTTTGTCTGGTGGTGAGGCTGCTGAGGTGTTGATTGCGGGGCTGGTGGCGGTTATGGGTGTGTTTTCTGATGTGGGGTATCGGTTGGATGATCGTTTTACGGGTGAGCAGCGTGAGTTGGTGTGGGAGTTGCGTAACCGGCACGGGGTCAAACTAGACTGACCGCCGCTTTTCACTGTGGGGGTTTTGGCAACATTCGGTGTGCTGGTTTCCGTTGCCGCGTATAGGGTTTAGGCCATTTTAGGTGCGTGTCGCCGTTTAGGGTTTTGGTAACATTTTTTAGTAGCCTAGTTGGGCCTTGCGTTTATCAATATCCGCCTTATTAGTAGACGCATAATCCAAAAACCACTTCGGCAGCGTCACTTCAACCGGCACCGACCGGTCAAACATGTCCACAAAAAACCCCACCGAACCACGTAACACCCGCCTCGTGCCAGGCTCCACCAAGTGAGCCATAGAATTCCAGTTCGGGGCAGCCACATTCCCAATACCACCCTTAGTAGCCGGGGCAGTAATACGAGCCATACGTTCCGGGGTCGGCTCCAGCTTAGTCAGACGACAGGCCGCCTCAGCCTCATTCGGGGTCTTCATATGCATCACCAGGCCGGTGGAAATAAACTCGGTCAAATCGGCCCGCTCCGCGTCAGACACCCTCTGGGTGGCCAAAAATATTGCGGTACGTTGCGAACGAGCCAAACGACCCAAGTTGTTTAACTCCTGCTGGGATGCGCCTAAGAAAATCCAGGCCTCGTCCAACGCGACTATCCCGTCACGATGGCGTACTGCTGTGGCCGCACCAGAAACCAGGGTTTTCACCAACGATGCGGCGATACGTTGCACCAACGGCGGGTTGGGGTCGCCCGGGTTCGGTAGCGGCAGGCTCATTTTCCCGACCTTGATAAGGTTTAGCCCGTCCATGATTCCTAGCGAGGCCCCGCCTTGTTGGGTTCCGACCATCGCCGCCATAAGCGGTTGGGACATTGCGCCTTTCAGGACTGGTTCGACGAGTTCGCGGGGGGCTTCCCCATTGTTGTAGGCGATTAGGAGGGCCTGTCCGATACAGTCCGCACCATGTTCCACCCCATAGGCAAGCGAGGTCATGAGAGGGGTTTCGAACTTGTACAGGTCGGTACCCCACGGGTTTATTGAAGTGAGTAGGGCCGTGGCGGCGAGTTTCCCGGATTCTTTGTCAGTGGAGAACCGTAACGGATCCATTACCCCGTCCACGCCGATAAGGTCGTCCATTGAGAATACGTTGCCGCCTAAATATTTGATGATTGGGGAGTGGTCGGAGTCTTCTTTCGGGTCTACGAACACTACCGGGTGGCCTAGTAGTGCGAATTGGGATACGAGCCAGAGCATGGCCATTGTTTTGCCTGACCCGGATTCGCCGGCGATTAGGGTGACGGGGGCGGTGTCTGCGTCCATCGCGTCGGTGGGGCACCACCAGGCGGGTTGCCGGTCGTGTTCGGTGAATCCGAGGAGGGCTGCGTCGTCGGGTTCGTCGCCGGCCATTGATAGGGAGCAGATGCCGGAGTGGGCGAGGGTGGTGGGTGGCATTTCTAGCCGGTAGGGGGCGAGGTTGATGCTGGAGCAGGGCCAGGTGTGGGCCATACCCCCCATCTGTGCGTCAACCATGTCCACCAGGGTCATGGAGTTTAGCCGGGAAGAAACGTCCGCCGCACTACCAGCCGCTGCAGGAAAAGCCGCCACCACAGACACATTAGTCAAATTCGGGGGAGCAGACGCACCAGAATAAATCATTTTATAGTGGTCAATCAGCCCCAGCTTGTCTTCCTGCTCCTGCTTCGTCATACGGCCTTGGGCCATACGTTCGCGTACGTCTTCGCGATAGTTTTTCTCTTGCCGGTCGAGTTCTTTTGAGGCGATAACCCCAGGTTCTACCGCGCCACGAATCGATACACATACCGCACCCTGGTTTACCAAATCGGTCACCCATTGGGTTGCGTCAGAATCCGCCGGAGTATAGCCCACATCCAAATCCATTCCGCACATGAAACGTAGCACTGAGTGTTCGGGGATTCGCGGCCAGTCAGTCCAAGGAATATCCCGCTCAATATAGTCAATAGCCATCTTGGTGGACGTGGTGTTACGAAACACGTGCAGTGTGTCTACCATCGGGATCATGGGGGTTGCGGGGTTAATGCCCCTATTCCACCAGGCTTCCGCCAGACGGAGTTCTTCACGTGACAGGCGTGCCAAACCGGCGCGACGCATCGCATCCGTCATAGCCTGAAAATCTTGATCATAGTCGGCGGTAGAAATCTCTGGGGCGACAATCGAGTCCACCACGTTTTCGATAGTTTTGCGCAAACCTTCCTGTACGAAAGACGAGTTCAACCTCACGAATAAGACCGCTACGCGAGCAATAGTGGTGTGTTCTGCGAAAGAGGAGTCCAGCATGTCTTTCAATGGGTGGCCTTTGGGGGCTTGAAAAAATGCTGGCAGGTTGACTTCCAAAACATGGAATTGGCGGTAGTTTGTTCGGTTGGCGCGGCGCTGCTTAATCATGCCGACCGGGGTCATGTCGGCGAGTTCTTGGAATGCGTCGGTTAGGGGTTGTCCGGCGGCGATACGCCGTTGGGTGTCTTTGGCTTCGACTACGGGTGAGAGGGGGATTTTGTAGGCTGCCCAGACGGTGCCGTTTTCTCCGATGAGCCTACCGTCGGAGGTGCGTCGGACTACGGTGGTGGGGACTACGGGGGCTTGTTCGCGGGGTAGGAGCCGGATTGAGGCTTGTTCTTCGGTGAGGTTAGGGGGTAGGTGTTTGCCGGTTTCGTTCTTTTTCCGCATTTTTAGGCTTCTTTGCTGTCTGTGTTCGTGTCGGTGTTGTTTTGGGTTTTTGTCCGGTTGGGGGCCGGTTTTTGGGTTTTGTTGTTTTTGCGAGGTTTTTTGTCTTTCCTCCCTGTGTCCGTGTCAGCGTCTGGTTCTTCGCCTTCAACTTCCTCACCCGTATCAGTATCGGTATCGGTATCAGCCTCAGTATCAGTATCGGTGTCAGTATCAGCATCAGTATCAGGTCCCGCCCCCGCCTTATCCTGCGGAGACACCAAACCAGCATCCTCATTAGCCTTAGCAACCTCAGCCGTAACCCAATTCTGGAACGGCTCCAACCCCAGACCGCCACCAGCACCAGACCAAGCAACCACGCGCGGAGCCGCAGACGAAGCCTCCACAATCAGCACATCGTAGCTGATAGACGGCAGCCCCTCACCAGTCTCACCATCCACCCGGCCACCTTCATCATCAGGCCAAGTACCAGACAAAGACACCCGAGCAATAACCGTCTCAGGGGCTTCTTCCAGTTTCGGGTTAGCCTTCAAATCCGTGCCCGGAGGATACGTAGCAGCCACAATCTTCGCCTCAACCAAATCAAACCCAGGCAAAGGAACATAATTATGGGTCTCATCCGGGTCACCCACAATCTGACGCAGCTTCGCACCATCCCCGCTCGTGAACGCCTCAGCCCAGTTAGTCACCGCAACTTGGGCATTATCCGAAAGGTTAGCGGGCAAAGCGCCAGGCCACAACTGTTCCAGGGTGACTCCTGCCGGTGGGGTCGGGGCGGGCACCAAAGACGGTTCACCCACCACTAGCGGGCCGGACGCGGCACGGGCAATAGCGACCGTAGCAGTAAAAAACCGTACCACGGTGCTGTCACCGTCAGGGGGCGGGAACTGTGCTATAGATACAGAATGCATACGATATACCGGCCAAGGCACAACATCCCCGTTGCTGTCAGTTTCTTTCGGTTCACTAATTTGGGGAATGTCTATAGCATTGTTCCAGGCCAAAATTTTGGCTCTCGGCAGGGGGGACGGGCTAGTCGACAACCACTCTTGGACGGTTTCGAGGGCCAGCGACCGGTCTAGCGCATCTTCGCTACCGGTAATAGCGCCGTTAGCGTTGCCGGTGCCGGTTTGAGGGACGGCCGCGCCGGAGATTACGTAGGCGAGGGAAAAAATGGTGACGACAATCAGGATTGGCCAACTGTAGGTGGCGGCCCGCACATAGTTCAGTATCCGTTTGCGGTCCTTTTGTTTTTGTGCGAGTTTGAGTATGCCGGGGCGAGGGTTCTCGTCTCGTGCTTCTAAAGATTCCCAAGCATTGTTCACCATTGCGCGTTTTTCCTATCGTGCCGTTTTCCCAAGTGTTGCCGGTTTGCCCTAGCCGACTAGTTCTTCCCTCTCCGAATGCTTCGTCACCATCCGGTGGTGTTACCCAACCGGTTAGCCGCCGTACGAGAAATGTTCGGATCAGGATCCGCCAACAAAATCTGTAAAGTGCCAGCAGACAAATTCGGCTCACCAATAAGAGCCTGACGCACCCTCAAATCCTTATGGGTAGCCAGCAGGGAAGCACAATCCGGGCAGCGAGTCTCTCCCTCCCCTATCGGGTTTAAACAAATCCGCCACCCTTTCGAGGACGGTTTCGGAGGCCACTCAACCTCCCCCTCCCACCCGGGGACGGGGGTCCAAGAACGGCACCTAGGCATCAGCGCCGCCTCCTTCTCCTCGATAGTTTCAAATCGAAAACGGTTATGGGTGACCCCATAGGGTTAGGGTGCGGTCTTTCGACATCAGCCGCCATTACCGCACCCCGACGGGTGGCAACCACCCGGTAGGGGACAGTTTTCCCTTTTACCGGGTTGTCTACACACATTGGGTAACCCAACGCCCCCCCTTATTTGAGTAGTTCGCGAATCTGGTCGAGCCGGCTACCCGTGTTTTCGGGCAAGGTCTTGAGTCGGTGGGCGAGCTGTTTCGCGGCCTCAATATCCTGGCCTGGAATACTGTCTTGGCTGCCGGTCAGGGCGCGGGTAATGTCCCAGACGGGGCGCATCCCGGCACGCCCAGCCCCGAGTAGGGTGAGGGCCAAATCCATCTCGTTCATGCCCATATAGTCGGCGATAGTGTCAAGCTGTTTGATAGCGGTCTTGCCGGTGTCGTAGACCGCAATGGTGAGTTCGGTCGGGTCTGGGGTGGTGTCCAAAATTTTTGCCAACAGTTGCCTAGTCGCATCGTCGAGCCGGTGCAGTTTTGTGGCGGTTTGGGCAATGCTACGGATTAGGGTTTTGCTGGGTTTACTGTTACGGGCCGGGCGGGGTTTTTTCGCCGGTTTACCCGATGCTGCCGGTTTGGTAGACGGCTGTCCCGCTGGGGCGGCTGGTGCCTGTGCCGGCGGGTTTTGGGTCGGGCGTACCACCGGAGGGGTGGTGCGTGCCTGTGCCGGTGGGGTAGCCTGGGCGGGACGTGCCACCGGTGGGGTAGACGACACCGGCATGTGCGGCTGGGTCAGGGGCGGGGTTTGGGTTTCCATAATGGGGTTCCTCGATTCTTGCTAGTTGTTTTGTGCCTTGTTTCGGTCAAAAATGTTTAGCCACTCTTCGGCCATGTTTGGCCTGTAGTGTGCCATGTTTGCTGTCTCGTAGGAGCGCAATACTAGGCCCGGGTTTGGTTGCTGTACCGCCCACCAGGCGGCGGCGGCTTCGACGGGGGCTTCCACTAAAGGTTGCGGGGCGAAAACCAGGTCACGGCCCACATAGTGGGGGGTAGAAAAATCGAGGATAGTCTGACACCCGACGGCATCTTTTTGGGCGATCAGACAGGCTTGCTCATACAAATCCGGGTCGTGGATAGTTTGGGCTGCCCACAGCGGGAACTGTAGGGGGCGCGCTACCCGGTCTCCTTTCCACATATCGAATAGGAGGTTTAGGACTTCTCTTGCCCTGACCCGCGGCGCTGGTTCGACTGTGGGGGTGAGGATAGCGTTGTCGAGTGTGAGTATTGGGGGGTGGAACATTTGGGGCATGACCCGAATCGGGTCGCACAGTTCAGCGTTTAGCCCGACGGTGAGGGTGGCGGGGGTTTGGTTAATGTCCCCGGCAGCACGTAGAACGTGAGGCAGGTGTTGAATATTGGTGTGGGGGGTGAAGTTCAGGGCGTGACTGGTAGTGTCCCAAATGTTTTGGAGTCGCTGAACAACCGGCGGTAGCGGCCGGTAGGTTTGTGTAGGTGGCTTCACCATAAACTTTTTCTCCAATCATGAACCCGTCTCATTAATGTGTTTGTGTGCGGGCAACATTTTTTGGTTTGGGGGCGGGAAAACACACCCCCAGGTTTTTCCCCGAACAGTCAGGCCGTAGCAAGCAGAGAGACGCACCTTCAAGAATCCACAGTCCGATTCTTTTTTCTTGAAGGCTTTATCTACGCCTCTCCGCTTCTTTCATCTCCCAACAGGGGCCTGAATGTTTGAGGTGGGGTTGTGTTTCCCGACCCTCAACCTGATTGTTGTGTGCGGGACACAAAAACTGTGGTGGCGGGCAAACCCTTGTTAGATTTACCCGCCACCAGGACTATCCAATTGTTCGGCGGCTACTGGTTGGCGGCAACCGTCACCGTCTCTACACCGTCCGGGCCGGTCGTGAACTGGGCGCGAGAATCCGGCCCCAAATCGTCCAACCAACGCAACACACGCACCTTAGACACACCATTACCCCTATCGAAACTCTCAACCTCTTTAAAAGCCAAAACCTTATGTCCAATAAGGGAACGGACATATTTGCCCATCAGGCGGCCCTCTGGATGGTAGGCCGGTTCGGTACGGATACGTTCACAGCCCGGAGCCAATGCTGGCGCACCGTCAGGCAAGTCCGGTACACGATCCGTTCCGGTAAACAGGTCCACCAGGAACCGTTTAGTGTTGGGTTCTTGCACCACCTGGGTAACAGTGGCCGGGAACGGTTTCTCGCTATCTACCGCACGCTGATAGGCTTCCACTACCCGGCCGGGGATGGACGCGGGGGACGCGAGCCGCATCAACTGTACGGCTTTGAACCCGATACGGGCTTCATAATCTTCCTGGCGCTCTCCGGTTTTCCGGGCGGGGGTTTGCTCAATGGCGAGACGCAAAATTTCTGGATCCATCATTTTTTCCTTCCGTTTTTTAGAATAGGCAGTCGAGGTTGAGTCGCGGCTGGGGCTCCATGATGATGCGGGCGGCGAGTTCGGCTTGCCAACACATGTAGGCGACACATTTTTCTCCCCAGGCACGCATTTCTTCCGCATTATGCCCGTCCCCGATTGGGGGTGGGGTTTGTTCAACGAAGGTGCGCATCGAGCCGCGTAGCCGGGTGGCGATACCGTCCGCTGGGGAGTCTACGATTGAGATTCTGGCTTGGGCGGTAGCAACCATGTTTTCTAGGGCACGCGATAGGGTTTCGATACGGTTTTTCGTGGTGCGCATTTTTGCGTCCTGCAGCAACTGTACGGATAGGGTGATGGTTCCCATTGTGCCTTGGACTGCGTAGGATGCGCCGTTGAGGTATTGTCCTGCCATCAGGTTCCAGGCTTGGGAGCCTCCGTATAGTTTGTGGGAGTGTTGCGGCACCCGGTTGGGGGTGGCGGGAATGTCGGCAGTTTTGGTGCCCGCTGCCTCGGGTTTACTGTTTTTTGTTTCCATGCCCTTACCGTGTGGGGGGCCGTTTACGGGTAGGGTGGCGGGTTTTGTTCCGGGGAGCCTGGGGTCGTCAGGTTTTGGCAGCCCGTCTTTTTTCGGGACACCAGACCCGGCGGGACACACAGACACTAAAGGACACCAGCCGCACAAGGGGGTGGGTTCGAGCAGGAATTCGTTTCGTTCGGTGGCGGTCGCGAGTTTGTTCCACGATTTTGTGAACAGGTCGCGGACAGTCTGTTTGTGTTTCCGGTTGGGGGTGACGGTGCGGGCCTGCCGGTCTGCCGTATATAAAAGTGTGGCGGGTTGTGGGGTGGTGCCGTCGTTTTGGGCGATAACCATAGAGTAGGCGATAATCTGGTCGCCGTGGGCGTCTCCGTATTTGCGGATTTTGTATGCGGTGGGGGCTTTCCCTGTCTTGTAGTCCACGACCTGTTGCATGTTTTTGTTGTTTAGGTCTATCCGGTCGGCGTAGCCCCTAAACGGTATTCCGGCGATGTCGCCTTGGACGAGGACTTCGGTGCCGGCAACATTGGTTTGGGTGGGGTCGGTGAGGGCGCATAGTCCGTCATAGTTTTGTTCGACGAGTTTCGCCAGGTCCGAGAATTGTTGGTTGGTGAGTTTCCGGGTTGCCTGTAGTTTTTCGAGCGTGTAGGAGGTGATGTTGAGGAACGTGGTGTTGGTGCGGTTTTCTGGCGGTAGGTTGTAGAGTTGTTCGAAAATGTTGTGGATGATGTTGCCGGTAATGTTGGGGGCGTCATACCGCCAGGGTTCTTGTATGGTTCGTCCTGCTATCCAGGATGCGGCGCAGCCTTGTAGGGCTAGGGCGGTGGATGGGGATAGGAATTGTCGTTTGGCGGCTTGGAGTGTGTCGGGGTTGAGGATGAGCCGGTCGGTGTCGAACCATGAGCCGTTCATGGTTTCGGGGCCGGCGTGGCCGCGGATGATTGTGGTTTTGTTTTTTGTTTCCATACCCCCACCGTGTGGGGGCTACACGGTGTGGGGGGTGGTTTTTTTGCGGGATAGTCTTTGGTTAGACTGCGTTGGGGACGGCGGCGCGGAGTCTTGCCGTGAATCGTGCCCATTGGGTTTCGCTCATGAGCGGGGACTGTTCGTAAAGGTCTTCCCACGGTATTTGATGGTGGGGGTTGATGGTGGGTGCCCACCCGTTTTCGAGACGTATCCAGGTTGCGCCTTCCCGGTCGTATATGACGGTTTCGGGGTGGGGTTCGGGTGGTGCCCATTTTTGTAGGCTGGTGGGGGTGACCGGGCCGTATTCGGCGTCCATGTCGTCCCAGGTGGCGAGTAGCGAGTCCCACAGGTTGACGTATAGGTTGCCGCTGGTGCGATGCCATAGGCGTCCTTCTCTGTCTTCATAGTAGAGACTGGTTTTGTCTATCACGGGGTCACCTCCTGGTTTTTGTGTGTTTTGTTGGTTGTTACCGTGTGGGGGGACGGTTGGTTATATAGACTTCTTGGTCTGTCGGGTAGGTTTTTCGTGTTTTGAAACAGTTACTGTAGTTTTTTTCTAGCCTGTAAACCTTATAGTTGTGGGTTTCTGTCCATGTTTTGAGGCTCGTGTTTTGCCGGTTTTTGCTGGCTAACAGGTTGGAGTATCCGAACCCTATATTGTGTTGGTTGAGCCGGTCAGCCAGGTCGCGTACCCGGTTCGCGTCTTCGATGTTCCACATGGTGTTGTATGGTGCGGCCGTGTTTTCGTAGGGCGGGTCTAGGTAAACAAAATCGTGGGGTGTAAAAACGTTCAGGTCAATGTTGCGATAGTCGAGGCTCGTGATGCGAACCTGTTGCAAGCCCTGGCGATACCCGGGCAGACAATCCAGCTTATTGGCATATTGGCGGGGTCCTGGGGCTTTCGGCGCGTTATATTCCCCCCGACTGTTAAACCTAAACAGGCTGTTTATCGCGAACAGCAGCAGCGTGTAGAGAACAACCGGATCATGGCCCGTATTGTATCGGTCGCGTAGGGTATAAAACTTCGACTCGTTCAGATTATCTAAATCGTATTCGCTGATAAGACCATAAACTTGTTGAACAAAACTATCAGGGTCGGTGTCTCTAATGGCCCGAAGCAGCCCGGTAAGATACGGGTTAGCGTCGTTCACTATCTTCCGACCAGCCTGCGCATTCACAGCCACACACCCTGTACCGGCAAACAGGTCAATAAACCTACCCGTGACGGGCGGTATTAACGGTAAGAGTTGCGGTAGTAGACGCCGTTTGTTCCCCATATAGGTGAAAGGTGGTGAAACTATCTGCACGTTTACAACCGTGTGGGGGCATCATCAACGGTTTTTGCCAAAAACCTGACCATGTCAGGCCCCCATCTGGCGCGACGAAACCTCGCCCCCGCCAAAAAATCGTGAACCTGGCCAGCTTGCGGACCGGCACAGTCCAAGGACAGGTTTCTCCCCATCAACATTAGACACGGCTCTAGGCTGTGCCCGGCACGGACAGTAACATTACGTGAACCGTTAATAATCACTATCGGGGTGGGTGAAGCCAGGTTGATTACCGCCCGCGCATACGGTAGCCCCCACATAGCCTGCTCGACCCAATATACCCAAGCCTGTAACGACTCACGCTCACCTACCACACCAGTACGGGTAATAACAATCTGCTGTTTTTGTAAAATCTTAAACAGGCTACTGGTGGCATACTCGTAGCGGGTGTACAGCCCAGCAGCCAACAGTGTCGAGACGGTGGAAAAAATCGTGCCGTAAGCAGGCTGAAAACGCTCCACCAACACCACCAACGCAGACAGGACAGTGACCGTCCACACTATTCGTGCATCCAACCGGCGGGCAACACACCAGGCCACCAACACGGTCAAAGTCGTCAACAAGACGACACTAGTGTTTTGCGCACCCCACGACAAAGCCGCCAGAAGGTTAGGCGGCAACAACACAATATGGACCACAGGGGGAGCAAACCGGATTCGCCCCAACGACTGCGCCCCCACAGTTCCCGGTGTGGTTTGCGGGGCCGGACCGCAACGATATTGGGGATGTTTAGTGGCATGCCTGCCGGTTCGTTTGGGCGGTTTCATCCCAGACACGCCACTTTCCATCCGCTACCCTCACCCTGTTTATGCAATGTTCCGATCGAGCAGCGTAAACGTGAGCCTCGGCCCATTACTGGTTCGACGAATCCGGCCGCGCGAAATCATCTGGGTGGGGATACCGTATTGTTCAGCCAGTTTGACCTGCCCCGCAATGTCGTCCCTCTCAGGCAGGTTAGGCCGGTTGATGCTGATAGCCCGAGCGCGGATTGTTCCGTCTTTCGCGTACATGGTGCCAGCAATCTCTACCCCGTCCCGATGTTTCAGGCTGGCAATGATCCGGCGCGACTGTTGGTCTAAATGTTTATCAGGAATCTGGTCTGGGGTTACCCCGTCATAGTGGATTTGGCCGTTTTCTCCGTTGGTTGCCCCGTCACGGTACGCCCACGGGACACGGCTCCGCCTGGCGGCCTCAATGAGGGGCGTGTATTCTTCACCACCGAACATGGTGCCGCGCAGCATGGGGCTGTTAGGCTGTGCCACACCCAGGCCGGTTGTGTCATTGTCCCGGTCGAACACGGGATATTCCCCGGATGCCGCCAAACTATACAAATCGGTGGCGTGGGTGTGTTTAGTGTCTTCGCTACGCGCAAACCGGCACACGTGTTCTTCCAGGTCGGGAACAAAATTGCCACAATCCGGGCATTGTGCCCCCTCGATTTGTTCCATTTTTCCTTTAACCTTCTGGTTGAACCAGCGTCCAAACGACTGGTCGGCCTCGGTAGGAACATCAAAATCGGGGCTAGCCTTATAGGCGTAAGAGTTCCCATCCAAGGTAGACATGTAGAACGTGTGGGTTTTCTTGTCGTAAGCGTATTCTTGCGCCCAAGACGAATGCGCCAACACCGGCTGTACCCCGTGCGCCACCGCCCTGGCCCGGGCACGTTTACGCATCTGGTAGGGCGTGTTAATCTCCATGTTACGGTTTTCCATGATGGCGGCAGAAGCCTCCTCCACATAGAGTTTGTCCTCACCGTCAAACCCTTCCGTATGCCCGACCCAAGAACCGTTAGGGTTACGGGTGAGGGTAACATACCCGACCCTAGGCCCGGTGGGGGTGTCGATAGACAACGGTACCTGTAGCTGGTTGATGCCCTGACTGTTCATATAGTGGCGTATCGCGGTTTTGGATGGCATACGAATGTTACGGTCCCCGGCCTGGTAGCACATGCGAGACACACGCCGGTTACCTTCCAACGAATGCCCGGTAGAGACGCGGCCTTCCCTGAAAGATTTGGACCAATTGTCGGGTAGTACAGGGATAGCGGTTTGTTGATTGTTGGCCCCGTAAGCATCAAATCCGCCTTTCCACCAGTTTTTGATACCTTTCGTGGTGGCCGGGACGGTCGGTACGGGTAGGGAGACAGATTTTACCCAGCCGCGCTGTTTCAAGAGTTGGCGGCGTTTCTCAATCCACGCATCATAGTCTTGCCGACTGGGCATGTTCGGGTTGGTGTCTTCCAGGTCTTGCGGCGAGGCCCCATATAGGCGAGGCCCGAACTCGCCGTTCTTCAGCCTGCCTTGTTTCCGCGGATCGAACCCCATGATCGTTTCCTTTCCCTCGGGTTTAGATTCTTTCTTACGGGGTGTATGTGTGCGGGCAAAAAACAGGCGGGGACTGAGAGGGGCTAGTTTGTGTAGTCTTCCGGATTGGCGAACTCAACATAGTCCAGGATTTGTGGGCCACGGTCGCCTAGACTGGCCTGGACACTTTTGCCGATATAGTAGGCGAGGTTCGGGGGTACCGCGTTACCTATCTGTTTATAGATTGAGGCCATTGAGCCGACGAATTCCCAATCGTCGGGGAAGGTTTGGATACGGGCGTATTCGTGCAGGTTTAGGGGCCGGGTTTGTTCGGGATGGCAACGTTCAGTAATTTTTTGTGACGGGGTGCATAGTAGGGTGAGTGAGGGTGTGTCCCAGGAGAGGCGTCTGGCTACACCACTGTTTCCTGCCCGCACATATAGTAGTGTCCCCATGTATTCGGTTTTTACCGGTTCAGGCAGGTCACGCCAGCAGCCGCCTTCCGGCACCAGGTCAAGCACCGCCCGTTTTTTCTCAGAGTATTGCGCCCCGACAGATTCGGGCAGGCCGTAGATGGCGTCACGTAGCGTGGGAATATAGTTGCGGGGTTTGGGGAAGAATAGTTCGGTGCCGATGTCGTTGCGGATGCCCATAATGATGAGTCTTTCGCGTTTTTGGGGCACGTCATGATGTTGGGCTTTCACGACCCGGTATCCGACACGGTAATGTCGGCCTTCATGGTCGTGTATGTCCTGTAGCGTGTCGATTACGGTTTTGAACGTTTCGCCCTGTTCGTGAAAGATTAGTCCTTTCACGTTTTCGCCAACAAACATTTTCGGCATGATTTCGTTAACTGCACGGGCGAACTGGAAAAACATGGCACCACGCGGGTCGTCAAAACCTTCCTTTTTCCCGGCACGACTGAACGCCTGGCAGGGGAAACCGCCCTCCACGAGATCTATCTTGTCCCGGTATGGGGTGAAGTCTAGGCTGGTGATGTCTTCATGGGCGATGTTCCAGTCGGGCCGGTTTTTTCCGTAACGTGTTGACCGGGTTTTTGTCGATTTCTGCTAGAAGAACATGATGGAATCCGGCGTTTTCTAGCCCGAGGGCTGTTCCTCCTGCCCCAGCGAACAGATCGATACAGTTGTACCTGTTTGGGTTGGAGTCTTTCAGGATACGGTACCGGGTTTGGGGCATGTTTTCTGTTCCTTTCCGGCGTGTTTTTCGATGTTTCGTGTCGGGGCGGGGGTGGCTGGTGAGATGCCACATGCCGCATTCGCAAAGGTAGGGGGCGAGCGTTCTTTCCCCGGAAAAGAAGGGGTTTTCTTTGCTTGCGACGCGCGCCGCACGTAAAGCGTCCTGTCGGGAAAGGAACGCCGCTTTTTCCGGATGCGGGCAAGCCTCGATGGTTCTGGCGCGTTTCTTGTCGCGCTTCTTGTGCTGATTATCTTTCCGCATGCAAACCACCTCTAGTCTTGGACGCTGCCTTGTTTGCCGTACAACAGTTCATCCACCAGGATTGGTACCCCGGACACGCTCCCGCCCTCACCCGTCTCATACTGGATGTCGTTGCGGAAGTTGCCGGACGTGTTACGGCGACGTTGCCGCACGTCATAGGCTAAATGTTCGGCCCAGAACGCCGACCAGGTGGTGGCCTGTTTCGTGCCGGGAGGCAACAAGTCCGGGAATTTGCGTTGCACCAGGTTGAAAGACCCCCGCATGTTAAACACAGCCACTTGGGCACCGTTATTGTTCACTATCCAGCCGATAGTTTCACCCTTCGGCATGTAAGTGTCTCGGGCGGCGTCACGCACCCAACCGACCCCAGCATCCTTAGCTGTACCACCCAGCGGGGGTTCGCCCGGATGGTCAGGGTCAGCCAGGTGTGCCGCCCCGGACGCCAACACGCCCCGCAACCCCTCCAACAGCGACAGGCCAGGCATACGTTCCGCAGATTCTTCCACATCACCCAACACGTAACTGAACACGTCACCGTACCAGGCTTTCCCGTCCCCTTCCGGACCAGACAGGTTCTCCCGCAACACCGGCCCCAAAACCTTGTCTTTATCGGCCCCGGCACGATACAGCAACAGTTCCAGCATGTATAGGCCCAGGAACAGTTCCCGCACCATTTCGAGTTTCCTAGTGCCTAAACCGTCTTTGCCCTGAACTTGGGCAAAAAACTTAGTTTTGAAAAACTTCAAAGCACGTTCAGAAAACGTTTGACACTGTTTATACAGTTCGGCCCAGCCCACCTGTCGGGCAATATCACAATAGTTTTGGATACAATACCCGCTGATACGCGCCAACACCGGCTCGTCTTTCGTTAACGCTTCTACGGGGGCCAGCGACCCGACCTCCAGCCCTTCTTCGTCTTTCACAACCAAAGATTCTTTCCCGAACCTGACTATCAGGACACGGTCGGACACAGAAGTGGTGGTGAAGTCGTTTTCACCCGTCACCACCAGCAGGGCACGGGGCGTGTTTACGACCCTGGCTGACCCGTCAGGGTTCATGCGCCTCCGGCCCCTGTGATCGTGGACGTTGCGGATGATTTCGCCGATACCAGATTCGGTGGTTTCTGCCCGCATTTTTGATACGGATGGTGCCAGGTCGTCAGCGACCCAGATAGGTACACGGGCTATCGCGTGTTCCATTGAGGCTGCCGTGTCTGAGGCACCGCCGGGGAGCCGCGAGTTGGTCCAGGTTCCTGCCGTGTGTTGCCAAAACCCCATGATGGCGGCCGCCGACCAGGATTTCCCGGATCCTTTCGAACCAACGAAATAGGATGCGAGCCGGGTGGGTATGGGGCAGATTGGGCGCAAAGCTAGGGCGATCATGAGTACGGGGAGACGCAAATCTGTCCAGGCCCCGGACTGGAACATGCCAGCATAGACGCGCCGGAAGTCGTCTAATATTTGGGCCTGATAGTCGGGGTTGTTTTCTATCGGCTGGTCTATTGTGGGCGGGTCTACTATCCCGAACAGGCTCGCCCCATCGAGGTCTTCTTCTTTGAGCGGAACAAAATTCGGTAGACTGATTGGCCCGGTGTAGTCGATGATTTGGTTCCCGATTGTGAACACGGGCTGATCGTCTTTGCGAGGTATCCAACCCATTGAGGTCCACCTATCAATATAGGTGACTTCTTGTTTGCGGTGTGCCCGGATGGCTTCTACCCATTCGGCACCGTTTTTGGGGGGCCAGTCGGGACACGAGTAGAGGATGGGAGGTATTTTTGCTCCCCACCGGCCCCATTCTTCCGGCTTGTGGTTGAGAATATCGGACGGGCCCTCAATTTTTACGGTGGTGGGGTGTCCGGATTCGTCTGCCCAGCCGACTTCGATTGATACGGTCGAGTTGGGGTTATAGGCGGTCTGTTCCCCGATGGGAACCCCGGCGTTGAGTTTCCCGGTGCGGATTTCGTCTTCGGTGGGGAACCGCGGGTTGGTGAATGAGACTATGCGTCCACCAACGCCTGCGATTGTGATCCAGCCGGCGTCGTGTTGGTCGTCTGCCCCGATGCCTTGTTCGAAGCGTAGCCCGTCGGGGGAGATGCGTTTGAGTCCGTCTACGCTGGTGGTTTCTTCTAGGGTGGGGGCTTGGGGCAGGTCGGTGGTGTTTTTCAGGATGTCGGTGAATAGTGCCCCGTCGTGTATCCAGTCGTCTACGCCACGATGTTGGTCGTTTTGGGTGAGGGGGGTTTGGATTAGTTTGACGGTTTTGGCGTGTTTTGAGGTTTCGAGGTATTCGAACAGGCTGGAGGCGGCTTGCCATACACCAAGGTTGGTGGCGGTGTCTCCGTCGAAGGCTATATAGATTTGTTTTTGGGTGAGGTTTAGGCTGTTCCATTCGGGGTTGGAGCGCCAGTTGTAGACTCCGGCGATTGCAATGACGGGTATCCAGCCGGGCGTGTTTTTTATGGCGTCTTGTAGGGCTTGTTGGGCTTGGGTGACGGTGGTTTGGTCGGTGACGGGCAGTATTATGCTGTGGTGGTTGAGTTGGGCTGAGACGATGGCGTCGGCTTTCAGTAACCCTTCGGCGATGATGACTGTGTCGGTGTCGCGTAGGGTTTTTGGTGGTGTGGCGGGGTGGATGTCCATGACTGTGGGTTTGCCAGGTGCTGTTAAATATTTGGCGGCTTTGCCGGTACCGGTGGTGTAACGGGGGATAGCGGGCCTAAGCTGCCAGGAGTCCATGCAGGGGCTGATTCCGGTGGTGTTGGCTTCGGTGACGGAGGGGATGGAGTACCAGGGCATGAACATGGCGTCTTGTGAGGCGATGGCATCGCGGACGAACACGCCGGTTTTGGAGTTTTTGGTGCCTTGCCTATATTTTTCGAGCCAGTCTGGATAGTTTTCGGGGGTGAGGGTTTCGTATCCTCGTGCTTTGGCGACTATAGGGAGGATGGCTGAGGTGGTGAGTTTTTGGGCGGGTGTGCCTGTGAGCCAGGGGTAATCGCCTGGTTGTGGTAGGGGGAATAGGGTGTTGTCTGCCATAAAACTTTTTCCGTGTGGTTAGTGACGGCTAGTGTGTTGTTTCATGGCTTGCACCGTGTGGGGGCTACGGGTGCGGGCAATTGTTATGGTTCGACTAGGGCTCGAACCTTTATAGGTGTGTGTCTGTCGGTGGTAGTTCCGTCACCGAGACGACCTCGGTCGTTCCATCCCCACGCCCAAGCATAGCCGTTAGTGTCTAGGGCGACCGTATGTTGGGCTCCTACCGATATTGGGGCGAACTTGTGCCCACCAGAAACCTTTACCGGGATGTTTCTGTCGGTGGCGGTGCCGTCTCCCAACTGACCTAAATCGTTGCGACCCCACGCCCAAGTGCCGCCGTTGGCGTCTATAGCGACGGTGTGGCTATAGCCTACTCCTATTTGGGCAAATTTATGCCCACCTTTGACTTCTACCGGAGTGGGGCTGTTGGTGGTGGTTCTGTCCCCGAGTTGCCCGTACTGGTTCCATCCCCACGCCCAAGTGCCGCCGTTGGCGTCTATAGCGACGGTGTGGTTGTAGCCTGCCGCTATTTGGGTAAACTTGTGCCCACCCGAAACCTGAACGGGCGTATTTCTATTCTTGGTTGTGCCATCGCCGAGTTGTCCTGAGTTGTTGTAGCCCCACGCCCAAGCGTCACCGTTTTCATCTAAAGCGACCATGTAGGCTCTAACTGCCGATATTTGGACAAATTTGCGTCCGTATTCGACTTTGACGGGGGCATTTTTCCCGATGTTTGTGCCATCCCCGAGCTGTCCGTCGCTGTTGTCGCCCCATACCCAAGTATCGCCGTCAGTGTCTAAGGCGATGGTGCAGTCGTCGCCTGTCGATATTTGTTTGAACTGGTGCCCGCCCGCAACCTTAATCGGGATAGAGCTGCCGTTGAGAGTGCCGTCCCCGAGTTGCCCGCTACGGTTGTTGCCCCATGCCCAAGCGTCACCATTGGTGTCTATGGCGACAGTGTGAGAACCGCCTGCTGATACTTGGGTGAACTTGTGCCCACCCGCAACCTGGATTGGGACTGAGCTATTATTGGTTGTGCCATCGCCGAGTTGTCCTGCCTGATTGTTGCCCCACGCCCAAGTGCCGCCGTTTTCGTCTATAGCGACCGTGTAGCTACCGCCTGTAGCTATTTGGGTAAACCTCACCAGATTCAACGGCTTGCCCCAACCATCCCCCGATGTCACAGTCGCATCCCCTACCGTAAGCGTGTCTTGCCAAGCGGCGACGGTAGCAAGCCCCCCCCCAGACACGACAAAAACCGCCAACACGGACAGCAAAACAAGTTTCAGGCTAGATAGATGCTTCACGCCTACCTATTCGTGTGCGGGGCCAACCGTAAAGGATGGCGGCTAGTCTTTTTTCTCGTAAATCTCGATCAAATCCACAAACGCCAACGAACGCAAAAACAGGGTCTCCGTCTCAGCATTCAAAAACCTCACGTTCCCCGCCGGAAGCTGGTCACCCAAAACATCCACCACCAAATACAGCGGGATTGTCTCGACAGTCCAGGCCCGTAACGGTGGTACTAGCGGGCCAGTCTTCTTGTCGTTCATGACCGCGAAAACCTCATCGCGTCCCAGATCCCCAAACGGGTCTTTGCCCGCATCCTCAATCTTCTTAAACTCCTCAGCCTGAAGATTGAACGCAATCTTGGTCAAATGAATAACCCGCCCCGCGTACCGCGACTCGTCAGACAGATTCTCACAATACCCAGGGAACAGCCCCTCGATAAGGGTGGGCAAATCTTCGCCTTCGATAGTGTCTCCAGGCTGAAGATTCCCGTGAAAGAACTCGGGTCGTTTCACAAGCACAGTAAACATGGTTTTTCTCCTCACTTCATTTTACTGATTCTTCTTGTTTCAGTTGGTGGGCTGCCTTGGCTGCCCCCAACAAAGTAGGCTCTTCTTGTTCACCAAAATCTGGTGTCCCAGGTTCGATACTAGACTCGGGCGGGCCGTCATCAGCGTCTTCGGACAGTACGGGCGCATATTTAGCCAACTGGGCGGGGGTGGGTTCGGGGGCTGGTGACTCCCGCAGCCCCAGGCGGGAAAGATGCTTGTGGTAAACCTCGGCCTCCTCATAGTAGCCTTTGAACACGCATGACGGTCTGCCCTCCAACTCTGCCGTGCCACACCCCCGAGACGCACCCTTATCGTCACGCACCCAATCGGGCACTTCCGGTACAGAATCCGGGCTAGAAAAGGCGTGTCCGCGGGCCGTCCGGCCAGGGTTAGCACCCAACAGGAGCCGGTTAGGTAGCGTCATTTTCAACGGCACCGAGATACCTGTGTTGGCTTGCGCCATTTGGGTTGCTAACAGTACACGGATACCCGCGAACCTCATTTCGGCAGCAATTTTTTGCAACACAGACTTAATCGACGCAATATTCGTATTGTATTCGATGGCTTCTTGTCGCAGAGGGTGATCTTTCGGTAACGATTTTGGTTCTTCCGTATAGGTGAAGGTTTGTTGTACCTCGTCCATTACTACCAGTAGCGGTTTGGGGCGTACTTCTGGTGGGAGTTCCAGGATTTTTTGTTTATCATACCGGTGCAGGACTTCTACCCGTTTTTGTCCTTCCTCATACACGATTTTGAGCATGGCCAGGATATGTCTGGGGGTGGTCACGCCGAATCCGCCGTCTATCACCCACGGTTTGCACCACGTGTAGTCGACAGATTTTGCTGCCGTAGTCGACACCGCTATCTGCCAGCCTTTAGTGAAAGCGTCATATATCATAGCGTTCACCGCGACAGACTTGCCAGAGTTTGGTGTACCCACCACCATGAGTCCGGCGGAGGATTCTAGGTCGATACTGAACGGCTGGTTGGGGCGATCCTTGTGCCCTAGACTGTAGCCGAGACGTAGTTCCCAAGTTTTATCATCTTTGCTGTCCCACGGGAACGGGTAGGCGGGGTTGAATGTCCAGAGTTTCCCGGCGACAACATGGCCTTCTAGGGTGGCTGGGTCGATGTTTACGTACCAGCCTGGTCCGCCAATCATTTGGGCGGCCTCGTCGAGTTTTTGTGCATGTTTTGACGGCATGTAGGTGGGGGGTAGTTTTACCCAATAGCCTGCTTTGTTTTCGGGACGTATGTCTATTTCCCACGTTTTGCAGCCGAGTGCGGCGGCGAGGGCTTCGCGTGCCCGGTAGGTTTCTTCTTCCATGCGGCGCATGGTGGCACGGTAGGTGGTGAGGTTTACGTCGGTGACCCTCCAGCCTTCGTGAAGGACTTCGAGTCGGCCTATGGCTGCGGGTATTCCTGACGTTTTCAGGGTGCGGTCTAAATATACTTGCATGACCCCGCCACTGTTTGTGTCGTCGGTAGCGGTGGTAGTGGTGGTGTCGAGGTCGCGTTGAATAATGGCGTATCCGGCGTTTAAATCGATGTTGGTGATAGCCCATTCTTCGCCTTGGGTTTCCCGAATTTTTTGCGCCAATGGACGGGTGTGCAGGTCTGGGTTGAATCCTGAGGGTAGTTTGATACGTGCGGTTTGCAACATGACCTATCGCCTCCCTATGTTGGTAAACATACGGGTGTGTAGGTCTGGGTTGAATCCTGTGGGTAGTTTGATGCGTGCGGTTTGCAACATGGGTTTATTCCCTCCCCATACTGATGGTGTTGATTAGGGTTTTGGTTTCCGGGTCCGGATGCCACACGCTTATCCCGTAATGTATCGCGGTGGTGCTTTCAACCCTCGCCAACTCGTTCCTCTCCCACCCCGGAATCAGCAGAATCTTGTCCACGGTTTTGATAATCCTGGCGAGGCTGTAGAGTTTTTCTCCCCAGTCCGGCCCAGACACAGGCGGCAGCACAGGCTGATACCCGGACTGTTCCACCAACTCAGCCACACGACCTAGGATACTGGTATTGTTGGGGCCGATGAGATAGATTTTTGGGGTTTTCGCTGCCTGTCCGGGTAGGAGCCAACCGTCAGGGTCTAGTGTTCCTGCCTGCCGCCTACCGGTGGGGGTAGGGTCGCCCCGCCAAGTCGAAACAGCCCTAACGGTTTCATACAGTCCCCCGGTCGCGGCCTCCAACAAGTCAAGCCCGAGCCGCTGGTTACCGTCAGGGGCACACACCGTAATATAGGTGTTTTCGCGGGTGAGGGCGGCCGGCACAAACGGATGCGGAGTTTTCACATACCGGTCGGGGATAGTCGCATATAAGGCGGGCTTTACGGGGGCGACAGAGTTCTTCCACGTTTCCGCCACACATTCAACCAGGATAGGGTCTTTATGCTGGTAGAGGATTTCAGGCCAGCTGGTTTCTTTCACCGCCGCACCATACACGTACTGGAACCATGCCCCGAGCGGGTGGCAATATTTGTATCCGACCGTGCCGTTTTCGGCCACGACCAGCCCTGTTTTCGGATTGTTGGGGTGTTCGCCCCAGTTGAGGCCAGTTTTGATGAGGACACTCACGTTACAGACTCCTTGCCTATGTTTCGCTGCTCTTGTTGTTTCCGTGTGGGGGCGTGGGTGTACGGTTGGCGGCCGTAACCAAATATGGCCCGCCGTCACATCCCGCCGGTCCCATTTGGCAGGTTTTCGGAACAGACTTGGACGAGGTCAGATAGTATTGGCCGCATTTGTCACAAATCACTAAATTTGTGGCCGGTTTACTGTTACGCAAAAGCGACAGCATGGGAGCATGTCCGGCTATCAGCCCTCTGTCGTCGGGGCCGATATGTGCCCTAGCAAGCATGCCGGAAACGCTGGGGTCGCCCCGTTTTTTTTCTAAATCGTCTAGGTTGACTGTTTTCGTGATTTCGAGGATGGCTAAACATATTGCGGCTGCCCTGGCTGGGGCGGGCGCTTCCGGGGGAACATCAAACCAAAACTCGCCGTCTGGTGCCCCTTTAGGTTTGCTCGTTTTTTTCACCGCCATAACGTCAACTCTCCGTCTGGCCATTCGATACGGTCGATAGTTTTTCCCCGCCATGTTCCGGGCGGGTTAATCAGCCCTAAACGGTGCATCCCCATGAGGGCGAGTATGGTCGCGTCAGCCACATCGTTGTTAGCCAGTTTTCGTCCCACGAATTGTTCGGCAACGTTTTGGACAGATTTTTTCCCCGCCATTCCGGTGCCGGTCGCCCACAGTTTTAACGTTTTTGGTGCAGCGACCGCTATCGGAATCTCTAGTTCTTGTAGCCAGATAGTGAGTTGATAGTAGAGTGCGGCCCGTTCCCAAACTGAGGTGGATACCGAGTTGTAGGACGGTCCTTCCACTACCACCAGGGCATGGTTAGATATGGTGCCGAGGATAAGGTTGGCGAGCGTATAGATACGCTGGGTTTGTTGCATCCATGTGTCTTGCCGGTGTCCGACCGTTTTCGGGTTGTGGAATTTCCACATTCCGCGCTTAGTGTCGTAAACGGCTATACCGGTTGAGGTCAGGGACAAATCTACCCCAACCACATGTCTAAGCGCACCGTCCGCAACCATACTTTTTAGGCCCTCGCCTCTAGCAGGATACGGGCTTCAGACACACCCTTCGGGTTGGTCGTGACGAACGGGGCAGCGTCACCGCGAGCCTGCCTCTTTGCGACTTTCGCACCGTTGAAGGTCGCAGCCTGGGCACAGCCCATAAAATCGGCAAGACGATTCTTCACCCCGACCAGCCGCCGGTCGGCCTGTTTCGACGCTTCCAACGCATCAACCCAGTCTTTCGCCAGGCCGGAGTCTATTTCCACGTTTTCACCCTCGTGAATGTCCGGGTGCAATTGGCGGATCATTTCATAGGTAGAGTCGGTCGTATCAATATCGGGCTCAACCCCGCTAGTTAGGGAGTCGATAAAGGCCCGTCCGGCGTTGAGGGCCTGAGCGATAAACTGTTCGTCTCGGCGTATCTCATAATATTTGACCGTGTTATACCCCATGATCGCCACCAGGTAGCACAAGTCGAGTCCGAGGGTGGAGAGATACCATTGGATTTGTGCGAAATAGGTGGGCGGGATAGCGTCGCTACCGTCTTCGGGGTCGCCCCATACCCAAATCATTGACGGTTCGACTGTTTTGATTTCGATAATGCCAATCTTTTTTCGACTGTCGGTGGGGGTGATGAATCGGTCGGGTTCGGCTATCTGCCAGGGGCGGGTTTTTGACTGCCAACAGCCGCCTCGCATTGTCCGATATTCGGGATAATCTTGCTCGAACAGGTTTGCGGCGGTTTGTTCGAGGCCGTGTCCGATTGCTGCCCGTACCGGGTTCATGGTTTTTGGGGCGGCACCTTTTTTTTCATGCCATAGCGCATAGTGGGATTTCCAGGGGGATAGCCCCATGATGGCTCCGATTTCTGAGCCTCCGATTTTGTTGCGCCGCTGGTCGAGCCATTCGATAGAGCCGGCGGGGAACATTTTTATCATTCGTGCGTCCATAATGGTCACCTTTTCTGTGTGTCCCCTCACCTTTTCGGGGTGGGGGTTATATTTTTGTTTCCTTACCCGTATCCGTGTGGGGGGAGTTTTCGTGGCCGTCTACCAGAGCGATTAGGTCGGTGATGACCGAGTATGCTTCGGTCAGCCCATCCCTATACCCCACCTCATAAACCGGGAATTCAGCATGGGGGAGCCCCCGCTGGGCAGTATCAATGAGGGTGGCGATAATGGTCGCGGCCTCACCTAACAGGCTCGTGGTGTCCCCGGTTTGGGGGATGGGTAGGACTGGTGGCTGGCGTTCCTCCCGCGAGGTCAACAGTCGGGTGAGTAGCCCAAATTTTTGTTTACTTTCCGTCATACGGTTCACCGTGTGGGGCACCCCACACGGTTGCAGGTATGGTTAGACCTCGCGATACTTGGTTTTGTTTAGATTGCGGACGCCAGTTTTACCGTCCGAAAGCACAATATTTGCGTTCCAACAGGCTATGTGTGGACTGTAACAAGGCTTTGTGGGCGACAAAAAAACGGGACGACGCCAAATGCGCCCAATGCGGGGCGAGATTCGAAAACCCCCCGAAACAGTCTCGCAAATATTGCCCGGAATGTTCCTATTCTGGACGCCACCCTGTGCGGGGGGAAACAGATCTTGCCACCACGCATCCTGAGATAGCCCGCCAGCTTGCGGATCCTAGCCTGGCGGTGAATCTTATGTCCGGTTCAGCTAAAGAGCAAGAGTGGGTGTGCAAAAAGTGCGGGAACCATTTTGTTCGCACCGTACAGTCGATGGTGGCATCTACCGGCTTGTGTGTGTCTTGTGTCCGTAAAGGGGCAAGCCATCCTGGGTTTGCTTCGTTCCGGGTGAAACCGGGGGTGAATAGTGCCGACACGTTTTTCCCTGAACTTGTCCGGTTTGTGGCCCCAGATTCGCCACTATCTATGCGGGATGTGGCTGTGAAGTCAAACCGTGCCCTGTTGTGGGTGTGTCCCCAATGCGAGAAACATTATGAGCGGACTATGAGCCGGCAGGGGATTGCGGCAAACCTACTGTGTACAGAGTGTCGCGAGGCTCATTTGACCCGCCAATACCGCAACAAGAAAACGTATCGCCTGTTTTTGCCTGACCGCAACGCGGTGTTTGTTTTCCAAGCCCGCACCCACCCTGGGCTAGTAATCGATTTGGATGCGAAACGCAATGTTATCGGGTTGGAGATTGTTGGCGACGAATGGCGCATGACCGGCAGTGAGATTGATGCCCTTTCCCTGCCTGACGGGGCTAGGAGCGTGTTGCGCCAGTTCATGAAAACCGAGGCTGCCCCCACACGGTGAGGTGCGAAGAAAAAATACATCTTCGTTTGATAGGAGAAACACTTTTTATGGAATACAAACTACTCGAACCCTATATCGGTACTACGGTCGTTGACACGGACGACAACATGTTTATCTGCCTGTCGCAGGTTGGTTCTTCCCAACGGCTTTCTGGACGTATGTGGCTGCATTACCGTGAGGGGCATCCGGTTTTTGTGACCCGTTGGCGTGACCTGATTGGTAGCAAAAAAGTTCTCACCGACCTGTCTACAGGGAAAAAGTTTTATATCCCTACCGAACCTGGTGAGGGCACTACATTGTTTGATGCTGAGGGTAATCCTTGGCGTCATGACGGCGAGTATTGGACTAGTGGGGGGCAGCGTCGCCGGTGGGTTTCTCTACTGACCGACATAGGGCCCATGACCGGCGAAACTGTCGAGAACGAAAACTAACAACCTGTGGGACAGTCTACTGTTCGTGTCGCGGAATTGTTCGCGGGCGTAGGTGGTTTCCGTCTGGGTCTGGAAGGCTGGACGGGAGACAAAATCGCGCCCGAACATCTGCCTGCGGCTGGCTCGTTTGAGGTGGTGTGGGCTAACCAGTGGGAGCCGCCAGGTAGTGTGTCTCGCCAGTTCGCGGCACGGTGTTACGAAACCCACTTCGGGCAGGGGAGTGTTATCAATCGGGATATTGCGGCCGTTTTGGATGATGCCCAGGCGGGCCGGTTGCAGATTCCTGATGTTGATTTGGTGGTGGGTGGTTTTCCTTGCCAGGATTATTCCGTGGCAAAACCGCTGTCCTTTTCGGGCGGTATCGAGGGCAAGAAGGGTGTTTTGTGGTGGCAGATTCACCGGTTCTTACAGATGAAAAAGCCGCGTTTTGTGCTGTTAGAAAATGTTGACCGTATTTTAAAATCTCCTGCAAAGCAGCGGGGTCGTGATTTTGCGATTATCCTGTCGTCTCTGGCCCGGGAAGGATACTGCGTCAGTTGGAGGATGGTCAATAGTGGCGAGTATGGGTTTGCGCAACGGCGTAAACGTTTGTTTATTTTCGCTGAGCTTGCCGGTAGGCAGGATGGGGCCTTGTTTACCAAGATTTTCCCCGATGCGTTCCCGGCGAGGCTTGAAGGCGAGTACAGCGAGTTCGATATCGACCCCGACCCTTACAAGGTTAGCCGTGACTTCGGGAAGGGATTAAAGGTTTCCCCTTTTCTTGAGGCCGGTATCATGCAGGCCAGTCACGTCACCACTGTGAAGTTTCAGGAAAACTATGACGGGCCTAGCCGCACTCTTGGTGATGTTTTAGTTAGGGATTTCCTACAGGCTGGACAGACACCGGCATGACCGATGGAAACCGGGCCTTTTGCATGGGCAACGCCCTGGTGGTCGGAGTGGTTCACCGTATCGGACGAGCCCTGGCTACTCAACTGTGCCGGTCAGAATATTCTCTGACTGTGTGATGTTCATTCGCTGTAGCGTTCCATCCACTCGTCAAGATCAGTTTTGCGTATCCGGTAGTGTCCCCGCTGCCCTAACTGGTGGAATTTGAGGTGCTGTTCGGGGTCGATTGTGTGCATGGCGCGGGTCAAAGTTTGCCTAGACCAGCCAGTAATCTTTACCGCCTGCGGCAGGGTCACCCATTCTTGTTTCACTACGGTTTCCACGAATCGTCCTTCCGGGGAGGGGCTTGTTTTTCGTGTGTCACCGTGTGGGGGCAGAATCCCCTATCTGGAGTTTGGTGGCAAGAATCTCGATATATTTTTGTGCGAAATCGGTCGAAACATGCTTATAGCCCTGTTGGGCAACCACATCAGAATGTCCCATGATTTGCTGTATCGTGTCCGGTTGCGCCCCAGCCTCAAGCAGTAGCGTAGCAGTGGTGTGTCTGGCCTCGTGGGTCACATAGAGGGTGCCGTCTGGTTTATGCACCCCCGCCAAAATCTGGAGCTGTTTCCATTCTTGTAGGTCGTGCCGTTTCGAGATAGGCCGATCCTTATTAGTAAACACCAACCCCCACGGGTTCGGCGGGGTAGTTTCTTGCAACTGTTTGAGGGTGGCGGCAACCCACGGCACCATCGGAACAATACGCATACCGGCCTTCGTTTTGGTCCGCACCAAATGGTAGCCGTCTATCAAATGTATGGTTTCGTATGCGTCCGGGGCAAGAAATTTTTTGGTTGTGGATTTGGTGAGAGCCTGCAACTGCCAAGATATGTCAATAGTCCCGTTGCGAAAATCTATCCTGTCCCAGGTGAGGCCGAGGGCTTCGCCTTGCCGCAACCCTTGGAGGAGGGCTAGCACCCAACGGACCCCGGCGGGGGTTTGGGCTGCGGCGTGTAACAGTTTTATCGCGTCGTCTAAAGGTATGGCGGTGCGTGTGGAGTGGGCGCGGTGGGTTTTTTGGGCGAGCAGCACAGGGTCGGGCACAGGGTAGCCTTCACGTTTCGCATCTTTGAGCATTGCGATAATGGTGGTCTGGTGCCGTTCGGCGGTGGAGGGGGAGCCGCCGTCTTGGATTACAGTGTTGGCAACGTTTTTGATGTGGGAGGGGCGGAGCTGGCTGAGAGGCTGCCTGCCGAGAAGGGGTATCGCATATTTTTCGATGGCTGACCGGTCGGCTATGTAGGTGGCTGGACGAACCTGGTGCTTGCGTTGTTCTAGCCAGGTTACGGCCCAAGTTTTCAGGGTGGGGTCTGTAGTGGGGGTTTTCCGGGCTTGTTGGAGTTCGTATCGGGCTTTGTCGAGTTTTTTGCGGGCTTTAGTTTTGTCTCGTGAGGATACGGTGATGCGTTTGCGGGTGCCTTTCGCAGTCCAGCCGGCTTCTAGTGTCCCGATCCAGAGGTCTCTGTTTTTGTTGTAGTAGAGGCTGCCTGTTCCGTAGGTGCGATATTTTTGTTTCGGCATGAGAATTTTTGTCTTTCGGGTGTCTAATTTTTGGGGTTTTGGTCTAGCCATTGGTCTAGCCATTGGTCTAGCCATTTCATGGATAATCTACACCATTTTTGGTCATTCTTGGACGTTCCCGTGTTGGGGATTTAAGCCGGTTTTTTGGTGATATTGTGGGCATTTGCCCTGGTCGGGGTGGCGGGATTTGAACCCGCGGCCTCTTCGTCCCGAACGAAGCACGCTACCAAGCTGCGCCACACCCCGTGCGTTTTGCAACCCCTCAATTATACAGATGAACCGAAATATCAGAAATCGCAGCCGCTCCGAAAATCCGCGCCGCGCCATGAGTCCCACCCGAAACTGCGATGCGCTGGCAAGCATCGCGCAGGTGGCCCAGCCGCCCCTAGAGCGCGAGGTTCGCGGCTTTCGATACAATCGACCCGTGAATATCCTCGTCGTTTGTACCGGCAACATCTGCCGCTCCCCGATGGCTGAAATCGTTCTGCGCGAAACTGCCCAGCGAGAGGGGCTTGACCTGCGCGTATCTTCGGCAGGAACCTCGGACGAAGAGCACGGCCACGGTCTGGATCGGCGCGCGGCAAAAGTCCTTTGCGAAGCCGGATATACCCTGCCCGCCCGCCACTTCGCCCACCGCGCCACCACCGCGGAACTACGCGAGGCCGACCTTGTGCTGGCTATGACGACAGGTCACGCCCGCATTCTGCGACGCATGATGGCCTCCGCCGGGGTCAGCGCCGACAAACTGCACCTGTGGCGGGAGTTCGACGGCACCGTGCCTTTCGGCTCCATCAGCGATTATCTGCAATCGTCGCCAGGGTATTCCGACCAGTATTCTTCCGAAGGTCACGCGGACGTGCCCGACCCCTGGTATGGGAACCAGGACGGGTTTTATCGCACTTTGGCGGTCGTGGAGGCTGGTGCTCAGGGTCTGTTGCGCTGGCACAAGGCCGGAGGGGCAGAAGCCCGGTAGGGCCCGGCTTGCCGGTCTCACGCTGTGACAGAAACGCTCTATTGAGCTAACGGCGTACGCCGACCCAATGCGTCTTTTCTGCTTGGAGTTCGACCGGCGCAATGTCCACTGGACATTGCTTTTATGCCGGTCTCACACTGTTACGGAAACGCTCTCTTGAGCTAACGGCGGATGCCGTTAGCTCAATGCGTTTCCGCAATTTGCACAAAACTTTGGTTTCGGGTCGGGGAGTTTTGCCCCGCAGTTCGAGCAAAAGCCTCCGGCGCCCCCAGCCGGGGCCGCCGGCTGTGGTTTACCGCAGTTAGAACAGAACTTGCCGGTGTTTTGCGCCCCGCAATCGCAAGCCCAAGTCGCGCCGGCCGTGCCGGCGCCACCCGCCGCACCAGCCTGCTGAGCCTGCTGCGCCGCCTGCTGCTGAGCCTGCATCTGCGCCTGGTTCGAAGCCGAAGCCGCCCCCATGAAACCGCCGCCGGCCTGCATCCCCATGCCGACACCCATCATGGCCATACCCGCGCCCGCCGGATTCGACCCGGCGTTCTCGATACCGCGCGCCACGGACCCTTGCACAAATCCCTCGCGAATCGTGGGATCTTGGAGCATCGCGCCCTGATTGCGCATATCAATCATCTTGCGCGACTGTTCATCGTAAGAAATCGAAGCAATACCAACGGCCTGAACCTCGATACCGCGCTGTTGCAGCCACTCGGCATCCAAAGCGTCGCGCATGTACTTCGACAGCTCGCTCATCTTGGAGGTGACCTGGGAAATGCGGATTCCGTCCACGCTCATCTGGTTGATGGAAACCTGCAACGCCTCCAGGAACTCGTTTTGGTACTGTTCCTTAATCTCATCAATATGCACGTGCGTCGCATCACGCGGAATCGCTTCGGCATAGAACTTCAGCGGGTCGACGATGCGAATGGAATAGGTGCCGTGCGCGCGCAGGAACAGCTCGGCGTTATAGAAATTGTCAAAGTATTGCACCGGGTTAGGAGTGCCGAACTTAATGCCCTTAATCTCTTGCAGATTGACGTAAAAGGCCTGTTGCGCCCCGGAAGGTGTGCCGCCGAACTTGAAACGATTCCAAGTCTCTTTCAGCGCATCTCCCAAGTTCCCGGTAAACAGCGACGGCGCCGAACCGGAATTAAACGTGTACGCGCCCGGCTCGGTGGAAAAGTCCACAATCTTGCCCGAATCAGTAACCAGCAAGGCTTGACGGTCGTAAACCAGCAGCTTAGAGCCGTCCGTAATGATGTCCTCGGAGCCGCGCTTGTTAGACCCGCGCCCGCCTTGGCGCATCTGGGCGCCCTTGGTAAAGACGATGCCTTCCCCCATGTCTTGAGCTGCGATGGCGTCCACCCACTGATCCGCTAAAGTTCCGCCGATAGCGCCTGCTGCCGCCTGAATCAAGCCCATGTTTTCCTCCTAATGTCGGTGTTTTCAACAGTCCACTCGGGTCGCCTCGCTGACTACCCGGCTGATTCGTCTCTAGCTTTCACTAAAAATCTAGACGATTTAACACCCAAAAGGGTGAAAACTCAGCAGGTTTCGTGTCGACCGGGCATTTCTCAGGAGGGCGTGAGCGGTCACAAGGGTGGTGCGTTCGGGTTTTCACCCATTTGGGTGTTCGTTTTGGGCGGCGGCGCTGTAAGCATAGGGGTGGAGAATCCCGCAGTGGGAGTCAATACCAAGGAGGAAATCATGGGTTTATTTGATGCGAAAGAATGCGCGCTGTGTTCTCAAAAGGCCGGAATGCTCACCAAACAAAAGTTGCAAGACGGCTTCCTGTGCGGGGATTGCAAGAAGAAATTGTCTGACCTGTCCTCGGGGTGGAAGCAACGCACCGTCGCGGACGTGAACGAACATCTGGCGTTGCGTGAGGCAAACAAAGATCGTGCCGCCCAGTTCCAAGTTACCCGCTCGATTGGGACCGGGGGTTGCCTGGAACTTGACGACACCCACGGCTGGTTCCGGTTTAAGATTGGGCGCGACTACAAGCAGGGTAACGCCCAAGTATTTGCCTTTAACGAACTGGGGAATTTCTATGCGGAAATTCACTACGATTCCATCGCGGACGATGAGGACGGCGATGGTATCCCCGATCAGTACGATCGCGATTCTCAGGGTTCACACCGCAGCAACATGGGAATGATGGGGGCGATGGGCGGCGAACTGAACTCTCAATCAGCAAATATGTTCGTCAACGGTTCGGGAATGACTCAGTACTTCCGTTCCATCGGCAATCAAATCAACGATGCGGGAATGCCTTCCGAAGTGACGGACATCACCATGGTGGTGGGCACCACCAACCGGTTCTGGCCCGAAGTGCGGTTGCGCGGCTCGTTCTTTGGGGCGGGTAACGATATGCAAAAGCTCCAGGAGGCGCAGCAAACCATTCAGGCTCTCGCCCAGCTCCGTGCCGGTGCTGGCGGCATGGGGGCTCCGATGGGTCAGCCGGGCATGATGGGCCAACCCATGGGGACGATGCAGCCCGGTATGCAGCCGGGCATGGGCCAGCCGATGGGCCAGCCTGGAATGATGGGCCAGCAGGGTATGGCTCCTATGGCGGGCGGCATGATGGCCGGGAGCATGGGTATGCACCAGCAGGGTATGGCGCAGCCGGGGATGCAGCCCGGGATGCCCGGTGCGATGCCAATGCAGCAGCCCCAGATGGGGGCAGTTCCCCCGCAGGGCATGGGCGCCCAAATGGGCGGGGCGCCAGCTCAGGGCGCGCATCCGACAAACTGCCCCGCCTGTAATGCCCCGGTAGACGGGCAATTCTGCGGCAGCTGTGGCACCAAAGTCTATTGAAATCCCAGATGCGAAGCGAACCTATGGAGTGAGGATCGTGCATTCAACGGGGGCTTCCGCGAGGAGGCCCCCGTTGGTTTGCCCTCGGCAAACCTCGGGTCAGCCCCTTCACCTCGCGTAGCGGCGGGAAGAGCTGGGAAATTCTCACGCTAATTTCAGGAAAGTGGGAAAATTATCAGCTTGCTTACAGGTTTGTAAGTACAAATATAGCTATAGTAGCACGAGTTAAACTGCGTCTACATGGGGAAATGGTAGATAAGGTAAACCTTATTAAATCCTGTCTTTATTCTGGGTAATGGCTGGGATAATATCGTGACAGGGATAAAGTTTCCGAGTACATGTTTCTACAGGAAGGCAAGAAAACGTGCGTAAGACAGATTTGACGAAAGCCGCACTCGCCTATGTCGGGGCAGCTTCTTTGGTTTTCTCGACGCTGGTTGCCGGAACAGCAGGCGCATATGCCACTGACCCAGTAACTACAGGGGCGATTGAGGCCACGACCTCAGTTAAAGCTCACCATTCAATTTCGGGTTTTGTGTTTCAGCAGCAGGGTGGAGATCTCTGGCAGGCTCCTAATCCTGAAAAAGGCTACGGCGTTCCCTTGTCTGGTGTCCGTGTCTATGCGCAGTGGACAGAAAAGGACGGCTCTACCTCTCCGATTTATACGACAACCTCGGGGACTGACGGTTCTTTCGCGATTGAAATGAAGCAGTTCAAGAAGGATAACGGTGCGGTGGCCAAATTTGATGCCGACCCAAACTTGCCCGAAGGCGAGAAGTGGCGGGTCTGGACGGTCAATCCTGACACTAACAAGTATCAACTTTTGTGGTCCTGGAACCATTCTCAAGTTGGACCAAAAGGTATTGTCATGGACACTGCCGGTGGTGCAGCAAACCTAATCGCTCCCGATCAGGTGACGGGGCTGCGTTTCGTTTACTCCGAAAGGGTGGATTCCACTCTGATGCATCTTTCCGAAGCCAGCGACAATGGTCCGAAACAGAAGGCTGGCTATGTTGCAGGTCGTGTGTACTGGAACCTTTCTGAATTGCCGGGTGGACAGAACTGGAGAACCGTAACTAATTTCAACCCTAAAAAGGACAAAGCTGTTGCGGGCGTAACAGTAACTGGTTCCTATCTGAAGGACTCTGCTGTCCAACGCATCATGACTGAGTACAAAAAGATTGCCCGTAAGACCCCTCGGGCGGGTGGTATCGGTATCTGGACGCCAAAAGATGAAGCCTCAATGCAGGCATGGATTAAAGACCGGATTGCCGAAGAAGGCGTGAATAACTGGATTGCGGAAACCGCAACCACGAAAACGGATGCGAATGGTGAGTATGCCCTGCAATTCAAGGGAACTTGGGGTAATGGTGTTACTGATAAGGTAAAATGCGGCCTTGTTGACAAGAAAATGTGTGGCACTCTCGCGGCCGATGCGAATAAAGGCTCGTGGGTGCTGGGAACTAAACATTCTAAGCACATTAATGACGATTGGATGTTCATCTCTATAGAAAACCATCCGGGAATTGCCCAAACTAGCCCTTTCTATAACAATGCTTTCAAAGGTTATGCGGATTCTCTGTCCAGTGCGGGTTGGCCAGCGACTAACTTGGTGAATAGGCTCATTGACGTAAATTTCGCGCTTTACCCCGAATACGTTGTTTTTGACGTAAACCCCTACAACACAACCGATAACTTGGCAAAGCGTGGAGAGACGGCCGGCACAACCACCACCGGTTTGCCGAAGGCTTGGGATGCCTCCACAATGTACCAAATCGAGTGGAGTGCGGAGGGTAAGGTCGTACCCGGTGGCAGTTGTGAGAAGCAGCGTCCCAACGCTATGGGTGATTTGCAATCCTGTCCTTTGCCAGTTCCTGCAAACTTGGAGCGTAAGACCACCTATACCGCAAAGCTCTACGCTTTTGCCGCTGATGGAACACGTATCGATACCCCGCTGGCAATGGATGCTTTCACGGCGGTTCCTGAGACGAAGGATGCTGACGGAGACGGTGTGCCCGACGACAAAGACAAGTGCGCCGACACCCCGGCTGGGTCTGCGGTGGACGAGGATGGCTGCACCATGGCGCAGCGCTACAAGCCGAACTACACCGACACTAATACTAAAGTCGGCCAGGCCGCTACCTCCGAGCCTCCCACGTTTGACGACGTGACCACTACTGAGGTGGAGCACAAGCCGTACAACGGACTGGGCAAGGACGGCAAGGCTTCGGCAACGAACTTCGCCCCTGAGAAGGGCACGGCCGCCGGGAACGGTGCCATCACCTTCACTCCCACTGAGGAAGGCGTAACTGGCGTGCCGGTCATCGTCACCTACAGCGACGGAACCAGTGCGAAAACCACCGCGAACTTCATCGCTACCGATGGCGATGGAGACGGCGATGGTGTGCCGGATATCAAAGACAAGTGCCCGAGCACCCCGAATGGATACAAAGGCAAGGTGACCGAAGACGGTTGTGCCATCCCCACTGTGAACGACTTCGCAGTGCGCGGCACTGTGGGCAATGCCATCAACCCGGTTCAGATCACCATCGTTGACCCGGACAAAATCGTTTCGGGCTGCACCTCGACGGATCTGCCCCTGGGCTTGGCCGCCAAGTGGGAAAACAATAAGTGCGTGGTAAGCACCGACACTGTTCCCGACAAAGCTCTTAACCAAGACGGTCTGAAGGTTGATGTTGCGTACCAGGGCGGTTCCGCCACCAGCAATGGTAGCGTCGTTATCTCTGACAAACCCGATAGCGATGGAGACGGCGTGCCCGATCCCGAGGATCCGAGCAATCCCGGCGACGGTGAGGACCACTGCCCCGGCACCCCGGCTGGCGCTTATGTTGACAACAACGGTTGCTCCGTAGCCCCGACTGTGGGTGCGGCCCCGACCATCAACGGCACGGTAAACGAGCCCATCACTGAAGTTGTGGTGCCGGTTACCAACCCCGGCAAGGCCAATATCACCTGCGAATCCAATGATTTGCCGGCGGGCTTGACCGTTGCCTATGACGAAGCGAAGGGTGGGTGCGTGATTTCAGGCACCCCGACCGTGAAGGTTCCGGCTGGCACCACCTACACCGTGACTGTCAAATACACCCCGCAGGATGAAAACAATCCGGCTGGCTCTATCGACAGGATCGGTAATGTCACCATCAAGGGTAAGGATTCTGACAATGACGGTGTGGATGATCCAATCGACCCGAACAAACCCAAAGACGGTGAGGACCACTGCCCAGGCACTCCGGACGGCACTAAGGTTGACGCCAATGGCTGCCCTGTGGCCCCGACCGTCGGGACTGTCCCGGACGTGAAGGGAGAAACTGACAAACCGATTACGCCGGTGGACGTCCCGGTCCATAACTCCGGAAAAATCGCCAAACTGGAGTGCCACGCGGAGGGTCTAGCCGCCGGTTTGACCATCAAGTTGAACAAGGAAGGCACGGCTTGCGTCATCTCGGGAACCCCGACTGAGGCCAAGACCGGCGACATCAAGGTAACCGTGACCTATCCCGACCCGCAAGACCCGGAGAAAACCAAGACCTCCGAGCCCAGCACCGGTAAAGTCGACATCACCAAGCCCGACAACGGTGGCGGAAATACCCCCGGAGGGAACACTCCCGGTGGCAACACCCCCGGCGGAAATACCCCTGGCGGAAATACCCCCGGAGGTAACACTCCTGGCGGGACCACTCCTGGTGGAACCTTCCCCGTTCCTGTTGCCCCTGAAAACATCGCTCCAAACCCCAGTCCGGAACTGCCTCCGGTGGCGGGAGTCCAGGAATATCCCCAACCTGCCCCGGACATGAACAGTGGCAATCAAGCCCCGCTGCCCCCGGTGGCGGGAGTGACCGAGACTCCGTCCCTGGTTCCGACCACTCCGAATCAGCCAAAGATGCCCAGTACCCTGGCTCGCACGGGCGTGTACTCGGTGTCCGTTATCAGCACCCTCGCTGTCCTGTTGTTGGGATTGGGGATATGGTTCAGCCTGCGCAGTCGCAAGCTCGACCAGGAGTAATCGGTTGAACATAATTGCATAAATCGAGAGACTGGCTCTCTGCGGTATGACCATGGGCGGGAACCTCCGGTGAGGCTCCCGCTGATGGTTTTTAATCGCGTAACTATCCCCATCAAGCAGTGTCAGCATTTTAGGGGATAAATTCCCGATAATGAGCGTGGAATTTGGCCTGGCGAGCTACACTTAACCCCAAAGAGAGGGAAAACGACCGTGGAAAGCAACCAGGGAAACCTTTTGAACTCAACAGACACACCTAGTGCAACGGCAAAAATAGATGCCCCTATCCGCCAGGCTTACCGCGGAAAACGTCCCGCTTCCACCCCGGTGTGGTTCTTGGGACAGTCCGTGTTTCAGCACCCCGACAATTGGCAGGATTTGAGCGGACGCGAACAAGTGGATTATTGTCTGCTTCCTGAAGTTGGGGTAAACACCGCGTTGACCCCGGTGCAGCAATTTGATGTAGACGCCGCCCTGTGTACTTCTGACGTGCTGTTTCCCTTGCGGCTGGTGGGTTTTGATCTAGCGCGCCAGATTGCTCCCAACGGTGAACCCCTGCGCCCCTTGCGCTCTACTATGGATGTGGATCGAGTTCTGGCTCTGCCCGACCCTGATTGGTCGCGGGTCGAGGCTGTCAGTCGGGCGCAGCGCAGCGAACTCGCGCCGGAAAAAGCCCTCATCGCCATTGCTGGAGCGCCTTTCGTACTGTCGTCACTGCTGGTGGAAGGCTCAGTCAGCGCCCCGCAAAACCTGCAGACCCGCATCTTTATGCAGTCCCAGCCGCGTAACTGGGAGCGGCTGATGGGCTGGACTTCGAGTCTGGTGCGGCATTTCCTGGCTGCACAAGTGCGGGGGGGAGCTGAAGTGATTCAGTTGGTCGATCCGTGGGTGCGGACGCTGACGGAGGGGGAGTACGCGTGCCTGGCGGAATCCTACGCGCGCGATATTTTCAACGAGTTTGGTGACGACATCACCCGGATTTCCTGCAGCCTTGGTGCTGAACACTTGCTGTCCTCGGTCGCCCCCTATGTTGATGTGCTGGGTGTTGGCGAGGAGCTGACCCTCGCGGAGGCGGCCGCCATTGCGCCGGGCAAAGTCTTGCAAGGTAACCTCGACCCGGACCTCATTCTGCTCGGTGGTGATGAGATGCGGGACGCGGCACGCCAAGTGCTGGATTCTGGGTTGAGCGCGTCTGCCCACATCTTTAACGTGGCGGGTCGGTTGGATCCGGAATCGGACCCCGCCGAGGTCCACCGGCTGGTCGATTTTATCCACGACTACCGGTTTTAACGATTTGCGGCGGCTCTCGCCAGATTTCTCCTCAGCTTAATTTATGCTGTCTACCTGCGTATACGTGTCTAAAAAATCAAAGTTGAGTCTATACGTATCAAGTTAAGCTGGCACTCTGGGAATAAGAGTGCTAATCTGGTTGTTGTACTGAATGGAACCGGAAAAAACCGGGACCGCAGCTGAAAACTGAAAAACAACCCAAACTGCAAAACAACATGGAGGATACAAATCATGGCTACTTATCGTGACCCGTTTGCTGAAATTGATCGCATGTTCAACACCGCGATGCACTCACCGGCGACCCCGGCGATGCCCCTGGATCTGTACCGCGAGGGCGACAAGTTCATCGCTCGCGTGGACCTGCCTGGTGTGGACCCCGCGACTATTGACATCGATGTCGAGGATCGCACCCTGACTATCTCTGCCCAGCGCAAACCCACCGAGGGTGAGGATCTGCACTGGCTGAATCGCGAGCGTCCTGCCGGGACCTTTGCTCGCCAGCTGACCTTGGGATACGGCTTGGCAGTGGACCGGATTGCCGCCTCGTATGAAGGTGGAGTCCTGACCGTGACTATTCCGGTCGCCGAAGAGAACAAGCCGCGCAAGATTCAAGTCGCGGTGGGCGGCGACGCCGACAAGGTCATCGAAAGCTAACGGCGGGGTGGACCGCACCACAAACCGGGAAACCCCGGCCCCGCCCTTGTGAAAAATAATTCTCCCCGGTCAAAGTGCTTGACCGGGGAGAGTGTCGAATTTTTAGAAAGTCTCGCTACCGAAAACTAGCCGACAGAAACCGAATCTTTCGTTTCAGCGGAGGTTTCCGGGGTGGTGACCGGGGCATCCAGCGGGGGACGCACGCCACGCGGATCCTTGACAATCAAGTAAACCGCCCAAATCATGCCGCCCAAGGCCACCACAAACAGGCCCAGGTACGTATCGTTGAGCATATCGAGAGGCTCGGGGTTGAACACCTCTACACCGTCAGAGATATATTCAGAAATCAAGTCCACAATCCACATCAGGGAAGCTCCCCAGTACATCCAGCACAGCAGGTCTACCCGCATCTTGGATTGCGGAGCGTGGGAATACCACCACGCGGTCGAGGCAATGGCGGCAAATAGAGTAATCAATAGGGTCATGTCCTACCCCTTACGCTTTCGGGTTCATCTCGGAGACGCCGCGGCGCTCGGTGGCGCGAATGACCGCGAGTCCGACTGCCCATACGACCGTCACCAGCACGGCCATTCCGACTCCGACAGTACTCATCTCGAAGAGCATTTGCCGCGCATCTTCAGGGTTGGCGGCCGCCGTGAGGAAGGGGAAATACGGCACGACTTCGCCATGCCAGAAGTGTTCAAACATTAACAGCACAGCCCCGCCCCACAGCAGGTTCGTCAGCCAGTTCAATTTGCGAACCAACACTAGGGTGCGCGCGGACTTTTCCGAGGCTTCGCCGGTCTTGGCTTTATGAGCGAGATGCTTTTTCACAGCCGTCACCGCGACAGCTTCAGCGGTGGGAACCAGAAAACATGCCATTATGAATCCTTACTTGAGTGCGGGTAAAACCTAGCATTTATTCTACACAGGTGCGCCTAAGTTTGATAAAAATCGACACTCTCGTGATATGCTACGCTAATCCTGATTTCACCACGGCCGGCGCCCTGGACTGCGCCAAAACGGTGAAACGCTAGGAAATCATGCCGAGTTCCCGCCAGGTATCCAGAGATTCCTGAGCTTCCTCAGCGGTCAGCAGGTTCATCGCGAACCCGTTTTGAATCAGGACATAATCGCCCACCCGCGCTTCGGGAACGTAGGCCATGCAGGCATCTTGCACTTGACCAGCCACGTCGATGCGTCCCATCGGCATCACGCCGGGGGTAATCGACAAAATCTGGCAGGGCACTCCTACGCACATGACGGGTCCTTTCCACCGGGGGACGCGAATCGTTGACCGAAACGCTCCCGCTCCCCCTATTCTAGACGTTTTCGACTTTCAGTCCCATCTGGCCGGCAGGGGCGGAACTGATGGGCAGGCAGGGGTCGGCTTCGCGAATGGATTGTTCCCAAGCGCCGGCCTGTTGTGCCTGGTCCAGGGCACTAGCCTGGGTCAGCAGTTGTGCCAGCCAAGGTTCGTTTTGGGCGGTGGGCGTGAGGATCCGTGCCGCTTGAATCGTGCCGTCGGCTCCGATGGTATAGGTGTGGGCGAGGATGCCGCGCGGCCCGTCTACCAGTCCGGTCCCGCTGCCGGGAGTGAACTGCACGGTGGCCGGGTCCACGAGCTCTCCCATGTTGCTGCCCTCCACGAGTTCAGTGAGCTGCTCGGTCAGGGTTTCGGTGCGTTCCAAGACATGCAAAGTCATGATGGCACGAGCCCCGGCGGCGTCGCGTGCACCAGCCAGCCACCGCTCTTGTGCTGCCGCCGCCCGCGAGGTGGGCAAAGTACCAATAGAAAGCTGGGCGACCGGCCCGACCCGGTAGCGTCCGTTTTCAGGTCCGTCAGCCCGCAAGTATGGCCGGGGAGCAGGTGAACCGGGAATTTCCTCCGTGACCCGTTCATTCCACTGGGAAAAATCAAACTCGTCTATCGTGCTGGTATCCCGCACCACTCTGACCTTGGTTCCGAACACGTCCGGGGCGCCGTTTTCATCGATGAGCGCCACGTCCGCTCCGTCGAAGTCGCCGGTCCCGACCGGTTCCAGGTGGGGCGCTAACGCCGAATCGCAGAGATGCTCGGCGGTGTCTCGCGCCGCGGCCAGGTTTGCGGACAGGTCGCACAAGGCCGGGGCAGTCGGCCACACGCTGACCCCGCCGGGTACTGCCGTAGCCGGAAAATGACCCGGCGAACCGGCCGCGACCAGCATCTTTTTCGACACCCGTTTCAGCGTCACCCCGGCGTCACGGTCCTGCATCAAAAACCGCAACGAATGGGCTTCCACAATCGAACCGTAGTGCAGCAGTCGGCGGGTGAGCTGCGCCGCGGGAACAATCGGGGGTAAACCGCTCAACGCATCTAGCGCCCGGGTCCCGGCCAAGTGATGCGCGACCGGGCAAATTCCGCACAGGTGCTCGGTCATTGTCAGGGCTTCGAGCGCGGTTTTGCCTTCCAACATGGCATCAACCCGCGGCAAGCCCTGCAGGTCAAAGCGGGCGTGCGGGCGGCCGGAAGAATCGTGGGTGACGACGATGCGTCCCTCCATCGGGTCGATGATTTCGTCAAGATTGATTTTCATGATTCTCCTGAGACAATTGATTTATGCATGAACTTGGGCTGTTAACTTCGGTGGTGGCGGCGGTCGAAAATGCGGCCGCTCAGGCTGATTCCCAGGTTACCCGAGTTGAAAAGGTCGCGCTCGAGGTTGGCACCATGTCCGGGGCGATTCCCGAAGCGCTCTACGGTTCCTGGCCCATCGCCCGGCAGGACAGTATCTGCGCCGAAGCAGAGCTGGAAGTCACCAGCATTCCCGCCAGCGTGTACTGTCCGCGTTGTGCCCGGGATGTGCCCATCGATGAGTTTTTTGCCCTGGCTTGCCCGGAATGCGGGATGCCCACCGGTAACCTGACTCACGGGCGTGAGTTCAAAATCGCCTGGGTGCAGTGGGACACCGCGCTGGCGGACGCCAACAGCGCCGTGGATTCCTAGTCCGCGCGGGGTTTTCAGCTGAGCCAGGAATCGAGGACTTCCGCCGCGAGTCCGACCGCGCTGGGGATACCGCCCCGGGCACTCTCGGTCAGACCCAGGCGCAAATCCACGTTTTCACTGACCACCCCGACGACTTCGAGAACGCGAGGTTCCTTGCCGGTCAGGCGGGCCGAAGTCAAAATATCGAGCAAACCGACCTGGTGAGGCGACATTTTCATGGAAAGCAGGCGCGGCACGTGATCCCCACTCAGGTGCAGGGCTTGCCCGGGGGTGCGCCCGTTGCCGGGAGCCACCGAATCCAGAATCAACAACTGTTCAGATTCCTGCACCACCGGCACCAGCTCCATGCCGCCGGTACCGCCCTCCAGCAGAGCCAACTCACCGGCCTTTTGCGCAGCCTGCCAGGCGGGACGGGTCGGCAGGAGCTGCTGGAGGCCAGCTAAAATCTGGAGGCCGATACCGTCGTCGCCCATAATCGGGTTGCCCACCGCCAGGACGGTAAAACGCGCCCCGGCCCAGCCGGTGGCATCGACGTCGGAAATATCCGGCAACGGAACCTGACCATCGAGCGGGTCCGGGGCGTCTGGTGAATGGGGAACCGCGACGGAAAGAGCCGCCGCTGTGTGTGCGGCAGGCTTGGCACCTTGAGCCATCAAAACCTTTCTACAGTTCGGGGGCGTCAACCGGCTTAGACGTGCGACGCATCCACACACCGCCGGAAATCATGGCCGAGATACCGCCGTGACGTTCTAGGGAATCTGCCCGGAAAGCCAGGTAGATATGCGCAATCACGAACGCCCAGAATATGAACATAATTGCGGCGTGAATCAACCGCATTAGTTGAATGCCTATCCAGTCATTCGGGAGAGCCATTAATTGCCAGAATAGGTTCTCATTACGGTGCGGCAAAGCGTAAAGTGCTAGGCCAATGACCATCTGGAAAGCCCCCAGCACGTAAATGGACGTGTAGGTGAGCTGCTGCAGCGGGTTGTGCGCCACGTACAGCGGGCTTTCCTTGCGCAGGAACAGGTAGAACCCCAACGTTTCGCCCAGATGTTTCCAATCTTGCTTTTTCTTTAACGGCCAGAACGTTTCCCAGCGCATATAGCGGTCCTTGGAAACGAAAGCGATAAAGACCCGGACCACGCCGACTGCCATCCAGGTGAACGCACAGGTGAAGTGGATAAACCGCATAATCCCCATCAGGTATCCGATTTCGACACCACGGAAGAACGTGTCGCCAAAGAACGGATCCATGATGTAGTACCCGGTGATGGACAGCATCACAATCAACAGTACGTTCAGCCAGTGCAGGAAACGCAGGCTTGCGGACCACACGCTCAAGCGGACCCAGTCCTCCGTGGTGGGGGTCAGGTCGCCGCCCTGCAAACCGGTGCCGACCGGACGGACGTTGACGAAACCCTCCATCTGGAATGGAGTTAGCTCACCGTTTTCATCCACGGTAGCGGAGGCGACCCCCAGGCAGCGGTAGCCGCGCGAGCCTGCCATCTGGGCATTCTTGCGCAACAGGGTGCGCTGAGCGCGCTTGGGCTGAGCCACGTTCATGACGGATTCCAAGTCGCCGCGCACGATTACGGTCTGTTTGGATTCCCCCGTCTTGGTACGTTTCATGTCAGAGATACGCGCCAGGGAATAGCGGCGTTCGTGCGGAGGATCGAAGTCTGCAGCGGGAATGTCAACATTCGGGGCGCCGTGGCGGAATCGATAACGTAGGGACTCCTTAAGGGCGACATCAACCGGGTCAGTACTGCCCTCGGGGGACACCGCAGCCATTGCCAAGAGACGGCGCATCGATAGGTCAGAGCAGCTGAAGCCGCCGCCAACTTCGATACCGTTCGCCTGGTTGCTGTCCGCCGCAAAGAACTGAATCTGGTTTTGTCCCTGCGGGGACGCGCTGGGAGCCGGGCTGGCCTGCACGGTTCCCGTGGCCGTGCCGCCGGTCAGCGTATCCGGGGCAGGAGTGCTCTCGGTACTCATGAGGTCACCGCCTCGCCAATCAGTTTTCCGTCCGGATCGAGGATGTGCACCCCGCAGGACATGCATGGATCATAAGAGTGGATGGTGCGCATCGGTTCCAGCGGGGCCTTCGGGTCCACCAGCGGGTGAGTGCCGGTACCCATTAAGGATTCTTCATAAGGGCCGGTCACGCCGTTAGCGTCACGTCCCCCGGCCAGCCAAGTGGTAGGCACGACCGCCTGATACCGCTCGACCTTGCCGTCCTTAATGGAGACCCAGTGGGATAGGTCGCCACGGGCGACCTCAACGAATGCATAGCCCTCGCACTGCGCCGGCCAGCTGGATGGCTCCCACTTGCTGGCATCGAAAACGTCAATCCGGCCTTCCTTAATGTTGTCAACCAGGGCGTTGTAGTCCTCCAACAGCAGCTGGGCGGAAACCGTGGCTTCCGCGGCGCGGGCAAAAGTGCGCCCCATCGTGGAGTTGAGCTGTGCCGGGGTAATCCCCAGGGTTTCGATTGCCCCATCAACTAGCTTTTTGACCGGTTCATAGCCCTGAGCGTAGGCCAGAATCATGCGTGCCACCGGTCCGACCTGCATCGGTTTGCCATCATAGCGCGGTGCTTTCGACCAAGTGTACTTTTCGTTGTCGCTCAGCCATTCAAAAGGCGGCTCGGGGCCGGTGTATTTGACGGTGGTTTCGCCCTTGTCTGGGGTCAAACCTTTATCGTCCCCCACCGAGTACTCGTACCAAGCCGAGCTGACGAACTCTTCAATCTTGTGCGGGTCGAAGGGGAGAACCTTGCTGATGTCTCCGCCCATGATGACCCCCGGCTTAATGGCTGTGTGTACAGAGGAGATACGGGACTTATTGGGATCACCAGCAAAAATGGACCCGGCCAAACCTACCGCGAGGTAATTCGGGTGGGTTGCGCCAATATCGAAGTAGTCCTTGTAAACTCCGGCTATCGCCAAAACATCGGGGTAGTAGCAGTCATTGACAAACTCGATGATTTCGTCAATCCAAGTCTTGATTTGATCCATCTGGACTTGGTTGATGGATTCTGACGAGTTCGGGTCAATAGAGCAAGCCATGCCGCCGACCAGGAAGTTCGGGTGGGGGTTCTTGCCGCCGAACACCGTGTTGATGCGAATCATGGAACGCTGGAATTCCAAAGCATCCAGGTAGTGGGCGACGCACATCAGGTCAGCTTCGGGAGGCAGGCGGTAGTCGGGGTGATCCCAGTATCCGCCGGTGAAAATCGACAGCTGGCCGGATTCGAGAACTTGCTGAACCGTGTCCCGAACTTCTGTGAAACGCTTCAGGTTGTTGCCGCGCCACTTGGAACCGATGGAATGCGCGAACTCCAGAGTTTTCTGGGGGTCGGCCTTTGCGGCGTTCACCACGTTGACGAAGTCCAGGGCGTGCAGGTGATAGAAGTGAATGACGTGGTCTTGAATCTCTTGCGAACCAAGGACCAGGGAACGAATCAACCGCGCATTCTCCGGCGGGTTGGAGCCAATCGCATTCTCTACCGCGGTAATGGAAGCGATGGCGTGTACCGAGGTGCAAACCCCGCAAATCCGCTGGACGAAGGCCCACACATCGCGGGGATCGCGATTTTGAACGATGGTTTCGATACCACGGAACTGGGTACTGACGCTCCAGGCTTTTTTGATTTGTTTCCCTTCGGTTTCCATCTCGATGCGCAGGTGACCCTCAATACGGGTCAAAGGATCAATGAGAACTTTCTCTGTCATTACTTAGCCTCGCTGTTCTGTTCAGTAGCTGCCTCTGTTGACGACGAGCTGGGGGAATCGGTGGGGGTATCGCCGAACGCGGCCATCGGGGAGTTCTTGGTGGCTTTGCGGTCGGCGGCAGCACGAGCGGCGGTCACACCGGCGTGAACCGCCACACCCGCGGCGACGACACCGGTCAGACCCAGGCCAATCTTTTCTGCGGTGGCTTCCACCCCAAAACCAGGAACTGTAGGTAGTTTCTGGTAGAAAGGCGTGAAACGATCATAGAAATCACGTTCCGTGCAACCGATACAGGGGTGACCGGCGCCGATAGGCCAACCGGCCTTGAGGTTCCACTGCAAAATCGGGCAGGGGCTGAAAGTGGAAGGTCCTTTACAACCCACGTCGTAGAGACACCAGCCTTCGCGGGCTCCGGCATCATCGAAGCTGCGCACGTATTGGCCGGCGTCGAAGTGCGCGCGGCGCGGACACGAGTCGTGGATACGCTGGCCGTAAGCGAACAGCGGGCGACCCTCGGAGTCGAGTTCGGGGGCTTTGCCATGAGTCAGAATGTAAGCCAGGGAGGCGGTGATGACTTCCCCAATCGGAGGGCAGCCGGATACGTTGATGACCTGCTTGTCCCTGATGATTTCGTCCACTCCGACCGCGCCGGTGGGATTGGGTTTGGCAGCCTGCACCGAGCCAAAGACCGCGCAGGCCCCGACTGCCAGAATCATGGTGGCGTTTTCAGCGGATTCCCGCAGTATCTGTTCTGTGGACTTACCGCCGATGGTGCAATAGATGCCACCGTCCTTGAGCGGAATGGAACCGTTGACGACCAGGATGTGTTCCTTCGCGTTCGTGTCGGCCAAGGCCTTTTCGGCGGCTTCTCCGGAAGCGGCCATTACGAGTTCGTTGTAGTTGACGGACAGCAGATTTAGGACGACTTCTTCCACCGTGGTGCCGCCGGAGCGCAGCGTAGATTCCATGCAACCGGTGCATTCCTGAAGCTGGAGCCAGACCACGTTCGGTTTCGTAATAGCTCCCAGCTTGTCGGCCAGTTCTTCGCCAGCAGTCCGTGCCGCAGAGGCGTGCGCTAGCTCGGGAGTCCCTACCGCGAAGATAGCCGCCAAACCGGCACAGAACTTGACAAAGTCACGTCGGCTCACGCCAGCACTAGCAAGGTTTTCTGCGAGCGTACCCGCCCGCCAAGGTTTAATCTCATAGCTCATATGCGGTCCCTCAGTAGTATCGAAATGGACAACAACGTCCATGCTATTATCCTACCTCGTTTTCGCAGTTGAGCCTAAAAACCGGGAAAAAAGTGCGACGCCTTTTCGCAAAGCTCAGATGACTTATTCAAAGTTCTTTCAGCCAGTCAATCCACGCATCGACACCGTCGCCATTCTGGGCTGAAATCTCGATAACCTTCACGTCCGGATTGACCTGTTCGAGGTAGCCACGGAACTTGTCCATGTCGAAGTTCAGGTAGGGAGCCAAATCCATCTTGTTCACCACCACAATCTTCACCGAGCGGAACATGACCGGATACTTCAGCGGCTTGTCCTCGCCCTCCGTAATCGAGAACAGCATGGCCTTCGCGGTCTCGCCGACATCAAATTCGGCCGGGCACACCAAGTTGCCCACATTCTCGATGATGACCAGATCCAGCTGGCTGAGATCCAAGTCGTCCAGGGCATGATGCACCATCGGGGCATCCAGGTGACATTCCCCACCGAAACCATGACCGGTATTCAACAGGGAAATTTGGGCGCCGTAACCGCCCAAACGCTCGGCGTCCAACGGCGTCTCAATGTCGCCTTCAATAATTCCAACCCGCAGTTTGCCTTGCAGTTGCGCCAAAGTGCGCTCCAGCAAAGTCGTCTTGCCCGACCCTGGTGAACTCATGAGGTTCACGACTTTCACCCCGTGTGCGGCGAAAGAATCCCGATTGTGCTGGGCTAAGTGGTCATTTTCCGCATAGATGTCTTCCAGAATCTCGATGCGTTCGCGTTCGGTGTCGTATCCCGAGTGATCCCCGATAACTTCCGGGTCTGCCACGTAGTCGCCGTGGTCGTGGTGGTGGGGGTGATCCCCGTGGTCATGTTCGTGTACTGTGCCGTCGTCGTGGCGATGAAAACGTCCCATGTTAGTGATTCCTCTCTGGCGTGACATCTATCGATACCACTCTAAACTCTTCGCCGCTGATTGTCTGGACTTCATGGGAAGAACACTGGCCGCAACGGAAATCCAGATACTCACCCAGCTGGGTTTTCGCCTGGCATTCCCGACAGACGACGACTGCCGGGATTTCCGTAATCTGCAGTTCGGCGGGACCTCGGAGGGTGTTTTTCCGCACCGCGCTCCAGGCAAAACGCAGCGCCTCGGGCACGACCTGACGCAGATGCCCGACTTCTACCTGGACAGACAATACTTCGCGTCCCGCCGCCCCGCGCGCTACCACGCGAGCGAGTTGCTGGGACAGGGCGACTTCGTGCATAGTGTCTCCTCACTAGGTTTTGGGTTCCTCGCGGCGCATTCCACCTTACCGTTTTCTGCCCGAGGGCGTCAGAACTACTAGGCTTAGGGGTGAACCAGATTGCGGCAGGAGGTTAGAGATGCGCCGAGCGTATGAGTTGCGGGGTGTGGTGCAGGGAGTCGGTTTCCGCCCACACGTCGCTCAGGTCGCCGCCCACTTCCCCATCACCGGTTTTGTCGGAAACGACGATGAGTCGGTGTTTATCGAAGCCCAAGGCACGCGTGAGGCGGTGGACGGTTTCATGGAAACCATGCTGACGACCCTGCCTCCGCTGGCTAGCGTGCTGCACAGCGCGTCCACAGACCTGCCCGAACAGAAGGGCGAAACTGAATTTCGGATTGTGCCCTCCCGCCGTCGTTCCGGCGCCCGTACGCTGATACCACCGGACACCGCCACCTGTCCCGACTGCCAAGCTGAAATGGCAGACCCGACGAACCGACGCTACCGCTACCCCTTCACCACCTGCACGAACTGCGGACCACGCGCCACCATCATGGTGGACCTCCCTTATGACCGCGACACCACGACTATGGTGAAGTTTCCCATGTGCCCCGCTTGTCACCAGGAATACACAAACCCGACCAACCGGCGCTATCATGCCCAGCCCGTCAGCTGCTACGACTGCGGACCAGTGCTGTGGGTCAGCCCGGCAGATGCGCCAGACTTGTGGCCTCCAGAAGGGGACCGCCGACCTTTGATTGCTGCGGCTCTGGACGAAGCTCGCCAGCGGCTGCGTGCCGGAGAAATCCTGGCGGTGAAAGGCATCGGTGGCTTTCACCTCATGTGCGACGCCCGCAACGAAGCCGCGGTCGCGCGGCTGCGGAAACGCAAAGATCGGGGGGATAAGCCGTTTGCCGTCATGGTGGCGGATGCTACGGTTGCCGTCCGGCTGGCGCAGCTCGATGCGGACCAGCTGCGGACATTGCAGACTGCCGCCCGTCCGATTGTGATTGCTCCGTTCGGGCCGGAATATGACCTGGCTCCCGCGATTGCCCCCGGGTTGGGGGACGTGGGGATTTTGCTACCCTACGCGCCGCTGCACCTGGAGTTGTTGAGCGGGGAATGTGCCCAGATGGCACTAGTGGCGACGTCGGGAAACCTGGCAGGCGAACCGCTGTGTTTCACGAACCAAGACGCTGCCGAGCGACTGGCGGGAATTGTCGATGCGTTCGTGTTCCACGACCGCGACATTCATCTGCCTATGGAGGACTCTGTATTCCTGGCAAACTCGCAGGTCACCATTCCTTCGCGGCGCTCTCGGGGTTACGCGCCGCTACCGGTCGCGCTGTCGCGACCTGCCACCGTGCCGATTTTGGCGGTGGGTGGAGAACTGAAAAACACGTTCTGCTTAGCTAACGGAAACTGGGCGCATATTTCGGGGCATATCGGGGATATGGGTACGCTCGCCAGCCAGGAGGCGTTTGACCGGGCCGTGACCCAAATGCTGAACTTCCAGCGGCAACGACCCGAAAAAGTTGTGTGTGACCTGCACCCAAACTATTCCACGGTCAGTTGGGCCGAGCGCTTTGCTACCTCTCACGACATCGAACTGGCCCAGGTGCAGCATCACGTCGCCCACGCCTATTCCCTGTTGGCAGAACATTCTTGGCTCGACCCGGCGGTTGTGGTGGCGGTGGATGGCACCGGCTACGGGACGGACGGCACCATTTGGGGCGGAGAAGTCCTGAATATTGAGGGTTCGCAGTGGCAGAGAAGTGCGCACGTGCCGACTTTCAGCCTGGTCGGTGGCGACCGGGCGGTGCGCTATCCTTGGCGTGCCGCGTTGGGAATTGCCCACGATTGGGGCCTGGACTGGATTACGGAGGCAATCAGCGCCGAAATCGGAGAGCGGCAAGGCAAATCAACCGAACTGGAACTGGTGAAAAGCCAGCTGGACAGCGGTTTCGGGGTGAGTGCAACCACCAGTTGCGGACGGCTGTTCGATGCGGCCGCGGCGATTTTAGGGATTCGCACCGAAGTGACCTATGAGGCTCAGGCCGCGATGGAGCTGGAGCACGTGGCTACCGACTGGGCAAATGCCCACCCGGAGGCGGGCTTGCCGCAGGTTGGTAGTTATCAGGAGCTCGTCGAGCAGTTGGGTGACGCTGACCGGCCGGTCGGGCAGCGGGCTTGGGCTTTTCATGTGGGCTTGGCGCAGCTGCTGGGGAACCAGGCCCGTGAAGCTGCCGTGTCGGCCGATACGAAAACGGTGGGATTGACCGGCGGAGTCGCCCTCAATCGACTGTTCACCAGGCACTTTGTGGATTTCCTGGAGCATAGCGGATACCGGGTGCTGACCCACCAGAACGTGCCGCCCAACGATGGGGGCTTGAGCCTGGGGCAAGCGTGGGCGGCGGTCCTCGGCGCGTGCTGAGGTGCACTCTGACCTGTAAATACAATTCGGGCGGGTAACCCGGGATTCTCACAGGCTTTTTGGGTCAGCAAATCCGCGGCAGCGGGTCGCCTACCAGCATATCTATCATGCGGGTGCCGGAAAACGCGGTCACCATCACGACCGAGGACTCCGGTTTGGACACGACTCGGCCGATATTCGCCGCTTCCTCGCCGCCGGGTAGTTTCCGCAGCGCCGCCACGGCCGCATCGGCCTGGTCAGCCGGAACCACCGCCACAAACATGCCCTCGTTAGCGACATAAATCGGGTCGATCCCCAACATGTCGCACGCTCCGCGGGTCATCTCGTGTACCGGCACGGCTTCGTCCTCGATGGCGATGCCCCAGCCGGTCGCAATTGCCAGCTCATTCAACACGGTTCCCAAGCCGCCGCGGGTTGCGTCACGCATCCAGCGGGTCTCCGGAACCGCCTCGATTAGGGCTTCGACCAGGTGATTGACCGCCCTGGTATCGGATTTGATGGGGGCCTGAATGGCCAGGTCACCCCGCGCCATCATGACCGACATACCATGGTCAGCAATCGCGCCGGATACAATCAGGCGGTCCCCGCGCTGTACTTTGCTGGCGCCCAGTTCCCTGCCGGCCGGTACAATTCCGACTCCGGCCGTGTTGATGAACAGCTTGTCGCCGCTACCCTGGGGCACGACTTTGGTGTCGCCAGTGATAATCCGCACCCCCGCTGCCTCGGCAGCGTCGTGCATCGCCTGGACTTCCCGGCGCAAATCCGCGATGGGCAGCCCTTCTTCCAGGATGAAACCGGCGCTGATGACTTTCGGAATAGCCCCGCTGACCGCCAAATCGTTGACTGTCCCGTTCACCGCCAGTTCCCCGATGGAGCCACCGGGGAAAACCAGCGGATTGACCACATAGGAATCGGTAGACATCGCGAGCTTGCCGCCCACCGGGCTTGTGCCCTCCCCGGTCAAACCCGTGAGCAGTTCGGCTAGGGGAAGCACCCCGGCGTCAGTCAGTTCCTCGAGGACTTCGTTGCCGTACCCGGTAACGAACACCTGCTCGACCAGGGCTGCTGAAGCCTTGCCCCCTGCCCCGTGAGAAAGCGTCACGTAGTCGTCTTTCAGCTGCATTCCGCGGCGGCGTACCCGCGCGATATTCGAGTTCACTTGCACTTCATCTGTATTCAGGCGGTTTTTCGGATCCACACATTGATAATCGCACAAACGACTCGCCTTTTCATCTTTTGGACGGACTGGGAAAATGCAAGTAACCTGGAAAGGTAGATTGAAAGGGGACAGCCTATGTGTTTGGGAGTGCCTGCCGAGATTGTGGCATTTGACGAGGCGGAAAGCGGACGGGCGAAAGTGTCCCTGTCCGGGGTGGAACGCATGATTTCCACGGATTTGCTGATGGAAGAGGACGTTAAGATTGGCGATTGGGTGCTGGTGCACGTTGGTTTCGCCATGTCCAAGATTGACGCTGCGGAAGCCGCCACCACTCTGGATCAAATTAAAAAACTGGGCCAGTTTGAGAGTGAACTGGAACAGTTTAAGACGACTTCGGTGGACTAGGGCACCCTGTTCCCAACGCCTGCACGGAAGTCTGTCGAGGAATCTGTCGAGAAGAGAGCAATCACGAGATGAAGTACGTTGACGAATTTCGCGACCCCGAGTTCGCCCGGAAACTGGTCGGGCGCATCAATGCCGAGGCCGCCCATTTTGAACGCCCGCTGGCGTTTATGGAGATTTGCGGAGGCCACACCCACACGATTTACCGCCACGGGTTGGAGCATTTGCTGCCGGAAAACGTCCAGTTTATCCACGGTCCCGGCTGCCCGGTCTGCGTTATTCCGATGGGACGAGTGGACGACGCACTGTGGCTGGCGAATCAGCCGGACGTGATTTTGACGACTTTCGGGGACATGATGCGGGTTCCCGGTTCAAAAGAGTCCTTGTTGCAGGCTCGTGCGCGCGGTTGCGATGTGCGGTTCGTGTATTCCCCGTTAGATGCCCTCAAGATTGCCAAAGAAAACCCGGATAAACAGGTCGTTTTCTTTGCTATCGGGTTTGAAACGACCGCGCCTTCCACGGCGGTGACCCTGGTGGCAGCTCAGAAACAGCAGGTGCGGAACTTTTCCGTGTTTTCCAACCACGTCAAAATTGAGCCGCCCTTGCGAGCTATTGTTGGTGCTGATGAGACCCGGGTTGACGGATTTATCGGGCCGGGTCACGTTGGTACCGTGGTGGGGTCTGACGCGTTCAAATTCCTGCCCGAGGAATACAACAAGCCCGTGGTCGTGACCGGTTTTGAGCCGTTGGATATTTTGCAGTCCGTGGCGATGCTCATTGACCAGTACACCAGCGGAGCGGTAGACCGCGGCGAGGCTCGGGTGGAAAACCAGTATTCCCGGGTCGTGCGCGATGGCGGGAACCCGGCGGCTTTGCGGTTGCTCAATCGTGTGTTTGCCACCCGCGACACGTTCGAGTGGCGCGGCTTGGGGTGGATGCCTTATTCCGGCATGGGGATTTCTGAGGAGTTCGCCGCCTGGGATGCCGAGCGGCTGTTTGACGTTCCCGGCCAGCGGGTGCCTGACCCGCCGGCCTGCGAATGCGGTTCCGTGTTGACCGGGCGGATTAAACCGTGGGAATGCAAAGTGTTCGGCACCGCGTGTTCGCCCGAGAAACCCATCGGGACCTGCATGGTTTCCCCCGAAGGGGCCTGTGCCGCGTTCTATAACTTCGGACGTATCGACCGAGAAACCGCCCACGCCATCGTGATAGAGGACTAGGTTCGCGCTGAGCGGTATGAAATCGGTGATTAAATCGGGGTTGCTGGCTTATATAACCAGCAACCCCGATTTAATCACGAATTAGCAACGCCCCCCTCGCTCGTGGGCTAAAGGATATTTTGTGCGTCTTGATTTGTACCCGCGCTTGATACTTCCCTGTTCCGCAGTAAGAGCCGGGTTTTGCACGCAGTTTGGCTGGTAAACCCTGAAGCAAGCAGTGCCCACCCAAGTGTGCGCAGTTTTCCGCGAAATTGTCCGCGAGGGCTAGACGTTGAACTTGAACTCGACGGAGTGTCGTCGATAAATAACTATTCGATGCGCAAAGTACAACGAAATACCGCTAGAAACAGACAACATATGGGGGTGCACAGAAACACATATAGGTTCTGCGGAAAACCTATAGGGTGCGTCGCTAAAAACCGCTGTGCGCGAAAAACATAAAGGGTTTACGGACCCGGTCCCAGACCCCTCAATACTCTGAGCCGGAAGAATGGAAAGTGGAAGGTTGATGTATCCCCACTATTTATTTTTTCCGTTTTTCGGAGTACATCGGGAGCTACAACTGCGGACCAGCTCTGTGTGAACTAGATGAGAAGGCGCAGCAGCGAATCATCGACGCTGGACAGTTGGTGCTGCGGGCACGCGAGCGGCACCCCCAGCGGTCACTCGCGGAGCACTACAACCCGTTATCGATGGACCCAATTCTGCTCAAGGCTCACAACAACTTGGACCGGGAAGTCGATAAGGCTTTCGATGTGGCACGCAAACTCACCAACGAGCGCCAGCGCCAGGAGCTACTGTTCGCCAGCTACGGGGAGTTGGCGAGGGGCTATGTCTCCTCGCTTTCATCAAAATCGAAACCACCAGCAGGGTCGTTCCCCGTGCGGGTGATTTTGATCGGTCCCGCTGCTGGGTGTAGAACCCTGTCGCTGGCAACGCCGGGAACTATGACTGTGCCCGACGAGAACACGTCACTGCCATAACGCGGCTCACGGTAGACGAACATGGGTCGTTCACTACTACTGGTGGATTTCGGTTTTGGTGGTGGGGGGATTACCGCCGCCGGCCTCGATTTTTCCGTTGAGGAGGGCGTTGACTACTTCCCGATTGTGAAATGGGCCGATGGCGCGGTGAAGAGGAACCAGTCACCTGGAAGAGATCGATCCAGTCGCTGGTGTGCAATCTGGGAGGTAGGGTTGCGGGGTCGATTCCTCGCGAGCGCAACCATGATTGTGTCTCTGAACGTGATGAAAACAACCCTGCCCTTCGGAGAATTTCCCCTATCCCGCGTCCCCGGGCGGTGAAAACGGTGTGCACCATCGCCTGAAAGGCTTTGCGTTGCTCTATCGGGATCTTCGGGTCACCCACCCGGCGGATCACTAAGATCCCCCCGTCAACGTTTGGCTGTGGCCGGAAAGCAGACCTTGGTACTCGGGAACCAAGGTGAAACGTGAACCATGGGGACCACTGAGCTGTCATCATCGTGCTTGCACCTACCCCGGCCCGGCGGCGAGCGACTTCCCACTGCATGAGGAGTACAGCGGCAGTCCATGCCGGCGCATGCAACAACTTTCGAAGAATGGCAGTGGTGAGGTGAAAGGGAATGTTTCCCACAATGACGCAGGGAGTGGCGGGTAACGGGAAGTTGAGGAAATCATCATGGACCACTTCGACCGACGCCGAGGCGGTCTTTTTTGTGAGTTTGGCAGCTAGTTTTGCGTCTACCTCAACTGCCGTTATTGCCCTCCCCAAGTGGGATATCGGGTGAGTGAGGGCACCGCTTCCTGGCCCGATCTCAATGATGGGGCCGGAGGTTTGTTTTACAAGATCGACGATGGAGTTGATGATCTTGTGGTCTGTGAGAAAATTTTGGCCATGTTCGTGACGGCCGTATCCGTATGTAGACATCAGGTGTGCTCCGTGGAGTTGAAACGGAGCCGGGCATGGCAAATGGCCGCCCGGCTAAAGGACCGGAGCGGTTTCTAACCTGCGGGAGGGAGAAAACCGCCTTAGCGGCTGGTGAGCGGCCGCATGAAAACGGAACCTGAAATCAACATGGGCCTATCGTATCCAATTAATTTCGCAGGGTCCAATACGGTGAGAAAGAAGACAACCGCACCGCAACAGTGCAAGACCTCTCTGGATTGGAATTTAATTGAACATGGGTTTGGGGTACGACGCGCCCTACTCGGAGTGGCACGGACACTACGGCTGCGCGCCCACACACAACAGTAAAGAGCTCGGCAATGCACAGACACGTAACGAGAGCGCCACAAATGTATGTACGTTTAAGTTACAGCATCGACACTGACGCTCCACATGGAGGGACGGCCGCAGCCCTGCAGCAAGCACACGGCAGGGTGTCTGCTTCGGGCGACGTGAAATTACGCAGAAAAATACGAAACACATCACCGCAGGTCACGGTAGGTATTTGCGGGTCATTTCGTAATCTCGTAAACGAAAAGAACAAAACTACGAAACACAAAAACATACGTTGAGCAGCGTAAATGGTTTTCGTTTCGTAATTTTTCCACTTTTTGAAGAAAATCTAAATAAGAAGAGACACCTTGATTGCGATTGTGTCCCGTGTCACATAGCTGCAACCCCTGCAGCGTGCCCTCAACGAGGACGCTCTGTGTCGTAGACATGTGCCTGCAATGCGTGTCTGTGTCTCTCTCTTAAAAGGTTTGGGTCGAAATACCGCAAAATTACGAAACACCGCCGAAATGTGACGTGTCTATGCAGGTCACAGCGTTATCGCGTGTTTCGTAGTTTTGTTCCTTTCGTTTGCGGAAATCACGAAACCGCAGGTAGAGCGTTTCGTAATTTTTTCGTATTTTGATCGGCAAATTACGAAACGAGGTCAAAACTACGAAACGAACACACAACACCTGTGTTGCGTGTCACACAACGGCGCGCCACGGACGTGTTGCAGCGTGGCAGTATCCCGGCCGTGTCACATAGCTGCAACCCCTGCAGCGTGCCCTCAACGAGGACGCTCTGTGTCGTAGACATGTGCCTGCAATGCGTGTCTGTGTCTCTCTCTTAAAAGGTTTGGGTCGAAATACCGCAAAATTACGAAACACCGCCGAAATGTGACGTGTCTATGCAGGTCACAGCGTTATCGCGTGTTTCGTAGTTTTGTTCCTTTCGTTTGCGGAAATCACGAAACCGCAGGTAGAGCGTTTCGTAATTTTTTCGTATTTTGATCGGCAAATTACGAAACGAGGTCAAAACTACGAAACGAGCGCGCTACAGACGTGTCACAGGTCATAAAAAGGCGCGCCCCTTGCGTGTCACCGTGACGCAGCATCCCGGCCGTGTCACATAGCTGCAACCCCTGCAGCGTGCCCTCAATGAGGACGGTCTATGTCGTAGACATGTGCCCGTAATGTGTGTCTGTGTCTCTCTCTTAAAAGGTTTGGGTCGAAATACCGCAAAATTACGAAACACCGCCGAAATGTGACGTGTCTATGCAGGTCACAGCGTTATCGCGTGTTTCGTAGTTTTGTTCCTTTCGTTTGCGGAAATCACGAAACCGCAGGTAGAGCGTTTCGTAATTTTTTCGTATTTTGATCGGCAAATTACGAAACGAGGTCAAAACTACGAAACGAGCGCGCTACAGACGTGTCACAGGTCATAAAAAGGCGCGCCCCTTGCGTGTCACCATGCCGCCACACAACAGCTGCCCCACCACAACACCCCAGCCGTGCCACGTGGCGTGTAGAAACGTGCTCGGTTCGATTCGTAAAGATTAGGTCGCAGGCTATTGTGCGCGACGCATAAGTTCCGTACGATGGCCCCCAGACCGTATGTGGCGTTTTAATTCGTTTTTGGTTTAGCCAGCCGCATACGGGGGATAACCCCGAGGATAATTCATAAAGAGACAGCCTCTCGACCGTGATAGGCGCGGTTCCTCCGACGAGATAGACCGGTCGGCAACGGCATTGCCAACCACAAAAGCGGTCAGGTAGGGAGTAAGCGCTCCCGTAAAGCGATGGGACGGCAGACCACCGTTCTAGCGAGTTGAGCACGGCACTCCAAGCCGCCTGAATAGCAAGCCGGTAAAGCACCCCGCTCCGGGACAGATCAATCTGCCCAGGAGCGTTTTTCTATGTCCGAAAAGGACACGACTACCGCCGTCGCGCCACGCTTTTACACGCTGCAGGAACTCGCCGATCTCGGCGTCGGCTCCGAGTCCACGTTGCGAAAAGCTATTAAAGAGGGCCGTCTTTCATTCCACCGTTTCGGCACCGCCTATCGGATTCGCCAAGACGATCTCGACGCCTACCTCGCGGCCGCACGCCGCCCTGCCCCGCAGCTATTCGACGGCTTCGTCGATGCCGTCGTGAATGCAGCGCCCCAACTGACAGATGAGCAGCGCCAGCAGCTCGTCACGGTGCTGGGCGGTGTGAAGCACTAATGCGGACAAACCCGCCTACGACGAGATCCCGCCGCTTAGCTCAGCTAGTCAGGCTGGGTCTTGAACTGAGTGCGAGGGCTGATGGGTGATGGCCGTGCTACTACACACGCGCGCTCCACCGTCGTGCCCCGAGTCCAAATAAACAGTTCATTCAACCAAGGAGAACAAACCATGTCTTTCAGAGACGATTACGCAGCAGCGCTGCGCGATGAGCAGCAAGCAAAAGATACCGTGAACGAGGCGCGCCGTGCACACAAAGCGACAAAGGAGCGCCTTGCGCAGTTGCGCAAGTATGCCGAAGAGTTCGAGGTGAATCTCGACGGTGACAAGTCCGCCAGCACCGAAGGGGACGGTGACAAGTCCGCCAGCACCGAAGGGGACAGCGATACACCTGAGAACGGTGACGGCGACACGCCTGAGAGCACCGAGGGCAGTAAGCCGAAGCGGCATCTAGAAGTTGTACCCGACTAACCCTTTAGCCGTACACGCAATCACCTCATGTGTGTACGGCCACGCGGCGTGACGACGTACAGCCGTCACGTTTGATGTCGCCACACACCCCGCTCGCAAGGGCGGGGTTTTCGCGTGTGTGCGGGTGGCTGCGGCACCGCTACACGTGACACTGTCACGATGCTTGCGCCGGTATCGGCGACGGGGCATATACACGTCTGCCCCGTCGCCTGGATCATCCGCCACATGGCTGGCGGTATGTCGCGCTGCTGTTATGCGCGGTTCTGGCCGGCATAGTCTTGTGTGGACTTGAAATATGCCGAAGACGGGGCCGTGGGTGCAGCAAAGACAGCAGCGTGGACAGAGCAGATTTCAGCAGCTGTGCTGCTGAAGTTGTGACCGCGACGGCAGATGGTATGCGGCGGACGCCGCATAATGGACGCGTCGTGAGATACGCCAATATCCATCTCGGCAGGCTTGCCGTTATGGAGCGTTTCGTGATGACCCAAACACGACACATCGATGCTGGCATATCCGAATGTATATCAACGGGATATATCGGATTGCCGGCAGTGTCGTGATACGGAGCATGGGTCATCACATAAGGTGCAGCGCCAGCTGCACTATTGGGCATCTTGACCGGAGCGCAGGCGGAGGGCAAGACAGCACCAGCCAGACCGAGCGAGCGAGGTCTGAGACTGGGGCTGTAGGGGGCGGCGCGCCAGCGCCGGGCACCGGGTTATGCGAGCGCCAGCGAGTAGTAATACCCGGTGCAGTGCCTCGGCTATGCCGAGCGCCGGAGCGCAGCGGAGGCGTCGCACCCCCTTATGCCCTTTTCCCCCTTCTACCCCTATAACGACAAACATATAGGGGTTTTGACACAGAAGGGGGCTGCGACCTGCGTGTTTCGGGTCTTAATGCGGTCTTCGACCCTTACCCGAAACGGCCCGTTGATGCGCGAAGCGCACATGGTGCCTACGCAAAACCTGCAGGTCGCCACGCTGTGCGCACCACATGCGGCGTCAGCCACTGTATGTCGGTCTTAAAGTAAGGGCCGATGACGGGTGGAAACGCCGCTTGCGGCGTGTTCCCGCGTCATCGAGACACCTGCAGCGAGCTTGCGAGCGCAAGGTGTCTAACCGAACGGCAAGACCGACATTGTTTACGTGGTGCGCGCAGCGACACCCTGCACTCTGGCACCGCCGTCAGGCGGTCATTGCAGGGTGTTCCAAATCCCGCAGCGAGCCATCCGCCGCCAGGCGGTGTTGATGCTGCTGCGGGGGTAACGACACGGGCTGAGTAACACACTCCATATCGGCCCGTGCCATAAGCACAGTATCGGTGCAGACGCATCACGCTCGCGGCGGAGATATGCGCGCAAGCGCATGTAATGAGCACCGCCAGCGACGTGTGTTTCGCGAGCGCCCGCTCGCAGCAGATCCAGCGGCAGCTGTTGATGTAAATGTGTAGCGCCGCGACCCGATTGGTTCATCTTTGTGGGCCACGGCTGTACGGCCCTGTGGCGGCCGTAGACGCCTCGGATGGACGGAGTGCGCGTGCAGAAGAACAGTTTCAAGACGTCGCTGTTCGTCGTGTATCTGCCGAAGTCGATGTGCAAGGAGATCCCCGACTACTACACCAGTGAGGTGGACGGGCGCGAAGTGAAACGTCCGCGCTATGTCGCCCGCGACTACGAGGAAGCAAAGCAGTACCTCGAAGAGTCAATGCGCTGGCTTGCAGAAAACTTCATCCCCGGCGGTATCGACGCAGTCGCTGGCGGTGATATGAACTTTGACGAATCAACGCCACACATCCAGTTCCAGGCGGATACGTTCTCACCGAAGCCCGAAGATCCCGACAAGCTCCGTTGCCGCCCCGGCATCGCGTACAACACTGACACCTCAGTGCGGTACACATCCGGCCCGAAGAAGGGCAAGCAGATCTCGGGTAACCAGAAGTTCATCGACGCGCAACGGGGCCTGCGCGAACACATGCACTCGCTCGGCTATCCGGTGGAACTAGAAGTCTCCGAACGTCATGACGAGTCACTCAACCTCGACCGCTACACCGAGCAACAAGACCGGGAGCGCGATCTCGCCAAGCGCGAGGATGATGTGGAAGTCAAGAAGCGATCCGTGCAGCGCGACATGGACGCAATTGATCGTGACCGCGAGCAGGCTGCTAAGGAACTTGAACAGGCGCAAGAAGCCCGCGAAGCAGCCCAGCGCGTACAGGAGAATGCTGAAGCACAGGCTCGCGAGGTTGCCGAGCGTGTGCTCAAGGAAGCACGCGAGAAGGCCGAGCAAGAAGCCGAAGAGATCCGCAGCGAAGCACGCAAGGATGCTGAGCAGGAGTTGGGCCTGGCCGAAGCGCAAGCAGACGAGCTGCTCGAACGAGCCGAAGAGACTGCGCGGGCCAAGGCGGGCGATATTACAGCCGCAGCTCGCAGCGAAGCAGAGACGATCACTCGCAAGACCGACGAGGCCCGTAAGCAGGCTGAGCGCGACGCCGAGACGATCCGCAGCAAAGCACGAGATGAGGCCACGAGCATCCGCGACGAGGCCACACGCGACGCTGCAGTAACGCGCAAGGATGCCCGCGATGAGGCTGATCAGATCCGCCGCAACGCGCACACGGACGCCGAAGATGAAGCCGCCATCATCATCGAAGAAGCGGTGAAGTCAGGACAACAGTTGGAGCACTTGGATAAGAAGTTCCTGGTGCAAGAACTGCATCGCAGCCCAGAGTTGCTTGAGCGTTACACGCTGTTCAGGCAGTCGCAGACCTCAGGCAAGAAGGGCGGGGCGCAGCAGCGTGCACGCGAGCGCATCGAGAAGCGCCGCCAGCAGCAACAGCAGCGTGATCGTGATGGCGGTATGGAGTTGTAGCACTGCTCTCCCCTGCCCTGTACGGCCTTCTGCGGGCCTAACAGGGGGCCGTCGGCGTCGTAGGTCATTGGCGGCGGGTAAACGGCTGATATTCAGCGAAAATCGAAGAAATCTCGGCTAGGCGGGGCCGGTGTCACTACGTTGCGCAGTGAATTGGCCTGTTGAGTGGCGGAGATAGTGCGCAGCACGTCGGTGTGTACGACGGGGCATGTGCTGCGCAGAAGAGATGTCCGTAGAAGGGCCGACAGAATGTCGTTGTCATTCTGTTGCGTAGTAAAGGTGTCAATAGGATGACAAACCACTTCACTGCCCAATTCACATGTCATTAAAGTGACAGGGCATTTGATTGCGCAGTAAACGTGTCGATGAAATGGGTGCCCAATACACAGTGCAACCTACGTGTTAATGAAATGTCACAGACACTACATAGTGCAGTGAGTTGCGCAGCAGAAACGCCAGTAAAAGCACCGCACCACTGCACCGTAAAACTGCACAAGTGATTCGCAGCAAATTGGCGTGTGAAATGGTTGAAAAAATAACCCCGCAGGTTTCCCTGCGGGGTTTCGTAGTTAGAACGGTACTTCTTCGCCCTCAGCGCCAGCCAGGGCGGCGGTCGCCGCCTCGCCTCCGCGACGGGCAGCGCGAGCAGCGGACTCCTTCTTGGAATCGATCAGCTGCACCGTGTCGATGCGCGCCACCAGCGGGTACTGCTTCACACCGTCCTTGTCGGTGTAGACGTCGGTCTTGAGCGAGTAGCTCACCGCAACGCGATCGCCGGAGCCGATGCAGCCGAACACACCGGGGTTCGCGGCGTCCTGGACGTAGCCGGTCAGCTCCACGATCTCGCTTTCCACCTTGCCGGTGGACTTGTTCTTGAAGGTGTTGCGCGCATAGACGCTGAGCTTCACCGTCGCGCCGCCGTTTGCGTGCTCGAACAGCTTGGGTGCGCGAGCTGCGTTGCCGACGATGGTGCCGTTGTTGAAGGGGTTGGACATGATGGTTCTCCTTACGTGAGTGGGTGTGATTTGCCGTGCAATTTGGGTACTTAAGCAGCGGCTTTGCCGCTGCGGGGGTTGAGCTGTCGTTACAGCACTGCCCAGGGCAGCGGTGTGCCTGCCGCCTCTAGGTCGCGCAGTTCTTGTGCTGCGCCCGGATCGGCGTCCTCGCCGTCGATGCCGTCGGCGAGCTGGTAGAGCAGTTCCAGGTCGGTGTGGGTGATGTCGCGCATCAGGTGCCTCCTTGTTCGGATGGATGGTCAATCCGTCTGTTGGAGACAGCTCTGCTGTCTAGGGGGTTCTCCCCCGCCCCGCTAGGTGTGCATCTCTGCTGGCCACGGCCCCGCGAGAAAAAGAAACCCCGTTGCATCGCTGCAACGGGGTGTGTGGTGCTACTCGGTGAACAAGATCGTGCGGGTCTTCTCAGCGCCCTCGCGGACGAGTTCGACCATCCGCTCGCCCTGGCCAATGTCGGTCAGCTTGGCCACCAGAGACGGGAAATTCTCGTCTGGTCCGATCTCGGTGGCTCGCTGCGCAGCCACGCCAGCTAGTCCCGGCTGGCCTGTGGCGTGAGCGAGCACGGCAACAGTGGCGGTGAGCTGCGCCCGCATCCCCGGCCAGCTGGTCGGGACAGCGCGCATAACCTGCTCTATGAACGCAAGGCCAGCCTGCGGCTCATCGAGCAGCGCTGCGAGCAGCGTGTCTCGCAAGCGCGGCGTGGTGAAGCATTTCAGCGCAGACCGAACAGCACGAGTGCTCGGCTGGGTGATCCCTGCCGCCGCCTGCTCGTATTCACGCTGCAGCACGTCCGCGAACATGGGCGGGATATACGCCAGCGCGTCTTCGATGATGTCGGCGTGCTCGGCAGCGTCGATGCCGTGATCGGTGCTGTTCAACCGTGCTTCGATGTCGTCTTTGCTCGGCTCCGGCAGCTCTCCGGTGTGCTCTAGCATCTGCTGAAGCGCCGCCGATGCGGCGACCTCGCCGACAACGCCGTGGCGTGGCTCGTCGATGAGCGGATGCTGGTACACAGACCACCACGCGGCCCCGGTGACGATTTCGGGCACCTGCACCACCCCGAGCAGCGGCGGTAGGTGCACTGCCCCGCTGGTGAGGTACGTGGCCGTCTCGTCGAAGACCGGTTGCGCAATGTCATCGCTGATCATGTACGCGATAACTGCGTCGAGTTCGAGGTGGTGGACCCACGCTGCGAACCGCTCGCGGCTCTCGTTGAGCTTCTCCACGGCCTCGTCCAGGTCGAACCGTGCGACCGGGCCGAGGCGGACGGTGTCGACGCCCTCGTCGTCGACGAAGAACGCGAGGATCAGCGAGTTGTTCGGGTAGAAGCCGAGGATGCCGGGGAGGTTCGCAAGGATCTCGCCGTGAGATGCAAGCGTGTGGGAATGAGTGGACATGGCAGTGCTCCTTTGCACGAATACGGGGTGTATGTGGTCAATCCCGTATTCGGCCCGGCTCTGCCGGTCGCAGGCGTATCCCAGCAGTACAGTGCCTTTGTGCGCCGGGCGTCGCTAGCGCAGCCTGGTGCCTTCTCGCCGGGTGCGAGCGCTAGCGACGCAGCCTGTGCTTAGGCGTCGGCTTCGATGCGCTTGAGAGCGCGATAGATCGTCGGCCGCGAGACGTTGAATGTCCTGGCTACTGCACTGACGGACTTGCCGCCCTCAATAAGCTCCTTGGCGATCTGGGCTTGTTCTTGGTCGAGCTTCGGTTTGGGGCCGGCGACCCTGCCCTGGGCGCGGGCGTGCGCCACGCCCTCACGGGTGCGCTGGACAAGAAGGTCACGCTGAGTGTCGAGCTACTGTCTCTGCTTGGAGGTTGGAACGTAGGCGTAACCGATGAGCGTTAGACACCCACCTCACCAGTGATCGCGGCAGAAAACGGTAATCCTTGCATAAAGCCTTCCATGTAATCCCAGTCAGGCTTCCCGGTTGGTGCAGCTGGCAACCGAAGTGTCATCTTCCTCATTCGAGCCAAATTCCACTTATACCCATACGTGAATCGGTCCTTCTCGTGACGAATCATGGTTGAGATGAACAGCATTGCCCAGTAGGACACTTCTTGTTTAGGGATTAACACCTGAATGTCGTCTGAGGCGAAGTACGGTTGATCCTGGTAGAAGGAATAACCAACCGATCCGTTGTAGGGAACTGTGATGGTCCCTGCGGGGAAGAGTGGTTCAAGCGCGCTCCAATCGGTAATCCCATTGTTACTGTCCGAAGCACCTATGAAACGTGTTGTTCCCGGTTGCCTATTTGCTTTGGTGACTCGCTTACCCTTCTTGATCTCAAATAGCTGTTCTATCGGGAAATCGCACCAGCCACTGGGGTCGGTCAAAGCCACGGGATCGCCTGTAGCTGCCCGAAGCCCCTCATGAGTCGGAACCTCACTAATTTCGACCCAATCGGGTATCTCGGTGGGAACCTCAATAGTCGCTAGAGTGCGGTTTGCTTCCCTTCCGAAAGCGCTATAACGAAAGGCGTTCTTGCGAATACACATCGCGTAGAAGAGACGCTCGTTGAGACTCATGGTGTCTCGCTTTGGACGAAGGACTGCCACGTTCTGAGCTGTATAGAACGGGCGCTGCTGAACATAGGAAGACAGCAGTCGCGACCCTCCGAGGGCAACTGTGATTAAACCTGTGGGATAAGGGGTCAGGTCAGGTAGTGCCTCGACGTACCCGGAGACACCTGATTTTCCGTTCAGGCCACCCACTCGTCCTACAAATGCGATGCCTGTCCGTGGATCGGTTGGTGTCATCTTGTTCATGTCGAGTTTGTTTCCGTACTCAACATGAAATAGGTCACCTAAAGGTTGGCGAGTCACGCGTCCCCGCCTTCTTCGATATCGACCCCGCGCAAGGTGAACAGTGCGTAGTCGAGAAGGACCTTCTCGAAGTCCGACTGGGTAAGAGTCGAGTAGTCCGTTTCCATGTAAGCTTCCGCGACCCATTCATCCTCGGCATCCACCTTTTGCATGACAGATTCACCAGGCTTGACTTCTCGATTACGGAACATCTCAACCCAGTGGTCGCGTATCTCTGGCCAGGTTCCATTTCGATCGACGCGGCCGAGATTCTTAATTTTGACGAACCCGTCTTCGCGCCAATAACCAAACCAGCTTTTCCGGTCAGATCTTTCATGTGGAATGTGTGCAGTAAACACCATCACACAAGTGACGACACCAACCGGGTAAAAGACTTCCGGTGGCATTGACATGACTGCTTCCAGTGTGTGGTTCTTCAGGAGGCTGCGCTTGCGGATGCTAGGCGCAGTTGCGCACGAGATAGGGACAATGGCAATACCGATCGCCCCGGGAGTGAGACAATCAAGCATGTGTTCCACGAATCGCAGCTCGTGCAGGTCTTCCTTAGTTTTGGCGTAAGGCGGGTTAATCAAACCAACTGTCGCTTTGTGGGACTTGACGCCTTTGGTGATGGCGGTGTCAAAACAAGACCCTTGGTAGAGGTTGGCCTTCCCGTCACCGCGCAGGATCATGTTTGAAGCCGCTAGGGCGTACATGCTCGGGTTTTGTTCGACGCCGATCAGTTGGTTTTTCTTGATCGACTCAATCTCGTCTTGCGTGATCGCAGTACGGACCATCTGGTTCATTGCCGAGATTAGGAAGCCTCCAGTACCAGCGCAGGTGTCAAGCACGATGCTGTCCTTATCGACGTTGGCAAGCAGGCTAAACAGCTCAGTGATGTGCTTCGGCGTGAGTACAATCCCCAACCCTTTGCCGTCACCGCCTGTGTACTTCAGGAACTCACCGTAGAAAGCTCCCACAACGTCGAAGTCGTGATAAACGGTGATAAAGGGCAGCACCTTCTCCGCAAGCAGGGTCACGATTTCGTGTAACAAGCCCTGCGGATAGGCTTTGGTAGCTTTACCCAGCTCTGGGTGCACTTGGATGCCAGTAAACGGCTGGGTCATGTTCGTTATCTTGGCGAACGGGATTTGCGCAGACCCGATGACTTTCTGGATCGTTTGCATCCAGAAGTCGGGCAAGTCTTTCGCACCATATGCTTCGTAGGTCTTTGCAAAGACAGGGTCGTTGAGCGCGATTAGGCTACCCGCGACGGCGAGAGGCTTCTCTTTCTCTTCTAGCTCCGCTTCATCCCTCATGAAAGCGTGCATTTCCTGAGAGAACGAAATGAGGTCTTTTGTTCGCTTTGCCTGAACAGAAGGATCGAACGATGCGGCGGTAATGAGGTCATCAAGGCTGACAAGTTCGGTAATCGCTGCACCGCTCGGGGCCTTAAGCGGGCGTGCTTCCTTCTCTCCTTTGGTGGTGACAAAGAAGGACCATTCACTATGTGCAGGCGTGCCCGAGACTGCAATCGAGATCACGGTGTATTTGTGTGTCAGAAAACTTGCGTAGTGCAGAACACCGTCAACCGCGAAGTCTTTAGGGCGATCACGATTTTCCGACTCGTGCCAACGTGTCTCTGCCTTGCACTCGATAACCACGATCATGTCGGGGGTGTCGGGGGCAGTGATGATGAACTCCGGGAAACCACCACCGCCGCCGCCAGTTTTCGACGCCTTCGACAAAGACTTGCGAACCAGCTCAATGGCGGATTGCTGCTTCTCAACGATGATCTTCTCTGCATCCTCGTAATATCCGAGGTTGCGGAGCTTTTCATCGACTAAGTCTTCTGTAATCCGCTCGTTTGCCATGCGGGCACTCCCTATCCAAGTCTGGCCGATCCTCCACATCTCGCCCCTGAGATGTAACGATGTACACATGGCAGGATGCGAAGCCGCCCGGGATCGTTGCGTGAAACGCGGCGTGTAACAAAAACGCAAATTACCGCTACCGTACAACCCGGGTTCTTGCTTTCGGCGCTCGACATGCGGGGTGGAAACAGTCGTGTAATACTTTCCCCGAACGCCACGGTTGAGCAGTGTCACCCCCGATACACGAAGGCAGATCTCCCCCGAACTGCCGGCTCCGTGGCGTTCCTTCGTAGGAGCGTCGCGCGTCGCAGCACATGCGCGCGATTGTTGACGTGTCACACACTGCAACCTAGTTCCACACGATCTGGACTGATTCGGGGTTAAAGGTCTTGCTTCCGCGCACGCCACGGCGCAGGCGCACCTGGCACAGGGTGTTGATGACACGGCGCTGCACGGCAAGCTCTGCGTTGTCGAAGGCGTCCACGGGCGAGGCGTAGCCGGTTGTGTCGAGCAGCGCCGATGCGCCAGCAAGGCGGGCACGGCGCGTTTCGAGTTTCTCGATCTGCGGCTCATAACGGTTTCGCGCGCGCTTGAGGTCACGGGCCTCGATAAGCTCCTCGTCGTAGTCAGCCTGGACGCGGGCGAGCTTTGCGCGAAGCTCAGCGAGTTCGTCGTCGATGGCGTCGACCTCGTCGTCATCCGCAGTCGGCAACAGGTCTGCTAGGTCGTCACGACCAAGGCGGGCGCGGATCACGGCGAGCACAAAATCATCGACGCTATGCGTGCGCACTAAGCCACAGGCCGCGCAGCGGTAGCGGTCGGCATGCGTGCGCACGGGATTGCCACACTCGTCGCAGACATACAGACCCGAGCCAAGATGGCGGCGAGTATTACGCCGCTCCTTGTTGGTCAGCCGGTCGGGATCATCGAGCACGTTCTGCACACGCCACCACAGATCGGGTGTGACGATCGGCTCCCACTGCCCTTTCACCGGCTCGCCGGTATCGGGGTCGCGGACGATATGCGTGACACGGCGGTATTTGTTCTTCACGCCTTTGCGCTTGGCCTTCTTATATGTGGAGTAGCCGGCATACACGGGGTTGCGCAGGATCGAGTGCAACGATGTGTAGGCCCACGGCTGCTCGTCGGGAACCGACTTTTCTTCCTGGCCAGCAGCGCGGCGGCGTGCGTTGCGCTCCTTAACCACGGTGTGCATATGGCGCGGCGTGGTCGGGATATCCGGCAAGCCTGGCTGATCGACCCCAGATAAGGCGCGTGCGATGTCGCGCATGGAGTTGCCCCGCTCGACAGCGCGGAACATACCGAGCACGGCGGCGGCTTCGGATGGGATGATCTCGCCGGTGGAGGTGTAGCCGATGGGGCGGACACCGCCGGAGTACCAGCGGCCCTGCTCGGCGCGCTGCTGTTGCGCACGGGATTGGCGCATGCTCTTCCGCTCGATCTCGCCGCGTGCCACGGCTGCTTTAATACGCGCGTACATTCTGCCGCCGTCGGTGGCAAGGTCAGCATCACCGTTCGCGGTGACGAGTTTCAGCCCCTGCTCCTCTGCCCTGTCGATCCACTCTTCGAGCTGCCAGGGCTGCCGCGTGAGGCGGTCGAGGTCCCAGCAAATGATTGCGTCGATCTCGCCGCGCTCAAAGGACGCCACCATGGCGTCGTAGTCGGGGCGGTCCACGTCCTTCTTCGACGCGGAGATCGACTGATCGACGTAGGTATGCACGACGTCCCAGCCACGTTGCTCGGCAAGGGCTTCGCAGTCCTGACGCTGCCGGTCGATGGCGAGGCCGTCCATGGCAGCATCGAGCGAGATACGGAGGTAAATAGCAGCACGTGTTGTCATGCCGCTAACACTAGCGCGCCTCAGGTTACATTGAAACGAAACTCCACTACGTCGCCGTCGGCCATCACGTAGTCCTTGCCCTCCTGGCGGACTTTGCCCAGTTCACGAGCCTTATGAATGTCGCCGATTGCCACCAGTTCATCGTAAGAAATCACGTCGGCTTTAATGAAGCCACGTTCAAAATCGGTGTGAATCACGCCGGCCGCTTGCGGGGCGGTGTCGCCCTGATGAATGGTCCAGGCGCGGGATTCTTTCACCCCGGCGGTCAGGAAGGTTTGCAGTCCTAGCGTGTCAAAGCCGACGCGCGCCAACTTGTCCAGGCCGGATTCTTCGATTCCGGCGTCCGCCAGCATCTCTCGGGCGTCCTCGGCGTCGAGCTCCACCAGCTCCGCCTCAAAAGCTCCGTCCAGGAAAATCGCCTCGGCGGGAGCGACTAGGGCAGCTAGTTCGGCCTGTTTCGCTTTGTCTGCCAGACCGTCAGAGTCCATATTAAATACGTAAATAAAGGGCTTTGAGGTCATGAGTTGAAAAGTTTTAACAATGTCGCGGTCCAGGTTTCCCGACGCGATTTCCTTAGAGAGGACCGTGCCAGCGTTGAGGTATTCCTCGCATTTTTCCGCTTCCGCCAGGACTTCTTTCGGAGTTTTCTTGCCGCTGACTTCTTTGCGTAGGCGGGGAATCGTGTTTTCGAGAGTCTGCAGGTCAGCCAGAATTAGCTCGGTAGAAATCGTCTCAATGTCGGAGGCCGGGTCGATTTTGCCCTCTACGTGAACCACGTCAGGGTCGGTGAAAGCGCGGGTGACCTGGCAAATCGCGTCAGCTTCGCGGATGTTTGCCAGGAACTTGTTGCCCAAGCCTTCGCCCTGGGAGGCACCCTTGACGATGCCGGCGATGTCTACGAATGACACGGTCGCGGGCACAATCTTTTCCGAGTGGAACATATCTGACAGGACTTGCAGCCGGGGGTCGGGTAGCGGAACCACGCCGACATTGGGGTCAATAGTGGCGAAGGGATAGTTCGCCGCTAGCACGTTCGCCCTGGTGAGGGCATTAAAAATAGTGGATTTGCCGACATTGGGGAGTCCCGCGATACCGATAGTTAAAGCCATACTTCAATCTTAGTGGGTTTTCCAACCGGTCCTAAACCGGTTAAACCCAGGCCTTAACCCTATTAATTCGCCCCGGTGTGCCATATATGGCACACCGAACCGTTTAAATAGGTTTTATTCCGGGTTTCGAGGATTTTAGGAGCTGTTTGTTAGCGGGTTTCAGGGCGCGCGTGCACTATAAGGGGAGAATAGCCGGGTAGCTGCCAATAATGGCAGCTACCCGCCAAATCTCCCCCTTTATCACCTGACGCAAGCCGAACCGGGTATCCGGCGCGACCGGAGCAGGGGGGCGACTCAGCGAGAGGCTGGGGGGTGAGCGTTTTGCGACAATAGTCGCGCAAAACGCGAGGGGGCCCTCCCCCTTCCGCCTCTCTCGAGCGCCCCCGCGACGAAGTGCCCCCACCGCGACGCAGACTTTGGCAGCGCAAGCTCGCTTGCATTGCCAAAGTCCAGGAAGCGGTACGGAAAGCGCAGCTTTCCAAGTATTTCTGCGACTGAGAGGCCCCCGAACGCCGCCAAACCTCGCGACCTTACTCGGCCCCGCCAGACCTCGAATGAAAGACCTAGCGCAGGGGTTTTGGCAGGGCAAAGGAGGTCGTTTCCTGCGTGGTTTGCACCGTCTGCACTTCATCGAAACCGCGTTGCGCCAGCCACTCCAACACCTCGGTCACCAGGACTTCCGGCACCGAAGCCCCCGAAGTCACCCCGATGGTCTCGGCTCCCGCAAACCAATCTGGATTGAGCTCGTGGACGCCTTCAACTCGGTAGGCCGCGCCGGCTCCAGACTGTAGGGCGACTTCCCGCAGCCGCACTGAGTTCGAAGAATTGGCCGAACCGACAACTACGACAACCTCGCATTGGGGCGCCATAGCCTTAACCGCCCCCTGACGGTTCTGAGTTGCGAAGCAAATATCGTCTGATGGCGGGCTAATCAAACCGGGAAATCTGCGCTGGAGACGCTGTACTGTAGCGGCTGTCTGATCTACCGACAAAGTCGTTTGGGACAGCCAAATCAGCTTGGCGTCGGGGTCGGTACTGAGCCCAGCCAGGGGATCTGCGGCGTCTGTGGGCGTACCGTCCGCAACTCCGTTCCCAGCAGTATTCCCGAATCCGCCCGCGGCATCGCTCCCGGATTCCTCCTCCGCCGCAGCCAAAGCCGAAGTATCGACCCAATCCGTGTCAATCACGTGAATCTTGTCGGGGGCTACTCCAAGGGTTCCTTCCACTTCCTCGTGACCGGTGTGGCCAATCAAAATAATGTTATAGCCTTCGTTGGCGTAACGCCGCGCCTCCCGATGCACCTTGGAAACCAGCGGACAGGTCGCGTCAATCACTTCCAGGCCGCGCTGCTCGGCTTCGGCATAAACGCTCGGAGCCACCCCGTGAGCTGAGAAAACCACTCGGGAACCCGCGGGTACCTCAGACAATTCATCAACAAAAATTGCCCCGGCGTCAGCCAAGGTACGCACCACAAATTTGTTGTGCACAATCTCTTTGCGGACGTAGATGGGTTGACCGTAAACTTCGAGCGCGCGCTGCACCGCCGTGACGGCGCGGTCTACCCCGGCGCAGTAGCCTCGCGGCGAGGCCAGCAAAACTTTCCCCATCCGTCCTCACTTTCGCACTAGGTTCCCCGGTCTGATTTGTTAGTGGCACACCAGGCATCCCTTTCAGCAGTCCGGGTGGCGCCACTTCTCGGGCGGGTGTGCAACTGCCTTGAGTTTAGCGGTTTGCGCCCCGGGGCAAAACTCGAAAAATTTCACCTCGGGGTCTGTGTCATGATGGAGTCATGGAAGTGAGAAAACCAGAAACGGCGCGACTGGCGCGTGAGACGACCCGGGAAAACCCCTGGCCGCTTAGCCGTCTGAGCGAAAATATGTGCAAATACGTCGACCGGGTCGATCCGACCTGGGTGGAAGCGCAAATCATCGAATACAACCAACGCCCCGGTAACCGGATGTCCTTTTTTGTGGCGAAGGACCTGGAAGCCGATATGTCTATGCAGGTCAAGGCGTTTGGTGGGGTGGTGGCTGCGGCCGGCTCGGCGTTGAGCGCCGGAGCGCGAGTGGTGATGCGGGTCAAGCCCGATTTCTACCTGAAAACCGGGTCGCTGTCCCTGATGGCCTCCGAGATTCACCCGGCTGGCCTGGGCGGGTTTCTCGAGCAGCTGGAACAGCTGAAACAAAAACTTGCCGCCGAGGGGATTTTTGCTCGGGAGCACAAGCAGTCTTTGCCGTTCCTCCCGCGGCGGGTCGGGCTTATCTGCGGGCATGCCGCCCGGGCGCAGGCCGATGTGATTGAAAACGCGACGCGGCGCTGGCCCCTGGTGCAATTCGAGATTCGTGAGGTCGCGGTGCAAGGGGAACGCTGTGCGGCGGAAGTCAGTGCGGCTATTGCTGAACTTGACTGCCTCGAAGGGGTTGACGTGATTGTCGTCACTCGCGGGGGTGGGGCACTGGAGGACCTGCTGGGATTCTCTGATGAGAGCGTGGTGCGAGCGGCTTTCGCGGCGCGCACTCCCATTGTTTCCGCTGTCGGCCACGAGGAGGACACTCCGCTGCTGGATTTTGTTGCGGACTTCCGCGCCTCCACCCCTACCGATGCGGGCAAGCGGATTGTCCCGGATTTGGCAGCTGAAATTGAGGGGTTGAACGGGGCGCGCTCCCGGATGACGGCACTCATTTCCAACCGTATTGAGCTGGGATTACGGGAACTTGACGCGATTCGCTCCCGGCCGGTCATGCAAAATCCGCTGGCCGCTCTGGACGAACGGCGCCGGGACATCAACCACGGTCTGGAAATCTTACGGTCGCGAGTGGCGGCGGTCCTCGCTAATCAGGCGCGTGACTTGGCGGCGGCTCGGGCTACCCTGCGAGCTATCTCGCCCCAGGCCACTTTGGAACGCGGGTATGCGGTGTTACGCAAACCCGACCAAACCGTAGTAACTGACGCTGGTGCAGTTCAGAAGGGCGACCTCCTGGAGGCCGTGTTGGCGCGCGGCTCCCTGGTCGCCACCGTTTTTGGCACCAACCCAAACACAGATGAAAGGTAACGAATCATGAGCGAAAAAAATGCTAAGCAAACCCCGGCTGACCCAGCGGGGAAGGGCGTGGCAGGCAACGAAGATGTCTCTGAGATGAGCTATGAGGCGGCTCGAGCCGAACTCATCGAAACCGTACAGGCTCTGGAAAACGCTGGGGCGCCCTTGGAGGACACTCTGAAACTGTGGGATCGCGGCGAGGCTCTGGCCTCACGCTGCCAAGACATCTTGGATGCTGCCCAAGCCAAGTTAAACGAGCGTATGGCCCCTGCCGGGGAGTGAGGCGAGGCAACCCCGATAACACCCTAGATAGGGACGCAGGTCTGATCCCTGCCGGGGATTGAGACAAGGCAGGGTGCCATCGCCAGGTGGCAGAACCCGGAGTATGGTTCCTGCCGGGGAGCGAAGCAAGGTAGGGCGGTCGAACGGGGCTACGCTCTGCAGATACGGAGTGTCTGGTGAGTTGTCTTGTTTGCCTTGGCTGAACGGGGCTAAGCTCTCACGGCTCGGAATGCCTGGTGCAGCGGTCGTACCGAACAGAAAGGGGGAAGGTATTACCAACAGGCCGTGTGATAAATCAAACGTGCCGAGATAAGACGTACAATGAGGTGTTTATCCGGTTGACATGGCGTCAAGCTCGTTGACGTGCTGTTTACTGGCTGGCGGGTCATGCTGGTTGTGGCCCGGCGTTCGCTGATTGGCGGTGGTTCGTTGGTTGACGGAAGCATTCGCTTGTTAGTTGACGAAGCACTGGCTGGTTGGCGGGTAATGGCGAGTTAGCGAGGCACTCACCGGTTGACATGGCGTCAATCTGGTTGGTGTGGTGTTTACCGGCTGGCGGGTCATGCGGGGTCATGCTGGTTGTGGCTCGGTGTTTGCTGACGGGTGAGTCCTCGTTCGGCTGGCGAGTTGCTCGCCAGCAGGATTGGGGTTTCCATCCAGCTGAGTTGAGGCACTAATCCGGTGAACGGAGCGCCGGAATCGGCCAATAATTTGCAGCGCAACCCTCTGTGAGAAAACTTGCGGGGGCGCTGGAGGTCGAAATACTACAGGAGAATAGCAGTGAATCGCAGGAAAAAGTTCGCGGCTTTCCTAGCTGCGGTAGCGGTGTCGATTTCGGGTTTAGGAGTGGTGTTGCCCGCGCAGGCTGCGCCGCCCGTGTCGCGAATTTTTGGAGCATCGCGCGTGGAAACCTCAGTAGAGATTGCGCGCCGGGCGTTTCCTTCCGGTGCGCCGGTTGCCTACGTGGCTTCGGCTCAATCCCTGGCTGACGCTTTGGCGGCCGGTTCCCTCACGGATGGCCCGGTTCTGCTCACTGACGCGAGGGTTTTGGCTGCACCGGTCGCGAATTATTTAGCCAGCTTGCGTCACGCCGGTTTGCAAAAAGTTATCCTTCTGGGTGGCGAGGGCGTGCTTGGCCCGCAGGTCGAACAGGCCATCACCTCTGACGGTCTTGCGACCGAGCGTCTGGCGGGAGCGGATCGACGCGAGACGGCTAACCTCATTGCCGCGCGGGCTTTTCCCGGCGGGTCGGATAGAGTTTATGTGACGGATGGATACGGCGCAGACGGTGCCGGATCTCCCGATGCGGTAGTTGGCGGTATGTTAACCGCCGGGCCAATCCTGTTTGGTTCCTCCGCTAAGGGTTTGACTCCGGCATCAGCGGCTGTGGTGGCTCGGGCGCATGAAAAAATCCAGCTCGGAGGGCGCAGCGTGGCCGGGTTCACCGCAACGTCCCAGCTGGCAGGCTCGGATCGCTTTGAGACAGCCGTAAAGGTTTCCGGGGCCTCCACCCAGCCTAAATCCCGAGTGTACCTGGCTAACGGGTTGAACTTCGTGGATGCCGTAGCGGGAGGAACATTGACGGACGGTATCATGCTGCTGACCCGCCCGGACACGATTCCCGAAGCGACCTGCCGGTACTTGATGGACCACCCTGAAGTCAACGATGTGGTGGCTCTGGGAGGGCCGGGAGCAATCGCAGATGCAGTGCTAAAAACCGAGGTCGCACAGTGTCGGTGGGGAAAGCATCCCACTACTGTGAACCCTTTGGCGGTCTATCCCCAGGTGGCGAACCAGTTTACCTACAGCCGAACCAGGGTTGCTTCCGGGCTGGGTTGGGGCAACCTGTACAGCATGGGCCTCTTGCGGTCTAACGGAAGTCAAGAGTTTGGGTATTTGGGGAATACCGGACAGCTGTGGTCGCACTTCGCTGACGGCCGCGGCGGGGTCACCGGGGCTCAGATGATTCTCTCCGATTTGAGCAGATACCCCGGCATTTTCACCGGGGTAGATTGGAATAATGACACCCGGGTAGACGTGTTGACGGTCGACCCCTCCGGGACCCTGCAGCTGCGCCGCGGTGATGGACATGGCGGCTTGTCTGAACCGGAAACCCGCGGCTCCGGATTCAACCGTTTCGCCTACTTATTCGCGATGCGCAACGGGATTAATGGAGCCCCCGCGGTGGTTGGATTGAGTTCCACCGGCCAGGTCACGCAGTTCCCGTTTAACTCGGATGGAACCCTGGGCAAGCCGGTCGAGTTGTCGGGGAACTTCGCCTACCTTTATCAGGCGTGGCCGGTGGAAGACCTGGACAAGAACGGTCGCACCGACCTGCTGATGAGGGACTTTGACGGGTGGTTGAGCGTTATCTTGCAAAACCCGAATGGCACTTTCAGCGAGCCATACCGCCTGGGTGTGTCCTCTCAGGATTTGAAAATGATGGCTCCCTGCGGTGCTTGGAACACACACACGTGTGTCTACGCACTAGATAGAGGCGGAAACTTATGGCAGTACACCATCGCCTACCATGGTTCCAACACCGGCTTTATCGAGGCGCCGGCTTCCTCGCCGGCACCAAGTGCCGCTAATTCGATACCAAATGCCGTGGATCCCGCACCAGTTTCGGGCGATTCCATTTCCGGTGACCCCAACTTCGACGCGGTGTTGCGGACTCTAGCTCAGCAGTATCCAGACTTAGGGAGTTTCCACAACTACATGTACACTCACTTCCGCTACCTGGGAGCTCACCACAAGCCGCATCCGGCCCCCGGTTTCGAGCTGCCTTACGGTATTGAAGCCTGGAACAACCAGGGTGGAAACTGTTACCGGTATGCGGCGATGACGATGTGGCATGCGCGAGCACTGGGATATAACGCCCAAGTCAGGGTGGGATACCTGAAAGCTAGGCGCGGCCTGGGTCCTCATGGATGGACGGAAATCATTGAAAACGGTCAAAGATATGTGATTGACGTGGAGCTGGGGCAAGCCTATGGGAAAACTATCTTTTATACGACCTACGCCGGCGCGCCGGTTTATTACTATGACGCTGCGGGTCAAAGGATCTACTAGCCTCGGTTAAAGTGTAAAAGGGTAGCGCAGAACTATGGTATTCGCCTCAATTGTGTTCCTCTCGGTGTTCTTGCCGGTGGTGTTCCTGGTACATCTGGTGTTCAGGCCAATCCAAGTGCGCAACCTGTGGCTGATTGCCGCCAGTCTGCTGTTTTATTCCTACGGTGAGCCGGTCTATGTGCTGCTGATGCTGGTTTCTTCCGTGTTTAACTGGGGGGTGGCCCTCGCCATCGGTGCCCCTCGCGCCAAGCCACTCAAGTCAACCGAACTATCCGATGATTCCAATAGCAAACCCGGTGAACCTGGCACCCCAAGGAACCCCGAAACCCGCCGCAAAATCCTTCTGACCCTGGCGGTTGTGCTGAATCTGGGAATGCTGGCGACATTTAAGTACGCCGCGATGATCGCCGACACGTTTGGTCTATTGCTGCACACCGACTTTAACCTGCCAGTATTGGCTTTGCCGATTGGGATTTCCTTTTATACGTTCCAGGCGCTGAGCTATGTCATCGATGTGTCGCGCGGCAAGTGCGCTCCCAACCGGAACTACTGTGATGTTTTGCTGTACATCGCGTTCTTTCCCCAGCTCATCGCCGGACCGATTGTCCGCTACCCCGACATTGCCCAGGCGCTGAGCAACCGGCATGCTACCAGCGAAGATATCGCCTTGGGGCTGCGGCGTTTCGTGGTGGGACTGTCAAAGAAAGTCATCATCGCCGACACACTGGCGGTGGTGGCGGACACGATTTACAACGCGCCCAGCACCGAAATCGATGCGGGTGCCGCGTGGCTGGCGGCGCTGGCGTTCATGCTCCAGATTTACTTCGACTTTTCCGGCTATTCCGACATGGCCATCGGCATGGCCCGTATGTTTGGTTTTCACTATCGCGAAAACTTTATCTACCCCTACGTGTCCCAATCTATCCGGGAGTTTTGGCGCCGTTGGCACCGCTCGCTGTCCTCCTGGTTTAAGGAATACCTTTATATTCCGTTGGGTGGCAACAGATTGGGCCGTCCGCGGGCGGTGATGAACAAGATTGTGGTGTTCCTGCTGTGTGGGCTGTGGCACGGGGCGGCGTGGACTTTCGTCGTTTGGGGGCTGGCTCACGGATTTTTCTTGCTGTTGGAAGAATACCTGCCGATTCAGCGCCTCCCGCGGATACTGCGTCATGTTTACGTCCTGCTGGTAGTCCTCCTAACTTTCGTACTGTTCCGAGCTGATACTTTCGGGCAAGCTGTGCTGATGTGGGGTCGTATGTTTGGGGCTCCCGGTGCAATACTGCCCGGCAGCCTGGCTCTGAGTTTGCTCGATCCGTTCACCGTGTGCGTTTTGGTGGGGGCACTCATCGCCATGACCCCGGTCACGCGACTGGTTGAGAAGGTCGCTCCCGCTCTAGTCGGTCCTGCGACGTCAGCAGAGACCACCCCCCGTCCCCCGGTCGTGTTTCGGCCGAGTGCGGTGACGTTTGTTGGAGCGTTCGTGCTGCTGGTATTCGATTTACTCCTGCTGGCTAGCGGGGGATATCATCCGTTTATTTATTTCAGGTTCTAGGGTTCTCGGGGTGAAAAATGAGCCAGAAAGACACTATCCAGCCAGCTGTAAACTCGGCGGACAGGCCTCGCGAAGCGGGAGCCGCCGGACGGTTCGCCCTGAAAAGCCTCGGTGAAAAGATTTTTGTGGCCCTAACGTTGCTGGTCATGGTGGTGCCGGCGGCCTCCGCGCTGACCCCTCTGCCGCGCTTCGCCGACCCCAGCGAGATTACTGCGGAAGACCCTGACGCTACCCACAAAGCATTCCCTTTGGGCCAGCTGAAACAGGCGGGAGATTACTTCGAGTCGCACTTCCCGGCCAGAGGTCCGATGATTAGCGCCACCGCCACTCTAAAATCGCGGCTGTTTCACACCGCGGCCAATAACCAAGTCATCATCGGGTCGGACGGCTGGTTGTATTATGCGGCTACCCTAGACGATTACCTGGGACGGCGCACCATGAGCGAACGTTCGGTGCGCAATGCGGCCCAGAACCTGAAGCTACTCAGTGACAACCTAGAATCCCGAGGGGTACAGCTGGTCGTAGCCATCGCGCCGAATAAAGCCACCCTGTACCCCGAGCATCTGCCGTCCCGGTATTTGCCGGGTAACCCCCAGGATTCAAACCTGCAGCGCCTGCAATCTCAACTCAAGGCGCTTTCCGTGAACTATGTGGACCTCGATTCCGTATTGCGTCAGGCAAAAGTGGCGACGCCAACCCTGCCGGGTGAGGGTCAGTCGGCAAAATCTGAACTGTATCAAAAAACCGACACCCACTGGGATTATCGGGGAGCTTGGGTGGCGGCCGACGCTATCGAGACTGCGCTGGGCACCGAGAACGTGGTGCGAACCCCGCGGTGGAAACCGGATCCGGGATTCACGGGCGATATTGCCCTGATGCTCACCCCTACCGGGGCGACTCCGGAACCGAACTGGGTCAGCGTGGATGCCAACGACGGGCCGGAATATACCGGCCGACTGTGGACCTTTGCCCACAGCGCTACCAGTGACGTTACCGCGGACTACTTTGCCACCAACGGTGTGGGCGCAGACACGCTGTTTGTGTTCCGAGATTCCTTCGGCAACTCCCTGGTGCCCATGTTTTCGCCCAGTTACGCGAAAACCTACTACTCAAAACTGGTGCCTTACGACATGGGGACCGCACTGTCCACCGGGGCGAAGGCCATCGTGATTGAACGCGCGCAGCGTCACCTGGATTTTTTCGCAACCGACCCGGCCGTCATCCCCTCCCTCTACGGGTCGCTGGCGAACTATCGAGTGAAAAGGCCGGAAACCGGCAATCCGGGGTTGGCTGGGGACAAACACGCCCAGCCGGGACAGAAAAACGTCGGGCGTACCGGCACCACGCCCGCGCCCACAGTCACCCCTGACGGCCCCTATCAGGTCATTTCCGGAGAAATCCCGGAATCCTTGCGTCAACCCGATGTGGCCGTCTATCTGCGGGCTATCCCGAAAAACGCCGCAGACTCGCAAAGTCTCCCAACGGTCTATCGCGGATATGATGTGACTACGAAGGCCAGCGACTTCGGGTATCGGTTTTTCCTGACCGATACGGACTTTGCGACCTATGGACGGATAGAAATGGTGGCGGTATCCGCAAAATTCGGTGGAAATGCTTATATATTTGCTAGCCTTCCGATGTAAGTCAGCGGAGAGGATGATTCATGAAGTTGTCTAGGATTGTTTCCGGTTTAGCCACCGCGGGGTGTGCGGGAGTGCTGGCTTTGACCATGACTGCTTGTGCGTCAGGAAACCAGCAAACCGCGCCGGAGCCGGTTAAGAAAACCGCTTCGGCAGCGCCGAGTGAGGCTCCGGCCGACGTCACCTTTGGAAAGACCGATTCGCAGCCGCTTCACGCCCAGTTCCGCAATGCTACGGGCAAGGTCATTACCTCCCTGAAGTTGTCACAAAACGGGGTCGCCACCAGTGATGAGCTGCTTATTTCAGGCGACCCGAACCTGGGGGTCGACAAGGTGGCGGAGGTCTTTTATGCTAAGCCCCTTTCAGAAGGGACCGCGTCTGACGGTTCGGGGGCACAAGTGGCGCTGAAGCCGGTTTATGTTCTCCAGGTGGTTTTCGAGGGCGGTAGCTCCGCCAGCGTTCCCGAGATTACTGATGAGGTTTTGTCCAAGAGCCGCGAGTTGCGGCTGAACTGGTCAGATGATGCCGGTGGATTTGTCTACCTCACGGGCCGGGACGCGAAAGGTCAGGATTTCAGTTTGTTGGACGCGGCTAAGGCAGCCAAGCAGGCGGCCGATGCCCAAGCTGCAGCCCAGGCCGCGGCTCAAGCTGCGGCTCAATCCGCGGCGCCGCAGCCTGCAAAGCCGCCCGCTCACGTTTCGCAGCCGGCTCGCCAGGCTCCTCAGCCGGCCCCGGCCGTTCCAGCGCCGCCAGTACCGGCTGCCCCGACCGCTCCGGCTCCGGCTGCTCCGGCCGTCCCGTCCGCGCCTGCTGGTGGGGTTGGACAAAGCGGGGACCGATGCGTGGACGATGTGATATTCAAATAGGCCCTATCGCGGAACGGTAAGCACAATGAATCTGTTTCTGCTGTTCATTGTCATCCTGGTGCTGTGGGGCGCCAGGATTCACCGGCACGGTGACAATTTCGAGGGATACCTCGATCACGATCACACCACTCGCATTAACGGGGTCTTTATCCTGATTGTGTTTTATGCCCACATCCGTTCCTACATGCCCTATAACCCGGCGTGGGACGGGGTGATGCACCACGTTGCCACGGGACTCGGTCAGCTGATGGTGGCTCTGTTCCTGTTCTATTCCGGGTTCGGAGTGGCGTATTCCCTGGTGCACAAGCCCGGTTATGTCCACACTATGCCGCTCAAGCGCGTGGCGGTGACCTGGGTGAACTTCGCTATCGCCCAGGTCTTGTTCATCATCATGAACCTGTCGCTGTCCCGCCCGTTCACCCCGGCACAGACCGCCTGGGCGTTCCTTGGCTGGAAGTCCATCGGTTCTTCCAGCTGGTACATTTTCGCGATTCTGGTGCTCTATGCCCTGACTTGGCTGGCGTTTAGCATTTTCCAGAACCACCCGTGGCTGGCTTTCATCCTGAACTGTGTCCTGGTGGGAGGCTTTACCGTGTTCATGTGGCATTTCAAAGGAAACGCCACCTACACCTACAACACGCTGTGCTGCTATCTGTTGGGCATGTGCTACTGCCTGGCCCGCGAGCACTTCGAGCGTGTCTACCGCCGTACCTGGGGTTACGTCTCCGCGTTACTCATAACGGCGGCGCTCTTTGTCCTCACCACTAAACTCGATTACTTGAGCTTCCTGGTGTTTGAACTCGAAGCCATGCTGTTTTGCCTCCTCGTCGTGCAAATCACGCTATTCATACAACTGAATAATCCCGTGCTGCACTGGTTTGGTAAACACCTGTTCTGGGTTTATGTGCTGCAGCGTTTGCCGATGCTGGCGTTGCGGGAACTCGGCATGGCTGATGCCGCTCCCTACGTTTACGCCCTGGTGTGCTTCGCGGCGACAGTGGGTCTGGCGTGGGTTATGGCGCGTCTCACCGCCCCGCTTGATGCGAAACTCGCCGCCTGGTCGAAAACCTGGGCGGAATATTGCACCAAACGAGAAAAACGAGAGAAAGAACTTAGCCCTGGTAAGGGTGAGTGTCCAGCACCTGAACCTTGATCTTCTTGCCGGTCGGCGCGACGTATTCCACGGTGTCGCCAGTCCGGTGACCAGCCAGGGCCACGCCGAGGGGAGCATCGGGGGAAAACACCTGAATATCCATCCCCTTGGCAGCATCGCGCGAACCCAGCAGGAACGTCATCTTTTTCGGTCCGACCTTTGCCTCCACTACGCTGCCCGGTCCGATAGTGCCATCGGCCGCGGCTTCGCCAACTTCGGCGTACTTGAGGATTTCTTGCAGTTCCAAGATGCGGGTTTCGTTTTGGGATTGTTCGTCACGAGCCGCGTGGTAGCCGCCGTTTTCTTTCAGGTCGCCCTCGCGGCGGGCCGCATCAATCTTCTTGGTGATTTCAGAGCGAATCGGGCCCGTGCGTTCGTCGAGCTCCGCTTGTAGACGGTCAAAAGACGCCTGGGTCATCCAGTTTTTTTTCGCTTCTTCAGCCATAATCGTCTCCTTGAAAGATTAAAAGATTAGCGCCTGCGTCAGGCGAGAAAGCTAGCTTGTTTCAAAAATCAGCCGCAACGCAAGCGCTCATTACTTTACCAGATATTAAAACCAAGTAAAACGCTGGAAAAAACGAACACAACCCGGCAATAGACCGCTGCTGCAAGGAAACCCGAACCACCGGCCTTGTGAACCCCTAACCGAGAATGGCGAAATAGGCCGCAACGCAGTGACACGCCCAGGCCGCGACAGTCCAAGCGTGGAAAAACTCGTGGAACCCAAAAACGTCCGGATCGGGGTTAGGCCATTTTGTGGCATAAACAACCGCTCCGACCGTATAGGCCAAACCGCCCGCGACCAGCATCCAAAAGGCGGGCAGGGAAGCCGCGTAGAGCTCGGGGAAATACATCAAAGCGACCCAGCCCAAAACCACGTAGAGAATCGTGTTGACCCAACGGGGAGCGTGAGGCCAAATCAAAGACGTGGCAATCCCGAGAACGGCTCCCACCCAGACTACTGAAAGCAAAATGACTCTATCGCGCCCTGCCAGCAGACCGAACGAGATAGGTGTGTACGTGCCGGCAATCAACAGGAAAATATTGGCGTGATCGAAACGGCGCAAGATTGCGTCCACCGATTTAGGCCACGAACCCATGTGGTACACGGCGCTCATCGCAAACAGCACCAGGGAAGCCAACATGTAAACGACGCACGCAAATTTTAGGGATTTCGGTGCCAACACCAGCAACACGATAGAAGCCGCCATAGACAGCGGAGTGGCCACCGTGTGAATCCATCCTCGCAGGGCGGGTTTGCGGCGCATTGCTTTCCAATCCCAACGTTGGAAGGTGTAGGGCCGCCCGGTGCGAGGATTAACCAGACGCGGCATCAGCGTCCGGCCAGATTTCACACCCATAACGTTCCCCCGTTCAGCTTGCCCAACCCGCGCCAGTCAGGATGGGCAAGTTATGCATTTAAATGTTTTAAACTGATTATGTGAGCAGCTCCGTGAAAAAGTCAAAGCCTGGAATCCTCTACCGGATTTATGCCAGACGTTTGATTCGTGAAATTAATCCGGCAGGAGTGCCGCGACATATCGGCATTATCCTGGACGGAAACCGGCGTTGGGCGAAAGCGGAAGGTGCTCCGGCGACCCGTGGGCACCAGCGCGGAGCTCTGAAAATCACTGAAGTGTTGCAGTGGTGTGAGGAATGGCCGGTCAAAGTCGTGACCTTGTGGATGCTCTCGATTGACAACTTGGGTCGGAAAGCCGCGGAGCTCCAGCCCTTGCAAGACGTCATCGGCCATACCGTACAAGGTTTACAGGCTTCGGGTCGATACCAATTGCGAGTGTTGGGCGACACATCCCTGCTGGATCCGGGCCTGGCCGCAATCCTGCGTGCGGCTAACGGAACCGGACCGGAAAATGCGCTGGTGGTGAATATCGCCGTCGCTTATGGGGGACGTCAGGAAATCGTCAACGCCGTGCGGGAATACCTCAACGAAGCGGCTGAAAAGGGGGAAACCCTGGCAGAGGTGACTGATCAAATTCGTCTGGAGGACATCGAAGCTCACCTGTACACCAAGGGGCAACCGGACCCTGACCTGGTAATTCGCACTTCGGGGGAGCAGCGTCTCAGTGGATTTTTGCTGTGGCAAAGCGCGAATTCCGAGTTCTACTTTTGTGAAACGTATTGGCCGAGCTTCCGCAAGGTCGACTTCCTGCGTGCCCTGCGTGACTACGGAAATCGGGAACGTCGCCTGGGAAAGTGAACCCCGTTGCCTCAGCGGGACAAATTACAAAATGTAAGAACCTCGTAAAACCGGCGCTTTAGCACGCTCGAACCCCGTGCCATTGATAAGGTCAAAACATGGCTACCCCTGCGCGCACCTATGTGCTTGATACGTCCGTGTTGTTGTCCGATCCGAAGGCCTTGCTGAAGTTTGCCGAGCACCAGGTCGTTTTGCCGGTGGTGGTCATCACCGAGTTAGAGAAAAAGCGTCATGATCCAGAGCTGGGATATTTCGCCCGTAAAGCGCTGCACCTGCTCGACGATTTGCGTATCGCCAACGGTCGGCTCGATCAGCCCGTTCCGGTTGGTTCACAAGGGGGGACCGTGCGGGTGGAGTTGAACTCTATCGATGACTCGGTGCTACCCTCCGGGATGCGCCTGGGCGACAATGACACGAAGATTCTGGCGGTCGCTGCCAATCTGGCGAAAACCGGGGCGGACGTGACAGTCGTGTCCAAAGACCTGCCGATGCGGGTCAAAGCGTCCTCTATCGGCTTGGACGCTGATGTGTACCGTAACCCGCTGTCGAGTGCAGACACCTATCGCGGGGTCATTCGCGGCGAGATGAGCGAACAGGACATGTCCCGGCTCTATCAGGACGGCGCGGTGGAGTTCGACACGATTGTGCTGACGAACGACCCGGGGGATGAAGAAAACGATGTCGCGACTTATAGCAACGACCCGACGAGCCTGGTGAACGAGGAAGACAACAGCGTCGACTTCGAAGAACCCGAAATCCCCTCGCTGGAGGACCAACCCGTCCATACCGGAATTATCTTGAGTTCCCCGCGAGGCTCTGCCCTGGCCACCATCTGGGGTGACAATCAGGTGCACCTGGTGCGCACGGATCGGGAACTGTTCGGTGTGAAAGGGCGTTCCGCCGAGCAGCGTATCGCGATGGATCACCTGGTCAACCCGGAAATTGGGATTGTGTCCCTGGGTGGGCGGGCCGGCACTGGCAAGTCGGCTCTGGCTTTGGCGGCCGGGTTGGACGCGGTGGTGGAACGTCACGAGCACCGCAAGATTGTCGTGTTCCGTCCCATTTACGCGGTCGGGGGGCAGAGCTTGGGCTACTTGCCGGGCAGCGGTGAAGAGAAGATGGATCCGTGGGCGCAAGCCGTGTTCGACACCCTGTCTTCGATTGTGGCTCCGGAAGTTGTTGACGAGGTGGTGGCACGCGGCCTGCTGGAGGTGCTGCCGCTGACCCACATTCGCGGTCGTTCCTTGCATGACGCGTTCGTGATTGTTGACGAGGCACAGTCCCTGGAGCGCAACGTGTTGCTGACGGTGCTGTCGCGTATGGGTCAGAACGCCAAAATTGTGCTGACTCATGACGTTTCGCAGCGCGATAACCTGCGGGTGGGACGCTATGACGGTATTGCCGCGGTCATCGAAGATTTGAAAGGCTCGTCCCTGTTCGCCCACACGACCCTGATTCGTTCGGAACGCAGCGCCATCGCGGATTTGGTCACCAGCCTGCTTGATTATTGAGTCGCCGCACCCCCAATCGCACTCCGACAATCGCCGCGCTTTCGTGCGGCACTCCCCTTGAGTGCGCCAATTAGGGACAAATTGTGTTGATTTTTGGCGGTTTCGGGTGTTGATGCCGCGGCAATTTGCTCCTGAATGCTAGTTTGATACCCGTGCGTGATGACGAAAACCCGCAAAATCTCCCGTTTCCTCCGGAGGCGCAATCTTTGCTGATGCGTTCAGCCATCGCTGCTGCGCTCGCTTCCAAGCGCTTGGCGGAGGAAAAGGGCGTGTTCCGGCTGACTCCCTCGGAATGGGCTGAACTAGAGGCGTCCTCGCGTCCTTGATTTGCCGCTGCTATTCCTTAGCTGTGAGCCGAGGGGTCAAAAGTTCAGATGATTTGCTAGACTGAATCTGCGCGCGCCGCGCAATTCCGATATTTAGAGGACAACGATAGAACAATGCCTGCGATAGTAGTTTTGGGAGCCCAGTGGGGCGATGAAGGTAAAGGAAAAGCAACTGATCAGCTGGCCAAAGACGTGGATTTTTCGGTCAAATATAATGGTGGTAACAACGCTGGTCACACCGTGGTGGTTCGTGGTGAAAAGTTTGCGCTGCACCTGCTGCCTACCGGCATCCTGTCTCCGCGCGTGACTCCGGTTATCGGCAACGGCACCGTCATTGACCCGAAAGTTTTGTTCCAGGAAATCGACGACTTGGAGAAGCGGGGCGTGCCCTGCGACCGACTGCTCATCTCCAGCCGAGCCCATGTCATCACACCTTTTGCCATTGCCATAGACCGTTCTTCTGAACAGTACCGTGGCCCCCGCAAAATCGGCACGACCGGGCGAGGGATTGGCCCGACCTATGCCGAAAAAATGTACCGGATTGGAATCCAAGTCCAAGACCTGTTCGACCCCGAAATTTTGGGCGAAAAAGTCACCGCCATGTCCGAAATCCTAAAGAGCATTTCGCAAGACTGGTCCCATGCTGAACCAATCGATCCTATTGAAGTCACCCAGGAACTGCTGTCCTACACGGAGCGACTGCGCCCGATGGTGGCGAACACGTCTCTGGTGTTGAATAACGCGCTGGATGAAAAGCGCGTGGTGCTATTCGAGGGCGGTCAAGCGACCATGCTGGACATCGACCACGGCACCTACCCTTACGTCACTTCGTCGAACTGCACCGCGGGTGGAGCCTGCACCGGTACCGGTATCGGCCCGACTCGCATCGACCGGGTGGTGGGGGTTATGAAAGCCTACACGACCCGCGTGGGCGAAGGGCCCTTCCCGACCGAACTGACTGATGCAACTGGTGAACAGCTGCGGACACTCGGTTCAGAATACGGGGCTACGACGGGACGTCCGCGCCGTACCGGCTGGTTTGACGCGGTGGTAGTGCGTTACGCCGTGCGCGTCAACGGTCTGACCGACCTGGTGATGACGAAACTGGACGTCATGTCCGAGTTTGACAAGATTCCGGTCTGTGTGGGCTACGAAACCCCGCGCGGACGTACCGACCAGATGCCCGACTATTCGGTCGACTTTGCTGCGTCCCGCCCGATTTACGAAGAAGTCCCCGGCTGGAAAGGCGAGGACATCAGCGGCATCACCGACTTCCGGAAGCTCCCCAAGGCGGCGCAGGATTACGTTGCTTACCTGGAGGACAAGGTGGGTTGCCGCATCTCCGTCATCGGTACGGGGGCTTCGCGCGAAGACGCGATTGTGCGTTACACCCTCATCTAACTTCGTTTTGCGGTTTCCTTTTTCCGTTTTCCCTGCTAAAAAGCGCGGGTGGGAGGTCTCTCGGTGCGCCGTGGTCGGGGTGGTGGTTCCCCACCAGGAACCTGCAGCGTTCCGGGTAATGAGCGTACCGACCTTTTGACCCCGAAAAGTTGCCAAAATTCACCTCGGCATAGGACTTAACTCCCTGCACAATATTCGAAAATGCGCGATAATTGCGGTGTAAGAGAAACAATCTATGTAGGAGGCCCTTTATGGCTGTTACTGAAACTGATGTCCGCGCTGCAGCTCCCGCAAATGCTCCTGAAGAGGTAGTTAAGTGGGTTGCTAAGGTCGCGGCAATGACGACTCCGGAATCTATTGAGTTCTGTGACGGTTCCCAAGAGGAATGGGACCGCTTGTCGCAACTGCTGGTTGATGCCGGAATCTTTACCCGTTTGAACCCTGAGAAGCGCCCGAACTCGTTCTTGGCGCGCTCGCTGCCGTCTGACGTGGCGCGTGTGGAATCCCGCACCTTCATCTGCTGCGAAAAGGAAGAGGACGCTGGCCCCACGAACCACTGGGCTGACCCCAAGGAAATGAAGGAAACCCTGATTGGGGAAAATGGCGTGTTCCAGGGCGCGATGAAGGGCCGCACCATGTACGTGGTGCCGTTCTCGATGGGTCCGCTGGGCGGCCCGATTTCCCAGCTGGGCATCGAGCTGACCGACTCCGCCTACGTGGTGTTGAACATGCGCATCATGACGCGCATGGGTGCCAAGGCGATGGACCTGATTAACTCGGGCAAGCCGTGGGTTCCGGCAGTTCACTCCGTGGGCGCGCCGCTCGAACCGGGCCAGAAGGACACGAACTGGCCGTGCAACGAAACCAAGTACATCACCCACTTCCCCGAGACCAACGAGATTTGGTCCTACGGTTCGGGTTACGGCGGCAACGCCCTGCTGGGCAAGAAGTGCTTCGCGCTGCGTATCGCCTCCACCATGGCGCGCCGCGACGGCTGGATGGCCGAGCACATGCTGATTCTGCGTCTGACGGACGAAAAGACCGGCAAGCGCTACCACGTGACGGCGGCTTTCCCGTCTGCCTGCGGCAAGACGAACCTGGCTATGTTGCAGCCCACTATCAAGGGCTACAAGGTCGAAACCATCGGCGACGATATCGCCTGGATGCGTCCCGGCCCGGACGGCACCTTGCGCGCCATCAACCCGGAGGCGGGCTTCTTTGGTGTGGCGCCCGGCACGTCTTATGACACCAACCCGATGGCCATGGAGTCCATGAAGGAAAACACCATCTTTACCAACGTCGCCTTGACTGACGACGGCGATGTGTGGTGGGAAGGTATTGACGGCCCGACCCCGAGCCACCTCATTGACTGGCACGGCAAGGACTGGACGCCGGAATCCGGCGAAAAGGCAGCCCACCCGAACAGCCGCTTCACTGCTCCGGCCGCGCAGTGCCCGATTATCTGCCCCGACTGGGAGGCTCCCGAGGGCGTGCCGATTGACGCCGTATTGTTCGGTGGCCGCCGCGCCTCGAACGTGCCGCTGGTGACCGAGCAGAAGAACCCGGCTCACGGCGTGTTCATCGGTGCGAACGTGTCCTCCGAACAGACCGCTGCCGCAGAAGGCGCGGTTGGCTCGCTGCGTCATGATCCCTTCGCGATGCTGCCGTTCTGCGGCTACAACATGGCGGACTACTGGGGTCACTGGCTAGAGATGCAAGAGAAGCTGGGCGACAAGTTCCCGCGCGTCTACCACGTCAACTGGTTCCGCAAGACGCCTGACGGCAAGTTCATGTGGCCCGGCTACGGCGAGAACTCCCGCGTGCTCGACTGGGTGGTCAAGCGCGTGTCCGGCCAGGTTGACGCCATTGAGGGTCCGACTGGGTTCTACCCGAAGTTCGAGGACTTCAACCTGGAGGGCTTGGACATCGACAAGGCCGCCTGGGATGCCCTGTTTGAGATTAACCCCGAGGCTTGGCTGGCTGAGACCGAAGATACCGAAAAGTACTTCGCTCAGTTCGGCGACAAGCTCCCGGCTCAACTTAAGGCAGAGCTGGAAGGCTTGCGTGAGCGCCTCAAGGCCGCTAAGTAGTTAGTGCTCATGGGGCACTGACCCATTAATATTTTGGCGGGCAGTCACCATTCGGTGACTGCCCGCCTTTGTATGCCAATAGTTTGCCAAAAAGCCTAAACCTCGGGCCGGGCACAGTGCAGACGTGGCCCTAGTAAACCGTGAGTTTGGCGTTGCCGTCCGACCAGGAAACGACCACGTCATATCCGGACAGTTTGAAAATCTTGGAGCGAACAACCAGACGGAACTGCAAGCCTTGATCGGCCAAAGTGACCCGGCTGATGGACAGGCGGTTGGTGTCGGTGTCCTCAAAATGCCCGTCGTCGAAGATACGCTGCCAGATTCCGGCGCGTTTCACCTGCCACTCATAGGTCGTGTCGAACAGGGAGCCGTCAGGGTCCATAATAGGTGCTGCCTCAAACGAGACGCGCGACCCCACCGGGACTTTTGCGCTGGACGGCATATTCTTTAGACCCTGCACCGCCACCCGCACCGGTTCAGAAGTGGCGGTACCTTCAGAAGAAATCGCTATCAGGCGGTATTCGGTGTTCTTCGAGCGCTCCCATGACCAGATTCCATCGGGGGTGTAAGTTTCCTGGTTCGCCCCGGGGATGTCCCTCCAGGTTTCGGCATGATCACGTTCCTGCCACTGATATTTCGGCACCGGCCAAGCCGAAACTTGCATTCGGATGGGGCTAGCCAGCTTGTATCCCACCCCGGTCAGGGGCTGTTCCATCAGCTGAATTTGAGGGGCGCTTTTCTCTAGGGGAGTCAGCGGGTCGAACAGCGCCACCTGATATTCGTAGGTACTCTTTGGGGAGTGCTTAACCCCCTCAATCTTGACTTTATATACCAGGTTTTCCTGGCCCACCGGCTTCCGTTCTATCGTGGGGAACTTCATCAGCAGGGTGGAATAGTCTGCAATGGCGCGGGGCGTGAATGTAATTCCCCGTTCACCGGGGTGAATGGTGGTGAGAGGAACCGGGTGTCCGGTCGGGTCAATAATGGTGGCTTTCGCGGTGGAGAGGTCCGCGTTCAGCACCGAGAAGCTCCAACGTTCCACGTCCATCCCCGAGTTGGTTTCCCCTACCGAGGTCAGCAGTTGTTTGGGAAAGAACCCGGCGGAGGGCCAGCTCATCCATTCTGGGGAAGGGGCTTGGGAATCATGCATGGCTTCGGCGGGCAGCCCCGGATAGGGTTCACCGGTGCGAACCGAGATAGCGGTATAGCCTGCCACGGCCCCGATAGAAGTCAGGGACAACTGCGGATCCATCATAAACAGGCGGTGCCCGAGCTGGTCATTGGTGGGGTTGGATTGGCTGGAATAATCCATGTAGTACCATAGGGCAGTTTCTGCAGAAGTTTGTGAGATGGATTGGGCGAGGTTGGAATGTCTTGCCCCGCGCACCGCATCATCGGTAGCACAAGCAAACCCCTCTACCGCCGGATAGTGTGACAGTTTGCCGTTGCGGGCGCTGACCATTGCGGCGGCTTGAGTGTAGGGAGCGATTGCTCCCGAAGTGTCCAAGGTGACGGCGTTTAAGCCGTTGAGACCGCGCATAAAATTCCAGGCCTCAACGATGGGGCGAATACCGTCTGTCACCGCTTGGCCAGGGTCGCATTTTTCCAGGTCCACCCCGACACTCATGGCGGGACGAATCATGTTTTTTTCGTAATGTGCCAGGTAGGCGCGGCGAACTTCAGATTTAGAAGTCGTGTCGATAAAGTTGTTGTCCGGTGGTGCCGGCTGGTGCAGCTCGGCGGAGTGGACTCGGTCGGGGGTTTTTGTCGCGCCGAATCTGGTGCCATGCCCGCTAGCGGGAGCTTCCAGCACGCACGCCACGAGGATACTGACGATGGAGACGAATGCCAGCAATGGCGTCAGTTTAGTGTCTAACGCACGGCGCATCGTTCAGCCCTCCCCTCGCAAAACGGCAACGCCCCGGCCTCCTTCCAATCTGACAAAGACCAGGTGATTTGGGCACACTTTCCCTCTTTAATCGTATCGACCTTCATGAGTCGTGAATGAGAATTATATATCGTGACTTCATGCAGGTTTGACCAGCAAAAGGGAGTTGGGTCCGCTGTTTCCTTTGCGCGGGTTTACCCTTGGCTTTTGCGCTGAGAGGGAGTGCAAAAGGTCGTGTGGGCGTGGTGCCGGTGAGGCTTGTGTGATATAAATCACAAGTAGAAAGGGCGATTAGACCTGACAATTTCGATGGTGACAAAGCCCGCCGGAAAACTCCACAATTTTACCCAATCGGGGAATTCGAGGTATCTTTCAGAAGGTAAACTCATTTTTTGCGCATTTAAAAGGAGTAAGACTTAGTGGCTGAAGCAAACCAAAAACTCGTGATTGTCGAGTCCCCGGCGAAAGCCCGAACCATTGGGAGGTTTCTTGGCGACGACTTCGACGTGGAGGCATCGGTGGGTCACATTCGTGACCTCGCGCAGCCGTCTGACCTTCCCGCCGCGTTGAAAAAGACCGGCTACGCGAAGTTCGCGGTTGACCTGGATCACGACTTCGAGCCGTATTACGTGGTTGACGGGGATAAGAAAAAGAAAGTCAGCGAGCTGAAAGCCCGGCTGAAAGAAGCTGACGAACTCCTGCTGGCCACTGATGAGGACCGCGAGGGAGAGGCTATTGCCTGGCACCTACTGGAGGTGCTGAAACCGAAAGTCCCCGTAAAACGCATGGTGTTTCACGAGATTACTAGGGACGCTATCAACCACGCCCTGAGCCACCCCCGCGAGCTAGACACCGACCTGGTCAATGCCCAAGAGACTCGCCGTATCCTCGACCGCCTGGTCGGATACGAAGTCTCCCCCCTGCTATGGCGCAAGATTCGTACCGGCTTGTCGGCGGGACGGGTGCAGTCGGTGGCGACCCGGATGGTCGTCGACCGGGAACGCGACAGGATGAGTTTTACCTCTGCTGAATACTGGGATTTGGTGGCCTGGCTGACTCCCGAGGCGGGCGGCACCGAGTTCTCCGCCACCTTGCGGGAGGTGGATGGCAAACGCATTGCGACCGGCAAAGACTTTGACGAGCACGGAAAGCTCAAGTCCGCGGCACAAAAGGCCGGGGTGTTTGCGCTGGATGGTGCCACGGCGCGAAAGCTGGCTGATGCCATCAGCACGGGCGCGACCTGGTCGGTCGACGACGTAGACTCCAAGCCGTATCGGCGCCGTCCCCCCGCCCCGTTCACGACGTCTTCCCTGCAGCAAGAAGCGTCCCGGAAACTACGGTTGAACTCGCGAGACACGATGCGCGTGGCGCAGTCTCTGTACGAAAACGGTTACATCACCTATATGCGTACCGACTCGGTCAACCTGTCTGAACAGGCTATTTCCGCGGCTCGGTCCCTGGCGGTGAGCCGCTTCGGCAAGGACGCAGTACCGGCTAAACCCCGCATCTATGAGACAAAAACGAAGGGAGCGCAGGAGGCTCACGAAGCTATCCGCCCCGCGGGGGAGCAGTTCCAGCTGCCCTCGAGTCTGGAAGGCAAACTCAATGCGCGCGAGTGGAAACTGTACAACCTCATCTTCCGGCGCACCCTGGCTTGCCAAATGAACGATGCCACCGGCACCACCGTGTCGGTGAAGATTGCGGCGACTCCTGGTGATGGCTCGGTTCACGCCGAGTTTGGGGCATCCGGAACGGTGATTGAAAATCCCGGTTTCCTCGCCGCTTACGAGGAAGGCCGGGATGAGGGCGATGAACCCGCGGTGACTTCCGGTGAGGGCAAGACCGGCGAGGCGAGACTGCCGCGGATGCAAGTCACCGACCGGCTAAATCTCAATAACCTGGACTCTGGCGAGGACCGTCAGCATTTCACGACCCCGCCTGCCCGCTACACGGATGCCTCGCTGGTCAAAGCGATGGAAGAACGCGAGATCGGGCGACCCTCGACCTATGCCTCCACGATTTCTACCATTGTGGACCGGCAGTATGTGTATCGCCGCGGACAGGCTCTGGTGCCGTCGTGGCTGGCATTTTCCGTGGTGAAACTGCTGGAAGAAAACCTGCCCGGGCTCATCGATTACGACTTCACGGCCGATATGGAAGCCGATTTGGATAAAATCGCGGCCGGGCAAGCCGACCGCACCCAGTGGTTAAAGGACTTTTGGTACGGTCACGGTAAAGGCTCTGACCTGCAAGGATTAGGGCTACAACGCGCGGTGGCGGAGCTGGGGGATATTGACGCTGCCGCCCTGAACACGGTGGAGCTGGGCGAAGGAATCGCCCTGCGTGTGGGACGCTACGGCCCCTACCTGCAGCGCGGCGAAGAACGCGCTTCGGTTCCCGATACGGTGGCTCCCGATGAGCTGACTCTGGAGATGGCTCGGGAACTGTTGGAGAAAGGTGCCCAAGGCGACCGGGTGGTGGGGATACACCCCGAAACCGGACTTCAGATTGTCGCCAAGAACGGCAGATTTGGTCCTTACGTGGAGGAACTGGCCCCGGAACCGGAAGCCGAAGCGGATAGCGAAACCAAGGCAAAAAAAGCCGCGAAAAAGAAACCCAAGAATCGGACGGCCTCCCTGCTGAAAACTCAGTCCCCGGACACGATTACCCTGGAGGAAGCCCTGCAACTGTTGAGCCTGCCGCGCACGGTCGGTCAGGACAGCGAAGGCGTGGACATTGTGGCATCTAACGGGCGGTACGGGCCGTACATCAAGCGCGGTACCGACACGCGCTCACTGGAAAGCGAGGAACAGCTGTTCACGCTGACGACCGAACAGGCATTGGCGTTGCTGGCGGCGCCGAAAACTCGCGGGCGGGCGGCGACATCGCAAACGGTGATGATGGAGTTCGGCGAGGATCCCGAAACAGGCCAGAAAGTCACCCTTAAGAACGGCCGCTACGGACCTTATGTGACGGACGGAACCACGAACGCGACCGTGCCGCGCGGCACCGACCCCGCCACGCTGACCGAAAGCTCCGCGTTTGAACTCTTGGCCATAAAACGCGCCAAAGGTCCCACCAAGAAACGCAAAACGCCGGCTCGCAAAACTACGGCGAAGAAAACTACTGCAAAGACCAAGAAAAAGTAAGCGAAAACCTGCTGGTCTCGACCCCCAACAGCGAGACCACGCCTAGGGGAACCTGTGGAATAGAAAGAAGATGAGCCGCTTGGCCAGTAAAACCTTCTATTCACTGCGGTTCGCGAATTTTCGGCTATGGTTTGTCTCGAATCTGTTTGCGGCGACCGCGATGTGGATGCAGCGTGTCGCCCAGATTTGGGTGGTCCTGGTCGTTTTGACCGACAACGATGCGTTCGCGGTCGGGATGACCACCGCCCTGCAGTTCCTGCCCCAGCTGATTTTCGGTTTCTTTGGCGGGGCGTTGGCGGATTGGATGGATCGGCGCATGATGCTGCAAATTACCCAATTCGGGGTGGCCTTGCTGGGGTTGATTCTGGGGTTGTTGCTGCTGACTGGCTCGGCGCAGCTGTTTGAGATTTACCTCATCGCGTTCGTGACCGGCATTTTTGATGCCCTGGCGATTTCCCAGCGCCAAACTTTCATCTCAGAGCTGGTCCCGGCGGAGTGCCTGCCCAACGCGGTGGGGCTGAACTCGATGGCTTTCAACATTGCCCGCCTCATTGGTCCTGCCCTGGCGGGGGTGCTTATTGCGGTGCTGGGGCCGGGCTGGGTGTTCGTCATCAACACGGTCATTTTCGTGATTCCGGTGGTGACTTTGGCGCTGATGCGCAGGGATAATTTCTTTGTGGTCAAGCGCGGGGTGCGGCGTCGTGGCATGATTCGGGAGGGTTTCGCCTACGTGCAATCCCGCTCCGACCTGAAAGCCATCATCTTCCTGATTACCCTGACCGGTGCTTTCGGGTTCAACCTGCAGATGACCCAGGCTTTCATGGCCACCGATGTGTATGCCAAAGGGCCGGGCGAGTACGGTTTGCTGGGGACGATGCTGGCGGTCGGTTCTCTCTCGGGCGCGCTGTTGGCGGCGCGGCGCACTCACCCGCGTTTCGCGATGGTCATTTCCGGGGTTTTCTTTTTTGGATTGGCCGAGGCGCTTTTGGCGCTGTGCCCGACCTATTGGGCTTTTGCGGTCATGTCCATACCCGCCGGGTTCTTCATGATTACCCTGCTGACCGCGGCAAACGCCCTGATTCAAACGTCTACGCCCGAAAGTTTACGAGGGCGGGTCCTCTCGATTTACTTCGTGTTCAACCTGGGTGCCACGCCCATCGGGTCCCCGCTGGTGGGCTGGGTTGGAAAGACTTTCGGAGCCCGTTGGAGCATCGGTTTGGGGGCGCTGGCCTGCATGGGCGCGGCGATAGCGGTGTTTATCTGGGCGCTGTTTGCTTGGCAGCTGCGGTTTTCCTGGCAGCGCCGGTGGCCGTTCTTGCTGATGGAAGGCCCTCGGGAACGCCACTACGACTGCGGGCCGAGCCCGCTGCAGACCGTCTATCCCGTAGACCCCGGCTATTACGGTCCCGAATCGGAGCCGACCGAGGACGCTAGCGAGGCCCCTCGGGAAAACCCGGCCGAGAACACTTCGGAAAACCCCAGCGGCGACCCTTCTGACGAAACCGGGGAGAACCCTGATAGCGGCCCCGACGAACAGTGATTTAATCCAGTCCGAGTTCTTTGCGCAGGCGGGCGACATGCCCGGTCGCCCGCACGTTGTATTTCGCGGAAACCAGCGTGCCATCCGGGCTGACTACGAACGTGGAGCGCACCACCCCGAGCTTTTTCGTCAGGGGTTTCACCTGCCACACGCCGTAGTCAGACAGGACTGTATGCTCCGGGTCGGAGCCCAAGGCGAAGTTCAGGGTCTGTTTGTCGCGGAACTTTTCCAGGGCGGGCATTTGGTCCGGGCTAATCCCGATGACCGTGTATCCCGCGGATTTCAGGGAGTTCAGGGAATCGCGGAAGTCACAAGCCTCCGTGGTGCAGCCCGGGGTCATCGCGCGGGGGTAAAAGTACACGACCACCCCGGCTTTCGCGGCTTGACGAGCCTCGGCCAGGTGGAAGGTTCCTGCGGTGGTTTCGATTGTAAAGTCCGGGGCCGCATCGCCCACGTTGAGTTTCTGTTCCATGTTTCTATCCTACGACCCGCCCGGCATTTCGCCCTGCCCGGCGACCCCGCAACGCACCGTAACGGCACCGGAAACCGGAGCCAACCCCTTGTGAAGCAAGCGAGTGCGACTACTGTTCAGCGATGGTGACCAACAAATCCTCAGGATGGACGGTGTAGCGAATCAGCGCGCCGCTGGCATCGTAGCGTGGCGGAAGGACGGCGGGCGTTTCGTACTGGCCATCAGCGCCACGGCGGCGAAAACCGATTAGCACTTCGTTCTTTTGGGCCGTGAGCGCCAACATTTCAAAAAAGTTGAAGGCTTTGGGGGAATCGGAAAATCCCAGGTAGGAGCCAGCTTTGCGCATATAGAGTTCGGAACCGTTGGGGCTGAGCAACTCCCGGAAAACTAGGTACAAATCGCGGCTCTCTGAGATTTGCGCAATAATCAGGGCGGTAACGCTGGTGCCCACCACATAATCCTCGTTGCCGGTGTATTCGGCGAGTCTCCGATTTTGCTCAAGGTTCATTTCACAGGTGATGGAGTAAGGCTCGGACGCCAGGGTACAGAGTTGACGGACATAAAGGAGGCGCGAAAGCGTTTTTTCATCCGCCAGACTCATCCGGTTGTACAAGTCGTCCGGGTCGGGGTGTGCCTCGTCGGCTTGTTCCCACTGGAAGTCGGACAGCAGCAAAATGCTGCGAGTGCAGTCCCAGCTGGGGCCGCAGCCCGCGGACGCGGGTTCAGGAGTGGGCAGCCACTTCGCCAGTTCCTCATAGGAATCGATATTGCAAGCCGCGTAGCGAACATCGAGACCTTTGGGGCAAAAATTATTCGCTTGGGCAATCTTAGAGGCATTGTCCAACACCAGAATTGAAGCATTGTCGCTGAGGAATCCGCTAAAGCCCTCCAGCACGGAGGGGAGCAGGTCGTTAGCCCCGATAATGACGATGTTGCCCCGTGGTTTATCCGGAACCGTCCAGGGCTTCGGGTCATTTGACCAATCGCAGACTTTCTCGGTCAGTTCCTCGACCCCGTTGTCCTCCTCAACCAGATAGAGTTTCTCAAAACCGCGCAGCGTTCCCGGATTTGTTTCGTTGACTATGGAGGGAAACAGCAGACTGTGAGGAATTTGCCGGCGATTGAGTTTGTCGTCCACGCTCAGCCGCGGCGCGTCTTGACTCGTATAGCCGCCGATAGCCACCGCATTCTTAAGGTATTGATTGATTTCATAAATCGGGATGTTCTCAAGAGGTAGGGGGGTGCCGTTAAGCCGCAGGTTTGCGGTATCGGCGGAGTAAATTTCGCTATCTTGGTAGTTGAACAGCATGTTAAATACTTGGGATAGCCCCGGCTGGCGAGCGGAATTCGCCATGATTCTGGACATAAATTCTTCGTAGCAAATGACTTCGAGAAACTCTCCGCCGGCGATATAAGCGGCATTAATGTTCTTTTTCTGGTGAATAACCGCTGTGATATGAGGCCCGGGGCGCCGCGGTTGGTTTTGTTCCGACCCGGCCGCCACGTTTTCCAGATACTTCCGGCAAGCCATAATGGCTTTGATGGTGTAAAAGTCACTGTTGGCGTTGATGATGACGGAATGGCAGTGTTCCAGGGAGCACATCGCCAAATCGTTTTCGGCGTAAATTTCGCCTTTGCGGCAAATGACCCGAGTGTGTTTTTGGTACTTACGCTGCGAGGTTCCGTCTTGCAGACCCAAGCGAAACCGGTTGTGGATAGTGTCCTCCAGCTCTCGCGGGTCATGGTCCGAGGAAAGAATCACCACAGTTTTCTTGGGTTCACTGAGGTTGGCCAGAAAAAGCTGTTCCAAAATATTGAACGCGATTTCGTTGAAGCCCAAGAGGACGGTGTGGTTACGTTCCAGGACATGAGATTTACCCTGATTGAGCATATCCATATAGTTTTCCAGGCCGTTATTGATAATCCCGATAAACGTGGCCAAGAAAAAAATGCCGTACAGAGTGGCTAACAACATGAAAAACACGAAAACTTTTGAATAGACTTCTTCGTCCCCGTTGAGGTTTCCGGGGTCAAAAGTCCGCATCAGCGTGACCCACAGCTGTTTGCCCGGATCCATCGGCGTGCGCTCAAAGATACGGGTCAACACAAAAATTATGAAAATAAACACGATGCTGAGCAGACCCAGCAGGAAAATTTTCCCCAACATGCCTTTGGACATGAGGTTGTCGAAACGGTATTTAAACCGCTCACCCAGCCCCGGTTTTTCATGTTCTGCCATTTGATTGTTCCTCACTAGGGATACGTGTCGCGAGCATCGCTCGCACCGTTACAGTTTAGGTCCGGGGTGGGTACGGTTAACCGGTTTTCGCGAAGTTTAGTACCCGGAGGCGGACAGAGGTTTGATGTGGCGCAAGATCAACGCCAGGATGATGACCACAACTGCCAGGGAGCCAGAAATCGCCACTACGCCCGGCCAGCCCAGGGCGGTCCAACCAAAACCAGCCAAAGTGCCGAAAATCGAGCCGCCGGCATAGTAAACAATCGAGTAGGCTGACGAAGCCTGGCCGGTGGCGCCTACCCCGGACACCGCTCGGGCCGTAACCCAGCCGGTCGCGACGGAATGAACCGCAAAAAACCCGATGGTAAACACCACCAGACCCGCGAAAATCGCCCACAACGGCTTGGCCAACATCATCAAAATCCCCACCAGATAGATGATGCCGGCGACCGGAACTACTGCCCGCCTGCCAAAACGAGAAGCCAGGCTGCCCGCTGTGGAAGCCGCAAACGAGCCGAACAGGTTGACCAGGAAAATCAGGGAAACAATCCAGGTCGCCATAAAGTAGGGCGCGCCGGTCAAACGGTAGGGCATCATGTTGAGGATACTTTGATAAGCGCCCAGCGCGGTGCCGCCAATCACGAACAGCAGCAGCAAACCGGGTTCGGTCAGGACATCCTTGGTGTGTTGCATTAGGGCTTTCAGCCCCGGCTCGGCCTTAGAGAAACCCTCTTGTTTGGGCAAAAGCAGCCACACCAGCACTGTCCCGACCACGCCGATGCACCCCAGGATAGTGATGGTCATGTCCCAGCCCACCAGGTGAGACAGAAACCCGGAGAGAATCCGGCCCAACATACCGCCAATCGCGGTGCCGGCCACGTAGGAACCGGCCGCCTTGGGCAGCTCAGCTGAACAGATTTCTTCAGCCAGGTAAGCTGTGGCCACCGCGGGCAAACCCGCTAAAGCCATGCCTTGCACAAAACGCCCGACCATCAAAAAGCCCCAGTTCGGGGTAAAACCTAAGATGATACCCAGGAGGGAAGCCACGAACAGAGAAATCAAAATAATCGGACGGCGTCCCAGACGCTCCGAGGACGGCCCGATAAAGAACATCGAGATAGCCAACGCCAGGGTCGTCAGCGACAGTGCCAGCGAGGCTGTGACCGGGGGGATAGAGAAAAACTTCGAAATGTCCGGCAGTAGCACCTGCACCTCATAAATCTGGGCGAAAGTCACGAAACCGGCTACGAACAGGGCAAACTTGATGCGCCGGTATTCCGGGTCGTGACTGGTGTAGCCGGTGAAAGCCGCTTGGGCGGTAGGGCGCAGCGCAGTCAGGGGCAGTTTCTCGACCGGAACGGGAATGCCGCCCGGTTCGGTGCGGGCGGCATCAATCATGGCAGGGTCGGGGGAAGCCAGGATACTGTCGGGCTGACGAGGACCAGGAGCCTTAGATTTGCGAACTGACGACATACGGCCAGTATATTCCTCAGCCGCGCGCCCGCTGACATTGCGAAACCGCGCTTATCAGGCCGCACCGCAGATGCGGGCCGCGGGTGCCCTACCGTTTCAGGCGGGGCAGCGTGACTCGTGCAGGGACGAGGGACTACTCGGTGTACAGCGGAGCGAGCCGCGCATAGAAACGCGACGAGAAATCCTCAAAATCCTGCGCCATGCCCTGAGCGGTATCCGTGGAATCCGCCAGGGAGAGCGCCAAAACGGCGTTGCCTTCCGGGACGTAACACACGTCCAAAGTCTGGCTGACCCGATTCCGAGTCACGGTTTGGCGGTATCCGCTCGGGCAAGATACGGCGGGATCATTGAACTTGAGAGTCATCTTCACGGTGCCGGTCGGGGCGCTCACTGTCACTTCCTCGCAGTTCCTGGTCATCGTGTCCAGATTGTTAATCATCGACCGCACATCCTGCTCGGAGGGGGCCAGGAACACCTGAGCTGCGGCCTTTCCGTCAGGCGCTTGGGCCGCCAGGGAGGGCCAGTGCAGCAGGGGAAGGTTGAAAGAATTGCGCATCATGGCTTGGCAGCCGGAACCGGCGGGCTCAAACTTCAGTCCGGCCGGATTTTTCAGGTCGCGTACCTGGTCCCCGGCCAGGTCAACCTGTTGGCGCAGCTGGGTAGATTCGTCCTCGTTGAACGGTGTGAGCGAGTGCCCCGCCAGTTTCAGGTCGGCAAAAATGGCGGCCGTCGCACCGATGTCAGGAGAGCCGGGCGCCGGTTTCGCGTCAACTTTGCTTTGATCTGAGGCGCATCCGGTTAGGCTCAGCGTCACCAGGCCGGCCGCGGCAATCATCGAAATAAGCTGGCGTTTCATTGGGCACCTCCGGGGGCTTGTGTGGGGTCTGGCGTGCTGGGCGGGGGAGTCCCGGGTGAGGAGTCCTCCGTTGGTGTTTCTGTCGGGAGTTCGACCGGCTGGCCGAGCCCGGAGGGCGAAACCGTCACGGAAACGTCCCCCTCAAGACTTGTGGGGTCGCCCGAAACGGCGGCAGGAGCGGAAACGTGAGATGCGGCCTCGGGAGCCCCCCGTAATACCATGTGGTCCTCGCGCACCGGCAGCAGCATCAGCAATCCGATCAGCAGCACCAAGCCGATCCCGAGGATGCCCCAGTATTGAGCCTGCTCGTGAATCGCCATCATCGGGCCGCCCGGACCCGTCGTCACGGACAGCAAAGCGGGCGGAATAAACGGGGTAAAGTGCTGGCCCAGGCTGATGAACAGGGTAAACATCAGGGGAGCCAGCCACGTCACCGAGCGACCCGTCGTCTGGTAGAGCCCGAACACCTCGCCCTCGTGGCCCTCGGGAATGCGCCGCGCCAGGAAAGAACGGGAAGCCGACTGGGCTGGGCCGACCCACAGCGTCATGAACAGCCCAATCGTCCACATGATGATTTTGCCTTGGGCGTGCAGGGCGAAAACCCCCAAACAGCAGGCTACCAGCATGATGAGGGAGAAAATCATGACTTTCTTGGGGCCGATTTTGTCGTCAAAGAATCCCATCAACGTTGTGGCGATACCGGCCGCAACGTTGGCGACGACCGCGAAAATAATGACTTCTCCGGGAGAGAAACCGAAAGTCACCGCGGCGATTATGCCGCCGAACGTAAAGACGCCGGACAGCCCATCGCGGAAAATCGCGGAGGCAAACAGGAAATACAGCACGTTCGGGGCGTTGCGAAACAGCCAGGCGATGGTTTGGAACAGCTTTTTGTAGGAAGTGAAAATGGACTCGTGCGGCAGATTTTCGCTGCCCGGCACGACCCGCCCCCGCACGGTGAACAGCACCGGCACAAAGAAAATCAGCGACCACGCGGCCGCGACCAGCATCGCGACTCGCACCCCCATGCCGTTTGAAGTATCCAAGCCGGTGAAGTTATTTTCCGAGATGAACCCGAAGTTCAGGAACATCAACAGGACAATTCCGCCGAAATACCCGCTGGCCCAGCCGATACCGCTGATTTTTCCGATGTTGTCGGCGTTGGAAATCCGAGTCAGCATGGCGTAATAGTTCACGGTGGCGAACTCGAAGAACATGGTCATCAACGCCAGCAGACCTACGCCCAACCACAGGAAGTTCGGGTGCGGCGCTACAAAGAACATCGCCGCCAGGCAAGCGATGATGATTGCCGAAAACACTCCCAGCCAGAACGTCCCTTTGCCGCGCCGATCCGCGCGCTGCCCCGTGATGGGGGCAGTCAGCGCCACGATAATCCCCGCGACGGTCATCCCGGTTGAAACGGCCTGTGAAGAGGCGGTTTGGTTGCCAAAAGCGGCCCCGGTCAGGTAGACCGTGAACACGAAAGTCGTCGCGACCGCGTTGACAGAGGCGCCGCCGGCATCCCACATGCACCAAGTTAGTTTTTGAAGAAATCCGCCTTCTTTTGTCATTGTTTTCCCTTTCAAGGAGCTGCGGCTAAAACGGTCCCCCGGACCGTTTTTTGACGCCTTCGCGCCCGGCCCGCGATGGCTCATGCGCTTCGCGCTGCCATTGCGCCCACATACACCAGGTTAACTTTTGTATGAATTCGCCTGGTTTTGGCATATCTCTCCCCTTTGATGACTTTACTGTTAACCTACCGGTTTTACGTTAGGGATTTGTTAAGTTCTCTCGTGTTATTTAGGGTGTTCGTTGCACAAGGGTGGGGACGTTAGTGGTGCGGGGAGTGCTGGAATTCGGCGAGGGCCAGGTCAGCGGGAGTGGTGATTTTGTAGGCGGAGCGATCGCCGTCTACGGTCACGACTGGCAGATTCGCGGCTTCATAAAGCGCTGCATCATCGGAAAATGCCGTGGACTCAGTAAGCGATTGCTCGGCAAACCGCTCGTGTAGTGCAGCCAACTCATGCAGGTAAAAGCCTTGTGGCGTCTGGATTGCTCGCAAAGTTGCGCGGTTCGGGGTGGCAGTGACGACCTCGACAGGCTCGTCGGGATGGGTCCGCGCAGCTACGACCTTGATTGTGTCGGTGACGGGCAGGGCGGGAACAACGGCCCGATGACCGTCCTGTAAAGCCGCCACCACGCGGTCAAACACTGCGGGTGGAGTGAAAGGGCGAGCCGCGTCATGAACCAGAACCAGGTCATCTTCTTGCACCGGGTCAACCATGTTTACCAGTGCTCGTATGGCTGCCGCCACCGAGCCTTGTCGCGAAGAACCGCCGGGGACAACCGCAGCGGGGACGCCACAACCGGAAACCTCCGACTGAAAACGGTCGCGCTGCGCCGGCGGCGCGCTGACAACGACGAAATCGCAGCTGGGCAGACCTTTTAAAGCCCACTCCAGCAATGGGCGGTGCGCTACGGGAACTAGCGCTTTGGGCATGTCGCAACCGAGCCGAGTTCCCGACCCTGCCGCAGTCAGCACCACAAAAAGTCTCACCATGCCAATTTACCCCCAATATTTTCCCCTGGTTTCGGCATAAATCCTATTAATTCGTCTCGGTGTGCCATATATGGCACACCGAGACGTTTAAATAGGTTTTATTCAACGTTATCCGAGAAATTTAGGGGCTGTTTGTTACCGGGGCTTCGGGGCGCGCGTGGTTTAAAGGTGAAAATAGGGCAGTAGCTGCCAATAATGGCAGGTACGACCCAAATCCCACCTTATATCCGCAACCCAGCAAGTAGCCTCCTGATTCTCCCGCCCGAAATCCGGTGTCTATGCTCCGGATTTCTGCCCTGTTTAGGTGTGAAATCCCCTTGGTTTTTCGGAATAGTTTCACTAACGACCGATTTCAACCCAGAATCTGGGCCATCATCGACTCCCGTTTTTTAAACCTGCAGGTTATAGAGATTCCAGCTGTGTCGAGACAGCATTGCGCACAGTGAAATCGGTCATTCGTGCAAAACAGACAGGATACAGGGGTTCATCGCGAGGGCGGTGGTGGAGGGGGGACCTCGAAGGAGCATATGGGTGTTCGTAGTTTTTCTTAGCGGCTTGCCCGCTTAGAAAAACAGAACGGGACCCCATTTCTGCGACTGAGAGGCATCCCCCCGAACGCCGCCAGACCTCGCGGCTGGGCTCACTTGCGCAACCGGCGCGGTGCTCTTCGGTTGGACAACTTGATAAACTGGCATAAAACCGCCCCTATGTGAGGAGCCACTTTGCTTGCTGATTTTTCTGCACCGCTACGAAAGCTGAAAGAGACGCTGTTTTCTGTGACGCCTATTGTCGGAATTGTCGTGGTTTTGGCACTCACGCTGGTTTCTCTGGAAGGCTCGCTGCCGGCGCGTTTTACCTTGGGCACGTTCGCAATTATCGTGGGTTTGGCGATATTCCTGCTGGGAGTAGACATTGGCCTGACCCCCATCGGCCAGCTGCTGGGACACGCTATCGCTCGGTCCGGCAGGCTTTCGGTCGTGATATCAGCAACCTTTGTGTTGGGTCTGTTCATTTCGGTAGCGGAGCCTGACCTGCATATTTACGGTGGTCAAGTCGAGCTGATTACCGGCGGGTTACTGGGCAAGCTCTTTTTGGTGCTGGTGGTGAGCCTGGGGATAGCGGCGCTTCTGACTATCGGCATGGTGCGCATCATCCGTTCCATCCCTCTGAAATTTGTCCTCCTGGGCGCCTACGTTTTGGTGGCAATCCTGGGCTTTTTCGCTCCCACCGAGTACCTCGCGATTTCTTTTGATGCTTCAGGAGCCACCACCGGGGCGTTGACCGTTCCGTTCATCTTGGCGATGGCGGCGGGGGTGTCCGCGATGAAAAAGGACTCTCGCAGCGGTGAAGCTGATGCGTTTGGGCTGGTGGGAATTGCTTCCGCGGGGGCAATTTTGGCGGTGCTGGTTACCGCCGTCATCTTTCGGCTGGGAGAGATTCCCCGTGACATTCCCGCCCCGGAAGTGTTGAATCTCAGCCCGTTGGCGCCGCTGGCCGAAGAGGCTCCCCGCCAGGTTCGTGACGTGGCGCTAGGATTGGCTCCCATCCTCACCGCCTTCGTGGTTGGCGCTGTAGCAAAGTTTTTCCCCCTGACTGCGGAGAAACTGCGTCGTATCATCTTGGGCCTGGTGTTTTCTTACCTCGGTTTGGTCACCTTCCTGACCGGGGTCAACGCAGGTTTCATGGATGTGGGCCGCACCATCGGCGAAACGCTGGCCGCGAACCAACCCCCTGCCCTGCTGCTGGCGGTGGCGTTCCTGTTGGGGGTCGTGACGATTCTGGCCGAACCGGCAGTCTACGTACTGATGGACCAGGTCGAGGACGTTACGGCCGGGGCGGTGCACCGCAAAGCGGTGATGTTTTCGCTGGCACTAGGAGTGGGCGTGGCGGTCGTGCTGTCCACCGCGCGTGTCCTCGTGCCCACGCTGGAGCTATGGCACATCCTGCTGCCGGGATACGTGGTAGCTGTCATCATGATGCGTTACGCTCCGCCGCTGTTTACCGGCATCGCCTTTGATTCCGGCGGGGTGGCGTCCGGACCTATGACGGCTACTTTCGTATTGGCTTTTGCCCAAGGAGCTGCGGCCGGAACACCGGGAGCAAACGTGGTGGTGGACGGACTAGGGGTAATCGCAACGGTCGCCATGACACCGCTGATTACCATTCAAATTCTCGGACTAATATATTCTTCTAAGACAAGGAAGGTTTCCCATGCTTGAGAAAGACTGGCATAAGGACGCGGTGCTGCTCTACGTTGTGGTCAATGACCAGATGGCCTCCAAAGTTATTGCCGAAGCGAAAAAACACGGGATTCGCGGTGCGACAGTGATGCTGGGACGCGGCACCATCAAGAACAAGTGGCTCAACGCTATCGGCGTGGTGGATTCCCGCAAAGAAGTCCTCATCATGGGTGCCGACACCGCCACCGCCAGCACGGCGATGCAGGCGCTGGCAAAACGTTTCCACTTTGAGAAACCCAACCGGGGTATCGCTTTTGCGGTTGAGATGGAGGGCATCGCGGGAACGTCTGCCATTGAACGCTGGCCCGAACCCCCCGCGGACCATGCCGTGCAACCGGCACAGTGGCAGCTCATCACCATCATTGTCGAGCACGGCCGGGCCGAGGATGTGGTTGAGGCCGCGCAAAGTGCCGGAGCTCGCGGAGGCACCGTAATCGCCGGGCGAGGCTCGGGGATTGCTCAAACCGAACTGGTGCTGGGCATGGAAATCGAACCGGAAAAGGACATTGTGTTCATGCTGGCCCCCGCTCAGAGCGCCCCTCAGATTGAGGACGCCATCGACCAGCGTCTCGATTTGGAAAAACCCAACCACGGCATTCTTTTCACCCAAAATGTGGTCGCTGTCAGCGGGCTGTACCAGGGAGCGTAGATGAATACCTTAACCGCAAAGCTGTGGGAAACGACCAAGTCGGTCCTTCCCATAGCCGGTGTTGTGGTGTTGGTGCATTTCACGGTCGTTCCCCTGCCGGGAGTACTGCTGCCTCGTTTCGGTCTGGGTGCCATCGCGATTATCGCCGGGCTGTCGCTGTTCCTGTTGGGGGTCGAGGTCGGTATCGCCCCCATCGGACGGATTATGTCCTCGACCGTGGTCAAGTCCGGGCGGATTTCGGTGGTTATGACGCTCACGTTTGTACTGGGTTTCCTGTTGACCATGGCGGAACCGGATATTCTCATCTATGCGGCGCAGGTCAACACGTTGACCCGCGGAATAGTGTCCTCTATCTTGCTGATTGTGGTGGTTTCAGCCGGGTTGGCGGTACTGCTGTGCCTGGGCATGGTGCGGATTTTGCGTGGCTGGAAACTTCGCTGGGTGCTGCTGGCGTCTTATGGCCTGGTGGCGCTGTTGGCACTGGTGGCGCCCATGCAGTATCTGGCTATTGCTTTTGATGCGTCCGGCGCCACGACCGGGCCGCTGACGGTGCCGGTCGTGCTGGCTTTCGCCACCGGGGTAGCGTCGATGAAACGCGACTCGGCCCGCAGTGAATCCGACGCGTTCGGGCTGGTGGCGATTGCTTGCGTGGGGGCGATTTTAGCCCTGCAAATCACGTCTATCCTGCTGCACCTGGGCGCTTTGCCGACTACCGGACCGACCCTGACTCCGGACACCACCCACCTCTTTGAACCGCTGGTGAAACATTTTCCGATGGAAGCCCGCAGCGTCAGCCTCGCCCTGGCCCCGCTGCTGGCGCTGTTCCTGATTGGTAACTTCACGGTGTTCAAACTGCACAAGTCAGCTACCCGTAGCGTCATCGCGGGTATCGTTATGGCGTTTTTGGGTCTGACTTTCTTCCTGACCGGCGCGAATGGCGGTTTCATGGACGTGGGACGCACTATCGGGGTGAGTTTGGCGCTTCGGGGGAGTGCGCCGCTACTGCTGGCCATTGCTTTCGCACTGGGTTTCCTGGCCGTGTTGGCGGAACCGGCGGTACACGTCTTGACCGAGCAGGTGCAGGAGGTCACTTCCGGGTCAGTGCGTGCCTCTGCCGTGATGGCGGCGATGGCACTAGGGGTGGGCTCGGCAGTTCTGTTGTCTACGTTGCGCCTGGTGATACCCAGTTTAGAGCTGTGGCACATGCTGTTGCCGGGATATCTGGTGGCGGTCGGGCTGACGTTCGTGTCCTCCGAGCTGTTCGGCGGGCTGGCTTTTGACGGCGGCGGGGTCGCGCCCGGCCCGATGCTGACCACGTTTGTGCTGGCCTTTGCCCAGGGAGCGGCCGCGGGCACCCCTACTGCAGACGTGGTAGAGGACGGTTTGGGACTCATCACGATGGTTGCGCTGATGCCCCCGATTGTGTTGCAGCTGCTCGGCGTCGTGTTCCAGGCTCGCGCCCGGCGCCGCACCAACCTGCGGAACAGCGACCCGTGGTCCAGCCCCACCCCGACTGATGACGTTGACTCTCCCGCATCCCCCACCGCTTGTGCGAAATCCACCCCCCGCGCTGCTGCCGTCTCGGCAGGGCATCAACCGGCTGAAACTGGCCAAGGAAAGAAGGAAAACTCATGATTCAGGCGATATTGACCGTTGTGGAAAAAGGCCACGCCGAAGAGGTCATCGACGCGGCGGTGCAGGCCGGCTCGCACGGCGGGACGATTATTAATGCGCGCGGCTCTGGAGTCCACGAAACCGCCACCCTGTTCGGTTTGGGAATTGAACCGGAAAAAGAGCTGGTGATAATCCTGGCCGACCAGGCGAACACCCCGCAAATAGTGGAAACCATCTATGAAACTCTGGAATTGCGCCAGCCCGGAAACGGCATTGTTTTCGTGCAAAACACAGCCCGCGTGCGCGGGCTTTACCAACCGACCGAGTAGGACCGGCAAAGCGTCCGAAGCGTACAAAACGGGGTAATACGGGCAAAAAATAATAGTTGGAGGAAAACCTCCAACTATTATTTGCAAAAGTTATGGTGTTTTAGGAAGCCAAGACTTCGTCCAGGCGCAACGAAGCGTCCTCTTCGTTGGTTTTCTCAGCCAAGGCCAGTTCGGAAACCAGAATCTGACGTGCCTTGGTCAGCATTCGCTTTTCGCCGGCCGACAGTCCGCGGTTCGAGTCACGGCGGGACAGGTCACGCACAACTTCGGCCACCTTGACCACGTCGCCAGTAGCGATTTTTTCTACGTTGGCCTTGTAGCGGCGCGACCAGTTGGAAGGCTCATCGGTCTTCTTGGCGCGCAACACTTCAAAGACGTGCTCCAGACCAGCTTCATCAACCACGTCGCGCACTCCGACCATTTCTACGTTCTCAGACGGAATCTGGATGGTGAGGTCACCCTGAGCTACACGGAGCTTGAGATATTCGCGTTCCACACCTCCAATAACGCGGGTTGTGATCTCTTCGATCGTGGCGGCCCCATGATGGGGATAAACAACGGTTTCGCCGACCTTAAATGTCATATTGAAAATCTCCCGGTTTTGAGGTGGATATACTTATATTATCACGATTTTGTGGTAAAGAGCAATTAAAGCTACGCTCACTTTTGGCGCAATGGCGCGAAAAACTGCCCCCCGTAGCACGAATTTTTACCGAGGTAACAATGATTCAACCGAAAAGGAAAAAGAAGTCCGACCGTAAAAAGAAGCAGGGTATTGACCTAACAAACGCTCCGGTAAAACGGAAAGTAGTCAAGGCGGCACGCCGGGTAATGGCCTCTCAAGCTGCAGATGTAGCCGCTTTGCACGGAGTCGAAGCGGAACTGCTCGACCCTCCGGTCTATGAAGTGACGCGGCGTGGGATTTTAGCGGAGCCTTCGCGCGGCACCGAGTTCTAGAATCCGCAACGACCGGCAATTACATGGGGCGCCTCGGTATACCGAAGCGCCCCACATATGTTTAAATTGAACTATTTGCCTTGGTTAGCCACCGCTTTGATGGCGTCGGCAGCCGCGTCCGGATCCAGGTAGCGGCCGTGGGCGACAGGCTTGAAGTCCTCACCCAGCTCGTAGTACAGCGGAATCCCGGTGGGAATGTTCAGGCCTGAAATCTCATCATCGCTGATGGAATCCAGGTGCTTTACAATGGCGCGCAGCGAGTTGCCGTGAGCCGCCACCATGACGGTCTTGCCGGTCTTAAGGTCGGGGATGACCGCGTCACTCCAGTAGGGCAAAGCGCGTTCCAGCACGTCCTTGAGACATTCCGAACGCGGAATCGGCTCGCCTGTGTAACGCGGATCGGCGTCCTGGCTGAACTCGGAACCGAGCTCAATCTGGGGCGGCGGCACGTCATAGGACCGACGCCACTGCATGAACAGGTCCTCGCCATATTCGTCACGGATAGCCTTTTTGTTCAAGCCCTGCAAGGCGCCGTAGTGCCGTTCGTTCAGCCTCCACGAGCGGCGCACGGGAATCCAGTGCCGGTCGCACGCGTCTAACGCCAGGTTGGCGGTCATAATCGCGCGGCGCAGCAGGGAGGTGTGCAGGACATCAGGCAGGATGCCTTCCTTTTTAAGTAGTTCGCCGCCGCGGGTAGCTTCGGCGCGGCCCTTTTCGCTCAAAGGCACGTCAACCCATCCGGTGAACAGGTTTTTTGCATTCCATTCGCTCTCGCCGTGGCGGAGCAGCACAAGTTTGTACGTCATAGTTTCATTCTTCCACAGGCCTTTGTCCGTCATAGGGCTTTTGGTCCCGGTTTTCTGGTGTGCCACGCCATTGGTGAGTGTTCACGAAAGGGTGGGCAAGAACCCTGGTGCGACCTCGCAAATCCACACCGTCAGTGCCGCGGCGACGGCCACAACGAACAGCGACTGACCTCGCCACGACAGCGCCAGAGCCACCCCAATGCCCAACACTGCGGAAATCAGGGAACCGGTCGAGAGGAACGCGGCGGGAATAATCATCGCGGCCAGCACCGCCCACGGCACGTAGTACAGGAAAGAATTAATCCAAGGAGACTTGATGTCTCGGCGCAACAACAGCAACGGTAAGACTCGCAAAGCATAGGTGACCAGTGCAGTCACCAGGATAGCTGTGGCCAGGTAGCTCATAGTTCCCCCGCTTTCCCCGCTTCATCGCCGGACAGTTCCGGGACGGTTGCCGCCTGACGATGTGGAAAGAACGTCGCTCCGAGCCCCGCGGCCACCAGGGTGGCAAGAATGATGCGCCAGCCGGAGGACAGCTGGGATACGACCGGGGCAAAAGCGAGAGCAGCCGAAGTCCCCGCCGCGATGGCCACCACCATTTTTACCTGCGAGGACTGTTTAAACGGGGGCATGACGATGGCGATAAACATGGCGTAAAGCAAAATTCCCGCCGCGTTTTCCACCGCTTTGGGCAGCGCCGCACCCACATATGCTCCGACCAGGGTGCCTGACACCCAGCCCAGAATCGGCAGAATCATCGAACCCAGATAATGCGCGAAACCCACGTGAGTCCGCCCGATGTTGATGGCGTAAATCTCGTCCGTGACCCCCAGCGCCATCACCATCCGCTTGAGGCTGCCGACTGGGCGGGGATTCGTACTGGTCAGGCGCTGGGACAGGGAAGTACTCATCAGCAGGTAACGCAGGTTCACCAGCGCCGTGGTTACGGCCAGTTCCACCAGACCGCCCTGGGCAGCGATGATGGTAGTGCCAGCAAACTGGCCGGTAGAGGACACATTGGTCAGGGAAAAGACGGCCGAGGACAGAGGCGGCAGCTTGCCTTGTGCCCAATACATACCGATGGCGATAGAAACCGCGAAATAGCCCAGCCCGATAGGAAGTCCCGCCTTGATTCCCGCGGTAAAGTCGTGTTTTGCCACAGTTTGACCTGCTTTACGGGGCTAACCGAACGTGACCGAGCCGCACTGAGCCCCAGCGGGGGTGTCCACCACCGGAGCGACGTGGGCTTGCAACAGGTCGCGAATCGAGTCGGCACGGTCCCAATCCCGCTGGGCTTTCGCGTCAGCACGCTGCTTCAAAAGGGCGGTGACCAGTGCTTCCAAGGTATCGTTCGGGGCCTGCGCGGTGTCTGGGGTGGCGCCGGGAGTCTCGGTTGCGGGTGTTGGCGTGGCCCAAGCCGGGTCGGCTGGGTCCAAACCGAACACGTCCAGCATGGCACGCATTTGCAAGGCGGCCTGCTGAGCTGCAGGCGTGTCCCCGCTGACCAAGGCCGCTTTGCCGGTTTTCAGGGTGCGGTGCAACGCCGGGAGGGCACCGGGAACATTCAGGTCATCGTCCAAAGCCGCCACAAAGTCATCGGGTAACTCGACCGCGGCCAGTTCGCGTTGCCGAGCAAGGTCTGGCTCGACATCACCATAGATATTGCAAACCTCAGAAGCCACCGCCTCCGCCGGAGCCGACCGCGGAACTTGCTGGAGGAAACTGGTGAATTTCTCCCACAACAAAGCCGCCTGTTTCAAGGAATCTTCGGAGTATTCCAGATTCGTGCGATAGTGCGTGGTTACCACGGACATCCGCACCACCGCTGGATCCCAATCCTCCAACAGGCGGCGCACCCCGACCACGTTACCGACCGACTTCGACATTTTTTCGCCCTTCAGCGTCAGCCAGGCGTTATGCATCCAGTAGCGGGCAAATCCCCAGCCCGCTCCGTGAGACTGCGCCATCTCGTTTTCATGATGGGGAAAGCGCAGGTCGAGCCCTCCGCCGTGAATGTCGAACGTGTCGCCCAGGTAAGCCTGGCTCATGGCGGAGCATTCCAGGTGCCAGCCGGGACGTCCGCGTCCCCAGGGCGCGTCCCAAGCCGCATCGGCGGGTTCGTCGTCTTTTGCGGCTTTCCACAAGGCAAAATCACGAGGGTCGCGTTTGCCCGCCTCGGTGGCGGTGTCGATTTGGGATTCGTCCTCGGTAGAAGCGAGTTCGCTGACCGGCTGGTTCGTCAGCGCGCCATAGTCCGGCAGGGACGTCACCGAGAAATACACGTTGCCGTTCGCGTCGCTGTAGGCGTGACCGCGCTCGAGCAAGCGTTCAATCAGCGCAATCTGTTGGGGAATATGCCCGGTGGCGTGTGGAGTCACGGTTGGAGGCACGGTGTTCAAAGCCCGGTAAGCAAAGTCGAATTCCCGCTCGAAATGGGCCGCCAGCTCCCACCACGGCACGCCGGCGGCGGCTGATTTAGCCAAAATCTTGTCGTCAATATCGGTGACGTTGCGCACGTAAGTCACCGTGTATCCCTGCCGACGCAGCCAGCGTACCAGCACGTCAAAGTTCAGTGCGGCGCGCAAATGTCCCAGATGCGGAGCCCCCTGCACTGTCGGTCCGCACAGATAGAGCCCCACCTTTCCCGGCGTGACCGGCTCAAAGTCGCGGACTTCATGCGTGGCGGAATCAAAAATCTTCATGAGCTAAGTCTACTGGCTCGGTTGGGCTTGGGGCAGTAATCGTGCAAATGCACGAATGACCAATCGTAAAAGAGATTTTTGGGTTTGTCCGGGCCTCTGAGGTACAAAATCACAGGTAAAACTGATTTTGATTTGAGGCGTTCGTCTCGAAGCGCAGTGAAATCGGTCATTCGTGTCAGGTAAACCCCACACCCGGGACAATCCGCTCGTCTAGCCGCGCAGGGCAGCGATTTGGTACAGGGCGATGCCGGTGGCGACAGCGGCGTTCAGGGATTCCATGCGTTTATCAATCGGGATGGACACAATCTGGTCGCAGGTTTCGCGCACCAGCCGGGAAATCCCTTTGCCTTCGGAGCCGGTCACGACCACCAGGGGCTGATCTGCCAGGGTCAAAGCGGGCAAATCCACTTCTCCCCCGCCGTCCAAGCCGATAGCGAACGCCCCCTCCGCCTGCAGCTGCTGCAGAGCATGAGTCAAGTTCCGCGCTTTGGCGACTGGCACAATCGCCGCCGCCCCCGCCGAAACTTTCCATACGGCCGCGGTGACGGAAGCCGAACGATGCTCGCCAATGATGACCCCGTCAGCTCCGAACGCCGCTGCGGAACGCAGCGTCGCCCCCAGGTTGTGCGGGTCGGTGACCTGGTCTAACACAATGAACAAGGGGGGACGCTGCGGCTCGGATTTGGCCCGAGTCACCGCCCGGTCCCACAAATCCATGACTTCGGCGTATTCGTAAGCAGCGATTTCCGCCGCGATTCCCTGATGGGTTCCCCCCGCGGTGATGCGATCCAGGTCGGCGGGGGAGCATTCACGCAGCTCCGCCCCCGAAGCGGCCCCACGCTGTACCACTTTGGACAGGCGCTCGTCTTTCATGAGCGTGGCGGAAACGAACAGGCGCTTCAGTGGCACTCCGGCCGCGGCGGCTTCGACTACCGGGTTGCGTCCGAAAATGATTTCGCTGTCCGTAGCGGTTGCGGGCCGGTACTTGTTTTTCGCCGCCGCTCGCTGGGTTACCCCCGAGGTATGGGTGGCTTTGCGTTCCGCCTCCAGACGGTCGCGATAGGCCTGGTGGTAGGGGCGATTGACGGCCTTCGGGGTCGGCCCTTTGCCTTTTAAGCGATGTCGGCGGACCCCGCCGCTGCCTTTCGGGGCGTGTGAAGCAGATTTCTTTGGACTCATGCCGACCATTTTACCCAACGTGTTTTTGCCGGGCGCAAACTCGCGGTGTTCCCGGGGTGGGCAGGTCGTTAGCGCTGGTTAGAATCCGAGCCGGAGCGGGTGTTGTCTGAATCTTCGGAGGTGTCAGCGGCGCGCTGCTCCAGCTCGTCGAGCAGGTCACGAATTTCCGAACGCACAAAATCGCGGGTCGCCAGCTCGGACACCGCCAAACGCAGGGCAGCAATTTCTCTGGTTAGGTATTCGGTATCGGCCAAAGTCCGGGCGGCCTGCTGGCGGTCCTGTTCCGCGATGACCCGGTCGCGGTCGTCCTGCCGGTTTTGCGCAAACATAATGAGCGGCGCAGCGTACGAGGCTTGGGTAGAAAACATCAGGTTTAACAGGATAAACGGGTAGGGATCCCACGGGTTATCCCCAAGGGATTGGGTCAATATCAGGTTCGCGATAATCCAGACCGCCACGAAAACCGTCATCCACAAAATGAACTTGGAAGTACCCATGAAGCGGGCGGTACTTTCCGCAACCCGGGTAAACAGCGAACGATCCTGGGCGCCGATTTGGGAGCGGCGCCGGCGTCCGAACACTCCGCGGCGCCCTTCGGTGGGGGTCTCCAATCCCTTAGACATCGGGGCTGACCTCCTTACCTGCCTCTTTACCTATTTCTGGGGGTGTCTGTGGGTGACGGGCCGAATTTGCCGAGACGGTGCTCATCGGGTGGTGAAGGGCGGGGTCGTCGTCCTCATCGCCGGGAGCGCCTTCCGCATCGTCAGAGGCCAAGGCCGAAGCAGTGTCTTGTTGCGTTTCCTCGTCTCCGGCGGCGGCTTCGGCTTCCGCAATGGCGGCCTGTTCGGCTTCGGCGCGGTCATCCCACCGCCAGTCGTCAGGCAGCAGGTGGTCCAAAACGTCGTCGACCGAGACAGCTCCCAGCAGGGAACCGGAGGTGGGCCCCACGACCGGGATAGCTGTCAGGTTGTAGGTCGCCAGGGTACGCGTCAGGTAGTCTACCGACCGATCCGGGGTCACGGCCTCCAGGTCGGTGTCGACAATGTTTCCTAGCATGATGTGGGGCGGTTCGCGTAAAGCTCGCTGCAGGTGAACGACCCCGATAAATTTTCCGGTGGGGGTCTCTAGGGGCGGGCGGGCAATCATCGCGATAGCGGCCAGAGCGGGGGGAATGTCTCGGCGTTGCACGTGCGCCAGCATGGTGGCGACCGTGTCGTCCGGAGCCAGCACCACCGGTTCGGTGGTCATCAGGCCGCCGGCCGTTTCCTCATCGTAGGCCAGCAAACGCCGCACGTCTTTCGCCTCTTCCGGCTCCATCAGTTCCAGCAGGTTCGCCGCGACTTCCTGCGGTAGTTCAGCCACCAGGTCGGCGGCGTCGTCAGGCTGCATGACATCCAAAACATCGGCGGCTCGCGCCGGATCCAGGGAGGAAACAATCTTAACCTGATCGTCCTCCTCCAACTCTTCCAGCACATCAGCCAAGCGACCGTCGGGCAGCTGGGAAGCGACCGAAAGCATTCGCGAATCGGACAAATCGTGCAGGGCGTCAGCCATATCGGCGGGTTTCATCTCGCCCAACGTGGCCAGCAGGGAATCCGCCGCTTGATCAGCGCCCCCCACGGTCAAACCGGTGACTTCTTCGATTCCCACATGCAAGGTTTCCCCAAGCCTGGTGCGGAAAGGACCCCGGCGGGACCGGGCTACGTAAAGTTCAGTGACAGCCCAGGTCCGGTCCTTTTGCCTCTCGATGGCCAAGTCCAGAATCTGAGCCTGACCAGAACCGTCCTTTAGCGTCACAACCCGATCCAGCACGTCTTGAATCGCGCAGGTTTCCAAGGGTCGGGCCTGGAAACGGCGCAGGTTTACCAGCCCGGTCGTAATGACGGCACCGGATTTGATGGCAGTGACCCGGGTGATGGGCACGAAAACCCGGTGAGCGCGCGTTACCTCCACCACTAAACCGACAGCGACAGGCGGCCGACGGTGCAGCAAAACCACCACGTCATAAACTTTTCCCACCGGATCCCCAATGGGATCGAACACGGCGGTTCCCCCTAGGCGTCCCACGAAGACGCGTTCCACTTCGTCTCTGCTCACGTGTAAATCCTACCTGTTTGTGCCGGTAGCGGTGGGAAACTTCACGAGTCGGGGTCGGGCGCGGTGTCCTCAGAAGGACGGGGGCGGCGCTTTCCCCACAGGTAGACCACTACGAAAGCGGCCAGCAGCGCCGCGAGCAGCCAGAACAGCCAGTTGGGAATCCCGGAGAGGGTGCGTTGCACCGCGAACTCCAGATTGGACTGGGCGCTGGCGGACAGCAGAGAAGCAGCCAGACCGCCGGGACCCGACAGCGTCATTATCAGCCCCAACAGGGTTATCAACAGTCCGGAAACCAGGTTCCCTACGGTGGAATCCCGACCCAAAACCTTGAGGGGGCGAGGGCGCAGTACCCGATTCGGAATCAGATTCCACAAGAATGACAGCACGGCGACCGGGGTAAACATCCCCAGACCGAACGCAAACATAGTAAAGAATCCGGTCACCGGGGAGCCACCGCTGACGCTGAAAGCGAGGATAGAGCCCAAAATCGGGGCTTGGCAGCCGGTCGCGGCGACCCCGTATGTCAGTCCTAGCAGGAAAATCGCTGCCGGGGAGGTACGTTCGACCGGGGTGTTCACATCCCGCGGTGAGTCGCCCGAAACCGGGTCTCGCCGGGTGGCGCGTTGCGTGGCACGGCGCTGTTTCCACAGCTGCCACCGGCTTTTCAGGCTCCCAAAGTTCGGTACCGGTAGCGCCAAAGACTGCCACACCCCGAACAGGACGATGATTAGCCCCGCCCACACGGTCAGACCGCGCAGTTTCGCGTTCAGCACCGCTCCGATGGCACCGAAAGCGGCCCCGGTGGGCAGTAATCCCGCCATAAGCCCCAGGAAAAACACGGCGGTGCGGGACGCCAGTTTCGTCTTTGAGGAAAAAGCGTAAGAAAAGAATGACGGAATCAGTAGGGCGGAACAGGGCGAAAACAGGGTCAGAATCCCCCCGGCGTACGCCACCGCGAAGGTTACCGAGTCCATTCCGCTTCCTTCCCCGCGGGCCTATTCCCCGCAGTGAGTTTGAAAAATGACGTGGCCAGCTGCCAGGACCTACTTTGTGGCCAAGAATTTTTGGTACTCGATAGAGTGCTCGAAGTACTCAATCGGGTAGGCCCCAGAAATCGTGGAATCCCCCAGCACAAAGAACGGGGTACCGTTGACTCCTACCGAGTGTCCCGAATCGGTTTCCTCAGAAACGGTAGCTTGGGTTTCCGGGGAGTTTATGTCGGACTTGAATCGTCCCAAGTCGGTGATGCCAACGGATTGGGCAATCTGGATGACCTTGTTTTCGTCATAAGTGGGGTGTTCGCCTTCGGGTGCGGTCCCGTAGGCGGCCCGCACGAAATCCCACAGTTTGCCCTGTTTCATCGCTGCAATCGAACCCCGCGCAGCCACGTCGGAACGATACTGATCAGCGAATATCACCATGTTGTGCCATTGAATTTTGAGGGTGCCGTCGTCGACATATTTTTGTAGTTTCGGCAACGTATCGTTGCCCCAACTGGTACACATCGGGCAGGAAAAATCGCTCAGAACTGTTAGCGTCACCGGGGCATCGGGTTTCCCTAGGGTGCGTCCGGGCTCATCGGCTCCGTCCCGCAGGATTTTCATGGCTTCCAGCCCGCCTTCGTTCGTGACCGAGGAGGCGAAGTCTTGACCGGGGACCAAGCCTGTTTGCGCCACAAAGTCAGCCACGGCCTTTTGCTCATCGCCCGTAGCGGTGCCGCTGGCCGTCGCAGGTTCGCTGGGGGCGGCTGCCGGGTTGTTTGTACCCGGAGCCGTGGCTCGCCCCACGAAAAACGCGATAACTAAAAGCACCACAATGGCCAGGACGCCAATAATTTTCAAAGCCCACACATTGGCGGCGCTGCGTTCCACAGATTTGTCCTTATCGCTCATTGTTCCTCATATTTCCAAATAATTCCTTTAGTCAAGCATAGCGGAAGCCCGGTATGTAGCCGGGCGACTACTGTCCGCCCGTGGGGGCAGCCGGGGAGGCGGACTCCGCGGCGGGAGACTGTTGCGGGGCATCCGGTGAGGTCGCAGGAGAGGTCGCCGGGCTGGCGACCGGTCGGGTCGCCTCTGCCCACGCCTTCAGGCCCTCGAACAGGGATTGGGCGTAACGTTCCTGACCGGTATCCGACTTCATCAGGGCGGCATCAGCGGGGTTGCGCATCTCACCGAGTTCCACCATCGCGGCGGGCACCTCAGAAAAGTTCAACGTCGCCAAATCGGCACGTTTCCACACCCCGCTGCTGATAGATTCGCCGGACTGCGGCGCGAATCCCCCCTCCTGCAAAGCCTTGACCAGTTTGGCAGCCAAATCGGAGGAGGGCTGCTTTTGGGCCTCGTTCAATGGCGGGTCGGAAATCATCACAAAGAATCCGTGCTGAGCCGTGTCTGTGGTCCCGTTGGCGTGAATGGAAACCATGACGTCAGCCCCGACCTTTTGCGCAAACTGACCGCGGGCATCCACGCACGGCCCCACCCCCTGATCCGAGTCGCGCGTCAGGAACACGGTGGCGCCTTCGGCCTCCAACTTGGTCTTGAGTGCGTTCGCAATCTTCCAGTTGAGCTCATGTTCGGTATAGCCGTCAGCGGTAGCGGTGCCGGTCGTGTTGCAAGGTTTTTGGCCGCCGCGTCCATCGGGAACATTCGCCCCGACTTGTTGCCAAGCTGCGGCGTTACCGCCATTGTGTCCCGGATCGAGGACGACTTTCAGCCCTTTCAGGCCTCCAGCCGCCCCGGTAGCGGGATCTTCGGAAGGTTTGGCGTTCCCGATGGAATCAGGATTGTTTGGGTTCGGTTCGGCAAAGTCGCTGGGGGTAGCTGTGACAGTCACAGTTGGGCGCGGCACCACATTCATGCCGACGCTGACCCCTACTCCCACGCTGACCAGGGACAGGATAATTCCTCCGGCCAGGAGTACCAGCGGTGAAATTCCATCGTTCGGCCGCGGTTCGGGGGCTCCCGTGCCCACCCGGCGCAACCGTAACTTGGAGGGTCCTTCCGGGGTTTGGGTCGTGAGGGACTTCCAGCGTGGTTCGGACAAATCCGCTCGCGTGGAGGAAGTGCCCAAAGTGCTCTGTGGGGTGCGCGGCGAGACCGAGTGGAGGTGTTCCCAGTCCGCATCCGGGTGTGCCGCGGCTCGTTTGGAAGTTCGCTGCGGCGTGCTAGTGAGAGGATTTGCGCCGGTCCCCAGGGCGTCCGCTTTGGGTGATGTTGCGGCTGCGGCGCTGGTCGCTCCCAAATCGTCCCATCCGGACACCAAAGACTTCCATCCCTCGGAATGGACCGGTTCGGGTCGGCGTTGGGTGGGTTTGCGCCCTTGCCCGGTTGCTCTCCCGGTTCGTGCCGGCGGCGTGGTCGGGGTGGCGGGTTCCCCCGGGGCGAGGGTGGCGTCAAAATCCTCGCGCATCGCCTCGGGGACTTCCGTGGCTGGAAACTCCGAGGCTTTCGATTCAGTTGGGCTGGACGAGTGAGAATTCTGGTGCTCCGGGCCGTCCGCGTTTAACATATTTTGGGCATTAGCCAGCAGGGCGGCAATCCCCGGATTATCCCCGTAGGGGAGCTGGGGTACCTGGTTGGCGCTGGCTGCTCCAGCTGTTTCAGCAGCAGCGGAAAACTCTTCAAAAAAGTTGGCCGCGTTAGTATCCGTAGGGTTGCGCTCAGAATCCGGGACTGGGGGCAGGCGGCGGCTGGGGGGCTTACCCAGAGATGAAGAACGCGCCGGGGGAGCAGAAGGGTAGTCCTGGGTCGGTTCCCAGGTGTCGAATTCCTCCCAGTTGGGCATGTTGCTCCTGTTGATGGTTACTTACTTATCAGTTTACGTTTTGCTGGTGGTAGTCCTGTTTGGCAAAGAAAAACCCTTTGCCGGTGACTGTGTTCCAACATCCGGTGCCGTTGTAGGTCGATTGGCAGGCGAAATCGCCGTAGGTCATGGCTGAATCGTGGGGAATTATCGAGCCGCTGGAGTTGTAATCAACATTGGGCTGGCAAGTGGAGGAAGGGTCACCGTCCCGCAAGCTGATGACCAAAGATTCGGAATAAGTATCACAGCCGCCCACGGGGTTAATCAGGTTACGCACCTGGCAAATGAGTTCATCGCCGTTTACCCGGCAGGTAGAGTCCCCGGTTTCGGTGACAAATGACTGGATATTTTGGGCACCGGCCGGTGCGGGAGCTATCGTCGGACGCGGGGATTCGGAGCCCGGAGTCTCATCTTGGTCCTCGTTTTGGTCCTCATCCTGGTCCTTGGCTGGGGGAGTTTCGCTCGCGGTATTGCCGGTAGCATTCGGAGAATTCACGTCAGACTGGGCATCGTCTCCGCCAATAACGCCGGTCATCACCAAAACAATCGCAACAATCATGCCAATCACAGCAACGAGCAATATTGAGAAAATGACCCATAAAGCGGTGTTGGAATTTTGCTTCGCGGCCATCGGCAAAGAAGTGGTAGGGGCTGTACTCATCATTGGGGTACTGCTGGTGGCGGGAGCCATGTACTGGGTTTGTGCCGCGGCGGGAGGAACGGTGCCATAGTTTCCCATGCCCGCGCTCTGGTTTAGTGAGGCGTTGGGCGGGTAAAACGAGGGCAGACCGGAAGCCTGCACCGGGGCTGATACGGGGGTGTTCAGCGGGGGCAGTACCGTGGTTTCGTCCGGTTTTTGTCCCATTATTGAGGTGCGGTTGGGGCTCACAGAGGGGGTTTCCCCGGTGGCGGGGGTTGCCTCCGAGTCGGGTGTCACCGGGACTTCCGGTCGCGATGCATCAGTTTCAGCAGGGATGTCTGTCGCGGGTGCCTCTGAGTTTGCCGGCTCGCTGGGGGGCGGCGGTTCTGACGAACCGGGAAGGGGAAGGGGAAGGGAAGGCATGGGCATCATCTGGCCAGCGTCAAAAGCGGCCTGGCGCTCGCGCAGAGCGGCGAGGACTTCGGGCTCATTTTTGTTCACGAGCCAGTCGAGCAGTCCAGTGTAGGCTGCGGGGTTTTTCGCAATTAACGGACGCAGTTCCGCATTGGTCGCCAGCTGTTGTAGATCCAAGCCGGGGGTAGACGGGTCACTAGCTTGGGCACGCAGTTCATCCATACGGTCATTATTCCACAAATTCGCGTCTTTCCATCTGTAACTTGTGGTTATTACGGGCGGTGGGGTCAATCGGTGGAACCGCGAAACTCAAAATGCGGAAACATTGCCTTGAGCTCTCCAGCCCGGTCCGTCAAGTCAGTCGCAAAAGATTGGTATTGGTCCGTTGCGTAAAGTTCCTGAAATTCCGGTCGCGTTCCGTCGGGACGGGCCTGCTGCAGCGCCAAGCGTTCCACCCCGCGCTCTTGCAGGGCACGAGCCAAAGCGGGGAGGGCTGACGGATTCGTATCGCGTGCGTCTGTGCCGGGATAGGCGGTGACGCGCACCTCGTAATCCGGCAGGGTTCCGGCCCGGTGCGCCGCCAACATCAAGTCCAGCGCCCGCCAAGCGTCCGTGCCGGCCTGACGGGCTTGTGCACGGCCCACCACTTGGGGATAGTTTTGGGCCAGGCCTTTCACGTCCAAGCCGACCCAGTCGAGCAACCCGGCCTCCAACAGCTGCACCAGACGTTGCGGATAGGCCCCCCCGGTGTGCAACCCCACCAGAAAACCGAGGTCGCGCACCCGCTGCGCGGCGGGCACCAGCGCCGCCTGGCGGGTCGGCTCCCCGCCAGAAAACACTACCCCGTCGAGCAAACCGCGCCGCCGGCTCAACAGCTCCCATAGGTCCGCCTCTTCGTAGCCGGCGGGCGCCCGCGGGTCAATGATGGCAAAATTTTGGCAATATCCGCAGTTCCAGGGGCAGCCTTGCAGGAACACGCTGGCGGCCAGTTTTCCCGGCCAATCCACCGTGGAAAACGGCGTCACCCCGGCGATAACCAAACCGGTGAGCGGGCTGGTCGCGGGGTTATTCGTGGTTGCTGTGGGCACTGGTGCTCCTCTTGATTAAATACGTGACCCAGGTAACCCAGCCGGGTTACCTGGGTCGGATAGATTCAGTTTATTGCTTTTCGTCCTTGAGAATCATGAAGCCTTCCACCGGCACTTGGTACTGCACAAAAATGAGGTTGTTCGTGTCTGCTGGCACGGTGTATTCCCAAGAGCCTGTAGCGGGGGTATCCACGCCGCACCCGACTTCGGTCAGCTGGCCCTTCTGCTCGTCAGTTTCTACATCTTTCAAATCCGGAACAATCCACACCTTGATGGTGGCGGGTTTCACTGTCTGGCAGGTTAAATCGACCTTGACTTTTTCCCCTGTCTTCCAGTCACCGTTGGCGTTGAGAAACAATTGATAAGACTCAATCTTGTCCTTGGAGAAGTTCTGGAAGGTGGGGTTAACGCGGGAAACGGGATATCCCTTGGACTCGGCGTATGCCTCGCCGGCATCTTCCCACTTTTTCTCCAGGGCGTCAGCGTCGTCCACGGGGACTTCCTCGTTCTCTTGCTCTGGCTTGGCCACGTCCTCGGTCGTGGAAATCAGGCCAGTTTTCTGGTCAGCAGCGGGCGCCTTTGAGGGAGCTTCCGACGCGGGGGCTTTAGCGTCCGCAGTGGGTTTCTCGTCACCGCCGCCGCAGGCTGACAGGCTTAGGGCCAGGGCGAACGCACCCGTCAACGCAAGTAACTTTTTCATGAGTATTCCTTCCATTTGTCAGGCTGAGGGGGCTGGTTGCCCCGGATTGATAAACAGCCTAGGCAAACGGTTAAGGTTTGTAATCACCCAAAAGTACGGAAAATCTCGGTTCGCGGGTGGCGTCCGAAAACTGTCACCCGCGAACCTGGTCGACCCGCTACCCTTGTGAAACCACGAGGGGGGAATCTGGCCCTAAACCAAGGCCGCTTCCGCCAGACGCGAATGCAGCTCACCGTGGGAGGCGGCCGCCGACTCGCTGAAGTACTGCCGCTCGGCGAACTCGCCTTTCTTGCCGATGTTAAAGGACTGAACCGGCCGGAAGTAGCCCATGACCCGGGTCCACACCTCGCAATCTTGGTGCCGGCCCTTCGCTTCGCATTGCGGGCAGGTGAAGTGTTCGCCGGAAATGTAGCCGTGCGTCGGGCAGATACTAAACGTTGGGGTGATGGTGATGTAGGGGGTGCGCCAGGTGGTCAGCGAGCGGCGCACCAGCTGCTTGCAGGCCTCCCCGCTGGACACGGCTTCTCCCATGTACAGGTGCAGTACGGTACCGCCGGTGTACTTGGTCTGCAGCTCCTCCTGCAGTTCCTCGGCCAGGAAGGGGTCGTTCGTGAACCCGACCGGTAGTTGCGAGGAGTTTGTGTAGTAGGGGTTCTCGGTCGTGCCGGCCTGCAGGATTTTGTCCCCGAAGCGTTTCCGGTCAGCTTTCGCCAGGCGGTACGTGGTGCCCTCGGCCGGGGTCGCCTCCAGGTTGTACATGTGCCCGGTAGACTCCTGGAGTTCAATCATCTGGTCGCGCACCCCGTCCAAGATTCGGGCCGCCAGGGCGTGTCCGCGCGGGTCGGTGATGTCATAAGCATCATCGGTGAAGTTGCGGATCAGCTCGTTCATGCCGTTGACCCCGATGGTCGAGAAGTGGTTGTCCAGCGTTCCCAGGTAGCGTTTCGTGTAGGGGAACAGGCCGTGATCCATGTGGTACTGGATAGTGATGCGCTTACGTTCCAAAGTCACCGAAGCCAACTCAATGAGTTCGCGCAAGCGGGCGCGCAAACCGTCCTCATCGCCCTTGTGCAGATAACCCAGGCGCGCCAAGTTGATGGTCACCACCCCGATAGACCCCGTCTGCTCTGCCGAACCGAACAGCCCGTTACCGCGCTTGACCAGCTCCCGCAGGTCGAGCTGCAACCGGCAGCACATGGAGCGAATCTGGCCGGGGTCCAGTTCTGAGTTGATGAAGTTCTGGAAATAGGGCAGCCCGTACTTTGCCGTCATCTCAAACAGCAGGTTGGCGTTGGGGGAATCCCAATCGAAATCCTTGGTCATGTTGTAGGTCGGAATGGGGAAGGTGAACACGCGCCCGTCCGCATCCCCCTCGGTCATGACCTCCATGTAGGCGCGGTTGATGATGTCCATCTCGGCCTGCAGGTCCCCGTAAGCAAAGTCGCACAGTTCCTCACCGATGAGCGGCACTTCGTCGCGCAGGTCCGGCGGGCACGTCCAGTCAAAAGTGAGGTTCGTGAACGGGCACTGACTGCCCCAGCGGCTCGGGACGTTCAGGTTGTAGATGAGTTCCTGCATGCACTGTTTGACCTCGGCATACGTCATGTTGTCCAGGCGGACGAAAGGCGCCATATAGGTGTCGAAACTAGAGAACGCCTGGGCGCCGGCCCATTCGTTTTGCAATGTGCCCAGGAAGTTTACGATTTGTCCGCAAGCCGAGCTGAAATGCCGCGGCGGATTGGAAGCAATGGCCCCGCTGACCCCGTTGAAACCCTGCTGCAGCAGCTGTTTTAGCGACCAGCCGGCACAGTATCCGGCGAACATATCCAGGTCATGAATGTGGAAGTCGCCGTCACGGTGGGCAGCACCGGCCGCGGCAGGATAAACCTTGTCCAGCCAGTAGTTGGCCACCATCTTGCCCGCCGCGTTCAAAATCAGGCCGCCGACCGAGTAGCCCTGGTTGGCGTTGGCGTTAACCCGCCAGTCAGCCTGGCTGAGGTATTCGTCCACTGTCTCTATGGGGTCAACCGTGTGGTGGCGCGGGTTCGTTTCAAAAACGGGGGTCGTCTCTTGCTTTGTTGTAGTCATCTTCTTCCTTTCGTCTCTTCATCTCCCGGTATCGGGGACACAAGAAATTACTCTAGGGAGGCATTTCGCCAAATCAACTACATATTGTGCGTGTTGCTCAATTCTACCACTACATATTGTGTTTGCCCAGGTCTGTGAGTTACGGCGATTCGTTGCTGTGCGTGTCGCGGTATCGTAGGAGGGTGAAATTTTCTCACCGGGTGGAACTGAACGAACCGAACGCCGTGACTGTCGCCCAGGGCGCGGCCCGACGCGACGGCACGTTGAAAGTGAATCTAGCGGATTCTAATCCGACCCGCTGGGGGTTGGGCACACCGGGCCTGCCGCCCTACGAACCCGACCCGCGGGGGCCTCGGGCGGCCCGCGAGGCGCTGGCTGCCTGGCTGAGTAAGCGTGACGAACGCACCGTGAACCCCGACCATCTCTACCTGCTAAGTTCTACTTCCCAGGGCTATGCCTGGTTGACGAAGTTGACCAGTAATCCCGGAGAGTGGCTCGCTGCCCCGACCCCGGGATACCCCCTGGTAGAAACGATTGCGGGGTTGGAAAACGTGGGGGTCGATTTCTATCCCCTGACCTGGGTGGGATCCCGCTGGGAACTGGTCGACCTCAATCCGGGGGCGGTCAGCGCGGTGGTGGCCATCAATCCGAACAATCCCACCGGCTCTTATGTACACGGGGAGGATCGTCAGCGGCTCTTCAACTACTGTGCGGACCACGAGGTAGCGCTCATCGCTGATGAAGTGTTCTTTGACTTTGACCTGCCCGGCGCCCCCACCCGACTCGCCGATCGCCGACGCCTGGCGGGAACCTCGGAAGTGCTGACTTTTGCCTTGGACGGAATGAGTAAAAACTTGAGCGCCCCGGGGCTGAAAATCGCGTGGCTGGAAGTGTCCGGGCCGGAGCCAGACGTGGCGGCGGCGCTGGCCCGCCTGGACGTCATCGCGGACGCCTACCTGCCGTTTTCCGATGTTTTGGCGCAGCGCCTGGAGCAATACCTGGCTGCTGTGCCCGCCGCGACCCGCACCACCCGGCAACGCTGCCGCGAGAACCTTGCCACCTTGAGGGACCTTGTGCGCAGGGAGCCGAGCGGAACCGTGAGCCTGCTGGAACCCGAAGGCGGCTGGAACGCGCTGCTGCGATTTCCCGCCCACGTGGACGAGGACGCGCTCGTCACCGGGCTGATTGCCCAGCGGGGCGTCACCGTGCAGCCGGGGTATTTTTTCGATATGCCTTTTGCCGGGGTGGTATCGGTGTCGCTGCTGCTCGATGCCCCGGCGTTCCGCTCCGCCAGCGAAGCCTTGCTGGCAAGCATCGCTGAACAGCTCTGATTGCCTGGCCGGTGGGGAGACGATTCCTGCTCAGCGCGGCAAACGGGCGCGCAGGGTGAAACGCGGGGTGGTGAACACGGACAGGGAGCCGCCGAGGGCTTCGAGTCGGGACTCCAAGTTGCTCAGGCCGGTGCCGTAGGTCAGCGTGGTCTCCATGGTACTGGGGTTAGAAACTTCCATCCAGCAGCTGGAGGCATCCTGGCCCAGGTGAACCTCCATTTCACTGGAAGTCGTATGAATCAGCACATTCGTGATGGCTTCACGCAACACTTCCGTGAACATCCGGGCTTTGTCCGCCTGGGGTGGGAGGTCGCCGGAGATGTGCAGTTCCAGTTCGGCCGCCGAGGCTAAATCTTGCAGGGTTTCCAGCCAAATTTCGGGGGTGGCGGTGACGCGGTCCTTACTCAGGTCGGAGGGCAGATCCTCCAGCAGACCCTGGAGGCGGCGCAGGCGCTCGTCATCCGACACTTCGTCCTCCAGGAAGCGGTGGACGAAAGAAATGCGCTGGGAAAGCGTGTCGTGAATGGTGGACCGGGTCGATAAAATGAGCCGGCGTGACAGGGCTTCATCGAGCCGCGAAGTCTCCCTGACCAGGCGTTTTTGGCGAACCTGCAGGGCGTCAATCTCAGCTGAAAGCCGGTAGCTGAGCGTCATGTAATCGCTGACATCGACAGCTAGCAGTTGAATCCAAGACCGCCGGCCGTCTCGAATCCGGCTATGGGTCAGCACCCAAGTCCGCCCATCGGGTTCCTTAATCCGCAGCTGCGAGGTTCCATCTTCGTTCGCTTCCCAGCAGTTCGGGGAATCGGGGCCCGCTGGGTGGTTTTTCGTCTCAAACCTGAATTGACATAGTTGGCGTTCCAACGTCCCGATATTCGTCAACGACGTCAACCCCAGACGCCCCAAAAGCCCTTCCATCGCAACATTGGCGAACTTGCTGCGACCCCGGAAGTTGGCGAACATTACCCCGTGTTCCAACCGGTCCAAAGCCCCTTTGACACTGAAAGGACTGAGGACACGGTGCAGCAGCTGCCAGTCTCGCCACACTTGGACGCACAGCCAGGAGGTTGTCAATGCTCCGGAAGTGAGCAGTACCCAGACTCCCCCGGCAGTGACGAAAGGAGGCATCGCCGGGGTCAGCGTCACCAGCAGGGGTACCTCGGCATAGCGGTAGTTCGTTCCCATCGTCGCCGCCCCAAGCACCAAGCAGACCACCACAAACCACCCGAAGTTACGGTCTTGGAGCCAGAAAATCCCAGTATGGGAATGAATGAAAACGGTGGCGAACGCCCACATATAGAACGCCAGCAAAATCACCACGCTCAACAGGAACACCGTGGCTAAACGTCGCCGATGAATGAGCCATTGCCCCATTGTGAGCAGGCACGCCGCCAATAAGCCGATACCCATCAGGGCGGTGGCGGCGCCCATCTGGACGGGGGTGAGATTGTAGAGCTGGTCACTCATGCGTCGCCTCCGGTGTCAAAGCGGGTTCACCAGCGCTGATAATCATGTTCAGGTGGCAGGTGGCGTCCTCAACATACAGTTCGACTTGGGCACGCGGCCAGGTCAAGAGCGGATTGAGTAGGGGGAGGTCCTGTTCCGGCAGGTCAATAATCCAGTTTAACCGGGCAGAATTGCCGTCTGGGGGTACCTCGAAGTTCACGAACACGGCCGCCTCTGACGCCTCAATGAGCTGGTTCAAGGTGCGGTGCAAGCCTTCCAAACACCACAGTGCCACCTGGAGTTGCACAGTGCCGGTGGTCGGTCCGTGCAAGCCTGCCACCGCTCCTGCATAGGAAAAATCGGTACAGGATTGGCTCATGAACGTCGTCAGGGCGTTAACCGAAACAGTTTCGTTCTCAAAGTTCTGCAAAGTCAACAAACCCGCGCGTTTGGCGTAACCCAAGTCCATCTTAATGTTGCGCAAAATATCGGAGCGTTCGCTTTCGTCCAGCTGGACGTTGAGCCGTGCGGTGTTGGTTTGGATCCGCCCCAAGGATGCGTTCATCAAGTCGTCGAGCCGGTCAAAGAGGATGGGGGCATCGGCTGACTCCTCCATGTTTAACGTGGCTTCGTATTCGGCGCGCAGAATTTCAGTTTGGTGAGTTTCGCGGGCACGCAGCGCCGCCAAAGCCCGCTCCAAATCTTGCACCGCGGTGACATCCGTTTCCCACAGGACGTGGCCTCCGTCCACCGGGCGGGTTTGGCAGTATACGGTTCGGTTTGGCTGCACCGAGGTGTCTGTGACCAGCAGGGGTTCCTGGCGGTCCCGCAGCTGCTGGCGGGTGTCCTGGTCCAGATTGAGGGGCTGGGACGTGCGGTAATGGGGAAGCCAGTCCCGGTCGACAATTTCGATGGGTATCTGGGATTTCTCAAAGAACCGCAGATACCCGCGGTTTTGCCCAATTGCCCCGATAAAGAACAGAATCTCCCATGCCAACACAAAAATCACGCAATACATTTGGACGGTTTCGGTGGTACGAACCAGCGGGATGCGCAACGTGTACGCCACGGAATAGAACAACACCGCGAGGAACAGTAGCCCGATTCCCGCTACCAGACGCAGCCAATGTCCCCGGAGTGACCACGAACCGGCGTAAATGACCGCCGCGAAAACCAGCAGCGCCGCCGAGTAATGCAGGTAGTATCCCGGACCGTAGCTGTAATCCACCCCGGACTGCCCGGTACCAAAGCGCAGCACCAGGTGGTGCAAATCGTTGGTGAATACCAGCAGAATCAGGGCCGCGCCGACCCCGATAATCGAGGCGCGCAAGAAGCGGTAACCCGGTGGGCGTCCGCGGCTGGAGTGGGACATGACAAAGAACAAGATTGTGCAGGTCGTATAAATCGGAACGTAATAGTAATACCAGGTGTAACGCTCGAAAACCCCGAGGGAGGCGTGCTTGATAATCCGCGCCATAATCCACAGCGCGAGTATCCCCGCTTGCACCAGCACCGCCCAGCGCACGTAGGTGAAAGTCGCTGTCCAGAACCGCCATCCGGCCCAAAAACTCAGGAAAACCAGCAGGGCGATGAATCCTCCCAGTTCGTAGGCCTCGTTGGTGTTCTCCCATCCCCAAGACCCGCCGTAGGTGTCGTTGTAGAGGCTGGCGTCCCAGACAAATTCCTCAAAATTGTCCAGGTTAGTTACTGTTTCTGCGTGGATTTGTTCCTGGAAATCCGGATCTGTGGAGGGGTAGTCGACGGGGCTGAAAAATCCCTCGGGTACCGTTACCAGCGGCAAGGTTCCGTGGATGCCGTTAGGACTGCGTTGCCAGATGCCGATTTGTGCAGTTAGCGTGGGGGCGGGGGCGTAATGGACTGAGGGACTCACGGAGGATTGGGCCGCGCGCCGATCTGTGGTCAAGCAATACCAGCCGCGGCGAAGTGCCCGTTCCAAATCTTGCGGGGAAGTTCCGGTCTCCAGTCGGCCCTGGTGCTTGATGTTATTCAATAGTCGTTTCGCTTGAGCTGCGGAAAAATCTTGCGTTTCCTCAGAGTCGTGACGCAAAGCCAGGGCGCTCATCAGTTCCAGCCGGGAAACGCCTTGATCGAGATAAATAGTTTTCGTGGCCTCGGCTAGTTTCTGGAAATCGGTGATGGACTTGACTTTTGTGGCTCGCGAGGCCAGCACAATCGATTCGGGATAAAGTTTCGTGAACCGTCCGTCGGGTTCAGATTTCTGCGCCGAATTGGCCATGACTTCGCTGGTAATCACGTAAGCAGGCCCCGAACGCAGCAGCTTTAGCAGTGACCATTCGCTGTGAGGCTCGACCTTGACTCCGTTTCGTTGATAGTAGTCCGTCAGACGCTGGTCAAAACTCGTAGGCACCGCCATGGTGTATTCGGTTTGAAAGGAAATCGTGCGCAGTGGGGCAAAAATCAAAACCACCGCAATGAATCCCAAAGCGAGCGCAACACCCAAATGCGCCAGCCAGTCGTGTACCCAGGTGGGTCCGACCGAAACTACGGAAGGCGAACTGGGAAACCTATTGCGCGGATAGGGCGAGGCAGACATGAAATCCCGATTCAGTCACAGTCCGCGTCATTGTCTTGGACCACGATGTAGCCGCTGGAAACCGCCCACAATGCCAGGCGTGCCACGGAAGAAAAGCCGCTTTTCGCCAGCAGCTGGGAGATGTAGGACTTGATGGTGTTTTCGCTCAAATACATCTTTTTCGCGATTTCCTTGCGTGCATAACCGGCGCACACCAGGCGTAGCACCTGCATCTCGCGCTGGTTCAACTCGTTGGCACCAAAACTGGGCAGGGCTGTGGTGCCGGGGAAACTGGTGTTCCCCTGCATGGTCGAACGCAGCACTGCCAACAAATCGGGGGTGGAAATGTTTTTGTACACGAAAGAATCGACCCCGGCCTCGTGAGCTTCCTGTACGAAAGCCGCATCCGGCATGGCGGTGAAGATGACGACCTTGAGGTTGGGGTGGTCCTGCTTGAGTTTGGCCGATTCGCTCAAACCAGAAGAATTTTCCGTTACCACGTCCATCAACACCAGGTCGACGGGGTGAATCCGCACCGAAGCGTGAATCGCGGCGGCATCGCTGAGTTTGTCGACAACGGTAAAATCGTCCTCGGCAGCAATCGCGGAAGCGAGGGAATCCAACAGGATAGTCTGATCCTCCACAATGGTTATCCGGGTCAATAGCCTTTCCCTTTCCAATTTTCCTGACTGTGTCCGGGGCGAAGTCTTGCCGTCTGTTGTTTGCAAAGTTTATCAGGGCGCACCGAGAATTTGGCTCGAATTACCGCGAAAAGTGGCGGGGACTCAGAGACTCCCCACTACCCACGCCTCGCCGAGCTACTGCTCCCGGTGGGCTTCAACGCGATGCCGCCTAACCTACCGGCTCTAACATTTGGGGGACTCCGTTGTTACGGATGACAGCTAGGTTGCGGAACAGCTCACCGTTGGCAATGAGGTCAAACGTGGCGAAGGGGTCGTCCGTGATGCGGAAATCCCAGTCGCCGTTGCCTCCCCACAGATACGCCACGTAGGGATGTGCTGGATCGTAAGCGTTGTATAGAACCACGTAAACCGAGGTTCCGCCGTTGTCGGACAGGTAGACTACAGCATCACCGAAACCGTCTTGGTCAAAATCGGATTGGCGCACAATTTTCACTTGCTGGTTGAGCCGGTCGCGAGGCGTCCAGCACGCATCGGGCATAGAGGGCATGGATGGAATCAATCCCAGGCTGTTCAAACTATCCCAAGTGTCCGTGGAGCAAACGTGTTCCGTTGACGGATACAGCAGGTTTGCGACCACTTTTTCGTCCACTCCCGGGGTCTTGCCACAAGCCGCGTTATGCGCGACTTCGTCAGAAACGACGCCACGTCCCCCGATAACTGTGATGCCATCAGCGTTGATTTCATTAGCCCACTGGAAGATGCGGGAACCATCTGGTGGTGTCAGCAAGATGACCCCGTCATTGAAAGTCCCTGCCACCATGGCATCTTTCAAAGCGTGACCACTGGCCAGATAGACATGGGAGCGGGTTTTGGATTGCAGTATCCAGTTGGCTATAGCCCAAGATGTTTCGTAACGGTCTTGGCCACTCAAGCGTTGCCAGGGCAGACCACCGGCCAAGACTTGAGCCTCGGCATCGCTGACCACGCTGGTACCGCCCAGGACGACCACTCCGCTTCGCGGTTTCAGAGATTGGATTTTTGCCGCTGCGGCGTGCAAGCTAGCCGGATTGGTGAAAGTCAAAATCGGTCCGTTACGCACCCCGGAGGCCGCCACAGCATCCGGGGAACCAGCGCCAGCATTGCGGGTGACATAGACGTATTCCGGTTGTCCATTGGTGGAAGTCCAGGAATCCGCGATTGCTGCGGCGGTCTGATTGCGGTCCGCGCCTTGCATCCGCTGGTGTTCAATCCCATGTTCAGTAAAGAACATTTCCGCTGATGTTGGTACTGCTCCCGGGCCTCCGACAATGTAGGCGGTGTTCAGGGTGGCGAGGGTGTGCAAATCCCAGTTGAGGCCATCGGTCAGCAGCACGGGACACCAACCCAGGGCCGCGGCCGGCAGAGCATCAACGGGGTTGCGTGCGGAGGCCACCAGGAAATCGTGGGAGCCCTCTGGATAAGCCCGGGCGGCTACCAGGGCGGATGTTTCGATGGCGTTTTGGCCTCCCAGGCGATCCTGGGCGAGACAACCGAGATTGGTCTGGGTCTCACCCGATTCCGCCCCTTGTGCCAGCGGAACCATCAAGCCGCCCAATGCCAGGGCGGCCACCGCAAAACCGGCGGTGACGCCTTTGTGGCGGAAACTGGAACGGTGGAGCGTAGAGAACATGGTGACCTCCTTGGGGGTACAGGGAATACCCTCAAGGTAGCGGCGCTAATCCCGCAAATCATCACCCTTAAGGGTGAAATTGGTGGAATCACGCAGTTAGTGACAGGTTGGTGGTGGGGAGTCAACGAGGTTCCCCACCACCGACGCTTTCGCTACAGTGCCAGTTTTAGCTGACCGGCTGCACGACTTTCGGCTTGCCGTCGATATCCTCTACGGTAAGCTGATTGACCACTTGTCCGTCGGAAAGCGGTTCAAACAGGGGGTAAGAAGACTGTTCCACCACGCGGAAACCCCAATCACCATTGCCGCCCCACAGGTAGGATACGTAGGGGTGGCTCGGATTTGCGGGGTTATAAACCACCAGGAACACCATCGTTCCGTCCACATCGCTGACATAGACGATGGCATCGGGGAAACCGTCAGAGAAATAGTCTCCACGGTGTTGAATGCTGATGTGTGTACCCGTCGGCTTTTGCCAGCAGGCATCCTCGCCTTGCGGCATTTGTTCCATCATGCCCAGAGATTCCGCCGCGTTCCAACTCGCGGTAGAGCAGGCCTGATCGGTGCCGAGGGGGTACAGCAGCCCCTGGACCAGGGAATTGGTGATTCCAGCAGTTTCACCGCAGGCGGCAATTTGTGCGGTGCTATCGGGAACCACACCGCGTCCACCGACAACCGTGATGCCGTCCGCGTTCATCATCCGTGCCCATTCATTGATTCCCGAACCATCCGGCGGGGTCAACAGGATGACCCCATCGTTGAAGGCTCCGGCCACCATGGCATCTTTCAAAGCGTGACCGCTGGCCAGATAGACGTGGTGAACCGGGCGGGTTTGCGCCACCCAACTCGCAATGACTCGGGACGTTTCGTAACGATTCATCCCGCTGAGGCGATTCAGCTGTAAGCCTCCGGCCAGGATATTTGCCTCGGCAGCGGAAACCACCGCTTCACCGCCCAGGATGACTACACCCTGACTGGGGTGCATTGCCTGGATTTTCGCGGCCGCGGCTTGCAGGCTCGCAGCACTCGTGAAGGTCAAGATAGGTCCATCTCTAACCACGGAAGCAGCTACGGCATCGGGTGAACCGGTCCCGGTATTGCGGGTGACATAGACATGGGTCGGTTGGCCGTGAACTTTTACCCAGCGATCGGCAATAGCGGAGGCGGTGGCGTTGCGGTCAGGGCCATGCAGTCGGGAGCTAGAGATGCCGTGCTCGTCAAAAAATGTTTCCGCCAGCTCCTCGACCGCGCCGTAGCCGCCAAGTATCGTCACATTTTGATATTTTGCCAGAGTTTCGAGGTTCCAGCTCTTACCATCGGTGAGGAGGATAGGCCCCACGCCCAAGGCGCCGCCGGGCAGCGCGTCAACCGGGTTTCGCGCGGAAGCCACCAGGAAATCGGATGAACCCGTCGGGTAGGCGCGATTGGCCACCAGGTCGGAAGTTTCTATCGCGTTTGCGCCGCCCAGACGATCCCACGTGATACAGCCGTTAGCCGCGTAGGTATTCCCGGTGTCGGTGCCTTGCGCCGCGGGCACCAGCAAACCGGCGACAGCCAATGCTGCCACCGCGAATCCTGCTCCGGCACGACTGAACCGAGAGGGAGAACTTGGGAAAGAATTAAACATAGTTACCTCCTGATAGAACAGACGCCTACAGACTATCGGTGCTCCGCGTGCGAGTAACCACCCAAAAGGGTGAAACCGTCTCAACCGGTTTTAATGGCGGGCTTGCGTGTTGACCATCGCCAGGACCAAGCCGGCCAGGCCGATGATGGTCAGCACGGAGGCGCCGCCGGTCGCCAAACCGAGCGGGGTTCGGGCGGCGGCTTGCAGAGCGGCCTCGGACAGGGGAATGTCGGTCATCCGCAGCCAAATCACACCAATTCCAATAGCCCCGATGAGGGTGGCGGCCAGGGAAACCAGGAGGGTAACGCGGTGGGTGTGGCCGAACCGGCGGTCGGTGGCCTCCCGGGGAGTCAGCACCAAGCCCCAGGCGGCCGCAATGAGAATGGCGGTGAGTACATCGGAGAGGCGATGCCATTGGTTGAGCATCACGGCAATGCCGACAAAACTGGTGGTGAGCCAGCCGACAAACACGGCTACGGAACGCCACTTGGGCACGACGACCATGACGATTCCAATCGCCGCCGTCATCGCTACTGTCGTGTGTCCGCTGGGTAGCGAGTTTGCTAAACCTTGATAATCGACGCCCAGCGCCGGGCGGTGAATAATCCAGTGCTTCAGAATCTGGGTGGTCAGGTTCGCGCCCGCTACCAAAATCAGCACACGAATTCCCAGTTCGCGCCGTTTCCGGGCGGCGGCTATCAAAAATACCACTCCTGTCAGCGCGATGAGGGCTCCCATAGAAATGGTGTCCAGTGCCGCCGTATCCGCCCCGAACAGGAACGGTTTGCCGCGGCTGACCGCAAACCGGGTCAGGCCGTCAAAGTTTTGTCCCTTGACGGTAGCGAGGGACTGCTGGGCGATGACCGCGGTGAGGATTGCGCAAACCACAGCCGCAACCAGCCGAAAAAACTGGTTGCGGGTTAGCCGCGGCGCCGAAACCTCACTCACGTGTCAATCTTAGGTCGGTTATGAGTGGCGTTGCCAGCGCGGTGTGTGTTATGCCTGTTCACAAGCGGGGTCCACGGGCGGGTGTGGCGGTTGCCGGTGGGCCGCCGCGCCACCGGACACGTAACATCGCTGGGCACGCCACGCTACCGCCCTTGGGACCGTGAACTTAGAACTTGCCGCCCCCGGAACTAAACGACGTGCCCCCGGAACTGAACGAGCCGCCGCTGTAACCGGAGCTGCCGCTACTCTTGGGACGTGCGACGTGGGTTATGTATTCGTTCACAAAGACATCGTTAGAGCCCGTAATCTGGTCCGAACCAGGCACGACGTAATAGGTCGCTCCCGACTGCAGCTGTGCCGTATCGTGCTTCTTCCTGATCCGACGCATCACCAGAGTTCCGGCACCGCCACCGAGGGCTGCCGCCCCGGCGACCCCGGCAGTGGTTGACTCCAGGGTTATGGGGTGGGGCAGTGGGTGGCTCGCACTGTAGGGCGTTCCGGCTTTCCATTGTTCCAGGTAATCCGCCACCTGGGTCAGGTAGACGTCCACGCCGTCGTCCCAGTGGTCATCACCCAAGGGTTGTTTGACGTGGTCATAGAGCTTTTCGATGCCATAGACAGTGAAGGCCTTTTCACCGTCCCCGTGACCCAGGAACCACAAATCACGCGAGCTGGGGTTAATGACCATGAGCACCCCGCTGGCGTCCTTTTCCCCCAGACCAAGCTGGTTAACGTTGTAGTAGTTCGCTCCCCACTTTTGCGGGGTTTGATAACGGAAATCGTCCACGGTCACGATATAGGGCGCAATCCCGTACTTGTCGGCCAAAGCGGTCATTTGCTTTTCCCAGCCGGCAATCTTTGACTTGCTAAACACCTCGGAGTGGTCGCGGATGAAAGGCGCCGCGGATTTCACATCCGACTGTCCGCCCACGTAGGGAAACTGCTCTCCATAAGGGAATTTGATGATGTCGCCAAATTCGGTCAGCGGCAGGTCCGCGGAGTCAGCCGGTTCTTCACCGGCCTCCGGGGTTTCTGACTCCTCCGGAGGCGGAGTCTGGTTGGTCGGCTGTGACGCCGCCGCGGGGTTACCCGCCCTTTCCAGAGGATGCTTGTTCAGATAATCAGCAAAAGTCATAAAGAAACTGTCGGCACGCTTGGTATGCGTGTCTGCTGCGGTTTTAGACTTTTTCAGCAACTGTTCCCAGTCCGCGTCAGAAATCGCGTCAGAGGTTTGCCCGTCAGTGGTGGTGTAGTTCACGCCTCCGGCCACCAAAATGACGGAGTCAAGCGAAATATTGTGGGCCTTGGCGTAATCGTCGAGCCAGGCTTCGGAGTCGTCCTCCATAGCCGGATCGGTAGTGGAAATGTAGATAATGCGGTGACCGGAAGTCTGCCATACGGCTTTCGCGATGTTTGTCAGCCTCGCCTCTTGATTGGCATCCAGATAATCCGCGTCGTCATAGATAAACTCGGTATTGGATGTTTCGCCTCGTACCACGCGCTCCGGGGCCGACCCGGAAACTGCGGTAGGGCTGACTTCTGCGCCCGCCGCCGCGGGCATGGCAAAACCAACCGCCGGAGCCAACGCCACCGCTAGCGCGCCAGCGGAAAACAGGATTTTCTTACGCATATTCATGATTTCTAACCTCAATCGAAAAGCCACGGCATCAGGAACGGAATAAATATGGCGCCAAAAATGATGGCGATGGGGAAGGCAATCCCTATCAGGCCGGTCCAATACTTGCGCTCGGATACCGGGAACGTGCCCACAAACTTGCCGGTTTGCCCGTTCATCGCATAGTTGTAGTTTTTGCCTTGGAAATCGACATTCATCAACCATAACGGCAAGAACACGTATTCAAGTTCGCCGAAAGCCGGCTGGATGGAGGTGCTGACGGTTGACACCGAGTTATAGCCGCTGATTGAGTTCCGCAGCACCGTCTCGGTGGATTCTTTCATGCGTTCCAAAGCACGGGGGTTGGCGTCTTGCGCTTCCACGTCATATTTGTTGGTCATGAAGCCCGTCAGGTAGGCGGGGGAAAACGCTACCGATTTGGTGTAGTCAAAAGGTTCGATGGATTCCGTGAGCTTATCGGTCACTTTCGTGGTGCCCGCCACCGGCACATCCAGGAAAGCAACGTTGGCGCTGCGATACACGTCGAATTCCCGATGTTCGGTGTACTCGTAATCAGAATCGGTCCAGGTGCGGATGGTTTCGCACCGGTAGTTGCCTTCGCCCGCGACAGTTGCGTCATACAGCCAGTAAGGCACGTAAACGCCTTGGATGTCGTCGACGCTGGCCTGCTTAAACTCTTTGGGAATGAGCTTCAGCTTCCGCATTTCGGCTTTGAAAGCATCCAGGGCCTGCTCTTTGGTCATCGCAAAAGGAATCATCCGGTCGGGGACGCGGGTGCTGGTCAGCTGTCCGGTCGCCACGAAGTTGTTGTTGCACCAAGGACACCGAGCGCTGACCATATCGGGCGAACCGATGATTTCCCCACCGCAGGAATTGCATTGGAACTGAGCCATTTGCTGTCCGGTCGCTTCGTCCAGATAGGTGGGCGGGGGCTCGACCCAGCCGGGTTGACCCTCGGCGGGAGTGGTGGAGATTTGCGTTTCCGGGCTCGCAGCGGTTCCGGCCCCACCGGCGACCCCCGTTGTCCCCGTCTGTTGCGCGTGCGCGGCATTGAGTTCCGCGTTGGCTTGGGAGATACCGTTGAACTGGTTGACCTCCTCGACTGTGAATGAAGCCCCGCAAAAGCTGCACTTCATCTTGCCGCTGGGCACATCAAAATTAATGGGAGCACCGCAGGACGGACATTTTAGCTGCACATCGCTCACGATTGACTGGCCTCCTTAGCTTGTATCCGCTGGGGATGAGCAAAATTTGCTACTATCACCAGACTAAAGTGCTGGTCAGGGGAATACACCACCCAAAAGGGTTAAATACCACCAACATTCCAATTAGGATTTTATTCATGGATTTCCGAGTTGGCCAGGGTTTTGACGCGCATCGTTTTGCTGCCGGTGAGCCGGTGGCGGGCCGCCCGCTCAAGGTGGGTACCCTGTCTTTTCCTGACCATGCGCCGCTGGAGGGGCATTCGGACGGAGACGTGGCCGCCCACGCTTTGGCCGATGCCCTGCTCTCAGCCGCCGGGTTGGGTGACTTGGGGGCCAACTTTGGGGTGTCTCGTCCGGAGTTTGCCGGGGCCGGCGGGGAAGTGTTCTTAAGCGCGGCGATGCGGATGTTGCACGAGGCCGGTTGGGCGGTCGTCAATGCCAGCGTGACCGTTATCGGTCAGGAGCCGCGCCTCGGCTCGCGTTACGCTGAAGCCGAGGCGGCGTTGGGAAATATCCTGGAGGCGCCGGTGTCTTTTTCGGCCACGACGACTGATCGCATGGGTTTTACGGGGAATCAGGAAGGACTGGCCGCCCTGGCAATCTGTTTATTGCGTCGTGAATAACGTTTCGCCGCAATAGGCCGGACGGTCAGTCCTTACGTGTTATGAAGTTTTCGGGGTAGAAATAGCCCTTACTTATCGCCGGTGGCAGCGCGGTATTGGTCTATGAGTTTTTGCGGAACGCGGCCGCGGTCATTGACCTGGATTCCTTTTTCGCCAGCCCAAGCACGCACGCGGCGATTGAGTTCGCGGACTTCGTTGTTAGTTGCCGAGCCAGTTCCGCGGCGGCGGCGGCCCGAAACTTTGCGTCCAGCGGCAATCCAGCGCTCCAGACTGTCGCGCAGTTCCTTAGCGTGGGTTTCATTTAAATCAATTTCGTAGTTGACGTTGTCTAAGCTAAAGGCGACTGTCTCGACCGCGTCTGAGCCGTCAATATCGTCAATGAGGATGGTTTTTACTTTCTTGGCCATGATGGCGCCCTCCAAAAGTATGAGTGGATGAACGATTCTATATTAGACATCGAAGAATAAATAATTCAACCTGGCTGGGGGTAATGAATCACCAGAACGAAAGAATTCATGCATTAAGGTTGCGTGGTGCATTTAGCGACCAAATTAACGTTTAATTCCCGGCATCTAGCCGTCATTATTATGAAAATACAATTCGGTTATGAGCTTTTATTAAGCCCGAAAGAGGATTGTCAGACGAGCTTGATTTTTTGGCCTGGAAAGGTGTGAAAGCAGAGTTTAGAGCCGATTTTGAAACAATTGCTTGCACTGAGATTGCATAGAAATACCTCTAGTATGTAGAAACTGGATTTTTTCAAAGCGCACAGATATATCGCTATGGAAACGAACCTCGCGTCAGCCGAGTACCTATCGAGACTCATGCCACGAATCAACTCCACCCATGCGGGCTGACCAGCGTTTTCCTTGTGCTCACCGGAACCCAAACAGCATATCGGTGTCACAACGACATAACGGCTAGAGGGCGACTAGCTGCTCTACCTTAGGGGTCTCCTTACTGCGAGCCTGAGCAAGTTCATAGGCGGTCTGCATATCCAGCCACAGACGGGCATTGCCAATTCCTGCGAGCTCAAGGCGTAAAGCCAGATTAGGAGTTAGCGCCGCTTTCCCATTTAAGACGCGCGAAAGCGTAACTCGAGACACCCCCAACTTTCGACTGGCGTCACTGACTGAAATGCCAAGTTCATTCAAGAAATCCTCACGTATTACAGCTCCGGGATACACCGGATTTTTCATACTCATTTTCATCCTCCTCAGTGATAGTCAAGGTAATCAACGAGTTCCACATCTTCACCCGCGAATCTCTACAAATCATTTTCCAAAGATGACGACCCATCCTTTGCGGAATCGTAGGGGTAATCATGAAACCATTTTGCACGTCAGCGAGGTTTAGGGGGCATTTCGTTGCGGTTTTACAACGGTAAGAGGTGCCTCTCTGGGGGTGGAAACATCTGCGTGTAACGACCAGTGCGGTTAGCTAAACGTTAATTGAACGTTAATTGCCGTGCCTCTTTATTTTTAGCATGGGTTTTCATCCTAATATAAACGAAATATGTGGAGCCGCCTGAGAGACGAGCGGCAGCGCGAAGCGTGTGTGCTGCTCGCGCGGGGTGCGGAGTCGTTAAAAAACAGTCCTGTGGACTGTTTTAGACGGAGCTCCAAACAGAAAAAGTGACCCGAGAGTTGACTTGAGTCGCTGTGTAAACAGAGCCGCCTGAGAGAATCGAACTCTCGACCTATTCATTACGAGTGAATCGCTCTGCCGACTGAGCTAAGGCGGCGGTGCGCAAAATGCGCGGGTTTCATTTTAGCCTGAAACACGGGTCGTTCCAAACTGTGACAGGCCGGTGGCAGACCCTGCTGCGGGCGTCAGCGCGAGGCGGGCGTGCCTAATCCAGCTGGCAGGTTTCGCTGTTCGCGGCCTCAATTTTTCCCGAAATCAGATAAGTGTCGGTGATGGTTTTGACACAGCCCGGCGCATAGGAGTTATATGCCGTATGGTTCCAGCCTTGCACGGTCAACAGCTTGGAATGGTCCATCATCTGGTGGGTGTGTTGTGCCATCTTTAGTGGGGTGGCAGGATCTCCGGTGGTTCCAATCAGCAGGATGTCCTCCTCTAACGGGGGATTAACTTCGCGTTTCGCCGTGGTTTTTGCCCTAAATGGCCAGCTTTCCGCGCCGAGGGAACTGTACGAGAAGAATTCTCCGACGGTGGGATAATCCGCCTCCATCTTTGCCGCGTTCGCTTTCCATTGGGCCATATCGCCGACCGGCTCATAGTCCAGTGAATTGATAACAATGAAAGCGTCGGAGGAGTTGTTCTGATACGTGCCGTCCGCGTTGCGTTCGTTGTAATAATCTGCACTGTTCAGAAGGCCGGTGCCATCAGCCTCGTTCAGGGCTTGGTTCAGGGCGGGCAACAGCTGCTGCCACCATGATGCGGTGTTGTACATATTACCGATCAGCCCAGTAAAGGCTTGGGGGGCGGTCAGTTCGCGGCCTCTCTTGGCGGGCATCGGGTTGGTTTTCAGGGAGTCCAGCAGGGCTTTAATTTGTGCCATTCCCGCGTCTACGTCACCGTGCAGCGGACACTGTTTGGTGTGCTTTTGCTGGCACTCGGTCACGAATTCTCGCAGGGAGGCCTCAAACCCGCTGGCTTGCAGGGCAGAAACCTGGTTCATGTTCAAGGATGGATCGAGCACCCCGTCCAGCACCATGCGTCCCACGCGGGAGGGAAAAAGGTCCGCGTAAATCGCACCCAGGTAAGTACCGTAAGAAAATCCCAGGTAGTAAAGCCTGTCGTCGCCAACAGCGGCGCGCATAATGTCCAAATCACGGGCGGTGTATTCCGTGCTGGCAAACCGGGTTATCTGCGGGGAATTCTTGAGGCACTTTTCCCCCAGGGCTTTATAGTCGGCGATATCGGCTGCGCGTCCGGCTTCGGTAGACAGGTCGTAGTAGGTCGAGTTATCCTCATCAAGTTCCTGGTCAGTGCGACATTTAATGGCGGGCTGTGAAGACCCGACACCCCGGGGGTCAAATCCCAGCACGTCGTAATACTTGCGCACCGTGTCGCTAAAGAAATACGCCACATTTTCGGGTTTCATATTTTCCAGTCCCGAGCCGCCGGGCCCGCCGGGGTTCATGATGAGCGTCCCGATACGGGTCTCACGATTGGCGGTATTCAGGCGTTTCATCGCGATCTTGGCGTGTTCGCCCAGGGGGTTTGCATAGTCGAGGGGCACTTCCAGCATGGCGCACTCGAAGTCGCCGCCACAGTTCTTCCACTGCAGGTCTTGGGAATAATACGCGGCAAGGTTCGGCTGGTCCACAGTTTGGGTGGGGCTTGGTGGTTTGGAAGGTTGCGCCAGGGGTTTCTGTGGGGCGCAGCCTGCCAATCCCGCTAGCGCCAGTCCTACGGCAGCCACAATCCCCAGACCTTTTGTCAGCTTGTTCATGTCTTCCTTCCGTTCGCCTAAGCTCATTTTGCCCTATTCCGGTCCACCAGTTCCACACAAAGCGCCTCGATGTCCAAGGTAGCGTTGCCGTTTCCCATCAGGCGGCGCCGAGCCCTGCGAATCGCCTCCAACCGGGCTGTGGTTTGGGCTAGGGGCTGCGGTCCGGTACCGACACGAGATACGTAAGCATCGACCAGCTCACCGGCGGGTCGAGACAGATTGATGCGCGGCTGGGTCGACCCCGCTTGTGCCAGCATGACATCGCGGTAAAAACCCGAAATGTCGCCCAAAACTCGATCCCAAGTGTCAAAGCTGGCCCGCCGGGCTCGCCGGTGCGCATCGGTCTCGCTGAGCTTAGCTCCCCGCAGGGCTGACTTCACATCCCGGGGCAACCTGGAATCGGGCGTGTCGGCCGCCAAACCGAAAGCCTCCAGGACTTTCGCGCGTTCCTCCCGGTCGTTGGCGCCGCGCAGGGCCTCGGCTTGCTTGTCTACCAGTTTCACCAGGGCGGCTGCGGTCCATATCGCCTCGACGGTGGTGTGCATTTGCGAAATCATCCGCAGCATCCCCACCCTTTCGTCACGTAGCTGCGGGTCATAAGCCAAGGCCCGCGCTCGTCCCACGTGCGATTCGGCGGCAGCGGCGACTTCAGCCGCTAATTCGGGACTGATGGAGGCGTCTTGACGAACCAGCAGTTCCGCCACGGCGGCAGGGCTGGGCAGGCTGAGCTGAACCAGGCGGGTGCGGGAGCGAACGGTCGAGAGCACGTCGGCGGCGCTGGGGGCGCACAGTACCCAGATGGTGCGTTCGGGCGGTTCCTCAATGGATTTCAACAGCAGGTTGGAGCTGTATTCGCTCATGCGGTCGTAGTCCTCGATGATGATGATGTTCCACGGTCCGCGGACGGGCCGCCGGTAGGCCTGCTGGACCAGGGCTTTCACATCATCGAACTTGATTTCGACCATTTCGGTGGTCATGACGCTGACATCAGCGTGGGTGCCTTGGCGCACGTCGCGGCAGGCCGCACAGATTCCGCAGCCGGGGTTGTCCGGGTCCTCACATTCCAAGGCGGCCGCGAAGGCTTTGGCGGCGGTGGAGCGTCCCGATCCGGGCGGGCCGACCACCAGCCAGGAATGTGTCATGGCCGCGAGGTTGGTGCCTGTGTCCGTCCGCGTAGCTGGCGCGGCGTTTTCCACAGAGGTTACGGGGTCAGCAGGGCGGTCTGGGGTCGCGATTAGGTTTCGGGCGGCCACGGCTGCCTGGGAGAACTGCGAGATAGCTCGGGTTTGTCCGGCTACCTCGGCCCACACGCCGCCGCTGGGGTTGATGCTCATGGGTTCACTGCCACTTTCCGGCTCACCAGGACTTGATGACCGGCAGGAGCTGAGCCAGGCGTAGCCGCACCTGGGTGGCGATTTCCTCTACCGGGAGGCTCGCGTCAATGACCAGCCAAGTATCCTGGCCGTCACTCATCCGCAGGAAGTCATCCCGGACGCGCTTTTGAAAGTCGAGTCCGGCGCGTTCCATCCGGTCCGGGCTGCCCAGGGACGCATCGGCAGCTTGGCGAGCCGCCGCGACCTCAGGGTCCAGGTCCAGCAGCACCGTTAGATTCGGAACTAATCCCCCCGTCGCCCACATGGACAAATCGCGGATTTCCCTGGCTCCGAGTTCCCGCCCGTGCCCCTGATAGGCGATGGAGGACGCGAGGTAGCGGTCAGTTATCACGACTTTGCCGTCGTTAATAGCGGGAATGATGAGTTTGTGCACGTGTTGGGCCCGGTCAGCTGCAAACAGCAGCGCCTCGGCGCGAGCCGATACGTCCCCCGCGTCCAGCAGCAGTTGGCGCAAGGCCACCCCCAGGTCGGTCCCGCCGGGCTCACGCGTCTCGACGACTTCCCAGCCCTGTTCCCGCACCCACGAGGCAGCCCGCGCGATCTGGGTGGTCTTGCCCACTCCGTCGCAGCCCTCAAACGCCACAAACAGACCCTGGGTGGGACGAATTTCAGCCACGCGGCCAAAATCAACGTTAGTTTGCGGGCGAAACTCGCCCATTCCGAGCGCTTCTGTAAACGACATATCCACATCCTAACAGTCGACCCGAGGGCAAAATTTTACTCCTATTATTGAACAGCCTAAAAAGCTATTAAACTGAAATTGTGAAGGTTTTACTTTTGGGAAGCGGCGGGCGTGAGCACGCGTTGGCCAGGGCTATTGCGAAATCAAATCTGTTGGAGAAACTGTGGATTGCCCCCGGTAATCCCGGTACCGCCGCGGTGGGCGAAAACGTGGAATGCGTGGCTGATGACCCGGCACAAGTGCTGGAACTGGCCCAGTCTCTGCGTCCCGACCTGGTGGTCATTGGGCCGGAAGCCCCGCTGGTCAAAGGGGTTGCTGATGTCCTGCGTGAGGCGGGTTACCGAGTTTTCGGTCCCGGACGTCTGGCCGCCCGCCTGGAGGGCTCGAAAGCGTTCGCGAAAACGATAATGCGCCAGGCGCGGGTCGCTACCGCCGCCTCGGTAGCCTGCCGCACCCTGGACGAGGCACGGGATGCTTTGCAGCGTTTCGGGACTCCTTACGTGGTGAAGCAAGACGGTTTGGCTGCCGGCAAAGGCGTGGTGGTGACGTCTGACTTTGATACCGCCGTGGCCCATGCCGCCGCCTGTATTGAAGCGATGGCGAATCCCCACGAGCCCGCCGTCGTGATTGAAGAATTCCTGGACGGTCCCGAAGCCTCGGTGTTCTGTATCTGCGATGGTCACGAGGCCATTGCTCTGCCGGCTGCCCAGGATTACAAACGTGCCTATGACGGTAACGAGGGGCCTAATACGGGCGGCATGGGTGCTTACTCGCCGCTACCGTGGGCTCCAGAGGATCTGGAGCAACGGGTGGCCCAAGAAATCGCCCTGCCGGTGTGTAACGTGCTGGCTAACCAGGGCTGTGAATTTATCGGTTTGCTGTACGTAGGTTTGGCTTTGACTTCGCGCGGTCCACGGGTGGTTGAGTTTAATGTTCGGTTTGGAGACCCGGAGACCCAGTCGGTGCTGGAACGCCTGGACACGGATTTATTGGCGCTGTTGGCAGCGGCGGCAGACGGTAACCTGGCGGCGGCTGAACAGCTCAAGGTCAGCGATGACGCGGTGGTGAATGTGGTGTTGGCTGCCTCCGGTTATCCGCAGGCACCCGTGAAGGGCGGTGTCATCACCGGTCTAGAGGCCGCGAGTCAGGTGCCTGGGGTTCACGTTATTCATGCGGGTACGAAGGTCGACGATTCCGGTCAGGTAGTTGCCAACGGGGGGCGGGTACTGTCAGTAGTCGCGCGGGGAAGTGACCTGAATGAAGCCCGGAAACGCGCTTATCGGGCACTAGAGAGCATCAACCTGGAGAATTCGCACTACCGCACCGACATTGCCGAGTTTTGAAACCACTGTGGCGCCGCGGCTCATGCCGGGGCGCTGAAAGGTCATCGTGGTACCGAAAACCGAATTTTAGGATTCCTTGGGGTCGCCGATAGGGGCCTGTAACGGCCAGTCCTGATCCTCGAGCACGACCTGTATCGCACTCATGTTCTCTGGGTTGATAACCAGGGGTGCCAGCAGGTTTGCCGTGTGGGGGTACGAACCGGATGCCGGGTGCACAATGACCAGGATAAAGGGCTCTTCGCCGTCTTTTATCTCGACACGTTCCTTCGCGGAGGAGGGAATCATCGGGGTGTATCCGTCAAAGAATGCCACCGGGGGGACCGCGAATAGACGAACATTGGGGTCAATGATGGACTTCAGGGTCCACAAAACCCCAGTTTCGTCAACCGCGGAGAGGCTAAAATCCAGGTGGCTTTCCAGGCCTGGCATGGGCCGAACCATCCGGATTTTGAGCGTCGGAAATTCCTCGCCGTCGCCGGCTTGTTCAGTGTTTTCGGTAACTTCGTCGTTGGTGCTCATCGTAAGTAGTCTAGCAAAGTTGGCTGCACGACACGCTGCGTTGAACTTAGAGATGCTTGATAAGCCATCGAAGCCAGGGACATGTCAATCGTGACCTTTTGGATGTCGATATCCTCTACGTCAGAAATCTGGCCTTTGACCTGCTGCAGGTCAAAAACGACGCTGTTTTGCGCTTCCAGAACCTGCTTGTGCCGGGCACCGACCGCGGATTGCGCTTCCTGGAGTTTCGCGAAACGTTCACCCAGTTCCTTTTGGATGGACTCAATCTTCTGGCGGTTCTCGCCTGCCGGACCGGTCGGGGATTCCAAAATTTGGGCAGCCGCAATCAGAAGGTTCATGACTGACGGGTTGTTGTCGGTTTTCAGGGTGTTGCCGTCCCATTTAATAGTGCCGGTGCCGAACAGTTTGTTGCCGTCTACGTTGGCTTGCACAGTCGTGTCCGCATCGATACGGCGATCGACAGTCTTAGCGGTGATTTCGTCTTTCTCGGCGGCGAGGAAAATCGTGTCGTGCCCGTCAGAGCCAGTCTTAAACACCAGTCCCTTATCCGAGTTACCGGCAAAAACGGTGCGACCCAGGTAGGTCGAATTAGCCTGCGACATGATAGATTCGGCAATCTTGCGCAGTTGCGCGGCCAGAGCGCCTTGGGATTTATCCCCCAAGGCCCCGTCAATGGAGTTAATCAGCAAGGTCCGGGCTTCCGTGTAACGATCCGCAACGGATTGCATGGCGGCGTCCGAAGTCGCCAGCCAGGAGTTAGCATCGCTGATGTTGCGCTTGAACTGTTCGGTCGCGGCCAGCTCCTTGCGCAGGCGCATAGAGGAGACGGAGGAGGCCGGATCGTCGGAGGCGAAAGACATGCGCTTGCCCGAGGACAGCTGCTTGTTTACATCAGCCAGGCGGTTAAAGTTGCGCTGAATCGTAGCCAGCGTAGTGCCAGCCATCATAGAGGTTGTCATGCGGGTAATCATGTCAGTCACCTACCTAGGTTGATGAGGGCCTCAAGCATCGAGTTAACTGTACTCATGATGCGTGCCGCGCCCGCGTAGGCGTGCTGGCCCTGTATCAGGTTAATAACTTCTTCATTCATGTCAACAGAGCTCTGTGACTTTTGCCGTTGTTCGGCGATAAGCCGCGTCTGCTCCGCCAAAGTGTGCTTGTCGTCGGCGCTCTTGGCGTGTACGCCAATGTCCACCACAGACTTGGACCATTCGTTCATCGCCGAGGTCGGCGCGTCTTGACGGTTGCCCAAAGCCAGGGAAACCGAGCCGTCATAGACCCCGTTGGTGTACTGGCCGGCAGCAATCATCTGGGGGTCTTTGATGGCGACGGACAGGCGCATGGCGGCCGGTAGCGTGTTGTCGGTGGCGGCGAACTTAAAGAAGTCTCCGCCGTCCTCTTTTTCGTTTTCATACACGATGGCAGAGCCTTTATGGTTTTTTTCCAAATCGGCGACGGTCTTTTTAATTTCCGCATCGTAGGCTTCGTCCGTCGGGTAGTCGCTGCGCTTTAGCGTGGGGCCGATGGGTTCCTGGCGATGCGGGTCATTTACGTCCTTGGACAAGTCCACTTTGTAGAACTTGGTTTCTTTGGTCACCAGGGTTTTGGTGTTGTTCGTCCCGCCTTCGCCGGTGTTGTTGGCATGAATCGCGTTGATTTCCGTAGCCAGGTTCGTCGCCAAGTCGTTGTAGAGCTTGCCGGTTTCCGCCCAAGCCCCGCCGTTGCCGATGGTGCCGGAAACTCCGGGGAACTGGGCCGGTTTCAGGTTTTGCATCAACCCGCCGATGGTGCCGTCCTCGATGGCGACCATGTGTCCGCCGAGTGCCCAGCGCAGGCGCACCGGACCCTCGTCCTTCATAAAAGTAAAGTCGGTAAAACCCTGCTCGGTGCCGGCTACTTTGGCATCTTTCAGTTTCATCGTGCCCTCTTGGACAGCTTTCATATCGTAAAAGGCCACGTACTTGGTGCCGACTTCGGGATCGCCGGATTTCAGGGTCTTTTTCACGCTACCGTCAGCGTTCAGAATCTTGTCGCCGACTTCGTAGCGCTGTACATGCGCTTGATATTGCTGAATTTGCTGGCCGTGGTAGGGAAACATCGTACCGGTATCCTTGCCCCCGGCTTTCAGCGCATCAACCGCGGCCTTGTACTTGTCTCGCGGAGCCGAGTCAATGCCGGCCATATCGCGCGCACCTTCCACCTCAAAGTGGTTCACGTAATCTTTGCCGACCAGGGAGTTCCCGCCGAGCATGACTTCCACGGTGCCGTCGTCGTAGGCCTGGCCAATCATATTGGGGTGTGGCGCGTTTTCTTTCGTGTACACCGAGTAGCCCTGGCGGACGGTCGCGCCGGTCAGCTTGGAAATATGCATAATCAGCTGGTCGCGCTCATCTTTCAGGTGGTTGACCGCGCCGCTAACGTTGCCGCCAGCCACGGTAGCCTTGCGGATACGGTCATTGAGCTTTTGGACAGAATCCATCGTGGTGTTCAAGTCTGCCACCAGCGCCTCGAGCTGTTCGCGCCCGTTCTTCCACAGGTCATTAATGTGCGTGTAGCCGGTCTTAATATTGGTGACCAAGGCTTCAGCGGCCCCCAGAGTGGTGGCGCGCGCCCCGCGGTTATCGGAGTTATTGTTGACGTCTCCCCAAGACTTAAAGAAAGTACGCATGGAATCGGACACGGACATCCGACCCAGCTCGTCCATCGCAGACTCGATGCCTTTCCAAGCGATGCTGGTCTCTTTGGTGCCGGCGGCACGGCCGGTCTCTAAACGCAGTTTCGCATCCAAAAAGAAATCGTCGAGCCGACGGATACGGGTAATCTCTACGCCGCCGCCCTGGGGGACGGAACCTGCAAAGATAGACGGTTCCGAACCGATACCGAGAGCCCGCTGTTCGACACGCTGGCGGGTGTACCCAGGAGTGTTCAAGTTGTTGATGTTCTGCCCGGAAACCTCGATGAGACGTTGGGCTGCGTAAAGACCGGTCAGTCCGGCGTTCAGCGAAGAAAACGTTGAACCCATCGGAGTGTCCTTTCCCTAGCCTGTGTGCTTACTCAATCTTTGTGACGCCTCACGCGTCCACGTTTAAGCTCATCGGCTTGAAAGGCTCGGATATGAGAATTTTTTCAAAACCCCGTGTTCTTGTTCTTACATTGAAGTGTCAAGCATGGTGGATTCACCCGTTCCCGAAGCGTGGATTCCCCCGTCCTCACCATAGGTTTCTTCCGCCCCTTGCATACTCATCAGGGTTTCTTGGGTGGCGCGCTGGAGGGAGGACAGGACTTCTTGGTTCGCCTTGGACATATCGGCAATTTCAGAAGTCAGGGAGATGAGGGCTTCGCGGTGTTGGTTCAACAGGGTCTGCCACGGTTCGTCCGCCGCTTCAGCAATTTCTTTCAGGGATGCCTCGGGGGGCAGTCCCAAGTCGACCGCCACGGCTTCAGATTCCATGGAGCGTTCCAGTTCCATCGTCTGGGCTTGCGCAATGACGGCTTCCAGCTCACGAGTGGCGCGTGGCAACCACCGGGACGAGGCTGTGGAAGTAATCAAACGTTCTTCTTCCAGCTTGAACAGCATGACCTCCAGAGTTTCACGTTGTTTCCACAGTTGGCGTGACAATGCGTCTAACGACATAGCGCTCTCCTCCTCAGTCAGCCCAATCGTCAAAGCCTGACTGCTCTTTAGCTAAACTTACCCGCAAAATTGCCAATCACTCAATCCTGATGATTCCTCATTAATCTACCGCTAATTAAATGGTTTAAAAGGTAAACTGACTGGGACTGCACCTGCAATTTTTTCTGAGGAGAGACACGGTGGAGGCTTCACTCGGCGAAGTGAACCGCAACGAGCTAATTGAAAAAAACCTCCCCTTGGTTGGTTACCAAGTGGCGGAGTTGTTGCGCCGTGTCCCGTCTTTTGTACAGCGCGAGGACCTCGCTTCGGCGGGTTCTTTGGCCCTGGTGCAAGCCGCTAATACTTATGACCCAAAGACCGGTGTGCCGTTCCATCGTTACGCGGTTTACCGGATTCGCGGAGCCATGCTCGACGAACTGCGTTCCATGGACTGGGCGACCCGCGGGGCTCGTCAACGCACCAAACAGCTGGAGGAAATGACCTCTACCCTCACCGCTGCTGCGGGACGCGCCCCTACGAAAGAGGAACTCGCTTCGGCTCTGGGGGTGGACGTAGAGTCAGTGGAGTCCGCTCAGCAAGATGCCGCCCGCCGCGTCGTCTCTATGGATGCACCCGCCGGTAACGAGGACGACCGGACTTTGGAAGTCCCTGATGAAAGCCCCTCCCCGGAAGACACGCTGCTGGATGACGAACGCCTGGTGTATCTGCGCGCTGCGGTTCGCGCCCTGCCGCAGCGTTTGCGCTTTGTGGTGGAGCAGGTCTTTTTTGAGGAACGTCCGATTCAAGATGTGGCTGACGAGCTGGGAGTAACCCAATCTCGAGTGTCTCAGCTGCGTTCCGAAGCCCTCACCTTGATGCGTGAGGGGATGAATCGCCACCTCGATCCCGAAGCGGCTGCGGAAGAAAACGAGGAAGTTACCGGCATCGTTAAGAAACGCCGCGAGAGCTACTTCCAAAAGATTGAAGATCACGCCGACGAAATGTTGCGTGGAGACCCGGATACGGACCCGGAGATAGAGGACACGCTCATTGCGCCCCCCGTCTCTTCGTCAGCTCGGGGTCGTCCGCGGGATCCTTCCGGGACACCGCGTCCTCGTTCATCGTCTCTGCGTGATTCGTTGTCACAAGTTTCGCCCGGCGCGTCTGCGGGGTCGTCTCCCCATAAAGAGTCGGAAGAGTCCGCTACCGAGGTTGCGTCGGGTACTTCCACCAAGAGCTTCCTGGCTGGTCACGCCCGTGGCACAGCGCAGGCAAAGGCTCGTCTCGAAGCGGAGCAAGAAGCCCAGCGCGCCGCCGAAGCTACCGAGAAACCTAAAAGTAAAGACAAAGCCCGCTTACGTGGTGGCGAATCCGCAGCGGAACTCCCGGCGGAAGAAGAAAAACCACCAACCCCGCCAACCACCTCTTACCTGGGAGGATTGTCCATTCGGCAACAGAATATGCGGGCGGAAGCGCGCCGAAATCGACGAAAAAAATAATTTCCCCTTAATTCTCAGGGATAATGACCGACAATTATGCATGAGGTAGTGTCAGTGGGACACCTGTCGGTGTTCTGAACCTCGGCGTTATCTCAGGATGGGATAACACCTTTTATTCCATGGAAGGAGCACATCATGGGAATTGCATTACCAGGACTGGGCGGGTTCAATACCCAGGGCATTGTTGAAAAATTGATGTCCTTGGAAAAGGTTCCGCTGATAAAGCTGCAAAGAAGGCAAGCGGAATACAAGTCCCAGGTTCAAGTTTTCCAAAATATGAACACCAAGTTCGCCAACATTAAGCGGGCGGCTTGGGATGTTTATGGGCGTGTGGGCAAGGAAAGCGTCCGTTTCAATACTTCAGAAATCTGGGAAGCCGCCAAGGCGACGTCTTCAGATCCGATGGTGGGAGTGACCACTTCGCCCGGAGCCCAAGTTGGCTCGGTCGAATTCGATGTTCTGCAGGTGGCGAAGTCGAAGCAGGCAACCTTGGATCAGGACGCTATCCAGAGCCTCTACGATGCCGCCAAGGCAAAGGGTGGTGAGCCGCCCAAGATTTCCATCATGCTTGGTGACAAAATCACCACGATTTCCCCGACTTCAGCCGATGCCTCGGCGTTCGCTAGGGCTATCAATGCGGCCTCTGGTTCCGGAGTAAACGCTACGGCGGTGCGTGTCGGCGACAATCCCGATGGCACGGGCAAATACTTGCTTCAGATTAACGGGGCTGAAACCGGAGCCAACAAGGGCGACTATAAGATTTTCGCCGGTGACATCACCCAGGGTCTGGGACTGACCGCCAAATCTTCCAAGACGGACGCGGCCACGAACTCGGCTCAGTACGTTTACGAGGATGCTGCCGCTTTGGCCCACGCCGTGGCGGGTACCGGTGCTCAGGAACAGGCTTTGAACATCATCCATCAATCTTCGGATGCCAAGATTCGCCTGCTCGGCCAGGAACGCACCTACGGATCGAACCAGATTCAGATTATGGATAACGTCAAAATTGACTTGTCCAACGTGGTGCAAAAGACGAATGCTGACGGCACCCCGGTCTATACCGATGCCCTGTTAAAAGGTGTTAAGATTAACGCCACGCGGGACTTCGATGTGGCCGCGGGCAAGATGGAAAAGATGATGGGTGCCCTGACGGATGCCCTGACCACCTTAAATAAAGGTATGCAAAGCGTCACCAAGGAAGGCATTGATCCGCTCACCAACAAGCGTTTCACCTATACCGCAGCCGGTCCGCTGGGTAACTCGGAAGGACGCGACCTCAAGAACAAGATTATGGGTCTGGTTTCCAGCGGGATAACCCTTACGGATGCCGAGGGTAAGTCACAGACCTATTCCCTAGCCTCGTTTGGAATTAGCCTCGGAGGTGGTGTCGAAAAAGGCGCAAACGGTAAGTTCCACAGTTCTCAGGTGGAGTTGAAGTTCGATGCCGAGAAGTTTAAGAAGGCTATGGAAAGCGACCCCGAAAAGGTGCAGCAGGTCATGGTGGAGTTCGCCAAGAAGGTTGGGGACATGGCTTCCAAGGTTTCTGACTTTACCGAAGGTACTTTAACCAAGACTATTGAGTCGAAGCAAAGCACGGTATCCTACTATAACAACCGTGTCAGCGAATACGACGATCGTCTGGCACGTAAAGAGGCGCAGCTTTACAAGCAGTATTCCTCTCTGGAGACGATGCTGGCTCGGATGCAACAGCAGCAGGCTTGGTTGGCTGGACAGTTAGCCCAGCTGGGAGGCCAGTAAAAACCGCATAATCTAACATTCTTCGGCTGGGTTTCATACATTGTGAACCCAGCCGAAGTATGGTTAAAGGGTACGTTTTATTTAAGTGGAGGAAAGTATGCAGACCGCCATTAATAGGTTCCAGCAGGACTCTATTGTCACGGCTTCGCCGGCCAGGTTGTTGACGATGCTCTACGACCGGTTGCTGCTTGATATTGGACGGGCTGAGAAAGCCCTGCGCGGTCAGAACCGGGTTGAAGCGCATAAAAATCTGACTCATGCCCAGGACATCATCGCCGAGTTGATGTCGTCCCTGCGGATGGACGTGTGGGACGGCGCTGAGGGTTTGATGGCTTTGTATGTGTATGCCATGAAAGAACTGGTCAACGCCAACGTGCAGGGCGACGCTGATAAAGCTCAAGAGATTCGGGAGCTGTTTGAACCGCTGGCGGACGCGTGGAAACAGGCGGCCGCACAGTTGGAAGCGGAGGAAGCAAAGTCTGTGGGGGTAGCTAAGCCCGGTGAGGTGAAGCGCAATTCACGAGGTGATTTGGGTGTCGGCTAAACGCGATAACTCCTCGGGGTGGGAGGACGAGCTGGATCGGTTGGAAGCTCAGATTGCTGCGGACAGCCGGAAGCTGGCTGCAGGTCAGGTTCCTTCCGATGAGTCGGGTTGGCAGCCCCCGCGGTTGGGGCCGTTACCTCCGGATTTGGCTCCGCGAGCGCGTCAGGTGCAAAAGGACTTGTCGGAGCTGGGGAAACAAGTCACGTCTGCCATGCGTAAGAATCAAGAAGAGCTGCGCCGCGCCGGGGAAGAACGCGATAAACTCCGCAAGATTCCTCCTGAACAGAAAATCGAACCAGGTCCCCGGTATTTAGATTTAGAGGGGTAAAAGCGCGGGGCGCACTCAGGGGTGTCGCCACCGTTTGCGTTCATGGGGAACTCTCAGGAAAGCGTCTTTTCCTGAGAGTTCTCTGAGTATTCGGGCAAAAAAGCAGTAAAACCGCTGAGTAAATGCATACAAATCAGGTAGTGTGACTAACATCACACCCGGGATGAAAGTCCTAACTATGTTCAGTCTATGAACGCTAATGAATTAATTTTGTATCGAAATCTACAGGCTAGTAAAAATTTGTAAGTCTGGGGAAGGTTACCCTAACACTCAGCTAAGCTTCAGAATGTTACCATCTCTAAAGTTTTTGTATCAGAGCTGGTCGCGGGGAAATTCGCGTGAATATACACAAAAATGGCAATAATTTGACAGCGGGAGAAAAAATCTATGTCGGAGCGGGCCGCATAATATGCTGAAAAACAACTGAACAAAGTGCCGTTTAGCTTTATAGATATAGAAACTTTTGATGAACGAAAGCTGCCGATTTGAAAGCTGACATGGTGGTAAAAATACGACGCTGAAAATACGGTAAGTTACAGCTGTGTAATCTTCCAGAAACCCTATTTACTAGGGCATATAGTCCAGGCATTTGTATTAACAAAAACCTAATTAATGTAAAAATAGTGGGGTTCGCAGATACTTCCCATGAACCCCAAAACAAATTAGCAAAACTCCTCGACAATCGCTTGGGAACTGCCGATACTGAATATGTCAGCGCAAAAAGCACTGAACCGCTAGCAGGAAGTTATGCGGGTAATGAGGATCGAAGGAATGATCCAGCGAGAGAACATGTGAGGTCGTCATGTTTGATTCTGTTGGTTACGTAGCAATGCGAACCGCGCTGGATGGATTGTCCATGCGTCAGCGAGTCATCGCCGACAACATTGCCAATATTCAGACGCCGGGATTCTTATCTGGCAAGGTATCGTTCGAAAGCGAACTGGCTCGTGCCGTCGAGTTCGGACACCCTGCTACCACGCATATCGCCACTGCCCGCTCTTTGGAGCCCACTCGTATAGACGGTAACAATGTCAACCTGGACACTGAGACCATCTCCAGCGTGGATACGGTTCTTCGCTTTCAGCTGGCTACCCAAGCAATCAGTGGGGAATACACCAACATTCGCTCTGCCATGAGGACGACATCATGACCACGTTTGGAGCAATCGGTATCGCTGGAACCGGCATGACAGTCAACCGTAAATGGTTGGACTGCATCTCGGATAACATTGCCAACATCAACACCACCAAGCCTATGAACGAAGAGGCCTTCCGGGCTCGCTACGTCGTGGCTCAGGCTGTTGATTACGGGCGTCCAGCTGGCACGATGGTATCGGGCATTGCGCTCGGTGGCACCGACGGCCGGATCGTGTACGACCCCCGCGATCCGAACGCGAATGAAGAAGGGTATGTCCGCCACCCTGATATTGACTTGGGATCACAGATGACCCAGTTGATTATGGCGCAAAGGGCTTACCAGGCAAACGCTGCTGTGGTGGATCGTGCAAAGTCCACTTACGAAGCGGCATTGCAAATCGGGAGGTAAGTAAGCCATGCCTTACTCTGTAGACGGTATTGGTAGCAAGCTGACCAGTTCCTTGACCGGAACCCAGCAGCTGACCAATAACTTAGTACAATCCCTTGGGTTCTCACGTTCCGCAGCCACCCAAGCCGGTCCGGCGCGTCTTGGCACCAATGCCACGCACATCGTCCCGACTGGCACCGGTCTGACTCCGTTGGGTGGAGATGTCCGCGATGTCGCGGAAACCTCTTTCGGCAATGTTTTTGCCGATGCGGTGTACAACATGCAGCAACGTGAGAGTACCGCCAAGAAGCTGGGTGTGCAGGCCCTGACCGGGCAACTCAATGATGTCCACCAATACACTATTGCAGCCGCAGAATCCCAGCTGACTATGGAACTGACCTCCACTATACGGAACAAGGCAGTTGACATGTTCAACGAGATTATGAGGATGCAAGCATAATGCCACCGGTCATCGTAAACGCAGTAGATAAAGTCAAAAGTACCGTCGGCCAGTTTTCTTTAGGCCAAAAGACCCTGTCGATTATCGGGGTAGCCGTGCTCATCTTGGGCGGCGTGGTGCTTTACTCTTGGGTGGCACGCCCCGACTACACCACCCTGTACTCCGGCTTGACGGATAAAGATCAAGCCGCCGTCACCGAACAGCTCGATTCGCAAGGCATCAAATATCAGGTCGCCGACAATGGTGTGGTCAAGGTGCCGGCAAAAGATGTGCAGAGCGCCCGTATGAGCTTGGCGGCCGCCGACCTGCCCGCACAGCCCACTGCCGGTTATGCCGTTTTGGATAACCTGGGCGTCGCGGCTTCCGACTTCCAACAGCAAATGGCCAAGAAGCGCGCCCTGGAAGGTGAGCTGGCCAAGACCATCGACACCATGGATGATATTGAAAAATCTTCGGTCGCCCTGGCTATTCCGCAGGAATCCGTATTTGCCGACCCGAAGAAACCCGTTGCTACCACCGCTTCTGTGACCATCACCCCGAAGAATCGCAAAGACGTTTCCAATGACACGGTGCAAGCCGTTATCAACATGGTTTCCGCTTCCGTGCCGAACTTGGATAAGTCGGGAGTGACCGTGGTCGATACGCTGGGTAACAGCCTGTCCGACAAGGTCGAAGGCGGTACGGCTGCGGCTTCGGAAATGGAAAAGAGTTTGGTCGCCAAGGCTTTGGCGGTAGTGGAACCCCTGGTGGGGGTCGGTAATGCCCGTGTCTCGGCGCAAGTTGACCTCTCACAAGATAACCAGGTTAAGACCACTCGTATCTTTACCGATCCGGAGGGCGGGGTTAAGCAGTTGTCCGCCTCGAACGCGGCCGAACAGTACAGCGGCGGCGGGGCCATCGTTGGTGGCGTGCTGGGGCCGGATAACATTGCCAACCCTTACGAGCTGAACGGCAATAACGGCGGTAACTACTCCAACACCCAAAACGTGCAAAACAACGCGGTCAACGAAGAAGTGACCCAGTCCACTCGTGGACCCGGAGCGGCGCTGCGCAAGTCCGTGTCGGTTGTATTGAATCAAGATACCGCCCGGCGCTTGGACATGGCGCAAGTGCGTGACATGGTGGCGGCGGCTACCGGCATTGATGCTGCTACCGGAGACGTTGTAAATATCTCGCGTTCTCCGTTCGACGACACGGCAAAGAAAGCGGCTGAAAAGGCTGCTGCGGCTGAAGCTGCCGCGGAGGCCGCAGCAAAGACCGCCTCCCTGATTCGTCAGGCGGTTATTGCCGGATTGATTATCTTGCTGTTGATTATCATCGCGGCGGTGGCCAAGAAGCGGGCCAAGGCTCGCGAACGTGAGGCTTTGGACCTCGGCGAGCTGGATCAGCTGCCCGATCCTTACACCTTGAGCGCTCCGGAGGAAGAAGCTCTGGAGATTGAGGCGGCCACGATTCCGGAACCTGAACCGGAGCCCGAGCCTGAACCGGAGCCCGAGCCTGATCCAATCCTGCTAAAGATTGAAGCCAAGCGCGAGGAGATTGCCGAACTGGCTCTCGACAAACCGCAACTGGTTGCTGAGCAGCTGCGCGCTTGGATGGGAGGTCACTAATCATGGTAATGTCACAAGCACTGACTTTGAGCGGGCTACAGAAAGCTGCCTTGCTGCTGATTCAAATCGGTAAGGATCGCGCTGCCCGCGTCATGAGCGAGATGACTGACGATGAGGTCGAGGCGCTGTCAGCTGAAATCTTGCGGATGACCAACGTACCTCGCGAAATCACCGCGGACGTCATCGATGAGTTCTATGAAAACTCCATAGCATCGGCAAGTTTGCAGCTGGGCCACGGCGGTCTGGACTACGCCCAGAAAGTTCTGGAACAGACTTTCGGCAAGGAAAAAGCTGCGGAGATCATGGAACGCCTGATGCAGGGCATGCAGGGGCAGCCCTTCGATTTCCTGAAATCCGCCGACCCGCGTGAAATCGTGACTTTGGTGTCCTCCGAGCACCCCCAGACGATTGCCCTGGTGCTGGCGCACCTGCGTCCGGATCACGCCGCGCGTGTCATGGCTGGTCTGGGTCCGAAACTTCAAGGCGATGTGGCAGTGCGCATCGCTCAGATGGAACGGGCTAACCCCGAAATGGTGACTCTGGTGGCCGCTTCCCTGCAAAAGAAGGCTGAGCAGGTCATTAACTCTGAAGAAATGCAAGCTATCGGCGGTGTCGAACCGCTGGTCGACATCATCAACCGGGCCGATCCGGGTACTGAAAAGATGATTCTGACCGGGCTGGAAGAACGTGACGAGGACCTGGCTGATGAAGTCCGCTCCCGGATGTTCGTCTTTGAGGACATCGTTATGCTCGAAGATCGGGGTATTCAGCTGGTGCTGCGTCAGGTCGACGGGGCTCGCCTGGCGATGGCCCTGAAGGGCACGAACGAAGATCTGCGTTCTCGCTTGATGAAGAACCTCTCCGAGCGTGCTCGCCAGAATGTCATGGAAGAAATCGACATGCTGGGCAGCGTGCGCATGAGCCAGGTTCAGGAAGCTCGTTCCGAAATCGTCCAGCTGATTCGCAAGATGGAGGAATCTGGCCAAATCGTCATCCGCCGCGAGGAGGAAGACGAATATGTGGCTTGATCAGGACCTCTTGGAGGTCAAAGAAAACCAGCGACGCGGCGGTGCGCCCAATCCGGTGCCGCTATCCACCGCTACCGGGTCGGCTACGGCGGGAGCGTTCCGTCTGACAGGCGCTTCCAACCAGGCCAAAGGCGACGACAAATCCACCCAGGCCTTCGGATACGCCAAAGGCTTTTCTTCCGGGTGGGCTGCCGGTCAAAAACGGGCGACTCGCGAAGCTGAACAGGAACGCAACATCCTCAATGAGGACGCGCGCCTGGCGGAAGAAGCCCGCACCGAGGCTTATGTGGATGCGATGGATGAAATCCAGGCTATTGCCGATGCGGTTTCCTCCCGGGACGCCCTGGTCATCGAAGACATGAAAGCCGCGCTGATGGAAGCGGCAGTGGATTTAGCGGAAGCCCTGATCGGGACGGAGCTATCCGATGCGCCGACTCGCGCCAAGGCGGCGTTAAAGCGGGCTTTGTCTATGAATGACCCGAAAGACATTGTGAAGGTCAATATGAACCCACAGGATGTGGCTACGCTGACCAGCTTGGGTGTGGATTGCCCGGTACAGCTGGTTCCCGATTCGGAACTGGATCCGGGCGACGCAGTGGCTTACATGCCGGAGGGTTTGCTGGATGCCCGGCTGACTTCGGCTGTGCGGCGTGCGCGAGAGGCTCTGGTGTCCGCTCAAGCAGCCGAGGAGTGAGCGTCTTGGAGCTGGCCACTTTACCCTCTTTTGTGAGTTTGCTGAACGCCTCGCGCCCCCAACGAGTCGGTGAGGTGGAGTCCGTTGTAGGCCTGTCTGTGCAGGTCCGCGGCTTGCAATGCTCTGTGGGTGAAGTCGTGCTGGTTGGCGATGACCCGGGAGTTCCCGCCGAAGTGGTGGCGCTGGACGCGGGCATCGCCTCGTGTATGCCCCTGGATAATCTGGACGGTTTGCGGATTGGTTCTCCGGTTCGCGGTACCGGTCTGCCGGCCACAGTTCCGGTCGGTCCGGCTCTGCTGGGTCGGGTCATTGATGCGGCGGGTCGTCCGCTTGATGGTAAAGGCCCTATCTATGCGGCTGACCGGGTACCGATTCACGGGGCCGCTCCCAACGCGTTGGAGCGCGCCCGGATTGATATGCCAGTCGCGATGGGGGTGCGGGTTTTGGACACCCTGGTGACCTTGGGACGAGGCCAGCGCATTGGCCTGTTTGCCGGTTCCGGGGTTGGCAAATCGACTTTGATGTCGATGATTGCTCGCGGCACGAATGCCGAAGTCTGTGTTATCGCCCTGGTGGGCGAGCGCGGGCGGGAGGTCCGGGAGTTTTTGGAAGACGACTTGGGCGAGGAGGGTCTGTCCCGTTCTGTCGTGGTGGTGGCGACTTCTGACGAGTCCCCGATGTTGCGCAAACGCGCCGCTTTCACTGCCACCCGGGTCGCTGAGTACTACCGGGACGCGGGCCGCCACGTCTTGCTGATGATGGATTCCCTGACGCGTACCTGCATGGCCCAGCGCGAAATCGGGCTGTCCGTAGGCGAACCGCCCGCCACTCGCGGCTACCCGCCTTCGACTTTCTCGATGATGGCTCAACTGTTGGAACGAGCCGGTTCCGGTTCAGTCGGGTCCGTGACCGGCATCTACACGGTGCTGGTGGATGGGGACGACCACAACGAACCCATCGCTGACCAGGCGCGCTCCATCCTGGATGGGCACGTGGTGCTGGATCGGAAACTGGCGGTGGCCGGGCACTATCCGGCTATCGACGCCCTGGGCTCCATCTCCCGGGTGGCTACCAAAGTCACCACCCGGGAACAACAGGAGGCCGCTACCGCCCTGCGTCAGATTATGGGGGCAAAGCGTTCGGTCCAGGACCTGCTGGACGTGGGGGCTTATCAGGCGGGCACGAACCCCGAAGTGGACACGGCGGTGAAATATGATGCCGACATCGAAGCGTTCCTGACTCAAAAGACCGATGAGAAGGTCGAATTCGACGCGGCTTGGTCACAACTGTTTGATCTCTATCAAGCCTTCAAGTCTGAGAAAGCGGCGTAGGGGGTGTAGTCAATGGTAGATCGCGCGTTCCGTCTTCAGGGTTTACTCAATTTACGCCAGCTCCAAGAGGATCAGGCGGCGGGTCGTCTCGCCTCGGCTCACGCGGACTTAAACCACGCTGACCAGCAGCTGTCCTCGGCGCGGGCGCGGCTCGGCTCCATGCAGACTACCGGGGCCACAAACCTAGCTGTAGCTGCGGCGATGCGTAACGCGGCGATGATGCAGATTCAAGAGGGCATTGCTCGAAAAGAGTACGCGCAAGCGGTAGTGGATCGGCGTCAGGATGAATGGCAGGGGGCTCGTCGCCTGACTGCAACCTTAGAAAAACTTGAAAATCGTCATGCGGAAGAAGTTATTGCCGATGACTTGCATAAGGAACAGGTTGTTCTTGATGAGCTTGCGTCTCACATGGGCAACACTGGCAGTGCCACGGAAGGCAAAACCGGTGCGGAACCACGTATTCGCACGATAAGGGAAACGCTCCCGAGTGAGTCTGTGACAGGCTCAACCGGTCAGCAAAGCCCTGTTTTTGCCAAGGGAGGTCAATTGTGAGCCTGGCTAGTGTCCAGTCAAGAATCAGTGCGATTCAAGACATGATTAATGCGTTGAATAATAACGGCCGTCCACCGGTCTCGGTGACCGAGAGTGGGGCGGCAAAATCAACGTCTAAAAATTCCGAGACCACGGGAGATTTCAGCACCAAGTTGGCCAGCCAAATTTCCGCAGCCAATAAGGCCACTCCCACCCGGACTTCCGGTAAAGGGCAGATTCAAGGAGCGCCCGGGACCGCTGAGGCTTTCGTGGAAAAGGTTCGGTCCTACATCGGGGTGCCCTACGTGTGGGGCGGTACCGACCCCGCCAAGGGGCTGGATTGTTCCGGATTGGTGCAAACTGCCGCCCGGGAAGTCGGCGTGACTTTGCCGCGCGTCACTTACGATCAGCAGCACTCCGGCGTGGAAGTTGACGGCATTGAGAATGCGAAGCCCGGCGACCTGCTGATTCTGCGCAACTCCGGACACGTGGCAGTGTATGTCGGCAACGGCAAGGCGATTCACGCGCCGCGCCCGGGCAAGACCGTAACGGAAGCCAACGTTTCTGACTTGGGTCCGATTGTGACCATTCGCCGCGTGATGCCCTCCGCGGGAGATGCTCCGGGGGCACCCGTTTCGACTGTAAACGCGCCGAAGGCTCCGGAAACCGCCAAGGCCGCTTCCCACGTCACTCCGTCCGTGGAAGATTCCGATAAATCAGAGGCCCCGGCCGGGGTCACCGCGAACGCGGCTTTCCGAGATAACGGCAGTGCGGTGGCACCTTCGCCGGATGCCGTGGCGGCGGGCTTGGTGAGCTTGCTGGGAGCCTTGGGCAATGCGGCTTTGGCTCAAAATAACGCGGCTTCCGGTCCGGCTAACCGCGGTGCGGCGAACCCGGGCAATCCGTCTGCGGACCTGGCTGCCGCGCTGGTGGGAGCCCTGTCAGGAGCGGGAGCGGGCACTGCCGGTGCGAATCCGCTGGCCGCCTTGATGGGAACCGCGAACTCGAATAATTCTTACAGCTCGACCCTGCTCAGCCAGTTCTTGGGCGGCTCCTCACTGTACGGCTCTAACGCGGCCGGCGGCTTGGGGGCATTGGCCGAAAACCGTGGCACGATGGGAGCCAACGCGAGCTTGAGTAATACCGCGTCGTCCTTGAGTGCGTTGGGCGCCCTACGTTCATCTTTGGGGGTGTGACATGATTGATATTAAGAACACGAATGCGGCCGCGGTGGCTGCCCAAATGGCTTCGCAGGGTGCGAAAGCAGCCGACACCACCGCTTTTGAGTCCCTCATGAGTGCGTTGGCGACCGAAGCTCGCACTCCCGATGAAGGCGTGGTGCGCCGTGGGGAAAACCACCCCGGCTCGGCTCGTGATTCCCGCCCTGCTCCGGCAAAGCCTTCCCGTGTCGGGGCGACCGAACCGGGAGCGTCGGTGCGTCCGTCCCGTACGCGTCATGACAATCCTGGTCAGCCTGGTAATGTCCGGGCTGACAAGCCCGAGCGTCCCGAACGCCCGGAACGTCCGGGGCGCCCCGAAAAAGTTGCGGCGAAGGATTCGACCACCCCAAAGGATCGCGCTGATGAAACGAAACCGGCCGATGAGCCGGCTCAGGACACCACGAAATCGGCCGATACTGAACAGACTGCGGAAACCACCCCCGCTGCGGACACCGCCGCAAATGTCGCGATTGCGCCGCAAACCGGGACGGATGTGGCCGCAGAGATTGTGGAAACGCTGACGGAAACCGCTGAAACGACCCCGGAAGTGGTCCCGGAGGAGTCTGCCGTCCCCCTCACCCCGGAGGAAACCACGGCACAGACCCCAGCGCCAGATATAGAAACGGAAACAGTAGCGTCTGAAACTGAGGAACCGGCTTTGACTCAGCCCGAGGCCGCTCCGGACACTCCGGAGCCCTCCGCTACCGTGGTCCAGACGCCGCAGACAGAAAAACCGATAGACGGGGCAGACATCGCCGCCCAGCTGAAATCCGGTAAAGCCCCGTCACTGATTCCGGCAAAACCTGAGGTCGCAGCTCCGGTGGTGCCTGAAGCAACCGAGCAGCTAGAAATAATGTCCGAAGCCTTGGCGGCGGTCGGGCAAACAGCTGGAAACACCGCGAATGCAACCGCGGCGGGAGCGTCCAATGCGGGTAGCTCCGCGGTGAGCGCCGTGTCCGGCACCTCGGCTCAGACGACCCCCGTGGCGTCTGCCGCGCCGGCCGCTGCTCCGGCTGCCTCCGCCCCGAACCCGGTGGCCCAAGCCGCTCCGACTTACGCCCCGAACTTGAGCCAGCAGCTCTTTGACCAGATGCAGCACCAGCTGTCGCGGTTGAAAGTGTTGGGTCAGGGTCAGCATCAGTTGAAGTTAGCCATCAACCCCGAGACCTTCGGTCCGGTGCGGGTGGCGGCGAACTTCCACGCTGACGGCACCGTGCATCTGCAGCTGTTGGGAGCTTCGGAGGCGGCGCGCGACCAGCTGCGCCAAGTGCTCAGCGACTTGCGCCGTGACCTGGCTTCCACCGGGTTGCAGGCGGATTTGGATGTGGCGGAAAACGCCCAAGAGTTTGCCCAGTTCACGGGCGCTGGAACCGGTTCTTCCGAGAGGGAAACCGGTCAGGCTGGCCAGGCGGGCGCAGCCGGTACGGATGGATCCGAAACTGAACCAGAAGACGTTGTGTCCAGGCCGAAGGTGGGTGACGTCCTGAAGGACGGCACTGATGGTTCGGTGGATATGTTCGCGTGATTGTGAGGAGAACACTATGCCAGTTGATGCAGTAAGCGCCGGCGCCAATCCGATTGTGGATAACTACACAATCGGGGCGAACGCCAAAGCGAAAGAGGACGCGAAAACCCTCGCCACCACCAAGGAAATGAGCGATGCCGAAAAGCAGGCCCTGTTCCTTAAGAAAATGAACGAGGGACAAAAGACCGATAAGGCTGCTCAAACGAAGGAAAACCCCGGCAAGCTGGGCAAGGACGACTTCATGAAGTTGCTGTTGGCGACGTTGAAGTACCAGGACCCGACCGAGCCGATGGATACCGCGAAGCTGCTGGAACAGACCTCGACCATGACGAACATGGAACAGATGATTCAGATGACCGAGGCCTCCAAGAAGTCTTTTGAGGCTCAGCAGCGCGCCCAGGGTACGACCATGGTCGGCAAGACGGCCGTGTATGACGCCGTTGATGCTGATGGCAACGCCGTGACGACCGCGGGCAAGATTGAAGCCGTGGAGTTCCTGGCTGACGGCAAAGTCTTGGCCCACATCGGCAACCAAAAGGTCGACATGAGCGACATCCTCGGTATCGCCGACCCGACTGATGACACGCCTTTGGATAAGGCCATCAAGGACGCCGTGCAGGAGGGCAAAAAGACAGGCGCGGCCACCGAACCCAAGAACACGCCGGCGGCTTCGGGAACCGCCACTGGAACCACCCCGAACCAGCCGGGAGCCACTCCCGCCCCGGCTACACAGACCACTAATCAAGGAAACAACACTCCAGCCCCCGCGGCTTCATAGAGCAAAGGAAAGAGAAAATGTTACGTTCACTATTTACCGGCATCTCGGGCTTGAGTGTCCACCAGACCATGCTCGATGTCACTTCCAACAACATCGCTAACGTCAATACCACCGGGTTTAAGAGCGCGTCGACTCGTTTCGAGGACACGTTCAGCCAGCTGGTGCGTTCCGGGGCGGCGCCTCGACTAAACGAGCGCGGCGGGATGAACCCCGCCCAGGTCGGTTTGGGTGTGAAGCTCCAGTCCATCACCCAAAACTTCACCGGCGGCGCGGCCCAGATGACGGGCCGTAACCTGGACACCATGATTAATGGCGACGGGTTCTATGTCCTGCGCAAAACCAACGGTTCCAGCGTGTACACCCGTAACGGCTCCTTTGGTTTGGATGCCCAAGGTCAGGTCGTCGCGGCAGACGGCTCGTTCGTGCAGGGCTGGATGGGCGACAAGGACGGAACCATTAACGCTTCGGGTACTCCCGGCAATATCACCCTGCCGCTAACTCAGACGGTAGAGGGCAGACCGACTACCAAGGTCATTTATGGCGGTAACATTCCCGCTGACCAAATTTATATGGATCCGACCGGCTCCAAGACTTCGCCGGATAACGCGTTCCAGCGTTCCCAAATCGTGCATGCTTACGATGATAAGGGCAACCCGCACGATGTCTTGCTGACTTTCGCGCGTCGCGATTTTGCTAATCCCGGTTCGGAACCGGAGTGGGAGCTGCGTGCATACGACGCAAACGCGTACAAAGAACTGGATGAAACCCAGCGTGAATTAACCACCGATAAGAAGGGGGCGCGTATCAAGCTGGATGTGAAGGCAGACGGTTCGGTCAGCGTGGGCGGTTCAAAGGTGAAAACCGCAAATACCGATGGTGTTTTGACCTTTAAATTTAAGACTGACGGTACCTTGGACGAGGCCTCCCAGAAGGCTCTGAAGACCGTTAATTTCAAGCTGGATCAAATAAACGTGGACGAAACAACGACCCCGAAGTCAACAAAAATCTTGCAGCCGAATGTCACCAAGCAACCCATTAACCTGGATCTGTCGGCGATGACCGGCTTCGGCGGGGTTAATAACTTCGGTCAAAAGCAGGTCGATGGCAATATGGCGGGCTACATGACGGGTTACTCGGTCGAGGCTGACGGCACGATTCGTGGCACGTTCTCGAACGGCGACAACCGTCCATTGGCGCGTATCGCGGTGGCCAGCTTTGCCAACCCGCTGGGCTTGGAAAAGGCCGGCAGCTCTTACTTCATGGAATCCGGTAACTCCGGGCAGCCCCAGATTGGCGAAGCCGGCACCGGCCAGCGCGGCGCCATGACGGGCGGCGCCATCGAAATGTCGAACGTAGACCTGGCCGCCGAGTTCACGAACCTGATTCTGTCCCAGCGCGGCTTCCAGGCGAACAGCCGCGTTATCACCACCTCGGATGAAATCCTGCAGGAACTGGTGAACATGAAGCGCTAGGTTAGGGACAGACCAGGAGTGAGCCAGGAGTGAAAATTCCAGCATAATTCCCGGAAAAATCCCGAAAAACCTTTAGATTTCAGAAAAAACACCGAAGTTAAGGAAAACCGCGCAGAGGAGGAACCATGATTGCGTTGACACGCTTGGGCGGGTCGGACTTTGTCCTGAACCCTGACCTGATTGAGCGCGTCGAGTCCACGCCTGACACGATTATTGTCATGGTGGACGCAACTCGCTACGTGGTTTCCCAAACCGTGACCGAAGTCATCGAACTGATTCGTGAGGACCGCGCCCGCCTGCTGGCTCGCGTTGAGGAAATCATCCAAGACGATTCCCGGACTTCGACGCCTGCGGCGAGGCTTACCGTGGTGAACATTGAGAAAGATTCGGAGGACTAAGTATGGATCCCGCATCAATCGTTGGCATCGTTGGCGCGCTCTCGGCAGTAGTAGCCATGCTGTATATGGAGGGTGCCGAGATTACAAACATCCTGTTGCCCCCGCCTATGACCCTGGTCTTTGGGGGGACGCTTCTGGCGACTATGGCGTCGTTTACCATGAGAGACTTCCTCTATGCTTTTGGCCAGGTTCCGAAAGCATTCACAGCTAAGGTCCCCGATGCTACCGACGCGATTGACACGATCGTGTCGCTGTCTGAAAAAGCCCGCCGCGAAGGTCTGTTGGCTTTGGAAGACGCCGCGAAAGGCATTGAGGATTCGTTCATGCGTGAGGGTTTGATGGCTGCCATCGATGGCATGGATCCCGAAGATTTGCGCTCCATGCTGACAGATAGAATCGAGGCTCGCAAGCAGTCGGACAAGACCGCTTATGCCTGGTTCCACGTCGCTGGCGGTTACGCTCCAACTATTGGCGTTATCGGTACCGTGATTTCCCTGGTGCATGTGCTGACGCAGCTGTCCGAGCCTGAGACTTTGGGCCCGCTGATTGCTTCGGCTTTCGTGGCTACCCTGTGGGGTCTGCTCAGTGCGAACATGATTTGGCTGCCGATTTCCTCCCGTATGCAGAGAATCTCCAATCTGGAGTTGGCTCGAATGGAAATCGTCATGGAAGGGCTCATCAGTCTGCAGTCCGGGGCGAACCCGCGTCAGGTTGGCGAACGTCTGCGCTCGTTGATTCCGCCGAACCAACTAAAGGCCGAAAAAGCGGCCTAGCCCTGACCCGTCGTTAGGAAACGACTTTTCCGCAAACGCCGAGAGGAGGAACTTGTATGGCAAAGCGTAAGCATGAATGTCCGGAACCTGACAACACCGAGCGTTGGGCAGTATCCTATCTGGACATGATTACCGTCATGATGTGCCTGTTCCTGGTGCTGTACGCGATTTCTCAGGTTGATCAGGGCAAATTGGCCAAGCTGCGCACGTCCCTGGCGGCCGGTTTCAACGCCACCATTCAGATTGCCAATCCGCTCCAAACCGATGGGGGACTGGGAATTTTAGCCGGTTCCACCTCAGCGGTGCAGCTGGGCAGTCTGATGGGTAACCTGAACCAAAATCCTCAATCTCAGCCTGAACGTATGCAGGCCATGAGGGAAGCCAGTCACTTGAACGCCATCAAGAAACAGGTTGAAGAACAATTGAAAGCGGCTGGCAAGGAAGGCGCCCTGGCGATGCGAATCACCGACAAGGGTCTGGTGTTGGGCATGGTCGCCAACGACACCTACTTTAAGACTGGAGAGGCGACGATTCAGCCCACCGCTCGTGAGGTACTCAGTGCGGTGACCCCGGTTTTGGCATCCCTGCAAGAAAGCATTGCCATCGAAGGTTATGCCGATCCGCAACCAATCGCTAACGCGAGATTCCCCTCTAACTACCACCTGGCTTCAGCTCGTGCTATCGAGGTACTGATTGCGCTAAAGGACGGTGGAGTTCCGGGGGCGAAACTGCGAACGATTTCGTATGGAGCCGATCACCAGACTGAGGCTACGGACGGCCAGGATGCTTGGGCATTCAACAGGCGTGTGGATATTGTCATTATGTCAACCGCAAAAGATTCCGTCCGCGCCTTACTGCCTGATGCGGCGAAACAGCTCGCGGGTGGGACAAATGCCAACATCGCCCCGCCGCCCCCCAATATTGGCCCGTCCCTAGCGCCCCCGGAAGGCGCCGCGGGCAATGAGAACTAGGCATGGCGGGTTTCATCGAACTATGACATCGAATAAGCTAGATTTTCGGAGTCAAGCCGCCCCGAAAGCAAGACTTTACAGGTAACGTAGGAAAAAGATAATTACGAATCGTCCCGGTGCAGGTCAATTGCAAAGTCTCTGACGCGGTCCGATTCTAAACACAGACCGGAACCGGCCATGCTGGTCCGGACCTAAGGGAGGAAATATGCCAGTCGGTGTTGGAGCGAAACCAGCGGGAGGCACCGCCGCAAAACCGGTCCCGGCAGCCGCTAAACCGGCTATGCCCCCAACCGCGCCTCCGGCGGGAGCGGGATCGGGCAAGAAGGGCGGCGCGAAAAAGATTCTGCTCGTCGTCCTGATTGTAGTGATTCTGGCCGTATTAGCGGTGGGCGTGTTCTTGGCGCTGAAGCTGCTCGGTGTCATCGGGGGAGGAGACGGTGAAAAGGAATCCCCGAAACCCGTAGAGACCACTAAGGCTTTGGTGATGGGCAAGCAGTCGGTGTCGACTGGGGAGCCGCTGAGTATCAACCTCGATGATGGTTTCATGTCGTTTGCGGCCACAATCTACTTTGACGAAGAGATTAAGCCGGAGGGCGAGGGCAGCTCGGACATCGATCCGTCCCCCGCTCGCGACGCGGCTTTGCGGCTGTTCAAAGGCATGAAAAAAGAGGACTTGGACAAGGCTGGCGCGGTGCAGGAGTTGCAAAAGAAATATATCTCTGAGCTGAACAAGAGCCCGATTCCGCCTTATAACGGACACGTGGTGACTGTCCAATTCACCACTTTTGCCTACCAGTAAAGCTCAAACTTGCTGGCGGGGAACACCCGCGACTGAAGGCAAATTCTTTCTAACAACGCAGGAAAACCCCAAACTCTAACGGTTTACCTGGATAAAATGGAAAACGATGGCAAAGACAAGTACCGTTCAGACTGACGTAGATGCGAGAGTTTACGACTTTAGTAAACCGATGAAGCTCCCGCGTGAGTACGCACGCATTATGGAGATGGCTCTGGAAGCCTTTACCCGGCACTGGGTTAACCAGCTGGTAGGACGCCTGCATGTGGTGATTACCGGTGAAGTCGGGGATTTGTCCATGCGGTCTTATGACGATTACATTAAGACCCTGCCGATTCAGACTCTGATGGTGATTATCGATTTCCAAGGGGGGCGCAACAAGGGAGTTCTGCAATTCCCTCGCCAAACCGCTCTGGCTTGGGTCGATCACCTGCTGGGTGGAACCGGAGATGTGGAATCGACTCCTGACCGGGAACTGACCGAGGTCGAGGTTTCGGTCCTGATTGACTTCCTTAAGCGGGTGCTTTCCGATCTCGATATAGCTTTCCAGTCGATGTTGCCGCTGGGCAGCCAGTTCCGCACCATCGAGTATGCTCCTCAGTTTGTGCAGGTCGTGGACGGTTCCACTCCGGTGCTGTTTGCTCCGATTACTCTGACTGCCGGGGAACACCAGGACAATTGCTCCATCATGATGCCGGTGTCGATGATTACGGACGCAATCCATCAGGGCGATGTCCATGACACTCGTACTGAACAGCAAAAAGCGGAAGCCGCCGCGGTGCGTCAGCTGCTGGTGGATTCTATCGAAGACGTGCCGGTTGAGGTGGCGGTGCGTTTCACTCCCCGGAAGGTCAATCCGCGTGAACTCGATGGCCTGGCTATCGGCGATACCTTACCTCTAATCCACCCGACCTCTCGTCCTTTGGATATGGTGGTTGGAGATTTGATTTTGGCAGAAACGGCTGCAGGAACTTCCGGGTCGCGTTTAGCGGCGATGGTGGTTTCGGTTAACAAAGGAGAAAAGAAATGAGCGTGACCCCGATTCAGGTACTGGATGCTGCTCAGGCGGTCATACCACTACTACCCTCGACCACTGAGCTTAGCGCATCCTCATGGGAGCCCGGCGACCCGATGCCGGGTGCTGATTCTCCCGCGGTGGTCACGACTCTATCCGCCGAAGAATCTCTGCAGGTGTGTTTGGTCGCCTCCTCGATTATTGCGGAAGCTTTGGAGGGTGCAGAGGGGATGACCCAGACCCAGGCGTTGTTGCCGGCTTTGGAAGCGGCCACTTCCGCCCTGGGGACCGGGGTCATGGAGAACACCACCGAGGGAACCGTAGACGACCTGCTGGACAGTGAAGACTGGATTAAGGCCACCTTGGAGGCCGACGGCACGGTACAGGGCTGGTTAGCAGTGCGTCCCGCGCCGGTTCAGGAAACCACCACAGAGGACAAAGCCCAGGAGACTCCGGAAGGCCCGGTTACCCAGGCCACTGCCACTCCGGAGCAGCGCGCCGAATCGATGAAACTGCTTTATGACGTCGAGATGACCTTGACGGCCGAGATTGGGCGCACCAAGTTAGCGGTGCATGACGTGCTGGATTTGTCTCCCGGCTCCGTTATCGAGTTGGATCGTTCCGCCGGTTCAGCCGCTGACGTTATGGTGAATGGCCGCCTCATTGCTCGCGGTGAGATTGTCGTGGTTGACGAAGAATACGGGATTCGTATTACGGAGATCGTGTCTCTGGCCGATCAACAGAATCAGAGCCAGTCCTAGTGAATGGATCAGTCGAAAAGGGGTGAGCGGTGAGCTTACTGGGCGTCTTACAGACCGGTGTGGCGTGGACAACGCTCGGTTACGTTCACCTCAATAACTTTGCCGCGGCTCTAGGTGCTTCCGAAACCTCAGACCCGGCCAGTCCCAGCCCGACCGGCAACACGAAGCTGGTCGGCTCTGGTTCGGCCTCCCCTTCGACCACACCCGCAGAGAGCTCCCCTGCCTCCGATACTCTCACCCCGGACGTGCCGTTGACCGGTCAGCCCGCCGAGAACCCCATGATGATATTCCTGCGCTTCATCGTGGGAATCGTGGTGGTATTCCTGCTGATGTGGCTGCTGTGGCGTTGGTTCAAGCGCACCAACCTCGGTGATTACGAGGGTCCGGGCTTGCGTTTGGTGTCTCGGTTGCAGCTGTCTCGGGTTTCCCAAGTCGCCCTCATCGAGATTGGTGGGCGAATGTTCCTGGTGGGGGCGGGGGATTCCGCCGTCACTCCCATCGCCGAAATTTACGACACGGAGGAAATGTCCGCGGAACTGAGCGCTGCCGCCGAGGCTTTTCAGGAGCGGGCTAATCAGCCGGTGTCCCGGCCTTTTGGGGAGCTGTTGGCTCGTGCCACGAAACGTGCCGAGCGGGACTCGCGCCCCTCGCCGCAGTCGGCTAGCCCGAAGCCTACCGAGGCTCGTTCCGTCACGCCAAGCCGTACTGCTGTGCAGGCCAGGCCCGCAACGCCAGCCGTCCCCGCCGCGGCCAAGGCCAAGCCGAAATCGCAGGTCACTGAGGAACAGATGGATGCTCTAGCCTCACAGATTGCCGCCGAATTTGGGGCCAAGGGACCCCAGAAACCTGCTGCGGACGGTCAACTCGTCCCCGCGAAAACAGCGCCTACGAAACCCGCGGCGAGTGAGAAAAAGCCGGCAGACGAAACTTTTCCTGCCGCCGCGTCCCAGACTTCGGCGGTGAGTCCGCATGAGTGACATGTTGCTGACCCAACACGCCGCTTCGGTGGCGGAGTTTCAAGCCTTTACGCGGGAGCGCCAGGCGCGCCAAGCGCGGCGTCAAGCTGCCTTTCGTCAAGTCGTGCGTGACCAGTACCGCACCAGCGCTGCTCACTGGGAACGCCTGGGCGTCACGTTTACCTTGCCCCCTGATTTCAGCGCGGACACCATCGGTTCCGGGCGAACCGCTGTCGATGCCGCTAGCCTGGAGCGGGAAAAGCGCGAACGTGCCCGCGGCTCTCGCTTCGGATTCGGCCTGAAACATCGAGAGCTGAGCTCGGAACAGCGCGTGGCTCGTCTGCGCCTGCAGCTGGCTTGGTTCCTGGCTGTCATAGCGGTTTTTGCCATCAATTTTTCCATGCCCCACGCTTCGGCCGACCCTGCAATCGCCCCGGTCGCGTCAACCGTGAGCCAGTCGGCAGTCCCCGCGCTCAGTCAACCAGGGCAACCCGCCCTTGTGAGTTCAGCAAACGTAATCCAACCTGGGCAACCCGACCCGTTAACGGATCCGGGGCAAATCATCGGCCCCAATGACCCGAACGCGCCGGTCAATCCGGAAAAACCCGGCATTCAACTGAACATCAACGGCTGGGATAAAGCGCCCTCCACCGCCGTCCTGGTGTTCCTGCTGATTACCGTGCTTTCGGTGGCGCCGTCACTGCTGTTGATGATGACGTCCTTCACCAAGATTTTCATCGTCTTGGCGATGGCGCGCAATGCGATGGGACTGAACCAGATTCCTCCGACCCAGGTCATCTCCGGCTTGGCGATATTCCTGTCCCTGTTCATCATGAGCCCCACCATCACGTCTATCTGGCAAGACGCCGTGCAGCCCTATATGGACGGCAAGATTCAAGTGCAGGATATGCTGAAACTCTCGGAAAAGCCGGTGCGCGAATTCATGGGACCGCTGACCCGCGAGGAGGACATCGCCCTGATGACCCGCGCCGCGGACCGCCCTAATCCGCCCAGCCTGGAGGAAACCCCCTTTACCACCCTGGTGCCAGCGTTCATGATTTCCGAAGTTCGTTCCGCCTTCATCATCGGGTTCGTGGTGTTCATCCCCTTCCTGGTCATTGACCTGGTCGTGGGCGCTGCCCTGATGAGTATGGGTATGATGATGCTTCCTCCGGTGATGGTTTCTATGCCCTTCAAGGTTTTGCTGTTTGTCATGGTTGACGGTTGGGGCTTGTTGACCAAGACCTTGATTGGAACATACCGATGAACTCCTCCGCAGTTTTGGACCTCGCGTTGACCGCCATGTTGATGGGGGCCAAGCTGGCGGCACCCATTTTGATTACCTCCCTGGTCGTGGGCTTTCTGATTTCGTTGTTCCAGTCCATCACCCAAATCCAGGAAGTGACGCTGACTTTCGTCCCCAAGACCGTTGCGGTGGGGATTGCCCTGTATATTTCGGGCTACTGGATGCTGCAAACCCTGGTCACCACCACCGAGGACATGATGGCGCGGATTCCAGCCTTGCTGAATTCTTAAGGCGAGGTGGGGCTATGACCATCAATCTCGCTCTCTTTACCGCTTTTGCCCTGGCCACCGTGCGCGCTACCGTTTTCCTGGCGCTGTGTCCGCCCTTCAATAGCCGCGCCATTTCCGGCCGGGTTAAGGCGCTGCTGGGAGCTGCTTTGGGGTTCGCCTGCATGAGCCGGGTCGGGCCGATAGAGCAATCGGACGTATTCCTCTTTGAGCTGCTGATTCAAGCCCTCATTGGATTTTCTATGGCGGTGATGGTGCGCATTATCATTGCGGCGCTCCAGATGGCCGGTTCGCTCATCGACTTTGAAGGCGGCTTTGCGATGGCTCAGGCTTTCGACCCGCTGACCATGACGAACCAGGCGACTTTCGGGCGGGTCTACGAACTGACGGCCATGGCCATGCTTTTCGCTACCAACGGCTACCAGCTACTGATAATGGGACTGGCGCGCTCTTTTAACGCCATGCCGGTCGGTGCGGTCTTTGACATGGCCAACTACGCCGACCGCCTGGTTTTTCGTTTCGGCGAGCTGATGGTGGCCTCCATAGAGATTGCCGGGCCGCTGTTGCTGGTGCTGTTCCTCACCGACATGGGTCTGGGTCTGTTGACCAAAGTAGCGCCGGCCATGAACGCCTTTACCTTGGGCTTCCCGCTAAAGATTATGATGACCGCGTTCACCGCCCCCCTGATTATGGTGGTCATTCCCCAGGTCGTTGAGAAACTGATGGACAAGGTCATGGTGAGTTTCCAGGGGGTGTTCATGTGAGCGATTCCGGCGAAAAGACTGAAAAGGCCACCCCGCGGCATCTGAAAAAAGTTCGTGAGGAAGGTGGCCTGCAAAAGTCCCAGGATCTGACCGGGTGGATTTCCTTGGCCGCCGGGGCAGCCTTGCTTCCGTTCATGATGGACACCGCGTTCCAAAAGGCTCGCCATCAGACCTTGACGGCGGTCACCCTGAAAAAAGTTCCCGCAAAGCAGGAAATCGTGGGTTTCCTGGCCTCCTCGCTGAGCACGATTGTGTGGACCCTGTTACCGTTCATGCTGGCCATTTTGCTGGTCGCCGTGATGGTGAACATTATCCAAGGTAAAGGCGTGTTTCCTTCCGCCAAACACTTGAAGCCCAAACTGCAAAACCTGAACGTGGTCAAGGGCGTGAAGAAAGTCGTCGGCATCCAACCCCTGTGGAACGGTTTGAAGGCCCTGCTTAAGACCATCGCCGTGGGCATCGTGTTGTACGTGGTCATTTCCGGGGTCGCCGAGATTATGGGGGCGGCCGGACATGTCTCGTTGTGGAATTTGATTGCCTATGGTCAGGGCAAGATGTGGCTGCTCATCTGGGCTTCGGTTATCGCCGGCATTGCGGTCTCCGTGCTGGACGCTTTGTTTATCTTTAAAAAGAACCAGAAACAGACCAAGATGTCCAAGCAGGAAATCAAAGAAGAATATAAGCAGGACGAAGGCGACCCGTTAATCAAATCCCAGCGCCGCTCTCGTGCCATCGCCATGAGCCGCAACCGGATGATTGCCGACGCCGCGAACGCTGACGTAGTGGTGGTAAACCCGACTCACTACGCTGTTGCCCTCAAGTACGAAGCGGGTCAGGGCGCCCCGAAAGTCCTGGCGAAAGGGGTGGACCATATTGCTTCGCGGATTCGTGAAGTCGCCCAGGATTCAAAGATTCCCCAGGTAGAGGACGTTTCGCTGGCGCGGACTTTGTATTCCACGGTCGAGGTTGGGGCGGCGATTCCCGAAGAGCTGTACACCGCGGTCGCCCAGGTTCTGGCGTTCGTGTTGATTTTGAAAAAACGCGGGACTCGCGGCGGGGTTCACAAGATGCCCTCTTACCTCTTTGGAAAAGAATCCTGACGGTCCAGTTTTTCCCCTTAAAAGTTGGAAAAACTAATGTAAACGACCCTTTTGCCGATAGGGCAACGGTAAGATAAGTGAGGAATGGAGTCCATGGCCGTGAGGAGACCGGCACGTGAAGGGCAAATTTGATGCCGCATTGATACCGAAGCTGATAGTCCCCATGGGGGTTGTCGGCATCGTTATGTTGCTTGTTTTCCCGCTGCAGCCGTGGATGATGGACGTCCTGCTCACCATGTCCATCATGCTGTCCATGATTTCCTTGCTCACGACCATGTTCGTTTCCAAGCCGTTAAACTTTTCGGTGTTCCCGACCCTGGTTTTGGTGCTGACACTGTTCCGGCTGAGTTTGAATATCGCTTCGACCCGGTTGATTTTGACGCCCGGCTCCGGGGGTGGTTCCGCGAAAGCCGGCAAAGTCATCGAAGCATTCGGGACTTTCGTGGTGGGCGGCAACTTTGTGGTCGGCATGGTGGTCTTCGTCATCCTGGTCATCATCAACTTTGTCGTCATTACCAACGGCGCGGGACGTGTGGCAGAAGTTGGGGCGCGTTTCACCTTGGATGCTATGCCCGGTAAACAGATGGCAATCGACGCCGACCTGAACTCCGGTCTCATCGATGAAGAAACCGCTCGCGCCCGGCGTGCCGAGATTGCTTCCGAAGCCGACTTTTACGGCGCTATGGACGGTGGTTCCAAGTTCGTTAAAGGCGATGCTATCGCTGGTATCGTCATCACCATCGTCAACCTCATCGCCGGTTTCATCATCGGTATGGCCGTGGAGGGCATGCCGGTTGGTGACTCCATCGCGACGTATTCCCAGCTGACGGTCGGTGATGGTCTGGTTTCTCAGATTCCGTCCCTGCTGATGAGCTTGGCTACCGGCGTTATCGTCACCCGTTCCAAGGATTCTCCCGAGGGCGGTATCGGCGGGGACTTTTCTCGCCAGCTGACCCAGTCCTTTGCCGCGCTGTTTATCGCGGGAATGGCCTGCGTCTTTATGGGGATTATTCCGGCCATGCCGAAGGCTCCGTTCTTTGTCATCGGCGCCATGCTGCTGTATGCCGGATGGCGCTCCATGGCGAAACTCAAGCAAGTCGAGGCTGAGGAAGACGTCGTAATCGAGGAGGACGACTCCAAGCCCGCGGGTGAAACCCCCGAACAACTCATCGAACAGATGCGGGTCCCGGCCCTCGAAATCCTCCTCGCTCCCGACCTCATCGACCTGGTGGGAGCGAACACTGACACCGACCTGCTGGCGCGAGTGCGCGGCTTGCGCCGCAAAGTGGCTCTCGAATCGGGCTTCGTCCTGCCGCCAGTGCGCACCCGCGATTCTGTAGACCTGCCCGTGTCCACCTACGTCATCCGCATGTCCGGCGTGGAAGTCGGCCGCGGTATCGCCCCGCCCGGCAAGGTTCTGGCCTTGGGCGATATCCTGGACGACCTGCCTGGTGAAATCACCAACGAACCCGTATTCGGCTTGACCGGCAAATGGATTCCCGTGGAGCTGCGCTACAACGCCGAGCTGGGTGGAGCGACCGTAGTGGACCGTGTTTCTGTGCTGATTACCCACCTGGGGGCGCTGGTCAGCGAGAACGCAGCGCGGCTCCTGTCTCGTGAAGACGTGCGAATCCTGGTCGACGGGGTGCGCCAGACGAACCCGAGCGCCGTGGAGGAACTCATCCCCGCGATGCTGTCCTTGGGCGAGGTCCAAGTCGTGCTGCAAGGCCTGCTGGAAGAACAGGTCCCCATCCTGGACCTGCCCCGGATTTTTGAGGCGTTGTCCGTGAAAGGTAAGCAGACCACCGAACCTGAGCAGCTCATCGAGGCGGCTCGAGCGGAGCTAGGGCCCTCGATTGTGGCAAAGTACGTGATGGACGGGGTACTGCGGGTCATTACCTTGGATCCGATTTTTGAACAGTCCCTGTTGGAGAGCGTGCGTCCCGGCGACGATGGCTCCCAACTGGCTCTGGACCCGGATCGGATGGAGACTTTCCTGAACCAGACTCGCGAAGTGACCGAGCAGGCGGAGCAGACCGGATTTTCTGTTGTTTTAGTTTGTGCGCCTGTCTTACGCCCAGCGCTGCGAAAACTTGTTAACCTTGGTATAGCGCGTTTGCCGGTGCTGTCGTACACCGAAGTATCGGGCGCGAAAGTAATGATCGAGACGATGGGAACGATAAGTGGCAGCCACGCGATATCTGGTTGAAGGCGATCGCCTTGACGTCCTCATCGGCCAAGTAAAACGGATGGGCCGACGGGTCACCGTGCTCAAAGCCGAAAAAGTCCGCAAGGGCGGCCTGGCCGGGATGTTCGCCAAGGAACACTATGAAGTCCTGGTGGAAGTCGAGGGGGTCGGCGAACCGCCCCAGAGCTTCCGCAACGCCATCGGGACTGCGGCTGCCGCTACGGCGAGCGCCAAACCCAAGCCCACCCACAAGACTCTTTCGGAACATGCTGAAGAAGCCGGCTTAGGAAAGAAAAAGCAGGCCCCCACGGATACTGGTGAATCCGCTGATTCTGCCGCGAATACGACCGGCAAAGGCAAGGTGCGAGACGATGGCGGCACCGCTTCCCCCACCAAGAAAGACCCCGATCTGGAACACCTGCTTGACGAAGCGCGTTCCCAGCTCAGCTCCAATACCGAAGCCGCTCAAGCCCAGCTCGAAGCCCAGATGGCTCAGATGGGAATCGGGGATGCCGCTTCCCTCATCAACGATACTCAGCCTGAACCGAGTGCCGCTCCCAAGGCTAGTGAAACCGCTGGTTTAGCCGGCTCGATGGGGACCATGGCGCGGCCTGCCGGCGGGGCTTTTGATGCGCGCCTGCAAGGGGCGGCAGCGCCGGGTGCGAGTGCTGGGCGTATCGTTACCTCTGCTCCGCGCGTTGCTTCCGACCCGAAATTGCCGGCCGCGGCTCTGAGCGAATTGGGATTCCCGGCGGAGTTGTTTGCCGGGGTGCCGGGAGGCGAAAACCTGGCTGAGTCCGTTGCCAACGGCACCGTGGACACCAGTGAGATGGCGCTGGATGATGTGCTGGGGGCTTTGCCCGAGCCGGTGCCCCTGCTGGAAAAGCCCGGTTCCACGATTGTGGTGGTCGGTTCCTCACCGATATCCCTGTCGATTGTGGAAACCGCGCAGCGTTTGGCGGGTCGGCTGGGCGAGGACGCCTATTGCGTGCTGGGCGGGCCGAAGACCACCCTTCCCGGCGAGGCTTTGCGGGCTCGTTCCGGGGAAGAATTGAAGTCCCTGATGGAGGCCCATCCGGGGCAAACCTGCGTGCTAGCTTTGGCGGATTCGCTCATTGAAGCCCATCGGCGCACCATGGCGAAACTCATCTCGGTTATCTATGTCGATCAAACTTGGGCGGTAGTCGACGCGCGTAGTCCCGCGGACAAAATCGAGAGCTGGATTCGCGGCCTGCCGGACGCGATACGTCCCGATGCTCTGGCGGTTCAGCGCATTTGGGAATCCGACCATCCCGGCGCCCTGTTCGAAGTGGGCATTCCCATTGGCATGCTGGATGGGGTTCCCGCGCGCGGCGAGGCCTGGAAGATGCTGCTGGAAGACATTTTTGCCGGCGCTCACTGATTTTTCCCTGAAGGCCGGGTTGCGCTGTCTCAATTTGGCATCGCTGCCGATGATTCCCTCCCGCAAGCCTGCCTGAATTCCTGTGTATATACCCCGGATTCAGCGCTATTCAGGCGTAAAACCTTCCGGGGTTTCGGCGTGCGCGGGGATTATAAGGGGAGAATAGCCGGGTAGCTGCCAATAATGGCAGCTACCCGGCTATTCTCCACCTTTAGGCACAACCCAGCGAGCAGCCTCCGATTCTCCCGACAATTTAACCCCGGATTCAGCGCTGTTTGGGTGTGAAACCTCCCTTGGTATCTGGGCTAGTTGCACGAATGACCGATTTCAACACCGAATCTGGGCCATCACCGACTCCCGTTTCTCTAGACCTGCAGGTTGTGGCGATTTTGGTTTCAGGCGGTTGCGCCTGGACCTAGTGAAATCGGTCGTTAGTGCCAGACAGGCCCGACATATGGTTCATGGCGAGGAATGACGGTGGTTTTTCGCGGATTGTGTGCAAAATCGTGAGTTTGCGGGGTTATCTCATGTAGAGTAGTCCCGTGTTGGTTTTATCTAGGCGCATAGGCGAAAAGATTGTCATTGGTGACGGCATCGTGGTTACCGTTGTGGAAGTTCACCGCGATTCGGTGCGTTTGGGTGTGGATGCCCCGCGTTCCGTTCCGGTCAACCGGGCCGAGCTGCTGCAGGCAGTTTCTGAAGAAAACCAGGCCGCCATGTCGGGCGTCGAGGCCGCCGCAGCCCTGCAGTCCCTGCACTCTATCAAGCCCAAATCCGGACAGCCTTTGGACCTGCGCCGGTTGATGAAGGGGTCGATAGCTCTGCCGGGCGCTACTGCCCAACCTCAGACACCCAAGCCCTCCCCAAATTCACCAGCATCGCCGACAAATCTCGCTGCTAAACCGATTCCGAAACCGCACCCCCCACAGACGAATTAATCGCCGCAAGCCCGCCGCCTGAGCTGGATAAAATCCCATAAACCTGAGCAAACCGTCCAAATGCGCTCCTGAAATCAAGAAATATCGCTGAAAATTCACTGAATTCGCTAACAAACTCATTTAAATGTACGAAACTGGTGCGTAGACGGTGCCGCAGGCACCACTTATTTGGGAGGTCGCTTTATGGGCGAAATGGATGAAATTGTCCGCGAATTCCTGGTCGAGTCCTATGAGAACCTCGATCAACTTGAGCAAGACATGGTGTCTTTGGAATCCGAACCGGGTTCAAAAGAACTCCTGTCCTCGATTTTCCGGACTATTCACACAATTAAAGGCACGTCAGGATTCCTGGCGTTCAACCGGCTCGAGAAGTTGGCACACCGTGGTGAAAACTTGCTTTCCGAGCTGCGTGATGGCGTACGTGAGATGGACCAAGACACCGCTGACGTACTGCTGTTGATGGTAGACCGAATCCGCAACATTATGGGTTCAGTGGAAGATACCGGTCAAGAAGGCGATGTGGACATCGAATCCGTCATCGCTCAGATTGAAGCTATTCAAGGCAAGACGTCGAGTGCGCCAGTGCCCGCTGCTGACAGCATGTCTGGTGAACCGGCTCCGGCCGCCGCTGAGGAAGCTCCGGCCGAGATTCCGTTCTTGACCAATGTGGCCGATGAGAACGGTAACGTGAACCTGGGTGAGGACCTGGCGGCCCCGCCAGCCGCCGCCGAGGAAGCTCCGGCCGAGATTCCGTTCTTGACCAATGTGGCTGATGAGAACGGCAATGTGAACTTGGGTGAGGACGCTGCCCCGGCTGCCCCGGCCGCGAAACCGGCTCCGGCGGCGAAACCGGCGCCGGCCGCCCCGGCAAACTCCGCCCCACAGTCGAAACCGGCGGCATCCAAGAAGGACGAAGCCAAGCCGGCGGAACACGGTTCCTCGCGTTCTGCCGCGGATTCTTCCATCCGCGTGGATGTCGACCTGCTGGACGTGTTGATGCGCGAAGTCTCCGAGTTGGTGTTGGTGCGTAACCAGATTGTGCGCCTGACCGACTCGATGACCGACATGAACCTGGTGCAGTCGTCTCAGCGCTTGTCCATCGTCGCCACCGAGCTGCAAGAGGGCATTATGAAGACCCGCATGCAGCCCATCGAACACCTGTGGTCCAAGATGCCGCGCGTGGTACGTGACCTGGCGAAACAGACTGATAAGAACGTGCAGCTGGTCATGATTGGCGGCGACACCGAACTCGATCGTTCCTTGCTGGAAGCCATCAAGGATCCGCTGACGCACATGGTGCGTAACGCGGTTGACCACGGGGTGGAACTACCCGAGGTCCGCCAGGCTGCCGGGAAAGACCCGAAAGGCACGGTGACCTTGAAGGCTTACCACGCCGGTGGTCAGGTCGTGGTTGACATTATTGACGACGGCGCGGGTATCGATCCGGTCGTGGTGGCGAACAAGGCTCTGGATAAAGGCCTGGTCACCCAGCAGCAGCTCGGCGAGATGAGCGACAAGGAAATCTTTAACCTGCTGTTCCTGCCGGGATTCTCGACCGCAAAGAAAGTCTCGAACATTTCCGGCCGCGGGGTCGGCACCGACGTGGTCAAGACATCTGTTGAGGCCATCGGCGGTACGGTTGACGTCGAGTCTGAACTCGGCAAGGGCTCGACTTGGCGGATGCGGATTCCGCTGACCTTGGCGATTCAGCCGTCCTTGACGGTCGAGTCCCACGGCGAGCTCTACGCCATTCCGCAGGTGTCCCTGCTCGAGTTGGTCGTTTTGGATTCGTCTCGCAAGGAAACTTCGATGGAGTACGTGAACGCCTCGCCGGTTTACCGCCTGCGTGGCATGTTGCTGCCGCTGATTCGCTTGAGCCACGTGCTGCATCCCGAGGAATCCAACGACCGTGGCTCCGAAGCCAACGGCGTCATTGCTGTGTTGCAAAACGACGACCAGCGTTTCGGCCTGGTGGTCGACAAGGTCATCAACAACGAAGAAATCGTGGTCAAGCCACTGTCCTCCAAGCTCAAGTCCATCGGCCTGTACGCGGGTGCGACCCTGCTGGGCGATGGCCGCGTGGCGCTGATTCTGGATATCGGTGCGGTGGCGCGCAAGTCCCTGACCGGCGCGACGAACCAGGCTGCCCAGAAGGCTCAGATGGATGCGGAAGCCGCACAGGCTCGCAGCTCCGAGATGACCGGTCAAGCGCTGGTGGTCGGTATTGGCGACGGGCGCCGCGTGGCGATTCCGCTGGCTGCCGTTACTCGCTTGGAGCACATCAGTGTCGAGGCGGTGGAACGCGTGGGTGGCCGCGAAGTCATCCAATACCGGGGTCAGATTCTGCCTATCGTCCGTTTGGATCGTTTGCTCGGGGTCATGGACTACGAGGAGCCCAAGGATTTGCAGGTCGTGGTGTATCGCCGCGGCGATCGTTCCGTGGCGATGGTGGTCCGCGAGATTCTGGACATCGTGGCCGACGACAAGCGCAAGCACTCCAACATCGAAGACCACGGCTTGTTGGGCTCTGCGGTGCTGAAGGACCGGGTTACCGAGCTGCTGGACGTCGAACAAGCCGTCCGTGCCGCCGACCCGACTTTCTTCGACGAAATCGAAGACTTCAACGCGGAACTCGAGATGAACTCTCGCCTGGACATGGTCGGGGCGTGATGAGCGATGACGCAGTACGTAACTTTCCGTTTGGACGGAGCCCTTTACGGCATTGAAGTCAATCAGGTCACCGAGATTCTGCACGGTGAGGACATCACGAACGTGCCGCTGTCCCCGACCGCCATTACCGGCCTGGTGAACCTGCGCGGACAAATCGCGACCCTGATTGACCTGCGTAACCAACTGCACCTGCCGCCTCGGGAGAATCTCCGTGAAGCCATGATGGTCGTGGTGGTTCTGGACGGTGAGACCCTGTCGCTGATGGTGGATTCGATTGGTGATGTTCGCGAGGTTGACGAGTCTGATTTCGAGGCTCCGCCGGACACGCTGGGACAGGACATGCGCGAACTCATCTTGGGTGCGTACAAGTTGAGCGATGACCTGCTGTTGGTTCTCGACGTGGAGCGCGTCGTCGCTATCGGCGCGGAAGCCCGCGGAGCGTGAGGTCCTGCCGTGGCTTAGGAATTGCACAGTCGGAGGGGGTCACTGCGGTGGCTCCCTCCGATTTGTCTGCACAAGGGTGGGGCGCAACAGTGTTTTTTGGGGTGCGGCTTATCGGGTAAAATGTACGTAAAGCGGCACGCGGTCTGACATTTGTCACCCCGCAAAAACCGCCGTCCGTTGTCGGGCGAAGAACTGTAAAACCAGTTAGCCTTTAAAGGTATAACTCGCAGCTGAGGGAGAGAAGATGTCAGGCATTAAAGTCCTCGTCGTGGACGATTCCGTTGTGGTGCGTAAAATCGTGACAGATGCGCTTAACGCCGACCCTAACCTGGAGGTTGTGGGTACTGCCCCGAACGGCAAACTGGCGCTGATGAAGTGGAAACAGCTGAAGCCTGATGCCATCACTATGGACATCGAAATGCCCGAAATGAACGGCATCGAAGCCGTGCGGGAGCTGCGTAAGCTGGGTTGCAAAGACCCCATCATCATGTTCTCCACCTTGACCCAGCGCGGCGCGACCGCGACTTTGGAGGCCCTATCTGCCGGCGCCACTGACTACGTGACGAAACCTGCGAACCAGGGTTCCGTCCAGCAATCCATCCAAAGTGTACGGGAACAGTTGGTTCCCATCATTCTGGGCTTGTTGCCCAGCAAAGTTCGGGCGATGGGGGCGGCGTCCTCCAGCTTGTCCCCCGAGGCGCGCGCCAATATTTCGTCCGTACCGTCCATGTTTGCCGGTCCGCTCAAACTGCACGATCGCGCCGGCATGCCAGACAAGCCGATTCGTATCGTCATTCTCGGCTCCTCCACCGGCGGTCCTGAGGCTTTGACCAAGGTCATTTCCGGGCTGAGCCATCCCATGCCGGTGCCCATGGTCATCACTCAGCACATGCCCCCCGTGTTCACCACCCAGTTGGCGGCCCGTTTGGACAAACTGACTTCCGCAATCGTGCAGGAGGCTTCGGAAGGCATGATGCTGGCTCCGGGTCATATTTATCTGGCACCGGGCAACTTCCATATGACTTTTGCGGGCAACGCTGGGGCTCCGCGGGTGAAGTTGACCCAGACCCAGCCGGTGAACTTTTGCCGCCCTTCCGTGGACGTCATGTTTGAATCCGCAGTGAATCTCTATGGTGGAGACATGTTGGCGGTGGTGCTGACCGGCATGGGCCAGGACGGCAAGAACGGTTGCGGCAAGGTTCTGGAGGCCGGGGGCCGTACCCTGGTCCAGGATGAAAAGACCTCCGTGGTGTGGGGGATGCCGGGGGCGGTAGCCAACGCCGGCTTTGCAGACGAAATTTGCCCGCTTGATGAAATCTCGACCCAGATTCAGCGTCACGTCCAGACTTATACCCCGGAGGCTCGACGATGAGTCTGACCCGCCAAACATTTGATTATGTGGCGGGATTGGTCAAGCAACGCAGTGCTATCCAACTTCCCGCCGGAAAGGAATACCTGGTTGAATCCAGGCTCATTCCTTTGGCTCGGGAAGCCGGTTTCACCGGGCCTGCCGCAGTGGATAAGTGGATTCAACAGGTTATCGCGACTCGCCGGGCTGGTGACCTGCAAGACATTGCCGAGGCACTGACCACCAACGAAACTTCATTTTTCCGTGACGTCACCCCGTTTAAGGGGTTGACAGAATCCGTAGTTCCCAGCCTGATTGAGGCCGGTCACCGCAACCTCTCGATTTGGTCCGCGGCTTGTTCCACCGGTCAGGAACCCTATTCCATTGCGATGAGCTTGTTAGAGATGGACCAGGCTCCGAATTTTTCCATCGCTGCTACTGACATTTCTCGGACAGTGTTAGCCAAGGCCAGGCAGGGTTTCTATACCCAGCTGGAAGTGAACCGTGGTTTGCCGGCGCCTATGTTGGTGCGGTATTTCCAGCGCGAAGGCGCCAACTGGGTTATTAGCCCGTCGCTGCGATCTCGGGTTAACTTCCTGGAACACAATCTTTTGTCGACCCCGCCTAAAGGCGGTCCTTTCCATATCGTGTTTATTCGCAATGTGTTGATTTATTTCGACATCAATGCGAAGCGAGAAGTCTTGCGTCGTGTGGCGCATTCTATGGTGCCTGGCGGGTATCTGTTCCTGGGTGCGGCAGAAACCACGATGGGGATGGATCCCGTTTGGGAGCGCATGACGTTGACACAAGGTGCGGTATACAAATTGAAAGGGGGCGGGAAATGAGAGCATTAGTCGTTGACGATTCCCGTGCTATGCGCAAAATTATCGGCGGTATCCTGCGCCGTGAAGGCTTTGAAATCCTGGAAGCCGCAGATGGCGAACAGGCTATGGAAGTCTTGCACGACCCCGCCACGGGACGCGTCGACTTGGCGACAATCGACTGGAATATGCCGGTGATGAACGGGTTGGATTTGGTGGTGAATATCCGCGCGGAAAAGGAACTGCGCAATATCACCCTGATGATGGTAACCACCGAGTCGGAGCACTCGCAGATTGTGCGTGCTTTGGCGGCGGGGGCGCACGAGTACCTCATCAAACCTTTTACTCCCGAAGCGGTCAACGAAAAGCTCATGCTGTTGGGCTTGGGAACTTGAGGAACTTGCCAAGCCCTGCGGAACAGCCGGTGAAACCGAGACCCGGAGTCTTTCGCCAGTAAGGAACACAAGGAGAAATAATGGATCAGGAAGTTCGGGAAGCGGTGCTGAACATCGCTAACGATGTCTTTTATGTTCTGATTGATAAACGTGAAGGTACTGTGAAGGAGTGGCATGACGAAATCGAGCCCTTCCAGAATCCGGTTTATGCCTGGGTGGATTCACAAGGGGATAAGCAGTTGCGCGTCATGCTAGAGATGGAAGATTCCACAGCAAAGGACCTGACTAGAGCCCTGTTCCTCCTGGTTGAAACCGATGAGGTCACCGAGGAAGATCAACAGGACGCTTTCGGGGAAATCGTCAATGTTATTGGTGGAAACATGAAATCTATTGTGGAAGATTCCGGAAACCTTATCATTCCACAGGTTAGAAAGGAAAAACCGATACAACCAGAATCGCCTTTTATTAACGTAAACCTCAACTGGAAAGGCAAATTCCTGGTAGTCTCAATAAGTGACCTTAATGCCACTCCGGATGCGGCATAAGGGCGAACACGGAGGTAGTCGATGCGTATTATTGTTGCAGACGATTCGCGAGTGATGCGACAGATTGTGGTGCGTACCCTGCGCCAAGCAGGATTTGATTGGGAAGTTATGGAAGCCGAGGATGGCGCCCAGGCTTTGCAGTTAGCGCTATCGGAATCACCTGATTTGGTGCTTTCTGACTGGAATATGCCAAATATGCTGGGTATTGAGATGCTACAGCAGCTGCGGGCGACCGGGTCAAAGATTCCGGTCGGGTTCGTGACTTCCGAGGGTTCCCCTCAGATGCGGGAAATCGCACAACAGGCGGGTGCGAACTTCCTGATTCAAAAACCTTTTGATGCCGCCACGTTCAAGTCGATTTTAGGAGCGTTCAACCGATGAGTGCCACCCCTTTGCCTACTGGAAAAGAAATCCGTGACCTGTACGAAATGCTGTTGGGGCGAACCGTTGAGCTTTCCCCGGACTATGAAATTTTGAAGCCTGATGAGGAATTCGGTTGCTGCGTGGCGTTCTTTAACGATGCTATGGACAATGTGTGTGCCGCCTGCATCATGGATCTGGATTTGTGTGCCTACGCCGGCGCCGCTCTGCAGCTGATTCCCGCTGCTGGGGCGCAAGACGAAATCAACAACGGCATCCTCTCTGACAGCTACATTGAGAATGTCTACGAGATTCTCAACATTTTCTCTGGTCTGTTGAACAAGGAAGGTGCCCCGCACGTCACCATCGGTTTGATGTATACCCCTGGCGAGGAACTGCCGGCTAACGAGTACAAGATGGTTACCTCCTACGTGGAGCGCCGCGATTCCATCCTCGACATCGAAGGCTACGGCAAGGGCCGCTTCGGCGTCATGTGCTTTAACTAGCGGCGTTGTCGCTGGGGTTTGCCCCGGGGTTAATCCTATTAATTTGCTTCGGTGTGCCATATATGGCACACCGAGCTGTTTAAATAGGTTTTATTCCGGGTGATCCGAGGATTTTCGGGGCTGTTTGTCTTTATGGCGCGGGGCGGTCGCTCGGGTGCGCTCGCGAGAGGCGGAAGGGGGAGGGCCCCCTCGCGTTTTGCGCGACTATTGTCGCAAAACGCTCACCCCCCAGCCTCTCGCTGAGTCGCCCCCAACGCTCCCCGCCCCGCCAGCCTAAATTCCGGTGTAAATAACCTGAATTCAGCGCTGTTCAGTCGTAAAACCTCCTGTGGTTTTTCGGAATAGTTGCACGAACGACCGATTTCAACCCAGAATCTGGGCCATCATCAACTCCCGGTTTCACAAACCTGCAGGTCAGCAAGATTCTAGCTGTGTAGAGCCGGCACTATGCAAAGTGAAATCGGTCATTCGTGCAAGACGGGCCGGTTTTACGCGAGGGCGGTGGTGGAGGGGGGACCTCGAAGGAGCATATGGGTACTTGCAATCTCTGCGAGATTGCGTCCCCTGGCATGACACGGGTGTTCGTAGTTTTTCTTAGCGGCTTTGCCGCTTAGAAAAAAAGAACGGGAGACCACCGCGACGCAGACTTTGGCAGCGCAAGCTCGCTTGCATTGCCAAAGTCCAGGAAGCGGTACGGAAAGCGCAGCTTTCCAAGTATTTCTGCGACTGAGAGGCATCCCCCCGAACACCGCCAGACCTCGCGGCCTTACTCGGCATCGCCAGAATCCGTGCAGGCCCCAGCCAAATCCCACGCACAGAGCAAGCCCGCGCACACTCACCACTACGTTACTCGGCAGTTCGTGATCGAAATCGGTGATTAAACACGGGTACGTGACCATATAGACCAGCAACCCCGATTTAATCACCAAATAGCAACACCCCCAGCCCGAACCCCACCAGCACTCGCGGGCATACGGGCGCCGCCCTTGCGGCAAAATCTGGGCCAGACGAGGCCAAGCACAGTGGTTTGAGGGCGCTGGCGCATGTGTGAAAGAATGAACGCATGGCTGATTTTGTAGCTCCAGATTATGTTCCCAGCGACGTTCTCGAGCACCCAGTGACTGAGATTCCAGACGTTCCCGGGTGGAAAAAGGCAGCGGCAGGCAAAGTCCGGGAAATCTTTATCCCCGAAGATGCCGCCGGAATATCCACCGCAGACCGCTTGATGTTGGTGGCGACCGACCGGATCTCGGCTTATGACTTTATCCTTGATACCCCGATTCCCGGTAAGGGCGCGGTGCTGACGCAACTGTCTCGCTGGTGGTTTAACCAGCTCAATGGCCTGGTTGATACGCACTACTTGGATGTTGACGTGCCGGCAGAGGTTGCAGGACGGGCGATGATAACCCGCCGCCTGGAAATGTATCCGGTCGAATGCGTGGCTCGCGGCTACCTGACAGGTTCGGGATTGGCGGAATATCAACAATCAGGCGCGGTTTGCGGCATTGCTCTGCCGCCGGGGCTGCGTGAGGCCTCGAAACTGTCCGAGCCGATTTTCACCCCCGCAATTAAAGCTGAACTGGGCGAACACGACGAAAACGTTTCCGCTGGCCGTATTGCCCAACTGCACGGCCGAGCGGTGGCCAAGAGCCTGACGGACCTGACCCTGCTGATTTACCGCAAAGCCGCCGAAATCGCGGCTGAACGCGGGATTATCCTGGCTGACACCAAGTTCGAATTCGGGGCGCTGCCCGGACATTACGTTCACGGCGATACCCTCAATGATGCCGCCGCGTCCTTCGTGCTGGGCGACGAAGTCATCACCCCGGATTCTTCCCGCTTCTGGCCCGCCGATGCCTGGGTGGAAGGCCAGGTCACCCCCAGTTTCGACAAGCAGTATGTGCGGGACTGGCTGACAGGACCCCAGTCCGGGTGGGACCGTCACGGTGATGCCAAGCCTCCGGCTCTGCCCCCCGAGGTGGTCCAGCGCACCAGCGAACGCTACTTGGAGGCTTACCGGATTCTGACCGGCGAGCCCCTCATCTAAAACTCTGAAATACTTTCCGGAACCCCGGAAAGTCGCCCCAATACCTATCCAAGGAAAAAAAGGAAGAAAAATGGGAAAAATCGTTGTTGAGGTTATGGTGAAACCAGAGATTCTCGACCCGCAGGGCAAAGCCATTAAAGGCTCGCTGTCGCGGCTGGGCATCGACAACTTTGTGGACGTGCGCCAGGGCAAACGCTTCACTTTGGACACCCCTGGCGACGTGACCGAAGCGGACCTTGAAGCGGCTCGCCAGGCCGCGCAAACCCTGCTGTCCAACCCGATTATCGAGGATGTTGTGGCTGTCAAAGCCGTCACGGAGGATCACGCATGAGTGCCAAAGTTGGGGTCGTGACGTTCCCGGGAACCCTCGATGACCAGGACGCCCGCCGGGCGGTGCGCTTGGCCGGTGCCACGCCGGTGCAGTTATGGCACCAGGACGCGGACTTGCACGGGGTTGATGCCGTAGTCTTGGCGGGCGGGTTTTCGTACGGGGACTATTTGCGGTGCGGCGCGATTGCGCGTTTCGCTCCGGTGATGGAGTCTATCGTCGAAGCTGCCGGTCGGGGTATGCCGGTGTTGGGGATTTGCAACGGGTTCCAGGTGCTGACCGAAGCGCACCTGCTGGATGGAGCCCTGATGCGTAACGAGCATAAAAAGTTCATCTGCCGCGACCAGGTGTTGCGAGTCGAAAACACTCACACGGCTTGGACCAGCGCTTTTAGCGCGGGCGAAGAAATCCTTATTCCGCTCAAGAACGGGGAGGGCAATTTCCGGGCTGACCCGCTCACCGTGGAGCGCCTCGAAGGCGAAGGCCAGGTCGTGTTCCGCTATGCCGGTCCGCTGGGCAATCCCAACGGTTCGCTCAATGACATTGCCGGGATTACGAACGCAAAAGGTAACGTGGTCGGCTTGATGCCGCACCCGGAGCACGCCGTGGAGTCGGGTTTCGGCCCTACCCCCGGCCAGCAAAATCGGACCGGAATTGACGGTCTCAAGTTCTTTACTTCCGCCATTAGCTCAGTGCTGGGCTAACCGAAAGTCCAAATCGAGGAGTCGCAGCAAAACGCACCGCCCACCCAATCAACTATTAAAGGAAGCCACTCATGACGACTTATGACACTGTTGAAAATGCCCAACAGACCCCCGATGAACCGCAAGATTACCGCGCTTTGGGGCTGAAAGATGATGAATATGCCCACATCAAAGAAATCCTGGGACGCCGGCCTACCGCGGCGGAACTGGCGATGTATTCCGTCATGTGGTCTGAACACTGCTCGTATAAATCCTCCAAGAAGCACCTGAAGGAACAGTTCGGCGCGAAAACCACCCCGGAAATGAAGGAACACCTGCTGGTCGGTATGGGCCAAAACGCGGGGGTGGTTGACATCGGGGACGGCTACGCGGTGACGTTCAAGGTCGAGTCGCACAACCACCCCTCTTTTGTGGAGCCTTATCAGGGCGCCGCCACCGGGGTCGGCGGTATCGTCCGTGACATTATGGCGATGGGCGCGCGCCCGGTGGCGGTCATGGACCAGCTGCGTTTTGGGTCAGTAGACCACCCAGACACGGCTCGCGTGGTGCACGGCGTGGTCGCGGGCGTGGGCGGCTACGGCAACTGCCTGGGGCTGCCCAACATCGGCGGCGAAACCGAGTTCGACTCCAGTTATCAAGGAAACCCGCTGGTCAACGCCCTATGTATGGGAGTAATGCGGCACGAGGACATTCACCTGGCTAATGCGACCGGCGTGGGTAACCACGTGGTGCTGTTCGGGGCGCGCACCGGCGGGGACGGCATCGGTGGGGCCTCCATCCTGGCTTCTGAGTCTTTCGAGGACGGCATGCCCACGAAGCGTCCCAGCGTCCAGGTCGGCGACCCCTTCATGGAAAAAGTCCTGATTGAGTGCTGTTTGGAACTGTTTGACGCCGGGGTAGTGGAGGCAATCCAGGACCTCGGCGCGGCGGGGATTTCCTGCGCGACTTCCGAGCTGGCCGCCAATGGAGACTCGGGAATGCACGTAGACCTGGAGAAAGTCCTGCTGCGCGACCCGACTTTGACGGCTGGTGAAATCCTCATGAGCGAATCCCAAGAGCGCATGATGGCTATCGTCTCGACCGCCCACCTCAGCGAGTTTGAGGACATTGTCCGCAAGTGGGACGTGGAATACGCCGTGATTGGCACGGTGACCGGGGACGGACGCTTGACCGTGGACCATCACGGCCAGCGCATCGTGGACGTCGACCCAAAGACCGTCGCCATTGACTCGCCCGTTTATGACCGCCCTTATGCGAAACCGGCTTGGCAAGACGCGCTGAACGCGAACACGGTGCTGGAAGCGATGGCGCGCGGCGAGCTGGAGATGCCGGGGGATAACGACCCGGAGAAACTGCGCCAAGAAATCCTTGATGTGTGTGTGACCAACCCGAATGCGGCGGCAAAAAATTGGGTGACCGACCAGTACGACCGCTTCGTGCGCGGCAATACCGGCCTTAGCTACCCGGATGATGCCGGGGTCATTCGCGTGGTCGAAGAGACCGGGCGCGGCGTGGCGCTGTCTACGGACGCGAACGGGTGGTACACGAAGCTGGATCCTTACACCGGGGCGCAGCAAGCGCTGGCGGAGGCTTACCGCAACGTCTGCGTGGTCGGGGCGCGTCCGGTGGCGATTACGGACTGCCTGAACTTTGGTAACCCGGAGGACCCGGACGCGATGTGGCAGCTGGTCCAGGCGATGACGGGCTTGGCGGACGGCTGCGTCACCCTGAAAGTGCCGGTGACCGGCGGTAACGTGTCGCTGTATAACTCGTCAGGAGACACGATGAGCCAGCCGGATTCTTCCATCAATCCGACCCCGGTGGTGGGGATGCTGGGTTTGATGGATTCGGTGACGCGGGTGGTGCCCGCCGCTTTCGTGGCTGAAGGACAACAGATTTTGCTGCTCGGTGCCGAAACCACGGCGGAGCTGGATGGTTCGGCTTGGGCGCGGTTCCACGGGCATTTTGGTGGGAAACCGCCGGTAGTGGATTTTGCCGCGGAGCAGGCTTTGGGCGAGGTCTTGATTGCCGGTGCGGATAGTTTTGCTCACCTCGGTGCGCACGACATTTCTAACGGCGGTTTGGCCCAGGCCCTGGTGGAAATGGCGTGCCGTTTCCACATCGGGGCGCGCCTGGATTTGCGTCAGCTGCAAGCCGATACCGGATTGGGAGCGACGGCGCTGCTGTTCAGCGAGACTCAGGCGCGAGCCGTGGCTTGCGTCCGTACGGACCATATTGACGCGGTGTATCGCAGCGCGGCGGCGGCCGGTATCGGCGTGTGGCGGATTGGCGAGAGCGGCGGGTCCGATTTGGCAATAACTGTGCAACAGGGCGAAGTGCGTTTCTCGGCGCTAGAACTGGTTCAAGCCAGCAACCAGGTCTTGCCCGACTTGTTCGATTGAACCCTGCCGGCCAGATTGAACCCGTGCCGGCCAGCAATACCGCTTAAGCCTGCATAATTTGCAGCTTTCGCATACAATTACCACGTCAGCGGCTGGTGCTGACTCTAAGTCCAGAGGAGACAAACGATGGCGATTTTGACGATTGGCGACGAGTTCCCGGAGTACGACTTTCAGGCCGTAGTGGGCGGCGTACTCTCTGAGTTGCCCGTGAACAAGGAAGAAGACTACTTTACCCGGGTGCGCTCCGCTGACGTACCGGAGGGCCAGTGGCGCCTGTTCATCATGTGGCCCAAGGACTTCACCTTTGTGTGCCCCACCGAACTGGCTGGCATCGCCGGAGTTTACGAAGACCTGCAGGAACGCCATTGTGACGTGGTGGCGGTGAACACTGATTCCGAGTACGTCCACCTGGCTTGGCGCTCCAAGGACGAGCTACTGAAAAACATACCGTTCCCGCTGGCCAGCGACCTGACTCAAGAATTTGTGAAAGCTGTCGGGGTGTTGAACTGCGACGGCGTGTGCGACCGGGCGTCTTACTTGGTTGACCCCGATAATCGGGTGCGTTTCGTTTCGGTCGACGACGGCTCGGTCGGGCGTAACGCTGAGGAGCTGTTGCGCCAGCTCAACGCCCTGCAGTCTGGCGGTTTGACCTCCTGCGGGTGGCATCCGGGCGAACCGACCCTCGACGTATTCAAAGCGGCCACGAACCTCGTGTCGCTGTCTATCTGAGTCTGTTTTCATCTTCTCGACCGGGGAACCTCACCAGGTTTCCCGGTCACTTTTTTGGGTCTGTGGTGCGCACAAGGTCGGTGGTGGGGGTTTGTCGGGAACGTGCCGTCACGTGTCCAAGATGCGGAACGATTCGTTTGCGAAATGAGACCGATGGTATATTTGGCGCGACAAAATAAATTAAACAAAGGAGCGTAAACTCATGCATCCTAAACTAGAAAAAGTATTACAAGAAACTGATCATCGTAATCCCGGTGAACCGGAGTTCCTCCAGGCCTTGACTGAGGTACTGATTTCGCTGGATCCGATTATCGAACGTCACCCCGAATACGCTGATTACGGCCTGTTGGAGCGTCTGACCGAGCCGGAACGCCAGATTATTTTCCGGGTTCCCTGGGTTGATGACAAGGGCGAAGTCCAGGTCAACCGTGGCTATCGCGTGGAGTTCAACAGTGCGCTCGGCCCGTACAAGGGCGGCTTGCGCTTCCACAAGTCGGTGAACCGCAACATCATCAAGTTCCTGGGCTTCGAGCAAATCTTTAAGAACGCCTTGACGAACCAGGGCATCGGCGGCGGTAAGGGCGGTTCGGACTTCGACCCGCACGGCAAGTCGGATAACGAGGTCATGCTGTTCTGCCAGTCTTTCATGACCGAGCTGTACCGTCACATCGGCGATAAGACTGACGTTCCCGCTGGTGACATCGGTGTGGGTGGTCGCGAGATTGGCTACCTCTTCGGCCAGTACAAGCGTCTGACCGGCGTGCACGAGGCCGGCGTCCTGACCGGAAAAGGTCTGGGCTGGGGTGGTTCCCTGGTCCGTACCGAGGCGACCGGTTACGGTCAGGTCATGTTCGCGCGGTTCATGGCCGAGGACCGGGGAGAATCCCTGGAAGGCCGGACCTGCGCGGTTTCCGGTTCGGGCAACGTGGCAATCTACGCCATCGAAAAAGCTCAACAGCTCGGCGCCAAGCCGGTGACCTGCTCAGATTCAAACGGCTGGGTGTATGACAAGGACGGCATCGACCTGGATTTGCTCAAAGAGATTAAGGAACATCGCCGCGGCCGCGTTTCCGACTATGCCGCGCAGCGTCCCAGCGCGGAGTTCCACGATTCCGGCCGAGTTTGGGCCGTTCCTGTTGATGTGGCTCTGCCTGCCGCGACCCAAAACGAAATCGATGCCAACGATGCGCAGACCCTGGTGAAAAACGGTTGCAAGTATGTGGTGGAGGGCGCAAACATGCCCTCGACTCCTGAGGCGATTGACATCTTCCAGGCTGCTCCTGGCGTTTCCTACGCTCCGGGCAAGGCCGCTAACGCCGGTGGCGTGGGGACTTCCGCTTTCGAGATGGAACAGAACGCCTCGCGTTCCCGCTGGTCCTTCGAGTATGCCGAGGAACGCTTGGAAGCCATGATGCGCGACATTCACACCGATTGCTTGGCGACCGCCGAGGATTACGGCAAGCCCGGCGACTACGTTTACGGCGCGAACATCACCGGTTTCCGCCGCGTGGCTGATGCCATGCTGGCTCACGGCGTCATCTGATTATCGCCGCTTATACTAAAAAACTGCTCGGTATGCCGTATGGCATACCGAGCAGTTTAAACCGGTATCCTTGAATGCTTAAACAGATTTTGAGCCGCTTTTGGCCAGGTTATCCATACCCGCGCGGGTATCGAACGAATTTTCCAGCGTCGGGTTACAGGTTTTTCAGTTGCGCCAGGGCGGCCGCGGGGGATAAATCCGAGGGGAAGTTGAATCCGGCGCGGGGCGACAGCGTCATGCCCTCCCAGATGACCGGCCCATCGACCGAGGTAGAGCGCTTGTACTGCTGGGTCAGGAAGCGGCGGTAAAACACTTCCAGCCATTTCAGGACTTCCTCGCGGCTAAAGTAGCGGCCCTCGTTTGACCAGCTGCCCGTGGAGTCTTTCGCGTCCCTGGTGTCCTGACACTTATCCCCGGCGTCCTGACACGCACACCCCGCGGGTTTGGTGAACGCCGCCAGCGCCAGGAATCCGACCAGGTCAGGTCCGGCTCCCCGCAGCGTGTGATACAGGAAGAAATCGTGCAACAGGTACGGCCCGATTGACCCCTCTGTGGTCTGGTGCGCGATTTTCCCGTTGCTGTCGTGGTCGGGAATCAGCTCCGGGGTGACATCGGTGGCGATGATGGATTCCACCGTGTCCAGCAAGCCCGCGGGGTCAGCAACTAACTCCCGTTCGATGAGCACCTCGGCGGCCTCACGAATCAAATCGGGCATCATCGACTTGGGCACGCCGCAGTTCACCGAATAGTGGCTCATGTGATCCCCGACTCCGTAAGTCGTCCACCCTAGCGCGCTTTCGGACAAATCCCCGGTCCCCAGCACGAACCCGCGGCGCTGATTGGCCAGCCGGAACAGGTAGTCGCTGCGCAGCCCGGCTTGAACGTTCTCAAACGTGATGTCATAGACCGCCTCGCCGTGTCCGGCGGGATGTCCCATCGTTTTCAACATTTCGGTCGCAGTTGGCCGGATGTCGATAAGTTCGCAGTTCACCCCGAGCGCGGCGGCGAGTTTTTGGGCGTTGCCTTTCGTGTGTTCCGAAGTGGCGAAGCCCGGCAGGGTAAAGGTGAGAATCTCCGGTCCGCAATCGTTGCTGTCGCGGTTCGGCTCCGCCGTTTGCCGCGCCGACTCATGCGCTAAAGCGCTGTCGCGCGCAGCTTTAGCCGCTTTAGCGACCAGCAGGGCCAGGGTGGAGTCTAGGCCGCCGGAAATCCCCAAGATAATGTTCGCATTCCCCAACGCCTGCAGGCGCCGCACCAGGGCATCGCGCTGTATATCAAAGGCTTCGCGCAGGTCAGCCCGGTAGCGCCGGTTCGTCACGGGAACCAGGGGACGCTGCGCGGGCGGCTCCAGCAGGGGAATCTCGGTGTCCAAATCCAGCGCCACCTCGAAGTTTCCGTACCCGGTCAGTTCGGTATAGCCCGGGCCGGTGTAGCGCACCGCTCGCGCCAGTTCGGGCAACACGATGTCGGCCAGGGTCAAACCGGCACTGTTCAGGTGTGTTTCCGCAGCCAGGACCTGGCCGTCAGCGGCAATAAATCCGCTGGCGCTGTAGGCCCCATCGGTGGAGGATTCGCCGTGAGAGCCAATCGTTTGTACGACTGCCAGGTGCAGGTCCGCAGAGAGGGCGCGAGCCGCGCGGTGCAGGTGGCGAGTGGAACCGACCGTGTGTGCCGGTGCGGCCAGGTGGGCGATGACGGTGGCGGAGGGCAAGGAATTCCCCGACATGGCGGCGCCGAAAGAGTTGCGGGTATAGAAGCTGATGGGAGCCGGGTTGTCGGCTGCGGCCAGCCGGTTTAGTGAACCGACGACCGGCAAAATATGCAGTCCGGGCAGGTTCGTGGCGGAAAATCCCCAGCTCTGGTCTAAGTCGTCGTGGACCTCTCCGCCCCAGATGGACACCGCTCTCGACACCCCGCCGAGGCGCGCCCCCACTATGGTCACAATCGACAAATCCGCGGTCTGGGTCGCAATCCAGTGCAGCGCTGAAACGGTGGCGTTGGCGACCGCAGTGTTCGCACCCCAATCCCCAAGGGTGACGCCGGTCAGGCAGTCTTGGGGAAACACCACCAGGGCGGCGTGTTGGGCGGCGGCGGCCCGGGCCAGTTCGACGATTTGGCGGGCATTGGCGTGGGGGTCTCCCAGCTGAATCGTAAAAGTCGCGCTGGCTACGCGCGCGATTCCATGAGCATAGATGTTATCCATGAAACCAGTTTAGTCGCCCCGTGCCGCCCACGGCCCTCTCCGCCAATCTGCCAATCCGTCGCTTCACCGATTCGTTGATTCGCCCCCGCGCGCACCACCGACTCCGACACGGTTCGCCCCGACTGACCCAGATGCGCGGACTTGGCACATACCCACACTTTGGCCGCGCATTCCGCTTAGAATTAACCCGAAAGGGGTACGTGATGGAACACCTGGTACGAAAAACTGCGATAAAACTGGCTGATGGCCGCGATTTGTTCTATTTTGACGATTCTGAGCCCTATGTGTCCGGGGCGGCGACTCGCCGCAGTGACGATCCGCGTCCGCTGCCACCTCGGTTTGAGCCGGGGGATGGAACGGCGGTGTCGGGCCCGATTATGCGCCGCGACCCGTTGACGGGGGATTGGATTCCGATGGCGGCTCACCGCATGAACCGCACTTTCCTACCGCCCGCCGACGCCAATCCGCTGGGCCCAGCGCGTCCGGGCGCGACTTACCAAGACGGCGAAATCCCGGACACTGACTATGACGTGGTGGTTTTTGAAAACCGTTTCCCCTCCCTGCTGGAAGTCCCCGGCGTAAACAATGCCGAAACTCACCCGGATGGCCAGGACTTGTTCTGTGAGCGTCCCGCCAATGGGCGTTGCGAAGTCGTGTGTTTCGGCCCGGATTTGCACACGAACCTGGTTTCGATGGGGCCGGGGCGGATGCGAACCGTCATTGAGGCTTGGGCTGACCGCACCGCCGCGCTCTCGGCGTTACCCCAGATCAAACAGGTTTTTGTCTTTGAAAATCACGGCGAGGACATCGGGGTGACCCTGTCGCATCCCCACGGGCAAATCTATGCTTACCCTTACTTGACGCCGAAGACCGCGGCGATGCTGCGCCAAGCTCGCGCCCTGGCGGATAAAACCGGCGACCCCGAGGTGAACCTCATCGCCTCCGTGCGGGACGCAGAAGTCAGGGCGGGCACGCGCCTGGTTGCACAAAACGCCCACTGGGTGCTCTACGTTCCGGTCGCGGCCCGCTGGCCCATCGAGTTTCACCTGGTGCCGCGGCGTATCGTGCCGGATTTTGCGGCTCTGGATGCGGCGCAGCGCGAGTCGCTGGCCGATATTTACCTGAAGATGATGATTGTGGCGAACCATTTTCATCGCGAGCCGGCCCGTGGCGAGGACGCGCAGCCGGGGGCGTATCTGCCGGTCAACTATATTTCGGCGTGGCATCAAGCGCCGGTGGCTTCCGCGGACGGTCGCGGCCAGCTGGGCTTGCATTGCGAGTTTTTCTCTTTCCAGCGCGCGCCGGGGAAACTCAAGTACCTGGCGGGTTCCGAATCGGGGATGGGTGCCTGGATTTCCGACACGACCCCGGAACGGATTGCCACTCGCGCCCGTCAGGCGGCGCGCGAGTGCGTGGAACTGGACGCTTTTGCGGGGCTAGATTACCCCACGACTTTCCACTAAACCGCCGACTCCGCTACGCGCCCGACTCCCTGCCCGGCCACCCGGTCGGTAAACTAAGTCAACCGCCCTTTACAACTTGATACCCAAACCCAGACCACGAAACGAGGCAAAACATGAGCGACGCCACCCCCGCCACTCCGGGCAACGCCCTGGCCACCCCGGACCAATCCCAGCCGCTATTTATGGACCCTTACCCGGTGGAGCAGGGCGCTGAACGTGTCACCGACCTGTTCCGCAACACGTTTGGAACCGAGCCAGCGGGCGTGTTTCGCGCCCCGGGACGGGTCAATGTCATCGGGGAGCACACGGATTACAACGGCGGGGTCGCGTTACCGATGGCCCTGCCCCACGCGACTTATGCCGCGATGCGCCCGCGCTCGGATCGCCGGTTACGCCTCATTTCGGCCCAATTTGCCCCCGGCAGCGAGGCGCTGGAACTGGACTTGGACGAGTTTTCCCGGGGCCTGACGGACGCGATTCCCGAGGACGGTTCGCGCCTGGTCCGCGGCCCGGCGGCTTACGTGGGCGGCACGATTCTGAGTCTGGAGGACGTGTTGGAACGCCCGGGGGCGGCGACCGGCTTCGATATTGCGGTGGATTCCTGCGTGCCGCTGGGGTCGGGGCTGTCCTCATCGGCGGCGTTAGAATGTGCCGTGGCGGTCGGGGTTGACGCGCTGTGCGGGTTTGGTTTGGCCGACTCGATTCCAGGCCGTCACCAGCTGGTTGACGCGGGTCGGCGGGCGGAAAACTTTTATGTCGGAGCGCCCACCGGCGGGTTGGATCAGGCGGCGGCGCTGCTGAGCCACCCCAATCAGGTGTTCCTGCTGGATTGCCGGACTTTTGAGACGATAGATTTCCCGTTTGCGCTGGCAAAAGCGGGGATGGAGCTGCTGGTCATCGATACGCGGGCGCGTCATGATTTGGCTGATGGCCAATATGCGGCGCGCCGCCAGACCTGTGAGATTGCGGCCGCGGCTATGGGCGTGGAGTTCCTGGGTGAGCTGGTGGGCGTACTGCAGCCTGCAGATTTCGACCGGCCGCTGGAAAACCCCGACATTGCTACGATTCTGCCGCGTTTGTCCAAGCGTCTGGGTGAGGGCGAAGCGGCCGCGGAAGTGTTTCGCCGGGCGCGCCACGTGCTGACGGAAATCGTGCGGACCCGCAACTTTGCTTACGAGTTGATGCGTCCCACGGTGGATTGGGGCAAACTGGGCCAGATGATGAACGAGTCTCACGAGTCTCTGCGGGTCGACTATGAGGTGAGCTGCCCGGAGTTGGATTTGGCGGTCCAAGCGGCGTTGGACGCCGGAGCGTTAGGGGCGCGGATGACGGGCGGAGGTTTCGGCGGTTGCGCCATCGCGTTGGTTCATCTGGATGACGTAGACCGGGTTGCGCGTGATGTGACTGCCGCGTTTAGCCAGGCCGGCTGGGAACCGCCGGCGTTCCTGGTGGGTGAGCCTTCCGCAGCTGCCGGTCGGGTGTAGCCCGCGGTCGGGTCGTCACAAGGTCGGTTCGGCGGCGGGACGCGTTTCGGCTAGCCCCGCAGCGAAAGGCTAGCTCAGCAATAGACCCGGACCCCGCCGGGCTTGGGCCAGCAATACTTAGACAGCAAAAGGCCGGCCCCGTAAAGGACCGGCCCCCGCGTCTCTATGGTCTTAGTTCATCAACAAGTTTTCAGCGGCGGCGGTGCTGATGCTGTGGGCCGCGGTCGCGGCTTGCGGTGCAGCAGTAATCGAGGACTGGGTGCTTTGCGTGGCGGCGCCAGCCTGATCGGGGGTCATCGCAGGACCGCCGATTTCATCAAGGTTGCCGGTCAGGGAGTTAAACAGCCCGCCCAGTGCGAACGTTTGCGCCGCGATTTGAATCTTGGCGTGGGACAGCAGCAAATCAGCATGTTCCACGGATTTCATCGAGGCGGCTTTGTCGTCCAGGTTGATAGCCGCGATTCCGCGTCCGCCGGTGGCCAGCAGGGAGGCCAGGTCGCGCAAATCCGGGGAGCCGACTGCAATGGTCACGCCCGCGCCATGTGCGCCGGGAGCAATGGAGAAATCTGTGCCGTCCAGGACAGCTTCGCCCTGGTAGCGCGCCCCGTGCAGGGTCTGATCCAGTTGCGCCAATCCGTCAGCCAGCGCCAGACGGGCGGAGGGATCGGATTTACCGGCGGCGACTACGCTGTGAATCCACTCCAGGTGCTGCGCGGCGATATCCAAGTTTTCGTTGGCGACACGCAAAACTTCCACCCCGCGCTGAGCTTCGTGCAGTGTCTGGTGAGTCTGGCCGATTTTGGTGGCCAGCGGATTTGCCCGCAAATCCAGGGAGTCGACACGGCTGGGCGCGGCGGCTTGCTGGAGGGATTCGGTTTTCCGAGTCGCAGCGCTCTGTGCTGTCTGCTGCATCGCCAGCAGGCTGGGATTGGTATTGGTAGTGAGTTGAACAACCATGATGGCCTTCCTTAGCGTATCGTCGTTCCGGTAATCCTGGGACATTAAGTTTGTTATTGGTGACCCGCCTGATCACCAAGCTGTTGAATCAATGATAGCATCCTGAAAGCAACCTGGGAATAGAAAGATTTGATATTCGTGGCAAAGAAAATTTCTGACGCGTCCGGTCGGGCCGCGGTTTCCGCTTGGATTTCCGGGGTTTGCGGCGTCTCCGAAGCCGGGTCTGAGGCGACTGTGCCGCCGCGGCGTTCTCAGGGTTTGATAGGACAATTGTCAGGTTTGAGTGCTGCCGTGCCGCGGGCTACGGTAGCGACCGCGGTCCGGTTTACCCTGCAGCTATTGGAAGTGCGGGCGCCGGGTCAGGCGGTGGAGGTGCGGGTCCCGCCGTTCGGGGCGGTACAGATTCTGCCGGGGACGACGCATCGGCGCGGGACTCCGCCGGCGGTCGTCGAGATGCCTGCCGAGGTGTGGCTGGCGTTAGCGGTTGGGGTTTTGCCCTGGTCAACTGCCATTTCACAAGGGTTGGTGGCGGCTTCGGGGAATCGTGCCGACTTGGGGGAGCTGTTGCCGCTACGAATCTAACCCGCCGCGGGACGACTTGTGAACGTGACGGGGCATCCGCCCACTTAGGACAGCAACCGCAGGGCGGAAGACGTCGCCGTGTTCGCTTGGGCGGTGAAAGCGGCGACACCGGATTGGGCCAGCTGTGACATCGTGCGGGTGACCAAGTTCTGAGCCAGGGCGGGGGTGCCGCCGATGGCCGCGCTCAACAGCTTGGAGCTGGAGGTCATCGCGTCTACGGTCGAGGCGGTCGCATCGTTCAAACCGGTGCGGACCTGGGCGACTGCGTTCTGGGCGATGTCTAGACCTTGTGAGATTGCGGGGTTGGCGTTCGGTGCGGCCAGCAGACTGGCGAAGCCCTGTAGCCCCAGACCTTCGGTGTTGAACCCCTTGCCGTTGGGCAGGGTGGCGTCAATGGTGATGCGGGCGGTATCGCCAACGGTAAAGGTGGCGCGGAACCGGCCGTCCAGCGTCTTGTGACCGGCGAAAGATTCGTTGTCAGCCAGGCTATCCAGGCGCTGTGCCAGCAGTCCGAAGGCTTCGGCCAGTTCGGTGCGACGAGCGCCGGTCAGGGACTGGTTGGACAGTTCCGTCACGATGGTTTTCATGCCGGACAGTACTTCGTCGGCTTTGCCCAAGGATTCATTGACCACGTTGGCCGTGGTGACTGCGGCTTGGGCGGTCTGGGATTTAAAGTTTTCGGTGGCGACTTCCGCCCGAGTGTTGGCGGTGGGGGAAACCTGTACTTCGTCGCCAAAGTCGTCAACCTTGGCTGTATTGGTGTTGACCTGGGTGTTTGTGGGGGTAACCGGGGCGGCCTTGGTGGCTCCGCGCAGCGCGCTCAGACCGGCGCTGAGACCCGAGGCGTTCGGGTGTGCGGCGGCGAGTTCTTTGGAGGTTGCGGCATTGTTCCACGGGGTGCTTAGGTTATTAGCCCGGTAACTGCCCAAACCATTCAGCTGCATCTACGACTCCAATATCGATTTGTTCGGCGTTCATTAGCCTCGGTGACTTACACCTGACATATTCGGCAGTTTTCACTGCCGCATTAGAAATATTACGGGCCATTTCTGCAGGAAAACGCCATTTCAGGGAATTGTCAGGACAATTGAACTCGGCGTGTCGCCTTGACCTTTACTAACGCTCGTTTTTGGCGGGAAAAATTACCGCCCGGTAAGGGGCGAAATTATTGCAAATTCGAGGAAAACTCGGATTTAATTCAGCATTTTTTCAGGCACGGACGCTCGTTTCCCCCGCCGGTCCTCCCCGGTCTGGTGCGAGTGTGGTTAGCCGGCCTATCTCGCGCGCGAGGCGGTTATTGCGAGTACAGTTCTGTACGGATTCTATAAACTTTATTGACCCTTTGATGGTCAAGTTTCACCGAGGAGTTTGCGATGTCTCAGTCAGCAAAGGGAATGGGAATCAAAGTCAGCGCGGGCGGGCCCTACCTGGTGACCGGCGGGGTACCGCTGCGAGAAGCGCGGATTCACCCCGAGGGGCCGGGCTACACCTGGGATCCGGGTCGCGCCCTGCCTCAGAGCGAAACTTATGCCCTGTGCCGCTGCGGACTGTCGCATGACAAGCCATTTTGTGACGGTTCGCACCGTCAGGCGGACTTTGCAGGTACGGAAACGGCCAATCACCAGCCTTATACCGAACGTATCGACATTGTGGAAGGTCCCCAGCTGCGGATGGGTGATGATGGGCGCTGCGCTTACGCCCGGTTCTGTCACGGACCTGCCGGGGATGCGTGGACGCAGGTCGCCACGGCGCAAACTCCGGCTGAGGTGGCGGCGGCCACCAAGGTGATTGACGAATGCCCGGCCGGTCGTTTGACGCGCCTGGACGCGCAGGGCAACGTGCTGGAACCGGACTTGGAACCGCTGGTGGTCATCGCCCAAGACCCCCAAAATGATTGTTCTGCCGGAATCTACGTCCAGGGCGGGATCCCGCTGACGGACGCGAACGGCGAAACTTACCCGGTGCAAAATCGCTACGTGCTCTGCCGCTGTGCGGACACCAAGAACACCCCGTTCTGTGACGCCAGCCACGTGAATATCGGCTTCGATGATGGGCATATCAACGGCTGACCTCGGCGGATCGTGGGCTGGCGGGGTCTGCTGGTACGGTCGACTGCGACCAACAGACAGAGCCCGACATCACGGCTGGTGACCGCCCTGATTTGCCGGGTCTGCGCGTGGCGGGCGGGCACCGCGGGGCGCGCATCGCTGGGCGGGCGCTACACCGAACCGGCCGACGCTTTGCGCTTCCAAATCGGCGCGAACGCCACCGACATGGACACCATCGCCGTCACCTTCGTTGACGTGGTTGACATTGCCCACGCGCAACTCGGCTACATCCCCCAGGACGCCAATCACGAAGCCTTCCGCAAGGCCATCGGAAACATTCACACCCAGATTACGACCATATCCAGTGCCCGCGGCAAACTCGGTGCCATCCAGGCCCGCTTCGAACACACGATTAACAACCTGAACGTGATGGCGGAAAATTATGCAGCAACGAGCTCCCGAATTAAGGACGCCGACATGCCTGCCGAAGCCGTCAACTTCATGTGTGCCCGCATTTTGTCCCAATCTTCCAACGCGATGTTGACACATTCCATCAACAACCCCCGTGGCGTTCTGGCCCTGCTCAACGCCGCCTGACGCGCGCCACGTTTCCCCGCCTCACGCATAACCCGCCCCGATTTTTCCGTTCAATAGCAGCGATAATCCTGCGGATTACCGCGCAACCTCCTGGGGTTCGGTAATGCTAGAGCAAGCTCTGGATTACACTCGCCCTGCGTCGTTGTCTCCTTGGTTGCGTTCTCGGGTTGGTGCTGGTTTTTAGGTTCCCGCACACAACAGAAACACATGATTAACTCAACTGATGTTTCTGTGCTTCCTTGGGGAGTATTTCGCTTTGCAATCTATCTCATGTCTGATACACCCAGATTTCACTGTGTTCACTGCGATTGTTCTGGGTTCAAGGGCATTCCCCAGCAAACTTTTCCATCCCCCCACACGACAAGAGGCATGGATGATATCTTTGTATCTATTCTTCCGGAGCAAATGCTCAAGTCCATTGTTTCCGTTTTACTAACGCGCTTGTTGGACGGCGCTGCGAACCCGTCTGTAGTGCGGGGTGTTCCTTGTTTGCCGGCATGGGTAGCGCGCGACTTTGCTAGCGATATGGCACCGGTTTTTTGACGAATTTGCGCACTCAGTCGCGACATTTTCAGATTTCTTACGTTGGGGCTGCTTGGTCTCGGCGGGGGGGATGTGTCCTTTTTCCTTGTGTATATTGGCCTCAGGTGGCAATCCGATGCTATTAGTAAAGAACCCTTGAATTAATCGTTCAAGTACCCTAGTATTAATCCATGAAACGCCGCGACTTGCTGAAACGCCTTGCCGATATCGCAAGCCGCAAAGGCGAATCGCTGGAACTCGAAGAAGGCGGCAATCACACCAAAGTCCGCATAGGGCAATGGTCCGAGCCAATCCCGCGCCACCGCGAAATCCAGGAACACCTTGCTAAGGGCATTATCAGGAGGGCAAGCCGATGACCGTAAAAACCCCAAAAACCCAGAAGATGACCGACATCACCGCCCATGCTATCCGTGAAAACGGCTGGTGGGTGGCCGACTTCACTTGCGATGGCAAGGAATACGGCACACAGGCGAAGCGCCTGGATCAGCTGGTGGACATGGTCAAGGACGCTTCAGCCCTGATGACCGGCCGCCCGGAAGACACTTTCGATGTCCACATCGTTGTCGACATGGCTGAATACATTAGCGAAGTTGAAAAATATAAAGAGGCTGCCGCGCAAGCCCGCGATGCCGAGGCGAAAGTTGCCGCCGCTTCGCGTTCCGCGGTCGCAAAACTGAAAAAGGCCAACCTAGGCGTGCGCGACATAGCCACTTTGATGGGGGTCAGCCCTCAGCGCGTGTCCCAACTTGCCCATGCCTAAGGCGTGTCCTCCTGTTCAATAGGCCTTTTGGGTGCATTCCCCGGGCGTGCGGCATTTGTCCTGTCATTTGTACAATTTAATTCGAACTGTTCACATTTCGCCCGCCGCGCCTTACACTAAATTTTGCGGTGTGATTTCGGGAATAATCGAAATCCGCCCCGTGCGAGGGCAAGGCATGTTCCTCGATGATGGGTTGACGCGAGGTGTCTGACCCTTCAAAAAGACCCCAAGGATGGTGGGAGCGATGACCACGTTAAGTGTGGATGGATACTCCGCCGCGGTGTCAGCAGGCATGTCAGCGGCGGGTTTTTCTGCGCCCGACACCGATGATTTTGCCGAGCCTTTTCAGAATCGGTCTGCTGGTACGTACTCGTCTGGCACCGAGTCCCGCGCTGATGCGCCTCTGTCACTGGGGGAGTCCTCCGATGCGGATCTTTCCCTCGACTCGCTACCTGGATTTTCCCGTTCCGGTGAGCCTGGTTCTCCCGATGCGTCCGATTTGCCCGGTGTGCCCGGTTCGTCTCGCGCGTCTGGCGCGGATTCCGTTTCCGGTGCATCCAAGTCTGCGGCGGGGGCCTACTCGCGTTACGCCGTGCTGGTCCCACTGGGGGCCGCGCCGCGTGCCAACGCTAGCCGCGGGGGAGCTCCGCGCAGCATCGCCACTAATGTGATGGCTCTCAATGCTTACCGCTATAACGTGAGCGCGGAACAGATTTTGCACCAATCTCTGCAGCGTCTGTCCTCGGGTAAACGCATTAATTCGGCCGCCGATGATTCTTCCGGCCTGGCGTTGGTTCAGGGGCTGAAAACCCAGGTCCTCGGCAACCGTCAGGCGATTAAGAACGCCCAAGACGGGATTTCCCTGACTCAGACGGCAGAAGGCGTGTTGTCTACGGTTCACGATATGCTCCAGCGGATGCGCCAGCTGGCGGTCCAGGGTGCTAACGACACGTATTCCGTGTCCGCCCGGGCGCAAATCGGTTCTGAGATGGACGCTATCCGCGTGGAAATCGGGCGAATCGGCCAGGTCACCGAGGCGATGGGGCGGCGGATTTTGGGCGGCAAATACGTGGAGCCCGCTGATGCGCTGCGTTTCCAGATTGGCGCGAACGCCTCAGATGCGGAAGTCATCGCGATTACCTTTGTTGATGTCACCGACATTGCCAAGAATCAGATTGGCCACATTCCCCAGGACGCCGACCACGAGGCGTTTCAGCGCTCTATCGAGAACATCGATGATCAGATTCAGGTCATTTCCGGGGCGCGTGCCACGCTCGGCGCGTTGATGAATCGCTTCGAACACACGATTAATAACTTGAACGTCTCGGTGGAAAACCTCTGCGCGGCGCAAAGCCGTATGCAGGATGCAGATCTGGCGGCCGAATCTGTGAATTTTATGCGGGGCCGGATCCTGAGCCAATCGTCCCGAGCAGTATTGTCTCAGGCGCTGTCCGCTCCCCGCGGAGTTCTGTCGTTGCTGAGCGCTGCCTAGCCCGAAATCGGGGTGTTTCCCCGGTTTGTCCCGTCCCAGACAAACGAACGATGTGAGTTTATCGGGAATTTTTCCTTGATTATGCAAACAATTGCAGTAAAATTAAATATCGGAAATGAATTTCCTAAAGTTTCTTGTCTGCCATCCGATTGAGTAGTTTGTCGGACAGGAAGTCTGACGCAAGGCTACCAGGACGGTAAATTGCCGACTGGTCTAATCAGGAGGATTTTAAAATGGCTTTGTCTATCAATCAGAACATCATGGCTATGAACAGCTACCGTAACTTGTCCATGACCCAGACGTCTCTGGGCAAGTCCCTGGAGAAGTTGTCGTCTGGTTTCCGGATTAACCGGGCTGCCGATGACTCGTCCGGCTTGGCGATTTCTGAGGGCTTGCGCTCCCAGGTTCGCGGTAACAAGCAGGCGGTTAAGAACGCTCAGGATGGTATCTCGGTGGTTCAGACCGCTGAAGGTGCGCTGAATGAGGTTCACGACATGCTCCAGCGTATGCGTGAGCTGGCTGTCAAGGGTGCGAACGACACCAACGATGGAAAGGCTCGTGCTTACATTGAGCAGGAAATGGGTCAGCTTAAGATGGAGCTGGTTCGTGTGGGAGCTTCCACCAACTTCGATGGTCGCAAGCTCCTGTGGAACGGCGAAGCGATTGCCAAGGATAAGGTGGTTACCGGTGCCGCTGAATTCGCAATTAAGGAAAATACTGATCAAAAGACCTGGTGGGGCGCTTCCAAGAATACGTTAAATTTCCAGGTCGGTGCTAACGGTGAGGCACAGGTTGACGACATCGGTGTTAAGCTGGAGGACTTGTTTACCACCACTATGGCGAAGCTTGATGTCGCTTACTCGGTTTCCGGTAAAGCTGCTGACGCCAAGCTTAAGGATCACGCTGCTTACCAGGCTGAACTGGCTAAGATTGATGAAACCATCCAGAACGTGTCCAAGTTGCGTTCTGATTTCGGCTCGGTCCAGAACCGTTTCGAGCACACGATCAACAACCTGAATGTGGCGGTCGAGAACCTGTCCGCTTCCGAGTCTCGTATCCGCGACACGGATATGGCCGAGGAAATGATGCAGTTCACTCGCAGCCAGATTCTGCAGCAAGCCGGCACTTCCATGCTGGCCCAAGCCAACCAGGTTCCCCAGACCGTTCTGTCCCTGCTCCGCTAATCGGACATGACAGACAGCCTGGCCGTAACCCGGCTCTAGCTTATCGGAACCCCCGCCCCGGCGGGGGTTCCCCCATTTAACCCCGCCGCCCCCGCACCACGGCTGCCCCGCCGTGCCCCCTCCGCACCGGCCTTGTGACCCCGCCGCCCCCGCACCGGCCTTGTGCGGTAAAATAAGGTCACGGAACTGCATATCTACCGGTCGGCGCTGAAACATGGGTGTTCGACTAAAGATATTGAACAGGCGTTCAGCGTTTTTGTGTGCGAGATAATCGAACACGACGACCCGCACAAAGTTATCCGCCTGGGATTTGATACGTCGGGGCAGCTCATCGAGGTTGGAGCGATGATGGACGACGATGTGCGAACCCCTCACACGATGAAAGCCAGGCGGAAATATGTCGAGGAAATCCAAAGGAGACGGTAATGACAGTGATACATGAGGAAATGACCCCGGAGGAAATAGACATCGCTGAGCACTTTGAGCGCGGCCTATCGGACAGCGAGCTTCGTGCCGCCACTGTTCGGTTCGGCGCTGGAGCAATCGAGCTTCTTCCTCCGCAGCTTTCCCAGCTTTTGCATGAGCGAGCCGTCAAGGACGGGCAAAGTCAACTGGATGTCATGCGCAAGGCTTTGGAGTCGTATTTGATCCCGGCCTAGCCGCTATCGGGGTTTGCACGGGATACAAGGTGGGAGTGATGACGACTCTGGATGAATTGAAAGCGAAGCGGCAACCGGACCGGGAGGCTGTGGAAGCGCACAAACAGCGGATGCTGGCGCAGACGCGCGCTTACCGTTTGCGCGAGCTGCGCGAGGAAAACGCCATGACGCAAGCTCAGCTGGCGCAGAAACTCGAAGTCAACCAGGCCCGGGTTTCCTCCATCGAGCGGGGGAACCTGGCTCAGACCCAGGTCAGCACGTTGCAGCGTTATGTCGCCGCTTTGGGCGGCAAACTCCAGCTCATCGCTCAGTTCGGAGACGAGTCCGTGCGGATAGCCTGAGCTCGGTGGCATCACGCCGAGCCGAATTAATAGGTTTTATTCCGGGTTGTCCGAGGAATTTAGGGGCTGTTTGATACCGGGTTTCGGGGCTTGCGTGGATTATAGGGGGAGAATAGCCGGGTGGCTGCCAATAATGGCAGCTACCCGGCTATTCTCCCCTTTTAGGCACAACCCAGCTTGTACACCCTGATTCCCCGGCCAGCCCCAAAACCCCGCGCGCACGGGGCGAATCGGTAAGATAAAAACGTAAGGGACAAAACGGCTCAGGGGAGGCCCGGTGCAAATCAAGCAAACAATGACCGCGGGGGTCGCGCTGGCAACGCTGGTGGCGCTCGCCGCCACCGGACTGGTGGCGTGTTCCAGCCCCGCGACCTCAAACCAAAGCCTGAATAAACCGGGGACCTCAACCGATACCCTCATCAACGCGGCGGCGACCGAGCCGGAGCGATCCTTGATTCCGGCCGATTCCTCCTATTCCTCAGGAGCCACGTTCACCACCCTGCTATTTTCCGGCTTGTCCTATCTGAACCCGGACGGAACCATTGCAAACGAGCTGGCCACCGCGGTGGTGCCGAACCCGGACTGCACGGAGTACGATATCCAGATTCGCTCGGGCGAAGTGTTTTCCGACGGCACCAAGCTGAAAGCCGACAATTTCATCCGGGCTTGGAACGACGCCGCCAAAGCCTCGAATCGGCGCCGGAAAGCGGGGCTGTTTGAGCCTATCGAGGGCTTTTCCGCCACGGCGAACCAAGACTTGACCGGCCTGCAGCGCCTGAGCGACACGCATTTCAAAGTCCACCTGACCCAGCCGACCTGCGATTTTCCGATGCGTTTGACCGACCCGGCGTTTGTGCCGCTGCCGGATTCCGCATTTGACGCGGCGGGCAACGTGACATCGGGATTCGGGGAAAACCCTTACGGCTACGGGCCATATATGCTGGCGCGGGAGGGCGCTTGGGAACACGGCATTCAGCTGACTTTGGTGCCGAACGCGCGCTATCACGGGCCGCGCCAGGCCCAGAATGCCGGACTGGCTTTCAAGTTCTACCACGACCCGGACCAAGCCTACGAGGACCTGACCAGCGGCGCTTTGGACATTGACGAGGAACTGCCCGACAGCGCAAAAGACAGCTTCACCGAACAGCTCGGCGACCGCACCCTCACCGTGTCCTCGGCGCACGTGAAGTTCCTGGCCATCCCCTCCAGTGGGCATTTCGCCCTAAACACCGACGAAGGCCGGTTGCGCCGCGCCGCCGTGTCCCAAGCCATCAACCGTGAGGACATCGTCAAACGTTTCTTTAACGGCACCAGGCAGGTCGCCACCGATTTCGTGACCCCCACCATTGCCGGTCACACCGTGAAACTGCCCGGCAACGAGGTGCTGACCTACCGGCCTGATGTCGCCCGCAGCTTGTGGGATCAGGCGAACCAGATTTCTCCCTGGACAGCGGGAGACACCTTTACCATCGCCCGGCCCGATAACGGGTTGAATGCCTGGATTGATGTCGCTTTGGGGACCATCGGCGCGACTTTGGGGATTCACACTGCGGGCAAGTCATACCTCGATCAACGCGCCATAGATATGGCCGTGACCCGCGGCGATATCGACTCGGCTTTCCTGGTGGACTGGCAGTCACCCTATCCGGGGATGCATTCCTACCTGCAGCCGTGCTTTGCCACCGGGGGGTATGCCAACAATGTCGGGTATTCCTCACCGGATTTTGACGCGGTTTTGAATCACGCGCGCGGCGTGAGTGAGGACGCGGCGGCTAACCGGGAATATCAACGCGCCGAGGCGATATTGCTGCGTGACCTGCCGGTTTTGCCGCTGTGGCACGCGAAGTCCCTGATTGGCTGGTCCCCGCAGGTCAAAGACGTGGAGCCGAATTGGCGGGGCAGTGTGCAGTATTGGAAAGTTGCTCAGAACTAAGCGCTGGAGTCGAGCTGAAAGGTGTCAAACAAGTGGCATAATCTTAGGCCAGGGGATAGACTAAAAGCTGACTAATCGTGACTTCAAGGAGGGACTCGGGCTATGGGCCGTGGCCGCCAGAAAGCTAAGCAGCAAAAGGTCGCACGCCGACTGAAATATGAGAGTCCGGAAATGGATCTCGAGGCGCTGCAGCGGGAACTATCAGGTAAGTCCGGTGAGGATTCGTGGGACGATGATCCCTACGCCAAATATGCTGAGCCCGATTACGACAAGTGGGCTGATTACGCTGATGATGACCAGGATGATGGCGGGGACGCCGCGTGAAGCCGGGGTTGCCCATCTTCGGTAATGCTGCAATGACCTGTTCCGCTGACTTGGCTCAATGCGACTCTGACGATAAACCGCACGATGAGTGCGGTGTTTTTGGTGTCTGGGCACCGGGCGAGGACGTGGCCCGCCTGACCTATTTCGGCATTTACGCCCTGCAGCATCGCGGTCAGGAATCCGCTGGTATCGCCGCTTCGGACGGGTCCAAGATTTTGGTTTACAAGGACATGGGATTGGTTTCTCAGGTGTTCAAAGACCGGGACTTGGCTTCCCTGCAAGGTCACCTCGCGTTGGGTCACGTTCGCTATTCGACTGCCGGGATGTCCTCTTGGCAAAACGCCCAGCCCACGCTGGGGCCCACTGCTTTCGGCACTCTCGCGATGGCGCACAACGGGAACCTGGTGAACACGCGGGGTCTGCTGGAAGAGCTGTTGCCCGCGGAAGGGAAACCGGCCGGGAAACCCGCCGCCGTTGACCCCGCCGGAAAACCTGCCGCCGACACGGCAACCGCCCGCACCGGCCTTGTGAACGCCTCCGAAACACCCGCCACCGGAAAACCCGCCACCCGCCCTTTTGCGTCCCGAAAAATGGAGGAATCGGCTGCCCAAACCGTCGCTGACGTGAAAGAGCAAAAGGCTCACGGCCTGCAGGATTCCTCGTCAGACACGATGCTGCTGATGAAGCTCATTGAGTCCGTGTCCACCCAGGCCGTTTCGATTGGGGGCGAGCCGCCGCTGCTGAGCGTCATGCGGGAAATCCTGCCGAAGCTGGACGGTGCGTATTCCCTGGCGTTCATTGACGAAACTACGCTGTACGCGGCGCGCGATCCGCAGGGGATTCGGCCCCTGGTCATGGGACGGCTGTCAAACGGGTGGGTGGTCGCCTCCGAAACCGCCGCGCTGGACATCGTTGGCGCCTCTTTCGTGCGTGAAATCGCGCCCGGCGAGCTAATTGCTATCAACGAAAACGGGGTACATTCTGAGACTTTTGCCCCGGCTCGGCCCGCGGGCTGCGTGTTTGAATACGTGTACTTGGCCCGCCCGGACACCACGATTGCGCAGCGTTCCATCGCCGCCGCGCGCCGCTCGATGGGGGCCGCCCTGGCTCGCGAACATCCGGTCGAGGCCGACCTGGTCATGGCGACTCCGGATTCCGGCACGCCGGCCGCCATAGGCTACGCCGAGGAATCCGGGATTCCCTTCGGGCAAGGCCTGGTGAAAAACGCCTACGTGGGCCGGACTTTCATCCAGCCGACCCAAGCCATGCGCCAGATGGGCATTCGCCTGAAACTCAACCCGCTGCGTTCCGTCATTGAAGGCAAACGCCTGATTGTGGTCGATGATTCCATCGTCCGGGGCAACACCCAACGGGCCGTCATCCAGATGCTGCGCGCGGCTGGCGCCGCCGAGGTGCACGTGCGGATTTCCAGCCCGCCGGTCATGTGGCCGTGCTACTACGGGATTGATTTCGCCACCCGCGCCGAGCTCATCGCCACCGGCATGGATATTCCCGAAATTTGCCGTTCTATCGGGGCGGATACCTTGGGCTACCTGTCTTACGAGTCCATGGTCGAGGCTACCGGCCAGCCCGAAAATGAGCTGTGCACCGCGTGCTTCTCCGGGCGTTACCCCACCCGTTTGGCGGACCTGGAGACCGCGGGAGCTCTCCCGCTGGGATTGACCTACTGCGGGGGAAAGGAGTGACCGGCATGAATACTGACTTGAGTTCAGAAGCGAATTCTGGCGGGTTTTCCGGGGAAGTTTCAGGCAAGCATCGGGCCGATATTCCGGCCGAAAGTGCCGCCAGCTCGGCTAACGCCTACGCGCGCGCCGGAGTGGACACCCAGGCTGGCGACCGGGCGGTGGAGCTGATGAAAACTGCGGTGCAAGCCACCCAAGGGCCGGAAGTTTTGGGCGGCACCGGCGGGTTTGCGGGCCTCTATGATGCCACGGCCGCGGGGATGACTGCCATGCGCCGCCCGCTGTTGGCAACGTCTACGGACGGGGTCGGCACCAAGATTGAGCTGGCCAAAGCCCTGGGGATTTATGACACTATCGGTCAAGACCTGGTGGGAATGGTCGTTGACGACCTCACCCCGGCGGGGGTGCGGCCCTTGTTCATGACCGATTACATTGCCTGTGGCCGGGTCGTCCCCCAGATGATTGCGGCCGTGGTCGAAGGCATCGCCCGGGCTTGTCAGGCGGTGGATTGCGCGCTGGTGGCGGGCGAGACGGCCGAACATCCTGGAGTGCTGGGAGTCGAGGATTTTGATGTGGCCGGGGCGGCGACCGGGGTCGTGGATGCGCCTCGATTGCTCGGACCCCAGCGGGTTTGTGCCGGAGACCTGGTGGTGGGTTTTGCTTCCAGCGGTTTGCATTCCAACGGGTATTCCCTGGTGCGCCGGATCGTGGCTGATGCGGGGGTGGATTGGCATTCCTCGATTCCCCAGTCTTACGGGGTGACGGCTACCAGCGGCTCGCCGTTTGCTGAAGCTGCTGAGTATTCTGTGGGTCTGGCATGCCTGGAACCGACCCGACTGTATTCCCAGCTGTGTTTGGAACTGGAGAATTCGGGCTGGCTCGCCGCCCGTGAGGCTGGTGATTTTGCCGGGGAGCTGGATGGAAACCGGGTTCACGCGTTTGCTCACGTGACCGGAGGCGGTTTAGCCGCGAATCTGTGCCGGGTTATTCCCGCCGGCCTGCACGCGGTCGTGGATCGTTCAACTTGGCAAGTGCCGGGGATTTTCCGCTACCTGATGGATTTGGGTGGGGTGGACGTGACCAGTGCCGAGGACACCTGGAACCTCGGCGTGGGTATGGCGGCTATCGTGCATCCTGATTTCGTGCCCGCCACCATCATGGCGGCACAGGTAGCCGGCATGGAGGCTTTTATCATGGGACGCGTCAGTGACGGTGTTCCCGCAGGTGAGCGCCAGATTTCGGGGACTAAAGGGGTCGCCGGAGGAACTGTAGCCATGCTCGGTGAATACCGGTTTTAAGCCCGGGCTACTGTGGGTAGCGTGACTATAGGGGGAGAATAGCCCGATTGCTGCCATTATTGGCAGCTACCCGGCTATTCTCCCCCTATAGGGACAAAAAATCTGTTTACCGGTGGCGACGGCGCAGCTTTGCCAGCACCAACACGCCAGCCACGACCCCCGCCGCGATGCCCAGTTTCTTTTGCGAATCCACGTCGCCCTCTACCGCATCAGTAAAGGTCGACTTGGCAAGCTGTGCAAAATCCTGGGCTTTGGCCTTGGCTTCTTTGACCTGATTGGCCGGACGAAGCCGATTCACCAGCTGGTCTACGGTCTGACCCATGTCGGAGCGGGCGGCTTCAATCTGACGCTCGATTTCCTCCGGGCTGCCGGTAAACTCTGTTTTCTCCGCGTCGTTTTCGCTCATTTTTCCGCTCCTAAATCCGGGCGCTTGATGGCGGCCTTCAGGGTTTCTACGTCCTTCTTGACGTGCTTTTGAGGTTCGGGGATGTTGTCTTTAGCGCGTTTTGCTGCGGATAGCCCAATCAGGGCCAAAATCACCGTCAGTACCAGCAAAACCGCCGCGGTGAGCAAAGCGCCCCACGCAGCTAAACCGGTCAGTGCCGTAAACCCATAGAACATAGCTTTGATCAAATAACCGAGCATGAACAGGGCAAACACACCGGCACCGGCCAACAATCCCGCTGCCAAACCGAACCGGGACCCGGCTGCTTTGGCTTGGGCTTTCATCAACGCGACCTCAGCCCTGAACAGGTCAGAAACCTGGGTGGAAAATCGCGCAAACAGCGCCCCCAGCGATAATTTCGGTTCATCTATAGCCATCAGGGCCTCCTCGTTGACGTCACTTAAGACCTAGTTTACTATTTTCACAAAAACTGCGTTTAGGAAGCCAGAGTCGCCATCAGCGCCGGGGTCCGCACAGTCTTGCGAACCGGCCACGATGCCGCCAAAACCGCCAAAATGACAGCTGCTGCAATGAAACCAAGCTGGCCCAGCACCGGAATTCCCCACGCGCTCAGCCCAAAGTCACGCAGCATCCACCGCCACAGCATTCCGATGACCAGTCCGGAAATCCATCCCAGCCCCGCACCCAGCAATGCCAGGAAAAATGCTTCCCAACGCAGCGAAGCCCGCACTTCCCGCGGGGTTAGCCCCAGAACCCGCAGCAGGGCGAAAATTTGCCGCCGTTCTATCATCGCCAGCGCCAAAGTATTCACAATCCCCAGAATGGCGATGACGATGGACAGCCCGAGTAGCGCGTACATCAGCCACAACACTTGCGTGGTGGGTTGCGACAGGGCGTGAGACAACTCAACCGGGGTATAGGCCCGGTAGACATAGAACTGATTCAGACTGTGCTGTATCTGGTTTTGAATCTCACGGATTTCAGACGGGGCGGCCGCGGCGTTTTTGCTCTTTAGGTTCACGAAAATGTACTGGAAAGCGAGGGATTCAGGGGCTGCCGCCTGGCGCAGATACTGCGGATCGAGGAAAATCGCCGCGTCCAGCAGGGTGGAATGCACTATCCCGGCGACTTTGGTGGAATAAATCCCGCGGGGACCCGTCACCGTAATCGCATCCCCCACTTTCCACCCTTCCCGGGCGGCATCACGGGCGTTCACCAGGGCTCGGCCGTTCGCCAAGCCTTTTACGTCACCAGTCTTAACCTGCAGGGAGACCAAGTTTTTGGCTTGGTCCGCGGTGATGCCGGCGACGGTAAGGGACCGCGTGGGATCCTGGTCGAGGCGCACCAGCATCGGGGCGCTAAAGATGCCGGCGTCTGCGGAGCGTACCCTATCAACTTTTCGCAGCGCCGCGACGGCTTTCTCCACGTTCGTGGAAGGCTGCAGTGAGGCCACGACCAGGTCAGATTGAACTTCCTGGGTCACCCCGGACTGCAGGGACTTGCGGGCGGAATCAGCCAGGATTCCGCCGGTGGTGGCGATGGCTATGCCAAGGACCAGGGCGGCGGCTCCCAGGGAGGTGCGGCGCGGGTAGCGGCGCAGGTTGCGCAGCGCCAACAGCGCCGGTAAGCGCTGCCCGCGCCTAAAGAAGGCGGAAAAAAACCACAGGAAGGGTCGCAGCAAGACCGGGGTCAGACACAGCACACCGGACAATCCCAACAGTGTTGCCGCCATGCCCAGCACTGCCGCCTGCGTCCCCACTTCTGAGCCAGACGCTTCCAGTAATGCCACCGCGCCGAGGCCAATGGCCACGACCAGGACTAACAGCCCGAAAATCGTGACTCCGCGCCGGCGTCCTTCCGGGACGGGAGCGCTGGCAGCCAAAGCATCCAGCGGTGTCATGCGTCCGGCTCGCCAAGCCGGAATGAAACAGGCCACCACGGTAATGAAAACCCCCAGCGCCACTATCGCCAGGGCCCTCCAGAGCCCCAACGGCACACCGGAAGTGAACACCCACCCTTGTGCAGTGAGAACCTGGCGGATTCCCACCACCAGGGCCAGCCCCACTCCTTCGCCCAAAACGGATCCAATCAGCCCAATCAGCAGGGCTTCGCCAACCACCAGCATCCGCAGCGCGTGCGGGGTGTACCCGGCAGTGCGCAGCATTCCGAGCATTCGATAGCGGGAGGCGACCAGAATCCCAAAAGTGTTGGCAATCAGGAAAGCGCCCGCCAGCAGCGCCAGCGCCACAAACGCCAGGGCCAGCAGGTTCACCAGACTGACCGTGCGAGCCACCGCCGCGGACTGTTGGGCGCGCAGCGCGGCCCCCGTCAGGATGACAGCATCAGGACCGACCGCGTCTTGGACGCGTTCCTTGACATTGTCCGGGTCAGCCGCGGGTGCCACGTGGATGCCGATGAGCTTGATTTTGCCGGTGGGAGAAAACCAGGTTTTTGCGTCCTTACCGTCCACAAAAGCCAAGGTGGCGGTGCCGAGCGGGGCTTTGAACTGGGCTAGGCCCACGACTTTCAGCCGGTGGGTGGTGCTGCCCCAAATCAGGGTGGCGGTTTGGCCGGTTTTCAGTCCGGCACGCCGGGCCGTACTGAGTTCCAGCATGACCTCTTTCGGTCCTTGCGGCAGGCGTCCCGAGGCGACTTCCGGTCCGGGAGGATAGGGAAAAGCGCCGCGCACCAGGGTCGGGGTGAGCCCGATTGAGACGGGGTGTTTCGCCTGGTCCAGCAGGACTGCCTGGCCTTCATATTGGGGGACCGCGTGGGCGACCCCGTCGGCCGCTTTGATAATTGGCACAAGTTCGTCGCTGACGCTGCCGCGTGCCGCCAAGTCTGGCGTGGCGGCGTCTTTCGCGGGTGGTGCCACGGCATAGAGATCCCCGGAGAGCGCCGCCGTCACGGAGGACTTGGCCGCGTCAGTCATCAGGTCGGTTATCCCCAAAGTGGCGGTCAGGAACGTTACGCCCAGCACTACGGCAAACACGGTAGGTAAAAAGCGGGAGCCGCGGCGGGTCATTTCGCGCCAAATGAGTTTCCACATGGCGTTTACCGGCCTTTAGAGGGGTATTTCAAGGAAGGAGTGCGCAAGTTCGGAGGGAAGGTTTCCGCTGGGTCCGCGCCGGTGACGGGGACAGCCGGGGTCGCCGAGGTTGCCGAGCCGGGGGTGCGTCCCAGGTTTCGCAAATCGTCTTGCAGAGTCGCTGAACGGGCTTCTGCCTGGGCTAACATGGCGTCTGCGCGGGCGATGAGCAGTTCTTGGTCGGGAGTTTTCCCGCGGCTGGGCAAGTTCGGGTTTCCACCGTAAGGGGTTGACGAGGCCGCGGTGTCGCGAGGGGTTCGTGCTGCAAGTGCTGATTCCGAAGGGCGTGAGTCGTGCGGCGCGGCGGTTTCCTGCAGGGTTTCCGTGGCGTCGTTGATGGCTGCGCCCGAAGCGGCCAAGAGTTTTTCCGCCTGCTCAATCATGGCTAGCAGCTCGTTCTTGCCTTCGGCTTCGGCCAAGTGGGGGTCGACGGCGGGGCGGCGCGGCCGGCGCGGCCTTTCGCGGGTCGGCTCTGGTTCTGGCTCGAGTTCGGGCTCTGGCTCGGCGAAAAATTCCGGTTGCGGTTCGGGCTCAGCAGCCGGGACTTCGGTCGAGGGCACCGTGTTTGATTGCGCGGCAAGTGACTCAGGGAACTGCGGGTGTAGCGAATCAGGTTCGGCGGATTCCGCCGGGACCGTTTCGGGGGTAAACGCCTCGGACAAAATCCGGGACGAAGCCGAACTGGGCACCAACGTGGGAGGATTATCCGCCCAAGCGTCCGTGGTCGGCGGCACGACCGGCGCGGCCACATCCGGGGGAAGGACCGGTGTCGAAGCCGTTGGTGAGGGCTTCTTTGCAGCGAAACCGCCCAAAATCGGACGGCGCGACAAGGGGGGTGTCCCCGAGTCCCCTGCACCGCTAACGGTAGGCGCGGGCTTGTCCGTAAAATCGAACGGATTGAAACCGGTATCACCGTAATCTGTGGGGTCAGAATCCTGAGCTGTGTCGTGACTGTCGTCAGCCGACTCGGCGGACCCGGCAATCACGGAATCAAAGGTGGCGTTGTGTTCGCCCGCCGCAGCGGAGTTCCAGCCCGCCTCAGAGCTGGCAAAGCCGGAAGCGAGCGGTTTACCCAATAAATCATTAGTGTCGTCCGGGGAATCGGGGCGCGCCACGGACATACTGGGCCACTTGAAATCGCCACGAGCCAGGGAATCTGCCAGTTCGTTCGGCTCGGGGTTTGCCTCGGCGATGCCGAGGTTTGCAAAAGTGAGGGCAGTATCGCGTTGGTGACGCGTCGGGGGAGGAGGCGCGGGGGCAGGTGTCGGGCTGGATTCGGGGACGGTATGCCCGACTGGGAACGCGCTTTGTAAGTACGGGGAGATGGAGGAAGGCTGCGTGTCCGGTGCCGATTCTGGCAAAATCGCGGCTTCCTCTGTGGGCGATTCCACCTGTTCAGAGTCGGTTTCCTCTTCAATTTTTGGCAAACTCATGACGGCGGTTAGATCCTTTTCCAACGCCTCCGGATCAACGTCACGCAGAGACTGGGCCGCGCCCAGCTGTCCCGCGCGTTTCCGCGCTTGCCGCACATCGCCGAGATTTTGCTCCGCTTCGAGGATGGTTTCGCGGGTCGGGTTCTCCAGTTGGCCAACGATTTGGCCGTCAAACAGGAACAGTACCCGGTCTGCGTATTTCGCGGCGTCCGGTTCGTGGGTGACCATGATGACTGACTGTTCCCAGTCGCGCGCGGCCGCCCGCAGGAACGAAAGAACCTGTGCTGATGAAGCCGAATCGAGGTTTCCGGTCGGCTCATCAGCGAAAACGACCTCCGGGGCGGTCAGCAACGCGCGCGCGCAAGCCACCTTTTGCTGTTGCCCTCCGCTCAGCTCGGAGGGGAAGGCGCCCAGCCGGGATTCCATATCCAGCTCTTTGACCAGCGCTTTCAGCCGGCGTCGATCCGGAGAATGGCGGCGCACCATCGCTGACAACTCGATATTTTCCGCAACGTTCAACGTGGGCACCAAGTTAAACGACTGAAAAATAAACCCGATTTTGTCGCGGCGAAACCGGGTCAACTCCGTGGCGTTCAGCTGAGACAGGTCACGTCCGGCAACCTTGACCGTCCCGGATTGAAACGAATCCAGCCCTGCCAAAATGTGCAGCAGGGAGGATTTCCCGGACCCGGAAGGCCCCATAATGGCGGTGAACTGGGCGCGGGGAAAATCAACGTCCACGTTATCCAAAGCTGTGACAGCGCGCTCCGTATCGGCCTGACCATAAATTTTAGTCAGACCGCGGACGCTGATGAGAGGATTTGAGACCGGAGAAAGCGTGGTGGAAAATCTCGGTGATGCCGCAGCGGTTTGATTGACCAAGTTTCGCCTCCTTTCTCTGCATTCTTTCATATTTGCCGCCAGGGTGCCGGTTTCCACGCCCGAAGGAAGTTCAACTCAATACCAACGGTTGATGCGCGGCCAGCGGGCGAGCGGAGGGCAGAGCCATACGGTCTTGATACGATTTTACAAAATGGCATGAACTGGGAAAAAGTCCCACGCGGTAACGAAAAATGGTCGGACAAGGTTTTTTTCACGGTTTGTGCGGTGCAGTCTACAATGGCAGGATGCCTGGAAAAGCGCGAAAACCCGTTCCTGCGCCCCTGATTTTCTTTACCGAGGGCGTCATTCAAAATGTCGGTGCCGGTTTCGCGGTAACGTTGTTTGCCCTGATGGAGCCCCTGACCGTGGCTTGGCTGCGCGCTGTATTTGCCGGCGTACTGATGCTGGCGTGGCGCCGGCCTTGGGGGAAACGGGCGCTCACCCCCAGCGGTTATGTTTGGTCCTGCCTGTTCGGGACCGCGCTGGTTTGTATGAATATGACTTTTTACGAGGCGATTGCGCGGCTTCCCTTGGGCACCACCGTTTCCGTGGAGTTCCTGGGGCCGGTTATTTTCGCGGCTATCGGCATCACCGGCTGGCTGGGCAAGTTCTCGGTCCTGTTGGCATTTTCCGGCGTGGTCATGATTGGCGGGCTGGGCCTGGACATGAGCAATCCGACCGACCGGTTGGGCTTGTTCTGGGCCCTAGTCACCGGGGGAATGTGGGTCGCCTATATGGTTTTGGGTCGCAAAGTTGCGGTTTTGGGTCGGGGCATCGATTCCCTCTCAGTAGGCTTGGTATTCGGTTCGTTCCTGCAGCTGCCTCTGGCCTGGCCCGACATCCACGTCGCGTTTAGCTCGTGGTCTGTTTTCGGTCTGGCCCTGCTGGTGAGCCTGTGTTCCACCTTTGTGCCTAACATTCTGGAACTGGTCGTGCTGCGTGATGTCTCCGCCGCCATTTTCGCGCTGCTCTCCGCGTTGCTGCCGGTAACGTCCCTGCTGGTAGGCGTGATTATGCTGCGGCAGTTTCCGAGCTGGCCAGAAGTGGGCGGCCTAATTTTGGTATCGGTAGCGGTGGCGATGACCTATCGGCGCGACCCCGCCGATACAGCCGCCCCCACCCCTGCTGAACAGACGGACTAAACTAGGCTTATGACCGGATTCTCACAGCGTTTGCAAGCCCTCTCCCAGCGGGTCGCCGCGGCGGCCGCGGCCGCGGGACGCGATGGCAAGTCAATCCGAATCCTTCCGGTCAGCAAAACCCACCCGGTTGCGGACCTGCGCGAAGCTATCGCCGCGGGAGTCAGCGAATTCGGGGAAAACAAACCCCAAGAACTGGCCGCGAAAGCTGCGGAACTCGGCGCGAACCTGGGCTTGGGCGCTGACGGGAACGAGGCAAGTCCCCGCTGGATCCAAATCGGCAACCTCCAGCGCAACAAAGCGAAACTCATCGTTGCAAACGGTGCGGAACTGCAATCCTTAGATTCCGCGAAACTGGCACAAACCCTGAACCGGCTACTTGACCAGGCGGGACGGACCCTAGAAGTCATGATTGAAGTCAACACTTCCGGTGAGGACGCGAAACACGGGATTGCGCCCGAAGAAACCCTGGAGCTGGCGCGGCTGGTCATTGACCAGCCCCGACTGCACCTCATCGGCTTGATGACGGTGGCGGCGCACGTTGATCAGGTCGGCGAGCGTGGCGTTTTCGAGATGTTTTCCCAGCTCGCGGGGTTGCGAGAGACGGTTTCGGGGCTGCCCGGCGGTGCGGATTGTCGGGAACTGTCGATGGGTATGAGCGGGGATTTCGAGTTGGCCATCGCGGCGGGCTCGACGTGTGTGCGGGTCGGTTCGGCCCTGTTCGGTCCTCGAGATTACGCGCAAAAGCCTGTCCAGTGACGGAAAACTGCAGAATTTTGGGATAATGTCCACGTGAAGCGTCCCAGTTTGAAACCGCGCCAGCCAGCCGGCGCGGATAAGCCGACCCCGCACGGCTCGGCTGCGTCAAACGCTTCTGCCCGAAAACCCGGGAAAACCGGGCAATCCGGAAAACTGGGGAAAACCGGGAAACCAGTGGACTCGGCCTTTTCCCGAGCGAAGACCACGCCGCGCACCCCCGCTGCGGAAGCTCCCGGCTCGACGCGCATCGCCCGCCTTTTGACGCTGGCGGCCGTAGCCCTCGCCGTATTCCTGGTCGTGTTTTCACCACTGCGTTCCTGGATGGATCAGCAGCAGCAGGCTCGCTCGCTGGCAGCCCAGATTGCGCAGGTCAAAGCGCAAAACGCCGAGCTGGAAGCGGAAATCAAACGCTATCAAGACCCCGAGTATATTTCCCGCCAAGCCCGCGAACGTTTGGGATACGTGAAACCCGGCGAGATTACCTATGTCGTAGTTGATCCTCCCGGCGCGAAAAAACCGCAGCTGACCAGCGGTTGGACCGACAAAGATACAAATGATTTGCCGTGGTTCCGCCAAATTGTCGTTGGGTTGGAAGTCGCGGGAGCCGCTCCCGCCCCGGAAACGACCCCGGGCGCGGACGGGACAACCCCCGCTCCGGGGGAGAAAACTACTAAACCGCCCTCGACACCCGGCAAAACCAACCCGGAATCAGCCCCGAAATCCTCTAACGCCCCGACCCATAACTGAGCGCTAACCGTAAACTGACAAAGGAGCCCTTGTGATTACACCCGCTAGCCCGGAAGATTTGCGCATTATTGCAGCTCAACTGGGGCGCGTCCCGCGGGGAGTCCTGGGAGTTGCCGCCAGGTGCGGGGATTGCGGCGAAAACCTGGACAACGGTTCTGCCGGACATTCTGGCGATATTTCTACTGACCGCCAGAGGGGTATTTCCCCAGGTCACCAGGCTGCTAATCCCGTGGGTTCTCCGGGTGATAATTCCGTGGGTCGTCATACCGATTTTCCTGCTGGCCAAGGGGGTGGTGTCCCCGCTGGTCACCCCGCGGTCATTGTGAGTGCCCCGCGCCTGCCCGGCGGCGAGCCGTTCCCCACGTTTTATTACCTGACCTGCCCGGCGGCGGTCGCGGCCGTGTCACACCTGGAGGCAAACGGGGTCATGCGCGAAGCAGAAGCCCTGCTGGAGGCAAACCCGCAGATAGCGGCCGCTTATGGGCGCGCTCATGAACTTTATATTCGCCAGCGCACCCAGGCCGGCGAAGCTGCCGGAATCGGGGAAGTCCCCGAAATCGCGGGCGTGTCGGCCGGAGGCATGCCCCGCCGGGTCAAGTGTTTCCACGCCCTGCTCGGACATGCTTTGGCGGCGGGCCGGGGCGTGAATCCCATCGGGGATTGGGTGTTGGACCGGCTGGCGGAGTTGCCCGCAGACAATCCGCACCGTTGGACGCCCGCGACTTGTGCGTGGAGATTGGACGAAACTGCGGGGGAAGGGGATCAGTAATGCGTTTAGGGGCGATTGATTGTGGAACTCACTCGATTCGTTTGCTGATTAGTGAGGTTGACTCCCGTTCCGGGGCGATGGTTGACGTGATGCGGCTGAATCGGATTGTGGGTTTGGGTGAAGGGGTGGACCGGACCGGACATCTGAGTCCAGCCGCGCTGGCACGGACTTTTGCGGCGGTCGAGGAATACGCCGGTTTTGTGCGCCGGGAAGGCGTTCAGCGGATTCGGATGGTGGCGACTTCCGCTTCGCGTGACGCGGATAATTTTTCGCAGTTTAGCGCTGGGGTGGAGGCGCGGCTGGGCGTGACGCCGGAAGTCATTTCGGGACGAGTCGAGGCCACGTTGGGATTTACCGGGACGCTGTCGGCGCATCGCGACATTGCCAGTCCGGCGCTGACCGTAGACATCGGGGGAGGTTCTACCGAGTTTGCGTTCGGTCAGGCTAACCCCGATACTGGCCAGTTTGACCAGGTCACGGCTGCGGTGTCGATGAATATGGGTTCCACGCGGGTCACCGAACGTTACCTGCGGCCCGCCGAGGATACGCGCGGAGTCCCCAGCGAGGACGCCATCAGCCAGGCTGGCCAGTTTGTAGATTCGCTGATTGCCCAAGCTAGCGCGAGTGTGCCGTTGGAATGCGCCCGCGAGGTAGTCGGGGTGGCCGGTTCGGTCACGACTTTGACCGCTTTGGAGTTGGGGTTGGACAGTTACGAGCCGGACAAAATCAACGGCGCCGTGCTGGATTCCGGCGCGCTGCGGGAACGTGCCCGGCGTTTGATTCGGATGCCGCACGCGGAAAAAGCCCAGTTGGGACCCATGCATCCGCAGCGGGTACACCAGATTGCCGGGGGAGTCTTGGTGTGGGAGCGGATTCTTGCTTGGCTGGAAGCGCACCCCGCTCCCGGTTCCGGCGCTGGTCACTCCGATTCCGGGACAGTGTCTGCCGGTGAACAACGTGGAACATTCCCGGTTCGGACCTCGGAAAACGACATTCTCGACGGGATTATCCTGTCCCAGATTCCCTGAATTCCGGGTCTGTTTTTTGACTTTGGTGCGTGTCTCGGTTCTGCGGGGCGCTCGCTCGGGGGCGCTCGCGAGAGGCGGCAGGGGGAGTACCCCCTCGCGTTTTGCACGACTATTGTCGCAAAACGCTCACCAGCCTCTCGCTGAGTCGCCCCCAACGCTCCTCGCCCCGCCCGCCTGTCCGAATCCTGGTGTTTGAATCTTCATTTCGGTGCCGCTCGGGTACGTAGCATTCCTTAGTTTCCGAGTAGTTGCACTAACGACCGATTTCAACCCAGAATCTGGGCCATCATCAACTCCCGATTTTCTAAACCTGCAGGTAGGCAAGATTCTAGTTGCGTAGAGCCGGCACTTATCGGAGTGAAATCGGTCGTTCATGTAAGACAGACAGGTTGCAGGGGAATCTAGGGGCTGTTTTTTGACGGGTATCGGGGCGCGCGTGGAATATAAGGGGAGAATAGCCGGGTAGCTGCCAATAATGGCAGCTACCCGGCTATTCTCCACCTTTAGGCACAACCCAGGCAGGTATCTCAAACCTCGCGCAGCTTGTTGGGGCTAGTTTTGCGGATTTGGATCCTGGGTGGGGTTGGTTTGTCCGGAGAACGGATTAGCTTGGTCAGGGGTATTCGGCCCGAATGACTGCGGTTGACCAAACTGGGTCTGGTCAGGCTGATTTGGTTGAATCGACTGGTTCGGGGTTCCCGGCTGAGCAAAGGGGTTGGACTGAACCGGCTGTCCCGATTGTCCCGGCTGACCAGGTTGAGTGAAAGGCTGAGGTTGCCCGGGTTGACCGGGCTGTCCGAACTGGGGCTGCCCTGGCTGAACTGGCTGTCCGACCCCAGGTTGTCCGGGTTGTCCAGGTTGCCCCGGTTGCATGGGTTGCCCAAACTGGGGCTGCCCTGGCTGAACTGGCTGTCCAACTCCCGGTTGTCCAGGTTGCCCCGGTTGCCCGTAGTTCATCGGCTGGCCGAATTGGTTAGCCGGAATAGTCTTTGCCTTGCCCTTTTTTGCCAGCACCACAATGAGAATGACGATGCCGGCAATTATCAGAATCCCCACAAAGGCAATCCCCAGGAGTAGCATGCCCATTCCCGCCGCCACAGATTTCCCGGCTTCGGTGAGGTCAGTATCCGGGTCGTACTCGGAATCAGCCTTCTCGCCGGCATTTCCGCCAGGAATACCGGGCGAGGACACAATCTTAACCTCGTTGACGATGTCGGTCATGTCCAGCGTCACAGTGTCTCCCTTGAAATCAACGGGTTGCCCGTCCACGGTGGCTGTTTTGATGCCGTGGGGCATCTGGATAATCAGGTTCATGGTGATTGAATCCATACCGAGCTCGCTCATATCCCCAGCATCGTTCAGTTCCGATTTCAAGTCATAAATCTGCTCTTTGGGCAGGAACAGAACCAGGTCATCGCCTTCTTTTTTCAGGTTCTTGCTTGAATTGAGATTCTGTTCCTGTGGCAGAATAATCTCGCATTTCATGTCCCCGCCGGTACTCAAATCTTTGACCGTGGCCTCGTCTTCATTTTCCATATCCGCGAGATCTTGGCAGGTCACTTCCTCGCCGTCGCTCATAGAGGAAAGCATGTCCTTTTCGGCTTCACTCATCGCCACGATAACCGAGGGCTCAATGGTGTTCTCATCAATAACCTTCAGCTTGACGTCCATTTCGCAGCCGCTCAACGCCACCAACGTGATTGCTGCGATGCCCGCCACCAAACTTTTCTTTTGCAAACTCCGCATTTGTTTGCCTTTCTAGGTTTCCGGGAAGCGACCCAACGCCGATTCCTCACCTCGAAAATATCAGATGCGCTCGATGCCGGACATACTCTTTTGGGTTATATTCTTTCCCAAGTCCGCGGGGTCGGGTGGATGCACAAGGGCGGGGCACGCGTTCCCCAGTCCGCTGGGTCAGCCGGGTGGGCAGGGACGCTTGACTGAATCCTCGCAAAATCGGAAAATCGTTAACTTTCACCCGGAAAACCGGGAAAAACCTCACTCGTGGGAATGCGACCGGCGGTACGCCAAGCGCAGCTGCAGAGCGATAGCACCCAGGACGATGGACAGCGCGGTGCCCATGACCACGCCGATAGAACCGGCTTGGGTCAGCAAATCATCGCCACGGAAAGACAGGTGCGAAATCAACAGCGCCACCGTGAAACCAATCCCCGCCACCAGCGAAATCGGAACCATATCACCCATGGTCACGCCCTTTTCCAAGTGCAGGGGAGTGAACTTTTCCATCACGAACACAGAACCGAAAATCCCCAGCAACTTCCCGAAAGGCAACGCCAGCATGACGGCCACGGCCACGGGATTGGTCAGCATCTTAAGCGCTCCTCCGGGGGTATCCACGATGTCCACGCCAGCAGCAAAGAAAGCAAAGAACGGCACCGCAAACGCGGCCGAAACCGGGTTAACTTTCATAGACATCTGTTCCACCAGGTTGTGAACTTCCCAGTCGCGTTTGTCGGCAGGAACCACCATGCCCAAAACCACTCCGGCAATCGTGGCGTGAATACCGGAAACCAGCATAAAGTACCAGGTCAACACCCCCAGAGGAATCAGGAAGTACCAGTAGCCTTTCCGCTTGTGACACAGGAACCCGAACAGGGCGGCACACGCCGCCATCGGCAACAGGAAAGCGAGATTCAAATCAGAGCCATAGAACACGGCGATGACGATAATCCCGCCCAAGTCGTCGGCTACCGCCAGAGTCAACAGGAATGTCCTGGCTCCGTTGGGCAGGCCGCGGCCAAAAATCTGCAAAATCGCGACCGCGAAAGCAATATCCGTGGCGGTCGGAATCGCCCAGCCGTGCCAAGCTCCAGAGCCGGTGATGGCGGTGACGGCCACGTAAACCAGGGCGGGACCGGCCATCCCAAAGGCGGCGGCGATAATCGGCATCGCCGCGGTTCGTGGATCGTGCAGGGCGCCGTGGGTGAACTCTTCCTTTAGCTCCAACCCGACCGTGAAAAAGAAAATCGCCAGGATACCGTCACGCGCCCACTCTTCAATAGGCATGGACAGGTGCAGTTTTTGCAGCACCGACAGGGTGTCAGCGGCGGCAGCCTGCGCCAAGCCGGGGTCGGGCACGAACTGTGCCACCGCCTGATAACCCTCGCGGAAAGGCGTGTTAGCGCAAACCAGGGCGATAATGGCGGCGATAATCAAAATCAAGCCCCCGACGATGTCGTCGGAAACAAACCGGGCGAAACGCTCTTGAGCGCTAAGGCGTTCTTCACCAACTCGAACCGCGGCATCGTAATCTTCCGGGGACGGACCGGCTAAATCCGGCTCACCGAAGAGGCCCTTGTCGAGATTTTCGTTTTCTTTATCATTGCTTGGCACTTCTTTGTCCATATTCAAAGTGTAGGGTCGATTTGAGTAAATTCCCAAATGAATAGATGATTAACCAGACTGAAAAATGTGTGCGCCCCCGTAGCCCAATGGTAGAGGCAGCTGACTTAAAATCAGTTCAGTGTCGGTTCGAATCCGACCGGGGGTACAGTTTTTTCGCCAGTTCGGCGGAATTTATGCGGAAACGAGGCCGTTTTCGTAGGCAAAAATGACGGCTTGCACTCGGTCGCGGGCGCCAATCTTGTTCAGGATATTGCCCACGTGGGTTTTCACCGTGGTCATCGAGATAAACAGTTGCGTGGCAATTTCCTGATTGGTCAGCCCCTGGGCGATAAGGGTGAGGACTTCGGTTTCCCGGTCGGTGAGGCTTTCCAGCAGGGCTTGGTCGACCAGATTTGTCTCCGTGTCGCCGTCCTGGTCACCGGGTAGCTGCGGGGCAAACATATCCAGCATCCGTTTCGTCACGCGCGGGGAAATCGTGGCATCCCCGTGGGCGACATTGCGGATTGCGCCGATGAGTTCCTCGGGTTTGGCGTCTTTCAGCAGGAATCCGCTGGCCCCGGCCCGCAGTGCGGCGAAAGCGTATTCGTCCAGGTCAAAAGTGGTGAGGATGAGGACTTTCACGTTCGGGTTGCTGGCAATGATTTCCGAGGTCGCCTCGATGCCATTCATATTGGGCATCCGTACGTCCATCAGTACCACGTCCGGCGCGGTCGCTTTGACCATCTGTAGCGCGGTTTTGCCGTCTGCCGCTTCGCCCACTACCGTGATGTCGTCCGCCGCTTCCAGCACCATCCGAAAACCCATGCGGATTAGGGATTGGTCGTCGACCAGCAGCACTTTGATAGCTTCGCTGGGCGTGGACTGCGTGGAGGGCGCGGACTGTCCAGTTTCGTTTTCGTTTTCACTCACGTTTACATTGTCCCCTAAAAGTTGCTTAAAAGTTGTCTACGCGGGCATAACCCAGCCCTCGGACTTCGGCGCTTCAGGCTGCCACTGCAAAGTCGCCTCGACCCGCCATCCCCCGGGGGTGGGTCCAGCTTCCACGTGACCGTCATAGACCGCAGCGCGCTCGCGCATTCCAATGAGTCCCTTCCCGCCGCCGGGATTAATCCCCGCCAGGGAAGTGGCGTTAAACACGACGATACGAATGCCGTTGTCCCGCGCTTGTAAATCGACCTCAACCGCGGTGGAGGCGGGTGCGTGACGCAAAATGTTAGTCAAAGACTCTTGGACAATCCGATAAATCGTCAGTTGCAGCGGACCGTCAGCCGGCACCTCATCCCCGGTGTAACGGTAGGTAATCGGCAGGCCGGCCGCCCGGAACTGGGCGATAAGTCCGTCCATTTCCGCCAAATCTGGAGAAGGGGTGAAGCGGACTTCCTCTAGCGAGGATGTTTGGTCATCCTGGGGGGCGTTCGGGTCAAGGTTCTGGGGTACTTCGGTGGGTTGGCGCAGCACTCCCACCAGGCGGCGCGTATCCGCCAGCGCCGCCCGCCCGGTTTCGCTCATATTGCGCAAGGCTTCCTTGGCGAGCTCGGGATTTTTGTCAATCGCGGCGGTGGCGCCGTCACTCATCGCAATCAGCACCGTCAGCGAGTGGGCCACAATATCGTGCATTTCCCGGGCAATCCGAGCGCGTTCGTCAGCGACCGCAATCTGTTCGGACTGCTCGCGCTCCAGCTCCAACTGCCGGTTGCGCAACGTCAACTCGTCCACCCGGTCTCGTCCCAACTGAACGATGCGCGCCAACAGCACCGCCACCACCATCAGCAGGGTGATGACCAGCGCCATCATGCCGCGGGCAGCCAGATTTTCCTGTGGTTCCAGGAAACCCGCTTGGACCACCACCAAAATGCCGACCCCGAACAGCACAATGAACGTGACCAGCAGCAACACGTTCGACACGACTCCGCGCAGGGTTTGACGCCGAGCGGGGTCGGTGTTACCGCCGGGCTTGCGGGGTTCCTGGCTTTTAGTCACCAACCTATTGTGACACAGCTGGTTTTTCCCGGCTCCGTGACAGGGCTGCGCCCTGAGAAAATCACCCCGTAGCAGGAGGACTGTGCCGTGGCAGTAATGGGGAAATCCGCTACGATTAAACCGTTGAGACAATAAGGAGCGACATGAGCAACCCAGTGTTTACACGCAACAAAGTTTTTACCGAGCGCACTCCGGGAGGTTACCCGACTATGCCCGGTTACCAGGTCGGTGGCGGGGCCACCCAGACCTATCCCGGCAATGCTCCCCAAGTGAGCTACGCACCGGAACAATCCCAGCAGTTCCCCACCCCGCAGAGCCAGGAACAGTACGGCACGGTCTCTGGCAGCCGTCCCGTCACTCTGGACGATGTTTTGATTAAGACAGTGCTGACTTTCGGGACCCTCCTACTTTTCGGAGCGGGGGCCTGGGCGTTGACCGCAGCCAATCCGGGTTTGGGCATGAGCGTGGCGTTCGGCTCGATGATTGTGGCCTTGGTGTTGGGCCTGGTGAACTCGTTTAAGAGCCGTCCCTCTCCAGCCCTGATTCTGGGATATGCCGCTTTTGAAGGTGTCATGTTGGGCGGCATCTCCAGCTTGTTCGCCGCGCTTTATGACGGCGTGGTGATGAAAGCAATCGTGGCGACCCTGGTCACCACCCTGGTGATGCTGGTGCTGTTTAAGACCAAGGTGGTGCGCAACTCCCCGACCCTGATGCGAGTCGTCATGGTCGGCATGTTTTCGATTTTTGTGTTCTACCTGGGCAACCTGGCGGTCAGCCTCATCAACCCGGCCTGGTCTTTCTACGGCCCGAACGCCCCGACCATCGGCGGCTTCCCGCTGTGGATTATCGTCAGCCTCATCGCTATCGGTTTAGCGGCGTTATCTCTGGTCACGGACTTTGACTACATCGTCAAAGCGGTTGATAACGGGGCGCCCCAGGAAACCGCCTGGACTGCCGCTTTTGGCCTGATGGTGACCCTGGTCTGGCTTTACATTGAGTTCCTGCGGATTTTCGCGTTATTTGCGTCCGATAACTAGGTTCGTGTCCCGGAACTTCCGGAGTTTCGGGAGTTTCTGGCTCAGACACGAATCGGTTTCGCGTTTTCTCGCGGGTGGATTCTCCTCGTCCGGCCACAGAAGCTAGACTTAGAGAAAACGACTCACGGAATTGAGAGTAATGACTGTCAACATTCGCCCGCCTGAGGTTCAGGATGCCGCCGGCATGGGGGTGGCACACGCCCGCATGTGGTTGGCTAACTACGGCGAATTTATCGACGATAAATATCGCTCCCGCTTTGACGAGCCGACCCTGGTTGGTCAATGGCACAACCTGTTGACCTCGGATCCGGCAGGACGCCGTATCGCTGTTGCGGTCGAGCACGGCCGGGTGGTCGGCATCGCCATGACGGTTCAGACGGTACGCAACGAGCATGTTGCCCCGCCCGCCCGGGAACGGGAAGTTTCCATGCACTACCTAATGCCTGAATATCAGGGCCAAGGCTTGGGGCGGCGCTTGTTGGAATACGTGGTCGGCCCGCAGGAGCCAGCCCAGCTGTGGCTGCCTTCGGGGTATCCCGGGGAAAAGCGAGCCCACCGGTTTTACCGCCGCGCTGGGTTCCTCTCGGACGGAGCGATGACCGGTCGCGAGGTCAACTACGGACTGGCCTTGAACCGGATGGTGCGCTGAGCGGTTATCCTTCCCCGGCTTTGCGCCCGCCCTGCCATATCGCGAAGTTCCCGGTGAGGCAGTAACCAGACTGTGACATCTTTTGACAACAACAAACAACCGAAAACGGAAGTGCGATGGAGAAAAAACCGTTATTGAACGCCGGAGCCGAGTTTAGACGCGGGTGGTGGCGCGAGGTCATTTCCCGGCGGGACACGCAAAATCGAGTTCCTAACTTTGACGGACTGGAGCCGACCGCTCCGCCCGAGGTGGAAAACGGCCCGAACTCGGCTTATGCGGTGTCGTGGCGGATTCGGGTGGCGGCCAGTTGGGCATGGCGTTTCCTGGTCATCATCGCGGCGTTGGGGCTGATTCTGTACGGAATCACGAAAGTTTCCATCATTTTCGTGCCCCTCGCGGTTGCCCTGTTGTTGACGTTGCTGCTGGAGCCGATGCATTTCCGGTTGCAAAAGTGGCATGTTCCCAAGACGTTATCCGCGGTCATTTCCCTGTTGGTCGGCGTAGGGCTGGTTGTGGCTATGATTTGGATTGCGACCTCCCAGCTGGCTCACGGTGCGCCCGCCCTGCTGGCGAAAGCTGGGGGTGGCTTCGACAAGGCTCTGGCGTGGCTGAGTGACGGTCCCTTGGATTTGGACCAGGCGCAAATCGATAAATATATGCAAGATCTGACCGCTCAAATCACCGCCTTTGCTACCAAGTATTCTTCCTCCATCGCGTCCTCAGCGCTGTCGGTAACTTCCTCGGTCGCCAGCGTGGTCACCACCATCTTGATTTCGCTGTTCTGTCTGTTCTTTTTCCTCAAGGACGGTCGCCAAATCTGGATCTGGCTGATTCGAATGCTGCCGGTCCCCGCCCGCGAGCCGGTTCACGAGGCGGCCATTCGCGGCTGGACCACCTTGAACGGTTACATCAGGGCGCAGGCGCTGGTGGCTTTGGTGGACTCCGTGTTTATTTCCATCGGGGCGGCGATTCTGGGCGCGGGGTCGATGACTATCCCGCTGGCTTTGCTCATTTTCATAGGTTCCTTTATCCCGATTGTTGGTGCGGTCACCACCGGGGCTATCGCCGTGCTGATTCTGCTGCTGGATAAAGGTTTCATGGCGGCCGTCATCATGCTGATTGTGATTTTGGCGGTGCAACAGATTGAGTCCAACGTGCTGCAACCGATGTTGATGTCCAACGCGGTCAGCTTGCACCCGCTGGCGGTGCTGCTGGGAGTGACGGCAGGAACCTTCCTGGCTGGAATCATCGGGGCATTGCTGGTGGTGCCGGTTATTGCGTTCTGTAACACCGTGGTTCTGTACTTGACCGGGCACGATTCGATGCCGGAGCTGGCTACCCGTCACGACCGTATCGGTGGAGCCCCCGGGACAGTTCACGCGCAGGTGGCCGCGTCCTATATCGGCGGCTCTAAGAAAGACACCGCGAAAGTTATGGAATCCCAGGAGCTTTCCCGACAACAGGCCAGCGCGGCGGCTTCGTCCCCTGCGGATGGTTCGCCCGACCGGACTTGTGACGCCCCGGCCTTGTCGGACACCCCGGTTGGTGACAACAGGGCTGGTGCGGATGAACCGGCCACCCGCACTGGTGATGCCTCCGCAGCGAACCCTGATGACCCGGCTTTTCCCGAAAAACCTGAGCTGTAACCTTCTCGCTATCCCCGGCGCTGTGCCAGTCTAGCTGGATGACAGCGCTAATAATTTCTTGACATTTTGAAATGCTTTCCCATGCCTGTATGTAACAGGAGTAAAAACGTGAGATGATAGGGGAAGTTGAGCCTGGCAGGCTGGGCTCGCTAAAGTCCCGACGATTGAGGTTGCGATGTCGCTGTTTGAGTATGACCAAGGTCACCTGATTCCGGCCCAGTTTGGCCATCCCGTAAGCCCGGAAGCCCAAGGGGAGATTCTGGATTCTATCCGCCGTCAGGTCCTCGAAGTCATTGCTCGCCCGCTTTTTCCCGTGACTTGGAACGATATGACTGTGACGCCGGTGTCCGGGATGCCCGGTGAATTTGCACAACCTGGGGCGTCGCCGGGGTCTGGTGTTCCTGGCGCGGATGGGACGGCCAACGGTTATCCCCAAGAATCCCCGCGTTTGACCGCTTTGGACGGTTCCGGCCAGGTCGTGCTGGTCGAAGTGGTGAATCGGCTGGATTCCACAGGTTTGATTGCGGCTTTGGCGCGGCTCGGAGCTGTGTCGAACTTGGGATGGAACGATTTGGCTGCCGCCTATCCCGGCGGGGTCAGCGCTTTCCGTTCCGGTTGGACGCAATTCCGCGATGCTATGCCCCCGAACTTGGCGGCTGGACCGCGCCTGATATTGGTCGCCACCGAGATTGACCCGGATGTGCGCCCCGCCTTGGATGCTTTGACCCCTTCGGGGCTGGAAGTCCATCATGTCAGCGTGCGCGAGATGTCCAACGGGCGCCGCTTCCTGGACGTGCAGCGGGTCGCGTCCTCGCTGTTCAGCCACGATACGAATCTGTTGGCGGGCCGGGGAGCTCGCATTCCCGCGATTACTTCCGCTACCGATGAGGATGTGCAAAACGTGGAGTTTATGGCATCCGAAGTGGATTCCCGTCCGGACCAGGTGTCGAGAGTAGGCTTTGCCGACCTGGCGACCCCGATGGCGACCAGTCCGGTTTCCGGGACGGCCGTGCCAGACGTAGAGCCCGCAGCCCCCGCAGTCGAGGCGGTTTCAGAACCAGCGGCACCCGCGCCGGAGCCGGGAGCACCCGCCCTTGAGACTACGGAGGACCGTCCGAATCCAGTTGATGAACCCGAACTGCAAACAGGTTCAATCTCCCGCCATTCCATTATGGAAGCGGCCCGGGGTTCCGGGGTATCCCCGCTGGCTTCAGCAGAGGACGAAGAACCCGTCGAGTCGCTGTTCACCACCCATCACGGTAGCGTTGCCGAGACTGATGTACCATCCTTCGCGGACATCATTTCCGGCACCGATACCGGAGAAATCCAGACGATTCATCATTCCCACCGGGCTCCCGCTAGTGAACAGACCCTGGCGGCGGAAGCACAGGCACAGGCCGGGAACGAGCCGGCGCAACCCGAGCAACCCGCCGAGTCAGCTAGCTTGGCAAACGCTGGTGATGCCGCGGCTTGGGAAGCTGCCCATTCCCCGGAAAATGCGGCAAATTCGGAGGATTCCGGCGCGGCCCAATCTGACAGAACCGACCTGCTCAACCGTGACGCAGCCGGACTCAGTGTCATTGCCCAGGTGACCGGCGAAGATACGCCGCTCATTGCCCTGGTGAACTTTGACGGAAGCGCGGCCGAAGTCAGCGCTACCCTCGCTGAGCGCGGGGTAGTCGTTCTGGAAGGCCGCGAATTTGACGATCCCAGCGAGGCGGCTCGCGAGCTCGGCCAAGATGTCGACGGGTGGGAGTTCTGGCACCTGGGCTTCATCGAGGGCCCGACCCTGGCCGAAGCCCAAGCCGAAATCAATGCTGAAATCGAGCGCAACCGCTAGGCTTCATTCCCTGAGTCAATCCCGGCCCGCGCGTTAATCCTATTAATTTGGCTCGGTGTGCCATATATGGCACACCGAGCCGTTTAAATAGGTTTTATTGCGTGTTATCCGGGGAATTTCGGGGTTGTTTGTTACCGGGGTTTCGGGGTGTGCGTGTCTTATAAGGGGAGAATAGCCGGGTAGCTGCCATTATTGGCAGCTACCCGGCTATTCTCCACCTTTAGGCGCAACCCGGCGAGTATCCCCCGATTTTTGGGAGCGAGCATTCCTGGATTCTCCGGGTGTTTTCCCGGTGCCTTTTGGCTGATTCTGCGCGGACCGCGCTGGGGGCTAGGCTTCGACGCGGGAGCTGGGGCCCAGCAGCAGGCGCGCCAGGTGAATCCCGTGACTGCCAGCCAGCTGTTCTGCCTGGGTGCGGCAACTGAAGCCGTCAGCTAGGAAAATCGCGTTCGGGTGTTCGCGCAGGGCGGGCAGCAAAGCGTGTTCCGCAATCCGTTTCGACACCTCAATGTGACCGCGTTCCATGCCGAAATTGCCCGCCATTCCGCAGCAGCCCGCCAGTTCCACAACTTCCGCTCCGGTGGCCGCCAGCAACTTGCGGTCGGTTTCCCAACCCAGGACGCTGTAGTGGTGGCAATGCGGCTGGGCGACAACCTGCACGCCGCGCAAATCCGGCAGCTTCCATACGTCCGGGTTCGGCGCGGTGTCCGGGTCGCTAAGCAGCTCGGCCAAAGTACGCGTGGCCTGGGCAATCGCCTGGGCGCGCGGATCGTCGGGCAGTAAACGTTCCAGGTCGTCGCGCAGAGTCGCGGTACAGGACGGCTCCACGCCGACAATCGGAATCCCGTTGACCGCCAGCGGCCCCAGAATCTGGCACAAGCGCCGCATGTTGCGCCGGGCTTTGTCCAGCTGTCCGGTCGTCACGTAGGTCAGCCCGCAGCAGGCTTGGGGCGGAACATAAACCTGGTATCCCGCCGTTTCCAGCAGCTCCACCACGGCCTTGGCACCGTCGGGGGCAATCCCTTCTGAGAAAGAATCCGCCCATACCGCCACCCACGGTTTAGCCTCGCTGGTGGGCTGGCTGTCCTCGATCGCCGTCGAGGCAACGACATTGACCTGTCCCGTAGCCTCCGGCGTCTGCCTCATATGCGTATTCACGAGCCCGTTCGCCCCAATTTCCGGTTCCGCAGCGTTTCCTCCGCGCCGCCTCGCCCAAGTCCGGAACGACTCGGGGTTAAAATGCGCCATCTGCCGGCGCGGATCCAGCCCGAACATCCGAAACACCAGGTGGCGAATCCACGCGACCCCGAAAACGCTGTTGGCCAGGCCCGCACCGCCGGGTATCCGGCGCGCCAAACGCAGCCAGCCCGGCAGACGACCCAACAGATAATGCGAACGCGGCCGCAATCTCCGGCGATAGGCCCGATGTAGCGACTCCGACTTGTACGCCGCCATGTCAATCCCGGTCGGGCAGGCCGCGGAGCAGGCCTTACACGCTAGACACAAATCTAGGGCGCGTAACAGGTTCGGGTCGCGAAAATCCCGAATGAGCGAGCCGTTCGTGACTTCTTGCAGCACCCGGGCGCGCCCGCGCGTGGCGTCCTGTTCCTGTCCGGTAGCCAGGTAGCTGGGACACATCCAAGCACCGGTGACCTGGTCCATTGCCAAACATTTACCAACGCCGGTGCAGCGATGCACGGCCGCGGTAAAGTCCGTGTCTTTCGGAAAAGTAAAGCCCGAACCAGGCAGGGCCGGAATGGTCCGAGCCCCCGCCAGCCGCAGGTTCGCGTCCAATGGATCGGGGTCCACCAGCACCCCCGGATTCATCAAACCCCGTGGGTCAAACAGGGCTTTGACCTGCTTAAATAAACGAATCAGCGCGGGGGAATACATTCGCGGCAACAATTCGGAGCGGGCCCGGCCGTCCCCGTGCTCGCCCGAAAGCGAGCCGTGATGTTTACCGACCAGGTCAGCGGCACGCTCCAGGAACTCCCGAGAACGCCCTTGCCCAGCCTCCGCCCCCAATGGCAGGTTCAACCGCACGTGCAGGCAGCCGTCCCCGAGATGCCCGTAAAGCATTCCGTCCACGTTCATTTCCCGCATCAACTCAGTGAAATCTCGCAGGTATGCCGCTAGGTTCTGAGGTGGAACCGCCGCGTCCTCCCAGCCCGGCCAGGCCGGGTCGTTCCCACTGCCGTCCGGGTTCAAGGGGGTTCGCCCGCCCAGCCCGGCTCCATCAGCGCGAATCCGCCAAAGTTTCGTGGCTTGCGTGGAGGGGGGCAGCACTAGGGTGGCGCGAGTGTTGGCGGCTTGGGCCAGGTCCTGGGCCCGAGCCAGGGTTGTTTCCAGGTCCGCGGTGGCGCTGCCCATCTCTACCAGCAGCCAAGCGTTACCCACCGGCAGTTCGGGCAGTTCGCCAACCCCCGGCTTGTGGGCCAAAGTGTAAACCAGACGCGAATCCATGCCCTCCACCGCGAGGGGCGAAAAGTCGTTAATCAGCGGCACATCAGCAGCAGCGGCAATCATGTCGGGGTATCCCAGCACCACCAGCACCGGCGCGGTCGGCACCGGCACCAAACGGAGCGTGGCGCGCAGCACGCTGACCAGGGTCCCCTCGCTGCCCACCAAGAATTTGGCCAGGTCGCGCCCGTTTTCTGGCAGCAGGTGTTCCAGGGAATAGCCCGAAACTTGCCGGTGAAAACGCCCACATTCCGTGCGAATCAACGCCAGGTTTTCGTCAACTAAACGCTGTAAACCCGGCACTACATCCAGCGCGCCCTCGCCCGAAGTGGCGCGAAATTCCCGCCCAAAACCATCGATGACGTCCATCGAAATGACATTGTCTGCCACGCGACCCCAGGCTTGGGCGTGCGGGCCGCAGGCGTTGTTGCCAATCGAACCCCCAACGGTGGCCCGCGTCCAGGTGGACGGGTCAGGCCCAAATCGCAGACCAAAGGGCGCTCCGGCCTTTTGAATATCGGCGAGTACCACCCCCGGCTCCACCGTAATCTGGCGCGCGGAGGGGTCGAGGGACAGAATCCGGTTGCAGTGGTGAGACGTATCAATGACCAGGCCAGGCCCGATAGAGTTTCCGGAACATGAGGTTCCCCGGCCGCGCATCGTCAGGGGCACGCCGGCGGACAGGGCTTCCAAAATCGTGTCGCGCAGCTGGTCTAGGTTCTCCGGTTGGGCGATCCGGTCGGGCACGATGCGATAGTTTGAGGCATCCGTTGCGTAAATGGCCCGGTTCAAGGGGTCTTGGAGGTATTTCACCATGGCCCTAGTGTATGTTACTTTTCCCAGTCTCCTGGCTATCCGAGGGTTTACTCAGAGCCTTTTTCAGAATCCCCAACGCGATAGGAATGACTGAAACCGCGATGATGATGACGGCGATGAGCTCCACGTTGTTGCGGATAAAGGGCACTCCCCCGAGCGAAATACCGGCGACGATGAACACGCCGGTCCAGGCGATACTGCCGATGACATTCCACAGGGTGAAGTGCGCCCAGCCGTAACGGCCGATTCCGGCCGCGATAGGCACGAAAGTGCGCACGAAAGGAACGAAACGCCCCAACACTACCGCCGGCCCACCCCACTTGCGAAAGAACACTTGGGCAGTCTGCAAATACTCGGTTTTCAGCACGCGCGCGTCGGGTTTGAAAAACCGTTCGCCAAACAGCAGCCCGAACCAGTAGCCGACCTGGGCTCCGGCGATTGCCGCCACAATCAGCACGAACAGAATCACGGCGAGGTTCACCGGCATGCGGTCTTGCAGCAGCCCCAGCGCAAACAGCATCGAATCTCCGGGAAGCACCGGGAATAGCACTCCTGACTCGATGAACACGATGAGGGCGACGATGGCCACCATCCACACCCCGTAAGCCGAGATGAGGTGTTCCAACAGGGCGCCGGGGTCTTTCAGCCAGTCCAGCAAAGTCGCAGTGAAAACCATGGTTCCAATCTTAGTTAATGTCGACAGTCGGGGATTCGGGCCGCAGGCGCGAACGGCCGACAGCCAACGGCGAACGACAAACGGGCGGCTATTGCAACGCCCACGCCACGTCCTGGTCGGGCAACGCGCCGGCGCCGCCCACGATGACACCGTGGGAGCCGGCGGAGGCCCACAAGCCCTGCAAAAACGCGGGTTTCGACCCGGCTGGGGGCACCAGCACAAGTTTCGCGCCTTGCTTGACCGTGTAGGCTCCGGCGGAAAGGGCGTCCGGGAAGTTCCGTCCCGACACCATCACCAGGCCGTTTACGCCGCGTCCCAGGTCAAGGCTGGTGGCGAGGCCGAGGGCGGTTTCGTAGCGATCCGCCCCGGTGTAGGTCGCGCTCGCGTTGATACCGGCCGAAGCGACAGCAGACTGCGCCGGACCGCCGACCGTGATGATCTTAGCGCTGGTAAAAAGGGGGTTCAGGTAGCCTTGGGTGGCAGGAGGGAGGGTGTTTCCGCTAGACAGCACCAGGGAGGCCTGCAGCGCTCCGGCCGCGGCTCCGGCAGCCAGGGCGTCAGGGAAGTTGATGCCGTCAGCCACCAAGACCGCGCTGGGCGCGCCTCCCAGAGAATCGCGATATTGCGCGACTATCCGGGCGGTGTCAAAACGATCCGCGCCGATGAGTTCCACCAATTCCAGACCTTTAGCCTGAATCAGTGCCCGGTCGGCAGCGCTCAGCCCCACGGTCCCGCCTACGCGCACGACCCGACGCAGCCCGAATTTATCTAGGGCTTTCAGGGCTTGGGGATCCAAGTGGTCGCGGGAATTCGACAGCACCAACGCGGAGCTGGTGACCCCGGCCAGCTGCGTTGCGGCCAAACCGTCAGCGGCAATCAAACCGGTGGTGAGAATCAGCGTTTCCACGTTGGGTGAAGCGTCGGCAATCATCCCGGAAGTATCCATCCGGTTGGCGCCACTGACCCGCGTAATGTGCGGCGGGAGCTGCTTGAACTCCAAAGTGCCGCTGTTCGTGCCGCGCACCGGCACCCCTAAACTCATCAGCCAGGGGGCAAAACGCGAAATCGGCGAGGCGGCGTTAAACAGCAGCTGTTCGCTGTTGTTTGTGAAGGACGCATTGGATTTCGAGCTGGTGATGCCGACCACTTCGCCAGCCGCATTGTACAGAGGCCCGCCGGAGTCGCCTTTATCTACCGCCATCGGCACGGTGGCCAGGATGTTGCCACCAGCGGGAATCTGGAAACGCTGGGCAGTGTGGGCGTCCAAAGTGTTGACGTTGGCGCAGTAGTTTGCTTTGCCGCCAATCATTTGGGAGACGCCGTCGATGGTGGCGGATTCCTTAATGATGTAGTTTTGCCCGCAAATATGCAGGGGAGTGCTGGGAGGTTGCACCGCCGCGCTGACCGGGGCGATGGGGTGATTCGCCGGGGTGGTAACCATCAGTGCCACGTCGCCTTGCGTGGTGCTGTCCCAAGTTACGCCGGTGGCTAGGGGTTTACTGCCGGGAACTTGAGAGTTAGCAGCAAAAACCCGCGCCGGCCCTTGGGGCAAGTTCTTAAAACAGTGAGCCGCGGTCAGCACCATGTTGGGCGCGACCCAAACTCCGGAGCACATGGACGCCATTCCGTCCGGACCCGGTCCGATAACAATCTGGACGGTGGCGGGGTGCGGGTCAGGAATCTGTCCGGCCTGGGTGGAGCCCTTTTCTGGGGAGTTCACAAGGGGTGTCGCGCGGTCGAGTTGGTCAGCAGGGGTGGGCGGGAGAAGCCGGTGAACCTCGGTTGGTGGGTAACCTGGCGGGGTGTCGCTGGTCCCGGCTTGTGCGGGCGCGACCGGACCAATACCAACGAGAGCGAAAACCAACATGAATAGTGCCGGAACCCACAGGGGGCGGCGTTGCGTGAAACCAGGGACCATGAGGTCAATTATTGACTATAGACGGAGTTTTATCCAACCATAGCGGTTTCGTGACCGGACAAAAACAGAGTTCCATTCCGGGTGCGACTCCCACGCGGTCTGGGTACATTTGATATATGTATGTCAAGCTCGCTCGTTTTCTGGCCCTCAGGCCGAGGCGAGTTCTGGCATTTTGGATTTTGGTGGTTATCGCCACCGCCCTGAGCGCGGTTACCGGGTTTGGAAATCCCTTGTGGAATCGGCTCATTTCTGATGTACCCCAGGCGACCCCTTCTGAGTCTCATACTGGGCAAGTCATGGTGGAAAGTCAACAGACCGCGGCCTATTCCGTGATGGCCTATGTTTCCGGGGTTGATTTGCGCGCGGAGCTGGAGCAAGCGCCCAAGCTGGCCAGTCAGCTGGATGAGATGCAGGCTCAGGCCGAGAATCAGGGGGATGAAGCCAAGAAGCTCGGTGATGAGGCAAAAGCTGCCGGAGATCCGGCTCAGACGCTGGCTGATCAGGCGCGAGCCCTGGGTGCGAAAGCGACTGAGCTGGGCAATCGCGCCACCAGCCTGGGAAACCAAGCCAAAGCCCTGGGGCGTGAAGCGCAGGAGGCGGGTGCGAAGGCTCAGGAGTTGAAGGCGCAAGCCGAGGCGGC